>CALODL010000001.1:0-328217 GCA_942492115.1 uncultured Planctomycetota bacterium
TTGGGTCCTCGCCGCGCAGTGTCACGGCATGGCCGCCCAGGTCGATCAATTCGTTGTACGTACCCGGATGCACGGTGATCGTATCGCCGTCCAGAAGATCCGGGTTGCCCAAGGCTTCCTGGATCGCGCAGAACGGGTCTTGGCCGGTCCCGTTACCAGGATCGCGGCAGTCATCGTCGACATGCCATTCGATGGGCTGACGCGTGCACATCGGCAACAGGTCACCGCACGCCAGGCCGGCGAAAAACACCCCTCCGCCTGATTCACAAGCATCCCGGGTGGCACCGTCGGTACAGTCCTCCGTCGCCGGGTCGCAGCATGCCCCGGGCGGCCCAACGCAGGTGGTCACATCGGCGCATAGTGTCTCCGGTGTAAAGGTTCCACCATTGCTCTCGCACGTGATGGCGAGGACATCATCCGTACAAATGCCGGTTCCGTCATCACAGCATGCGCCGGGGGTGCCGGGGCCGTAGCATTGAGGATTGAGATCGGCACATGTGGTCAATGGTGTGAAGATGTCGCCGTTGAGGTAGCAGGTCAGGCCTAGCAGATCGTCGATGCATATTCCAATGCCCGTGTCGCAGCACGCCCCGGATACGACCGTGTAGCACGGCGGGTCCAAATCGTCGCACAGTTGCCCTTCGAGGAAATCACCGCCTATTGCCAGGCAGTCGTCTTCGATCACGCCGTCGGAGCACGTGCCGGTCGTACCATCGCAGCACAAGCCTGTCGGGGGCGGGACACATGGCGGGTTGAGGTTCGAGCACAGAACAGCGGGGGTGAACGTGCCGCCGCTCATATTGCAGTCGGCAGCGCAGACGTTGTCGCCGCACATGCCGGTTGACGTGTCGCAGCATGCACCAAAGATATCGCTACCACACAACGGGTCGAGTTCTGGGCAGGGCAGGCCCTCGCTCCACACGCCGGTGCAGCTACTTTCGAACGTTTCGTAGCAGGTTCCGGATGTCAGGCAACACGCACCGGTCGGGTCCGGGATACACTCGATCTCGTTGCATGGCGTATTGGGAGTGAATTCGCCGTCGAGACTCTCGCAGAGGGAATAGGGAAATGTTGTGCAAGACCCATTGTATTGGCAGCAGGCGCCCTCAGTTTGAGGATGAATGCACGTGATGTCACCGCATGTGGCGCCGACGGTGAATGTTCCGCCGAGGTTAAAGCATGCCAGGCCGTCAATACTGTCTGTGCACGTGCCGGTTGCCTCTACGCAGCACGCGCCAGTCTCGGGCCCGAAGCAGGGAGGAGAGAGGTCTTCGCAGAGTGTATTCATCGTGAGAACCCCCCCTTGGACATCGCAGAGGAAGAGACTGGAGGCATCCTGGCACTCTCCGGTGGCGCCGAGACAACACGCACCGGTGTTACAAGGCGGGTCCAAGTCTGAACACAGGGTGCCGGAGGCAAAGAACTGCTCCGGCGGGCAGTCAGCTTGCGGCAAATCGTCACACTGATTGCCATCACAACAAGCCCCGCTAGGGGGGACGCAAGGCACGTCGTCACAAGACTGATCAACGTAGAATCCGGGAATGTCCAGATCCAGATCGATGCCAATGCCCCAACTCGATACAAAACCGGAATCACCTCCGGCAAGATCGGTGACCGTCAAGGTCCAGTCGCCCACCGCATCGTGGGCCTCGAAATCCAGCAACCCGCTGCCCGTTTGCCATTCCCCAGACGTGACGAACGCGGGTGGTGACTGAATCACCGGAGCACACGCGTCGTCGATGGGGTCGTAGTACTGAGAGCCAGAATCGTCAAATACAACATCCACCACGTTGCCGTCGCATAGTCCGCGACCGAGCTGGTCCATGAGCACCACAGTCGTCAGTGCGGGGGGAGGGCTGGTTAGCTCAACGCGCAGGTCGCCTATCCATGTATGCTGAAGATCGAGGGCGACACGAATGTTCTGGATGACGCCAATGTCAGGCACGTTGATCGTGAAGTTGGAAACACTGGGTCCGCCGTCGTAGTCAGGAATGGGCGCGTTGAGCACATCGCTGTAAGGGATATCGCACTCATCGATAGGAATGCCTTCGGAGGCCACACCGTCGTCGCAGGTCAAGCTGTCGAGATGACAGCAGGCCCCGAGTGGAGGCGGGTTGCAGCCATCTGAAGAGATGGGGTTGTCGATACACCAGGAAAGGTTGTAGTCGCGCACATCCGATTCTGTGTAGGCGGCACCTTCTATCGTTTGGGCTGACACTTGATCGCCTGGAGGTGCGGTACTCCACAGCCAGGCACAGGTGTCGATTGGTGTGTCGTTCTTGATTTCGATCCAGTAGCAGGTGCCCGCAGTCAATGCGACGTCCGCATGGGTCGCACTGTAACCATATTCGTCGAGGTCGCCGATGGTGGATGAGATCACTGCTCCAGTCGGTCCTGCGGTCGTTGGTGTGACCACAAAAGGACCTGCCAGCGTAGTCGTCGTGTCTGGCAGGCCACCAATGTCAGCGTAATAGGTGACGGTGAACGGACTGCCAGTGGGTGGAGACATACATGCCCCAACTCCTATTTCACACGGCACCCCAGGGGTGGTTTCGCAAGCCGTGCCGCCATCAGCTGTGCACGTCGAGCCCACCGGGCATCCGCTTTGCTCACAATCCAGATCAATCGAGCAGCCTACCGGCGCACTGAAGTCGACATAGAATCCCCACCAACAAACTGCGTTGACGCTTCCACTGGCTGCCGCCGTGAAGTTGTCGACGACTGTGAGTCCGAGCCCCGGACTACTATCGCTGGTCGCCCCGATGATCTGCGCGGCGCCATGTCCGTCCTGGTCGGGCAACTGGCACTGTGCCGGATCGCTGCAGGCGCCCTTTCCTCGAGCCTGGCGGCGTGCAGAATCAGCCTCGTGCGGCCGCGGAAACCCCATCTTTCCTTCGGGGGCCGACAACGTTACCGTCGACCTAACTGTTCCGTTGGTTGCCTTTGTGGGGGACCGCTCCTGTGCGATCGCCCACGATGCGGCCATGAGAACTGCCAAACTGAACATAACAGCGGAGTGAGGGAGCGAACGTGTGCGAACCATGGGCTGTGCCTCCAGGACGTAAATTAAGTTTCGCTACAGACCGTGAGTGGATGTGGACGGTGGCAGCGAGCCCCCGTCTCCAGTCTGACTAGTCGCGCGAGGATGTGGCGCTAACGCGAATTCTTGGTGCTTTTTTTGAGGAGGGGCGGAAGTACAGTCGACGCCGACGCGTAGAACTCAGCGAAATAGATGAATGAGTCCTTGAATCCACAGTTGGGCGTGGCGGTAAGGTCAATTGCCGTTGTGGACGAGGCGAGAGGAGGAGGGAATACCTGGAGCATCGCTGACGAGGGCATCGCAGTCCAGCGACGACACAGGCGCCCGGCCTTCATGCGGCAATGAGGGATTGATCACTGGGGGCTTAACGATTGCGGTAGATGATGCGCCCGCGCTTGAGGTCGTAGGGGGACAGTTCGACCAGCACGGTATCGCCGGGGAGGATGCGGACGAAATGCTTGCGCATCTTGCCCGATATGGTCGCGAGGACCTCGAGCTTGTTGTCCTGCATCGCGCATTCGACCTGGAACATCGTATTGGGCAGGGCCTTGACGACTGTTCCCTCAACTTGGATGGCATTGGCTTTGGCCATGAGCGGAATATGTTAGCAGAACCCGGGGCCCGTGGCTATTGCCCGGCGATGCCCAGATCCTCGCGGGTGCACAGGGCGTGGAAGTCGAAGCCGGCCGCCGTGATGTTCTCACGGGCGCCCTCCAGGCGATCGATGACGGCCACGATCCGCTCGACGTGGGCGCCACGTTCTGTGAGGAGTTTGGCTGCCTCGAGGACCTGACCCCCGGTCGTGGCGATGTCTTCGACCAGCAGAATGTGGTCATTGTCGTTGAGAAGGCCCTCGAAGGCGTTCGATGTGCCGTAGTCCTTCCTTGCGTTGCGGACGATGATGAATGGCAGACTGCTGGCCATCGAGGTCGCCGCGGCCAGGGCCACGCCGCCTAATTCTGCACCGGCGATGCGCGTGGTGGTCGACTGGACGTGTTGGGTGAAGGCGCGCCCGAGGGCTGCCAGGATGTCCGGCTGGGTTTCGAAGCGGTACTTGTCGAGATAGTAGGTGCTTTTCTTGCCTGAGCGGAGGGTGAAATCCCCTTCGAGGTAGGCGGTCTCACGAATGCGCTGCAGCAGGGTTTTGCGGTCCATCGGGGATCCTAAACGGTGAGGTCGGCCCGTTTCCCGAGCGACCTCGGGTAACGCCGACGGATGGGGTCCACCACGAAGCGGACGAAATCCCGGGTCTGGCGCGGTGCCAGCCCGACATATTGGGTCGGATTGAGGACGTTTTCCAAACTAATCGTCGCGAACGCCTCGTCAGCAGCAAGGCGGTCCATCAGGTCGTTGGCTCGTCCGTGTTGTTTCACCTGACGTGTGGCCGCGTGCGAATGACGCCGAATTCGTTCGTGCAGCGCCTGGCGATCACCACCTGACTTGACTGCGGCCATGAGTATGTTCTCGGTGGCCATGAAGGGGAGCTCCGCGGAGATGCGCGACGCAATGACCTGCGGGTAGACCGCCAGATGGGGAACGACATCGGCCATGATCCGCAACATGCCATCCGTGGCCAGGAACGCCTCCGGAACACTCACTCGGCTGTTTGCAGAATCATCCAGGGTCCGCTCGAACCACTGCTCGGCAGCGGTCGACAGTGGCGATGAGGCCAGCGACATGACGAAGCGTGCCAGCCCGGTCGCTCTCTCGCAACGCATGGGGTTGCGTTTGTAGGCCATTGCGCTGGAACCCACCTGTTTGCTGCCGAATGGTTCTTCGATCTCACGTAGATTGGACAACAAACGAATGTCGTTGGAGAACTTGTGCACGCTGGTGGCGATTCCGGCCAGAACGTGGAGGACGGCGGCATCGACCTTTCGCGAGCAGGTTTGCCCCACGACCGGGTAACTCTTCTTGAACTCCAAGCTTGCGGCCACGAGACGCTCCAGTCTGCGGAGCAGCGGATGCGTTGCCGTCGAACAGTTCCAGAAAGCTGGCTTGCGTACCTGTCGCACCGCGAGCGCCCCGGAAATAGAGGTGATCAAGTTCGAACTCGAGCCGCTCGAGATCCATGACGAAGTCGTAGCACCACAGGGCTGCACGTTTACCCACAGTGGTCAATTGGGCGGGCTGGAAGTGGGTGAAGCCCAGTGTGGGAAGGTCGGCGTGGTACGCCGCGAATGTCCCGAGGTGGTCAATCACGGTCACCAGCCAATCACGGATCGCGAACATGGCTTCGCGCAGGATGATCAAATCGGAATTGTCGACAACAAAGGCGCTGGTTGCTCCAAGATGGATAATGGGTCTGGCCAACGGGGCGGCATCGCCGAATGCGTGGACATGCGCCATGACGTCGTGGCGCAGGTCTTTCTCGTAGCGCGCCGCCGCCTTGAAGTCGATGTTGGGGGCCATGCGTTTCATCTGAGCGACCTGCCGCGCGGTGATTTTGAGCCCAAGTTCGCGCTGGGTCTCGGCCAGAGCAATCCACAGACGCCGCCAGGTCAGAATTCGCTTTTGCGCCCCAAAGAGTTCGGCCATGTGCCGCGTCGCATTGCGGGTGACCAGTGGTGATTCGTAGACGTTCAGCTTATCTGCAGCCATGCCGGTATCTTACGCGCCGGGGCCACCACGCGGGAGCCCGACAGAACCGCGCGAGAACGATTGTTCCATGGAAAAGGGCTCCTGACCCCGTTTCCGGATGCAACCTCTTTGGGGCCAATTGCCTTGTCCGGAAGACGGCATAGCTGGAAGCGGCTCATGTCGTAAAGCCCAGGGCAGTAAACGGTTATGGTGCAAAAGGGCTCCTGACCCCTTTTTGTCGTGGATGTTGTTGGGGCGCATTGGGGGAGGGTGTGAGAACATTCGTGGGAGTTTGTAAATCCCGCGCATGGGTCGGGAGGGGTATAAGGCGTTTAATGAACACAGAACCGGAACCTAGCAATCAGAGGACCGCGATGTCGTCGTCAACCTGCTCGATGGTCGTCCCCGTGTCTGCTGAGGCGGACGACGCGGCGGTTGTCCGACGTACACGCGTCGAGTCGGTCTTTGATCAGTGCAGCACTTCGCTGTATCGCTTTTTTGCCATGCGGGTTGGCCACGGCGCGTTGGCGGATGATCTGATGCAGCAATTGTGGTTGCAGGCGTGCAAGGCACCGGTGGCGATACCGGCCGACGAATTGGAATTCTGGCTGCGGCGCGTAGCGAAGAATCTATTGAACGACCACTGGCGACGGGTGAGCCGTCGACCGCAGCACGTGGCGCTCGAGAATCCACGGATTTCCGGAGAACTGGCATCGACCATCGATGCCGGACAGTTGCCCGACGAAATGCTTCAACGCCGCGAGGTCGTGGATCAGCTGACTCTGGCATTGACCGAATTGCCCAGCGTCGATCAGGAACTCATCGTCATGCACTACCATCAAGACCGCAGTTTTCAAGAAATGGGTGAACTCCTGGGCATTTCAGAGCGTGCAGTCGAGGGGCGCATGTATCGTGCACGCCAGAAACTCAGGCAAGTGCTCGCCGATCGGGGCTTGGAGAGTCCACAATGACGGACAAATACACTGATGATCACGACCGACAATGGGATGACGCACTGCGGCGCTTTGCCCCTTTGATGGATGTTCCTGAGCCGTCCACATTGCAGCAGGCGCGCTGGAAACAGCGCCGGAGCAGCAGGCGTGGCGGCACGTTTTTCAAGATTCTGTCCGGTTCAGGGGCGCTGGCCGCAGCCATTGTATTGGCTGTTGTAATCACCATGAACGCGACTGCGCGTCCGCTGTCTGCGCGGGTGATCTTTGATGATTTGCGGGCGGCGATGAACGGCTCGATGCTGTTGACCTTCGACAATATCGATATCGATTTTTCGCGACTGAACTATCGTCACACCGATCGGCGTGTCACATTCGATGGTCAGATTTTTGCTGACGCCATCCAGCAGCTGCCGAGCGTACATCGAGCTCGAACTGCAAGCCAATGCGATCAATGGCGACCATCCCGAAGTCGATTTTCACATTGTCGCTTCGGCGGTGCCCAACGAAGAGTGGGGTTACGTGCGTGTCAATGAAATGCCCGAGGCCTTTCTCGACATCAACCCGCGCTTGCGCGTGCTGTCGGAGTTGTCTCGTCGCGGTTTGTATCTCGATATGGCCGGGATGCTCGAGGACCGCTTGAGCGACGGGGGTATTCCTGATTTTGGTCTTGGCGACGTACTCAAGCTGCGCGATCGGATAGGTACGGATCGCCTGCTGCGTTTTGTGCAAGACTATGCACAGGATGCCACACCCGAGGTGCGGCAAGACGGTTTGGTCGTTTTGACGGCCAGTGGTTTTTACGATCGCCTGGTGAAATCAAAGGTCATCGAAGGCCTGGGGCCCCGTCTGCAGGTGTTCATCCGTGAGATTATCAAAGATGTTGAGCTCGAGATTGCCTATAGCATTGAAGACGGCGTTCAGTGGGTTCGCATCAAACACTTCGGTCATGCCGATGGGACGATCATGCTGCAGTTGGCCAATCTGGAGTTCGACGAGCAGTTGCTCGCCAAACAATACCATTACGGATTGCGGCAAGCGCCCGAACTGAATCTACGGAGACTGCGTTCGGCAGGGAGTTTCTTGGGCGGCTTGGTGACGTCCATCGGCGTCCAGTCATCTGACGGGAACGATGACCAATAGCCATCTACCGGAGCAGCGCTACGGCCGCGGTAATCAACGCGGCGCTGACCCCTACGATCGACACCCACAACTGCCACCGCCTGATCGTGAGTTGTTTCTCGGCGGCCTGCGCCGAACGCTCCGCAGCGGCGTTTGGGACGGGCGTTGGTGTGGCGACTTGCTTGGCGGCGGCCACGTCCGATTCGGCCTTGGCCATTTTCTTGATTGCTTTGGCTTCGGCCTTGGCAGCTTTCTTGTCAACTTTGCCCTGGTCCATGAGTGTTCGAACCCTGCTTTTCGAGTGCCCACATCCCGACTCTACGCGGCCTCCTCGTCAACGTAGCAACCATTCTCACAAGCGAGCACGAAGCCCTCGGCGTTACTTTTGAGCATTTCCCATTTGTGACGAATGAGGTCGGCCTCTTTGGATTCGATCTGGCCGTCATCTTCGATGCTGCGCGTGACGGTCGAGAGTAACTCACTGAACTCCTGTACGAGTTGTTGCGTACTCTTGAGTAACTCGGTTTCGTTGTGACCACCATGAGGCTGGGGGTTACGGACGTAGAACCCATTGGCCTCGTGACACAACCAGCCCACGACCGCTTTGTCCTCCGTTGCTGTGACGATCTCGGCGAGGCGGTCGAGGGGATTGCGCGCCCCACTGGCCTCCGGGTCTTCGCGTGGTGACTCCTGGCACCACTTGTAGACCATGGCGGGCGACAGCTTCAGTTTGCTCGCGAGCGCTTTGACACCGATATTATCCGCCGCGGCCTTGAGGACTTCCCAGGACTTCATGATCGTCTCCTCATCCTGCAATTGGGGCAGTTCCTGTATACCCCGTGAGCACGTCCATACCGAGTATAAACTGGTTCGAGCATTCTAAGTGCTGCATTTCATAATTCTGTGCCTTCAAAGCAGGAGTAAGTGAGGTTTCCCTGGACACCCTTTCCCCGCGGACGGCTCGCGATTATGGTGGCGCAATGGCCCAGACCAAGTCCGAGATCAAGGCTCTCCTCGATGCGGCGGGCATCCGTCCGCGCCGACGATTCGGCCAGAATTTTCTCATCGATGGGAATCTCATGGCCAAGATCCCCGAGGCAGCCGAGATCACGAGCCAGGATGTCGTTCTCGAGGTCGGGTGTGGTACCGGTGGACTGACCGATCTGATGATCGCCCGGGCAAGGCATGTCGTGGGTGTCGAAATCGACGCCGGCCTGGCCCGCTGCTTGCAGGAGCGGTTCGATGGCGTGGACCAGATGACGCTCGTCCACGCTGACATTCTGTCCAGTAAGTCAGTGATCGCACCGGGAGTCCTCGATACTCTGCGTAGCGTGCTCCAACCCGATCAGCGGCCATTGCTGGTAGCCAACCTGCCGTACAACATCGCCACGCCGCTGATGGCCAATCTCCTGACCTGTGGTATCCGCTTCAAGCGCTACTGCGTGGCCGTCCAGCGCGAGGTGTGCGATCGCATGGCGGCCACTGGCGGTAAGGACTACGGGCCGATCAGTGTGGCTCTCCAGGCGTGCGGGACAGTCAGGCGAGTACTGGCTCTGCCGCGCCAGGCGTTCTGGCCGCCACCGCAGATCGAGTCCGCTGTCGTTCGGGTCGATCTCGATTTCACACACCTGGGCGATGATGGCAGTCTGAACGAGTTTGTTTCTCTTGTCCGTCAGGGCTTTGGCCATCGCCGTAAGACGCTGCATTACAATTTACGTCAGAAGTGGTCCGGCGATCAGGCTACGGTCGCCCTGGCCACCGCCGGAATCGATGCCCGGGCGCGGGCCGAGGCCGTTGACGTGTCGCAGTGGCTGGATCTTTACCGGGCGCTGTCGGCTGCAGTAGATTGAGCGAGGGGTGCGAACACAGCTTCTTATCAACTAGAATGGCGCATTATGACTCCACGACGAAAAACGAGACAAGTCAATGTAGGCGGCATTCTCATCGGTGGCGATGCGCCGGTCGTCGTGCAGTCGATGACCACGGGGTACACCTACGATATCGATGCGACGGTCGCTGAGATCCAGGGCCTGGTGCGGGCTGGCTGTGACGTCGTCCGCGTCGCCGTTCCGGACAAACGCGACACCGAAGCCCTGCCATCGATCCTCGATCAGGTGGCGTGCCCAATCGTTGCCGACGTTCACTTTCACTTTCAGCGGGCCCTCGAGTCTATCGAGGCCGGTGTGCACAAAATTCGCCTGAACCCGGGCAATATTCAGGATCGTGATCAGGTGAACCGGGTTATTGACGCGTGCAAGGAGCGGGGCATCCCGATTCGCGTGGGTGCCAACGAGGGCGGCATCATCGAGCGCAAGGACAAAGGTGCACGAGCCAACGAACAGGCGTCATTGAGGTCAGACTATCACGGCGAACTGATCCGCATCATGGTACGCAAGCTCGAAGAGTACATGCGGATTTTCGAGGCTCGCGATTTTCACGACGTAGTCCTGAGTGCCAAGAGCATCGATCCAATCATTGTCATCGATGCCTATCGGGCAGTTAGTGAGCGGTTTGACTATCCTCTACATCTCGGTGTGACTCACGCGGGAACGCCTGAGACCGGCTGCATTCGATCGGTCGTCGCGCTGGGAACCCTGCTGGCCGAAGGGATCGGCGACACCGTACGTATTTCATATGCTGGTGATTCGGTCCGCGAGGTCGAAGACGCCAAGGAAATGCTGTGCACGCTCAACCTGCGCAAACGCAGTGAGCCAGAATTGATTGCCTGTCCGACATGCGGCCGCATCGAGATTGACCTGATCAAACTCGTCGGCGAGGTCCGGCGCAAGCTGTCGAGCATCACCGTACCGGTGAAAGTGGCCGTGATGGGCTGCGTGGTCAACGGGCCGGGTGAGGCCGAGGGCGCCGATGTCGCGGTCTTCGCCGGCCGAGGCAAGGGTATTATCTACGTGCAGGGTGAACAAACCCGCACGGTTTCTGAAACCGAAATCCTGTCGGCGTTGTATGACGAGTGTGTTCAATTCGCCGCACGAGTCGAAAAGGGTGAAGCCCGACTGCGCACAGGCGAGGTCAATATTCGCCCACCTGATCCACTGCCGCGCAAAGACGGTTCCATTCCGCTGCCCGTTACCAGCTGAGGTGACGCGATGAGTCGCCGCCGCCAGCACGTGCACAAGCGTCAGCTGTGGCCTGTGTGGCGGGTGGCCGTCTGTGGTGCGTTGCTTGGCTTGGCGGCCGGCATTGTGGGGACCGGAATTGCCCGATTCATTGTCATGCCACTAGACGGTGCCTGGCGCTGGCCGGCCGGCGTGACCGTTGTTGCCGTCCTGTGGGGCCTTCCAGCCGTCACGCAGTTGATCTGGCATGACCGTCTGCGGTACGGCACTCACAGCATGTTGTTGGGCGGGTCCTACGGTGTGCTCTTGGCCGCATCCATCGCGCCGAGCAATGCGCTGTGGTGGGGGCTGGCCTGCGGTCGATTCAGTTGGCGTCAGTTGGCATACGCCGACCTGGTCATGACGTGCGTAGTCGGAGGTGCCGTGGGTACCACGCTCATCGCCGTGAGCTGGGTCGTATCACGCCGTGCTCGCGGACCGCTTCGGGTACTGGACGGGACACGTTGTCCGGCATGTGCCTATGAGTTGATTGGGTGTAGTGGCGACGTCTGTCCCGAGTGTGGTGAACCGTTCACGTCCAGGGAAATGTTGCCCGGTTCGGAGCCCGCCAGCCTATAAACTGGCGTGTGCTTTACCATCGTTTTCCGTGCACAATGTGCTAACCTTGATGCCGAAGGGATGGCGTCATGTGGCTCAAGGTGTTCGTGGGAATTCGAGGTATCGGTGGCGTGATGCAGGCGGTAATGAGTGGATGGCTGATCACGCGCTATCCGAATTTCGTGCTATGGCGACCACTCGTGCGGCACTATGGTGTCCACCGTGCGGCGACGATCAGTGCGATCGTCGGAACGGTCATTGCGACCGGTGCCCTGCTCGTGTTGTTCGGTCAAACGGACTAGGAAGGAGCCATCTCGGCGTAAACGAGAAAGCAGGCGACACGTTGCACCCACAGCACAGCGGGCTCATGACTGCAAGTTCTGATCAGAGATGTCGATTTCCCTGCGACCCACATCGAATTTCGTGATGTGTTTGTTGGGGGGTACGATGAACAGCAGTACGAAACGGTAATCCCCCTTCAGCTCGTCGTACTTGATTTTCTTGAACCGTTTCAACGCGCGCCCAAGCTCGGCCTCGTCCGGGGAATACTGCACTTCCATGAGGCGGTCGCCCTGGGAATCGCACTCCGCGATACACCCGGCAGGCCAATAGTCCTGGCCGCTATCATCGATAACACGGTATTGCTGCAAAACCCTTCGGGTCAAATTCATCGCGCCGGCCAATTCCGTGTTGGCGTGCACGGCTTCAACATCGAGTTGCAGAAGACGCATGCCGCTGGGAACCGCAAACGACTCGAACTGCGTTTGTTCCGGGTCGGCATTGGCGTTGCTGCCGGGGTCCTGCAAGTCGACCTTGAGCACGACGTGCCCACCCTGCAGGCCACCCGAGCCGACATCCGCATTGCCAGTGTAACGTTTGACGAGAATAGGCATATCGTCGCCGAAGTGCGATGGCTGCTTGGATGGACGCACCGGCGAAGTGGCCCCGCCGCCGCTGCTACCCCTGTTGTTACGCGGCGGGGCGCTGGTTTGAACTGTACTGGACACACTCGTCGCTCCCGGGGCGAACACCGGCAGTTCGCCGGTGGTTGCAGGCAGATCCACCCGGCCGGAACGCTTGTATTCGACGAACAGAGGCTTGAAGTTGTCCGGGACCTCGAAGACCAGGTCGAATCTCCCGGTGGTGTTACCCCACGACGGCCAGCCCTCGGAGCTGACGAAGACGTTTTCCTGGTTGCTGCCGAACCCACACAGTGTGTACTGCACTGTCTCGTCATCACCGGTTGTTCCTACCACACGCGCCTGTGTCGCAGATGCGCGGTACTTGCCATCCGAGTCCTTGCCATCGGCACTGACTTTGATGCCTACAACCATCCACTTGTGGCCTGCGGCCGGCCCATCGAGCGGATCGACCTTCAGTCCGGAGTTCCGGCGGCCACTGCCACTGGACTCGGCTTTGACCATCGCCGGAGTGTAACCGAGCTTCTTCTCGAAACTGACGCTGCCCTCGGGCACGCTGATGTTCGAGCCGGAAGTTTCGGCGTTGCGGAACCAGTACAACTCAGTCAAAAAGTCAGGATGGTCGGCGAAGAAACTCGGACCGTTACCAAGCGTCGACCCGGCAAGCCCCCCACACAGATTGACGGTGAATTCGTCCGGTCCCAGCCACATGGCATGCACGTCGCCATCGGCGTCGATACGATCGAAACCCATGATCGTTCCACCCCACGGCAACATCTGGATGCTGATGGCCAGCACGCCGGCCGTGACCATGCCGGTGATGATTCCAAGAACCGTCGCGCCACCCCGGTCGAGCAAAGACGGCAGGAGCGTGCTGCGCGGAATGATCTTATCGAGGAGCACCCGGAAGGCAATGAGCGGAACAACGAAGAGGGCAGCCATGGAGATGGCGTAGGAGTAGTCCCCGAGCAAACCATAGAGTAGATCATTGGCCAGGACTTCGTGAAGGCCCAGCGCCAGAGTTCCACATACGACACACAGCGTGGCCATGATCAATGCACTGAACAGGCCGTGAATCGTTTGGAAGAAAATGATGCCGAGCATTACGAGAAAGATAAAGAGGGAAAGCCAGGACATGAGGATGAGCCTCTGTTATCGCCGGGTGTTACTGGAGCGTTGAGCACGCAGAATTTCGTTGATGCTGGTCACGCCATCCATGGTCTTGAGCAGCCCTTCTTCCTGGAGGTAGTACATCTTGTTCTTGCGCGCCTGCGCCTTGACTTGCGAGAGCGCGGCTCCGGATTCAATAAGGCCTGCCACCGCGTCGTCGATAATCAGTATTTCGAAGATGCCCGTCCGGCCTTTGTATCCCGTTCCCTGGCAATTTGGACAGATGATTTCGCGACCGTGTTTGTCGTATTGAACTTCGGTTGGCGGCCGGTAGAAGTGCTCAATCTTGTGTACTGGCAGATTGGCTTTCTTGAGCAGTTTTTCGTCAGGCTTGTAGGCTTCTTTACACGTCGGACATAGCGTGCGGACCAATTGCTGGCTCACGACCGCCTTGAGCACGCGAGCAACTGCCTTGCGGCTGCCCGCGAGTGTGACGAAATTATCAAGGGCATCGAGGGCGTCACGAGAGGTCATTCCGGCGTAGATTTTCTTGCCTTCGGCTGCCGACTTGATGCATACCTGAGCAGTTTCTTCGTCATCCATTTCTCCAACCAGCACCACGTCCGGCTCGCGCCGCAAGACCGACTGCAAACGCCGACCATAAGAGACCTCGTTGTTCGTCGAATCGAACTGGTGTTGGGTGATGTTGTCGACCTCGAAGAGCGGTTGCTTCTCGAGCGAGTGAATATTCTGGATGTAAGCGTCGTGCGCTCGCACGATACTGTACAGGGTCGTCGTGATTCCGTTGCGCGGCGGACCACATACGATGACCAGGCCGCTCTCCTCTTGCAGGACTGCCTGTAGTTTCTCGAGGCGTTGGGCATGCAGGCCCAGTTCGTTGAGCGCGAGCTCAGTATTGTTCCCGACCATGCGCAGTTGCATGCGCTCGCCTGCTCGGGATCCGGAGCAATGCACTTCGATTTGTGCGGGCTCCGATCCGGCCAGCGCGCCCGCCCGGATCGATCCGCGCTGCGGTCGACGTTTCTGTTCCGCGTCAAGACCGGCGGTACGCTTGAGGTAGTCGATTGTTCCGGCCGCCTGATCTGGATCAACCAGGTCCTTTCGCTCGGTCAAGACACCGTCAATGCAGTAGATCAGTTTGCTTTCACCGCCGACGGCGGACAATTCGATTTCGGTGGCGCGGCGCCACAGGGCATCGTGCAGCAAATCCTGAGTGACGTTGAACTGTTCAGCTTCCTCGGGTTCCTCAGGTTGCGCGACGGTCTTGTTTTCGTGGTCGAACAGGCGCACGCGATACTCGCGTTCGGTGCGATCCTTCTTGTCGCGGCCCGCGCTCAGCAGGCGTTTGAAGTGTTGGGAGGTCAGTACCTTGTGCTTCTCGCCGACGCGCTTGTTGCGATGGGCGACATACCACAAGATCGCGCTACTGGCGATCACGACGTAGATGCCCCACCCAAGGAAAAACAGCGCCAACGAATTGAGAGGAAACACCAGCCAGCAGGCGATGGCGACCATTCCGGCCGTCAAGCACATGATGTTCCAGCGCTCGCGAACGGTCTTGACTCGTTCGGCGTCGCAATCGACCCACTGGATGCAGAGGCACCACAGTACAAACGAGCCGAGCACGAAGCACACCTTGAAGATACTGGCGTAGCTAGTTGCAAGAAGAACGGTAGAAGCCATGGTACTCCGGGTCCAGACTATCCAGTAAGGCCGCCACTACTGACCTCGATGCCCTTGAGCTTCATTTTCAGCTCGTCCGGGTTCGGTGAAGCTTCGTAGGCCACTTGTGGCGAGATGATTTCATCCTCGACCAGACGAAACAGGTATTCGGTGAAATCGACCATGCCTTCATTGTAGGAGTTCTTGATGACGTTGAGGATGTCGTTGTCCCGTCCATCTTCCATCATTTTGATGATCGATGGGCTGGAGATCATGATCTCGACACACGGCACACGTGGCATGTCGTCGCGAATGGTGGGTAGCAGTTTCTGGCAAATGACACCCTTGAGGTTGAATGCCAGAGACGTGCGTATGAGATCGCGCCCCTCTTCGGGGAACAGTTCAAGAATACGCGTGATCGTCTGGGCCGCGCCCGAGGCGTGCACGGTTGCGAATGCAAGGTGGCCCGATTCCGCTGCCTGAATAGCAGCAGAGAACGTTTCGGCGTCACGCATCTCGCCGATCAGCACGACGTCCGGATCTTCACGCATGAGATAGCGCAAGCCATCCGCAAAGGTCTTGCAGTCGATACCGATTTCGCGCTGATTGACAAAAGCCTTCTTGTCTTTGAACAAGTATTCGATCGGATCTTCGAGGGTTACGATATGGCACTGACGTGTGCGGTTGATCTGTTCGATCATCGCCGCGATCGTCGTGCTCTTACCACTACCCGTAATGCCCGCGAGCAGAATAAGACCCTGGTGTAGTTCCGCCAATCGACCGATAGACGGTGGCAGGTGCAGCTGGTCGTAACCGAGAATGTCCTTACTGATCCGGCGGGCGGCGACTGAGATCTTGCCGCGTTGCTGGAAGGCGTTGACGCGGAAGCGATCGTCCTCGGTCAACGCGTACGCAAAATCTTCCGATCCGCGATCCTTGTAGCGTTCGATTTGTTCTTCGTTGAGCACCTCAAAGACCATCTCGCGGATCTGTTCATCGCTCAACGGCTCAGCCTTCGCCACACGAAGTTTTCCGCGGACTCGAAAACGTGGCGGAGAGCCCGCTTTGAAGTGGATGTCCGAGGCTTCCATCTTGACGGACGCCTTGAAGAATTTGTCGATCTTGTTGCGGCGTTTCTTGTGGCCTGGGCGGTCCGATTCGTCTTCGATCGACCCGTTATCGTCGAGGCTCGGGACGAGGTCATCGGGTTCTGAGGTCGCAGGTGTCGTGCTCATCGCTTACATCCCTCGCAAGCGGGCCATTGGCAAAATAACGATCCAGCCAGCATGCTACCGGATCACGGATCCGGACATACAGCGTACCGCACGGCTGGACTGTTGTTCCTCGCTCTTTTCAGAGGCATGGGCCTGGATCGGAGCCCAATTTGGAATGACTCTCCCCATTGTAGAAACTACATTGGGCGCATCAAGCTTGAGTCGCCGTAAGACTTGAACCCCCCTCGAATTAGCAGACTCTAATCGTCCAGCCGTTACTTTCGTGCGGGCGTGGCTGACCGGGGGATCCAGGCTGATACTAAACTCTTTGCCCCGTGATCGCTTGACGCATTCGGGGCGGTTTCTATCCTACTGCCATGCTGGACATTAAGTACATCAGAGAGAACACGGAACACGTCAAGAAGGGGGCCACCGACAAGCACATCACGTGCGATGTCGATGGCCTGCTGGCGGTAGATGAGCGCCGCCGGCAAATCCAGCAGGAGCTGGATCAGCTGCGGCAGCAATCGAACGAAAAGGGCTCGCAGGTCGGCCTGTACCGAAATCCCAAATGGATCGAGAAACAGGGCATCGAGCGCAAGGAGGCTGACGAAGCAGCCCAACGTCTCCAGGAGGAGCTGGCCGGAGTCAAGGCTCACAGCAAGACGCTGGAACAGGAGCAGCAGGATGTCCTCCAGCAGTACCAAGAGCTCATGGACCGCATTCCGCAGCCTGCCGACCCGGAGGTGCCCTACGGAAAAGACGAGACGGAGGGCGTCGAACTGCGGCGGTACGGCGAGGTGCCCGAGTTCGATTTCGAGATCAAGGATCACGTTGCGTTGGGTGCAGACCTCGACATCATCGATCTCGAGCGCGGGGTGCGTCTGGCGGGGTCACGTAACTACATACTCAAGGGCGCCGGTGCAAGGCTCTATCACGGCGTCCTGCGCATGGCGTGCGACATGCTCATCGAGCGTGGTTACCAACAGGTTCAGGTGCCCGTTTTGGTCAAAGAAGAAGCCATGTACGGTACCGGATACTTCCCGACGGGTCGCGATCAAGCCTACTTGTGTGAACGGGACGGCTTGAGTCTCGTGGGCACTGCAGAAGTGTCTCTGACGGCCCTGCATGCGGGTGAGATCTTGAGTGAGTCCGATCTGCCGAAGCGTTACTTTGCCGTCAGTACGTGTTTCCGTCGTGAAGCGGGGGCGGCGGGCAAGGACACGCATGGCTTGTACCGTGTGCATCTCTTCGACAAGGTGGAACAAGTCATTCTCTGCCACAACGATATCGAACAGTCAAAGAAGTTTCATCAAGAGATCCAACAGAATGCCGAGGATCTCATGGCCCGCCTGGAGATTCCCTATCGCGTCATCAACGTATGTACCGGTGATCTCGGCATGGGTCAGGTCCAGAAGTTCGATATCGAGGGCTGGATGCCCTCGCGCAAGAGTTACGGCGAGACGCACAGCGCTTCGCGGTTCTACGAATTCCAGGCCCGGCGACTGCACATGCGCTACCGGACCGGTGATAAGAAAATGCACTTCTGCCACACCCTGAACAACACCATGGTGGCCATGCCACGCATCATGATTCCGCTGCTCGAGTTGAACCAGCAATCAGACGGGAGCGTGGTCATCCCCAAGGCCCTGCAGCCATATATGGGTGGCATGGATCGCATTGTCGCTCCCGAGCTTGCGGACGCCTGAACCGGGAACCATCGACGTCATGATTGTTGTCATCAAGCCCGGTATCTCAGAGCTCGATCCAGTCGTGGCCGCGCTGCGCGACCAGGGCTTGGACCACAGGTTGATCCACAGTGCCGACCGTACCCTTGTCGAGATTCTCGGGGATGCCACGGGTTTGGACTGTGCGGCGCTCGAGGCCCTGGTTGCGGTGGACATGCTCATTCCGACCTGCGGTCCGTCCCCGCGCGTCGTTGAACGCCCAACGGTCGTGCGCAAGGTTCCATTGGGTGACGCGGCATGCATCGGGGGACCCGCGGTATGTGTTATCGCTGGGCCATGCAGTGTGGAGGGGCGCACTCAGTTGCTCGAGATCGCGTCCGCAGCCAAGGAGGCCGGTGCCGTCGGTTTGCGTGGCGGGGCGTTCAAGCCACGAACCAATCCATATAGTTTCCAGGGGTTGGGCGAGAAAGGCCTCGAGTGGCTGGCAGAAGCCCGTGACCACACCGGGCTGCCGATCGTGACCGAGGTCATGGAGCCGGGGCAGGTGGAAATGGTGGCGCGCTACGCCGACGTCCTGCAGGTGGGCACACGCAACATGCACAATTTTAATCTGCTGTCGGCCGCGGGTCGCAGTGGTCGTACGGTATTGCTCAAGCGTGGCTGGAGTGCTTCGCTGGAGGAGTTGCTGCACGCCGCAGAATACATTGTGCAGGAAGGCAACGAGAACGTTGTCCTCTGTGAGCGCGGGATCCGGACATTCGAGAAATACGTCCGCAATACTCTGGCCCTGAGCATCGTACCGGCCGTCAAGTTGCGCTCGACCATGCCCATTATCGTCGATCCGTCCCAGGGAACCGGGGTGAGCGATCTGGTCGCGCCAATGAGCCGCGCCGCGGTGGCCTGCGGCGCGGACGGGCTGTTGATCGAAGTGCACGACGATCCCCGGCGAGCGATGACCGATGGTGATCAGTCGTTGGACATCCCGCAGTTTCAATCATTGATGGGGGAACTGGCTGCAGTTGCTGCCGCAGTGGGCCGCACGATCTGACGCATTCCAACGAACAAAGAGAACATCGCCGGAACGAGAAATAACGTAAATACTGTTGATACCAACAGGCCGCCCACGACAACCGAACCCAAACCCCGATACAACTCACTGCCGGCACCCGGCATGAGGACCAACGGAAGCATACCGCACACGCTCGTCATGGCCGTCATGAATATGGGGCGGATACGCGAGCGGACGGAGGCCGTTATGGCTTCGCGCGGGGCCATGCCGTCAAGCAATTCATCGTGCCACATGGCACCACATTGACCACAACGCACGATCCCGCCGCTGTCATCGCGCACTGTCTGTGGGGCGTGACATTGAGGGCACTCGCTCTCGACGGCACCATCGGTGTGCTGCCCGCGCATGTAATTGAGCGCCTGGTGAACAATGAGGATGGCGTTGTTGACCACGATGCCAATAAGTATGACGAAGCCCAGCATGGTCAGGACATCGAGTTTTTGCGTGGCCTGAGCGGGGTTTCCGAGACTGATGTAGTGTGCGAGTTTCAATCCGGCGAACCCGCCGACGGTTGCCGGGATCACTGACAGCAAAATAACGAATGGATAGAAAAATGACTCGAACAGAGCAGCCATGAGGAGATAGGTGATAAGGATCGCCAGGCCACCCCTGCTCGTTGAGACACTAATGAGGCTGTCGCCCAGGTCGGGAGTCCATTGGCCGAACAGTGCAGACCGAGTTTGAAACAATTTGTCGGCGTTTCCGGCGGCGGCAGTGATGACCGAGTTGGGTATGCGGCCAGCGGCGCGAAGGGGCGCGATGATTTCTTCTTCGAGGATACGCGTGGCTGTCTCGAGTGCCATATCACCCGGTTCGATAGTCAGGGTCACCGACGGCATTTCCTCGATATGGTTGATTTGCTGTGCGGCAGTCGTCTTGGTGGTATTGACGATCGAGCCAAGAGGGACGACGCGTCCTGTCGGCGTGTACACCGATGTCTGCATGACCTGTTCGGGGGACGCGCCATCGAGGCCGTCGACGCGGATGGTCATGTCGATTTCTTCACCGCGATCGCGATAGCCGCCCGGAACAAGTGAACCGTTGATGCATGCTCCGACGATCATGCCGACTTCCTGCACACCCATGCCGACCTCGGCGGCGCGGACACGATCAGGTTCAATGCGGACCTCAGGGCGCCCGAGGGCAAAATTCATCGGGTTCGGGCGGGCGAACTGTTCGAGGCGTTGCATGATGGCGATTTGCAGTTGTTCGCCTGCGGCGGTGACCTCGGCGAGATCAGTCCCGCGGACCTCCAACTGAATGCTGTTGCCACTGCCTTCAAAGCGCTGGAACAGCGACTCCTGAAAGAAGAACGGAATAACGCCGGGCAGGCGTTCAGCCGCGAATCCGAAAAGGTTGACCAGTGGGCGCACGATCTCTGGCTCCTGGCTGGTGGCACCCATGAACGATTGTCCTTCGAAGGCCACGAAGAAAAAGTTGGCGATCGGCGGCGGCGGCATGCTGTTCGCATGCAGCCTGTGGTCGGCTTGTTCCAGGGTATCCTGCGCAGTTTTCAGCTCAGGGCCGGGCAGATCACGGCCCAGCAGTTGGTGCAACTTGCCTGCGGCACGCTCCTTGTCCGCGCGAAGCCGTTCGACCACAGTGTTGTTCCACGCGTCGTCGAGCATCCGGCGCCTGGCACGGGCCTCGGGGGAATCAGGTGTTTCGAAAACGGGGTCCCAATAGGGTTCGATGGTTTCTTCCAACAGAGCACCCATGCGGTCGAATTCGCTCAAGCTGTATCCCGGCGGGGTAATGAGAAAGCCGAAAACCAAATTGCGATTGCCGTTGGGCAGGTAGTCCGTCGGTGCGAGCAGCGCGTAGCTACCTGCCAGGGAGCCACCGATGAGGACCACGCACACCGCCAGGCGCAGCACGATACTGCCGTTGATCCAGTGCACCGCACTTGCGATGGCGCGAGTAAAGAGATTGTGTCCAGGTGACACGCCGTGGAGTTGGCCACGGCCGAGGAGTTTGGCGGAGACAGTTGGAATCACCGTCATTGCCACGATGAGCGACAGTGCGACCGCCGACGAGATCGCGATCGCAATATCACGGAACAGTTGGCCCGCCTCCTCCTCGAGAAAAATAACCGGCAGAAACACGGCCATTGTGGTCAAGGTACTGGCCAGTACTGCGCCCCACACTTCGACCGCGCCGTCCAGGGCGGCAACCGGCCGAGACTTACCCATCTGGCGATGACGGAAGATGTTTTCGAGCACGACGATTGAATTGTCCACGACCATTCCGACCGCGAACGCCATGCCTGCGAGCATGATGACGTTGAGCGTACGATCGAGCAGGGTGATCACGAGAAAGGACGCGACAACCGAAATCGGGATACACAGGCTGACAATCGCTGTTGCCGAGGTGCTGCGCAGAAACAACAACAGAACAGCGATGGCCAGCAGGCCGCCATAGATCAAGTTCGTCAAACCCAGGCGAATGGCTGCTTCGATATAAACCGTTTCGTCGTAGATCTGATGCAATTCATAACCCGCTCCAAGCGGACGGAGAACATCCTCGTTGACCACGGCGATTTGGGTCTTCAGGTTGGCCATGACCGACATGACGTTGCTGCCCGTCTCGCGCGCACGGGCATGGCCAGAACAGCTTCGCCCATCGAGTGCACGAACGAGTATTGCTTCTTGTGTGTCGTGACGACACGGCCGATGTCGCGAACATAAATCGGTCCGCCAGCTCGATAGGCCACGACCGTGTTACTGACATCATCGAGGCTGTCGAACTGTCCAATGGTTCGCCAGGTGTAGTCGCGTTTACCGCTGGTGATGGTGCCTGCCGAAATATTCGTGTTCTGGCGCGCGATAGCGACGGAGAGTTCGCCGTAGGTCACGCCCAGGGCAGCCATTCGTTCGGCATCGATTCGAATTTGGATTTCACGCTCACGACCGCCATAGACATCGACACCTGCAACTCCGCGTGCCCTTTCGAGTATGGGCTTGACATGATCTTCGGCGAAGTCTTTGAGCGTGGCCGGGTCGATGTCATCAGGGACGTGAAAGATCAGCCACGCGATGGGTGAGTTGATCGACGAGTCTGCTGCCTGGATTGTGGGCTCGTCAACGTCACGTGGATAATCAGTGACCTGGCGGAGCTTATCCGAGACATCCCGCAGGGCGGCGTCTTTGTCGGTGCCCACGTGAAACTCGAGCACCACACTGCCTTTGCCTTCGACAGATGTCGAGGTCATTTTCTTGAGTTCGCTGACACCCTTGAGCTTTTCCTCTTGGCGCTCGATGATCTCGCGCTCGATTTCCTGCGGGCTGGCTCCAAACCACCGTGTTTCGACGGTGACTTTGGGTTCGTCGATGTTGGGCGTCAACTGAATGGGGATGCGCGTCGTGCTCAGGGTGCCGAAGAGCATGAGCAGAATCACGCCCACGGCGACCTTGACGGGATTATCGATGGCGAAACGAATGATGCCCATGCTGTCGTGCTATCTGCGCCGGCGCTGCTCGGGCCGTTCGATTCGCGCGCCGGGATCGTTTGGGGGCTCGGGCTGCACGGCGGGCGTATCGCCGAGAAGTGTCGGCTCGTCGACGACGATCACCGGCGACGGAAAAGGCATGAGGGCTTCGTTGCCCCGAACGGCTACAAGCATGCCGGGTTCAACATTTCCGGATGTGATGGCGATCCATTCGTCGAATTCCGCGCCGAGCGTAACTGCGGTCGGCGTGGCCATCGCGCCGCGTTGCGATTCCTCGACTCTCCACACGTTTGCCGTGCCATGTTTGATGACGACGGCGTCCTTCAGCACGGCGACCGTGGGCTCGATCGGCCCGTTGCGGACTGTTGCACGGCCGAACATTCCAGCGCGCAGTTGATGTGCCGTATTGTGAATCTCGATATCAACCGGGAAGGTGCGCGCCAGTTCATTTCCCTGCGGGATGATGTGGCGAATGTGGCCTGTGAACAGGGTGTGAACGGCATCGAGTAGCACGGGAGCGGGGTCGCCGACGTGGAGGTACGGAATCGCACTTTCGGGGGCGTCGACCCGCACCAGAACGGTATCCAGATCAATCAGCTCCACGACATCTCCACCGAGGGGCAACCACTGGCCAACCTCGGTCAGGAGCCGGCTGATGTAGCCGTTGAAAGGTGCCACGATCGTCGCTTTGCGCAAGTTGGTCTCCGCACGGCCCAGGATGGCCTGCTGGGCCTGGATCTTGTGCTCGGCCTCCCGGACGCGCGCCTCTGCTCCCAGGTAGTCCGCTTCGGTGTCGTACAACTCCTTGGCTTGCGCGCGGCCGCCCTGCTGCAATCCCGCGACACGTTCACGTTCCTTGGTCCAGCGTCCCAGTTCCGCCTTGGCGATATCCAGGCGGGCGATTAGACTTTCGAGTTCGCCACGCGCTGCATCGACATCGAGCCGCGGCATGTTCTCGTCGAGTTGGCACAGTACCTGGCCCTGTTCGACAAAGTCGCCTTCCCGGACGGGGACGATAGCCAATACGCCAGCGACCTCGCTGCCGATGATGCTCTTGCGTGCCGGACGCACGGTGCCGACCAGGCGGATGGTGGAGGGGAGTTCACGCAGCTCCGCTTCAACGACAAGGACCTTGGAACTCGGTTGCGCGAGCGCGGGTGCCGCCAGCAGTGTCCAGAGCAGTGCAATGTGATAGCGTGGAGTCATGAGTATGGGCAAAACGCTTGCTAACTGAAATATTTGCGAAACGTTTATTTTATCACATATGCCAGGCAGCCTGAAGATATCTCATGGCCTCGATCGAGCGTGTGCCCTGGTCGCTCAGCTCTGTGCGGGTGGGACGGACCTGATTTACCCGCCGAATTGCCCATATTGCAGGACGACCTCGGGGATTCCGTGTGCGTGCGTGCGGGAATTGGGTTTGCTACGAGCCAGTCCTGCCTGCCCACGTTGTGCAGCTTCCACGGGGCCACACCTGGCCGCAAACGGCCGATGCGGACTCTGCCGCACGGAGCGCTGGCGTACCGCCGCGGTGGCTCGAGCAGGGCCTTACACGGGTCCTCTTCGTTCTGCGGTCCGTCGGCTCAAGTTCGAGGCCGACAATGCGTTCGAAGAGCCAGTGATCGACTGGATGACTGAAGCGGTCGACGCCGCCCCCTGGCGATCGTTGATTGACGTCGTGGTCCCCGTACCGGCACATTGGCTCAGCCCGTGGGTCGAACGTCCGGTCCTGGCCCGAACCCTGGGCCGCGGCGTGGCCCGCCACGTTCGACGGCCATGTCGGGCATGGGTCCGTCGCAATCGGTGGGACCCCCGGCAGACTGAGCTGAATTACGCACAACGACGGAACAACGTCATCGGGTCTTTTGTCATCCACCATCGTGCGGCAGTGGCCGGCCTCAATGTTCTGGTGGTTGATGATGTGATGACCTCGGGGACGACCATGAACGAAGTTGCGCGGGTGCTCATGGATGCCGGTGCCCGGCGCGTGTTCGCGGTCGTTGTTGCCCGGGGCGGGCCTGGTGCTGTCATCAGTTGATTGCTTCGCGACGTAGCAGGAAGGACCAGCCGTTCATGGACATCTCGATCGACACGTTTTCCGCCACGCGGCACAAGGGGCGCCTGTGGATCATTCCCGTGTTCGAGGGACGCACGGCCGGGGCGGTCAAGTCTTATGGTCTGCACACATCGGCCATTCGAGGATGGGGTTTCAATGGTCGCAAGAACCAGATTCATGCCGTCAGGCCCACGAAAGGGCGGCAGGATATTCTGCTGGTCGGCGCCGGCAAGGTGGCGGATTGGACGGCTGAGCGGGCACGCATGACGATTGCAGCTGCGCTGCGGCACGATATTGTTCGAGACCATACCGCGATATCGGCGGTTTTCATCGCGCGCGATCTCCCAACCACGCGGGTGGCGAAGCCAGAGCTCATCGAAGCGCTGACCGAGGCCGCGGCCCTCAGTGTGTATCGTTTTACGAAACTCAAGGGTAAGGGAGAGACTCTCGATTCCGCGGCGCCCAATCTTCAGCGCTTGACGATTGCTGTCGAGCGCGTCAGCAAGAGCGACCGGTTGCATTGCGCTCAAGCCTCGACCATGGCCCATTGGACCAACTGGGCCCGGGACCTGTTGTTGCAATCTCAGAGCCATGTAACGGCTGTGACTCTGGCGTCAATAGTTCGACATGAGGCCGCACGGCTGAAGAAAGTGCGCTGCACCGTCCTCGGTCCGCGCGAGATCGCCGCACGCAAGATGGGGCTACTTGTCGCGGTCAACAAGGGCAGCGCTGTTCCCGCACGGTTTATCATTCTCGAATACAACGGGGGCCGCAAGGGGGCTGCCCCGATCTGCCTCGTTGGCAAAGGTCTGACGTACGACACGGGCGGCTACAACATCAAGCCGGGTGACAGTATGCGGGGCATGCATATGGACAAAGGGGGGGGCGTCGGGGCGTTGGCCAGCCTTTTTGCCATCGCCGAGATGGGCCTCAAAATAAACGCCGTGTGCCTGGTTCCGGCGACCGACAACTGCATATCCGGGGCTGCGATGGTACCGGGTGACGTATTCGTCGGTGCCAGCGGCATCAGCGTCGAAGTCGACAATACCGATGCAGAGGGGCGGCTGGTGCTCGCAGATGCCCTCGCTTTTGCAGAACGCTACCGCCCGACTCATATCATCGACGTGGCCACGCTGACCGGCGCGGCGGTCGTGGCCCTTGGGGACCAGGCGACCGCGGTGTTTTCCAATGACGATCATTTTGCGGAACAACTGCTGGGTTGTGCCCAGGAGGCGGGCGAACTTGCGTGGCGCATGCCCTTGTGGGGTGCATACGAATCCAAACTCAAGAGTACGACTGCAGATGTCAAGAACATCGGGGGCCGGTGGGGCGGGTCAATCACTGCGGCCCTGTTTCTGCAGCGCTTTGTGCCCAACAAGGTCAAGTGGTGCCATCTCGATATCGCCGGTCGTATGCGGGCCGAGAGTGATCAAGGCTATTATGCCGCAGGCTTGCCCTACGGTGTCGGACCCCGCATGCTTGGGCGATGGGCGCGCAGTCTATGAAGTCTTACAATGTCGTGAGGCCAGCGGGCGACACCTCGCGTCTGGGCGTCTTTTCCTTTGACACCTGCACACGACCCCCGTCTAATAACTCCCTGCGCAGTTGGCGTGAGCGATCGGTCCAGACGAATCATGTGACATGATGAGATACCTCGATTCCATGTTCGAACTGTTCGGCGACTGGTACGAAGCCAATGATTGGATGTTAATCCGCATCGGCGCAGCGGCATTGATCGGCATGCTCATCGGGCTCGAACGCGAATTTCGCGACAAACCTGCTGGCCTGCGGACGATGATCCTGATTTCAGTCGGAGCGTGCGTATTCGCTATCGTTTCCGAGGTCCGCGGCGCGATCAATGCCGATCCGACACGCATAGCTGCCCAAGTCGTGACGGGCGTCGGGTTTCTTGGGGCGGGCGCTATTCTGCGTGACGCCAAAGCTGTCTATGGGCTGACCACGGCTGCGACGATCTGGACACTCGCCGCGATCGGGTTGGCGTGTGGGTATGGCGAACTGGATATCGCTTTCGCGGCCGGTGTGGGCGCGCTGCTCATGCTCTTGGTTTTCAATCCCCTTGTTTATTACATCGTGAGCCGTCGCACCACACTGCGCTACCGCATCTCCACCCGCGACGCCGCGATGCGCTTCAAAGATTTTGATCTGATCTTCAAAGATGCTCGTCTGCGCGTACTCAAGCGGACCTGCTTCAGAGATGGAGACGACTTCGTTTACGGTTACAAGGTCCTGGGCCCGCGTCGCCGCCACACCGTTTTGCGGGAACGTCTCATGCACGAAGAAAACATGATTCTGCTCAAACGCTGAGGGGTCGTTCGCGGTGCAGCCGAGCATACCCCACCACTGAACACGCCAGCATGATCCCGGTGATCCAGATGATGTGCCAGTCAAGCACATAGCGATACAACAGCGCGCCAGTGAAGGGCATGATCAATCCCCTGATTCCCGTGAGGCTCTGGTGGATGCCAAGATACACTGCGTCGTTGGCGCGATCCGAAAAGTGCATGTGGCCCAGTTGCCAAGCCAATCGGCCGCCGGCCAATGCAACGCCCATGAGCGTCATGGCCACCAGAATCAATGGCATCGAGACTTGCCAAACAGCCACTGCCAACACCATGCGGCTGATGACCCAGATACTCATCTGCACCGACCTGAAATGGAACAGGCCCCAACGATCGAACAGTCGCCCGAACAGCGGCGTGAACGCGACTACCGCGACTTGGGGGATGAACGTTAGAACAAGCGCGGCGCTTGCGTACGACACATCGAATTTGTCTTTGAGGATGAAGACGAACGGCACCTGGACCATCATGACGCTGGAACCACTGACGAACATCCAGAACATGTAACGACGAAAGCTGCGGTCGTGCAGCAGGATGCCATACGACTGGGCAAACCCGGCCCGCAGAACGTCGAGACGGGTGGCCAACCACCCCGGTAGAGCATAGGACGGTTCGGGTGCAGGGCCGTCCAGCAGCGTGGTGGTAGGATCTTTGGGGGCGCCCACGGCGCGTCCACGGATCCTGACTCTCTGAAATAGAATCAGGCTGACAACGCCGGCCAGTGCGGCCAGCGGAAAGAACAACCCGTAGGCATCCGGTTCACCCGCGCGGGCAAGTCGGGACAAATCGATGTTGAACAGAGTCCCCCCACGACCATCAGGCAGCGT
The DNA here is from genome assembly GCA_942492115.1 of uncultured Planctomycetota bacterium. GTDB lineage: Bacteria > Planctomycetota > Phycisphaerae > UBA1845 > CAIVHJ01 > CALODL01. The sequence goes on from CALODL010000001.1 coordinate 27,742, forward strand.
GAGGTGACCATCGAAGTACACACCAATAATTGCGACCCACACACTTCCGATGATCAATTGCCAGACGGCAAACCGCGCCAGCACTCGGCCGCGCACGTGGGCCGGATAATTCGTCTTCCATATTGTCGTGCGGATCGAATTGGCCGCCTGGATTGCGATCCACCCGAGAATGACTTGTGTCGCAAAGACCACGGCCGTGACAGGCGCACGTGGTGAGGTCAGTGTCAAGAACCAAGCAGGGAACGTGTCGGCTGGGAAACGATCGCACAAGGGAGTCAAGGCGAAGGTTAACAGCACCAGCGCGCTGGCGGCGAGCGCTGCGGACAGTACGCGTCGTGGTTGGCCTTCACTGGCCAGGCGCAACCACCACGGAGCAAGCAGGTTTGCAAACGCCATGGCTGCGCCAATCAGCGCCGCGATGAGATCCGAAGCATCAAGCGCCTGGATGGCCACGTAGCTGCAGAACGGTCCATTGAAACTGCCCCACACGATGGCCCAAAAGCAGACATGGCGCACTTCGGCGCGAAAAATGGCCCGGCTGGTATAGGGGATATCAAAAGGCACGCGGTAGATGATCGGCGGAATGGGCCCAAAAGAAAAACGCCTTCATCCGTGAGGATGAAGGCGTGTTGTATCGCAGGCTTTGAAATTGCGTATCAATGCCACCGCGACAGACGCGAGCGGCGATCCGATAACAGCAGGACATCGAGGTCATCGTTGGCCATCTCGAGATCGCTCTTGAGAATGGTGTCAGACAAGTGAGCGCGCTCTTCTGCGGAGCGGCTGAAACTCTTGCCACAGCCGACTACTGTGGAAGCCGCCGTCATGGCAATTAACACGATCATCAGTCGTTTGTTCATTGGTTCACTCCCCCGTCGAAGCTAACAGCACGGACCTCTCTCAGTCACTCTATGTTAGTGGACCAGATGAGCATACGTCAAACGATATGCGGGGCAAAGCTGTGGATGCTCTAACGAGTCACCCTGTTTGATTTTCCTGCGGGACCGTCGTGGCCGGAGTGAACTCCTCAGCCAGGCGGGCCAGTCGCTTGCCCGGCTGAAAGGACACGACTGTTTTGGGGGGAACGCGCAAGGGCTCATTCGTGCGGGGATTACGAGCTACGCGAGCGGCCCTTCTCTTAACTTCGAAAACGCCAAAGTTGCGCAGTTCGATACGTCCTTCCTTCTCCAATGAGCGGACGATGGAATCGAGTACGAACTGAACTATTTGTTTGGCGAGTCCCTGATCGATCCCATACTGGGCGGACACCTCGCGAACAATCTCTTTCTTGGTCATCTCGCTTGGCCCTCTTGGCGGTTAGATCAGGCTTAGGAATGACGTAAGCCCAACAGCACTAACACGATGGTCATCGATTTGGTCAATGTTGTCAAGATGAAATCTAACAAACCAGAACAAGCCCGCAAGGCCTCTATTTCAGCTAAGTCAAACCAGGAAAAGGCTTTATTGTTATTATTATTAATGGGGAGCGGCTTCAGAATGGTCTGTGGTGCCCGCTGGACAGTGGTTAAGTTATTGTTGTACAGTGTTTTAAGTTATGGCAAGCAACACTTTGATTCTCTCTGCGTTTCCAGATCCGATGTATGCCCAGAATGCGCGCGTGGTGTCGGTGGGTGAGGACGGGGCGTGCTGGCTCGTCGACCCCGGGTTGCCGCCTGCGACGCGGCAAATGCTCGACCATGTTGCGGCACGCGGTCTGCGGCCGGAAGCCGTGATGCTGACCCACGCGCATTCCGACCACATTGCTGGTGTTCCGGAAGTGCTCGAGGCCCATCCCGATTTGCCGGTGTGGCTGGCGACAGCCGAGTGGTCGTACCTCGAAGATCCGATGAACAACCTGTCGGCGATGATCGGGTTGGCCTTGTCGTTCAGCGTTCCGCGGTTGGAAGACCTGGCCCCTGGAAAAGAACTGACACTGGGGTCGACGACGTGGTCGGTGATCGATACGGGCGGCCATTCACCGGGCGGACGTACGCTGTACTGCCCGGGCGAGGGCGTGGCGATCGTGGGGGATTCTCTGTTTTCCGGGGGAATAGGCCGCTACGACTTCCCACATAGTGACGGACGTTTGTTGCTAGCCAACATTCGTGAGCATCTGTTGACGCTTCCGGACGAGACACGTGTGTTCTGTGGACACGGTCCCGACACCACGATCGGACAGGAGCGGCGCTACAATCCCTACGTCGGTGAGTCTGCGGGCGGCCTGGAGCTCCTCTAAGACCCTGCCCAATTCCTGCCGGCGGCGGACCGGGCGGTTGTTCACAAGCGCCCGCGTCGTTCGGCTCACCTGAACCGCAATTCTGACTCAAACCTGGCGTGGCGTTCAGCAGTTCCACGAAAACACTTGAATCCAGCCGTTCAGCGGTCGATCTACCTCAAGAGAGCGTGCGCCCGGCACCACACGCTGGCGATGAATGCGGGGCCGGTGATCGCAGAAGGTTATTGACGACGTTTCCCGACAGGACATTTCGTTGGACCGTACCACGCACATGACGAACGCCTTCACGGTCGATCTTGAAGACTGGGCCCACGGCTTGCTCGGGGGGCAGACGCCCTTGACGGACCGCGTGGTACGCAACGTCGATCGCGTGCTGCAGCTCTTGGATGAATGCAATGTTCGCGCGACGTTTTTCGCTTTGGGGCAAGCCTGTGAGGCATTTCCGGGAATGCTTGCCGATGTTGCAGCCGCCGGGCATGAGATCGCCAGCCATGGTTATGGTCACGAACGTGTGTGTGATTTGACGCCCGATGCTTTTCGCGATGACGTGCGGCGGAGCGTGGACGTCATCGGTGAGCAAACAGGCCGTGCGCCGCTCGGCTATCGCGCTCCGCAGTTTTCCATCACACAGGACACGTTGTGGACCGGGCCGATCCTGGAGGAGCTGGGGTTCATCTATTCATCGAGCATTTTCCCATGTGCTGGCAGGCGCTACGGGATTCCTTGCGCGCCGCATCGAGCGTTTTGCTGGGGCGACTGGACGGCATATCGCCGCGTGCTTGCGACCCCATGTCAATTGATCGAGTTCCCGATGACGACAATTCAAGTCGGCGGACAGTACGTGCCGTCCTGTGGAGGCGGGTGGTTGCGTTTGTGGCCGACGCACATCCATCGTACGGCCATCCGGCAGGCACATGCCGATAACCGTCCGGCAGTCATTTACATCCATCCCTATGAATTGGATCTCTACGAGGTTGGCGAGTCGCTCGATGCCGGGCTGCAGGTCAGCAGGACAGTCGCTTTCAAGCAGGCCCTGTTCCGCAGCCGGGTCCGTCCGCGCCTGCGGGCGTTGCTCGGCCAATTCGATTTTGCGCCCATGATCGAGGTTCTGAGGGCATCAGGCCACACCCGGCAGGCCCCCGCACCCTGTCTTGCCTGACATCTGCATGTTATGCGCAGACCGCGCAGATCCTGCCCTTTCTTCTGGCCAGTCTTGAAGTCGTGAAGCACGGACCGGATGCCTGACGATAACACTCGGTTATCGGACAGTTCCAGGATCTGACCGTGGCCCGCAGTGCACCCTCGTTTGCCGCTTTTTGGTGATCGAGCCCTGGTGTCGAGCCGATACGAGGACCAGCCCCAGCCAGGGATGGGAAGCCGGGTTGAGTGTTCGTGTCATACCCACTGCTCGCCGTGGAGGAGTCTGACGTGCTCGCGCGCAGAGGAAACATACTGATTGCACTATCGTTGGGTCTCGGGTCGTTGTTCGGTTGTCAGAAACCCGAGGAACAGGTCGTCGAATTCGTCGAACTTCCTCCGGCACCGCATGGCCCACTCCTGGTTTCCGGACGTGATGCGCAGATCTCGCTCTTCGGAGAACTGCCGAACGTTCCCGGCTACAATTTCGAATCCCGCGCCGCGGTCTCCTTGCGTCAGCATTCCTACCCAACAGATGGCAGTGACTTCGATCCGTCAGTCAGCCGGGAAGGCCAGATGATGGTTTTCTCGTCCACCCGACACGCGCTCACGCCAGACATCTATATAAAGGATGTCGATGGTATGGCGGTGACTCAGCTGACCAGCGATCCGTCCTCGGACATCCAACCCGCGATCAGCCCGGACGGCCGTCGCGTCGCCTTCGCCAGCGATCGGGGAGGCAATTGGGATATTTGGGTGGTCAATATCGATGGCCAGCAGCCGATTCAGGTGACCTCGAATCCTTCCCACGAGGTTCATCCCTCGTGGTCACCGGATGGCAGAAACCTGGTCTTCAGCAGCCTGCCGGAACGGGGTGGTCAGTGGGAATTGTGGACGGCGTCAGCCGAAGCCGGAGCGGTGAAGAAGTTCATCGGTTACGGGTTATTCCCGGAATGGTCGCCCAGTTCGGACACCATCCTCTTTCAGCGTGCCCGTCGCCGCGGTAGCCGGTGGTTCAGTCTGTGGACCATGCAGCTGATCAACGGCGAGCCACGAATGCCGACCGAGATCTGTTCCAGTGCCGAGCATGCCATGATCCTGCCGACCTGGTCACCAGACGGCAGACAGATCGCCTATTGCGCTGTCGCCAGTGCCGATTCACTTCGAGAAGACGGTCGGGGCGAGTTCCAGCGCGCGGACGTGTGGATGGTCGATTCCGACGGCAGAGGTCGAGTGCGTCTGACGGAAGGCACCGGGGCCAACTACGCACCGGCTTGGTCCAAGCTTGGGCGAATCTTCTTCACTTCGGATCGTGGTGACCAAACCACCGAGGCCGTGTGGTCGGTCATCCCGCTGCGGGCTCCATTGACGGCCCAGGTGCGCCCGAGCAACGACTCCTACAGCCGATCGCATGAAGAGCGGGCGGATGAATTGATCGGCGACCAGGCCCGTAAACGCCTCGAAACGGTCGGCTGGCCCAGCCAGGGCCGCCGCATGACAACGCAACCGGACGAAATGCCCCAAGGCCGATAATCCTCGGCCACAGTCTGCAGACAGGCAGTTTTTTAGTCGATGTAGATATAGGCCGGATTCATAAGCATGGCCCGCCGTTGGGGAACGGAGAACCTGAGAGGCAGCGGGGAGCAGCGGCCGGCCGACAGGATCATGGATGATCGCGAACAACGTATGTGGCTGTGTGGCGCTGGTGTTGTGGGCCTGCGGAGTCGTGGGTTGCCAACAGCCTCGCCCTGAAGCGGTGCTCGCTGATGCCGACATCCACATGACTCTGGCGGTGGCCCCGGCATTGAATCATAGCGGGGCGAGTGATTTCGATTCGATTCGTGCGGCCGAAATCATGACCAGCGAGTTGGGCCAGTTCGACGGTGTCACGACGATCAGTGTGACGAGGGTGCTCGCTCAACTCGACGAACAGGGTACGACACGGATCGAATCTCCGTCCGAAGCCCTCGAGATAGCTGAACGACTCGGAGCCGATGGAATCATCGTCTTCGCAGTCACCGAATACGACCCCTATGACCCACCGGTTATCGGGATCGCCGCTCAGATTTACGGCTACGGCTCGGATGCGCCGTGGTTCGATCCGGTGGGCACGTCGCGACAGGCGAGTCCACCACAGATTCGCACGGGTTCGCCGAAACCACGCGTTGAGTATCAACGCACGATCGACGCCCGCAGCGACCAGGTGGTCAAGGGCATCAAGGCGTTTGCCAAGCGACGAAACGCGGAAGATAGCCCCTATGGATGGCGCAAGTACTTGGCTACGCAGGAAGACTACTTGCGATTCTGTAGTTTCACAGTGCTGTGCGAGCTATTTCGTCAAGAAGTAACTCACGTTGCACCCGCTCATGAACGAAAGAAATGAAGGATCGGGATGATGAAGACCATGCAGTTATCACTGGTCAAAGGTCAGGAACGATTCGTGTTTCGATACCAGCCCGGTCGCGAAGCAGAAGTCATTAGCTCATTTGCAGACTTGGCATCCGATGCACAGAACGAGTTCGACTGGTTCGATGCGGCGGTACTGAGTTATCAGATGGGTCGCCGATTGGAGAGGGAACTGGACGAAGTTGCCACGTGAACGTCGGTACTTTGCAAGACGCGGGAGGCGTCCTGTGCCAGTCCGGCGGTTACGCCGGTCGTGGCTTCCTGGCGGAGTCGGGGGGTCGTTGTCCGAGAGAGTAGCTGTGCCGCAGCTACGGGTTTTCGCCGCAGCAGTGAATGATCATGACCGCGTGCCCTGTCATTGAAGAATTCTTGAACTATCTGAGGTTCGAGCGTCACTTTTCGCCTCATACGGCGAAGTGTTACGCCGCAGACCTGGACCAGTACTGCACGTTCCTGAGTCAGGACGAGCCATCGGGACTGGCTGCCCCATCCTATGGGGTAACCGGGATGACGGTATCGGTCGCCCCCGCAGATCCTGCGGATGGGTCGGCCAACACCGAAGCCAAGACGTCCATTCAGCAGAAGCTGTTTGCCGTCGATCCCGAAGAGGTGCGTCGCTTTCTCATTTTCCTGAACGAGCAGGACTACTCGAAATCGACCATTGCGCGCAAGCTGGCGACACTACGGAGCTTCTATAAGTTCTGTTTGCGTCGGGCTTATGTGAAGAGCAATCCGATGGTATCGATTCGCACTCCGAAGCAGGAACGTCGCCTGCCGAAGTACCTCGAGCTCGACCAGATCTTGAGGCTCCTTCAGGCTCCCGACGACACGACCCTGTTAGGATCGCGCGATCGCGCCATGCTCGAGGTCATGTTCTCAACCGGCGTCCGCGTCAGCGAGCTGGTCGAATTGCGTTCTGCGGATGTCGATTTCGAATCGGAAACGATTCGTATTCGCGGAAAGGGCAAGAAGGAGCGCATCAGCCCGGTGTCGCCTTCTGCTCTCGTGGCTTTGCGGAACTATACAGAGATCCGCAACTCCGATCCGCGTGCCAGTCAATTCGATTGCGAGATGCTGTTCATCAACAAGCACGGCAAACGCCTCAGCACCCGCAGCGTGCGCCGTAAACTGGACAAGTATCTGCTCGAGACCGGCCTCGATCCGTCCGTCAGTCCGCACACGCTGCGTCACAGTTTCGCGACGCACATGCTCAACAACGGTGCGGACCTCCGGAGCGTTCAAGAGATGCTCGGGCATCAGTCGATTTCAACGACCCAGGCCTACACCTATTTGACGACCCGGAAGATCAAAGAGACCTACGACGAGAGCCATCCGCGGTCATAGATTTGCAAATCACGCCCGCACCTGCGGGCTTTCAGGCCATCCGAAAACGCCGCCCGCGGGCGGCGTTTTCATGCGCGAGGTCCGCTTCCCTCAGGTGGCCGCGGATTCGCGGGCTCCGGCTGGATCGATGCCGCTTGCCCCCCCCCAAGCTTTATTCCCACAAAAAACCGCTATAATGACCGGTCTTCCAGGCACCGCAGCGCGTGTGAGTCTGTGTACGTTCGCGATGCGGTCTCTAAGCTGCCGGAAGAGTGATCAACATCGATGTGGAGACAGTCATGCCAGAAGCATTAGATTTCTATTCAATCAGGGACCAACTGACCGAAGACGAGCGCCAGATTCAGGATGCCGTGGGCCGGTGGGTTGACGACAAGGTCATTCCGATCATTGGGCCGTGCTTCGAGAAGGAGGAGTTCCCCAAGCACCTCATTCCCGAGATGGCCGAAATGGGTTTGTTTGGGCCAACGATCGAGGGCTACGACTGTGCGGGCCTGAACAATATCGCCTACGGGCTGATCATGCAGGAGCTCGAGCGTGGCGACAGTGGCTTGCGCAGCTTCGCTTCCGTCCAGAGCGGCCTGGTGATGTTCCCGATCCTGGCCTACGGTAGCCAGGAACAGAAAGACCGCTGGCTTCCCCAGATGGCGAAGGCCGAGGCCATCGGCTGCTTTGGTCTGACCGAGCCCGATGGTGGTAGCGATCCGGGTCATATGAAGACAAAGGCGGTCAAGGATGGTGGAGACTGGGTGCTCAATGGCGCGAAAATGTGGATTACGAACGGCACGATCGCCGACGTCGCGGTGGTGTGGGCCGATACCGGGGAGGGCATGAAGGGCTTCCTGGTGGAAAAGGACACGCCCGGATACAGCAGCCGCGATATCGAACATAAGTTTTCGTTGCGTGCATCGATCACCAGCGAGCTTTTCTTTCAGGACTGCCGCATCCCCGAGAGCAACCGCTTGCCCGAAGCCCACGGCCTGGGTGCACCGCTCAGTTGCCTCACGCAGGCACGTTACGGAATCACGTGGGGGGCCATCGGCGCCGCCCAGGCTTGCCTCAATGAAGCGCTCGAGTTCGCTAAGATTCGCGAACTGTTCGGGTCACCGCTATCGCACAAGCAGACCATCCAGATTCGCCTGGCCGACATGGTTCGTCGAATTACACTCGCGCAGTTCATGTGCTTGCAGCTTGGTAAGCTGAAGGATGCCGGCACCATGCATCATACGCAGGTATCCCTGGCCAAGTGGAACAATTGCAGAATGGCCATTGATATCGCGCGGGATGCGCGCGACCTGCTGGGTGCAGGAGGCATCAGCATCGAGTGTTGCCCAATCCGCCATGCCTTGAACATGGAAAGCGTCATTACTTACGAGGGAACCGAGACCATCCATCAACTGATTGTCGGCCGTGAGCTTGCTGGTGAACAGGCGTTCTAGGGGTGGTCCAAGAGGATGGCGCAGTGGAGTCGAGGACAGCGGTCATTATCGCGGCCGCCGGGGTGCGACAGCACGTTGTGGCAGGGTCTCACCGAGCGCAGCAGGGACATCTCCACATAGAGCCTGAGGCAGAATCGAGTAGGCGACTCTGGCACGGAAAGGGTGAGGCGCAGTCATGGTGTTCAATCGCGCGAACAAGCTGGATGAGGACTTCGGCAAGTCGGTCCGCATGTGGGCCGATGAGAACGAGCCCCGACCACGACCCGCCGACCTCGATCTACCACTGCGCGACCGTAGCGGGCCGAGCGCCACGACACTGCTCGATCTGTTCGATTCACAAATCACTTGCCGTCACCTCGATCTCATGGCCCGCGAGCTACGTGCCCGCAACGAGGGGTTCTACACCATCGGTAGTTGCGGCCATGAAGGCAACGTCGTTCTCGGCGACCTCGTGCGCTGTACAGACCCGGCGTTTCTGCACTACCGCAGTGGTGCCCTGTTCGTTCAGCGTGGCAAACAGCTGCCGGATCAGGACACCATCCGCGACATCCTGCTCGGGATCGTCGCCAGTACCGAGGACCCCATTGCTGGCGGCCGGCATAAGGTGTTCGGCAGCAAACCGCTATGGGTGCCCCCGCAAACCTCGACGATCGCGAGCCATATACCCAAGGCAGTAGGCGCTGCGGTCGCACTGCGTCGCGCGACGCGCCGTGGATGGTCCTTGCCAGTGCCCGAGGACAGTATCGTTCTGTGCAACTTTGGTGATGCGAGTACGAACCACGCATCGGCCCTGGCCGGATTCAATGCAGCGCGCTGGTTGTCCTACCAGCGCCTGCCCGTCCCCATCGTGTTTGTCTGCGAGGACAACGAATGGGGCATTTCGGTCAAGACCCCACCTGGTTGGATTCAGCACAGCTTCAGCAACCGTCCGGGCCTGACTTACTTTTCGGCCAACGGATGTGATGTGATCGAGGCATACGAAGTCGCGCGTCAGGCCGTCGATTTCTGTCGGACCCAGCGCATGCCCGTGTTCTTGCACCTCAAGGTCGTGCGGCTGCTCGGCCATGCCGGTAGCGACATGGAGTTGGAATACCGTTCCCCACAGGAACTGGAAGATACCGAGCGCCGCGATCCGGTGCAGTCGACCGCTCGTGTTGTTCTCGAGCACGGGCTCATGTCGCCTGATGAAGTCATCCGGAAGTACGAAGCCGTCCGCGGCGTTGTTCAGGCGGCGGCAGACGAGGTCGTGCCACTACCCAAGCTGACCTCGGCCGCGGCAATCATCGAGCCGCTGGCGCCCTATCACCCGGATCAGGTCGGCGCCGAGGCCGTGCGGCCGGTTTCCGATGACGAACGGAAGCCAGCGTTCGAGGATGTGCGTGCCTTGCCGGAAGAGTCCATCCCGCGTCACCTGGCGGTCATGATCAACTACGGGTTGCGGGATATGATGACCAAGTATCCGCACTCACTATTGTTCGGCGAAGACGTGGCGCGCAAGGGCGGCGTCTACAACGTGACTGCCGGTCTGCGCAATTGCTTCGGTCCCGGACGCGTATTCAACACGCTACTCGACGAAACCGACATCCTCGGAATGGCACTTGGCGCCGGACACCTGGGAATCCTTCCGATCCCCGAAATCCAGTACCTGGCGTATTTTCATAATGCCTGCGATCAAATCCGAGGTGAAGCGTCGAGCCTGCAGTATTTTTCGAAAGATCAGTTCCGCAATCCGATGGTCGTACGCATCGCATCATTCGCATACCAGAAGGGTTTCGGTGGGCATTTCCACAACGACAATACGGTCGCGCCGTTGCGTGACATCCCAGGTGTAATCATCGCCGTGCCGGCTCGCGGAGACGATGCCGTGGGAATGCTGCGGACGTGTTTTGCGCTGGCAGCGATCGACGGGCGTGTCGTGTTGTTCCTCGAACCGATCGCCCTGTACATGACCAAGGATTTGCATGAGCCCAAGGACGGTGGATGGTTGAGCAGCTATCCGTCACAGGGGACGGCTGTCGGGTTGGGTGAGGGGCGAGTGTACAATGAGAACGCCTCAGACCTGACGATCATTACGTTTGGCAATGGTGTGTTCCTGTCGCTGCGGGCCGCACGTCAGGTCGAACAACAACACGGCATCAAGGCTCGCGTGGTCGATATTCGCTGGTTGGCACCACTCAACGGTGCATTCATTTGCGAGCAGGCTCGAGCCACGGGCCGCGTGGTCATCGTCGATGAAACGCGGCGCTCCGGCGGAATGAGTGAAGCGCTTTTCACGGCGCTGATAGAAGGGGGCTGCCAGGACATACCGATGTCACGTGTTGCAGCCGTAGACAGCTTCATACCATTGGGGCCTGCAGCGCTCGAGGTGCTGCCGAGCGAAGCCCAGATTGCACAGGCCATCGTCGAGATGACATCTCGTGGCGCGAGGACAACAGACCGTGAGTCAGCACATCGCTCCTGAGCTCCCCCGCCGTGGGTCGTTGCGTCTGCTGTATTGCCCGGGTTGCGGATACGCGCTTGATGGCCTGCCGCTCGTTCACATGTGTCCTGAGTGCGGCTTTGCGTACGACCAGGATATGTTCGCGGTATACGGTCGCCTCGTAGACGATAAGTGTTATCACCCGGCGTTCGTGCTGTTACCGGTCGGGTTGATTGGATTTGCTCTGTATCACATGGTCATCAACGCAACCATCAGTATGTTTGCAAGCATACTGATCCTCGTGGGCGTGGGGACGATCGCAGAGTGGGGCCGCAAGCGGACACGGTCCTACGGGATGGCTGGTACCGAGCAATTCTTGTTCACAGGCGCTGGCCTGGGTCAGCGCACCGGGTGGGGTCCCGTCCGAGTATTGCCATGGTCGATGTTCACGAAGCTTCGTGTGCTCAAAGTGTTCGGGGGAAAGTGGCGTTTCGATATCCATAAACCGTTGTTCGGGGTGATCTCCCTGGGGCCTCATGTCGGCGGGGTCATTGAACTGGCCCCCGAAGACGTCGAGGTGTTCAAAGCTGAAATCACGCGCCGTTTGCGCACTGCGCACAAGGCGTGCTCATGAGGGACAGTCATGTCAGCACCACAGATTCCGTATCGCGCCCGTGAGCTGCCCGCCACCGAAGTCGATCGCGTGCTCGAGAAGGAGTATGCTCTGGCCAACAGTCGTCGTAGCGTGCGGTTTTTCTCCGACCGGCCCGTTTCGCGCGATGTGATCGAGCGGTTGATTCGCATTGGTGGCACCGCGCCGTCGGGCGCCAACCTTCAACCCTGGCATTTCGTAGCTATTGATGATCCTGGGATGAAGTCCGCTATTCGGCACGCTGCGGAGAAAGTCGAACGCGAGTTCTACGAGCGCCGCGCATCCGACGAATGGCTCAAGGCGCTAGAGCCATTGGGTACCGATTGCAGCAAACCGTTTCTCGAGATCGCGCCATGGTTGGTGATCGTTTTTCGTCAAAGATGGTTTGGCGCGGGGTCGACGCGACAGAAGACATACTACTCGTCCGAGTCAGTCGGTATCGCAGTTGGCATGCTGATTGCTGCCATTCATCGTGTGGGGCTGTGTACCTTGACCCATACGCCGGCCCCGATGCAATTCCTGCGTGAAATCTGTGCGCGGCCCGAAAACGAAACACCGTTCGTTCTGCTGCCGATCGGGTATGCCGCAGAGGCTTGTACAGTGCCCGATATTGCCCGCAAACCAGTCGACGAAATCGTGCAATGGAATCGTGGGTAACGCTCTTCTCCACAGGGGCCCAGCATCGATCCTCTGAACTCGCACGGAACCGGTTGAGTATGGGGCCGTGATGTGGTCGGATCGTTCGAGCCACTCTCTTCACGGGCTCAACCTTTCGTAAACGCATCCCCGCAGCTCCGGAATCAGCAGACTAGAGAGCTGTTTATGTGCAGCAGATTGTGCTGAAGAACCAAAAAAAAGACGCGTGCAGTGCGGGGCACCACGCGCGTCTTGTTCTGTTGGTTCGTGCTGGCTAGTTCAGGATTTCCATCGCATCAGGATCGTCGACACGATAGCCCTTGGTGTCGTCGCCGATGGGGTTCATCACGGCACGCAACGCACCGTAGGCTGTGGATATCTTGCCCATTTCGGCCTGTATCTTGTCCAGTTTTCGCTGCTGGGACTGAATGGACTTGTTGTCGGCCTCCCGAATCTGAATCTCGCGCTGCAGGTCAGTTGAACGCTCCTGCAACTTCTGGAGCGCTTCGAACATCAGTCGCGTTCGCGATCGCCACAGACGGAACAGATCCATCTCGGCATTACCCGGGTTGAGGAACTCGGCGATGAGCAGTGGCTCCTCCTGGCGGCTCAGCTTGCGATCCAGGCCCTGCCACGTGCTGAATTTCTCGGGCTGGGTCCGTCGATGGGCAATCATCAGGCCACGCGCTTCGTCGACAAGTTCAGCGCAAATGGCCTTGCCCGCTCGTGAGAACACGGCCGGATCACTCAGGGGCTCACCGAAGTACTTGCCGTTTTCGTATTTCTCGAGAACGTAGCTGCGCGACAGCCCGTACCAGTTCGTTGGGAATAAGGCGTTCTTCACGCCACGGTACTCCTCCCGCGCTTCATCATACTGGCCACTGCGCAACAGGTACTCAGCGTACAACACGTTGATTTGGTAACGAACCGGCTTGGGGAAACGGCGGAACGTCTCCTCGTCGCGGAGCTCGTCCAGCAGCCCACCGGCTTTCTTCAAGTCCCCCCGATCGATAGTTGAGGCAATGGGCTTCAGGTCTCTGTCCGTAATGCCGGCGAGCGAGGCGAGATCAATCGATCCGCCCCAGCGGTGTGCCGGGTTGCTCTCGCGTACTTGTACATTTTTTACATTCTCCAGTGAGAATTCGATGGGGGTTCCGGTCCAGGTCATGATGGCCTTGATGGTGTGCGGCTTGAACGATCCCCGTATTTTTGCTCCGTTGAGTTTATGTAGCGTTGTCTTGTATGAAGCAAATTCGATGCGGCGCAGGTCAGACAATTTGACATTCTTCGTTTCGCCGCCTTCGCTCTCGAAGACGATGTCACCTTTGATATCCGAAATCGTCAAGACATTGCCATCACCACGAAGTTGGAGCGATGGGATGTCGGGCGGATCGATAGCCTCGGATGGCCGGCTGAACAGAATGCCCTGGATGTCCGCAACGTTGACCGGCATCTCCTTTAGAGCGCCACGGTTGCGCGAGGTGCTGAAGCGCAGTTTGCATGCCTTGGAATCGCCAGTCAGGCGGTTCCCGCCATCCATCAGCAGCGTCATGCGGCCAGCTTCGTTATGCAGGTACCCCGCGAAGTCGCGCGGCACATTGATCGTCCCCAGGGGTGATGTGATGGGGATATCTTCGTTGAGGATTTTTCCTTCCTGTTTGCCGCCGTCGCTGAACGTCAGGAAGTCGTTAACGGGGTCACGCTTCTCGCCAGGCAGGAAGACTCGGCCATTCTTGTCGTAGAGCAAGTCGAGAAACGGTCGGAGTTCGGTGGTGATCTTATTCAGTCCCAGTGCGGCACGCATCATGTCCATCACGACATTCGCTGGAATCAGGCCGACCGCGACACCCGTACTGACGTCTACGTTGGCCCGTCCTTCAACGAGAACGCCGACCAGGCGGCCGTCTTCGTCAACGACTGGGCCGCCACTATTGCCCTGGGCGCCCTGCGCGTCGGTGTTGATCTTGCCGATACGGCCCGACGGATGGCGCTCGATCTGCGTCACGTTACCATTGGTCACCTGGACGGGAGCGCTCTTGTCGGAGCTGACGGCGAACCGCGTGCCGCCTGGATAACCGAACACCCAGATGCGATCACCTTTCTCAACTTCTTCTGAAGGCTTGAGCGTCAGATAGTCGGGCGTGTACAGGAACTCGCCTTCTTTGTCTTTGACCTGCAGGATCGCGAGGTCCGCGGTCTCGCTTTGATAAAGCAGTTGACCCGAATAAGTCACTTCGTCTTCGGTCCCACCATGCAGGGTGACGGGATACTGCAGCACGGAGAACTGCGATCGATCTCTGAAGTGCTTCATTGGATCATCTGAGAAGTGCCCGGGCATGGCGACGTGATTGTTGGTGAACAGCAGGCCGCTGTCGTTGATGAACCAGCCACTGCCGAACCCCTGAATCTTGATCTCGTCTTTCTGGTCTTCTTTCTCGCCGATCGCAACCTGTGCCGCGGCGTTCTTGACCTTCTCGAGTACGCTCTCGGGCATGTCCTGGCCGCTCGTCACAGCACAGAGACCTGTGATCAGGAAACCCATTCCGAACAGGCAGGTGAGTTGGGTTCGCATCGTCTTTAACTCCAAGTGGTGTTTACAGTTCCGCCTCTCATGGGCGAGGGGAGCGCCGACCGGCTTCAACAAAGTAAGACGCCTGCGGAGCGTCGAGCGGGCCCGGGAAATCAAGTTCGACCGCAGAAAACGTACTCATACGCGATTATATGACACGTCGGGAGTGTTGAAAAGAATTCAGGCGTTCGGCCGGGGAGCGCGGGGGGGCTCTGTGATACTATGCGGGCCAAGATGTTGAGTACCAGGTCGGAGAGCCGTAAATCCAGTGAAAACAGACGATTTGAACATATTAATTCCCGTCGGAACACGCACGATCGCCATTCCCGTAGATGAGGTCTGGTTCGAATACACCACCAGTTCAGGGCCGGGGGGGCAGAATGTCAATCGCGTTCGCACCCGAGCGACCCTGTGTTTCGACCTGGCGGCGAGTCGGTCCATCACTCAGACGCACAAGCGGTTGATACACCAACACCTCGCCGGTCGGATCAGCCGTGAAGGCGTTATGCGGGTGACCTCTCGGAAACACCGCAGTCGCGAACCGAACCGCAAAGCGGCCCTCGCACGCTTCGCCGAGCTGCTTGGCGAGGCCCTGCGGCCGCGCAAGGCTCGCGTTGCGACGAAGCCGTCGAAGGCATCCAAACGCCGCCGCGTCGAGGACAAGCGCAAGCGGTCCCAGATCAAGCAGATGCGCGGGGAAGTACGCGGGGACTAGGCTCTGATCAGCTGCGTATAGTGCTCCATGGCCCGGGTATCGAACAGAGCGAAGAGCACGTGAGTGGGTGCAGCGTTCATTTCGAGGAATCCCGTGACGGTTGCGACTGCGATCGGAGCGGCCGCTTCGAGCGGAAAACCGTAGGCACCACAGCTGATCGCCGGAAAGGCGACGCGCTGGCAGCCGTTGTCGCGCGCGAGCGCGAGGCTGGCACGATAGCACGCAGCCAGCAGCTCGGCTTCGCCAGAATGCCCATCCCTGTACACCGGGCCTACGGTGTGAATGACATGTCGGGCCATGAGGTCGTACCCGCCAGTGATCCTGGCGGAACCGGTCGGGCACCCACCAAGCGAGCGACATTCAGCCAGCAAACATGGCCCGGCGGCCTGATGGATGGCACCGTCGACGCCCCCGCCCCCCAGCAGGGTCTCGTTGGCCGCATTGACAATGGCATCGACATCCAGCGTCGTGATGTCACATTGCAGGCAGCTGATGCGCGCGTTGGCAGCCAGGGCTTACTCCTTTGTGGATACCGTGACCAACAGGCTCTCTACCAGATGACCGCGCTTTCGCCGCTCCACAAGAGCCAGAGGCTGAGCCGCGGGTTCGTGACGATTGAGGCGATTGAACGCGTCGCGCCATTGGCGTCGTAACGTTGCGGGCTCGCGACTGGCATAGACGACGGTGACACCGATCGTGCGTGCTCCGATGGTCAATGTTTCGAATGTGGATGCGGCGGATGGCGCGTCGACCAGGGGCCTCAGGGCCGCGGACCAGGCGTCGCGTGTCAGCGGCGTGACCGGTTCATTTAGTGGTGTCTTGGCCATGAGGAACACACAAGCACGCCACCCGTCTGGCAGTTCAATGCGCCCGACAAATTTGTTGTCACCAAAGATCCGCCCATCTTTCTTGGCTGCAATGCGCTCGCTGCGTCGTTGAGTGATGGCCGCCACGCGTGTGGTCCACCCTCGACGCGTTGCCAGGTCCAGGCCGCACGTGCTCAAGTACCGATTGAGGAAGCGCAAGCGTTCAGTCGTGCGCGCGTGGCGTTGAAACCACTGGTTGAGTTCTGCGAGGTTCCACTGCCGCCGTACCAGACCGATGTGACGGCCCCATGCGGCACCATGCAAGTCTGCCAGGAGTACGTCGTCGGAGTTGCGCACCAGAATGTTTTCTGGATGGACATCGAATGGCCGAAAGTCCGCGACATGGAGCTTCGCAAGCATGTCTGCGGTCGTGTGGATCAATTGTCGTCGAACAGTTGCCGAGGCTGACACCCACGCGGCCTGAAGGCTGACAGCGTCGGTGACCGCAGTACTGAGGTAGATGAAAGGACCGCGTCCGGAGCTGGGTTGGCCCCACGCGATGGGGCGGATCACAGGCAGATCGCGCATGGCGCCGTAGCAGGCCGCCCGAAACTCTGTCGCACCGGGGCGCCCACGCATGAGCGTCTTGACCGCATGCAGGCCGCGCGGTGCATCGAACACCTTGGCCACAACGCTGTCCGGGCTGACGTCGAGTCGCCACACGGATCGTCCGGCTCCGCGCTTCAGACACGTCGCCGACGGATCTGAAGCCAGGGCAGACCAGGGTATTTCCGGCAGGGCTTCGAACTGGCTGATTGCCCGTGGTGCGACGTGCCAATTGATATTCCAACGCTCGACACGTTGAGGCGTTGAACTGGTTGATCCGGGGCCACCCATCTCACACCATGCAAACGGTGTCACCCACACGCACGGTTCCGGCGGTGATCACTTCGCCGAACACGCCGCCGCGGTAGTCGGATTCGAGTGCGGCCCGCAAGCCGCCGTGGAGCTGATCCATCAAGCCGCAGGGTGTGGTTTCATCGTGGATGCGGACTTCGGCGGACCCGAGAATCAAGGTGTGCCCGATGGTACTTTTCAGATCGAGTCCCTCGATCAGGACATTGGCGCGGCGGGTGTGCCAGGGTAGATCGACGCACAGTTCGGTGATCGTGTCGTGCCACCGCGCCTGGTCGAGGAACGTGACTCCCCGTCGTCCACGCCCATTGGGGTCGTTGGCGAGCCCGCCACCCACATGCACCTCGGATTCCTCGAGGAGGCGCATGGGTTCACCTTTGGCGACGTGAATAGCCAATCCGCGTACGCGGCCCGCGGCCGGTTGTTGTGACGGTTCGCTCATAGCCCAACACTATAACAACCGCCAGCGCGTTAGTCTTGCCGCGGCTCCCGGTGGGCGGCGACCTACTTGCGCAAGCTGGCGACTTCGCGGGCGTCACCGCGAGCAACAGCGCCGATTTCTCGGAGCATGGCCGCGTCAAAGCCCGCCTTGTTTTCGAGGGCCGTGGCGTGGGCCAGCGCGGCGGCATTCATTTGCTCGCGCTCGAGATCATAGTCGACCATCATGCGGACGAGTTCGTCGAACGACAGACGCGACTTCCAGCCCAGCTCGTCGTGAGCGCGCGTGGGATCACCGAGCAACATGTCGACTTCTGTAGGACGAAAGTAGCGCGGGTCGATCTCGACATGCTCGCGCCAGTCCATACCGAGATACGAGAATGCTTTGTCTACGAACTCGCGTACGGTGTGCGTTTTGCCGGTGGCTATGACATAGTCCGTGGGTTGGTCCTGTTGCAACATCAGCCACATGGCCTCGACGTAATCTCCAGCGAAACCCCAGTCGCGCTTGGCGTCGAGATTGCCAAGGTATAGTTTATCGTCGATACCGAGTTTAATGCGGGCGGCGCCTCGCGTGATCTTGCGTGATACAAAAGTCTCACCACGTCGCGGCGACTCGTGATTGAACAGGATGCCGTTACACGCGAAAATGCCATAGGCTTCGCGGTAGTTCTTGGTCATCCAGTAGGCAAACATCTTGGCGGCCGCATATGGGCTGCGCGGATTGAACGGCGTGTCTTCGTTCTGGGCGCAGTTCTGTGTACCACCAAAGAGCTCGCTACTCGATGCCTGGTAGAACCGTGTATCAAGTTTCTCCGACTTGATGGCTTCGAGAAAGCGTAATGGCCCCAGGCCCGTGACATTGGCCGTGTACTCCGGCGTATCAAAACTGACTCGCACATGACTTTGGGCGGCGAGATTATAGATTTCATCCGGACGCACCTCGGACACGATGCGCGCGATATTCGACGAATCCGAGGAATCTCCATAGATCAATTCGAGGCGCGGATCCTCGACATGCGGATCCTGGAAGATGTGCATGATGCGCTGAGTATTGAAGTGGCTCGATCGGCGAATAATGCCGTAGACCTCGTAATCCTTGGCGAGGAGGAATTCAGCCAGATACGATCCGTCCTGACCTGTGATTCCGGAAATCAGCGCCTTCTTGCGTGCCATCGCGTTCCTTTCGACTTTCGGGCTGCGTTGTGCGTGTCTTATCGGAACGCGCAGCCCGGACGATTAGGTTCAATTCAGTGACAGGCAACAGGACCAGGGTCCGGTAATGACGTCCATCAGCCCATGCAGGTGAACACGGCGACACGGACCGATATCGTTACCAATGGATCACACCCTCGCGCCCAGACTGCGGCGGCCCATGCGGGCCCGCCTGCTCATCCTGCCATGTGTTGTGTCGTGGGCGTTGCTCGTGCGCCTGCATGGCCTCGATGCGATGAGCATGTGGATGGACGAGTTGCGGCAGGTGAGTTACTACGCCGGCGGATGGCGGACCATCATGTACAACGCCGCGGCCCAGGCGCAGACCCCTTTGGACTATTGGGTGGGCTGGTGCTTCAGTGTTTTTGGTCAGAGCGATTTTGTCTTGCGTCTGCCCGCGGCGCTGTTCGGAACAGTGAGTGTGGGGGCGACCTACTGCGTCGGTCGCCGCCTGCTGAGCCCCGCAGCTTCCGGCCTCGCCGCGCTGACGGTCGCCAGCGCGCCATACGCCATTCACTACAGCCAGGAAGCACGACCCTATGCGGTCTTCTGGTGTTTGCAGATGCTATCACTGCTGGCGTTGTCGCGCGCGTGGCGGCGCAACGGCGTGGTCGACTGGGTGCTTGTGACGTTGTGTCTGGCAGCCTGTCTGCTCAGTCGAACGCTGGCCCCTCTGGCATTTTGTGCAGGACTGATGGTGTGGTCCGCTGTCGAGGTGTGGCGTGGCCGACATGTGCGACGACGCTTGGAACCACGGCCAACCACGGCCTGGTGGCGTAGGCGCAGCGTACGGTTGTGGATTATTCTCGGCACGCTCGCCATTCCGGTGTTGCAGCTCTTGTCCTATATCATCCGTGTGCAGCATCGCCGCTCGTACATCGCGGGCGAACTGGCCGAGGCGCTGAACTGGCATGAGAACCTGGCGACCATGGGCCATATCGTGTGGTCATGGTTGGTGTTTACGCAACCACTCGGAATCATCCTTGTGCCACTGGCAGTTTACGGCGTGGTTCTCTCTGTGCGCTTGCAGGGGCGCCGTGGCCGCGACGCACGCATGCTCATCGTCGGGGCCGGCGCAGGATATGTCATCCACGTCATGATCTACGTGGTTCTGGTTGCGGGGATCGAGCCCAAGCCAGTGTACTGGGCGTACATGCTTCCGTTTGTCGCGTTGGCCGCGGCATTTGCACTCGAGAGCCTGGCCGGTCGAATGCGTGGCGCGATCGTCGCGCTGTGGTGCCGCGGGGCGATCTATTTTGCCGTCGCGTGTGCGGTGATGGTGACGGCTTCGATAGATCGGAGAGAAGTGGTCTTTGACAAGCCCGATTGGCGATCGGCCTCACGATGCCTGTTGACGGAATTGGATACGGTCGACGTTGCGTTCTACCACTATGCCGTGCCGTTTGGTGCTTACCGCCCAGCGTTCATGGCCGCGCCGCACTACTGGCCGTCAGACCGCCACATCGTTGACATTGCCGACACATCCGAGACAGCCCGACGTATCTATTCGGGGGACAGGCTGCGGGTCGGCATCATGGTGCGCTGTCCGCAGGAGGTTGCAGACAACCATTCGATGTGGCAGCGCATCGCCTGGGGCGCCGGGCTCGAAGTGTTCTGTTTCGATCAATTCATCGTGTTGGTGTCCGCATCACCACGCCCGGCGATCGCCGCGTTCAACGATCTCAGTTCAGCCCTGCTCCAAGGCTTGTCGAAGGCGCGGATCGGGGTCGTCGAGATCCACGCGGCGCGCGCTGCGCTGTGGCGCGCACGGGGAGAGGCCGCGCTGGCCGCGGTCGAGATCGATCAGGCGCGAGCGCTGGCAGGGCACGATCACGCCGAGCGATTCGGTCGTCAATACGCGGAACTTCTGGTGCCTGCGGTATCCATGCACGGCCTGCGGCGATAAATACTTCACCCCAAATCAACTGGACGACCATCGATATATAGCCTTACAAGTTCGACCTCGCCGCAGAGAAAGGCATCGGCCGGTTCTGCGACGCCCGTTGTACAACGGAATACGGCGAGGTCGGCACACTTGCCGATGTCGAGTGATCCAACATGGTCGGCCAATCCCAATGCAATCGCGCCATTGATCGTGGCCAGGGCAATCAACGTATCGAACGACAGATCGGGGTGCTGGTCGTGGACGAGGCGCAATTCCTCGCACAAGTCGAGCGACGGGTTACTCGCCAGGCTGTCGGTTCCCAGGCAGACGTTAACGCCGGCGCCCAGTAACTCGATTAGAGGGTGCGGAGCATGTTGAAAATATGCATGTGTCCGTGGGCAATAGGCCACACTGGTACCGGATGAACACAGCAGTCCAATTTCTTCTGCATCGACGTAGTTGCCATGGGCGACCAGTAGATCAGGCCCAAGCAGGTTGAGCATCGCCGCCCAGCGCACTGGGCTGAGGTGGGGCGGCGCGAAACCTTCGAGGTTGACTCCGACGATACCGAGCATTTCGGCAAACCGCCCACCCCCGTCGATCAGGAATGCGTGTTCTTCTCGTGACTCCGCAAGGTGAATGCACAGTCGCATGCCCGCTGCCCGTGCAGCTTCGACAACCGTGCGCACACCCTCTGATGAGATCGAATACGGTGCGTGCGGTGATAGCGCAGAATGAAGTGTTGGGGAGTCGTGCATGCGATCCGCTGCCACCCGTACGCGATCGGGGACCAGGCGGGCACGGTCTCCGATACCCAGGACTTCGCCGAAAGACACGACGCGAAGAGGGCCCGTTGCAAGGTATGGCCGCGTCAAATGGTTTAGCCGCGTGATGTCCCCGACGGTCGTGACCCCGGCTGCCAGACAGGCGGCCGATCCGCGGCGCAGCGCCACACCCGTCAGTCGTTCGAGATCAGCAGAAACCATGTTGTTTTGCAGGCCGATAATCTGCAGCAGCCAGTCGGGCAGGTCGGCAGGTTGCCTCAGGGGTCTTTCGAAGTAGGACAGTTCGAGGTGAGTGTGGGCGTTGATCAGGCCAGGAACCACGATGGCATCTCCGAGATCCTCGACGGGCCCCGTGTGTTCATCTGTTGGAACGATGCGGTCGTTGAAGACGATCGTCCCGTCCTCGATGGTTGGCGCGGTGGCCGGGACGACCCACCGCGCCCGCAACGCCGTCGTAGGTCGGTCGGTCATGGTCGTCCTGCGTATCCGAATCCGCGTGTCCGCATCAGGTCTCGAGCCTCCAGGTGCGGCACTATAGCACGGGACTTGCGCGGCAGCATGCCGATAACACGGTTTGTGTCGCGCGTAGAAACGTATTGCCGTTCAACACTTTGCGTATTCGAGGCGTCGTAAAGTACTGTGCAGGCGATGCCGAACGGAGGGAAACAACATGACCGTCCTCAACACTGGGTTACCAGCTGTTGGCCCACTCACCTGCCATCTGAAGCGCGACTCGGGCAGGCGTGGGACAGTCCGAGAGGAGAGAGTCTCGTGCGCAGGGATTTCACGATTGGCCGACGCGTCGACCACTCGAGCATGGGGCCAGGTGGAACGAAGTCAGGCCGTCAACGGGGAATACCCGGGATGCCGCGGAGTGGAGCTGGCGGATGCCCGCGATGTCTTGGAACGGGAGGGGGGCGCCTTCAGGGGAACCGTCGAGGCCCGCCGCGCCGTCGACAATGACGAGGATGTCGGTTGCGGTCGGACGCGGCTCAGATGAGCCTGCGAGACGAAAAGTGAACGAGAAACGGACGAAGTGGGTCTGTAAGCCGAATTCTGTCTAGCCCCGCCTGCGGCGGGACCGAGACGGTCATTTATCTGGGCCGGCCATTGCTGACCGGCTCGAGCACCCTACCCGCAACGGATGAAAGAGCGGACCACTCTCCCAGCCCAAAGGCTGGACCGCTGCCTATTCGGGCTTGCTGGCGGTGGGGTTTACCGTGCGATCGTTGTCACCAACGACCCGGTGCGCTCTTACCGCACCTTTTCAACCTTACCTGTGAGCCGCGAGCGGCCCCATCGGCGGTGTGTTTTCTGTGGCACTGTCCCTCGGGTTGCCCCGGGTCGCCGTTAGCGACCACCGCGTCCTGTCCAGTTCGGACTTTCCTCCCACGATGTTGCCACCGCAGGCGACCGCCCGACCCACTTCGTCCAGCGCTACCTTAACCGTTCCCCCGGCGTATTGCCCCTGTGCGTGTTCGACAGGATCCGTACGGGGTGGCGCCGTGGGCGCGAGAATGGTGTGGATACGGGGTTCAATTGTCGCTGGGCGGCGGCGGCCACTGAGGTTGGACGGGTGTGACGTTTCCCCGCAGCAGGTTGCGCTGATAGAGGGTGAGCAGGATGCGGATGCGGTAGTCGAGGCGTGTCTCTTCGAGGAGCATCTGCTTGGCCGACCATGCTTCGGGGCCGATCAGGTGGTGGGCCAGCTGGTCGACCGTGCTCGCCAGGTCGAGCGACTGCCCCAGGATCTCACGTGCGATCGATCCGAGACTGTCCGGGAGCGTGCCCAGGTCAGTGAGTTGCGCCCGCAACACGGATTCCTCATCGGGAAGCAGATCCGAGACCAGGCTGACATGTTGCAGGTACCCACGACGATAACTGCGGTCATAGAGCTCGGTGCGAACCGTCATGCGGCTGAGCCCGAGCAATTCGATGAAAGACCGGCCATTCGCCAATGTCTTGATCTTGATGATCTGCCCGAGGCAGAGCGTCGGGTGAATTGGGGCATGATGGGTGTAATAGGAAGATTCGTGGCCTTCATGCAGCAGGGCCATACAAATGAAGCGATCATCTTCGGCCAAAGCGATCTCATCCGCGATCAGGTCTCGATAGCGGCGTTCGAACAGCTGGAGAGGCAGAACCGTGCCAGGCATCAGCACCAAGTTCGGTAATGGGAAGATCGGAATGGGCCGGTCCAGGCAGCTCATGGTGCGTCCGATTATAACGGCCATTCGAAGCCGCCCGGACCCCAAGTTCCCATAACCATTCAAAGACCCTGTTCATGGCGGTTAAGACGTCCAGTAATTTGACCGTTTCCAATTCGTGATGTATATTTCCAGGTCATCAGTTATCGGCTTCCTGGTGACCAGGGGGCATTCTAGGCCTTCGACACAACCACTTATTGCGGGTTACTGCTCTCTGCCATGCTCTGGTTTCAGGCCAGGCACGCAGCTGTGCTCATCATAACCCGCGTCTAAAGCTGTCGAAGATTCGCCCTGCCGACTGCTCAGCCTTATTACTTGTTTGATCTACGATTTGAGAACCGTAGCACAGTGTGCGGGCTGGGGAGTCCACATCGTATTGCCTACAGTCGAGGACATCACGCGAGCGATAAGGGACGCGTCTGACATCGTTGATGTCGTCGGCCAGTACGTTAACCTCAAGCGGGGTGGCCGGGATCTCAAGGGTTTGTGCCCGTTCCACAAGGAAAAGTCGCCATCATTCCATGTGCGACCCGCTGAGCAGTACTTCAAGTGCTTCGGATGTGGCGCGGGGGGTGACGTCTTCAATTTCATGCAGCAATATCACTCGATCGGGTTTGTCGAGGCCCGACAGATGCTCGCCGACCGCGCGGGCATCACAGTCGAAGCGGCCGACCGCCGGCGGGGTGGGGGGCGTTCCTCGCGGAGTGAGCTATTGCGCGTAAACCGTTGGGCACGAGACGTTTTCCGTTCGGTGCTTACGAGCGACGAGGGTGCACAAGCCCGAGATTACCTGGCCAATCGGGGCATCGACGATGCGATGCAGGAGCAATTCGGTCTCGGCCTGGCCCCGGATAGCTTTGAATTCTTGCTGAAGACCGCCGGACGCAGCAAAGTGCCACATGAGCTGCTGGTCGCCACGGGGCTGGCCAAGGAGCGAAACACCGGAAATGGCCTGTATGACGGCTTTCGCAACCGATTGATGTTTCCCATCCTCGATCCGGTCGGCCAGGTCGTCGGCTTTGGCGGCCGGGCGCTGGGCGACGATCCCGCGAAGTACATCAATTCCCCGGAAAGCCCGCTGTTCAATAAACGCAAACTGCTATATGGAATCGATTTGTGTCGCGAAGGCTTTCATCGTGGCCGGGCCATTCTGGTCGAGGGTTACACGGATGTCATTCTGGCTCACAGCAAGGGTTTCAACGAGACCGTCGCCGCACTGGGAACGTCGCTGACCGACGAGCATGCCGAGGTTCTTGCGCGCTACGTCCCACGGGTCATTCTGGTGTTCGATGGTGACGAGGCCGGGGCTCGGGCTGCGGAGCGTGGATTGCACATCGCGTTGCGGTGCCAACTCGAGGTTTCGCTCGTGGCCCTGCCGGCGGGGCAGGATCCTTGTGATTATCTCATTAGCCAGGGAGCCGAAGCGTTCGAGGCAGCGTTGAACTCTGCACCCTCGGCGCTAGAATTCAAGTGGTCCCAGACGCTCCGCGGGCACCATCACGGTGGTTCGTCATCTGAAAAGCATCGTGCCGTGCAAGAGTTTGTGTCGTACGTCGGCGCATCTGCGGCCTATGGGGCGGTCGATGTCATTCAACGTGGCATCATCGTCAATCAACTCAGCAAGCTGTTGGGAGTCGGGAGGAAGGAGGTTCAATCCCTGCTGACGACAGCACAGCACCGGGTCGAACCCGGTCCATCTGAATCTGCCTCCATGGAGGCTCATTCGGCGTCACTATCACGCCCGCGAAGTTCTGAAGAGGCCGCATGTCTGGATCTTCTGGCTGCCTTGATTCGCCAGCCTGAAGTCTACCCGCGGGTGGTCGGGCATATGCCTCCGGCCGTGTTCTCGGATGATCGCGTGCGCGAGATCGCGGAGAAAGCGATGGCTCTTGCTGCGGTTGGCCACTTCTCGGCAGCAGATTTGCTGGACCATTTCGAGGATCCCCAGGACGCTTCCTGTGTCGTTGAGCTCCTCGAACGGGGCCGGTTCTGCGAGGCCGAGGCCCAGGTCGATGCCGCCCTCGAGCGGCTCGATGAATCCAAAAAACTGAAATTATCGTATGAGAAGAATCGTGAATTACGTGTTGCAAATAAGGCAGAGGATCGCGCCAAGTGCTTGGGTGACGTCTACGATGTAACGCGCGACTACGCAGAGGCACCCAGATTCGCCGGTGTTGCAAAACTTGGAAAGACCGGCGGATTTGCAGGCAAGAAGGAATAGGTCGGAGAACCAATATGGTCGACTTCTCGGATGTAGTTGAGATGGATCCAATCGAGGTAGCCGTAACGGGCCTCATCGAGAAGGGCAAGAAACAGGGCTTCCTCACCTGGGAAGAACTGAATCGTACGCTCCCGGATGAAGCCATTTCGCCGGACAAGCTCGAGGTCGTGATGATGCGCCTCGAGGATGCCGGAATAGAAATGGTCGATGAGTCTGAAGCGCTCAAGCTGGACAGTAACCACGATACGTCCCGTCGGGCGACACCGGATACTGAACGGCCAGCAAGTCAGGAGGAGCTGGCAGAGGAAGCGGCAGCGCGGCGGATTGACGATCCGGTGCGGATGTACCTGACTCAGATGGGTGAAATCCCTCTGTTGTCGCGTGACGAAGAAATCAACCTCGCAAAGAAGATTGAGCTGACCCGGATGGCGTTTCGCCAGAAGGTTCTCGAAAGCGATTACTGTGCAGGGCAAGCTGTGGATATTCTGCAGCAGGTCAAAGAAGGCACATTGCCTTTCGATCGCACGATGAAGATCTCGACTTCGGAGCACAGTGCCAAGAAGACCATCACTGAGCGTCTCGGCGGCAATCTCGAGACCGTCGAGAAACTACTCGAGCTCAATGACGGCGACTGGACAAAGATGCACGAGGGGCGGACGACCGTCGCCTTTCGCAAGGAGTCACGGGACTCGATCAATCTCCGTCGCCGCAAGGTGTCCAAGTTGCTCGAGGAACTGTCGCTGCGCACCAGCCGCATTCAGCCGTTGATGAAGAAGCTCATTGGCCTGCAGCTCAAAATGCGTGAACTGGAAAAGCGCATCGCCCACGAATCGCGAAAAGTGACCGGCAACCCTGAAGACATTCAGGTCATGAAAGAGGAGCTTTCGGGTATCAAGTCGCTGGTTCTCGAAGAGCCGGATGAGCTCGAGGGCCGCCTGACGAATATTCGTCGTGTGTTCGGCGAGTACGAGGAAGCCAAGCGACGACTGTCGGGTGGTAACCTGCGTCTGGTCGTGTCGATCGCCAAGAAGTATCGCAACCGCGGCCTGTCGTTTCTCGACATCATTCAAGAGGGCAACACCGGCCTGATGCGTGCTGTCGACAAGTATGAATACAAGCGTGGCTATAAATTCAGTACTTATGCGACGTGGTGGATCCGCCAGGCGATCACCCGTGCCATTGCCGATCACGCCCGGACGATTCGTATTCCGGTGCATATGATCGAGACCATGAGCAAGTTGCGCAACATCAGCAAGAAGCTCGAGCAGGAACTGCGACGCGAGCCGACCATTGAAGAAATCGCCAACGCCGCGGGCATGCCTGTGACCGAGGCCCGTCGGGTGCTCAAGATCTCGCGCCATCCGATCTCGCTCGATCGGCCTGTGGGCGAGAGCGAGGATTCGTACTTCAGCGATTTCATTGAAGATCAGGGCGCCGAGTCACCGGTTCATTCTGCCGGTAGCGAGATGCTCAAGGATCGTATCGAAGAGGTGCTCAAGACGCTGACCTACCGTGAACGCGAAATCATCAAGCTGCGTTACGGGATCGGCGATGGGTACACCTATACGCTCGAAGAGGTGGGTCGTATCTTCAAGGTGACCCGTGAGCGGGTTCGCCAGGTCGAGGCCAAGGCTATTCGCAAACTGCAGCACCCGGTGCGGGCGCGGAAGCTCGAAGGTTTCCTCGACGGCCACGTCAGGCCGGCCATGGAAGAGACCGTCGGCTGATTTGAAACTAATGAATACGAAGATCTAATGAGTCCCGAACGGAAGTTCGGGACTCTTTTTTGTGCCTCCTCAGCAGAATCTGTGGTCGAGTTCTGTCTGCTGAAGGACTTCTTCTACGCCCGTGGCGCGTCTCGTCCCCGCAGAAGCGTGTAACCCGGGCAAACGCAGGTCAGAATCGATTGAGGACCTCTTTGGCCTTTTCGAGGTTTTCCTCGTGAACCAGCACGGTCACGCCACCTGGGGCTTCGGCGCGGAGACCACTGGTCAGGCCACCAACCATTTGAGCGGTGATTCCTTCGGCATCGAGGGTCGCGATGAGGATTGCGGCTTCGGACTCGGTGGCACAGGTGGTCAACTCGACCGGACGCTTGGGGTCTTGACTCATTCAGTTCTCCTCCACACAGGGTTGGGCCGAGTATACCCCATTGGGTGACCGATGCAGGACGGGCGGTCCCGGGGCCGCGGTGCCGCATTCCGGGCAGCGACCTGACACCAGTCCGGTTAGCTCGTAGCCACAGAGCATGCACAGTCGCTCTTCCAGGTCCCGGAGGCGGATGTGGATCGTGAGCAGCTGGATCAGGGTCTGGCCGTTGGACGCACGGGACCGGATCCGCGCTTCGGCAAACGCTGCGCCGCTCAAGAGAATTGCCGCTCCCAGTGACAACCACAAACCGTAGTAGATGGGCGAGGTGACCCACGAGGCGAACCAGATGACGCAGCACACGGCGGCGTACCACCGGGCGCACAGCCTGCCGGGGGCACCCTTGAACAGACAGCGCATCAGGTAAACTGCCGAAAACAGACTCAGCAGGAGCCAGAAGACGATATCGGGGCGATGGTCATCGAAGAATACACTGACCAGAAGCCAAATATGGACACCCGCCGCGGACAACGCAGCGTAATACGTGAGGCAGCGCCCCATGCGTAGCTCGCCTGCCGCCGTCCACTTCCCGAGGCTCCGCAGGGTGATCGTCGCGATGAGCGTCCCCAGGACATACGGGGTCGATATGAGCACCCAGAACAGGGCTTCGAGGCTGGCAGGCTCATCGAACAGGACACCAGCGAGGGTCGTAGCGGGGATGATAGGCTGCTTACAGCCGCTGACGGCCGGCATGACGAATGTGCTGGCCAGGACCAATCCGGCCGCGGCTGCGATTGTGCGGCAGCGGCGGACGGCGCGGGCGGCCGCGACAGAGGAATAACGATCCGTTTCATGCATTGGGACTCCGCTCGGCTTCTACTATGATACGTGATTCCCGCCGCTCGGCTGCGGCCATAACACGATCGAAACAGAGTTATGTCAGTCCACGAATATATCCGTAACTTCAGCATCATCGCCCACATCGACCACGGCAAATCGACCCTTGCTGATCGATTTCTGCTGGCTTCCGGGGCTATCACCGAGCGCGAGATGCGTGAGCAGTTCCTCGATGATATGGACCTCGAACGCGAGATGGGTATTACGATCAAGGCCAACCGCGCAACCATTGAATACAAGCGTGGCAGTCAGGTTTATATGCTCAACCTGCTCGACACACCGGGTCACGTGGACTTTCACTACGAAGTTTCACGCGCTCTGGCTGCTTGCGAAGGCGTGCTGCTGCTGGTCGATGCGGCCCAGGGGGCCCAGGCTCAAACAATCGCCAACGCTTACCTGGCCATCGAGGGTGACAAGATCATCATTCCAGTCATCAACAAGATCGACCTTCCAACGGCTCATCCCGAGGACGTGGCCCTCGAACTCGAGCAAATCCTCGGCATCCCTGCCGACGAAGCCGTTTTCGTATCGGCTAAGACCGGGCAGGGCTTGGATGAACTCTACGAGGCGATCGTCGAACGCATTCCGCCTCCGGTGGGTGATCCTGACGCGCCACTCAAAGCGTTGATCTACGATGCCAAGCCTGATCCGCATCGCGGGGTCATCGTGCATCTGCGAGTCGTCGATGGCGTGGTCAAGGTCGGTGAGAAGGTTGATTTCATGGGTGTGGGGCGATCGCACCAGGTGACCGAGTTGGGCAAGTTCACCCCCAAACCCAAACAGGTCAAAACATTGGCGGCCGGTGAAGTCGGCTACCTCGTGGGCTCGATCAAGAACCTCGCTGATGTCAACATCGGTGATACCGTTACGCTCAGCAGCAACCGGGTCGCCAAGCCGTTGCCGGGATATCGCCCGCCTCAGCAAATGGTGTTCTGTGATTTTTATCCCGGGCCCAGTACGCAGACCGATCAGTTGCGCGAAGCCCTCGAGAAGCTCTGGCTGAACGATTGTTCGTTCACCTATCAACCGGCGACCTCTGATGCCCTGGGTATCGGGTTTCGCTGTGGGTTCCTGGGCTTGCTGCACATGAAGATCATTCAGGAGCGCCTCGAACGCGAAAGCGATATCAGCGTCGTTCAGACCGCCCCGACGGTCACCTTCGAGGTCACCATGACCGACGGGACCATCGAGCACATCGAGTCGCCGAGCGAGTTGCCAGACATCAGCAAGATCCGGGATATCGGCGAGCCGATCGTCAATTGCAATGTCATCATTCCGGCTGAGTTCGTCGGAAACCTGATGAAGCTGGCCATGGATCGCCGCGGGACCCAGAAAAGGCAGGAATATATTTCCCCGACACGCATCATGATGACCTACGAATTTCCGCTTTCCGAAATCATCTACGACTTCTACGACAAGCTGAAGAGCATCTCCAAGGGCTATGGCACCATGGATTACGAAATGACGGGCTTCCGTACGGATCGCCTGGTCAAGCTCGACATCCTGGTCAACACGATTCCGGTCGATGCTCTGTCAGTCATCGTGCATCGGGATAAAGCCGAAATTCGCGGCCGCCGCCTCATTGGTCGGTTGCGCAAGCAGATTGCCCGTCATCAATTCGAAATCCCCCTGCAGGCTGCGATCGGTGGCAAGATCATTGCTCGCGAGACAATCAAGGCCTTCCGCAAAGACGTGACGGCAAAGTGCTACGGTGGTGATGTGAGTCGCAAGCGCAAACTGCTCGAGAAACAGAAAGAGGGCAAGCGGCGCATGAAGACCGTGGGCAGCGTGGAGATTCCCCAGGAAGCATTCATGTCGGTTCTGGATCCGGGCGACTAGGACGAGCGCTGACCAGCAGCTGAGCTCTATTGCCCGGGCAGCAAGGGCACGTTACTCCCCACTCCGCAAGCATTTCTCTATTGCAACGCGTAAGTCGCCGACGGTGAATGCGTCTGGTCTCGAGCGGTTTTCCCAAATCTGGCCGCCGTGATACTGCATGATGGTTCCCGTGGAGTCGATCACGAACACGGCCGGGAATATCTGCACATTGAAACGCGAACTTCCGATTGCCTGCTGGGGATCGAAATGGTGGTCAAACGTGATGCCGGTTTGCACAATCTTGCCGGTGCTTTCTTCGCGGGTAAACAGGCGCTTGCTACCGCTCGAGGACCCCGTGCCGCTGGCGTGGGGGCGTTGATCCATGTTGATCACGACGAAGCGGACGCCACGATCCTTGAAATCCTTGTGCAGGGGCTCGAGCAGGGCCAATGATGCATTTGCGATCGGATTCCAGCTTGTGTGAAAGAACAGGACCAGTGGGCCGTCGAGTTGCGAGGTATCGATGCGGTTGCCCTGGGCGGTCTCGAACGCGACCTGCGGCGCCGGTTTTCCAACGAGCTTTTCCGCCGCGTTCAGCTTGCGAGATGTACTGCGTATCGGGATCGTGACGATCGGCGTGTTTGGATCGCTGGTCTTCAGTGTCACGGCCTGTCCGATGGGGTTCGTGCGGAAGTTCGCGGGCAGCGTGATCGTGATATCGTGGCCTTCGCCGGTCGCCATGGGACGGGTGTCGACCTTGATACGCGCATCGTCGGTCGAGGCTTCGAGAATATCGATCGGCGTATTACCGTAATTGATCAACTGGAATGGGTGTGTGGTCACCTGTGGTTGTGGGCGGCGAACGATGAGTTCCCGCTGAGGCTTGAGTGTCAGGCGGGCCAGGGCGTTTGCCGTGACGGCCACCAGGACTTTGGGTTGTTGCGGTACGTTGGTCAGCAGTGTGAAAGTACCACGATGGCGCCCGGCGCTGTATGGGGGCATCGTCTCAACAACGAGTTGGTATTTGTGACCGATCTCCACCTCGCGTAACTCGGCATTGAAGATGTCGTCGTGGGCCCGTTCGATGGTCAGCTGGAGTGGCACGTCACTGAGGTTGGTGATCTCGAACTTACGGGTTAGTTCTTCGTGCGGTTTGATCTCTTTGAAATTGATCGAACGCGGTTCGACGTCCACGAAATGCTTGATCCGTCCGGTGATAGTCAATGCCATCTTGCGCCGCTCCGGATCGTTGCTGGTCACTTTGACTTCTTTACGGAAGTAGCCCTTGGATAGCTTGCTCGAGCTGAGCGTGGCCTTGATTTCGCCCACACCGCCGGCAGGGATGGACTTGTCGAATTCGGCGACCGTGCAGCCGCATGATGGCTTGACACTGATCATCTGTAACGGTGCATCGCCCTCGTTATGTACCTTGAAGATGTGTTGCACTTCACTGCCGTACCATACCTCGCCGAAATTATGCTCGAGTTCCGGGATGACGATGCGTGGGCGTGGTGTGCTGGGGCCGTGGCGTGGCAGCTGCTCATCGGGGTGCGTCCCGTGCTTGTGGCCGTCATGATCGTGCTGTTGCCCGGCTGCAGGCTGAGTCAGGGCGCATGCCAGCACCAGGCCCACGGATAACAGTTTATTGGCGACTCGAGGCATCGATTCTTCTCCTGGAGCTTCTTCGGGAGGCGCGGTCCGGGCCGCATCTCATGTCAGCTGAACTCGAGACAAGTCTTCGCGTGAATCAGTATTACTATCATAGGGCGCCCCAAGTGGGCGGTGGGCCCTATCGGACCCCCGTTGGCCCTGCATGCCTTCTTGGGCGGGTGATGCGGACGGCTGACCGAAATCATCGAATGAAATCGATGTTACCGGCATCAGGGACCATGCCGATTTCGTGTCCGCGGCGCAGCAGTTCGCGCACCGCTTCCCGCCCACGATCCCCGTAGTCCAGCGTCCACTGGTTGACATACATACCAACGAAGCGATCCGCCAGATCGACGCCCATGTCCCGGGCGAAGCCCAAAGAGTACTCAACGGCCTCCTGGCGATGCGCCAGACCGAACTCAATACTGTGGTGCAGGACGGCTGCAATAGTCGTCAGGTTGTCCGAGCCAAGATCGCGGCGAATGACGTTGCCGCCAAGGGGCAGGGGAAGGCCGGTGTCCTCCAGCCACTGCTTGCCGAGATCGACGACCAACTGGAGATTCTGGTTGCCATAAGTCAATTGTCCTTCATGAATGATCAACCCGGCATCACACTGGCCCTCCGCGACGCGCGGAATGATCTCGTCGAACGGGCAGCACTCATGCTCGAATGTGCCACGACCGAGAAGCAGGTTGAGTGCGAGGAAGGCGGTGGTCTTCTCGCCGGGGATCAAGATACGTTTGCCTTTGAGCTGGTCGATACTCAGCGTATCCCGGGCGACGACCATGGGACCATAACCATCGCCCATGCTCGATCCACAATTGAGCAGGGCATAACGATCCATGACATAGGGGTACGCGTGAATGCTGATCGCCGAGATGTGCAGTTCGCCACGCATGGCCCGCTCATTCAGCGATTGGATGTCCTCGAGCATGTGCTCGAATTGCCAGCCCTCTGTGGGAATGAGATCCTTCGCCAGGGCGTAAAACATAAAGGCGTCATCGGGATCCGGGCTGTGGCCCAGGAGGAGCGTCGGTCTGTTCATGGTGTCCTCATTGTCGTATTTGAGTCTCTCACAGGGCTGATATAATACAAAGTATAGCGAGCAACTCACGTCTGCCTTTACGAAAGCGGTATCGAGATGCGTATCCTGGTCAAGGACAGCGATTCGATCATCGCCGACCTGGTCTTTGATGAGCAACCCATCGAGATCGGATCGGACCGTCAGTGCGGCATCCACCTGCCGGACATGCGGGTATCTTCGCGACACGCCCGCCTGACGCCGGTCAGCGCGGGCTGCTGGGAAATCGAGCCGATCGACGACCATCGCCACGTCGTGGTCAACGGTCGTCATTCTCGGCAGTCGGCCCCCATTGCACACGGCGACGTAATTGGGATTTGCGACTACACGTTGAATGTCTACCTGGTACTCGGCGAAGAAAGCAGTCTGCCGGTAGCTGGTCAACGCCAGCGAAGCGACGCGCCGCCCCTGCCCGACCACGCGGTCGTACGCAACAGGCGTGAAGAGATCCACCTGATGCCAGCGCGGCTCGAGGAATTGTGTCGCGCCGGCGTCGAGCTGGACAATGCCGAAGATGTTGCCGGTGTGATGGATCGCGCCGTAGGGCTGCTCGTTGCTCACTTCGAAGCGGGTGCAGCATGGATCGGTGTCCGGCGTCAACCCATCGGTCCACTCGAGCTCACCCAAGGACGCGACTTTCGAGGTCAGCTCTTTGATGAACCGTGTCAGTTCAAGCCGCTGCTCAACCGTTGCCTCGAGCGCGGTCATGCGGTGTGGACCCCGGCTGAGGACGGCATTGACGCGGCCCTGGTGGCTGCGCCGCTATGGACCGAACGTGGTCGAATTGGCTTCATTTATGCTGATTCACGCGAAAGCAAGCGCCGAATTTCGGCCGCTGATCTCGATTTCATGATTGCGTTGGCACGAGTCATTACGACCCACTTGATTCGCGTATTCGAACACCACGGACGTCAGCGACAAGCCCTATCGATCGCCGAAAACGCAGTCGTTCAGGCGATTCAATCGAAACTCGATCCGAAATCACTGCCTGATTGGCCTACTCTGCAGGTTGCCGTGCATTGTCGCCCGGGACAGTCGTCCAGTGGCGATGTCTACGATGTGATGGAGTTGCCTAATCACGCTGCGGCTTTTCTCATCGGTCATGTATACGCGGCGTCGGTTCGCGCTGCGATCAGCATGGTCGAGATTCGAACAGCATTCCGCATTGCAGTTCTGCACGCAGATATGCCGCATGTCATGTTGAGTGAACTGAACTGGTTGCTGTGTCACCATGCCAACCCCGTAACAATGGACTGCGCGGTCGTACTGGTCGACCCTAACAATGGAGCGCTGTTGCATGCCGTCGCGGGTCAACCCGGGGTCGTGGTCATCGGGCGGAGCGGCGAGCCACGCCGTCTGGACACTGCATGTGGACCCAAGCTGGGACAGCCGGTCAGTGCCGGCGCATTCAAGACCAGCAAAGGCCTGCTGGGGCAGCGTGAATCTCTGGCCCTGTTTACGCCAGGCGTGCGTGAAGTGTGCGCTCCCGGCGGTGCGGCCCTGGGATACGACGCTCTGCTCGAACTCCTGTGCGACGGTTTCGGGGCATCGGCCCGATCGGCGCTTGCGGACACGGTTGCTGAGCTCGATTCGTTCTCTGGGGGCGTGCCGCCGAAGCAGGATACGACTCTGCTCATCGCCCATCGCGCCGCCGAATCGTAGAACCACGGAGGGCCGATAATGTCTCACAGCGGTGCTGCCGCGCGCAACTGTATTGTTGCAAGGGAGATGCGGTCTGGGAACGCTCCGTTGAGCCGGAATCGCCTTGTCGGTCGTCTGGTCGTGGCGTAGACTCTAATTCAGGAGATTCCTGACATCACCATTTGGTTGCCGATAACTCCAGACAGGCACCCTGCATGACGCTGAATCCGATTCATCTGATACGCAAATATGTCTTATCGACCCTCTGTGGCTCGATGATCTTGTGTGCAAGTGGTTGTGACGCTGGCGTTTCTGTCTTTGGGCAGAACTTTGCGTTCCTCGGGGGAAGTTGCATCAATGTCGATGACAGTGAAGCGATGATCCACGATGTCCTCGCGCAGATCAATGCGGCACGCGTCGAACGCGGCATGTTTGCCGTGGTTCTTGATGACGAACTGTCGGAGTTTTCGGCGGAGTGGGCCTGCACGATGATCGAAGAAGGATTCTTCGCTCACGACGATCCCACAACGGGTGAGAGCTTCGAGGACCGCTGGATCACCAGTCAGTTCAAATGCCACCATGGTGGCGAGATTCTCGCGGTGGCTTACGAGACGCCAGAAGATGTCTATGCACAGTGGATGGACAGTGAACAGCACCGCATCCAGATCCTCGAGAACAACTTCCGACGCATGGGGATGTCCGTGAAATCAAACGGCCAGGATCTCTTCTGGGTCGTCCACTTCATGGATGGTCCATGCGATGATCATGCCCGGCAACTCGCCCCGTCCGAGCCGATCACGGGCGGCCTCGCCCCCGTGCCGCCGCTGCCGACTGCACGCGAAATCACGCCACAAGCGGGCGATCCTGACGATTCCGAACGAGAATAATCAGAAAAAATATTCCACCGAGCACATTGGTCATGACCCCGACAGGGAGTTCGGTTGCGTTCCGTCCAGCGGTGCTCCACGCCATGATATTGCGCGCCAGGCAATCACACAGCGGCAGTAGCGAAATGCCCATCAATGCGCATGCGGGAATCAGGACTCGGTGGCTCGGGCCGACCAGAGAACGCATGGTGTGCGGGACGAGCAGGCCGACAAATGCAATCGGGCCGCACAACGACACGACTCCAGCAGTCAGCAAAGAAGCACAAAAATAGCCGAGCGCCCGGATACGTCGCACATTGACCCCACGGCTGCCGGCGACGATTTCTCCCATCATCAGCAGGTCGAGCTCCCGGTGGCACAGCGTCAGCACCACGGCGGCGACGGCGACGCCGCTGCCAATGAACCACATTGCCGAGACAGTTTGCTCCGATGCGGCGTTGAGATTGCCAAGAAGCCAGCCGACCAGCCTGCGGGCTTCGTGTACGTCCGCAATGTACTGGGTCAGAATGATCCCGGCGCCGCAGATGAAGTTGATGCTGACCCCGGCAAGCAGCAGGGTTGAGGTCGGGGACTCCGGGCGCAATTGTGCCACGCCGTAGACTGCCGCGATCACCACGCCGGCCCCCAGGGCCGCGACGAGACTCTTGTCGACACCTCCCATCCAGTCAGGGGCAAAGCCCAGTGTTCCGAAGATCGCGATCGCGAGGGTCGCTCCACTCGAGACCCCGAGCGTGAATGGCGTGGCCAGCGGATTGCGAAAGAGGGCCTGAAACGTCATGCCGGCCAACGCCAGGCCGCATCCGGCGATCATTCCCAGAACGATCCGCGGTTGACGCAGATCGCTGATGACCCTTTGCTCCAGGAGCTCATCGAATGTCTGGCTGCTGATGTACGGCAGCACAAACCACGTGACACCTACGAGCCCGATGAGTATGAGAAACACCACGGTTGTCGACCATCTCGCCCGGGACATGTTCATCGAGGTATCGCCCATGTGCCGCCGGCGCTGCGCGCGGGCAGGTCAAAGCCTGTATCGAAAATGCGCTGCAGCGGAGCAGGCTGTAACACGCCCGAGATGTGGTCGTCGATGATCAGTCCGCCGTCACGCAAGGCGAGGACCCGTGCCTCCATACTCACCGCCACATTGAGGTCATGACTGACAAATACCAGAGTCCGACCGGCGCGCGACAGCGTGTCGAGCATGTTGAGCACGTCGACTTGATGACGCGGATCCAGCGCGGTCGTGGGTTCGTCCAACAGCAGCACGGGGCTTTCCTGAGCCATGGCGGCGGCGATCCAGACCATCTGGCGTTGCCCTGCAGACAGTTGACTGACCAAACGGTCACGGATGGGCCGAAGGTCGCAGGCGTTGAGCGCCTGCTCGACCATGGTCCGATCCTGCGCTGTGTGCAGGCCGATGATATTGTGATGGGCATAGCGACCTGCAGCAACCATGTCGTATACGGTAAACCCGGTGAAGCCGTCGTAGTGCTGCGGAACATAGGCCATATGCGTGGCGATACGTTTGCGCGGCCCTACCTGAGCCAGCGGGACGTCGTTGAGGCGGATCTCGCCCCGCGTCGGGTGCAGAATACCCATCAGCGCAAGCAACAGTGACGTCTTGCCGGCGCCATTGGGGCCGATGATGGCCACGCGTTCACCACTCGTGATCTCGAAGCTGACGTCCTTCAGGACGGTCTGAGTGCCTCGTGTGACGGTGAGCGAATCGGCAGCAAGAATGGCGTCGGCGCTCATGTCAATCGGTGCAATCGTCCAGCGTGGTGATGATGTCGTGGAGTGCAATATTGACCCGGGCGCCCGGGATCATTGCGGTGCTCTCGGTAAGGCTGCATACACGCCGACGCTCAATCGCCGGCACCATCCGCATGTTGGACCAGCTGCGATAGAACGTATCTGCGTTGATGGCCTTGGACTGTGGACGAAATTCAAGAATCACATCGGGCCTGGCGGCGACGAGTTGTTCCAATGACAGAGGCGTCCATGGGCGATCGACGACATCACTCGCTGCGTTGCCGTAACCTGCACGGCGCAAGAGTTCATCCATGTGTCCTTTGGGGCCAGCTACGAAGATAGAGCCTGGTTCAAGCGGCAGGTCGGTGATGCTGAACAGCACGCGGACGTGCCGGTGATTGCCCGCGCGCTCGGTCAGCCTTCGAATGTCGTCACTCAAATGGGTCACGAGGCGTCGAGCAGTCTTCGGGCGTGCACAGGCCTGCCCCAATTCGTCAATGGCCCGGTAGAGCTCGTCGAGCGTCTCATCGGGCAGGGTCACCACCTGCAGCTTGAGGCTTTTGAGGGTGTCGGAGAGCGTCTGGCGACTCCCTTCGGTAATGAGCACGAGGTCCGGCTTGAGGGCGAGGATAGCTTCGAGGTTGGTATCGGTCTGCCCTCCGACGATCCGGGCCCGCTCAACAGCGGGGGGCCACTTGCAGAATTGCGTGCGTCCGACGACGCGGTCGGCGAGCCCGAGAGCAGCGCACAATTCCGTGGCACTGGGCGCGATACTGACAATCCGTTGCGGGCCGAGAGTCGTTTCGTCGGGGTGGATATCTGGCGCGACAGTGTAGTCGGTAGGGGTATCCTTCGTGCCCTGGGCCGCGAGAACCACAGGCACGGCCCACGCCAGGAATGCCCCAAGTGTCGTGCAGAATAATCTCATTTCAGATCTTCGAGCGGGTCCCGCAAGCTTACGGGGGGGCCGATGATTTCGCGGAGGACGATGGCCCGGCGGAGATCACGGGGAGTGAGTCGTCGTGGGCGATCCGGAGCGGGTTGCCTTTCGGTCTCCTTGGTTGGTGTACCTGTTTGCTTGCGCGCCAGATAGCCTATTTGCGCGGCGTGTTCCGTCGGGGTGACCCGCTGCCGACCAACTGGAGGCCGTTTCTCAGAAGCGCGTCGTGCAAGGGGGAGCTGGGTTGGCTGCGTCGGGCCAGGGCGGGCCTGTGTCCGCTTCGAGACCGTGGTCGGGCGCGCAACCGGCGGAGCGTTCATTGCGGGCGCAGGTTCGCCGTCGGTCACTTCATCCTCGAGAATTTCCGGGAGCTCGCCTTCTTTTTTCTTCTTGAGGAGTCCACCGAGGCCGGACAACACCGTGATCAACAGGAATGCGATGAGGCCCGGTAGATCCGAGCTATCGAAAGCCAGCAGGTCGCGTGCGTACGGGATCATCAATTGCCATCACCCTTGGGGTTGTCCGGTTTGCCTATCGCGTCACGCATATTGGTGTCCGAGACGATATTTCGCATACGGTAATAATCCATGATACCCATGTGGCCCGCACGGAAGGCATCGGCCATGGCCTTGGGGACTTCGGCCTCGGCCAGGACGACCTTGGCCCGGTTCTCCTCGACTGTGGCCGTCATCTCCGCCTCACGGGCAACGGCCATGGCGCGACGTTTTTCCGCTTCGGCCTTGAAGCGTTTGGTATCGGCTTCGGCCTGGTCGGCCTGCAGCTCCGCACCGATGTTGCGACCGACATCGACGTCCGCGATGTCGATCGACAAAATAGCGAAGGCCGTCCCGGCATCGAGCGAACGCGACAACACCGATTTCGTGATCATGTCCGGGTTCTCCAGAACATCCTTGTGCGTTGCCGCGGATCCGATCGCACTGACGATCCCCTCGCCAACGCGAGCGATGATTGTTTCCTCCGTCGCACCACCAATCAGCTGGGCGAGGTTGGTTCGAACGGTCACGCGGGCCCGGGCTTTGAGTTGAATGCCATCTTTGGCCACCGCGTCGACGGTGTCCTTGCCCCCACCGGACCGCGGGCAGTCGATGACTTTGGGATTGACGCTCGTATGTACGGCGTCGAGCACATCGCGGCCGGCGAGGTCGATCGCCGTGGCTGTCTTCCAGTTGAGATCGATGGCCGCCCGGTTGGCGGAAATGAGGGCATGAATCACATTGAGTATCCGGCCGCCAGCCAGGTAGTGGCTCTCGAGATCGTTGGTCGAAATGTCGTGCAGGGCTGCCTTGACCAGTTGAATTTTGGCCTGAACGATCGTGCGCAGGTTGACTTTCCGGAGGCGCATACCGATGAGATCGGTGATGCTTACATTTGCTTTGCTGAAGAACGCTTGCAGCCACAAACCAAGGAACTGCGCGAGCACGGCAAAGATAACGAGGCCGATGACGATGATCACGACCATGATCGCGATAAACCAACCGTTCGATTGGGCCAAAAGCCAATCACTCATGACAGAATCCTTTCCTGATGCCTGATCAGGCCTGTGGGTCGCCGGGCCGAACCTCGAGTTCGCGTCCGCGAATTCCGATGGCCACGACCTGCGTGCCATTATCGATCATTCCACTCTCGGCGACGCAACTGATTCGTCGCCCGTCGATGATGCAAGTCCCGACTGGACGTAGCGCGGTCACGGCTCGGCCGGTCGTCCCGACATAGTCTTTGAGAACCTCGATGTCGTCGCCCATCGCCGCGGCCATGGGGGAGTCAGGCGCCAGTTGGCGTCCAAACGGTGTCTTATAGAACATCTTGACGCCCACGATCATGACCGTGGGGACCAGTACGACAGCGGTCATCAGGGCGGTGTGGCCGTAGGCATTGCTGCCTTCTACGAGGTATGCGCGGTAGATGGCATAAACCAGAAACCCACCACCGGCGATACTGAGCAACCCGTACGACGGAACGAAGATCTCCGCAATCAGGATGATGATGCCAAGCGAGAAGAGCAACACGATGATACTGAAGTCACTCATGTCTCTTGCTGAACCTCACGTACGATGACATGGTTTCCGGTGCGTGATATGACCTCGACCGTGCATCCAGCTTCGACCAGTTCTCCCTGGGTCAACACGTCGACCAGGGTAGATCCGAATCGAGCCTTGCCAGATGGACGCAATTGGCTTTCGGTGACCCCAAGATTGCCAAGCATGACCACGCCGTGATAGATGTCCTGCTCGCCGTGCCTGTTTGCAGTGTTGTCAAAGTTCGGATTGGCCGGGATCAAGTTTCTGAAATACGGCACATAGGGCAAGTAGCGGCTGATCAGAACCATGCCGACGAGGGTCATACCCATCGACATGCCCAGAACTTTGACGCCGGTTCGCAGCCCGTCAAAAGACGCGGGCAGGCTGGGCCAGTAAATCGGGAGAGGTTGATCGGGCTCCGGGGGCATGAATGTTGCCAGCAGGCCGATGATTAGAAAGACCAACCCGGTCACGCCAGCGACCCCGAATCCAGGGATGACGAATACCTCGACGAACAGCAGGCCGATCCCGAGGATGACGAACAGGATCTCCCAGACGTTGGCCAGGCCGGTCACATAGGGTGCCCCGAGCAGGACGACCAGGGCAGCGACTGCGAGAAGTCCCGGCAGTCCCAGCCCCGGCGCTTTCATTTCGGTGTAGGTACCCATCCCGACCATGGCGATGAGGAACATGCGCACCATCGGCGAAGTCAGCCACGACACCAGATCCTCGGACCACGTGCTCTCGAAACGGGCGATTGCTCCGGTAGCGCCGTAACGTTCCTGCAGCTCTTTTTCTGTTCGGACGATCGCCTTCGAAAAGCCGAGAGCAAAAGCCTGTGACTGATCCATGGTCAGCAGCTTGTTGTCAGGGACGACGGGTTGGCGGACGTTTTTCTCTTCGTTGTCACGGGGATCGATATAGGTCTTGACGAGTTGCCATTCGACTTTCTTGTCGACCATCCGCGAGGCCCAGCTGCCTTCCTTGGCTTCGCCAAAGAGTTCTTCCTTCTCCTCCCGTGTTACGAAGCGGCGTTCCGCGGTGGTCTTGTGTTCGATCCACCACACTTCGATTTCGTGACGGACGAACGAATCACACAACAATGGGTCGTAGCCGACGCGGGTGGCGGCACTGTCGAAGACGGCGAGGACATAGCTCTCGATCTTGGCGTCCAGGGCCGGATCCTGGGTTGTCGACGCTCCGCCCGGGCCCATGAGGATGACACCACAATCCCCGATCAGCGAGTAGGGGGTCATGATGATCTCGTCGCAGGCCATGGAGATCATGGTGCCGCCGGAGATGGCCTCGTCGCGGACCCATGCGACAGTCTTGATCCCCTGGTCTTCCGAGATCCTGCGAAGGTATTTGCAGATGTCGACGCTACTGGAGACCAGGCCGCCGGGCGTATTCAGTTCAATGACGATGACCGTCGCGCCATCGGCGATGGCTTCGTTTCCACGCCGTTCGATGCTTTCCGCGACGACGTCGTCGATCATCTGGTGGATCGTCAGAATAGCGATCCGGGCCGGCTGTCTGGCAGATGGCGGAGTGGGCTGCAGCAGGAGGCTCGCACATAGTGCTGCTGCGGTCACGATGCCCAGGAAGCCGGCCGTCGCACGTCGTCGATGTCCAGCGGCCAATGAATTGGACAGGGTGCCGATATGCGGGGAGGTGGAGCGACGCATGATCTGTACCTTTCGGGGACAAAGGTATTTTACGCTTTGTCGGAGAAGTCCGCTACCTGAACCAGGTTGTCGCACCCGCCGACAGTCGTGTCGTCGGGTCGCCGTAGCGCGGCGCCAGCGGGTGCTGACGGCCTGTGCCATGTCGATCCGGGGCCAGGGCCCGCGAACATACAGCCGAATCGGAGTATTCAGACCAAGCCTAGGGACGCTCCCGCGGATCAGCAAGTTGATTGCGTCTATTCAATTATAACCCGGACGGCGAACGTCGGTGGTATTCGCCCCCGGGGCAGATGCGAACCACCTGTCGGGTCTTGCAGGAGTTTGGCCAATCGTCGATTCGCGATCAATGAGGGTGGTCGTGGCCGGATTTGAAGAACTCGTTCCTGGCGGATCGGGTGAAGATGAGCGGATAAACGATGTCACTGAGGCAGCATGGGATCATGACCGCGAGGCAGATACACAGGAAAACGACTCCGAGGTCATTGATCCATTCGAGCCGACCGAACGCGCCGATCATGAAGAAGATGCTCGCCATGGTCGAGACCGAGACGTGCAGTGAATGGGAGAAGATCGTGCTGCGGACGACCCCGCCCGAGGCAGCCAGAACACCCAGCGCCACGCCCATACCCGCGAACGGCAATACGAGCATGGGATGCTCCCAAACGCAGATGTGGGGGTGAACCTGCTTGCCGAGCAGCAGGAGTGCCGCGCTGGGCATGGCAATGTCGCTGATACCGCAGACCAGAACAGCGCCGCTGAAGCCGACGATCAGCGCTTTGGCGACGCGTCGTTCATAGCGATAGAACATGGCTGCCGTCGCGGCACCGGAGAACAGCATGTGGGCCGGGTGGAACAGGTGGAACAGCACCAGGAATCCGAGCGTACTGCCCGCAGCAGCTTCCACTGCGGTGTCGTGGGAATGGTCGTGGTCGTGTTCGCCGTGGTCATGGGTCGTCGCGGCCTCGAGGCTCCGCTGAGCGGAGATCAGCAGGGTGTCGTCGGCGAAGAAGCAGATCAGGCCTGCGAGAATCAATCCGAGGGTGACGCTGAGCATCGAGAAGGGCAGGTGACTCGTCAGTTCATTGCGGAACGGCCCGCCCCTGTACCAGCACTGCGGGTCATCGTCATGCTCGTGATGGTCATGGTCGGTCTGATGCACGGAGTGCCCTCGACATCTACAGGCCCTTGCCGGCCCGCAGCGGGTCCGCTTGTGCGGCTCTACCTCAGTGATACGCCACAACCGTGTGATGGTTCACGAATACTATGTGGGGGCCGGAGCCCTCTGGCAACCCGCGTCGCACCGCCGGTTCAACATATGCTCTAAATTGACACCATGGCTGTCAAAGGCTTAGCATCATGCTGTCTCCGGACGCGATGTGGGCTGGAGTTCGACTCGACCCAGTTAAGAGGATAGTGTGAGCAGCGGCGATTCCAGACTGATAGAACTGGCCGAAAGTTTGGGCGGACAACGGGTCCTTCTGGTGGGTGACCTGATGCTCGACCGCTATATCTACGGCGATGCCGAGCGGATCAGCCCGGAGGCACCGGTTCAGGTGCTGCGGGCCGTAGATGAGGAACGTCGCGCCGGGGGCGCGGGCAGCGTCGCGGCCAACCTGACCGCTCTCGGGCTGGACGTAATGTGCTGTGGGATCGTCGGTGACGACGAGGATGGTCGGCAGTTATGCACGCTCCTCAACGAGGTTGGCGCCGATTGCTCGGGTATTCAGCGTGCACCACAGCGTCCGACGACGACCAAGACCCGGCTCGTGGGGCTGGCGCAGCATCGTCACCGCCAGCAACTTCTGCGTCTCGATAAGGAACACACGGGGCCGATCGATCGTACGATTCGTGACGCCATGCTCGGGGCCATTGCAACGGCGATTGTCGAATGTGACGTCGTTTGCCTCGAGGACTACAACAAGGGCATGTTCGATGTGTCCTTCGTAGCCGAGATCGTGGCTCTGGCGCGCAAGGCCGACCGCCAGGTGCTCGTCGATCCGGCATCTATTTCAGATTTCAACCGCTATCGCGGGACGACCCTGTTGACGCCGAACCGCAACGAACTTGCTGTTGCCCTGGGCCGCACATTCGATGATCTCGAGAGCATGGGACTGGCTGCGGCGCAGCTGGCTGGTCAGCTTGATCTCGAG
Organism: uncultured Planctomycetota bacterium; assembly: GCA_942492115.1. GTDB lineage: Bacteria > Planctomycetota > Phycisphaerae > UBA1845 > CAIVHJ01 > CALODL01. Next base: position 72,392 of record CALODL010000001.1, read on the forward strand.
GCGGTCGTTGTCACCGTTGATCGAGAAGGGGCGTTACTGGCCACGCCTGACGGGCAGGCCGAGCATATTTCGACCCGCTCGCGTGCGGTGTACGACAACACCGGTGCGGGCGATGCCGTACTGGCCATGTTGGCAGCGGGCCTTGCTGCGGGAGCCACGTTCCACGAGGCCGTGCAACTGGCCAATATCGCAGGGGGCCTGGAGGTCGAGAAATTCGGTTGCGTGTCTATCACCCGCGACGAGGTCCTCGCCGATTTGCGCATCGAGCATCAACGGCGTGTCGGCAAACTGCGGCGTCTCGATGACCTGGTCAGCGAGCTCACACTACGTCGCGATCGAGGCGAGACCGTTGGTTTTACGAACGGTTGTTTTGACATTCTCCATCGGGGCCACGTCGAGTACCTGGCGGACTGTGCGACCCACGCGGATATTCTGGTGGTCGCCGTGAACACCGATTCCTCCGTTCGCGAACAGAACAAGGGCGAAGATCGGCCGCTGGTGTCCGAGGAAGATCGCGCGGCTGTCCTTGGGGCACTCGAGGTCGTCGACTATGTTATCCTGTTCGATGAGCCCACTCCTGAGAAATTGATCCGCGCCATTCGCCCGGACGTATTGATGAAGGGCGCCGATTGGGCCGACAGGGGCGTCGTTGGGCAGGAATTCGTCGAGGCAACAGGTGGGCGGGTGACATTGATCGCGTTGCGCGAAGGGTACAGCACCACGGCTTTGGCCGAAAAGATCCGATCCACTGGAACCGCGTCCTGCCAGCATGAACGACAAGACGGCTGACATCTTGCACAATATCGACGAGCACCTCGCCGTTGTGCGCTCATTCCGTGAGAACCATGGGGTTGTTGCGCAGTGCGCGCGATTGATCATCGATACCTTTCAGGCCGGCGGCCGACTGTATGTGTTCGGCAATGGTGGGAGCGCGGCCGATTCGCAGCATATTGCGGCCGAGCTCGTGGGGCGCTTCAAACGCAGCGACAAGCCGGCTTTGCCCGCCACGGCCTTGACCACCGACACCTCGAACATTACGGCGATCGGCAACGATTTCGGGTTCGACGACATATTTGCGCGGCAGGTTGACGCCTTGGTGCGCCCCGGCGATGTCGTATGGGCCCTTTCGGTTTCTGGTCGATCGCCGAATGTGCTCAAGGCGCTGCGGCGTGCACGTGAGATCGGGGCGCAAATCATCTGCTTCACGGGGCGTCAGGGCGCGGCCCTTGCCGACGGCAGTACCGTTGTCCTCGTCGCCGATCACGACGTCAGTGATCGCGTCCAGGAAGTCCACCAGCTGGCGTATCATGTGATCTGTGGATTGATCGAAGACCACTACTGCACGACATAGCGTGCGCGGCCGGCCTTGGCCAGGAAGCCATCATGAAAGTCTTGATTACAGGTTCGAGTGGTCAAATCGGCACCAATGTCGGGCTCGCGCTGCTCGAGCGCGGTGACGAAGTCGTCGGCGTCGATCGGCGGGCCAACGCATGGACCGAACGGATTCCCACCATCGAACTCAATCTCGCAACCTGCTTACCTGACGACCTGCCGCCCGGGCCGTTCGATGTGGTTCTGCATCTTGCAGCCTACGCCAAGGTGTTCGAGTTGGTCGAGCACCCCGAGCGGGCGATGGAAAACATCCAGATGTTGTTCAACGCTCTGGAGTATAGCCGGCGCAACGAGACACCGCTGGTGTTTGGCAGCTCGCGAGAAGTCTATGGCGACATTCATCGTCTCATTACCGAAGAACACGAGGCCGACTTCGTCGTGGCCGAGTCACCCTACAGCGCCAGCAAGATCGCCGGCGAGGCGCTGATTTACTCATTCGGTGAGTGTTATGGGTTGCCGCATCTCGTTTTCAGATTTTCGAATGTGTACGGACGGTTTGATTGCGATCTCGAGCGCATGGAACGTGTGATTCCGTTGTTCATTCGCAAGATTGCACAGGGCGAAGCGATCGAAGTGTTTGGCAAGGAAAAGGTCCTCGACTTCACCTATGTCGACGATTGCGCACAAGGAATCATCAAGGGGCTCGATGCGCTTGTTGAACGTCGTTTGACTTCCGAGACGATCAACCTGGCCTATGGTCACGGCAGTTCGCTGCTTGATCTGGTGAATATGATCGGGATGTGTTTGAACAAGACACCCAACGCGACGTTTCTTGACTCACGTGCCGGTGAGGTGACCCGGTACGTCGCCGACATCACGCAGGCGCGAGACCTTCTTGGTTACGAGCCCACCACCCCACTCAGTAGCGGGTTACAGAAATCCATCAAGTGGCAGATCGAGGCTGGCCATTTGAAGCTGTAGGCGCGAAGCTGATCGTCGCCCCCAACTCCTGTGCAGACTACAGTAAGAGCACTTGTTCCCCGGCAATCTTGCTCGGCAGGCCGATGAGCGCGTCGATGTGCGCCTGCTTGGTGCCGAATTCGATGGCTCGAGCGGCCGGCGTGTTGAAAATGTCGTACTCGACATGGTCGCCGATCGCCATCATGCACGCCATCATGTCGGAGATCTGCAGCAGGGCCTTGGCCACCAGTTGCGGATCATCGTGATCGATCGCCCCATGGTGATGTGCGATCATCGGGGAGATCGATTCGGGAAGGTGCCAGATTTCGGCGAGGGCCCCGCCCAACTGCTGGTGGTATTCCTGGCGGAGGAAGGCTTCCAGTTCCGGCGACACCTCGAGCTGCTCTTGGGCCTGAACATCGTGGACCACCTTGAGCACGGCGATTTCGCCAATATCATGCAGCAAGCCAGCCAGATAGCTGCCGTCTGGATCCAGGTTGTACAACTGGCTCAAGCGTTCCATGATCACGGCAGTGGCCAGTGAGCGCTTGAGGATGATCTCGGCCGGGCTGCGGCCATCGGTGGTCTTGCGAATGGTGACCGACTTGAGCGACTCGGTGAGCATGAGGCCCTTGATATCGCGCATGCCCAGCCGAGACAGCGCGGTTTCGAGGTTCGTGATCTGCTGCAGGGCGGCGAGAGCCGCGGAATTGGCGCGTCGCAGAACGGCCGCAGAGAGCGTCTGATCCTGGGCGATGACTTTGGCGATCTGCGGGTAGTTGATATTCGTTTGCCGGAGCATGGTCAGCACCTGCTGGGGCGTCTGAGGCAGGTGGGGCAGGTCGATGTCGGGTGACTCGAGGACCTTTTGCAGCTCCTTGACCACCTCGTTGTCGGCGGCACCCTCGGGGAGGGTCAACCGGGGCTCCTCGATCAGGCCTTCGCCCTCGCAGACCCACCAGGCCTCGCCCATGTTATCGGGCTCTTCCTGATCGGTTTCGGGCTCACACTCATCCTGGTGATCGAGCGTCTCGGTTGCACAGGCGACGGCACCGTCGTCTTCCGTAGCGAATCCAGAGGCGCCGGAGTGCTGCTGTGCGGCATTAACAATGGCAGGACTGAAGCCCAACCATTTCAACATCGATGTCCAGAAGTTAGCCATGATGACCTTCCAACTTGACGATTCTTCTCCAGTTGGAGTTTCAGATTCATGTTGGCTCGCCGTCAAATCGATTTGATTATTGAGAGCGAATCAGCGTTGTTTTCGCCAACGAGCTGTCCACATGGTCTGATAATCAGCAGGGAGCGTTCAGATGGAATTCCGAATCGACATGAAGATCGAGGTCAGCAACGAAACCCAGGCCCTCGCCACACGCGTGCCCATGGACGTTCAAGTGATTTTTCGTGCCGGTCGTTGGCAGGTGCAGAGCATCGAGCCGCCGTTCAGCACCATCTTGTGTGAAACGATGGAAGAGGCCCTGAAGCAGGCTGCCAAGGAGGGTGCCGGAGCGCTTTCCGGGGTCTAAGAGCTCCTCCGGCCCGAAAAGGCCGGCCATTCCACCAGGCTGTGTGTAATCACACCCACCCTTGCACATTGAGCGGGCGGCGTTATAGTTACGGCGTCGTCTGACTCACTGATTTCCTCCTGCCGAGGAGTCGTTGAGGCTCAGTCGATGGTCTCTGCGATTCCCATGCGCGGTTCAGGGCATCCAGACGAGAATCTTCGACCACACACAGAGACGCTGCCCAGGAGAGCTACCATGCTTACGGTCACCCTTGAAGCCGGCGCCCATCTCGTAAAGATAATGGATGAGGAATCGTTTCCGGAAGGTGTGGCCATTCGCATTGCCTTCGACGGCCAAGGGCTGACCATGGAACCCGACAATGTTCGCACAGGTGATATTACGCTCGAGCATGACGGTCGCGTGATTCTGTTGCTCGATGACCAGATCAACGAACTCCTCGCCGGTGAGACCCTCGATCTCGATGGCGACATATTGACGATGAGGGAAGATGAAGACGACGACGATTCAAAAGAAGGCAAGTAAGCCGACAAGGTCGAGTGCCTCGACCCGATCGAGCAAATCGAATCCATCAGCAAAATGCAGTGTCCTGCCGAATGCCAAGCCCAACGCATCTCTGGCGGTCAAGTTGGTCACGCTCGTCGTGATCCTCTTGCCTCTGGTTGGCCTGATCGCTGCGATCGCCAGCGTGTGGGGATGGGGCTTTACATGGGTCGAACTGGTTACGCTGGTCGTGATGTATGCCTTGACCGGCTTCGGTATCACGATTGGTTACCATCGCCTGTTTACCCATCGTTCCTTCGAGGCCGTGCGACCGGTGAAGTTCATCCTCGGTGCACTCGGCTCGATGTCGGTCGAAGGCCCGCTGCTCAAGTGGGTTGCCGTCCACAGGCAGCATCATCATCACAGTGACAAAGAACACGATCCGCACTCACCACATCATCACGGCGGTGGTGTGTGGGGTGTGCTGTGCGGCTTCGCCCACGCACACCTGGGTTGGATGTTCAAGGCTGACCATCCAGGATTGTTCAACTACGTCAGAGACCTGCAATCGGACCGCCTCGTTCGCGTTGTCAGCAAGCTCTTCGGTTTGTGGGTGTTGCTTGGCTTGCTGATTCCAGCAGCTATTGGCGGCCTCATTACCGGCAGTTGGTCTGGAGCCCTGCTGGGCTTTTTGTGGGGTGGGCTGGCACGTATCTTCCTGGTTCACCACGTGACCTGGAGCGTCAATTCCGTGTGTCACATGTGGGGTGGGCAGCCATACGATTCCAAGGACGACAGCCGCAACAACGCAGTTTGCGGCATCCTGGCTCTGGGCGAAGGCTGGCACAACAATCACCACGCGTTCCCGACTTCGGCGCGACACGGCCTTGCCTGGTGGCAGATCGATTTCAGCTACATGGTGATTTACATCATGAAGAAAATGCACCTTGCGTGGCACGTGCGTGTCCCATCACCAGATGCCATGGCCAGGAAAGCGATCGCCTGAGATCACGCAGTAATTCCCGAGATAACCGAGAAAGCCCGCCAGTGGATGGTGGGCTTTCTTCTTGCGCGCATCTGCTGTCCGAGGACCCTGCGGCGAAGCCGATCTTGGACATCACGGAACTCTACGCGTTACCATGACCGCCCTGGGAGGATCGGACTCATGGTCACGCGATCAACACGCCGTATATGTTCTGTTGCACTGTGTGTCCTGTTTGGGGGGACACGGCTGCTTGCTGGCGAAGTCGACTTGTCCGGGCACTGGACGGGTGCGATCAAGACTCCCGGGCATGGGCTCGCGATTGAAATCGATTTCACCGGCCAGCCAGATTCCTGGTCCGGGCACATTTCCATTCCACTGCAGAAGCTCAACGCGCTGCCGCTGGAGAGTATCGTTGTTGGTGAACGCATTACCTTCGCCATGGCTGAGCACGAAGCCGTTCCAGGCACCCCCAGGTTCTCCTGCGTGATATCGGAGGACGGTCAAACGCTAGCCGGCGACTTCACTCAGGCTGGGCAGACCTTTCCTTTTGAGTTGCACCGCGGGCCAAGCCGGGTTGCTGCGGCAACGGCCGCACTCGTTGACTTCGGAGACTTTGTCGAGTCTGCCCGCTCAGCCTGGAAGGTGCCAGGGTGCGCCATCGGCATCGTGGTCGATGGCGAGATCGTCTTTGCGCAGGGTTTCGGTCAGCGTGATATCGAGAACAACAAGCCCGTGACGACCCGCACGTTGTTCGCGATCGGCTCGTGTTCCAAGGCATTTACGAGTTTTCTCCTGGGGACATTGGCCGATGAAGGGAAACTGGACTGGGATCGCCCGGTGATCAGCTACTTGCCTGAATTCAGGCTGTTCGACGACTACGCGACAGTCCACATCACCCCGCGGGACCTGGTGACACATCGGTCCGGCCTGCCGCGGCACGATCTCGTATGGTACAACAGTTCGGCATCGCGCACGGAACTGATGGAGCGGTTGCGTTACCTGCCTCCGACCAGGGGCCTGCGTGAACAGTTTCAATACAACAACCTGATGTTCATGGCGGCAGGTTATCTGGCCGGCCATCTGAGCGGCACGACGTGGGAAGAAGCCGTGCAACAGCGAATTTTCAAGCCGTTGGGCATGACCAGTAGCAACGTGTCAGTGCTGGATTCACAGAAAGCGTCCGACTACGCCTTGCCGTATCGCGAAGACGACGATGTAATCAAGCCAATTGACTTCAGAGTCATTGATCAAGTCGGTCCGGCGGGTTCGATTAATTCAAATGTCGAGGACATGTGTAAGTGGTTAATCGTGCACCTGAACGACGGAGAGTACGATGGCCAGCGTATCATCAAGAAAGCCACGCTTGAAGACATGCACATGACCCACATGGCAGTCGTCGGGTTGTCTGATGACCAGGAATTTACGCCGGGCGGCTATGGACTCGGGTGGAGCGTCGACGGCTACCGCGGCCGCTACCGCGTCGCGCACGGCGGCGCGATCGACGGTTTCATCGCCCAGACGACACTGCTTCCGCGGGACCGTATCGGCGTTGTCGCGTTGGCCAATCGCGACGGTGTGCGCTTCCCGCAGCTCATGACCCTGCATGCGCTGGATCGTATTTTCGGCGTTGATGTCCGTGATTGGAGCGGAGAGGCCTTCGAAGAGACGAAAGCGGCTGACGATATGACCGATGAGGCTGAGGCCAACAAGGCTGTCGAGCGCAAGAAAGACAGCAGACCGGCGCACGCACTCGAGACCTATGTCGGATCGTACGCCCATCCAGGATACGGCGTGATCGAGATCACCCATGACAGCACTCAACTGATCATGTCGTACAACGATATCCTGACGCCTTTTGAGCACTGGCACTTCGAGGTGTTCAACGGCCTCGAAAACAAAGACGATCCCACATTCAAGGATTTCAAGATTCGGTTTCTGACGGACATGGCGGGCGAGGTCGGCGGGATCTCTGCTATTTTCGAACCAACACTCGACGAGGAGATACAGTTCGCTCGCCAAGCGGACCAGAGGCTGACCGATCCGCAGTACCTCGCGCGTTTCGTCGGGGACTACCAACTCGGGCCGCAGTCAATTGCAGTATCACTGAAGGGCAACAGCTTGACCGCGTACATCGCCGGTCAACCCGAGTACATCCTCGTGCCGGGCAACGATGATTCATTTACGCTGTCTGGCCTCAATGGCTTCAGCATCAAGTTCATCGATCAGGAAGGCATGATGGTGGCTCGATTCATCCAGCCCAACGGCGTGTTCGATGCCCAGCGCAAGGCAGCCAACTAGCGCATCACAGTGGGCCGACCGGCTGACTCAGTGGCAGGTCGATGGTGTGATCGCGGACAGCTAAGGCGTCCAGTCCAGTGCGGCCTCGATGTTCAATACGCCGCCGGTCTTGCAGTAACCCTTGAGTTCGTCTGACGGGGTGGCGGTTTCGAGAATCGCGCGCACCACGGTCTCATAGTCCCAATCGGGATGCAATCCCTGAACCAGTGCCACGGTAGCGGTGACCATGGGGGCAGCGAATGATGTTCCGTCTGAGATGGTCGTTTCGTTTTCACTGGGAATGCCGAGAATCATGGTCCCCGGGGCTGCAATGTCTACATCCTGGGCGCCGTAGTTGGAGTACTGTTCCCATTCGCGGCCGTTCCAGGCGCGGGCCGGTTTCCCCTCCGGGTCGATAGCCATCACCGTAATCAGGTTGCCACGTGGGATTGAGGCTGGAAAGCAGCGCTCCTTGTCGATGTTCTGGTTGGCATTACCGGCTGCTGCCACGAGGACCACATTGTTATCTTCGAGTTCTTTCCACAGGTCATGCGTGTTGAGACGCTCGAGGTCCTGCGGCAGAATGGGGCCGCCCAGTGACAGATTGATTACTTTGGCGCCACGGCTTGCCGCATAGAAAATCCCATGAAGGATCGTCATCGTTCCGCCCGTGCCGTTGTCACCAAGCACTGCCGCGGTGACGATCTTGCCGCGCGGGGCGATACTCGTCACGTCGTTGTCCTGATCGATCCGCTGGGCCGAAATGATTGAAGCACAGAAGCTGCCGTGATTGAATTGGGTCGGGCCCCAGTCGAGAATACCGCCCTTGCTGACGAAGTTGTACCCGTGCACGTCATCGACCAGTCCGTTCTGGTCATCGTCCTGATCGTTGTCCCCTACTTCCTCCGAATTGTTCCACAATACGGGTTGGAGTCGTGGGTCATGCACGTGGATGCCCTGATCGACGACACCGATGAGCGAGGGGGTGATGCTTTCGGCACGCTCCCGGATACGGCCCCAGTGTGTGGACTGATGTGTGTTGAGGTCGTTCTCCAGGCCCCATTGCATCGAAGCCAGGCGCGTGGGCGGCAGGTCGCATCCACGCAGGACATAGTTGGGCACGACTGTCGATACCTCGGGATCCTGGCCGTACTCGGCGATTTTTTCCTGGAGATCCGGGGCCCGCAAAGCGGCCAGGCCACCGGAGCGCTGGCTCTCGACCATCTTGATTTCGCCCATGACGGCATCGCGCAGCGCGTCGAAAGTCAGGCCACGCTTTTTGCGGTTGGCCTGAGCTCCGGGCTTCTTCTTGTAGAACAACAGCAGTCCGGCGAATTCAGGTTCGGCCGCGCGCCGCGCGGACAATGCGCCAATGCCGCCCGAGGGCGCCGTGTGCGCACCGACGCGATAAGCGCCAGTCACATTCTTTGAGAGGTCGAGCCAGCGGTTACGCAGGGTGTCGTTCGCGGATGCCAGGGTCACGGGCCCTTTCTCGGCGTCCGGCGTATCCGCAGCGGGGGTATCCCGTGTCGGGGCATCTTCGGTTGGGGTATCGTCGGCTGGGCGCTCGACCACCGGCTCCGGTTCATCGGTGTTGTCCGGGTTGGGGTCGGATCCGGCGGGCTGACGTGCGCCCGGGCCGCTGGCCGGCGCGTCGTTCGGGCCATCGTCTTCGATCGGGGCGGCCGGCGAGTTGCGGCCGGGCGTCGTCATGCTGTGTGTGGAACGGCTACATGGACTGTCTTCCGGGATCCGAATGTCCGCCGGCGTCTCGCCCTCATTGACGGTCACCAGTTCAATGAGCGTGGGACTGAATCGTCCGACTTTGAACCCGAGAGCGTTCTCGCCTCTCTCGAGGGCGCGTTCGAGGTCGTCGAAGTCGCCGGTGTACCACAACACGAATCCTCCGCACGAATCGGTGAAGGTCATGTTGCTGGTGTCGGCCACGTTATCGAGCGCATCTGCGACCCCGCGTGCCAGAGCCCGGACACCATCAATACTCGTGGCTCGGTGAATGACGATTTCCACCGCGGGTGTCTCGAGGTGTGTGGCAAGACTGGCGAGCAGCGTGCCTGCAATGAACTCGTCCTTGGTATCGTCTTCTGCCGGATAGTCAGGGTTCATGCGGGCTGCGCGGTCCGGTGGCCACGATACCTGGTTGACCACCGTGCCCGTGCGCTCGTCACGCAGCTGGAATACGAAATCTTTGCCTGTTTTTGAGCAGGTCAGGATGAAGTCATATTGCCCGCCGCGGGAATGCTCGACCGTGATACCGGCTTTGACGAATGGAGCCGCCAGACTGTCGGCGAATTGTTGTACAGCAGCCTGGCTGCTATCTGCTACGTGGATACCCACACGCGGCCGGTTGGCGTCACGGTACAGCGTGGCCAGTTCCGCGCGGGCCTCTGCGGCGCCCTCGGCCCGGTCGTCGGTATACAACACCCAGCCCGGCACGCCACGATACTCGACCGCCTTGACGTCGATCGTGGTCGGGCCAGCGTTGGTTATCTCGAACTGGAGTCCCAGCTTGTCCTGGCACAGTTCGTTCAATTCTTCGATGAACAAGTCACTGGCATCGCTGTAGCGGAAACGAAACTGATCGAATCGGGTGCCGTCACGCTTCTGCTGCTTGACGTTCAGTTTGCCGCTGACGCCATCGATGTCGGGAATCATCTTGCGAATGGCTTTCTTGGTCTTGGCCGTCAAGCCAAACACATTGAGCGTGATCCGATGGGATTCCCGGCGTTCTCCAACCCAGTTGGCATAGCCGTCCATCGCCGCTTCGGTGATCGACGTGGCGATGTGTTTCATCTCGCGATCGCTGCCTTCGCCGTCCCACTGAAAACTGTGCTCCCACACGCTCCGCTTCGAGCGCCGGTCGAACAGCTTGAGAGTACACATGAACAGGGGCGAGTCTTCGCTGCGCAGTTCTTCAGAACGTGCCACGAACGTGATGAGCAGCAGGACATCGGCCTCTGAGCTGTCGGCCAGCATCTCGCCAGCCGATTCGAATCCGTCCTGGGTCTTGTCGAACCCCTTGAGCCGCTCAACGAGGTCCTGTTCGATATCGTCGAGGTCCGGCATCTCGGTGTTCTCTTTCAAGAACAACCGATTGATCTGTGCCAACAGGGCGCTGGTCGCGCCAGTCGGATCGAATTGCAACCACGGGCCGCTGCGGCCGTCGACATCACTGTGATCCTTCTTCCCGCCGAACGCACGGCCATCTATGCCGCCGAAATTCAGCCACAGTGGAATGTCGTCCTCTTCATAGGCCTCTTGAAAAGCCTCGCGGACCTCCTTCTTGACCTCGAGCTTACCTGCCGAGCTACGCGTTCGCGGCGGTTTCTTCTTCTTCTGGGCAGTAGCGGGTTGAACCATCAGGCCGACGACCGTGGCCAGAACAACGATCAGGCATTGTGCGCGCGTGGACAACATGGCGTGAACCCCCTCGAGATGTCTACTACTGTCTCTTGATTTCCAATTCCCAGCCGACGGCTTCCATGACGATCGCATTCGCGCTGATGATCTCGCGTGTGCGTGGGGCAATCGTGATCGAGCGCCACACAGGATTGCGCGACGTTTGCTCACGCTGTGGTCCATAGAATCGGAAGCGGTACTTCAGGAACAACGTGTCCTCGGTCACCGATCGGATCGGAACGCGCACGCCAAGTGTCGTCGTTTCCGTCACGGGAGTCAGGATCGGATCTTCGTTCAGTACGAGGACCTGTTCGAGGTCGTTGTGCAAAATGATATTGGGATAGACCGAGCCAGGCAGCGGGTCACGGGCCGGCGTGCCGGGCGCCATGACTGCGTCCGGCTGTTCGCATGCTGCGACGGTCCACAGGGCTCCCGCGGCAGCCAGCAGGCACAGTTTCATTCGCGACGGGGTCATGTTGCCTCCAGTTAGTCGTAGACCTTCCAGCGCTTCTCGTCGGGATTCCAGCGGAGATCCCGTTTGTATTCGTGGCTCAGGACTGAGCGCCCGCTGCGCGGGTGTTCGATGTCAACGAACAACCGATAGCTGCGCAGTTTGTCGTCCGTGTGCTGATAGAACTTACCGGTCAGCAGGTAGATCGAGTCCGGATGATACTCCGCCATGCCCGACGTCTCGGGCACGTCGCTCAGGGGGTCATCCCATATCGAATTATCCCCGCCGGAGACGGCCTCGATGATTTTCTTGTGGTCCGACGTCGTCGTTGTGCGGATGACGAACGCGTCGCTGATGGCCCGGTTGGCCTGCAGGCTGCTGATCATTGCTTTCAATGCAGCTTCGAATCGGGTGCGCTCTGAGAACGTCTTGTCCTCGATGGGACCGATCATCAGGACCAGCTGGTACTCCGAGTCGCGCACTTCCGGGACCACGGGCAGATTGCGCGCGAGGTACTGGGTATTCGTGTCAACCAGTGCATCGAGCTGGTCGAGCGTGATCGGATCTGGAATCAAACGACGCGGCGGCTCGGGCGGTGGTTTGCTTTCCTGGCATGCCGGCAGGGCCAGCAACAGCCCGACGAGTGGCGTCCAACGGGACAGGGTCGTATGCATGATCTTGCTTCCTTACTTGCTGCTGGTGTAGGCATCCTGGAGGGCCTGTTCGGTCTGATCTGAGATCCAGCCCAGATCGGGATGATACCAGTAGTCCTGCTGATAGGTGAACTCTTCAAGGGCTTCCTGGGTCCGGACCTTGGTGACCTTGAGGAACAGCGTCAGTCGCGTGCGATATTCGGAGAGCGCCGGGGAGTTGTACATTTCACCCGTGAGCAAATAGACGTCGTCAGGGTGATAGTACTCCATTCCCGTGAGGTCCGGTCCGTCGCCCAGCACGTCCTTGAACACATCGCGGTCCTTGCCGCTGACCGCGTTCAGCACGGTCTCCGCTTTGGACATGTTGCCTTCGCGGAACACGAAGCTCTCCTGCAGCGTCTCGTTCTTCTGTAGGCGCGTCACCAGCGACTTCAGGGCGACCAGCACGCCATCGTTTTGCTCACCGGGTCGGGAACCAAAGTTGTCGACGACCATGACGAACTGATGGTCCGAATCACTGACCGTCCTGTTGGCCGACAAGGACTTGACGAAGTCCATGGCGCTTTGGTCGACCATGATATCGAGCGCCTCGCTGGGCATGCCTTCATCGCGCATCTTCCTGTTGGCGCGGGCCAGTTCGCGTTCCTTTTCTTTCTCCCACGCGCCGACCAGCCCACTGGCGTCGACGCCTGAGATCGATCCGGCCAGGGCCGTCACGCCCGTCGCGACACCAGCCTGCGTGGCCTCGTTTTCCTTCTGTTCCCAGGCCTGACGCGTCGGCAGGGTGTTCGTGGGTTTTCCACACCCGGCCAGGGTCGTTCCCGCGAGGGTCAGGCCCACCAGGATCATCGTGGTTTTCGTCATATCATCTGCTCCTCGGATAGGGGGTCTGGTGTAGATGGTGTAGCCGGCTGCGCGTTCACAGCCGTTCGTTGATTTTCTCGATGATGATCCGGCTGGCATTTTCGTTCTGGCCGGGATCGATGCGTACGGTGTACTCGGTCAGGGTCGGGGTCTTCCGACGCGCCTCGACCGTAAATCGAGTGCCTTGCGCGTTATGCGCGGTGATCCTTTTCTTGACGGAATCGACCTTCTCGGTCGCGACGACATACTTCATCTCCAAGAAGACCTCTTCAGCAGCCCTCATGACGTCCTCCGGTGCCTGCTGAACGTTCTGCACCACGGCGCCGTTGACGGTCTTGACCCCGGGGCGAACCTGGGTGCACGACGCCAGCCCGATACAGATAGAACACAACAGCCCCAGGCGGGCAACGGTTACGATTTTTTCCGTGATCACAGCTGCACTCCTCTTCGGACACATCGACTTGTGGCGCGAACGACTTGACGGCCGAAATCCTATCCGACCTACTGCCCAAATAGAAGGGGGGCAACACCCCGGACTACGCTAAATAGACGGGTAAGGTCATGCCGGTGGGCGGGTGGCTGGTTGCGTGGCTGTTATGGGTCCGTTGGGTGGGTCTCCGAACGTGCCGCAGTCTCTATCATGGCAGGGCTTATTGCCCGGAGTGGGCTCAGTCGGTCGCGAGCTCGTCCCGTAAGGCGGTGACCCGATTCCGCGCACCGCAGGCAATCGTGTGATAGACCGAGCCTTCGCCCTGGGCGAGCAGCAGCGGTTCGAGCGTCGCGAAGAGAGCTTCGAGCTCGTCAAGGCGCTGTTGGCCCTCCAGGATCTTGAACATCTCGTAGCGGGCGGTGCAGCACCACGGGTTGTCAGCGCCACGTAGGGCGTCACACAGGGCGATAGACTCAATGAGTAGCGGCTCGGCTTCACCATAACGCTGCAACTCGTTGAGTGCGGTGGCCCGCGCATTCAGGGAGCGGATGATCAATGGGGCTTCGTCGCGGCTTCGGCCGTCTGCAAGCGTGTCGCCTGCAATTCGAATCGCGTCATCAAAGTGTTGCCGTGCCAGGGCATCATCGTACTGCCACGCCAGTTCTCCAATGGCATGGTGTAGCGCCGCCGATTGTACGGTTTCACCGCCAATCTGCTTGCGGATCTCGAGCGTTTGAGTCCAGTCCTCCACCGCTCGCGGATAGTCCCGCAAGTCTCTGAACAGTGCCGATCGTGACTCGAAGGCCGCCGCGCGGAGCATGTGGGGTGGCGGGAGCGTTGCTGTTTGGACAAGGGTCTTGTCAATCAGCTCGCGTCGACGTTCGAGGGGCGACAGATTTGCCAGGTCCAGCTGAACTTCGAGGACGTGGGGGTGTGTCACGGCCAACCGCTCCAGGCGGTCGGCGAGAATGGTCTCGTACAGCGCTCGTGCGGCTTCCTTTTTTCCGATGGCCTGGTGGACGTAAAGGCGTGCGAGCCCATAGCGTGCCCGATCGAGGCGCACCGGGTCGGTCCCGTCTTCCTCCAGGATCTCGAGCGCACTCAGGAACAGCCCCATCGCGGTGTCGAACTCCCCGCGATGCTTGCGATAATACCCCAGGGTGACCAGCATGTCCGCGTATTGCGGGTCATGATCGCTGACCACGGCCGCGTAGTCGGCAATGACCTCTTCATAGGCCGTACCGATCTCGAGCCCGGGTCCCGCTTGCGTCGCGGCGTGCTGTGCATTGGCCAGGAGATATCTGGCAACGATCGTGCGTGGATGTGCGATGCCCAGTTCATCGCGATAGACATCATAGACGGTCTGCAATACGGCGACCGCTTCGTCATAGCGCGACAGGTGCTTGAACGACGTGCCGGCGCCTTCGAATACCTCAGCCAGGAGCAGTGGTTCATCTGCCAGGACGGTCCGCAATCGGACCACGGCGTTGCTGAGAACTTCGTAGGCAGCCACTTCGGTTGAACCGTGATTGGGGCTGGCCTGTTCGAAGACCTCGACGAATTCATCGAGCGCACTCCTGACCAGGCGCTCGCGTTCCTGGACCGAGAAGTATGCCGTGGTACTGACTGCCGTGGTGACGACCAGACTGAGCAACACGGCAACGCCCGCGGCAACCGCGGAGCGGTGCTTGCGAACGACACGTGACAGGCGATAGCCCCAGGTAGCGGGCCGTGCGACAATGGCATCACCCGCCATGTACCGCCGAAGGTCCGCTGCCAGTTCGGCCGGAGACCCGTATCGTCGATCCGCTTCGTGGGCCAACGCGGTCAAGGCGATACAATCGAGGTCGCCGCGTAGCGAACGCGACAGGTTGTGCGCAGTCGTGGTGCGCTCACGGGCGACACGCGTGGCGTCCTGTCCGGCGAGATCTGCGACCAGGTTGCTGGGGAGTTGCGGGATGCGGCTGATGAGCACACCATGTACACCACTGTAGTCGCCACGCTCAAACGCCTGGCGCAAGTGGACCAGTTGGTCGTCACCATATGGCAGGCGACCGGTGAGCAACTCATACAGCACCACACCGAGGGCGTAGATATCCGACCGCGTATCACGATCGACGCTCGCTGGATCGGCCTGTTCGGGGCTCATGTACTCGGCTGTACCGACGATCTGGCCGGCCGCGGTCATACGTGTGCGGTCGTCGGGTGCACCTTCAAGGGCGGCTGCAATCCCGAAATCGATGACCTTGGGCGTGGGCACGCCGTCGATCGATGCGACCAGGATATTGCTCGGCTTAAGATCGCGGTGAATGAAACCCTTGTAGTGAGCGTGCTGGACGGCATCGCAGACCTTGAGGAACAGCTCCAGACGCTCCTGCACCGCCAGCGTTTTGCCGTCACAGTACGCCGTGATCGACGGCCCGGCAACATATTCCATTGTGATGTAGGGTTTCTTGTCGGGCGTCGTGCCGGCGTCTAGAACCCGCGCGATATGCGGGTGCTCCATGCGGGCCAGGGCCTCGCGCTCGCTCTCGAAGCGCGCAGCGATGATCCGCGAGTCGATCCACGGGTTGATGACCTTCAAAGCCACCTTGAGCCGCAGCGGTTCCTCTTGCTCGGCCAGGTACACCATGCCCATTCCCCCATGTCCGATGGGGTTGATGATGCGGTAGCGACCGATGCGTTCGTTCGAACGATTGACCCGCTGCCGTCGCGCACTGGCCTGTCGTCGCGCCCGTTCCAAGGGAGACGGTGTATCGGTTGGCGGCGTGATATCGCTTTGAGTGGTCATGGTGCGTGTAGTCCCGGGATCGAATGGTTGATCCGATTGTCGAGAATCGACGCGGCGGCGCCAAGTGAGTTCGTCCATATAGATGGGGCGCGGGCATGAGAGGCGGAACGGCCGAGATGATCGACAAAGAATCACTCCGCCGGTTCGAAGTAGGTGAAGAACCGTGTAGCCGAGGGCAGGTATTGCCGCAGGGCGACCAGTGCCCGTTGGCGCATCATATAGATCGCGCCGGTCGAGGGACCGTTCATGTGCTCTTGCGCTTCCTTGGCGCTGAGTCCTTCAAGAAACAGCAGACGCAGCGCCTGTTCGTAGTCCTCGGGCAGTTGCTCCAGTGCATGATCGACCATGGCCCTGAACTCTGCCCGCGACGCCTGCGTGCCTGCTGAGGTCACGGTCGCCCCGCTGTCCTCCATGAGCACGCAATATGGATCACGCTTGTCGATCGGCGGCCGCTTCTCGGCCTGCAGGGCCTTGATGGCATCGCGGATGTTGTTTCGCGCGATGCTCGATAACCAGGCGAGGAACTGCTTCGTCGTGGTGCCTTCGAAGCGGTGAATGTACAGAAACGCCTCGTGATACGTGACCTGCAGCACATCATCGACCTCGATGTAGGGCCTGTACTGCCCGGAAATCATCGTCGGAATGCGCCCGCGGAGGTCCACCTCGGCTACCTGGAGCAAGTCCAGCAACGCCCCCTCATCACCAGCGACTGCGGCCTGAATCTGCTCTTCGATCGTCAATATGCGGATGTCCTTCATAATGTGCTCCCTGCAAATCAGAGCGAGCAGAAGACCGACTGACTCACGCACGACAAACAGCAATCTAGAGATGTTATCACGAAAACCGGTGAGTGGCCGGGCGTTCTTCTCGCTGGACTCCGTGGATGGATAGACCGCAACCCAGGAGTGCCCGAACCACTTGACACAGGACGAAACAGGCTTACCCGAACTCTTCAGCACCCCGCAGTGGCGCGACCTGGCCGAGCACTTCGAGCTGACCCCGCGCCAGGAACAGGTCGCACGCATGCTGTGTCGGGGGCTGAACAACAAAGAGATCGGCAGCACGCTCGACATCACGCGGGATGCAGTGAACATGCATGTCCGCAAGCTGCTACAGAAACTGCGTGTCAGTCATCGGGTGGGCGTCGTGGTCCGGCTGGTGGTGACGGAACGTGAGTTGTGAGAGTGCCCACATCTCTCGTAAGTCCTTACAGGAAGTCGATCAACATACTCAGGTGAGTAGGCAGAATCGAACAGTCCGGAATGGGACAATGGAGATTTCTAACAATCTCGTCAAGTAACAAGTCTGAACTACGCTATTCGTGAGGGCTGGGAGAATGACACGTCTGCATTGCATCATCATCGTCTTCATCTGTGCGCTCATTGGAGGCAATGCGCACGCCGGAGGCATCATCTACGTCGATGTGGACGCCGCAGGCCTGGGCGACGGAACGGCGTGGTGCGACGCATACACCACGTTGCAGGATGCCATCGTCGCCGCGGTGCCGGGCAACACTATCCGTATTGCTCAGGGCACGTACTATCCGGATGAAGGCGGCGGCCAGACGCCGAACAGCCGCATGTCATCGTTCACGCTCGTATCCGGTGTGATCTGGGAAGGGGGGTACGCCGGTTGTGGAGAGGTAGACCCTGACGCACGAGATATCGAAACATTTGTTACGACCTTGAGCGGCGATTTGCAGCAGGATGATGCCGGTGGAGTCGCGGCCGCGGATCTTTTGGCCGAGCTGACTCGTTTGGACAATGCCTACGAAGTGATCATCGCGGACAGCACGGACGCGACGGCAGTGATCGACGGCTTCACGGTCCGCGCCGGCCACGCAAACGAACTAGTTGGTGGACCAGTTGGCGGTGCCATCCGCATGTCTTCCGGTAGTCCGGTGATTCAGGACTGTGTGTTCCTTGATAACGCTGCCGACTTGGCGGGTGGCGCAATTTATGGTGACACCGACAGCAATCCGTTGATCCAGCGGTGCCGTTTCGAGAATAATGCCACATCTCCGGGCTCGTTGGGCATCGGGGCGGGTGTCTATTCAACCGGTCACACCAATGTGGTGATCCGCGATTGTACGTTCCAGGATAACGCAGCGGGCGTTGGGGGAGGCATTGGAACCAACGCGGGTGGAGCCGTGGTCGTGTCCCGGTGCGTGTTCCTCAACAACACCTCCACCACGGACGGTGGGGCTTTTTCGGCAGGCGGTTCCACGGGAGATACCCTGACGAACTGTGCGTTCTACGGTAATTCGGCGATCGAACAAGGGGGCGGGGTTTACCTCGGGATGGGCACGGTCGCCACATTGGTGAACTGTGTTTTCAGCGGCAACATCGCGGAAGATGGTGCCGGGCTGGGGGCCTCCAGTCATGAGGAGTTCACGATGGTGAACTGTTCGATCTCCGGTAACACGGCGTCCGATTCGGGCGGTGCGATTTTCGCCGAGTTCGGGACGACGGCGAGCGTCACGAACAGCGTCGTCTGGGGCAATACGGCCAACACGAACGTCTCCGTCGGTGGTGGCGACGCTCTGATCATCAACCACACGGTGATCGAGGGCGGCTGGGGCGGTCCTGGCGGTACGTCCATCTTCACGGGTGATCCGATGTTCGTGGACCTCGACGGCGATGACGACACTATTGGGACTATTGACGACAACCTGCGGTTGCAGGAGGCATCGAACGCTGAGAATGCCGGGGACGATGCCGCCGTCCCGTTGGATGTCGGCGACGTGGATGGTGATCTCGACACGGCTGAAGTCACTCCACTCGATCTCGATCTGACTGTCCGCTTCATCGGTACGGTTGACATCGGGTGCTATGAGCGTTCGGGAGGTGACTGCAACGGCAATGGCATTCCTGACGAAGACGACCTCGCCGATTGCCCTGGTGATCCGGATTGTGACGATTGCGACGGCAATGGGATTCCGGACGAGTGCGATATCGCCAGCTGTGATTCCGGCAGTAACCCTTCGTGTGACGACTGCAATCTCAACAGTATTCCTGATGGCTGTGATATCACCAACGCGACATCACTCGACGTTGACATGAACGGCATTCCGGATGAGTGCGAGGACTTTACGGGCGGCTGCGGCCTGGACAACAACTGGACGTGCCCGGCCAATTGGGATCTGGCGGGACAGTATCCCGACAATGAACCGGGTGACGGTGTGCCTGATATCCACGCTACGGTCAATGCGTTCGATGTCGTCGTGGATGAGGATATCATCGTTGACACACTGCGATTGCAGGACGGCGCCGTCATGCGGGTCACCACGGACGACCCGGTTCAAGGCGACTTCGTGACCGAGGCGGCGGGCGGCATCCTCGTGCAGAGCGCGCCCGGGCAGACCAGCGAACTCGTGCTGGATAACGATCGTGTGCTCGATGTGTCACTCGGATCGTTGGATATCCTGGAGGGCGGTGCGCTGCGTCCAGAGGACCCCGGCGCCGACGCCTCCAGCGGCATGCTGACGGCGGCGTCGGTCCTGGTTGCCGGCGGCTTCTGCGATACGGCATCGCAGGGCAGTATTCAATTGGCCGGAGACATGACTGCCGGTGCGGGGGTGATCGTTCTGAGTGAGCCGGACGGTGGAGACAACCCAGACTGCTGCCCGCCTGATCTGTTCGTCCTGGATTTCGCAGACGTGACGACCGGTGACATGATCATCGACGGGCCTGCCCATATCGACTACGCCAGTGCGGTCCCCCTGACGGTGACAGGCAACTTCGAGAACAGCAGCACGGCCCCGGAAATCTTCGATTGGGATGGCGGCCTGCTGGCAGGTTGTAATTTCGGCATGAGCGACACCTGTGGTGGCATTGTCATGACTGGCATCACAACTCAGTCGTTCGAAGTGGCTGGCGAAGATCGTGGGGCGAACCCGATCGGATTCGACACCAATTTCGATCTGGGTTATTTCGAGGTGGCAGACAGTGCAGACGTTCAGTTGATCGACACGTTTGACAACGATCAGGCCGGGCAAGGCTTGTGCACCGAGGCGCTGTACGTTGAACGACTTGTTCTGGGGCCGAACGCCAGCCTGACGCTGGAGAACTGCAATCTATACTATCTCAGCATAGACCAGGATCCGACCAGCCAGATCGTTCTCAGTGGATGTTCAACGCATGAGTCTGTAACCCCTGCGGTGATACCATTCGACTGCGCCGATCTCGACAACGACGGCGCCCGCGACGATAACTGCCGGTGGTTCAGCGTCGAGGACGGAGCGTGTGAAGGTGTCCAATTGGGCGCGTTTGCGGACATGGGTGGGCCATTTGGACAATGCAATCTTGACGGTGCCGCCGACGGTAACGATAGATTCCATGCGCTCAACTGCTTCGCGAACAGCGACCCGAACAACCTGCCACCGGCCGGGTACCCGTGCGAGCCCGATCCGCCAAACGCCGCCAACGTCGATGCCGGTGGCCCCTTCGGTGGCTGCGCGCCCGACGGCGTGTGCGACGGCAACGATGCGTTCCACGCACTCAATTCGTTCGCCGACACCACGACGTGCACCTGTCCCGCAACGGGTGCCCAGCCGATGTACGCCCCCCCCATTGCACAGCAGGCACGGTTATCGCTTGCCACGTCCAAGTCCGTCATGAAACCGGGCGATGTGGTCGAAGTCGACGTGTACCTCGATTCATACCTCGATGACCTTCGTGGGTACCAGTTGCACCTCGGAGTCGAGGGCGGGTTCGCTGGTGGACTCGAGTTGGTAGACATTGTGCTAGGGAAGACCAACGTGCTCGACGCTGGCCCAGGGGAACGGCGGCGCAAGAGCCCAGGATCTGACTGGAGGACGACCACACCCGGTGCGCCGTCTGCCTCAGTATACTGGTCCGCGTTCAACACTCACACGCACCAAATGGTTGTTGGTTTGGATACACCAGGTATTCCGGTCCGACCAGGCTACCTGGCCACGTTTGCGTTCCGAGCGTCAGCTGATGCCAGAGGCAAGTTCACTGTCGAGCTGCTCCACGACAAGAACGATCTGTCCCACAGGACGTTTCTCTTTCCGTCCGCGCCAAACGGCATGATTGCCGTACGCTCGGCGCCCCCGGTGGTGCTTTCTGTCGGTGATCGTTAGCGTGGCTGGGGCACCATGAGCCTGGCTCTGCTGAATCCCACCGACAATCGTCTCTTTCTGCCTGAGACCAGGTTACTCGGGTTCGTTCTATTCAGGGTCGGGCAAGACAAGGAGAAAGATGTTGAGCGAATGTCCGTCAGAGAGTGAGTTACATCGCTATCACGCCCGCGATATGGCAACAGAGTCGATTGCGCAGACTCGGCGCCATCTCGAAGAGTGCACGAAGTGTAACGAGCGAGATCGGCAACTCCTCAGCGACCATCGTAACCTCATTAAACAAATCGCTGATCAACTCAACGAGATGAACACAGCCACCGCGCCCGATCAATCCGACCATGGTCTGAGGCCCGCCCCCGACATTGATATCGAAGGGTACACGCTACTCGGTGAACTAAGCCGTGGCGGCCAGGGTATCGTGTACAAAGCGCGCCAGGAATCCACGGGCCAGAAAGTCGCGGTCAAGATACTGCTCGACGGAGCACTGGCATCGGATACTGCTCGGTTGCGTTTTGAGCGAGAGATCGCGCTGGTTGCACAGCTCAAACACGAGAGCATTATTCGCATCTACCAGTCTGGTGTGACAACGAGCGGGCTGCAGTTCTACGTCATGGACTATGTCAAGGGCGTGCCGCTCAATCATTACCTGGTGCACAAGCGGCCACCCTTGGATGACACTCTGCAGTTGTTCCTAAGGGTGTGCAACGCGGTCAAATTTGCTCATCAGCATGGGGTGATTCACCGCGACCTCAAGCCTTCGAACATCCTGGTTGATGATCGCGGTAACCCGATTCTCCTCGACTTCGGCCTGGCCAAGATCGCCACTGGCAGCGTGGGCCAACAGGTCTCTGTGGATAACCAGTTCATCGGCACGCTGCCCTATATGTCGCCCGAACAGGTACGCCGCAGCCCCGACGAAATCGATATCCGCACCGACGTCTACGCCCTGGGCGTGATTCTCTACGAGATGCTGACCGGTCATTATCCGTACCCCGTGATCGGCAACATGGAGGAGGTCCTCAAGAACATCGCCGAAGCACCGCCCGTACCGCCGCGCGGGTTGTGGACCAGCGAGTCGGGTGTCGGTTCTCACACCGGCCGTTGCCCGATCGACCGCCCGGTCGAAATCGTCGTGCTCAAAGCGCTCAAGAAGGAACCCGACCTGCGCTACCAGAGCGTCGGTGAGTTTGCCAAGGATGTCCACAATTGCATGACTGGCGACCCAATCTCCGCCGAACCGCCGAATCTGTGGACGCTGCTCATCGTATCGTGCAGGCGGCATCGCAAGCGTTATGCAACGGCTGCGGCCAT
The DNA here is from genome assembly GCA_942492115.1 of uncultured Planctomycetota bacterium. GTDB lineage: Bacteria > Planctomycetota > Phycisphaerae > UBA1845 > CAIVHJ01 > CALODL01. Next base: position 94,970 of record CALODL010000001.1, read on the forward strand.
TGGGCTGCTGGCGACGACGACGGCGGCCCTGGGGGCCGGCTGGATCGTGTCGGAGAACGACCGCTTGAAGAATGAGCTGTTGCTGACCAAGGCGATGACCCTCAAGAGTCAACGGGACTACGGTTCGGCGGTCGACCGTTTCGATGAATTCCTGGCCGCCAACCCGATCACTTCGTGGCGCTCAAGTACAAGACGCACTCCCTGCGCCAGCTCTATCGCAATGACGATCGTGACGAAGATACGCTGACGCTGGCTATCGCCACCGGTGAGCAGGCCCGGGCGGCCCTGATGCATGTCGATTCCGCCAACCGGGGTGCCGAGCGCAGGGCGCTGCTCAATATTCTGGGCACGATGTACCGGGCGAATGGAGACCACGATCGTGCCGCGACGTGTTTGCAGGACGTCCTGAACACCGATCCGGAATACTATTTCGCATCATCCAACCTGGCCAAAGTCCGAGCGCTGCAGCACGACTGGTCAGCGGCCGCCGATATCGTCAGCCGTGGATGTGTTGTTGCCGAGGAGGCCGAACAGGACGGCTCCTACAAGGATGGCATCTATCGCACAGCGGCCGTCATTCAGCTGGCGAACGGGTCGACGGGTCTGGCCCGTGATTCAATTGGCAGTGCGTTGGCCCTCGACCGCAAGGATCATCGGTCGCATCTCGTGGCGGCGTACATCGAGCTGGTCGACCCTGACGGTGATCCGACCCGGATGCTTCGGGCGGCGCACCGCGCCCTCGATTTCGATGCTGATCGACATCCGAATCCGCTGGTCGCCAGGCTCCTGGCCATCGCCTATTTGCTCGATGTCCAACCGGATGATGATATCTGGCTTGAACAAGCTGAGGATTATGTCATCCAGGTCGGAGACCGTGATGACGACGCCCCCTATGTGAGCCTGCTTCGTACGCTGCTCCGCGCCCGCCAGGGGCGTATCGACCGTGCGCGCGATGAGCTTGTCGAGCTCGAGCGACCGTCATTCGAGAACGGCTTGCTGGCCCGCCACCTGCCCAGCGAGGAGCTGTGGGTCGACCACGCGGTCGTATACGACCGCCTCGTTCAAGAGATCAGGAATAGCCTGGACGGGGTAGAAAGTGAGTAGAGTGGTCGGCCAGGCACCCTAGTCCTAGTCCGACGTCAAGGTCTCCCACGCCCGCAGATACTTGGACAAACGTTCGCGGACTGTATCGTCGACCACATCGAGTCGCCGAACGTTCATGTTGTCCTCGAGGTCGGCCAGCTTCACGGCCCGCGCGATCGGGTTCGGCTTGATCTTTTCGACATAGGCCTGATAGTCCGCGCCATGTGGTTTGGTCAGCAGCCGCAGCGCCGCGACGGCGGCCTGCGGAATCTCCGCCGCCGCCAGATCCTCGAACGTGACGTCCGTGTCCTCGACCACATCATGCAACACCCCCACGATGCGCGTCACCTCCGACGTCTGGGCCATCATGACGCGCAAAGGATGCAGGATATACGGCTCGCGCCCGGCCTTGTCCATGGTGTCGGCATGGGCTTCGACAGCGATGCGGATGGCTGTGGTGAGGGGGTTCATACATTGGCTCCATTTGTAACAACGGCCCGGGGCAATGATGTACGCCCGGGCCCGTCGCTGTTGCTGGATGGATAGGCCGCTGTTGGCCTACAACTCAAACTCCCCCGACCCCTCTTCCTCTTCGTACTCCTCTTCCCATGGGACGAGGTCGAATACGAGGGGTTGGACGCGCCACGTGAACCATTTCTGGAAGGTGTTCCAGTCGCGGATGGCGGGCCAGCCGTCTTCTTCGGAGTGCCAGGCAGCCAGTTCGCCGGCGAACATCATTTCGAAATTCTGTTCGACCAGTCTGTCCTCATCCTCGGGGTTGTCGTATTCCTCGATGAGGTAGACGTTGATGTTGTCCTTGAGGAGCTTGGCGTCCTCGGGGCCATCCTCGTCGACGCTGCCAGCCCATTCGATATAGGGTTCCAGTGGCGTGACCAGAATTGCGGCGCGGTTGACGATATTGAATCCGCCTTCGGTAAATTCATCCATCATTCGTGTATCGCTCCCTCGGTTTCAACCCAGGTCGTGTGGTAGCCCTTGTCCTCGATGGCGTCGGCGACCGTGGTCAGGAACAGTGGTTTGTAGGTATCGCACATCACGGCCAGTTCGCTGGTCTTGTCGTGGCCGATCGAGGCCTGGTACGTGCCGGGATGCGGGCCATGCGGAATACCGGCGGGGTGCAGGCTGATCGATTCGGCATTGATACCCTTGCGCGACGTGAAGTTGCCGTCGACATAGTACAGGATTTCATCACAGTCCACGCTGGCGTGGCCGTACGGGCATGGGATCGCTTTGACGCCATCACGATCGTAGTAGTCGACCTTGCGCGGGACGAAGCTGCAGATGATGAAGTCGTTGCCGGCAAACGTAATATGGATCGTTGGCGGCAGATGCACAGATCCCGTTTTCGGTTGATAGTCGAGGATATTGAAAGCCACAGGATAGGTGAAACCGTCCCAGCCCATCAGCTCGAATGGCCAGTGTGCGCTGAGATGCACGGTCAGGTGGTCGTTCTTCTTGATGACGTGGCGATAGGGCGGCTGACCGTGGCTGGCCGGGTCGAACTGAATCAGCTCGGTCGGTTTGCGGAAATCGCGATGGCAATAAGGTGCATCCATGGTCAGCTGGCCGCGGTTGTTGCGAAATTGCTTGGGGATGTCGATGAACTGCCGACCCTCGAAGATCAAGTAGGTGCCCGTGTTGTTCTCGGAGTGCAGGCGATAGGGTGTGCCCTTCGGGATGATGATGTAGTCCCATTTTCTGAACGGCAGGATGCCGTACAGCGTTTCGAAGTGGCCACCGCCATCCATGGCAAACCAGCACTCATCACCGTCGGCGTTGCTGAAAAAATCCCTGGGTGGCTCGGTCGGCTTACAGATTCCGACGTGGACATCGGGGTTGATCAAGGTGGTCTTGCGTCCGGTCAGGAAGTCGCCCCCCGGTGTCATGTCCTGGGTCTTGATGTGCCGTCGGTGGAGCGGCTGGTCGCTGAGCACCTCGACCGGACAGAACCCGGGCAGCTGCATCGGCTCGACCGCAGATTCATCCGTCGGTGGGGTCACGAAATAGAGAATACTGTATGCGGCTTCGAAACCGACCCGGGTCACGCACTGCTCCATGAGCAGCTTGCCGTCCTTGTAGAACGTCACGTGATTCTTGGGCGGCAGCTCGCCGATTCTGTGGTAGTCGAGCATGGTTTGACATCCTGTTTAGCTGGCCCTTCTTCCCTCTCCGTCCCCTTCTCCCCCTCTCCGGGGACAGGAAAGAAGGATTACGTGCAGGACGGCGCACGGAATACACGCGGTCGTGCATTCTAATGGTAAGTGTTTGCGTGAGAAAGCGGGGTCGGGGCTGGGCGAGTAGCCTGCTCCTGCCGGGCGCGGGAGGCGGGTCAGTCGATCTCCAGCACACGGAGCGTGGTGCGCTGGGCTTCCTCCGGATCGCCGGCCCAGACATCACCCACCTTGCGCGCCGCCTCAGCGGCCTCCGCCGGCTTTTCCCGGTCGAGGATATTGTTCCAGGCCCACAGGAAACTCTTCTCCCGTCGGCCCCGGTAGCTGTCTTCGTGTGGGCGTGCACAGCCTGCCGTCAGGAGCGTGGCGAAGCACAGGCATGCGAGGAGGGCGGCAGTCTTCATAAGATGTCCATCGGCAGAGGATTCGATTCCAATCAATATATACATATCCTATGGGGACGGGTTGCAGCGGGCCATCGGGGTCCGGGAGGGGCCTGCGACCGGGAGGGTCGCTCGACGACCGGATCCTCGGAACCCGAGTATGATGAACGAGTTGTGACTCACCGCGGCGCCTGTCGGCGTCACAACTTCTGTCGAAAGACCCTATGACGCCTGCTCTTTGTCCAACCCCCCGCGCTCGCCTCGTCTGGATGCTGGGCATCGTCGCCGCCGGGATCGCCGTCGGGTGGCCGGCGCTGGACGGTGACTACCTCAGCGGCGACGACGAGAATCTCATTTTCAATCACGCCCTCGTTGCCCAGCCGTCGCCAGAACATGCGCTCAAGCTGTTCGAGATCGTACACCGTGACCTGTATCAGCCCATTCCACTGCTGACCTTCCAGTTGCAATTTGCCGGACTCGCCGAAGAGATGGGTCAGCCCGGGCATCGCGAGACGTTGTTGTTCAGACTGCATGCCGCAAACCTGCTGATCCACATCATCAACGGGCTGCTGGTGTACATGTTGATCGTGCGGCTGACCAGGCAGGCCACGGTCGCCGGCCTGGCGGCCCTGTTGTTCATCGTGCACCCGCTCAATGTCGAATGTTTCGCATGGCTGAACGGGCGGATGATTGCACTGAGTACGACGTTTTCGTTGGCCACGTTGATCGCGACCGATGCCTGGCGTCAACGGTTGCTCGCCAACGGGCCGCCGGCGCGGGCGATGCTGTTTGCGATAGTGGCCATCTGCTGCGGCGTGTTGGCGATGATGTGCAAGGTACGTGTCGGCCTGGGGGTGTTGATGGTGCTCGTGACCCTCTGGCCCACGCCCGGCATGACAACGGACCCGAAACAGAGCGCGCGCCGTCCGGCGTGGTGGGGTGTCATGCTCCTGTTCGCCGGCATCACGGTTGCGTTTTTGTGGATCAATGTCGTGGCGACATCATCCAGTCGCATGTTCGAAGGGGCAGAGAAGCAGCTGTCCGGGCCCAATCTGGCGCGGGTATGTCTGGCGCTGGGCTGGTATGTCGAACACTATTTGTGGCCGTCCGGCCTGGCGCCGTGGTACGCCCCACCACGCGTCATTGCCTGGAGCGATGTGGCGGTCTTGCGGGCCCTGGCCGTGCTGGCGCTGTGCTGTGGCACAGTGTTGTGGGCAGGCCGCAAGCATCCGGTGGTCGTGGCAGGGACGGTGTGGTTCCTGTCCACGGTGGCGACCGCACTGCCGTTCGTTCCGTCTCGAAACCTGCTCGTGGCCGATCGCTACGTGTACCTGGCAAATATCGGCATGCATTGGGTCGTCGCGACGATGTGTGTCGCGCTGGCGTTGCGCGCACGGCAATCCGTTCGTATCGTCGTGATTGGTGCCGTGGCCGCCGTGCTGATCGGTGCAGGCGTGACCAGTCGTACGGTTGCCAGCTACTATCATGACAATTTTGCCAAGATCAGTCGCATGGTGGCCATCTCACCCAATGCCCCCACTCTGCAAACATCATGGGGGTGGTACGACTTCGAGCGGGGCGACTACGCCGGTGCCGTCGCGCGTGCCGATGCTGAACTGGCGCAATTCGGCGATGATGCGATGGCCGCGGCCAAAGCGTTGAATCTGCGAGCGCTGGCGCGTTACGAACAGGATGGTGTCCTCGATGCAGCCCTCGCCGACCTGCGGGAGGCCATGGCCCGGCGACCGGAGTTCGTGCAGAGCTACTACCGCGCCGCGGTCTTACTGGTCCGCACCGGCCAGATCGAGGAGGCCGTGCCGTTGTTGAACGAGGCCCGCAGACGCAGCGAGAACAAGTTCAACCCCGCGACCAAACTACTCGCTCGTATTCAGCTCGATCGGGGGAACATGGAAGCGGCGCGGGCGCTCTACCTGACGGCCCTGGAGATCAGCCTGGGCTATGACATCGACGCGCTGATAGCCATGGGGGAGATCGAGGCCCGCGAGGGTCACTGCGAGCGCGGCAGCGCCTGGCTGGAACGAGCCTTTGCCCTGGGCGCCCAGTCGCTCGAGGGTCGCCTCAATCTTGTCATTTGCCTGAAGGATACCGGGCGGTTACCGGAGGCCGAGGCGCATTATCGGGCCTTGTGCGAGGCCTGGCGCGGGACGACGAACACGGCGTTCCTCACGCGTTTGGCGGGCTTCGCGATGACGGTGGGAGATCACGCGATCGCGCGTGAGGCGATTCGGGTCGTGTTGGCGGAGGTGCCGCAGGATCCCGCCGCGCGGCTCATCGAGGCGCTTCTGGCAGTTGATCGGGGCCCGCAGGCCGTCATGAACGCGGCCGACGATCTCCAGAACCTGGCGTGGTCGGATGCGGCGTTTGAATATGCGTTCCAGGTGCTCGAATCCCAGTCGTTGGTGGCACCCGATCAGCCATGGCCTTACTATGTGACCGCGGTGGTACTGCATATTCAGGGACGAGACGACATTGTCCCACTTGCACAGCAGCAGTTCGAGACGATCTGCACCGATCCGCAGGCTGCGGCTCGCCTTCGGCGCGTGCTCGGGGCAAAGTAATCAGGGCAACACGGGGCTGCCGTCTTGTGCGGCTTGCAGCAGGTGATCCACTCATGACTTCCACCGCCGTCCATCAGCGTCCGGCCGAGAACTTCAAAGACACCCTCGAGTCGCTCATCGTCGCATTTATTCTGGCATTTGTTTTCCGGGGATTCCTCGTCGAGGCTTTCGTCATTCCGACGGGTTCGATGGCACCCACACTCATGGGTATGCATGGCCTCGAGGTCTGCCGGGACTGCGGATGGGAGTATTCCTACGGGATGCCGGCCGGCACGGAGCGCGACCAGATCAAGTGCCCCAACTGCGGATGCCAGAATCAAACCCATGACGAGATTCCGTATCATTATGGTCGGATCTGCCAACTGCAGCGTGGCGGTCGGACGGTCGCGGCGCATCCCATGGCGGAGGAACGCATCAAGCATCTCGAGATGTGGCCGCGCAGCGGTGATCGTATCCTCGTTTTCAAGTGGCCATTCGATCTGGGGGGGACCCTCGGTCCGCGACCGTGGGATGTCGTGGTGTTCAAGAACCCATCCGATGGCGAGAACAACTACATCAAGCGCTTGGTTGGTGTTCCCGGTGAAGTGCTCGAGATCATCGATGGCGATGTCTACACCTGTCCGATCGAGAACCTCGACGAAGCGTTGCGCACACGCCTCGACGAGATGGTGGCTCTGAAGTATGAGTCGCGTTCCGATCGCGATGCGGTCAGTGCCCTCAATCGCATGGCCCGCAAACTGTCTGCAGAGCTGCGTCCACACATGCGGATTCGACGGAAAACACGCATCGCACAAGACGCGCTGTGGCATAACGTCTTCAATCAGGACTATGTGCCGGCCGACCGCAATTCGCCATGGCGTCCACGTGGCGCTGACAGTCCGTGGGATGTCTCGACACCACGGGTCCGCTTCGATGGGCTGGAAGCCGATACCCGCCCCCTGCGTTTCGGAGAGGACATTCAAGATTTCTATGCCTACAACTTCGGCAGTATCACCGCCGATCCGCCCAGCCAGGTCGGCGACCTCCGACTCCGGTTCGTCCTCAACTACACGGGAGGAGACGGGACGCTCGTTCTGCGCCTGTCCAAGGCGGATGGCATTTTCGAGCTTGATCTGTCACCTGATGGCCGTGTGGTCCTGCGGCATCGTCCGGCGACAGCCAATCGATTTCAGATGGTCATGGCCCGTGACACCGCGCCATGGAAGGCCGGCAGGCCCGTGGACATCGAGTTCGGAAATGTTGACTACCAGGTTTATGTCGATGTTGCCGGCGAAGAGATCCTGGCGACGTCGGATGAACAATACCGTCCCGAGTTGACCTTGCGGTCGCAATCCAAGCCTGCGCCCGGAGCTCAGATATCCGCCGATCACCTCGATTTCGAGCTGTGGCATTTGCAGCTCGATCGTGATGTGTACTACAAGAACAGTCGGCACCAACGCGGTTTCTCACAGGGGGCCCGTGGGTGGGGTACGGATGGCAATCCGATCTATCTGCGCGACGGGGAGTACTTTGTTTTGGGTGACAACAGCCCGGCCAGCCAGGATTCCCGGCTGTGGGGTGAAGTGCTCGATTACGATGATGAGGGCGTCGGTCCGCATCTCAGCGGCCGGGGCCGTGACTACCAGCGCGGTACGGTCACGGTCGACCAGTTGATCGGAAAGGCTTTTTTCGTCTATTGGCCGCAGGGCTATCGTATCCGGTGGCTGCCGGTTCTGGATCGCATTGGTCTGGTGCCCAGTGTTGGCAAGATGCGCTGGATCCGGTAGAAGAACAGCACGGGTTGTGTGCGGGCTCAGGTTGACTTATCCACAAGTTGTCCAGGATCCTCTGTGGCGCGAGGACCCGAGGCAAAGGAATTGCACCTGAGCCAGGAGCAGCCACGCGGTCGCAAGACACGGGATAATTGCTATATCGTTGCACTGGCGTATGTTACGCGCCAATTGTTATCCAGGTCGCCATTCGTTGGCAACCTGGATCGGCTTGGCTCGCCGTCATCTCATCCCATTGGATGAGGCTGTGAGGCTGCACTTTTCAACATAGTATCCACGAGCGAAACATGCCCGCTTCGGCGTTGTTGGAAACTCAAGGTCTGGTCAAATCCTACGGGGGTCGACGGGTCGTCGATCAAGTCGGATTCTACGTCGGCCGCGCCGAGATCGTCGGCCTTCTGGGCCGCAACGGAGCCGGCAAGACGACCTCATTTCGCATGACCGTCGGCATGATTCAGCCCGACGAAGGGCGCGTCGTGCTCGCTGGTGAGGATGTCAGTCACCTTCCGATGTACAAGCGGGCCCGTCGCGGCATGGGCTACCTGTCTCAGGAGCCCAGCATATTCCAGCGGCTGAGCGTGGAGGACAATCTCCTCGCCATTCTCGAGACACTCAAAGGAGTCAAGACAGCCGAACGCAAGAAGCGAGCTGCCAACCTGATGGATCGTTTCGGCCTGACGGTGAATGCTCGCCAGATGGCCCGGACGCTGTCGGGAGGAGAGCGGCGTAAGCTCGAAATCGCTCGGGCCTTGATCACCAGCCCGCAGTTGCTGCTGCTCGACGAACCATTCAGTGGCGTCGATCCGATCGCCGTGCAGGATCTGCAGAGAGAGATCCTCAGTCTGCGCGAGGATCAGGGTATTTCTATTCTCCTGACCGACCACAACGTGCGTGAAACCCTGACCGTGACCGATCGTTCCTACATCATCGATGAGGGCAAGGTGTTCAGGCACGGCCCGCCGCGTGAACTGATCAACGACGAGCTTGTCCGCCGGACCTACCTTGGCACGACGTTCAAGGGCGACGAATTCGATTGAACTCACCTGCCCATCTGTCGCGGTGGTCAACTGCACGAACAGGCCACTTCCGTCCGGCCCACGTTGTTTCAACCCTGTTTTAACGCTGTTGCGGGCGAGTTACCGGTCCTGGGCTTGACGACGTGGGGCGTGAATGCCGATACTTGAGAGCAATGCTGAAGCCGAATTGTGCCATCTTGATGGCCTGCTGGTCACTGTGGGTCATGCCCGCCCTGTGCCTGGGCGGTGTGTTATCACATGCGTGTCCACTGGAGACGGCCGATTGTGGTCAGCCCAACGATGTACATGTTCACGCCGATCACGATACTGATCATCACCACGCTCCGGATTCCGGTGATCCGGAGGATTGCCACCACGAATCGGATTGCAGCTCTGATCCCTGCGTGAGTGCGGTGGCTACCGCCGGTCGCGTCGTGACCGATGGGCTTGATCTGCTGCCTGTGCTGATTCTTGCCCCCGTGCAGCACGACGCGCCATGTCTGCTTTCAGGTGGGTTCGTTCGAACCCGCCGGGCGGTGTCCGGGGATGCCGAGCCATGGTATGCCATTCACGACAGCGACCTGCCTTTGTTGATTTGAATTCCCGACTTGCCACAGATTCTCCTCGAACAGACTGACGGTACCGCTCTATCCGGTATCCAGTACATGATTCACGTGGACGTCTCGTGCGCGTGCACGCCGTAGTGACTTGACGACGTGTGCAGGGAGTGCAAACACATGAAACAATTCTTCCCGGCCATCGCGCTGCTTGCGGTTGCTGGTTGCCACACTTACGAACGGCAACCGTTTGATTCGCTGGCATACTCGCGCGACTGGGCAGATCAACTCGTCGGTATCGTGCCGGTCAGTGACTATGCCGCCGCACTACAGCGCTTCGAGCCGGAGGTGGCGTCGTTCGATCTTGCGGACGGCATCGGGTTGCGTGAGGCCGAAGCCATTGCGCTGTTCTTCAATCCACAACTGCGCCTGGCCCGGGCCCGGGGCGATGTTCCACTGGCCACGGCACGTGAGGCGGGCTGGTGGCCCGATCCGCAAATCCAGGTGCAGGTCATGCGCTTCACCGATCAAGGCAATGAGTCGCCGTTCGGTATCGTCAACGATGACTACGTCGATGAACCCTGGATTGTCAGCGGTGGTTTGAACCTGACCATTCCGGTTTCGGGGCGGCTGGCTGTGGAACAGGACCTGCGCTGGAGCCAGTACGATGCTGGCTGGCGGCAGATTGTCGTGCATGAATGGCGCCTGCTGACCCGCCTGCGCGACGAGTGGTTTGCGTGGTCAACTGCCGTCGAGCGTCTTGTCGTCGCGCGGACCTACATGGACCGCCTCGACATTGTGGCTGCTACGGCCGACCAGATTGCTTCGGCCGGAGAGATGCAGCCCACCGAGGCCCGCGTACTCCGCATCGAGCTCGCGCGTGAACGCGCCCGACTCATCGATTTCGAGGCCGTAGAGCGCGGACACCGCCAGAACCTGCTGGCGCTCATGGGTCTGTCTCCAGGGGCCACGGTCGATTTACAGGCGGGCACGTTTCGGACACCGATCAGCATCGCACCGGAAGAACGCCACCCTGTACTGGTCCGGAACCATCCGCAGATCAAGGCTGCCGAAGCGAGCTACGAAATCAGCGAACACGCGTTGCGTCATGAGGTGCGCATGCAGTACCCCGATCTTCAGATCGGCCCCAGTTTCAATTGGGAGGAAGACTTTTGGCGCGTCGGCCTCGGGATCGCGTTGCCGATTCCGGTGTGGAACCACAACCGTCAGGGCGTCGCGAGAGCCCGAGAAGCCCGCGAGGTCGCGCGACAGGTAGTCGAGGCGGCGATCCAGAACGCCGTGTCATCGTGGGCTGTGCTCGAGACAAGACTGGATTATGCCGCCCAGCAGCGCGCTTTCCTCGAGGAGCAGGTTGCTCCTCTCGTCGATCAGCAGGTTGACGAAAGTCGCACCTTGTTGGCGATGGGCGAAGTAAACGTTCTTGTTTTACGCGACGCATTGGCGAGTTCATTGGCTACCAAGTTGCAAATTCTTGAGGCGCGATTATCTGAGGCTCGCGCGGCTAACGAACTGGCCCAGATGCTGACCCCCAGATGGGTCACCCCCACCATCGAGAGAGAAAAGGACAAGTAACATGAATGGTGTGTCCATGTACAAGAGACTTGGTGTGTTCGTCATCGGAGCCATACTGGCGGGATGCGGTTGTCGTGAGCAAGTGCACGATGGTCATGATCATGCCGAGGACGAGTTCGCTCCAATCGTCGATGATATCAGTGTTCCGCCAAGCGTGCGCGAGAATCTCGGGATTGAGTTCGTCACGGTGGAGCGCCGCGTCGTGCAGTCCACGGTTCGCGTACCCGGTCAATTCGAACTGCGCCCGGAAGCTCGGCGTGACTATCACGTCATGTTGTCGGGGCGTATCGATCTATCGGTCGCGCAGTTCCAAGAGGTCGCAGCAGGGGATGTATTGTTCCGGCTCGACTCGCCGGAATGGCACAAAATGAAGAGTGACCTGGCGGCCTCGATGAATGCGATGAAACGTAGTCACGCCGACCTTGCCGTAGCGGAGGCGCGCAGCCAGGAGGCGTTGGAATCGATCGAGTTCCTGGAACAGCGTATCACCAACCTGGCAGAAGCCAATGTGCGTCGCGTAGAACTGGAAGCCGCCCGTGCCGAGAAACGCAACATGCTGCCGCGTTTGCAGGCCGAAGTCGCAGCCGCCCAGACCCAGTTCGATGCGGCTCATACGGACTACGATGTCTTCCTCAACCGCGCTGCCTCCGTGAGTGGCGTGCCGCGCGCCCAATTGGGTGAGGTGGACGATGGCCATGGCCATATGGATCACAACGAACCGCCCTGGCAGACGATCAACCTGCTGACGTTCCGTGCCGAGTCTCCCGGCATCATCGATGTCATGGCGATTACCAATCGAGGCTGGGCCGAGGCGGGCGTCCTGGTGTTGTCAACCATCGATCCGTCGAACATTCGCTTCCATGCGGACGCGTTGCAGAGCGACATCGCCATATTCGAAACCGGGCAGGCGGCGCGCATCGTGCCGCCGCAGGGTAGCAGCATACCGTTGGGAGATGCAGTCGAGGGCCAGGTGACCGTCGGTTACCAGGCACATCCCGACCAGCGCACCATCCCGTTGTTCATGGACCCACCCATGCTTCCGTCGTGGGCCAAGCCGGGTATCCGTGCGTACCTCGAGGTCGTCACGCGCGGTGATGAAGCGGCCGTCATGGCCATTCCCGAAGGTGCGGTCATCCGTGATGGCCTCAACAAAATCTTCTTCTTGCGCGATCGTGATGATCCCGACACGGTGATTCGGGTCACGGCCTACCTGGGGGCCAGTGATGGACGCTGGATCGAGGTCAAGAGCGGCATTGAGCTTGGCGACGAGGTCGTGCTGGGCGGGGTCTATCCGCTGATGCTGGCCAGTTCGCAATCGAGCGAGATTCAAGCGGGCGGTCATTATCACCCTGACGGAACATTCCACGAAGACCACTAACGAGGCGCCCATCGATGCTCAAGAACCTCATACGCTTTTCGATCAAGAACTCGGTGATGATCATCGTGGTTGCAGTGCTGCTCGTGGCCCTGGCGGCCTACGAAGTGCCACGGATGGCGATTGATGTGTTTCCAGAATTGAATGCTCCAACCGTCGTGGTCATGGCCGAAGCGCCGGGATACGCCGCGGATGAAGTCGAGCAATACGTCGTGTTTCCACTCGAGACAGCAGTGAACGGTATCCCGGGAGTGCGTCGCGTGCGCAGCTCGAGTGCCATTGGACTTGGTATCGTGTGGATCGAATTCGATTGGGGTGAGGATATTTACCAGGCCAGGTACCTGGTGACGGAACGACTCGCCGCTGTCGAGGATCGCATTCCGTCTACAGTCCATGCGCAATTGGCCCCCGTGACGAGCATCACGGGCGAAATCATGCTGATCTCGCTGACCTCGCCTGCAGGGGAAGTGGATCCCCTGGCACTGAGGGCCTACGGCGAATATGAGCTGCGCAATCGGTTGCTCAGTATCCCAGGTGTATCACAGGTCGTGGCCATCGGTGGCGAGTTGCCCGAGTACCAGATCAACGTCGATCAGAATCGCTTGAGGATCTACGATCTGTCGATTGAAGACATCGTCGGGGCCGCGCGCGAGACACACAGTACCGTAGCCGGCGGTTATCTGGTTAACGTCGAGGGCCGCGAAATCCCATTGCGTCAAACGGCGCGCGTGCGCAGTACAGAAGACATCCGCTCGACCATCGTGAAGTATGACGATGGGGTGCCGATTACGATCGGCAGTGTAGCGGAGGTCGTCAAGGCTGGAGCGCTCAAGCGCGGGACCGCATCTGAGAATGGCAAGCGCGCAGTCGTGCTGAGCATTCAGAAGGCCCCCGGGACCAATACGCTGGCCATGACTCAGACGATCGACACGACCCTGGATGCCGCCGAGAAAGGCATGCCCAAGGGCATTTCCATTAATCGGCACGTCTTCCGACAAGCGGACTTCATCAACATTGCGATCGACAATGTAATGGCAGTCGCTCGCGATGCCGCCATCATCGTATCCATCGTTCTGATCCTGTTCCTTCTCGATGTTCGCGCAACAATCATTACCTTGACCGTTATTCCATTGTCCGTGGCGATCGCGTTGCTCGTGATGTGGGGGCAGGGAGGCACGATCAATGTCATGACACTTGGGGGACTGGCCGTGGCCATCGGCGTGATTGTCGATGATGGTATCATCGACGTCGAGAACGTGTATCGACGTCTGGGCGAAAATCGCCGGTTGCCGGAGCAGCAGCAGGCCACGCTGGATGACGTCGTGTTCTCCGCGAGTAACGAGATTCGTGGTTCCATCATCTTCGCTACGCTGATCATCGTCATCGTCTTTATTCCACTGATGTTCCTCCAGGGCCTCGAAGGCCGCTTCTTTCGCCCCTTGGGCATGATGTACGTGCTGTCGATCGGTGCATCGCTGCTCGTAGCGCTGACCTTGACGCCGGCTTTGTGTCGCCACCTCTTGCGCGGCCACCGGGGGACGGACGGCCACCAGGACACCGCGATGGTCCGCGGGCTCAAGCGCCTGTATCGGCCAATCCTCAATGTCGTACTGCGGCATCGGCGCACCACGGTCATTGCGTCGCTCGCACTAACGGTCTTGAGTATTGCGCTGGCTGGAACGTTCGGGACGAGCTTCTTGCCCGAGTTCAACGAAGGTACCTTCACGGTGTTCGTCATGGCCCCGCCTGGCACATCGCTCGAGGAAAGCGACCGGCTCAATCGCGGCATCGAGGGGCGTTTGGCCCAGATCGATGGCGTGCTGTCGGTGGTCCGTCGAACAGGTCGTGCGGAACGCGATGAACATGCAGAGCCGACCAGTAACAGCGAGTTGGATGTTCGAGTGGATCCGTCATACGACAAGACCGCCGTCAAGCATCGCATCGACAATGTTCTTCAGGCGGTTCCTGGATTGACCACAATGATCGGGCAACCGATCGAGCATCGCCTGTCGCACATTATGTCGGGTACGCCGGCTGCAATCGCCATCAATGTATTCGGTGAAGACCTGCGCGTGTTACGCGAGATCGCCAAGGAGATCGAAGCCGCAATCGGCCAATTGCCGGGGGCCCGCGATATTGCGGCCAACCGTGAAATCATGATTACAACCCTGCCGATTCGTTACCGTCACGACGACCTGGCCCGATGGGGGTTGACACCAGTCCTGGCCGCGGAACAGGTACGCGACGCGTTCTTTGGTGAGAGAGTTGCTGTCGTGAACGACGGTGTACGTGTTTACGACATAGTCGTGCGCCTGGCTCCGGAGTATCGACAGCGTGTCGATCAGGTCGGACAACTGGTCCTGCGTGGCCAGGATGGTACGCTGGTGCGACTCAGTGAGGTGGCCGATGTGGGTGTCGAGATGGCATCCAATCTGATTTCACGAACCAACGCTCAGCGTCAGGCGGTTGTCTCATGTAACGTGGCTGCGGGTCACAACCTCGGCGACATGGTGGCCGAAGTCCGCAGTCACGTCGATCCGATCGTTGCGCGGCATGGCTACGCCGTGCAGTACGGAGGGCAATTCGAGGCCCAGCAGGCTGCTTCGCGGACCATCTACGTCATCAGTGCGGGCGTGGCCATCGTCGTGCTGCTGTTGTTGAACATGGCCCTGGGTTCGACCCGTGCGGCGGCCTTGGTCATGGTTAACTTGCCGTTGGCGCTGATCGGTGGAATCGTGGCGATCTTTCTGACGGCATCGACCAATCCTGTGACCAATATCTTGGCGCTGGCCGGTATAGGGGGACGCTATGTTCCACCGGTCATCTCCATCGCAAGCATGGTTGGCTTCGTGACCCTCTTCGGCATTGCTGTGCGTAATGGCATTCTGCTGGTCAACCATTACACGTGGCTGGTCAACGAAGAAGGCAAGTCGTTGGCCGACGCGATCGTTCTGGGTTCGGAGCAGCGGCTGGTCCCGATTCTCATGACGGCCCTGACTGCTGTGTTGGGTCTGTTCCCGATTGCGTGGGCTGTGGGGGAGCCGGGCGGAGAGTTGCTGGCGCCGCTGGCCATCGTTGTGCTCGGCGGCCTGGTGACGTCGACGGCGCTGAACCTGGTGGTCGTGCCCGCAGGATACGCCCTCATTTTTCGTGCCGCGCGGCCTCGGGAAATGTGAATGACTCACGGTGGCACCTGTTGAATCCCCGGGGTGGGACGTTCGGCACAGGCTGTCGAGAGCACGCGCTGGGCTGCCGTCGTTGAGTGGTGCCTTGAGTAAGCGTCTAGCGATCCAGATATCAGCTAGTCGTGGGGATAGGCGCGAGCGGGCGGTGCCTCATTTGGCGACACTGTGAATAACTCGCGGGACGATCAGATCGTGGCTGGAAATCCGGGCGCCGGTTTCAGGGGATGGTATACCCAACAAGGAGTGCGTCGGTTTGCGGGCTTAGGATTGGCGCTGCCGTGTACTGATTCTGGCCGCGTTACCGGCTCGCGCTGGCGTCCGTAGGCATCCGAATCGTGGAGCTGGGTGATCCGTGTGAGGCTGTGAGTTGGTGATGTCGTCCAGTGTCGGATGCGATCGCGTTCGGCGTGATCAACAGGCGCTTCCGGGCGTGGGGCGGGGCGCCACCAGGCTGGCGCTGTGGACGGCCTTGCGTCCGCGCCCGGCATTGGCTGGTGTCTTCCGCCACTCAACTCACAGGTGTTGTGGCGCTCACCAGGGTCTTTCCGATTGACGCGTCCTGGCGTGGCACGAGGAATGGGCCCATGGCCAGATAATCCAGCTCGCTGTGCTGGAACGCCTTGATGGCATCCTCCGGCGTGCACACGATCGGCGACTCGTGCATGTTGAAACTCGTGTTGACCAGCGACGGGACGCCGGTCAGTCGATGGTACTCCTCGAGGATTGCATGCATGCCGGGGTTGACCTGCTGCCGAACAATCTGGCACCGCGCCGTGCCGTCCACATGGACGACCGCCGGGCTCATGCGTTTCATCTGGGGTGTGCAGTTGAAGGTGATGGTCATGAACTCCGCAGTATGGGTGCACCCTTCGAGTCCTTCGTAACAGGACTCGGCATGTTCAGCCAGTGTCGCCGGGGCGAAGGGCATGAACTCTGTGCGTTTGAGGCGCTTGTTGAGCCAGTTGTTGACGCTGACGTCCTGTGTGGCATAGAGGATCGACCGATTGCCCAGCGCGCGCGGTCCGAACTCCATGGCTCCATCGAAGCGGGCCACGACTTTGCCCTCGTTGAGCAGACGCGCGATGTTGAACGCAAGTTCTGTTTCGCGTTCGAAGTGCATTCCTGCCCGATCCAACGCGTCCGCCATGGCGTCTTCGCCAAAAGAGGGACCGACGAACATATGTGGTAATCGATGTGGTTCGAGCGGCCTCCGTGCCGCCAATTGACAGTATGCAGCGCCTATGGCAAGCCCACTGTCATCCATGGCCGGCTGCACAAAGATGTTCTTGAAGCCCAGCTCCTTGATCTTCTGGTTGATGCGCACGTTGGCGAAAACGCCACCTGCAACGGCAATGTTGTTGCCACAGATATTGGGGATATTATCTCGCACGATTTCCAGGATCCGTTGTTCGGACAGATACTGAATGGCGTACGCAAGATCTTCCCGACTGAACGCTTTGAAAGTACTCTCGCGATGGGCGCGCAATTCACGCAAGGCCTCGTCAGCGCGAGGGCCGTGCATGCGGTCGAACCAATTGTGTCGACCGCGCCGCCAACTCTGAGCAAAAAACTCACTGAGCGCCAGGATGCACTTGTCGTTGTGGGTGCCGTAGGCCGCGAGGCCAGTGATTTTTCCACAATGCCGATCGGGATTGAAACCCAACAGGGCAGTCAAAGACTCATAGTCCGCGCCAACCGTCAGTTCGTTGTAGTAGAAATGGCGACGACGTTCGAGCACGCCGGCAACACCCTGGTAGATCGTCCCGGACAGACAGTCGCCTACACCATCGACCGTGACCACCCACGTCGAGCCGAACCCCGATGCGTAATAGGCACTGGCCGCGTGGGCTTCGTGGTGATCACACAGGAAGTCGTAGTGCCGTTGAGTATCCTCACCAGGCGTACTTCCGCTGACACCGTCGTACTGGCCTTGAGCCATGCGGTTGCCGGCGGTAGCGAGAAGCGACCGGATGGACTTGGACGTGTTGAGCGAGTTGCGGTAACTGTTCCACAACAGGCCCGTATTGCGCCATGCCTTTTGGGTCGGGGCCAGGTCGGGGTACGCCAGGGGAGCACCCGCACAGTTCAGCCGTGCGTGCAGTTCGGCCAATGCCTGGGCCGGGAAGTCCTTGCACATCTTCTTCTTGTTGAAACGTTCTTCGGCGGCGGCGAACAGGATGTGACCTTGTGCGTCGAGACCACACACGCTGGAGCAATGGCTGTCATGCCAGCCGACGCTTACGTTGGAGTCAGCTGAGATCGTCATCAATACTCCCTTTCAGCAGGAGCGCGTCGATCAGAAATTTTGCGCCCCAGTTGACCAGACAATATCGTTCGTAGCCGCCGTTGATCGGTAGTGATCCACTGATGCCGCCGAACATCGATGCATCATGAGGATCGATGAACTGTGCAGTCTTGGTGAGTTCCAGTAAGTCTGCGGCATGGGTGTCGTAATCTGCATGGTGATCGACTTGATGAAGGCGTAGCCACACGATGGCCAGCTGGGCCTCACCCGGAAGGCAGCGCCAAGTCGAGCGAGGCACCCATGACGCATCGTAGGCACCGCTGACCCATCCCGTATCGCGCCACTTGGACAACAGGGCGTCGGCCGTCTTGCGGCTGGCGGCAAGCCACTCGGTTTCGTCGGTGCGTACGGCGCACTCTAGTAGTCCGCGTGTTGCGTAGGCGATGGTGTGCAGATTGCATACGCTGTCGTCGGCGATGAATGCATTGTTCCGCAACCAGCCGTTGTCATTCTGTTGTCTGGCGGTCCAGGCAGCGGCGCCTCGTGCAGTGTTATCGTAGCGCTGGTCGCCACTACAAGCTGCCAACTCGAGCAGTGCCCAGGCAACGCGAACATTGTAGCTATGTGGAATGCCGTGGAACGTGTGAGTGCGCCATGCACCGTCCCTATCCTGGATACCGCACAGCCAGTCACCGGCGCGACAGGCAGCGCTCATGAAAGTCGTGTTCTGCGTATGGCGCGCGGCGCTCAACAAGCCGAAGATGACTTGCCCAGTGTTGAAGACGCGGGGGGGACCGGGCTTGTCGATGAATCCTCCCGGGAAACTACCGTCTTCGTGCTGGCAAGTCAGTAGCCATTCAGCCATGCGCTGGGCGCGGTCATGAAGGTCGGTTCGCCCGTACCGTCGTGCCGCATCGAAAATCGTCGGGATGATGTACCCGGTCGTCTCGGGGTATGAGCCGACCCACCCTTCCAGCAGGGAGTACATGGCACTGACGCCGTCGTCAGCGGTGGCGTCTTGCGCTCGGCAGATCCACTCGAGCGCTGCCTCGATATGCACGCGATCTTCGCGCGACGCACACCGCCTGTTGGTGCGGCCGTCAGTCGTTCGCAGGCGCCGCGGCGGGCCGCCACGCAGGGTGACCAGCGCTTCGAGAGCTGCGGTCTTTGCTGTAGAGAGTAATCTGCCCGCCATGGCGTTAAGGTCCTCGACTCCGGTCCGTGGAATCGTCCCTGACCTTATCGGCCGGCGGTGAGGGTGACTTAACATCCGGCCAGGAGCACCCGCTATTCATGTGCAGAGATTGCGCTGAAGAACAAAAAAAAAGACCGCCCCCTCCGGAGCGGTCTGAAGAACTGGATTGAGGTGCTGGCCTCAGGCCAGGTTCATGGTCATGAGGAATTCGGCGTTCGTGCGGCACTTGGACAGCCGTGTGCGCAGCAATTCTACCGATTCGACCGGGTTCATGTCGGCCAGGACGCGCCGCAGCTTGTAGACGAGTTTGAGTTCGTTCTCGTCCATGATGAGCTCTTCTTTGCGCGTGCCGGATGCCGGGATGTCAATTGCCGGCCATACGCGACGATCGACGAGGCGGCGATCGAGATGCAGCTCGCTGTTACCCGTGCCCTTGAACTCTTCGAAGATAACCTCGTCCATCTTCGAGCCCGTGTCGACGAGGGCGGTACCGATGATGGTCAGTGATCCACCTTCCTCGATGTTACGGGCTGCACCAAAGAAACGCTTGGGCTTCTGCAGGGCATTGGCGTCGACACCACCCGAGAGGATCTTGCCGGAGTGCGGAACTTCGGTGTTGTATGCACGAGCGAGGCGTGTGATCGAGTCGAGCAGGATAATGACATCCTTGCCGAATTCGACCATGCGCTTGGCCTTTTCGATGACCATCTCGGCAACCTGCACGTGCCGCGAAGCGGGTTCGTCGAACGTCGAGCTGATGACTTCTGCATCAGTGGCGCGCTTCATCTCGGTCACTTCTTCCGGGCGTTCGTCGATGAGCAGGATGAACAGGAAGACGTCGGGGTGATTGGTCGCGATGGCGTTGGCGATCTTCTGCAGCAGGACGGTCTTGCCGGTACGCGGGGGCGCGACGATCAGCATGCGCTGTCCCTGACCGATTGGCGTGGTCAGGTCGACAATGCGCATGTTCATCTCCTCGGGGTCGGTCTCGAGAATGATGCGTCGTTCCGGGTGCAGGGGGGTGAGGTCTTCGAAGTTGGTCTTTTCGGTGACCGCTTCGGGATCCTGCAGGTTGATTGCTTCTACGCGCAGCAGGGCAAAGTAACGCTCCGATTCCTTGGGCGGGCGGATCTGCCCGGCGACGATATGGCCGGTACGCAGGCCGAAGCGGCGGATCTGCGACGGACTGATGTAGATGTCGTCAGGGCAGGGCAGATAGTTGTATTCGGGGCTACGCAGGAAGCCGAATCCGTCCGGAAGGATCTCGAGAACACCCTCGCCGTACATCAACCCGTTCTGCTGAATGCGCGTCTTGATGATCTGGAAAATGAGGTCCTGTTTCTTCAAGCCCGCAAATTCTTCGATGTTTTCTTCTTTGGCGATCTCCTGCAGTTCTGACACGGTCATCTTCTGCAGGTCGGTGATGTGTAACTCGCTGCGCTTGATTTCTTCGTATTTGGCTTGTGTCTCGTGGGCGGCCGACGAGGACGCACTCGACATATCTTCGTTCACTTCGGGATCCGGCGCCGGGGCGGTGGCGACAGCTTCATTGCCCGCTGATGAGTCGGATGCGCGGGAGCGCGATCTGGACGTGGCTGGGCGGGTTCGTCTGGTGGCTTTCTTGGCCATGAGGTTATTCCTCCTGAGGATGAGAGATGTCCGCTATTCCGGACGATCGTGGGTGATGCTGTTGTCTTGCAGTTGCTCGAATTTGATGACTTATGCGTGCTTGAAGCTGTTATGAATTACATCAGTGGATTAATCAGTCGGGTGAGACGCCGCAATAATCTGCCGGAAGATGGTGTCCACCTGCTGGCGGAGAGCGTCGGTGTCGGAATTGTTCTCTACCAGATAATCGGACCCTTTTCGCTTGGTGTCCAGCGGAATCTGCAGTTTCTCACGTCGTTCCAGTTCTGTGCTGTCCCAGCCGCGGCTCGCAATGACACGATCGATCCGCGTACACAGGTCAGAGTCGGTGAATACGACCACATCGCACATAGCGTCCAGCCCCGTTTCGAACAGCAATGGACTGTCGATTACAATCGCCGTGACGTTCGGGTCTGTCTCGAACTGTTGCATTTGGGCCTGACGCAGTTGAGCAATCCGTGGGTGCGTCAGAGCTTCGAGGCGGCGCCGTGCCTCATCCTTGGCAAAAACAATCTGAGCGAGCTTGTCGCGCCTGCAGTGACCGTTCGTGTCGTATGTATCCTGACCCCACCAGGATCGAATCTGCTGGCGTACGTCCGGTTGATTGAGAACTTCGTGATTGAGCTGATCTGATGCGATGATTCCCGCACCAAGCTCGGCCAGAATCCTGGCCACGAGAGACTTGCCCGAGGCGATACCGCCACATAGGCCAATCACCGGCTTGTTAGGCCCCTTCACGACCTCTGTCCTGACACGCTGAAAAATCGGAGCTATGCGGCCGGCGTGCTATGTCGACACTTGCAGTAAGCGTCTCTTCCACATTCGCTTGGGGGCCGCGGAAACGTTCTGATCCGGAAGAAACGACGGTCGGAAGGGGGCTGTCTGCCAGGGCGGAGAGCCACCGAAGTCTCTACAGCACAGATCTTAACGTGTTGTCCGGGCCATGTCACGCCACTATTCCAAAAAAACACCATCGCGCCTGTGCGAAACCGTTGAACCGCTTCGCTTACGGGTCGCTTAGATCGGCGCGACGGCCGTCTGGTCCGACGCCGAGGAGATGCGGGCCAGGATCCAGGTGACGACGAACCCGACTGCGATCAGGGCGCCGCCCACACCAAAACTCACACCGCCGTCGGCGGGGTTGCCGAAGGGCCACAGGCCAATGACGGAACCGAGGAGAATACCAAAAAGCATCGCGACCGTGGGTTGCTCGTGACGCTCGAGTAGCCAGCGCAGCAAGTTGCTGATGGCCACCAGGCCGATGAGCGCTCCAATGCTCACGGGAATGAGGACATTGAGGCCCTCGAGGCTGCCGGCCTGTCCACCCGAGACGAGGTAGTCCTTGGTGATGGCGATGGCGCCCAGGTTGGCCTCGTAGCGTCCGATCAGCAGCAGCATGTACGCGCCACTGATGCCAGGCAGCACCATGGCGGCCACACCCATCACGCCCGCAGTGACGTCGAGCGGGATGTTGCGTTCGAGTTGTGTTGACTCGGCGTCGGACCGGGCCGGTTTGTCCAGCTTGACCACACCCATCAGGCCGACGCCGATGAAGCCGATGATCGCGGCCGTTACAATCATCGGGCTCCAGCGTTTGATCATGCTCAACAACAGCGGGGCTCCCCCAAGCGTCAGGCCGATGAACAGGGCCCACATGGCTCCGCGGTGCTCCTTCACGAGCGTGCCGATGATCTGGGCGCCACCCCCTACGCTGACCGCTGCTGTCGATCCAATGATGGCGAGGAGGACGATCTCTTTCTTGTGGAATTTCAGTCGGGTGATGTTGGCCACACTGGAAACGAATTCATCGTACAGGCCCATCACGAGGATCATGGTGCCACCGCTGACGCCCGGCACGAGGTTGGCGAGGCCCATCAACAGGCCGGCGATCAGCATTCGGGCGGTGCCCAAAGGGGTGAAGTTAATAGCTGGGGTCATGGACTGTGCTTCGGCGAGAATCCGTCAGATCTGTATTGGACCCGTTCGAATCTGGCTGACGGGCCCCGATCAAGGCCCTGGTGGAGGTGGTTCGGTGGCGTCCTGGCCCTCGACCACACGGGCGAGGGTATCACGGATTTCCGGCGGGGCGGGTGAGAAACGCCAGGAATCGCGGTCCCGGACGATCAAGAGAAACAGGTCCGAATCACGGAGTTTCCCGCCGCTGGCCATGCGGGCATCCTCGGACACGTCAACGTAAGCGTGGAAGACCCACACGGGCTCGTCGCGGTTTTCGATCTTCCCGCTGGGCAGGCGGAACTTGACCTCCTGGACCCGGCGGATCTCAACACGTTCCACGGCTTGCCACAGCTTTGCGAAGTGCTTGCGCGATGGAGGCTGGTGGTCGAAATGCCATAACAGCCGGCATTCCTCATAGTTGCGGCTGGTGCAGTGATCGACGGCCTCAGTCACGAAGGCGTTGATGGACTCGTCCCCAGTCTTGGATTTCTCTCCCCAGTCGACCGCGATCGTGTGTGTTGGGGTCAAGGGCGTTGCGGGCGCGCGGCGGCATGCTGACGCCAGCAGAACCATGGCAAGACAGGCAAACAGGCTGGGGCGTGCGACTCGGTGCATTCGGCGAATCATAGATCCGGGTACCTGTGGCGCCAAACCGCTTTGCGCGACAATCCCATAACCTCAAGGACTTCAATTCGATGGGCTGGGGCCTGTCGCCGCGAAGCCAAGGCGACGGGGTGACGGATATGGATTCGGAGCTACGTGCGTGTGAACGGCCCACGGAGTTTCGCCGGAGGCGACCGGCGGAGGGTCGAACCTGACGAATACCCCTCCAAACGTCTTGTTTTTTGCGGCACAGGTTCTATGCTGAACGATCTGATCGGGGCATCGACACATGAAACTGACTGAGAATCTGCGCAAGGACCTGGTCAAGGATCTGCGGCCCAAAACGGCCGTGACCCTGTTGGAAACCGACACGGTCCGACACGCGGTTGAAACTTTGCAGCGAGAGATGGCCGGATGTGCCATTCTGTGCGACGAGGACGGCCGCGCCGTCGGAATTTTCACAGAGCGAGATCTCATCCGGCGCGTTATTGGAGAAAAAGTCGACCCTGATTCGCCGATGAAGACGGTAATGAGCACCGATCTGGCAACCGTGAAGTTGAGCGACCCGATCACCACAGCGATCAACCTCCTCCATGGCAGGGGGCTGCGTCATTTGCCGGTGACCGATGATCTCGGATGCCCGATTGGTGTCGTATCGGTCAAGCGGGTCATGGAGTACCTGGTGGAACACTCACCGGAGGCGGTTTACAACCTGCCACCGACATCTTCACCAGCTGTTGGGTCGAGAGAGGGAGCATAAGGACTGAACAGTCCACATCCTGCCACCAGCATCACCGAGCAACACTCAGCTATAATCACGAGCAACTACGCACTAGGAGTTCAGTTACGATGATCGCCAACAACGGAGAGGGATCCACGAATAAGCCGGTGGAGAGCCTGGATTCGGTGACGATCCGATTCTGCGGCGACTCGGGTGACGGCATGCAGCTCGCCGGAACCCAATTCACCAACACGTCGGCTCTCTTCGGCAATGACATCAGCACCTTGCCCGACTTTCCTGCTGAAATCCGCGCTCCGGCCGGGACACTGGCCGGCGTCAGTGGTTTCCAGATTCATTTCAGCAGCAAGGACATCTTTACGCCGGGGGACATGGTTCATGCCCTCGTGGCCATGAACCCCGCAGCGCTGAAGACGAACGTCGCCGACCTGACCAAGGGGGGCGTGCTCATCGTCAATCAGGACGAGTTCACCTCTGCGGGGCTCAAGAAGGCCGGGTACGACGAGAACCCGCTCGAGAACGGCAGCCTCGACGGCTACCAGTTGCATTCCGTGAAAATCAGCTCGATGAACCGCGAGGCACTCAAGGACCTCGAGATTGGCTCCAAGGCTGTCGATCGCTGCAAGAATTTCTTTGCTCTGGGCCTGGTTTACTGGCTCTACGGTCGCCCGATGGAACCGACGCTCGATTGGATCCAGCAAAAGTTTCGCAAAGTGCCCGAAATTGCTGCGGCTAACTCCAAGTCCTTGAAATCAGGTTATTTCTTCGGAGAGACGACCGAGGCGTTTGCGGTGTCCTATGAGGTGCCTCAGGCGACGATCGCCCCCGGCACGTATCGCAAGATCACCGGCAACGAGGCGGTCGCCATCGGCCTTGTGGTGGCAGCACAGTTGTCCAATCGCGATTTGTTCCTGGGCAGCTATCCGATCACGCCGGCCAGTACGATCCTCGAGGAACTCAACCGCTACAAGGCATACAACGTCAAGACGTTCCAGGCTGAAGACGAGATTGCCGCCGTGACCAGTGCAATTGGCGCCGCGTTCACTGGCGCCCTGGCCGCAACGAGTACGAGTGGCCCGGGCCTGGCGCTGAAGTCAGAGGCCATCAGCCTGGCACTGTGCCTCGAACTGCCCATGGTGATCGTCGACATTCAGCGTGGTGGCCCCAGTACCGGACTTCCGACCAAGACCGAGCAATCTGATTTGAACATTGCGATCAATGGGCGACACGGCGAAGCGCCTCTGCCGGTCATTGCCGCCCGTTCGCCGGCAGACTGCTTCTACGCGGCCATCGAGGCAGCGCGTATCGCCATGAAACACATGACGCCCGTCATTCTGCTGAGTGACGGCTACATTGCCAACGGCGCCGAACCCTGGGCCGTTCCGAACTACGACGACCTGCCTCCCATCGAGGTCAAGCACCCGACAGCGGCAGACGCGGAGACATTCGAGCCTTACAGTCGCGACGAAAACCTCGTTCGTCCCTGGGCCCTGCCGGGCACGGCGGGCCTGGAGCACCGTGTTGGTGGTCTCGAGAAGGCGGATGGTTCCGGCAACGTATCCTACGATCCGGACAACCACGAGCACATGGTCCACGTGCGTGAGGACAAAGTCGAGCGGATCGCCAAGGAACTACCTCCAACCGAGATTCTCGGCGAGGCGTCGGGAGATCTGCTGGTCATCGGATGGGGCGGCACCTACGGTGCGATCACCAGCGCCGTACAAGAGTGCCACAAAAAGGGCATGTCGGTTTCGGCAATCCACCTGCGGAACATCAAGCCATTGCCGCTCGATATCGAGGACATCATTGGGCGGTTCAAGCGGATCCTCGTTCCGGAATTGAATCTTGGCCAGTTGCGCATGCTGTTGCGTGCCCGTTTTTTGTGTAACGCCGAAGGTCTGAGCAAGATCAAGGGCAAGCCATTCCTGGTGAGTGAGATCGCTAACAAGATCTCCGAGATGCTTGAAGAAGGGGTTGCAGTATGAGTGCCTCCGTAGAGCTGACAACACTGAAGCCCAAGGATTTTGCCTCTGATCAGGATGTGCGCTGGTGCCCCGGATGTGGAGACTATTCCATCTTGGCACAAGTCAAGAAAGTACTTCCGACACTCGGTATCCCCCGTGAGCAGTTCTGCTTCGTATCCGGGATCGGATGCAGCAGCCGATACCCATACTATGTCTCGACGTTCGGGATTCACTCGATCCATGGGCGTGCGTTGTCCGTTGCGACCGGCGTCAAGTGTGCCAATCCGGACTTGTCGGTGTGGGTCGTGACCGGTGACGGAGATGGCCTGAGTATCGGTGGCAACCATCTGCTGCACACGATTCGGCGCAACATCGACATGGTCGTACTCCTGTTCAATAACCGTATTTACGGGCTGACCAAGGGGCAGTACTCGCCGACTTCCGAAATAGGCAAGGTGACGAAGACTTCACCGCTCGGTTCAATCGATCATCCGCTCCGACCGTTGTCCGTGGCCATTGCGGCCGAGGCGACTTTTGTTGCCCGCGCGGTCGATGTCGACGTCAAGAACCTCGGCGGCATCATCAAGGCCGCCGCTGATCACAAGGGTACGAGTTTCGTCGAGATCTATCAGAACTGTAACATTTTCAACGATAAGGCGTTCCTCTACGCTTCTGATCGCCAGACCAAAGATGACAATGTGCTGTATCTCGAACACGGGAAGCCAATGGTGTTCGGCAAAGACAGTGATAAGGGCATTCGTTTGAATGGTGCGGTTCCCGAGGTCGTGTCGCTCGGCAATGGCGTGACCGAGGATGACTTGCTGTTCCACAACGAGTCCGAGGACGACCCCAGCCTGGCATTCCTGTTGTCGCGGATGAGCCATCCCGACTTTCCTGAACCGATGGGGATCTATCGTCGAGTGGAGCGTCCAACATATGAGAAGCTCATGACCGACCAGCTCGATGCCGCTCGCGAGGCCAACGGTGAAGCCGGGATCCAATCGATTCTGTCGGGCCGCGAGACATGGGAAGTGCAGTAGCGTTCGGCTGACCGAGAACGTTGGAGCGCAATTACCAAACACCTCACGGGGCGTGACGCCGGTCACGTCCCGTTTCTTTTGGTGTCCGGGGCATCCGGGGGCCGTTTGCCCGAAGTCCATACTCCATGGTATAAGCGCGGCCATGAGCCAATGCCCAGCTTGCGGACACGACAACATCGACGGTGTGGATCTATGCGACCAGTGCCAGGCTGATCTCGTCGATGTCACCCCGGAAGGTAATTTTCCCGATCTTGGTCAGCGTTTGCTGGGCGACGCGATCATGGAACTCAAGCCGGCGGCTGGTGTTGCCGTCGTTCCTGAACAGACCATTGCACAGGTCGTGCAGGCGATGTGCGATGCACAGGCTTCCGCGGTTGTCGTCCTGCACCGTGATCAGCTTGTGGGCATTTTCACTGAACGCGACTTTCTCATGAAGGTCGCGGACCGCTACGAGGAGTTGAAACACGAACCGGTCCGCCGGTTCATGACCTCTTCCCCGGAATGTCTCCAAACGTCCGATTCGATTGCCTTTGGCCTCAATCTCATGGCGGTCAAGAATTTTCGACACATTCCCATCCTTGATGCGGGTCGCGTGCAGGCCGTCGTACAGACCCGTGATGTTTTGAATTACCTCTCCCTGCACTGCGCGGACGTCCGCTAACGTTGCGGCTCTGTTCTTGCGCTGCGGCGCGATCTCCAAATCGTACATTCAAATGGTTGGCCTGCGGACGATGATTGCCGCACGTTGCCCGTGTCGTGTTCAGGCCATGGGCACCGAGCCACTTCTCAGCCTATCAGCCGAATCGAGGGAGACGAACGATGAGTTGGAATATGCCACAGCCGCCGGTCATAGCAAAGAAGCGTCAATCGCGCTCGACGAACGAAGAGCCGGCTGCGCCCGTGCCGCCACCCGAACCAGTGATCGAAACATCGGCGATGGCCAAGGAGCTGTTCCGCCCCAAGCCTATCGAGTCCTTCGCGGAAGCGGGCATCAGTAGTTCGCTGGCTGAGTCACTGGTCCTCAAGTATCTGCTGAGCAATGGGGCTTCCGCCGGTCGTCAGATTACGGAGGCCCTCGCGCTGCCACTCAAAGATCTCAAGGCACTGCTGAACGATCTCAAAGACGAACAGATGGTGTTCTATAAGGACTCGGGGCATCTGGATTTCACTTACGCCCTGTCGGATCTTGGCCGCGAACGGGCCAAGAAGTACTTCGAGGAATGTTCCTATCTTGGATCGTCCCCGGTTCCGCTCAAGGACTACATCGCTTCAGTCAAGAAGCAAACGATTGCGTTCGAGAAGCCTACGCGAGAGGATCTCGAGAGGGCCTTCGATGGCCTGCTGATCAACGAAGAGTTGTTCAGTCGTCTCGGTCCTGCAGTGAACTCCGGGCGCGGGATGTTCCTCTATGGCGCCCCAGGTAACGGCAAGTCGAGTATTGCAGAACGGATTACCAGTTGCTTCGGTGCCGAAATATGGATTCCCAAGACCATCCTGGTCGAAGGCCAGATCCTGATCCTCTACGATCCGCAGGTACACCATCCGGTCGACACGGGGTCGACGTTGATCACGGCCAATCAGTTCGATGAGCGGTGGGTCAAGATCAAGCGGCCGACCATTGTCGTGGGTGGTGAGCTGGTCATGGATGCTCTCGAAATCAGCTATGATCCGGTCAGTAAGATCAGTCACGCACCGTTGCAGCTCAAGAGTAACTGCGGCTCACTGGTCATCGACGACTTTGGCCGCCAGCGGGTCAATCCGTTTGAGTTGCTGAACCGTTGGATCGTGCCGTTGGAGAAACGCTTTGACTTCCTGCAGTTGGTCAACGGTACGAAGATCGAAGTTCCATTTGATCAGTTGATCATCTTTTCTACCAACCTCGAGCCTCGCGACCTGGTGGACGATGCGTTTCTCAGGCGTATTCCGTACAAAATCGAAGTCAAAGATCCGTGTGAGCAAGAGACGCGAGATCTATTGCATTTCATGGCCGAACGTGCCGGTGTTGCCATTGAACCGACGGCCGTCGACCACATGTTCGAACGCTACCAGGCAGAGAATCGTCCGTTCCGCTTCTGTCACCCGCGTGATCTGCTGGATCAGGTCATCAATCATTGTCGCTACGAAGGCAGTGAGTGCGTGCTGACGACGGATAACATGGACTTTGCGATGACAAATTACTTTACCGTGGTCTAAGTGCTCCCTTTCATAATTGGGTGTAGGGTTCTCCGCGGCGATTGTCGTGTTGGGCAAGGCGCGAGGAGGAGGCGATGCCTGACATCGTTGACGACGAGCAACACAGTTCAGGGCGGCAAGCGTCCGGAAGACCCTGCAAAGAATTGTGAAATGGGGCACTAAGGCGCACTGCGTCCGAGCGGTCGTTACAACTGACAGCCGTGCTCGATCGGTCAGCGGTCGGGCACGGCTGTTTGCGTGCGCCACGTGTCCACTGTGGTCACGACGCAGGACCTACGGCAACGCAACGTTCTTGAAACCGAACGGAACGTCAATGCGTTGCTGGCCGACAGCGATGGTCATGTGCAAGTGCGTCGTGGAGGGCAATTCCTCGAAACCCTGCAGACTGTACGAGGTCTGGCTGCCGATCGATTGCCACATGCGCATGGTGTCGATAACACGGCCGTTGTCGTCGATCAGTTTCATGCTCGTGATCGATTCGTTTGGACCCGTGATGTCGAGGTGAATGCTACGCGCTGGATCCTCGAACGATGTTGGTGTGGGAGTCTTCTTCTGCAGCATGACCTGAAGTCCCGCGTTCGTCAGGGTCGGATGATTCAGCGCTGTCGTGCCCAGGCTGCGGACATCTTCAAAAGTGATCTCCTGTTGGCGTTCTGCGACCAGCAGAGCGACCTGCCCTGTAAGCGTTACGGCGCGCGTCGCACGCAGGGGCGGCTCGAAGCCGAGTTCCATCCGAATGAGATCAGTCGGCTTGTTCGGCTCAAAGGCGAACATCATCTCACGATCGATGTCGATGAAATTATCGATGGGGTGTGCGTGTGCGTTGCCGGCAGCAATCGGTGAGAGCGCAGTGCCTTCAGGCGTCATGCACGTTGCGGCGATGAATCCGTAGCGATAGGCCCGGGCTGCCAGTGGGCCACGCAATTCGAGAGTCATGACCAGGCGCGCCTCGCCTGCCGGGTCGAACGACTCGGTGGTGCGGCGCACGACGGTGGTGGACTTCCGCATCTCGACAACTCGGGTCAGTTGTACATCGAGCGGCGGTTGTGTCTGGGCACTCTCCTGGGCCAGGAACATGCAGGTGGCTATCAACAATACAGTCATCACAGTCATCACGGATCCTCCGGTTGAGATGACCGGAGTATACGGATGCCGGCCTCGATCTGGAATTTATCATGAAAGAGGCGAGTCCAACGCGGTAGGTGTGCAAGAATCTACTGCTGCTGTCGCTTGCCAAACTCGATGGCCAGCAACAATGTTTCCTGGTTGGCCGCCGGTCCGGCCGTCGCCGTGGCATTCGCGTCGGGGTTGTTGGGATTGGCCGCGGTATTGTCGAATACGCCGTCGAGCCGCAGCTGTGTTCCGGCGGGCAGGGACAGTGGTTGCTCGAGGACGTACCGGATTTGCCAGCGGTAGTCGTAGCGTGGGGCATACAGAAGTTCGCGGTTTTCACCGTCTGGCATGTTGAGACTCAGTGTCACGACCTTGGCTCGGGCTCGCGCGTAAGGCGTCAATGCCAGGATCTGCGTGTCCTCGTGCAGTGTTGCCGTGAGGGTGTGCCGTACCGCAGCCGTTCCTGCACCAACCGTAAAGTCTTTGGCGTGCGTGGACATGGTTTCGATGGCTGTGGCTGGCGGCGTGTTGGCGAAGCGCATGCCGATACGCAAACGCGTGCTCATGACCTCGTCCATCGGCCGGGCATACAGATCGGCAACGAGTACGGATCCCGCGGGCAGTCGTCGGGCGGTGCCCGGCGGATAGGTCACCGTGCTGTCGCCTGGACTGTAGGTGCCGAAGAACTCCAGGTCGCCCGGAGTCTCCATTGGTGAGGGGAAGACGCACCCTGGTGTCATCAGCCACACAACCGCGTGATGCACCGTTTCGATCTTGGCCGGGCGAAACTCAAATGACTGGATCCAACGTTCAGTTTCGAGGTGTGTGGCCACGATGAGCCGGCGGTGGACCAACGGCCCGGTTCTGGGCAGCGCGATCGACGCCGAGGACAGCAACAGATCGGGACGGCCGATGATCCAGGTTTGGGAGAGGGGCTCGAGTGCAGGCAGCGGTTTGCGTTCGCCGAGTGGCATCCCGGCGCGCAGCCAGGATAACAGCACCTCGCGCTCACGTACCGGTACCGCGCGGTCGTTGGCCCATGGGGAAGTGCCGTCAGGTCTTGGTTCAACGCCATGCCATGGAGGCATCAGTCCATCCCGGACCACGGCTTCGATCATTGAGGCCCGTCCGCGCAGCAGGCCATGCGACTCGAGACTGAACGGCGCGATGCCGCCTCTGCGATGACAGCTCACGCAGCGCTCCGCCAGGATGTTGGCCACCTCGCCAAAATAGGAGACCGCGCCGGTCGTTTTCCAATCGTCGAGGGGGAGATCCAGCAGGCAGCCAGGTGACCATGTGGCGGATGCCGCTGGCGCCTTGCCCGTGTGGATTGAGCGCAGGGCGTTTCGTAAATACTCGTTACGCGGCGCGTTGAGTGCGGTTCCGACTCCATACTGGTCATCAACGGCACCCCGATAGGCGAGGCGACGTTGACCATCGATCACGAAGACTTCGGTTGTGGTCCGCGCGCCCAGCGCCCGGGCGATGGCATTGTCGCGGTCGGGCAGGTATGGCCCATCGAAACCGTATTCGCGGATCTGGCTGCGCATGTCATCGGTCGACTCCGATGACACCGTGTTGACGTAGGCAAAAGCAAAAGAGTCGGAGAATTCTGTTTCGAGGGCGGCCAGTCGCGGCGCGTATTTCTTGGACAGCGGGCAACCACAGCTGGTCATGGCCAGGACCACGCCACGATGACCGGTAAGTAGCGTAGCCAGTGTCGTACGCGGCTGGTTCAATGGGTGCAGGGGCAGGTCGGGCATGTGGCGGCCAATTCCCAGGGATGCACCACGTTGAACGTGCGCGGTGCGCTCCAGCTCGTCGTTGGCTGCATTCAGCATCAGCAGGCTCAGGGACAGTAGAACAACCACTAATTTGTGCCATTTCGAAACGGTGTTGCGCGATCTCCACATCGATCATAACAATCATCGGTTGGAAGGTGGAGGGACTCGTGCAATGGGGCGAGGTAGCAGCCGATCAGGCCATGGCTCGAAGGATGTCGCACCCTCGCTCGATGATATCGTCATCGACAGCGTAGCTGATGCGGACGTGTGTGTCCCGTGTGCTGAACACGCTGCCTGGAACAGTCAGCAGGTTTCGCTTGAGGGCCTCTTCGACGAAAGCTGTTCCACTTGCGTAGCGCCCGGGTGCCTCGAGGAAGAAGTAGAATCCACCGGAGGGTTGTGAGAATTCGTAGTGGTCCTTGAGAGCTGCGGCGATGGTGTCGCGTTTCCGTCGATAGTGGCCGGCGCGTTCGGTCAGGTCGGTGTCCAGGGCGGTCACGCAGGCATGCTGGGCGATACTCGGGGCGCACACAAAAGTGTACTGCTGCATGTTGGCGATCTGGTTGATCAGCGCGTCGGGGCCGGCGAGATAGCCCATGCGCCACCCGGTCATGCCATAGCTCTTACCGAAACCGCGTAGCAGCAGTGTCCGTTCGGGCGCATAGCGTGCGGCTGACGGGACTGCGCCATCGTAGCTCAGGTCAGAATAGATCTCGTCGCTGATGACCAGCAGGTCATGTTCACGCGCGATTTCACATGCCGCTTCAATCGACTCACGCGAGTAAACGATGCCGGTTGGATTGTTAGGTGAGTTGATCAGCAGCATCTTCGTGCGCGGTGTGATGGCAGCACGAATGGCATCGGGATTGAGGTCGAAGTGAGGATAGCCCGACACATAAACAGGGCTGCCATCGAGCCATTCGATGAGTGCCGGATAGCTGACGAAATAGGGATCTGGGACGAGAACTTCATCGCCGCGATTGACCGTGGCCATCAGTGCCAGTAACAGGCCACCTGAAACGCCCGAACTGACCAGGACCGCCGGGGGGCTGTCGTACAGATCAGCGAGGCCTTCAGCGATCTTGCTTCGTAGGGCGGGGAGTCCTGCCGTGACGGTGTAGCCGTTGTGGCCATCCGTGATCGCGCGGATGGCAGACGCCTTGACTTCGTCAGGGACATCGAAGTTGGGCTGCCCGATGGAGAAATCCACCGGGTCTTCGAGGGTTGCTGCCAGGTGAAAAATGCGACGAATCCCGGACTCCCGTACGCGTTTCGCACGATCGGAGATGAACCGGGAGGCATCCGCTGAGTTGCCTGTTGTCGTTGACAAACCCCGGGTGTCCTAGCTGGCAGGCTTCTTCTCTTCTTCGGTCGCTTCAGCCTGATCCTTCTTCTTGGTCTTACCGCCGACTTTGACCTTACGGTGCGCAACCTTGACCAGTCCGAAGGGGCTGGTTTCATCGCTCCAGCGACCTTCTTCCTGAAGCTTGGCGATGCGTTCGGGGCGACGCAGAACATTGCGGTGACGCGCGGTGGCGCCTTTGGTCTTGAGTGATTGATCGATGGACATCTCTTAGTGGCTCCTCACCATGGTGCCGTCATTTTCTTGACGAGGTACTTGAATCTGTATCGGCCACCCTCTCGTGAGTACTGGTCGCCGAGTTGCTTGATGCGTTGAGTCAGCCCTTCGCAAGCGGCTTTGTCATCCGGATTCGAATAGTCGAATCCCTGGTTGGCCAACAGCCGGTAGCCGCCTTCGAACGGAAAACTCGTCGTCTCGACGCCCGCCCGTTTGAGAAACGCCTGGGCTTGCAGGGCGTCGTCTTCAGTCTTGAATGTCTCGACCCACACGTAGTTGAGGCCGAGGACCCATTCGCCCTCTAGGTCAGCTTGAGCCGCGGGCGCTTCAGTCAATTGTTGTTGAGCCGGAACAGGTTGCTGACTCAAATTGCCCAGAACTTCCGGCG
This sequence comes from uncultured Planctomycetota bacterium, assembly GCA_942492115.1. Taxonomy (GTDB): domain Bacteria; phylum Planctomycetota; class Phycisphaerae; order UBA1845; family CAIVHJ01; genus CALODL01. The sequence continues at coordinate 129,148 of CALODL010000001.1, forward strand.
TCGGTGCCCGCTCCATCACGGTCTTGATGGGGTCGATATTCAAGGCGTTGGGGTCGGCACCCCGATCACGCCCTCCAACGAATCTCCCCACTGTGAACGCGATCGTAAGCACCATTGCGATACTCAGGATCGTGACGGCCAAACCGATCACGCTCAGTGAAAACCGGACCCGTTCCCCGTCGCTGCGAACCCACCAGCCACTCGGCGCCGAGTCAGCCGTCGTGGGGACGTCGGCTGGCAGCTCCGGTTCGGGGGCCGCGGGCGGGTCGGTTTTCGATCGTTCCGTTGCGGGCTGGTTCGTCTGGACCAGCTCGAACAGCGATGGCGCGTCCTTTCTGGGCACTCCTTGCTCCGCTCAGGGCTGTTGAATCTCACTAGGATAGAGAACTGCGGCCGGATTTCAAGGTGCACGCCGGAGGCTCGGCCCGGGATCCGGGTTTTGTTCGTAAGTCGTTGTAGTGTAATGACTAACTGTCTCAGCAAATGGCGGGGTTCTGATGATATAATGCCGCTCCGAGGGGCTCAGGTCGGATCCGGGCCCGCTGGACCACCCAAGCAGAGGATATTCATGAGCAGGACGGCCGAGGACATCATACGGCTGCCGGCGCGCGAGCGCGTCGACATGCTGTCGCGATCGGACAGGATCTTCCACATCATTCTGGCCCAGCAGTTTACCCGCGGGTTCATCGACGAAATCTGCATGCTGGCCGAAATGATCCGTCGTATCCATTCGGCCCGCCAGGGGAGCGACTTCCTTCGTGACCTGTTGCCGCACCGGCGTGCGATGCTGTACTTCACGCAGCCGTCCACCCGTACTTTCCTATCTTTTACTGCCGCTTGCCAGATCGTCGGAATCCGCTACAACGAGGTTCGCGACCCCAAGACGTCGTCCGAAATCAAGGGTGAGAGTGAAGAGGATGCCGTTCGGGTGTTCAGCCAGTACTTCGACGTCATCATCATGCGGCATCCGTCCGAGGGCTTTGCCGAGAAGACTGCACATCTCATCAATGACATGCATCGCACGATTCCCGTAATCAATGGCGGCTCGGGCAAGGACCAGCATCCGACCCAGGCATTGCTGGATATTTACACGCTGTATCGCGCGTTCAGTGGTGGGGCCCTGGTACGCCGGGCTGCGGGCGTCAAAGCCGATCCGTTCCCAGACAAGATCGTGGCTATGGTCGGCGACCTCCAGCGCGGCCGGACCGTGCGTTCGCTTTCCTATCTGTTGTGCCGCTACCCGGAGGTCAAGATCAAGTTCGTTTCTCCGCCGGAACTGCGCATCGGCGATGACATCACGCAGTACCTCGACGAGCACGGTGTGTCCTACGATGTCGTTGACGATCTGGATCCGCTGCTGCCCGATCTCGACGCCATTTACATGACGCGCATTCAAGACGAGCACGACACCCCGGGTCAGAAATCAGGCATGGACTACAAGCGATTCGGCCTGACGCCTGAAAAACTTGCTCAGTGCAAACCGACCCTGGCCATCCTGCATCCTCTGCCGCGCCGCCGAGAAGTCGACGTTGCCTGTGACGCAGATCCCCGCGCCAAGTACTGGCAGCAGGTGCAGAACGGCATGTGGATGCGCGCAGCCCTGCTGTGTTATGTGTTCAATTGCGAATCCCGCATCAAGGACTACTATCTGGAAAACTACACCTATTAGACTCGGTTGCGGAACGCCGCGTGGCGCCCCACCGGTTGTCGAGAGGGCGCGGGCCGGCCTCGGCTAAATGTCTCATGCGAGCCTTGGGGTTATTGTTCCGGGCCGCAGTTTTTCAGGCCAGTTTTGATCTGGTCCGGAAACAATTGTAAGTTTGAAGATTGAGGCGGAGAGTCAAGAGGCTAGCACATATGAGCATTGATCGCCGGCACGTTGAGCCCATGACTGACAACGACATTCTGTGGCAGCCCTCCGAGGACGCCGTGCGCGGGACTCAGATGTACGCGTTCATGATGCGTATGGCTGAAGCTTACGGTTTCGAAGCCACCTGGCCCGAGCTTCACCGCTGGTCGTGTGAACATCGCGACATCTTCTGGCAGGAGATGTTCAATCTGGCGGGCATTGAGGCCATGCATCCGGCGACGACAGCGCTGCTTGACGAGGGGATGGTCGGGTCGCGGTGGTTCCCCGGGATGAAACTCAATTATGCGGCCCATTTGCTGCGGCACACAGGTGCGGGAAAGGCCATTATCGCCCTGGACGAGCGTGATCGCTCTGCGGATATGTCGTGGGACGAGTTGCGTCACGCGGTCAAGCTGTGCGCCGGGGCGCTCAAGCAGGCCGGCGTCACCCGAGGTGATCGGGTGGTGGCGTTCATCCCTAACATCCCTGAAGCCGTCATAGCAATGCTGGCAACCGCATCGCTCGGCGCGATCTGGTCGAGTTGTTCTCCGGATTTTGGCATCAACGGTGTGATTGATCGTTTCGGTCAAATCGAGCCCAAGGTGCTGATCACTGTCGACGGGTACACGTATGGCGGTAAGCCGATCGATTTGCGGGCACGCGTCGCCGAGATCGTCGAACGCCTGGATGGCCTCGAGACCGTCGTCGTTGCCGCTTTCCTGGAAGACCACCCGGACATCACCCACGTGCCGTTGGGGGTGCTGTGGGATGATTTCTTCAAGTCCGGAGAAGATTACGAGCTCAGCTTCGATCCGGTGCCCTTCGACCACCCGTTGTTCATCATGTACTCGTCGGGGACGACCGGCGTTCCCAAGTGCATCGTCCACGGTCATGGTGGCACGCTGCTGCAGCACATGAAGGAGCATATGCTGCATTGCGATCTCCACGCTGGCGACACGATGTTCTACTTCACGACATGCGGATGGATGATGTGGAATTGGGTGACCAGCTCCCTGGGCGTGGGGGCGACCCTTGTGACCTACGAGGGGAGCCCGGGCTATCCCGATCTCAATCGCCTGTGGCGCTTGATCGAGTCGAGCAGCATGGTCGTGTTCGGCACGAGTCCGAAATTTCTGACGACTTGTGAAAAGAACGGCATCATGCCTGCCGTCGAGTTCGATATGTCACGCCTGCGGTGCATGTTGTCGACGGGGTCACCATTGACCGTCGAGAATTTCCAATGGGTCTACCGTAACGTCAAACGCAACTTGCAGCTTTCGAGCATTTCAGGTGGCACTGATATCATCAGCTGCTTCATGCTCGGGAACCCCATGCTTCCGGTTCGTGCAGGCGAGATTCAGTGTCTCGGACTGGGTATGGACGTGGTTGCATTCGATGATGACGGCGAGGCCGTTACCGGGGCCAAGGGTGAGCTCGTTTGTCGGAGCCCGTTCCCGTCTCAGCCCGTCGGGTTCTGGAATGATGAAGATGGTTCACGATACCGGGCCGCTTACTTTGATCACTTTCCGGGGGCATGGAGGCATGGAGATTTCATCGAGATTACCGAACACGGTGGGGTCATCGTCTATGGTCGGTCCGATGCCACGTTGAATCCCGGCGGGGTTCGCATCGGTACGGCCGAGATTTATCGCATTGTCGAAGCACTCGATGAGATTGCCGACAGTATCGTCGTGGGGCGGCCGGTCGACGATGACGTCGAAGTGTGCTTGTTCGTCGTTCTTCAGCAGGACGTTGAGTGGAGCGACGGGCTGGAAGCCACCATCAGGCGGGTCATTGCCGATGGTGCGACCAAGCGGCACGTCCCCAAACACATCCACGCTGTGCCAGCGATTCCCTACACCATCAGTGGGAAGAAGGTCGAGCTGGCAGTCGTGAAGATGTTGTGTCGCGAGGAGGTCAATAATCGCGACGCGCTGGCCAATCCAGAGGCCCTCGCGCATTTCGCCGATATCATCTCTTGATCAAAGGTCCTTCATGGGCTTTCTCACTCTGTGGGGCCTGATCACTCGACCCGCCTGCTAACCTGCCGGCGCAGGGCCCTCTGCAGCTTACCGGAGCTTCCCAAGCACTTAGCGGACCCATAGCCGACGTCCGAAGATAATGTGGGTCTGATACTTTCGGCTATTTCAACCCACGTGGTCCCGCGTGGCGGCAGGCATTATCGGATAGTTCCACAGGGCTTCCACAACGCCGTTTTTATGTGCGTTGAAGTTGTTCATGCGCTGCGCGACCCAGTCCGATACCAGCAAGGAATCAGCCGGGGCCGAATAGGCTAAAACACTGGTTTTTTGCAGACTACGAGGACGCGACAATGGGTGGACACAAGGTATCAATGATCATTCTGGCCGGCCTCGGGTGGGGGTTGTTTGCCGGATGTAACAAACCGTCGCATCAGCAGGTCATGACTTTCTTGCGCGGTCACGAACATGCGACATCGGGTGCCGCATATCGCCTGGCTCCGCCGGACATCATTCGTATCGAGTCAGTGCAGGCTCCAGAGGTCGAAGGCCTGTACCGCATTCAGCCCGACGGCACGATTCAGAACGAATTGCTCAGTAATGTCAATCTCGTTGACCTGACTCCGCGTGAAGCGGCGGCAAAGTTGCAGAAGCTGCTCCGGCATTACTACCACGATCCCATCGTCAACGTGTCGCTTGATACCAGCGCGAGCCGGTCGATCTTCATGTTTGGTGAAGTCGGCGGTGCAGACAACGCCGCTGACCGCACGATTACGCGCGTCCCCATTACGGGTAGCGATACGATTCTGAATCTACTTTCCCGTTATCCGCCCACAGCAAACGCCTGGCTCAGCGAAGTTCATGTCATTCGACCCGAGCCAGAAGACCCCAACGAGACGCAGGAGCTGCGAATCGACTTCATGCAGATCGTGCGTGGCGACTTGCGTCAGAACATCGTATTGCAGGAAGGCGATATCGTGTGGGTGCCACCAACACCTATGGCGTGGGTCGGCCATCGTGTTCGCGAAATCCTGCAGCCTGTTGGACCTGCAATCCAACTGTACACGACGCCGGCGACAGTCGAAGACGCTTCCGAAGTGTATGACGATGAGCCGTCGCAATCCTCACAGCGCTGAGGCGCTGTGGCTATCTGATTTCTGTGCGTTCTGCGGCCACTGGATGGCCTACGGGAACGCCGACCTAGTGCGAAGTTAACGGAGTAACTATGTCAGGCTTCGATCAATCCAAGGACGATCTGCGGCGGACAGTTCGCGAGATTACACGCGTCGTAGTGAGTCGGCGCTGGGCCTTCCTCATTCCGTTTTGTGTCGCCGCCACGTTCGTGTTCATTTCGAGCCACCGTCTGCCCCGTGTATACAAAGCGAGCACGGTGTTTGAGCGGCGCAACACGATACCAATTGCCAAGGTGCTCGGAGCCAGTGGCCCTGAGTCGATGGCAGCGCTGCGCCAGACACTGCATGAAGACATGCTCGGGATGGAGGCGATGTGTCGTGTTGTGGACCGTCTCGGCTTGACCGCCGATCTGCCACGGGACGAGCAGGGTGTGTTGACCCCCGAATCACAGACAAGGCGGCGCAGTATCGCCGGTGGTCTTGCTGGGCGCGTCGCGGTGGTCATCGAGCAAAGCAGTGCCGATTTGGATCGTTTTCAGATAACGGCCACGGGTGGGCAGCCCGTCAAGATGACGCAACTGGCCAATGCTGTGCGCGACGAATACACCGCGTTCGTTCGCGAGAAGTACCTCGATCAATTGCGTAACGCCCGTGATTTCTACGAGAACGAAATCGAGGGTCGGCATCTCGAGATTGACACCATCGACATGGAAATGGCGCGGTTGATGGAAGCTTTTCCATATGCCAGTTCTTCCGGTATGGCGGATGTCAATACGAAGCTGTTCGCATCGACGACCAAACGCGAGTCGCTCGAGGTCAAGATCGAAGATTATCGGCGCAAGATCCGTTTCCTCGAGGCTCGCCTCGAAGAAATGCCTCCTCCGCGGATGATCGATCACGACATGGCTCATCTGGATATCCTCGATACTGAGTCGGCCATGCAGAGTGAGCGCTATCGGCTCAAGAGCGAAATCCTGGCATTGGCCAACAGGGCTGAACAACTACGCGTTGAACGTGGCATGCTCGACACCCATCCGGAAATCCAAAAGCTTGCTCGACAGCAGAGCAGTGCGCGCGAGGACCTGGGCGCTTTGGAAGCCAAGATGGGCAATGATGTTGCGTACAACTGGATCGATGATCCCGCAGAGGCTGCCATCGAAAAGAGTGCCCGCAACAACATCGTCTTCGAGTTAGTCACCAATCGTGAGGCGCTTGCTTCGGCAGAGCACGAACTGAAGCAGCAGGAGGCCCTGTACGCGCGGTTCGAAGAAGCCAAGTCCGCTAGCGAGGCACGGCGACCTGAGATGCGCCGACTGATGGACCAGCGCAAGAAGATCGAGGCCGAGTTGAGCGACCAGCGTCAACACGTCAAGAAAATCGCCAGCGTGCTCAATATCGATGCCAAGGACCAGGGCATCGAGTTCGTGACAGTGCACCAGGCCAGCGCGATGTCGCGTCCCGTTCTGCCCAAGTCGAAGACGATCATGATGCTTGCGATCGGTCTCGGCCTGGCATGCGGCGCGTGTGCAGTGTTTCTGCGTGAGTTTTTCGATTCGACCTTCCGTAACACGACAACCGTGACTCAGTCACTGGGCGTGCAGGTGCTCGAGAGCATTGACGAGATCGTACTGCCTGCAGATCGCAGGCGGTTGCTGTTGAAGAAACTGGTTGGTGTGCCGATCGCCGTAATGCTCATTGCAGCGACGTTCGTGTCGGGTGGATTGGCCTACCTGAGCATTGAAGAACCGGCGACATACAAGCGCCTGGTCGACAATGCTGAGGGTACGTGGTCGGAAGTGGAATTCGTAGGCTGAACAAGGACGTAACCAATGGGTTTGATTTCAGATGCATTGAAACGGGCTGAGCTCCAGCGTCGTGAGCAGGTGGGTGAAGAGCCCGCGCACTCAGACGTAAAGCCAGTCGAACCGCATGAAATGGTCGATATTCCGCCGCACCTTCGTTCGGCGATGAGCGCGACTGACGAGACCCTCATCGAACGCCCCGATTGGAGTGTGCGTGCCGACGTCGATCTCGACAGTTTCGACATTAGCGATTCGGTCGTGGCCTATCACAACAAAGGTGATCAGATCACTGAGCAGTATCGTGCCCTGCGCGCGCGACTGACATCACAGAATACGACTGGTGAGAACCAGGTTCTGGCAATCACCAGCAGCATTCCCAAGGAAGGCAAGAGCGTCTCGACCATGAACCTGTCATGGGTCATAGCTGAGATCAAGCACTTCCGTGTATTGATGATCGACGGTGATTTCCGTCGCAGCTCTTTGGCCAAGATGTTGGGCATCAGCGAGTATCCGGGTTTGGCCGACCTGTTGCGCGGTGATGCGACGCTCGAAGAGGTCATCCGGCCCACGCCTCTGCCCAACCTCGACATTATCACTGCGGGCACGACCAAGGAGTACAATGCCGCTGAGTTACTCAGTCGGCAGACGACGGGCGCGATTTTGCAAGAGTGCAAACGACGCTACCAATACTCGATCATCGACACTCCGCCGGCCAGCACAGTCTCTGATGCTGTGGTCCTGGCACCATGGTGTACGGGTGTATTATTCGTCGTGCGGATGGGGCAGACTCCGGAACAGGTGGCCAAGGCGACCATTCGCCAATTGCAGGCCAGCAATGTCAACCTGTTGGGGTGCATCCTTGCCGGCCACAGCGTGAACTCGGGCCGCTACCACCGCTACTACGGATACTACAAGCACTACTCACGGTATTCCGAGGCCTATTGACGGCTCGATCAAGCCGTTCAGCGATCCAACGACAGGGGCAGGGGCCTTCGTGGCTCCTGGCCCTGTCTCGATATCGGGAAACACGCTTCATTTGCCGACAAGTATGGGAGGCCGAATTGTGTTTCACGACGGCCCGTTCACTCTGGCGAGCACAATCACGACATGGACGTTATCCATCTCGATCACAATGCTGTTGAGCATCGCGCGCAGTGGCGAACTTACGTAGACAATCATGCCGATGCGACGGTGTTTCACGGTCTTGCCTGGCTCGATGCCGTTCACGCCTCCTTTCCACATCGGCCGCATTACCTGATGGTCGTTTCTAGTGGGCGCGTCACCGGAGTGCTGCCGCTATTCGAAGTTCGCAGTATGTTGGGTGGTACACTGTTGATCAGCGTGCCCTACGCCGTTTACGGCGGAGCTCTGGTCGACGAGCAGGCTTCTGCGATTGCCTTGCTGGATGCAGTCAGGCGCCTGGCTGATCGGCGTGGTGCGCGAATGGTTGACCTGCGTTCACGGACTGCGCTGTGGTCACAGGTCGAGCACGTTGAACGGTATGTGACTTTCGTTAAACAGCTTCCAGAATGCTCTGGCGATGTGCTCAAGACGCTGCCGCGGAAGGCCCGCGCTGAAGCCCGGCGGGCGCGCGAGCGCTTCAAGTTGGGGGTTCGATTCGAGAGTGCGGATATCGACGTGGTTTGGGCCCTGTATAGTCGTAGTATGCGGAGGCTCGGATCGCCGAATGTTCCGCGGCGCTTCTTTCATGAATTGATTGCAGCCATGCCTCGACACCACATCGTGTCCGTCATTACCCATGAAGGCCGACCCGTCGCTGGTCTACTGAGTTTCATCCACAGAGACACGGTCATGCCTTACTACGTTGGAGCAGATGACAGCGCGCGGTCGTTCGGGGCCAATAATTATGTATACGCGACCCTCATGGAGCACGCCGTGGATCACGGTTGGCGCACCTTCGACTTCGGCCGTTCGCGCGTAGACAACCAGGGTTCATATGATTTCAAGAAGAATCAGGGGTTCGAGCCGCAGCCCCTGGGTTACCAGATGTATGTTCCAGCCGGCAAGGCGGCGCCGAACCTCACACCGGGCAACCCTCGTTTCCGAATGGCCCAGGCCATCTGGCGCCGTCTGCCTCTGCCCGTAACCCGGCCATTGGGCGCATGGTTATCGGCCTCTATTCCCGGGTGACACCCGCCCTTACGCCACGGGCAGGGCCCCGGTCACCGTCGTCAGTACTGGCGTGGCGGTCGACGGCCATCCATTCAGACGGCTTCTGAATTACCTTTTGCGCTCCACACGAGCTGCCGATAACTGCAGCAAGTGAAACCCATGGACGTGCTCATGCTCTATCACCGCGTGCCTTATCCGCCCAACAAGGGGGAGAAGATGCGCGCCTATCAGCAGCTTCGTTACATCGCAGGTCGCCACCGGGTGTGGTTGGCTTGTTTTCTGGACGCCGAAGAAGACCAGCACCATCTACCCAGACTCGAGGCGATGTGTCACCGCTTCGAGGCTGTGCCATTGAACAAACATCTGGCATTATCCAAAGGCGGCATGAACGTCCTGCGTGGCCGCACTCTGACCGAGGGCTACTACGGGCACTCGGGTATGTGGCAGGTCGTGCAGTCGTGGGTCGACGGTCATTTTTTTGATGTCGCGTTCGCGTTTTCCTCCAGTATGGGCGTATACATCGAGGAATTGCCCGTCGGCCGCCGCGTTTTGGACATGAACGACTTCGACAGTCGCAAGTGGGCGGACTACGCAACCAAGAGTACATGGCCTCTCGCCAGCCTGTTTCGCACCGAGGCCAGTCGGCTCGCGTTGCGTGAACGCGAACTCATCAGCAAGTGCGACATGACCCTGATGGTTAACGATCGAGAGTGTCGGCAACTGGGAGATCCAGCGTTGGCTGGGCGTGTTCGGACATTCCACACGCCGATCGATGTCGACAGCTATGAACGTGTATGGGGTGTAACGCGAGAGAAGGTTGTTTCGTATGTCGGGACGATGAACTATCGCCCAAACATCGAAGCCGTGACGTGGTTCGCCGACCGTGTATGGCCCCAGGTCATAGAGCGCCATCCGGATGCAGTGTGGCGTATCGTTGGGCGACGCCCGACTCGTGAAGTCATGCGTTTGAGCACACGACGGGGCATCGACGTTGTAGGAGAAGTTGATGAGGTTCGTGACTACCTGGCTGCAACACGTGTATTCGTTGCCCCGGTCCAGACCGACATTGGCATCCAGACAAAGGTGCTGGAGTCTCTGGCTGCGGGACGACCGACGGTGATCACCGAGAGTGGTCACCTCGGTATCGGCGCTGAGCCTGATCGTGACTATCTCGTCGCACGTGATGTGTCCGGATTCGTCAATGCGGTCGATCGCCTGCTGTCCGACCACGCCGCATGCTGTGCGCTGGGTGACAGCGCCGTACAGTTCGTTAAAGCTCATTTTGCCGTGCCGGTGCTGATGCCCCAATTCGAAGCTCTACTGACTCAGGCACAGCCTGTGCAGGCGACACCATGATTCGCGGTCGCAACATCATCGCCATAGCCAGTAACTGGCATTTCGATCCGACGAGCAAGCATCATGTGATGCAACGACTCGCGGCACACAACAACGTGCTGTGGGTCAATTATCACGGGTCTCGGCGACCCAGTGCTTCGGGGCGGGACTTGCGATCGATTGCAGGAAAGCTAGGCGAGGTCGTTCGCGGTGTCGAGCGGATGGGGCCCCAGCTCTCAGTCATGACTCCATTGCTCCTGCCGCTGCCCGGATCCGGTTCGGCGCGGCGGGTCAACCGCACTCTGGTTGTTCGGCAAATACGTCGGGCGTTGCGACAGTTCCCGGAAGCCCCGACCCAGCTGTGGAGTTTTGCCCCGGACGTCTCCTACCTCATGGGCCAATTTGGCGAAGAACTCGACTTGTATTACTGCGTAGACGAGTTCAGCGCATTTTCAGACTACGACACCGCGGCCATTCAACGTCTCGAACGTGAACTGATCAATCAATCTGACATCGTGATTACGACCTCTGAATACTTGCGTTCAGCCAAGAGCGATCTGCATCCCTACGTGCACCTGGTCGCTCATGGTGTTGACTACGAGCACTTCAGCAGGTCAACGGCTGAAACCACTGCGATACCCAAGGCAGTGAAGGGCATCCAGGGCCCAGTGCTTGGTTTCTTCGGGATGATTCAGGATTGGGTCGATCTCGAATTGCTGACCACGGTGGCTCGGCGCAATCCAGGATGGTCATTCGTACTTGTTGGCAAGAGTGCTATCGACACGACCCGACTTGCTGCACTACCGAATGTCCATCTGCCGGGGCAGGTGCCCTATGCCACGCTGCCTGGCTACTGTCGAGCATTCGATGTGGCGCTCATTCCATTTCACATCAACGAACTGACCCGCAATGTCAATCCGATCAAGCTACGCGAGTATCTCGCTGCGGGTTTGCCGGTGGTATCGACCGATTTACCGGAGGTGCGGCCGTATCGTCCACACGTGTTGATCGCCCATGATGTCGACAGCTTCGAAGCTGCCTGCCGGACTGCCCTGCAGCAGCGCACCGCCAGCCACCGCAAGGCACGGCAAGATGCCGTGCGCAATGAGACCTGGGATCGCAAAGTGGAGATCCTCAGCGAACTCGTTGAAGGACGTCTGGCAGTACAGGTATGAGCAGCGGCCATGTCCGATAAGTCGATTACTTCGATCACGCAGCCACCTTGTCGACATACCAGGAGCCACTGAACGCCAGCGGGAAGGAGCCCTGGGCGATCATGTTTCGCGAACTCTACGCATATAGGGAATTGCTGTACAGCTTGACGTTGCGCGAGATCCGTGTGCGCTACAAGCAATCTCTGCTCGGCGCCGCATGGGCACTGTTCGTACCGTTGTCCATGATGGCCGTGTTCACGTTCGTGTTCACACGTGCACTGAAGATCGATGGTCGCCTCGACTTGGGTGGCATGCCGTATGCGCTGTTTGCCTACGTCGGGTTGCTGCCGTGGACGTTCTTTTCCGGTAGCCTGACCGGTGCAGTCAACAGTCTGGTGGCCAACCATAACCTCGTCACCAAGGTGTACTGCCCACGTGAAGCTTTTCCGTTGTCCTGTGTGGCCAGCAGTGCATTCGATTTCATTATCGCTTCCAGTGTTCTCTTCGGTTTGATCGCATATTTTCATCTCTTCTCGGAATGGACGTTTACGCTGCACCCGGCGGTGCTGTTCATCCCGATCGTCCTGCTGGTGCAGATTATCCTGACTATCGGGCTGGCATTGATTCTCTCAATGGCAAACCTTTTCTTTCGAGACGTGCGGTACCTGTTCTCTGTAATCATTTACCTGTGGATGTTCGTGACCAATGTCATCTATCCACTCGAGAGCAGCAGCGTCGAGGTCAATGCGATCATTCAACTCAATCCGATGACTGCAATCATCGGTGCGTACCGCACTTGTTTGTTCGAGGGCGCCGTTCCACTCGACAGTGCATTCCTGTGTGCCGTCGGGGTGGCGCTGACGACGTTGTGTGTCGGGTGGGGCTTGTTTCGTCGAGCCGAATCGCGTTTTGCGGAGTGTATCTGATGTCAGATCCAGCGATTTCCTGCACTGGGCTAAGCAAGCGCTTTGTGCGTGGCGAACGTCACGACAGCCTGCGCGATGCTGTGCCGCAGCTGGTGCGCTGGCTCCGAGGTCAGGGTAATCCTGCAGATGAGCGGGCTTTCTGGGCGTTGCGTGATGTGTCGTTCGATCTTCCACGTGGTGAGGCGCTCGGGGTCATTGGTCCAAACGGTGCGGGCAAGAGTACGTTACTCAAGTTGCTCAGCCGTATCATGGTTCCAGATGACGGCAATATCACTGTTGATGGGCGGCTGACCGCCTTGATCGAAGTGGGGGCCGGATTCCATCAGGATTTGACGGGGCGCGAGAACATCTATCTCAACGGCGCGATACTGGGTATGACGCGACGTGAAATCGATCGCACAATCGGCGATATCGGTGAGTTCGCGGGCGTGCAAGATTTCCTGGACACGCCGGTCAAACGCTACAGTTCAGGCATGCAGGCGCGATTGGGGTTTTCTGTCGCGGCGCACATGGATCCCGAGATCCTACTGGTCGATGAAGTCCTCGCTGTGGGCGACGCTCAGTTTCAGCAGCGCTGCCTGGAGCGTATGCACTACTTCGCTCATTCAGGTCGATCCATCATCTTTATCTCACATGATTTGCAGGCGGTCGCAGAATTGTGCCCCCACACCATGGTGTTGCTCAAGGGCGAGCGTGCGTTTCTGGGTCCCACGGCCGAAGCTTTGCGGTTCTACATGGAGCACATGCGCGATCAGCCAGTGGATGCAGCGGCGGGAGCGACTACGATCAACAACGTTCGTTTGCTCGATGATCACGGTGTGCCGTGCGATCGCTACCGTGCCGGGTCGCGTGCCGACTTGAATTTCGACATCACTACTGAATTGCCGGCCAATGACTATATCCTCAGTTTCGCGATCAAACGGGCTACCGACGGACTGATCGTGTCGGATTACAATTTTGATATTCCTGGTGCGCGCGAACCGTGCGTCGACCGCGCGGTGAAGATTGGATTCGACGCCAATCTCCTGACGGGGGCCTACGCGATCACCCTGTGTCTCGAACATCGTGCTACGCTCGAAAAAATTGTTGTTATGGATGGCGCGCGCATTTTCGATGTTGCGGCCCGCGAGGCATACAGCGGTATCGCGCACGTCAATCCGAGCATCGCGGAGACGGCCGCGCACCACGTGTGTGATCCGCTGACGACGACGGACTGAGCCATGATTATCGCGGTCGACGCCAGAACCATTTATGCGCGCCACCGACGGGGCACCGGCAAGAACCTCGTCGATGTGTATCGCACGCTTGCCACAGTGCGCTCACAGTGGCGGTTCGTGATGATTCATCGTGGCCGCTTTGACGATGAGCCATTCGATGGACTGGGCAATATTAGTACGAATGTCGTAGACATCCGCGGGGATCGTTGGAATACCTGGGAACACATCGCTCTCCCCCGCGCTGCATGGCGCGCCCGCGCTGATGTTCTGCATTGCCCGGCCAACTCTTGTCCCTTGTGGTCGCCGGTCCCCGTGGTTGCGACTGTCCATGACCTCATACCACTCAAGATATCGGACCCCGCAGAGGATGAGTGGCGCCCGCAATTCGAACGCCGGGTTCAGCGCTGCGTGCGCCGTTCGCGGCGCGTCATCGCCGTTTCGCAATGCACGAAACGCGATGTGATATCGGACCTCAAGGGCCGAGCGGAAGCAATCGACGTCATCACGTGGGCGCCGGATTCGACGTGCCTGCGTATCGGGGACGAAGCTCCACTGGCCGTCCTCAAGGCCCGATACAACATACGCGACCGATATTTCATCGCCGTGACGGGCGCAAGTCGGCGAAAGAACGCGGCGGGCGTGATTTCGGCCTTTGCTCGCTTGCCCGAAGAGATTCGCTCGGCCGTTCAATTGGTGCTTGTTGGTATCGAACCCGCCGGCGCCCGTGAGCGTGTCGAAGCATGGACATTGAAGTGTGGTGTCGCAGGCCAGTGCCTCGTCAAAGGATTCGTGCCCGCGGCAGACATGCCGGGGCTGATCAAAGGGGCAGATGCATTGTTGTTCTGTAGTCGTTATGAGGGTTTCGGTCTGCCGGTGCTGGATGCCTTCCAGTGTGGGACGGCGGTCGTGTGTTCGAACACGTCCAGCATCCCCGAAGTGGCCGGCGATGCCGCGCTCTATTGTGATCCGGAGAATCCGCGCGACATCGCAGAAGCGATGACCAAAGTTTTTGCTGATGACGTGCGACGCCGTGATCTCGAGAGTCGGGGCATGCGGCGAGTCAAGATGTTCACATGGCAACACACGGCCGAGCAGTTGGCCGCAGTATTCGAACGATGTGTCAGTCGCGGTCGTGACCACAGAAGCATGGAGCCGTGCATTGAAGCGCAAGTGTAATGATGTTCCCGATCATGCCCTCATGTGGGATGAGTTGGGCATTCGTCTCGATTGTCGCCACTACGTCGGCGACCGTCCATGCGCGCGCGGCTGTCAGGGCGGGTGTCAACAGTACGAGTCGATGGGCCAGCGTATCCTGATCATCAAACTGGGAGCCCTCGGGGATGTTATTCGTACGGCTGCATTGTTGCCGGGCATCAAACAGGCGTACCCATGCAGTCAGGTCACATGGGTCAGTAAGCCAAATGGATGTCGGGTTCTGGCAGGCCATCCAGACATAGATCGCGTGCTCGAGTTCGATGCAGCAACACTGTGCCAGCTGCAGGTTGAATCGTTCGATGTCGTGTTCAGTTTGGACAAGGAACCCGCTCCAGCAGCGCTGGCCATGCAGGTCCGCACCGACGACAGGCGTGGTGTGGGGCTCAGTTCCAGTGGCACGGTGTACCCGTTGAATGCCGAGGCGTATGACTACTTTCGCCTGGGTCTGTCGGACGAACTGAAGTTCCACGACAACACACTCAGCTACCAGGAACTGGTCTATGGTGCGGTTGGCCTGCCGTATGCTGGCCAGCGCTACCGATTGTTCCCTTCGGAGAACAACCGCGCTGTCGCACGGGCCGTGTTCGAGGCTGCCGGAGTCGGGCCACAGGAACGCATCATCGGCCTCAATACCGGAGCCGGTCGAGTCTTTGCCAACAAGGCCTGGCCAGCCGAGAAGTTTGAAGCCCTGGCACGGCGTCTTGCCGAGCGCTGCGACTGCCGTATTGCGCTGTTGGGCGGACCGGAGGAGATTCAACGCAACGACCGTCTTGCACGTGCCTTGGGCGATGCCGTGATTCATACTGGTTGTACGCACAGCGAACCTGAGTTTGCCGCGCTGGTTGAGCGGTGCAGTGTGGTGCTCACCGGCGACACGACGGCTATGCACATGGCGATTGCCCTGGACGTTCCTGCGGTTGTTCTGTTCGGACCAACCTGTTCGCAAGAGATCGATTTGTACGGCCAGGGTGCCAAGTTGGTGTCAGGGATTGCCTGCGCGCCCTGCTATCGCAGGGATTGCGATGTGGCACCCAATTGTATGGACCTGATCACGGTCGAACAGGCTGAGATGGCGTTGGTTCGTTGCCTGTACGGAAACTCGATCCCAGTGTCTTTGGAGATCAGCGCATCTGGGCTGCGTCCCGCGGTGTTGGACGAGGCAAAGTAATATGTCGGTAACCGAGCTGATATTCTGGTTGGCCTACATCGGTGGTACGGTGGGCGCGCTGTTTCGTCCGGTTTACGGTGTGCTGCTGTACATCCTGGTCTACAACCTCAATCCGGAGACGCAATGGTGGGGTGCGACGGTCAACATGCTGGGACTGCGCACGTCATTTACGGTGGCCGTGGCCGCAGGCCTGGGGATGTTTCTCAACTGGCGACCCATGCGCGATCACGAATCGCAGGTGCCTCTGGCATTCAAGTTCATGATCGCGTTTCTGTTCTATGCCTTTCTCGTGTCCGTTACGGGCCTCCAGCCGCTGGGGACCACGGCCAGCCAGCAGGTTCTGATTAAATTGGCCAAGGTATTCATCTATATCGCGATCATGATTCGCGTGCTGAGAACACAGCAACACATGCGTTGGATGGTGTGGGTGTGGCTCGTCGGCACGATCTACATCGGGTTTCAGGCGTGGAGCGGCATCGGGCTCAAACTGTCCGGTCGCTTGACCGGGGGGCTCGGAGGTCCTGACTTCAGTGCCTCCGGTGGCTTGTCCGCGCACATGGTCATGATGATGGCCCTGGCGGGTTACATGGTCTTTGCCTCAGCCACATGGCGCGGACGATTAGTCGCATTGATGGCTGCCGGGTTCGCTGTGAACACCGTTGTGCTGACACGTACACGCAATGCGTTTCCAGGGATCATCGTGCTGATCGTATTCGGCATGATGCAGTTGCCGAAGGGCATGCGTTTACGCTGCTTCGTCGGCATCGTCGTGGGATTGCTTGCGGCACTGCAGTTGACCGATGAAGGTTGGTGGACGCGCATGCGCACCATGAAGGAAATCTCGACCGACCGCACGATCACGAGTCGTTTCGATTTTTGGCAGGCGGCCGCAGACATGGCTCGCGATCATCCCTTTGGTGTTGGGGTGGGCTACTTCCGTAAGCGGGTTAGAGAATACATTCCGCATCTGGAAGTCGGGCGTTCGGCCCACAGTACATTCTTCCAGTGTCTGGCGGAGCTGGGGTACCCAGGATTGCTGTTGTTCATCAGCGTGATCGCGGCGACGTTCTGGCATTTCGAGCGCGCTCGCAGCCTAGGCAAGAGTTGGCGTGACTATGAACACAGCGACCCCGTTCGTGCAAAGTCGCTGCGCGATCTGTTGCTGATGTCGACTGCGACCGAGGTGGCCCTCGCCGGATTCCTGGCCTGCAGCATGTTTCATACACGGATGTGGACCGAGGGGATGTGGCTTCTGCTGGCAATGGGATGTTGTACACACAATGTCGCGGGCCGCATTCGTCAAGAGATGATGCCCGAAGAGCGCGTGGATATCAGTGCGGTCGTTCCAGAACTCGCAGTGGCCCCTCGGCGGCCGCGACCGGCATTGGGGTAGGGCGATGAAGAAGTGTGGTTACACATCAGGACGGCGGACGATAGCACACGTTCTGCCAAGTCTCGATATCGGCGGCGCCGAGACAAACGTCGTGCGCCTGAGCTCGGCACTTGCCCGGCGCGATTGGAATCAGGTCATCATCGGGTTGACGCCAGATTACGATGATCGATTGGTTGGGCAAATTGAAGTGCCGTTCGTCTGTTTGCCGTCGAAGACGCGCTGTCCAGTGTCGTCGTTTCGTCTGGCCCTCGCGCTTGCACGTGCGAACGTCAGTGTCATTCACGGAACCAATCTGTCCACTTGGTTGGATTGTGCCGGGGCCCGCATGCTGTTGGGTGGACGCGTACCACTGGTGCAGTGTTTCCAGGGGCCTGCGACCTTCGAGACCGGGCGCCGACGCGATGGCTGGCGCGCGGCGCTGCTGCGCCGCCTGACGACGTCCTGCGTGGCGGTCAGTCAAGACATCAGCAATCGCCTGATAAACCAGTGGGGCGTTCGAGAAGACACGGTGCAGGTCATCAGCAATCTGGTTGATCTCGATCGTTTCACCCCGCCCGGTGACACGCAAACAGTGCGGCGCGCCTTGAACATCCCTCGCGATGCGTTCGTAGTCAGTAGCGTAGGATCGTTGTACACGGTCAAGAACCACCGTCTCCTCATCGATGCCTTTGCCCGTGTCGTCGCTCACAGACCCGATAGCGTACTCCTGATCGTCGGGGACGGCCCGTTGCGCGCGGATCTCGAGTCACAGTCGCGGCATCTCGGCCTTACGGAGTCCGTGCGATTCTGCGGTTACCAGTCCGAAGTACACGACTACCTGGCGGTCACAGATGTCTACGTCCAACCCAGTACGCATGAGGGGTCGCCACTTGCCGTGCTCGAGGCCATGGCGATGCGGCTTCCCGTGATCGCGGCACGATCAACCGGTTGTGTAGAGCTCAATCAGCGCTGCCATGTGCCTGTGCTGGTAGACGCATCGGCCAGCACCGAATTGGCAGAGCGCGTGGTCGAATTGTGTGACGACGAGGTGGAAAGGAATCACCTTGGTGCCCGCGCCCGCGCGGCGATTCAACGCTATTTCTCTGCTGAAGTGATTGTCGATCAGTACGCGCGCCTGTTCGAGACCCATCTCGAACCACGGCGCATGTGTTCGCCCGCCGGACCCGTGCCCGGAGGAGTATGACATGGGTCAGGCCATGCCTACGGTCCTGGTCGTCGGCCCTGCAAGCGCAGTGGGCGGTATGTCGACAGCAGTCCGCACACAGCTCCACAGCCCATTGTGCCAGCACTTCAATGTGATCTGTTTCGACAACAGCAAGCGGACGGCGCGTGATCGCCAATGGTGGAAAGGGCTGATGTCGCAACTGAATATGGTGAGGCAACTGTTGCACATGCTCGTACGACACCAACCTGGCATCGTGCACATCCACACCTGCAGCGGCATGTCTTTCTTTCGATCCACAATCGACTACGTGTCGGCACGGATGTGTGGGGCACGGGTCATTGTGCACATCCACGGTGGACGATTCGATGCATTTCTCGACGGCTTGTCGCGCTGGTCACGCTTCGTCGTACGGCGCGTATTGCGCGGGGCTGATGCCGTCATCGCTTTGAGTCGTGGGTGGGCAGCACGGTTGTCGCGGTTCGACCGAGCAATTCCAATCGATATCGTGCATAACGCTGTAGCTCTGCCGTCGCCCCGGGTCGATGCCGACAGCGGTTCCCGCAAGAGTGTCCACGTTGTGTTCGTGGGTTTGTTGACCAGGGCCAAAGGAATCGACGACTTGCTGTCCGCCGTTCTCCGAATGCCTGATGGCCTGCGGCGTCGCATGTCAGTTCAGATCATCGGCGGGGACCCCCAGGGCCGTGTTGAGACCCTGCGCGGCGCGGTCAAGAAAGCCGGCCTGTCCAATACGATTCATTTCATGGGCCAGCTTGCACCCGATGAGGTGCACCGTGAGCTCGATCGTGCCGACGTGTTCGTACTGCCGAGCTACGCCGAGGGACAACCGATCAGCCTGCTGGAAGCCATGGCTCGCGAGGTGGCGTGCGTGGCATACGATGTGGGTGCCGTTTCGGAGACACTGGTGGACGGAACCGAGGGCATTGTCCTGCCCTGTGGTCATGTCCTGGCCTTGCACGATGCGCTGGCGGAATTGATCGAGAATGAACCATTGCGGAGTCGCTATGGTCAGGCAGCCCGTCGTCGCGTTGAACGGGATTTTTCGGTTGCGGTCATGGCAGACCATATCGGCCAGGTATATACCAGGGCACTCGCAAGAGGCGCATCATGATCAAGACTCTACTGTCCCGGCACGTGTTCTACCCGGCCTGCGAAAGGATGTGTGGGCGGGACTCGGTCCCCTATGCCATCGAGTTGCAGGATTCACAATGGCGTACGGCCCAGGAATTGACCGACCTTCAGCGAAACAAACTGCGCGCTTTGGCGAGACATGCCGTTAGTGAGACGACTTTCTACGCGCGCTGGTGTGCTCAGGCGGGCCTGACGGCCGTCGAGACCTGCGCCGAACAGGGCCTGGAGTTCTGGCCGGTCATGACCCGTGAGGCCATTCGCGAAAACGATGTGAACCTTGTGGCCTGCAGCATGCGGCATGCGCTGACGACGGCGCGTACGAGCGGATCAACTGGGACACCGCTGGTGTTCAAGCTCGCATCTCGGCGCAGGCGCGCCGATGTTGCTGCGCGGCTGCGGTGTCACGCGTGGTTCGGCCTGCGGCCGGGGGATCCCACCATTTACCTGTGGGGTACAGCCCTGCTTCGTGAGCAATGGCGCGTACTCAAGGCCGTACGCGATTGGCTCATCAACGAACGGCTGCTCGATGCGTTCGATCTCAGTCAGGATACTCTCGAACATTACGCCAACGTGTTCCTTCATATGCGTCCCCGCGCCGTCTATTCGTATGCCAGTACGCTGTGGCGATTTGCCCAGTTCGTCGGCGAGTGTCGACCGGAACTCCACGGCTGTTGTTCCAACGTAGCGTTTGCCACCGGAGAAGAATTGCTTCCAGAGTGGCGTACATGCATCGAGAATGCCCTCGGGTGTCGCGTGATTGAAGAATACGGTACGCGTGAAGGTGGAATGATTGCCCATCAATGCGCACATGGGTCTTATCACATCATGTCGGAGAACGTTATCGTGGAGATTCTGGACGACGACGATCGAAGGTTGCCTGTCGGGTGCGAAGGCCGGATCGTGGTGACCAATCTCGAATCCGTTGGAATGCCGTTCATGCGATATGATACCGGCGACCGTGGGTCCTTGCGTTCTGGCGCGTGCGCGTGTGGCATCAATCTCCCGATGATGGACAAGCCGCTGGGGCGCGCATTCGAGTTCTTGTGTACCACTGCCGGTCAACAAGTGAGTGGGCGGAGCGTGAGTCGCGATATGGCTGAGATCAATGGCGTCGCGCAGTACCGCTTGACTCAGGAGGCGGTGGACCGTGTGTGCCTCGATGTTGTTCCGCACCCGGGTGCCGATGTGTCCGATCTGGAGCACAATGTGCGGTGGACGATACGCAGCCGGTTGGGCAGCGATATGGACATCAAGGTGTGCTTGCTGAACCAGTTGCATCCTGAGCCCTCTGGTAAGTGGCGCTACATCATCAATCGCCTCGATCATGAAGAGTTGCCGACCATGGAGCCGGCAGGCAGGGAGTAATGCATGTGGTCACGAGGCGTCCGTTCAGTCACACCCTGCTGATGTTGTTCGTTAGCGCTGCACTGTTGCGTGGGGCGTGGATCGTGGCGCTGGCCTGCCAGCACGACGCGCAGGCCGTGTTACACATGTCACCTGATACGAGTCGCTATGTCGCCATCGCAGACCACCTGTTGGGGCGTTGTTACAGCGGCCCACCCTTGCACGACCTGGGGCGCCCGGCATATGGCACGGGCGAGGGCGCACTCGCGTGGAGCGGGCCGGGCTATGGCGTGTTCCTCGCCGGCATCAGAGCGGTGTCCGGTGATACGCCATGGCCAGTACTGATCATCCAGGTCCTGCTCAGTGCGCTGAACTGTGTGCTCGTTGCCTTGCTGGCGTACGTCTTGCTGGGCTCGCGACGCGTGGCGCTTGTTGCCGGTGTGATTGGCATCTTTTCGCTCACATCGATTACGCTCAGCGGTGCAGTCCTGACCGAGACCCCGATGGTGACTCTGTTCACTGCAAGTTTGTTATGCTTCGTGGTCGGTTTGAGGGATGGGAGCTGGCGGTGGTTCCTTGCAGCAGGAGGACTGGTCGGGCTCAGTTGCCTGGTGCGTCAAGTGCTGCAGTTCTGGCCGATCATGATGGTCATGGTCGTCTTGGTGATCCCCGCCAGCGGATTGGGGCTGCCGCGCAGACACATCGTGATGCGCACAATCGTGTCAGGCATGGTTGCCGTAGCGTGCATGGCTGCTTGGATGGAGCGTAACCATGCCGTGCATGACACACGATTTCTCTCACATGTCGGTTTCATCAGTGCTCGCTTCTGGCTGGGAGCACGGGCCATGGCTGGCCTGGATCAGGAAACAAGTACGAATGACATCAGGCGTCGCTGGCTCGATGCGGAAGCAGTGATCGATGGGCCTGAAGGTGCACAGCTTCGAGCGTATCAGCAACGTGATCGGGCTGAGTTCATAAGGACCTGTCGTGCATACCCGTGGGTTGTAACCAAACGGTTCATCAAGAACGTGATCGAGAATATGACCATTGGGGATGAACTCCACCAGGCACAATTGCCGTGGACGCAGCCCCTGCTCGCACCGGTCGTCGACCGGCGCACCGGGGCACTCATCGCCGGTATCGTCCTGGTCTCGGCAGTCGGGTTGCTCGTGCGCGCACGGAACCGCGCGGCCGGTATCGTTTTGGCGGCGACTTATGCGTACATGCTCGGGTTGAGCGGGTTCGGTTGCTGGCAGGGGTCCCGTTATGTCTTCTCTGCACATATGGCCTGGACGATCCTCGTGGCCTGGGGCGTGTGTACAGCGTTGGCGTTCGTGCTGAGGGTCACGGCTGGCGTACGCAGTGGTACGCCGGCGGCCTGGACCGATCCTGCGGGCTCGTGACCCGGCTGTCGGTTGGGCGTTTCAATGCGTTCGCGAGGACACATTTCGGCCTGCGCCGGCTCGGGTCGTTCGGCATGCTTGCACCCCGGTAATCCTGCCCCAAAGCATGGCTGCATACCCACCAACCACCCCCACCCATTAGAGGGTGGGGTGAATCACTGATCCAACCCAGTATTAGACGGGCCTGTGCGTGGCGGGCGCAAGAAATCATTGATCGAATTCTGTAGCCGTGCGCACCCTCACGACGCGGGGCTGGTGACGGCGTTCTGTGGTTCAGAGTGCGGAGTGGTTGGGGTAGCGTCCTGCGCCCTCCCGCGGTCCTGTGTGACTGCGGCGAGCAGGTCGTGCCAGTATTGCGTGGCACAGCAGCCGACTGCAACTCCGGCGACCGCGACGAGGACGTGGGTGATGTCAAGCGAGCGTCCAGGGCATCCAACCTGAACCAGTTCGAGGACGACAGCGAGGATGCTTCCGCCGAGAATGACTCGGCGGCGTTGGATCCCGCGTGACGCCTGGGCGTGCTCTACCGCTGGCGTGGTCCGGAGGACACCGGTGGTCAATATGCCCAACACCATGAAGCGGCCGAATTTCGCGATCACGTCACTCGATGCAAGGAAAGTGCTGGAAGTGCTGAACGACTTGCGGAACGGGATCAGGCCTGCGGTCGACAGTTGGTCATCGATCGACGCGAAGCTGAAGTCGAAAACAAAGGGACTCAGTTCGCGAGCACAGATCAGCC
The DNA here is from genome assembly GCA_942492115.1 of uncultured Planctomycetota bacterium. Classification (GTDB taxonomy): domain Bacteria; phylum Planctomycetota; class Phycisphaerae; order UBA1845; family CAIVHJ01; genus CALODL01. The sequence continues at coordinate 152,252 of CALODL010000001.1, forward strand.
CGCAGCACCCCAGGGCGGCACTGCCGAGGCCGCGGCGCCAAGCCAGGATGTTCGTGCGTGGCGCGAGAACCGCCCAGATCAGCCCGCCAATGAGTGTTCCGCCCACGACAACAGGCACCGAGAGGACGTGGAAGCCTGCGTATCGAATGAACATCTGGCAAACGAGAACACCGCACGCCAGCATGCCGGTGAGCCACATCGCAACCAGTCCGGTCCCAATACACCCGAAGCGGAACTCTTGACGCAATCCGGCGCACGCCAGCACGCCCAGGCCTGTCGCGGCGATGGCAGTGGCTGCAAGATCGAGTATGCCATCGAAACGCTGCCGCGCCGCGTCGGATGCCGTAATGAGATGGTCCTGCACGGGCGCCAGCGCGCTCAGCCAGGTCACATCGAGCAGGTGTTTGTGTGCCGATGGACTGAGGTCGAGCTGGAATGGTACGAGTGCCAGGACGAAGTAGATGCAGGCGGCTGCCAGGAACGTCGTGAAAACCGGTTCGTGGCGAAGACGGTCACGTATACGACGGCCATTGTGACGGGTTATTTCTCGGAACACCCAGGCCGCCATGGCTCCGCCGATCATGCCACTGACGTTGCACAGGACATCGATACTGGAGGACACGCGTCCTGGCATGAGCTGTTGCGCGAACTCCGCGACTGCAGAGAGCATGGTGGCGCCCGCTGCGCACGTCGCGAAAGCGATTCCCCAGGACACTTCATTGCGACGCAGCGCGAGCGCGAAACAGAAGCCAAGAGGGGCGTACAACACGATGTTCTGAAGACCGTCCTGGATGGACAGTCGGCTATTCGCGATTCCAGGATCGGGAGCGCTGCCGATTGCCGGGAGGCACGTGACATACACAATGAACAAACCAGCTGCACAAGCCAGCACGAGTTCGATCCGGCGATGCAGCTGGTTGATCAGTGGATCTGGGGAAATAGGTCGTCGCGATGCGATCAATCCCATTGTCGAGTTCAGCGGTGTTACTTGTTCCGGGTACGTATTGCCGGCGTATCGAACAGCGCATACGGATTATGACGTACAGACTTTGGCGCTTCGTCCTTGTCGATCAATTGCCACACGCATTCCTTGAAGTCCTTCTCGAAATAACGGAAGGCAACCTGATCCAGATAGAATAGCCAGTCATCGGGCTTTTTCGGGCGATCCCATGGCTTGAGTTTGCCTGCCGCTGCACTGAGCTCATTGAGACTGATCGTCCGCCGCAGAGACGCAACGAGGTCGCCGCTCTCGACGTCATAGAGCAAGCCGGTCACCACGCACTCAGTGGGGTTGGTCGTGTTGTCATAGCCATATACCAATAACATGCTCGTGTTCATGATATTGGCAGCGCGCAGCAGATCTTTCATATCGGTGCGGTCCTGGCGCACACTCTTCTCGTGCAGCAACACGACCTCGCGGACCTCTGGCGTACTCTCGAACAAGGACGTCCAGTAGGCCACCTGGTAGCTTTCGAGTGGAAAGAAATCAAATGACGTGGGAATGCCAGGAACCAGCGTAGCCAGAAGCAGCGGGATCGATTGGCCACTGTCATCGGCTGTCCTGGACTCGTCGTCTGTTTCTCCCTCAGGGTCCTGACTCATTTCTGACGTGTCTTCAGGGACCGGTTCGGCGGGCCATCCCGCATCGAGATTCTTGACGCGGGCGACCGCGATGCCTGACGGGAACAGTCCGTAGGTCGTCTTGTCGTTCAGGATCTGATAGCCATCCTCTTCGACCAGATTGACGTTCATGCCGGAAGTCACGCGCATGTCCGGATAGGGCCGCATGCATCCCGTGCTGATCAAGGACACCAGTACACCTGCAATGGAGAGTCGAAGCGTAGTCTTGTTCATGGTCGTATCCTGCCGGAAAAGGCTGATTCCGCCTTCCGTGGCGGTCTGACCTCTTCATCGGTTAGCGCAAGGAACGGGTCGAGGTAGCCGGGATGGCCAGAGGTTCCGATAACGGGTACTGCGCCATGCACTTCCGGCGACGACATATCCCAGAGTTTCGTGCGTACTAACTCAGGTCCGAGTGCGCGAGGGCCGATATTGTGGTGGATGTCAAAGTCCCTGAATATTCAGACGGTCACGGAATCACCCGTAATCCCTGCGCTCGCCGCTGACGGTGACATGCGTCATAAGACAGTGCGTGCCTCGAAGGGCTTCGAGCTGTTCGCGCGGTGCGTGAATCATCTGCCCAAGTCTGGATGGGCTCTAGTAGATGTCTGCTCCGTGTGTTTCGGGCACTATGTGGGCTACCGACTGTTCGAGATTCAGTTTCCGCGTAGCACATGGGTCGCAGACATGACTCTGGTCAACGCCGTGGTTGCGATTTGCTTCGTGGCCAGTGGCGTGGTCTGCGGGCTCTATGATCGTGAAACGCTGATGTACCGGGCACGCATCCTGGTGCGTTCGATTCTGACCGTGACGTTGGCCATCGCGCTGGCGTACGTTGTGATGCACGCGTTGATGTACGAGGTGTACTCGCGACGCATCGCCGTTGTCGGGCCGCTGGCGTTCATCGGTATCTCCGGAAGCCTGCGCATGATCGCGCACCGGCTGCTGAGCCAGCTTCAACGCCGCATCCTCTTCGTCGGCTGTGGTGATTCGATTCAACGGTTGTGTCGGGCGGCACGTGAGGACGATGTCCACGGGCACGCCGTGCTCGGCTACGTCACGACGCGGCACACCGGTCAGAGCACCCAGGACCCTGGCCTGCCACATCTTGGTGCCGTCGAAGACATTCAGGCGATCTGCCTGGCTCACGACATCCACGAAGTGGTCATTGGCGTCGAGGAGGCATCGGAGCCCGAAGTCACCCATTTGATCATGAGCTGCCTGCGGCTCGGCTGCCGTGTGACCAACCAACCGACGTTCTACGAACGGGTGTTCGGCGAAGTTCCGGTCGACCACATCACTCCTGAGTGGTTCTTGTTCGCTGACCTCGACGGTCACCGTGAGGAGCGCGCCACTCTCAAACGCATGGCAGATGTGTGTTGTGCTGCAGTGGGTCTGGTGCTGAGCATCCCGCTGTGGCCCATCATATCGATGGCAATCTGGGTCGAGGATCGCGGGCCGGTATTCTATTCCCAAAGGCGGGTCGGGCGGCACAACCGGTTGTTTCGGCTCACCAAATTCAGAACCATGCGGCAGGATGCGGAGGCCGATGGCCACGCGTGGGCGATTCCCAACGATCCGCGGGTCACCCGGGTCGGGTGGGTCCTCCGCCAGACGCATCTGGACGAGCTGCCACAGCTGTGGAACATCCTGCTGGGCGATATGTCGGTGATCGGGCCTCGCCCGGAACGGCCAGAATTTGTCGAGCAGCTCATCGAGGAGATCCCCTTCTACGACGAAAGACACCTCGTACGGCCTGGCCTGACAGGGTGGGCGCAGGTTAATTACCGCTATGGCTGCAGCATCGAGGATGCCCGCCGGAAGCTGTTTCTGGACCTGTATTACATCAAGCACATGTCTTTGGAGATCGATTTGGTCATCGCGTGCCGCACAATCGGGGCCCTCTTCGGAGCCGCCCGGTACGGGTCTTGAACAACCCGCGGATATAGGAATAATAAGAGGTTTGTACCAGTTCTGATTTTCCTGACAGGAACACGATGGCGGCCCTACTTCAGTCCCTGCAAGATCTGCAACAAGTCGAGATGAAACTCCACGCTCTGCGTGACAAGATCGACGCAAAACGTCGTCAGGTCCGCGCGTATGACCGCAAGCTCAAGCGGTTCGAATCGGAGGTTCAAGAGATCAAAGACAAGATCATGCGCAAGCAGGCCGAGGTGGCCCAGCATGAACTCGACATCAAGACCCACGATGAAGAGGTGGCCAAGCTTCGCGAGGCATTGAATCGTTCCAAGACCAACAAGGAATATGCCGCAATCCTCAGCCAGATCAACACTGACAAAGCCGACACGAGCAAGGTAGAAGATCGCATTCTTGAAATCCTCACCGAAATCGAGACCCTCAAGCAGGAACAGGCTGTCCTTGTCGAGAAACAGGGCGTCGAGAATAAGAAACTCGAATCAGCGAAGCGGGAGGCAGACAGCTTCTCACAGACGAGCAGCGATGAACTCGGCGCCCTCGAACGTGGACGCGAACAGGCGGCTTCCGATGTACCGCCCGAAGCTCTGGCTCTCTTCGAGCGCGCCAGTGAACGTCATGATGGCGAAGTGCTTGCGGCCGTATTGCAGCCGCATCCAAAACGCCAGGAGTTCATTTGCGAAGGCTGCAACATGACCGTCACGCTCGAGCAGTATGTCTCGCTCAAGGGTCGTGACAGCATTCAGGTGTGTCAGAATTGCAGCCGGGTCCTGGTTCTCGAAGAAGCCCTCGCCCGTTAGTTCACTTCAGATGTCCCTGATACTCCATGTCGATGGTGGTGCCCGCGGAAACCCCGGCCCCTCGGGTGCGGGTGTTGTTTTGCGCACTGTGGATGGCCGCTCCGTGCTGGAGGCCGGTTACTGGCTGGGCCGAATGACGAACAACCAGGCCGAGTACCGTGCGCTGATTCTCGGGCTCGAAGCGGCCCTCGAACGCGGGGCACGAGAGATCAAAGCATTCGGCGACAGCGAGCTGATCGTGAAACAGGTTCTGGGCCAATACAAAGTAAAGGCCGGTCCGTTGAAGACGCTGCACGGCGAGGTGCTGGATCTGTTCGCCCGTTTCGACGATTGGACCCTGCAGCATGTCCGCAGGGAGGCCAACAGCCGCGCCGACGAACTGGTCAATCTGGCCCTGGATTGCGGCGAAGACATCGTCGAAATCGATACGGGCAGTTCAACCCGGTCAGCCGATGAAGTCGTCGCGCCAGTTGCGGTCGTACTGCAGGTCGTGCAGTCCGGAGATCCAACCGTCTGCCCTGCGGTCATGGCGATCGATCAAACCTGGGATATTGCGGATGAATGGCCGGCCATGTGCATTCACGCTGCCGCCTGCACCATAGGGACTCTGCTCGAGCTGCGTTCAAGAGGGAGTGGGGTGTGCGAACGGGTGTGCGAGCAGCCCGGTTGTGCCGCTCGTTTCGGGCTCGCGGTTCGTCCACGGAAGTGACGGGGCGGTCCGCATCTGAATCCGCGGCCTCCGCGACCATGCTCAGTCTTCCTCATCTTCCTGCTTGCGCCCCGACATCAAGTCCTGCATGTTGCTCATCAGGCGGCCCCATTCGGCATCCACATCATATTGACCATCCTGAATCGCCTGGCGCAGCGCGATGATCTTGCGTATGCGGGTGTCACCGGTGGAGATCAGATCTGGCTCGTATTCGTGCAGCAGGTCGTTCATCTGTCCCATGGCGCGGCTCCAATATCAGCGTGGGTCACTGGTCTTTGTATCGGCAGGAACACGGGTTTCCCCGGAGCCGGCCTGGGGGAGGATCCGAGCTCGCTGGAGCGACTGGGCCGCATCAAGATGCGCGTAGCCACGGTGCTCCTGGCACGGCGCCGGGTATTTCCGAATCGGCCACACGAAGGACGTTCGATTCGGCCGATAAACAACCGGAGCCCAATGTCCCCTCCGGAGGTCCCCCGTGCACACGATTCATCGCCAATTGATCACTGCGCTCATGTTGACAGTGGTGGCAGGCTGCAACACCCGCCACGACCGTGTCGCCCGGGCGCCGTCCACGAGAACACCTCCTCCAACCGCAAGACGACAATCTCCGCCCAGGCCCCGGCCCAAACCACGCCCACAGCCAGAACGTGTCGATGTTTGGAAGCCGAAGGTCCAGCCGCGCAATTGGCGCTACGTCGTCGTGCACCACAGTGCAACCACAGTGGGGGGAGCCCGGCGGTTCAACAAGGCCCACATCGAGCAGAATGGCTGGGATGAGCTGGGTTACCACTTCGTGATCGGGAACGGAACAGACACACCCGACGGCTGCATCGAAGTCGGCTCACGGTGGTGGCGGCAGAAGCACGGCGCCCACTGTAAGACGCCCGACAACCGCTACAACGATTTCGGTGTGGGGATTTGCCTGGTGGGCAATTTCGAGCACGGTGGCTATCCGACTCAGGCTCAACTGTCTTCGTTGAAGCGACTGGTCCGATATCTCAGCCGCTCGTACGAAATTGAACCGCGAAATGTGTCAACCCATGGGGCCCTTACACATAATACCCAATGTCCAGGGCGGAACTTCTCGTTGGCGCCCATACTTCAGAGTCTCAGAGGTTATGCGATTCGATGAAGCGTCGAGACTAAACCCGCAGCGTGCAACCGCCGATGAAGGACTCGGACACGTAATCCGCTTTGCCGGATCGACCATGGTAGCGCAACCTGACCGATCCGCTGCAGCCACATTCAGGAGCTAACTGATGAACAAGAGCAGGGTACTGAAAAAGATGATGGGGTGGTTCGCGCTCGTCGGCATGGGGAGCACCTGCTTCCAGCTGGGTTCCTGCGATTCCGCCGTTCGCGGCCAGATTCTTGGCGGCTTGAGCTCGGCGACGACCTCCCTGAGCGCGGCTTTGATCGCTGCGGCGTTCATGGCGTTGGACGATCCGGGAGGCGGAGATGTCACCGGTGGCCTGACGACCAGCAGCGGCATCTGATCGCCGAGCATAAACTCAGCGTTCACAAAGTCATATCGACAGGGGTCCGATCCCAATGGGGCGGACCCCTGTTTGCTGCGCCCGGACTGCTCGATTTTGCGTCCACCAGAATGCTTGTGTATATAATCTCTGGAATCGAAAATGCCCCTCGGCCCTCCGCCTGCCTTCGGCCGTTGCGGGTGCCAACAGGAGATTTATATGTATTGCATGAGACGCAGTTTTTGGCGCCTGGTCGCTGGTGTCGCAGGTGGTGGTGTCGTGTTGCAGTTTGGATCCTGTGATCCGGCAGTGCAGGATGCTCTGGTCGGTGGCCTCGAGACGTCCTCACAGAGTTTGGCGAGCCTGTTGATCACCGCGTTGTTCGACAGCTTCGGTACCGGCGGTCTCTAGGAACCCGTAGCGGCTGCGGGCAAAGGTCCTAGGCCGGTCGGTGCCTGCGATTCCAGACCTCTTCGGCCTCCGGAATGCGCAGGTAGAGCGGCACAAGCTCCGCAGCAGCGCTGAACCGGCCGCGACGTGCTTCCTCCCATCCCAGGCGCAGAACCCATTCGGCGCGCGGACGCCACAGAGTTTCAGGCAGCACCTCGTGTTCTATGCCGTCGAGGGCCTCCTTGTGATAGGGCAGGCCTTCGCCCAGGACCGCGCGCGGGTGACTGAGTTCGGCAACGAAACTGGCCGGATCACGTACACGTGGCGGGCGCTGCTCGATGTAGTGGTCGTCCCGGCGCTCGAAGGAGGCTGCATAGACCTGCCGTCTCCTGGCATCCAGGACCACGCCGATCTGGTCCGGTGGATGCGGCAGGTCCAGAGCATTGTGCGCCAGGACCGCGACGGTGGATACCGCTACGACCCGTACGCCGGTGAAACGCGCCAAGGTCCGACCGACAGTGGCGGCAATACGCAACCCGGTGAAACTACCGGGCCCGATCGAAACATAAAGCTCGTCCAGGTCCCCGGGTTGCCAATGTTGGGTCGCGCACAGCCGCGAAATGGTCGGCATCAACTCGATGGCGTGGTTGTGATCGGTGCGGAAGGCCTCCACGGCGAGCAGCTTACCGCCGAGACCCGCGGCAACACTTCCCGCTCGCGAGGACGTCTCAATCGCCAGAATTCGAGGGTCGCCTGCCACGGCTTCATTCTACCCAGACGGCGGAGTACATGGTATGTCGGCGATCCTGTGAGGCGTCGATCGCCAATGAGCCCCTGGAGGTTCCGTGCCATGATGGGGGGCGTGTCCAGATCCCTAGACGGCGCCGGGCCGAGTGACTAGCATGAAGCCCTTTGTGCCGTCCAGATCCGGCGGCGTGGACTCTGACAAGGGACGGCCCTGCATGTTTGCGATCATCTCCGACATTCACGGTAACCTCGAGGCTCTCGAAGCGGTGCTCGCTGACATCGAGCGTCGCGGAGTGAAGGATGTCGTGTGCCTCGGAGACGTGATCGGCTATGGGGCCAGCCCGCGTGAGAGCCTCGACCTGGTCATCGAGCGGACGCGTTTCTGCTTGTGTGGTAACCATGATCAGGCCGTGTTCTATGAACCATACAACTTCAATGTAGGTGCCGAGCGGGCATGCTTCTGGACCCGTGAGCAGTTCGAACTCGAACCCAAGAAGTCTCTTCGTGACCGTCGTTGGGAGTTCCTGGGACGTTTGCCCATTCGCGTCGAACTCAAGGACTTACTCTTCGTTCATGGCTCGCCCCGACGTCCGGTCAACGAATATATGTTTGCCGAGGACGTTTACACGAACCCCCAGAAAATCTCGGCCAACTTCGAGCGTCTGGGGGAGCGGATGCGCGCCTGTTTCGTCGGTCATACGCATGTACCAGGGGTATTTCTCGACGATCCCTGTTTCGATCCGCCCGACGAGTTGCCAGAGCCTGGTATTCATGAGTTGAGCGAGGACGAGTGCGCCATCATCAACGTTGGGAGCGTGGGGCAGCCTCGTGACCGTGACTGTCGCGGGTGCTACGCACTCGTCCACCACTGCGATTACATCATGGACCAACTCGAGGAGACGGTGGGCGATTCGGATGATGATTCTCCGCTGGATCTGGGTGCTTCCAATCCTACTGTCGTCCCCAAGGTCGAGTTCATTCGCGTGCCCTACGACATCGAGAAAGCGGTCAACAAGATCAAAGCCATTCCCGAACTCGACAATTTCCTCGGAGAACGCCTCCTGGACGGCCGCTAATCTACGGCGGCGGATAGCGAACACGTTTCCATGGACAAAGACAATCTCTTCAAAGCCGTGCTCTATGCAGCGGTTGCATTCCTGATCTGGAATTTCGTCGTGAAGTTCTGGATCTCTCCGCCACAGCCGCAGGAGACCGCGCAATCAGAGCCCTCACCTGTCGTGCAGCCCAGGACTTCGCCTGGTGCCGCCATTCTCGATCAGCTCGAGGAGTCGTACGTCGAGCTGGGCAGTATCGAGAATTCCGATCACAAGGAGACGGAGAACAAGCGCCGCGACTACCGTATGCACCTGAAGTTGAGCACGCGCGGCGCGGGCATCGTTTCCGCGTGGCTGAGCGATTACAAGAAGACCGTCGCCGGCGACGAGCGTTATCAACTCCTGGCACCTGTCGAGATCCCGGGATACACCTACTATTCCCTCGAAACATTTAACCTCACGTTGAACGCCGGTGACGATGATGTGGGTAATGACATCGTCTTTCAGCTGGGCCAGGCCAATTGGCGTGTCACCAAGACCGTGAGCGACGACGGCGAGCGTGCCGTGTTTACGACCGACCTGGCCCACAATGGTGTGCCGACTGTGCGGGTCATCAAAACGTTTTTCCTGCCCAAGCAGGCCCAGGACACACGACACAGCGATCTGGAGCTGACTCTTGCGTTCGAAAACCTGACGACAGAACCCATTTCGGTGCAAGCCACCCAATGGGGGCCGATGGGTGTCGAGCAGGAGGACCCCCGAAGTGACTATCGCCGAATCTCGGCCGGTGTGTACAAGTCTGGCCAGCTGGACATCACGGCCGAGCAGCCGGCAAATATCAAGGACTTCAGCTTCCTCGCAGACGCCGATCCCAACACGTCCGTGGAATGGGCCGCGATGGCCAATAAGTTTTTTGCTGTCATCATGGCTCCCGTTCCTGCGGCCGATGGCCAGCCATGGATCGCGGACGCCTTTGCCCGCCATCTGGCCGACCCTGAGGATGAACTCAACGACACGACATTCCAGTTGGTGACATCGGTGGTCAATGTGGCACCCGGTGCGCGGATCGAACGCGCTTTCGACTGCTATCTCGGCCCCAAGTCAAAGAAAACGTTTGCCACAGTCAACCCCTATGTCGGCCGCAACTATGTGTCGTTGATCAATGTCGACTATTACATGTGCGCCTGGACATGGATTGTCAACCTCATGCTGTGGCTACTGAGTACCGTGCAAAGTGTCTGGCCGCACAACTACGGCCTGGCCATCATCGTCATGGTGCTGGTCGTACGGTTCATGCTCCATCCATTGACCAAGAAGGGCCAGGTCAACATGGCGCGGATGGCCGAGCAGATGCAGGCGCTGCAGCCGAAGATGGAGGAAATCCGACGCAAGTACGAAGGCGATCGTCAGCGCATCAATCAGGAAACGATGAAAGTCTATCAGACCGAGGGGGTCAACCCGGCAGGTCAGATGTTCGGCTGTTTGCCTATGTTTTGTCAGCTTCCGATCTGGGCAGCATTGTGGGCGGCGCTCCAGACCACGGTCGAACTGCGGCACGAGCCGTTCTGTCTGTGGATCAACGACCTGACCACACCGGATCATCTGGTCGAGTTTGGCCAGAGTTACCCGCTCATTGGCAACGCCTTCAATCTACTTCCGCCGCTGCTGGGGATTTCAATGTGGCTGCAGAATAAGTACATGCCCAAGCCGGCATCAGCCAATCAATCCAGCACACAGGCCACCCAACAGAAGATGATGATGACCATGATGAGCGTCATGATGGTCGTGTTCTTCTATAATGCACCGAGTGGCCTGACGTTGTACATCATGTCCAGCAACTTCTTTGGTCTGTTCGAACAGTGGCGCATCCGCAAGCACATTGCCGAGGAGAAGGCCCGTGATGCCGCCGCGGGCACCGAGTCCCGATTCCAGAAGCCCAAGTGGATTCAGAAACTCGAGAACCTGGCGGAGCAGGCGCGCGAGCAGCAGCAGCAGCAACAGAAGAAAAAGAAGAAATAACTGGCGCATTAGAGGTCGCCGGACACGTTTCAAGGGCACCCGGCAGGCGGGCGGTGGTCGTCAGACATTGAACTTGAAATGAATGATGTCCCCGTCCTGCACCACGTAGTCCTTGCCTTCCTGCCGCAATTTTCCCGCCGACTTGACCGCCTTTTCATCACCATTGGCCGCGACCAGATCGTCATACGCCATGGTCTCGGCCCGAATGAATCCCCGGGCGATATCCGAGTGAATCTTGCCAGCGGCTTCGACCGCGGTACTACCCTTGCGAATGGTCCACGCCCGTACTTCATCCTCACCCGATGTCAGAAATGAGATGAGCCCGGCGGCAGCGTAGCAACTGTTGACGAAGCGCGCCCGAGCCGGCTTGGCGATACCCAGATCAGCGAGAAACACCTTGCGGTCGGCGTCATCGAGTTCGCCGATCTCGGCTTCGGCCTGGGCGCAGACATTCAGGATGCTGTGTGCGTGGGGTTCCGTAACGGTGGGTTCGGCCGCGGCGGCATCCTCCGAGACGTTGACCACAACGATCAGCGGCTTCTCGGTCAGGAATGCGAAGCTGCGGACCAGCGCCGCCATATCTTCGTTCTTACTCAGTACCGTCCACACCGGCTTGAGGTCTTCAAGGGCCGTCTGGCACTGCTCGAGGACTGCGAGTTCTTTCTTCTGCTCCTCTTGCTGTTTGCTTGGCTTGCGCAAGCCCTGGCCGATCTTATCGATGCGCGTGCTGACTGTTTCGAGGTCTGCGAACAGGAAATCATCGTTCAACCCAGCCAGATCCCCTGCAGGATCAACTCTGTCGCGGTGGGGTGAGACTGCATCGTTCTTGAAGTCACGGACGACGGCCACGACCGCATCGCACAGGCGGATCTGAGGCAGGTGCTTGCGGTAGCGCTGCTTTCCGGCCTCGTCGTGGCTCGAGATGCCAGGGAAATCGATGCACTCGATCGTGGCTTCAGTGGTCTTCTTCGGCTTGTACAGGTCAGTCAGGTAGTCGAGACGCTCGTCCGGCACCTTGATGATCGCTGTATGCTCTTGCAAGGCCTTGGCCGGATCGATCGGCTGGTGGGTGATTGCCGAAAACAGGGTACTTTTGCCTGACAAGGGTGGCCCAATCAATCCAATCTTCACGACATTCTCCTAGCGGCGTCGCCCGGGCGGGCCCATGCCGTCATGTGCGTCCGATAACCCATCCGCTGGGCGGTGATCCATGCGGAGTCCCACGGCGGTGCCCGCAGGGTAATACGCTGCGTCACCAAATCAACTGCGCCTCGACACTAGCCGATATCCGGAGTGGCAAAGAAAGGTGCAGTATGAACGATTGGGTGGATGCAGAAAAGCGGATCGAGCAGGCTCAACAACATTGCGAGGCCAAACGCTGGGATGAGGCGCTGGTCGAAATTGAGCTGGCCCTCGAAATCAACTCTCAGAATCGCGCATGGTGGAACTCCAAGGCGTACGTTCTCGACCAGCTCGAGCGCTATGAAGAGGCTATTGAGGCCTACGAAATGGCCCTGAGCCTCGGGGAGCCGGATCGCGACATGCAGACGACCCTGGCCCTGGACTATGTCAAGGTTGGTGAATTGCCTCGGGCGGCGGAGCTCTTCGAGGAGCTGAGCACCCGCGAGCCCGATTACGAGCCGGCGTACTGCCACCGCATCATGCTCTTCTCACAAATGGGCGATCACGACCAGGCCGAAGAGATGTTCTATCTTGCTCAACAACTGGAAGAGGAGTGCCCACACTGTTTCTGGCATCTCGGATGCTCGCTGTGGGCCCGTGACCAGATCCGACGGGCGTTGTTCTGCTGGCAGCGGGTGCTCGAGATCGAGCCTCACTACCGGGGTGTCCGACGCCGGATTGCCGAGGCCTACGCTCGTCTCGGCGACATCGATATCGCCCGCGAGTACTACCTTGCGGAGTTTCGCGAAAACCCGGCCGACTTGGGCCTGATGCTTGACCTGGGCGAGTTGTTGATGAATAACGGCCAGCCTGAGAGTGCCCTCGAAAAGTTCAAGTTCGTCGCCGAGTTGGACATGCATAACCCGGAGCCATTCATGCTGCTGGGTGATGCACTGGCGGACCTCGGTGATTCGCATGGAGCATGTCGTGCATACGAGACAGCAGCCGAGCTCGATGAGCACACCCCTGGGCTACAGTACAAACTCGGGCGCAAACTGATGGAACTGGGCCACTTCGTGGATGCGAAGATGGCTTTCGATACGGGACTGCGTGTCGATCCAGACGATCCGGGAGCCCTGATGGCCTCCGGGAATTGTGCCCTGGAGGTCGGCGATCCTGACGAGGCCCAACGGTGTTTCGAGCGTATCATCGAGCTCGACGGCGGGTTGCCGGGGGCGTATCACAACCTGGGTGTCTGCCATTTCCTGCGTGATGAGTACGAAGAGGGCATCCGGCAGTGCGAGACGGCTGTATCCCTCAAGGGTGACTACGGTCTTGCCAGGCAGAAGCTGGTGCTGGCCCACATGCATATCGGCCAATGGGATAGAGCTCGGACGCTGCTGGACGAGTCGCTCCAGCAGGACCCCGACAACCAGGTCTTCCGACGGCTGCGAAAACGCTGGCACTTGCGCCGCATGGCCGATTGGGCTCAGAACATGGCTTCGAGCGTGAAATCACTGGTACGCGCCGATCGGAACGGTTAACCTGCCCCCGCATCTCAGTGCGTTTTGCGGTCCGTGCAACCGCTGCGCCATCAGCGACATATAATTGACAACAACTGCCTGAACTGGGGGTTTGGGTGCGACGGGGTGAATTGAGACGCTGGAGGAATTCTATGTGTAGGCCAGTGAGTGTAATGCTGATCGCCGGGCTCATGGTGCAAGGTGTGGCTCTGGGTGCGGACAAGACGAATAAAGCCGACATTGACCGTACCAAACGGTTGTGGAACCCGGATGTCATCATGCAGCAGGCATGTGATGGGATCTCGCGACACTACAACCTCGATGACAACCAGAAGGGTAAGGCCTGCGGGATGCTTACCGAAGGTGTGACCAAGTTCCTCGAGAACCACGATAAGGATGTGTGGCCAATCCTCGCCGAACTGGTTCCATACCAGTTGACCGGAGAACAGCCGGATGCGGCAACGGCCAAGCGCATCGCCAACCGCGGTCACCACATCTTCGAAGAAGCCAAGCAGGAGATCCTCAAAGCCCAGAGCGAGTTTCGCAAACTGTTGCGCGACGATCAAAAACGTATCCACGACCGCGATTTGAAGGCGCTGAACAAACAGCTTGATGCGGTCGATCAGAAGTTCAAGAATTGGAAAGAGGGCAAGGTCGAAGAAGGCGGACCACTGGATCGGGTTTACGTCGGCGGCGCCCCCCTCACGCCCATCAATGCTCGTCCACCGCAGCATACATCCCGCGGAGTCGTCTCCCGTCGCAAAGCGGAGGATGACTGGGATCGCTACGTCAGGTCGTTCATCGAGAACTATCGTCTTGACGAGAGCCAGTCGAAGTCGGCCCAGCAGATTCTCAAGGACATGAAGGATAAGGCCAAGAACTATCGAGTGAGTAACGACCAGGAGATCAAGGAAGCCGAGCAGATGCTTGCTACGGCCAAAAGTGCCCGTCCAGTTGACCTCAACTCCGTAGAATTGGCCCAAACGATCGTACATGAGCTGAAGAAGCCCTTCGAGGACTACTTCGAACAGCTCAAGGTGCGGTTGAACCAGATACCGACCGCGAAACAACGCGAAGAGTACTATCAACGGAATCCGAACTTGCGTCCTGCGGCCAAGCCAGCGGCTGACAGCAAGCCGAAAGTCGAAGCCAAGAAGGACGACAAGCCGGCATCGCCGGCGAAGCCGCCCAAGTAATTTGCGTTGCAACCCCGCATGCGATAGAGATTTGCGGGCCGGCATCCACGGATGTCGGCCCGTTTTCTTGCGCGTCCGATAAGTGCTGCCGCCAAACGCTGTTTTTTTGCTTGAATTGCCCTATGCAGATTTTGCAACATAGAATTGAGATGTCTTTTGCAGCTAACCTGTGAGCCTGTTTGACTGCACCAGTGAGAGGTGAGACGTGCAGCATCCCGTTCCAGAGAATCACCCGCTTCGCCAGTTCTTCGCCGGATCCATCCAGGATGCGTTTTACAGTCAACTCGGTATTTGCGCACCCGACCTCGTAAGCTACCTGACTGATTTGCTTGTCGAATTCGTGCACGTTCGCAATATCTACACACTCAAGAGTGTCAGTGGCGAACCCTTGACGGTCGTCTCAGAGATGGTGTCCAAGGCCCATCTGGGTGAGGACATTCCGGCTGACCAACGTGATGGCCTCATCCACCGACACGTAGGTGACTTCACCATGTACTGGTCGGGAATGTATCCCGAGAGCATCGAGCAGCAGTGTGGTCGGGAGCGCGTGATCGATTTTTTCGATCAGGGCAAAAGATCCTATGCGATTGCGGCAGAGTTGCAGAACAACGATGACTTGTCCACGACACTCGTGCGACTCAGCGAGCATTTCGAAGATTGTGCCCAGGGCTTGAATCTGGCACGTGAGACCTGGACCTGATTCTTCAGCCGTTCCAGACGGAGCCAATGGGCGTCATATCCCACCCAAGCGACTCCTCGATGTCCGCGGCATCCTCGGGGGCTACTCGAAGAGAGTCTGCAACTGACCCTTGTTCCACAGCGCGACAAGATCCATGCTCCACGCGACGGTGCAGTGTATAGCCACTCCAAGCCAGATCGACCGTGTCCACAAAGACAGCGTACCCAGGAACAACCCGGCGATGATCGCGCCAAGTGTTTCGGGGAAGGGTTTACCAAAGTGAATCATGGTGTACGGGATGGTCATGATGAGGACGGAATAGAACCCGAGCCGGTGTTTCACGCCGTGGATCATGACCCCACGGAAGAAGAATTCGAGGGTGAAGAATTGCAGACCGTAGATCAATTCCCACGCAATCAAGTCACTCCAGCTTCGCGCAGCCCCTTTGTAGAATGGATAGGTATTTTGAAAACTCGTGGTTCGGCCAAACAGGAACACCAGTGGAATCACGATCCCGAGACCCAGCAGGTAGACCCACGACTTGCGATACCAACCGGTCAGTTTGAGTCCATAGTCACGTAGCTGTTCGCGCAGGAACAATTTGATGACGATGACCGGCAAGATGAAGTAGAACACGCTGATCGACAACGACCAGTAGGTGTTTCGCCAGAGCATTTTGCGACCGTCCTGCTCGAACACACGGCGGTACCATTGTCCGGCAGGTCCATTGCTGATGTCTCGACCACGCATGGCCCGTCGTGGTGGAGCGCTCTCCGTTGCAGGTGCAGTGGTTCCGATCACCGCATCAGCGGCGGAGCACATCCAGATCAGGTTGCGCGAATCCTTCAAATAGTAGTTTGCAGTGACGACCAGGCACGACAGGACCAGGATCGTGATCACCTTCCAGTCGATCGGATCTGGCAGGACTTGGCGCAAAGTCGGGTTGATCGGCTCGCTGGTGTCAGGTTTCATGGCAGAGGAATGTGGCACGCCGTCTCCCGGAATGCAACCTCGACGGATCATTCATTGGGCTGAGAATGTAACGCTTTGTGCCCCAGGGTGCTTGTGCGGAAGGAGAGATCTGCTATACTACTGCGCTCTTTCGGATTAACAGCCCTTGGAGTGGTACAGCTATGTCTCGCGTATGTCATTTCACAGGTCGTAGGACCCACTCGGGCCACAAAATCGCTCGGCGTGGTAAGGCCAAGTATCTCGGCGGCGTCGGTATCAAGACCACCGGCGTGACCAAGCGCAAGTTCAAGCCCAACATCCAGAAAGTCCGTGCCGTCGTCGATGGCAAGGTCTGCCGGATCAAGGTGTCGGCGAAGGCCATCAAGATGGGTCTGGTCGTCAAGCCGCCCAAGCGCGACTGGAAGCCCGAGGCCGCGGCCGCGGGTTCTGACCAGTAACAGCACGTTTCGCTGTCGATCGTTCATGATGAGGCTCTACGGAGCCTCTTTTTTTTCGCACCGCTATTGGGCAGGATTCCGTGACGCGAATTGATAATCAGCAGGTGGCGGCGATTGCTCGACTGGCACGGCTGGCTTTGAGCGCGGACGAGCAAGTGCGCTGCGGCGCGGACCTCTCGCGAATTCTCGAGTACATGGACCAGCTGAACGAGATCGATACCACCGATGTTCTTCCGACGGCCCACCCGTTGCCAGTGTGCAACGTGTGGCGTGACGACCGTGCGGAAGCCTCCTATGATGCAGAGCGTGCACTGGCAAATGCGCCGGCACGTGACCACGATTTCTTTCTCGTTCCCCGTGTGCTCGACCAGGGTGATTCCGCAGGTTGAGCGGATCAGGCCACCTATGGACTCGGTCATCGATATCCAGGCCCACGTCGCTGCCGGCGAGCGGAGCGCCATTGAGACCGTCGAGGAGTCTCTGGCGGCAATCGAGGCAAGCAACCCCATCCACCAGGCCGTTTTGCGTGTTGATGCCGACCGGGCCCGCGCAAAGGCTGCGGATATCGATGCCCGCCGTCGGCAAGGCACCACGCTCGGCACGTTGGCCGGGGTCCCCGTGCTCCTCAAAGACAACATCTGCACGTCCTGGGGTTTGACGACGTGTGGGTCGCTCATGTTGCAGAACTACAGATCGCCGTACGACGCGACGGTCGTCCAGCGCCTCGAACAGGCCGATGCGGTGATCGTCGGCAAGACCAATCTCGATGAGTTCGCCATGGGGAGCAGCACCGAGAACAGCGCGTTCGGCCCTGTCCGCAACCCATGGAATACCCACTGTGTGCCGGGAGGGTCCTCTGGTGGTTCGGCTGCCGCGGTGGCTGCTGGTTGTGTTCCCGTGGCACTGGGATCCGATACCGGGGGGTCGATTCGCCAACCCGCTGCGTTCTGCAACGTCGTCGGCTTCAAGCCGGGGTATGGTCGCGTTTCGCGCTACGGTCTCGTCGCTTTTGGCAGCAGCCTCGATCAAATTGGACCACTGACCCATACGGTCGCGGACACCGCGCGGGTACTCCGTGTCATTGCCGGCAGTGACCGCAACGATTCCACCTGCCTTGACGAAACTGTTCCCGATTATGATGCCGCGCTGGAGAAAACGAGCGGCGATTTGCGGATCGGCGTTGCTCCCGAGGCGTTTGGCGAAGGGCTCGATCCGGAGGTCAAGGCCGCGGTCGAACTGGCCATCGAGACGTACCGCAGCCACGGCGCGCGCATTGTGGACGTCCATTTGCCGCACCTCAGTCATGCGGTTGCGTGCTACTACATCGTGTGCACAGCGGAGGCATCGAGCAACCTCGCGCGTTTCGACGGTGTGCACTACGGGCATCGCAGTGCTGCGAGCGAGGTCATCGACTTGTACGAGCGTTCGCGCGCCGAGGGGTTCGGTGACGAGGTCAAACGTCGCATCATGCTTGGCACCTATGCGCTGTCGAGCGGGTATTACGATGCGTACTACCTCAAGGCCTTGAAGGTTCGCACGTTGATCAAGCGGGATTTCGAGCGGGCCTTCGAACAGGCTGATGTCGTGCTCACGCCAACCTCTCCAGTTCCGCCTTTCCGCGTTGGCGAACGCGTTGATGATCCACTTGCCTTGTACCTGGCCGATGTCTACACGGCCCCGGCAAATCTGGCCGGAATCCCTGCGGTGAGCGTGCCGTGCGGGTTTACGGCGGCGGGACTGCCGATCGGTATGCAGTTGCAGGCGCCGGTACTGGGCGAATCCGGGTTGCTGGCTGCGGCGGGCATGTATCAATCGTGGACCGACTGGCACACGCGGCGCCCCGAAGGCTAAGGCAGGTTCGAGTCCATGCAATACAAGCCTCTGAGTTCTCTACGGCGAGCAGACCAGTTGTTTTTCGAACAGATCAGCGAACGGGTTACGCTCGGTTTTGGCCTTGCGTTTCATGCACCTGAGTTTCCGCTCGCCGTCGGAGACAACGCCTTTCGCGAGGTGCTCATCGAGGCGCACGACGATCTTGATGCTGCGTGGACCGAAGTCGAGGAATTCTACACCGCGCGTCAGTTGGTGTGTCGTCGATGGGTGCCATCTTCGGCCCAGGACGTTGAAATACTGGCACCATTTCTCGAGAGCCACGGTTTCGCGCGCCGGGAAGACGTCGCACTGCAAGTCATCGACTGGCCCGATCTGGATGCGCCCAACGGCTTGCGCGTGTTGCCGGCGCGCGCCATGCGCCGCGCATTCCGCAGCACATACGATATCGAGCATGCCGCGGAACTGGCTGAACGGCGCCTTGATTATGCGCAATACGATGTGTTCGTTGCGATGAAGAAAGGCGAACCAGTCGGTCGTTGTGGACTGTTCCAGGCGGGCGAGATTGCCGAGATTCGTGAATTGTTCGTAACACCGTCGCACCGCCGAACGGGCATTGCCACCGCGCTGATTGCCGAAGTCCTGGGAATGGCCCGCAGGTTGATGATGCGCATCGTAACGGCCCGGGTCGATGCCGCTTGCGAAGGTGCTCTAACCTTCCTGAAGCAAAGCGGTTTCACCGACCAGGGCCGATTGATTGAATTCGATCGTACGTCCGACTGAAGTGATCGGGCACCGCCCTTCAGTGGGTCGTTTCGCCCGTTTCCCAGTCCAGACCGATCTTGCGGCAGATCCGCTGGGCCTCGTCTTGCGGGATGTGGACCATCTCGTTAATCGGGAAATTCGAAGGCTCTCCACGGGCTGCGGTGATGAGTGCATCGCGAATGGCCTCATTCAGAGATGCGAGTTGCGAGCTCGAGAGACTCTTGATCATTTTCAGCATCTGCTCCTTGAGGTCATCACCTTGCTGGCTCATATGATGAATCACTTCTCGGGTTCAGCTGGCGCCGGCTGCGAGGAGCGGACGTCGACGATGTCAGCCTCGCGCGGTTGTGCGATGATCATGATCTCGACGCGACGGTTCTGCGCCTTGCCTGTTTTGGAGTTGTTGTCCGAGATGGGATGATACTCGGCGTAACCGGCAACCCCGATACGTTCCGGAGACACTTGGGCGTTGATCAATTCAACGGCCACAGCAATCGCGCGATGCGATGACAGGTGCCAATTGGTCGGATGGCCAAAGCGCTTGGCATGCTTGATGGGATCGCTGTCAGTGTGGCCAACGACCTGAATCTCGAATTGGGACGCCTCCGCCGTGTTGATTACCCGAGCGAAGCTACCGAGGGTACTCTTGGCCTCTTCGCGAAGGATATCCTTACCTGATGAGAACAGCAGGTCGGAGCGCCACTTGATGACGCCACGTGCCGCATCGTATTCCACCGAGTTCGGGTGTGCGGCGGCGAAGTTCTTGAGGGCAGCGTTCAATTCCGGGGGCAACGGGCTCTTGATGACGAGGGGGGCCGAGGGTGAGAGGTCGGTACGGCCGATGACGTCATGGGCGGTCGCAACGGCCTGTTCGAGGCGATCGTTCTCGGCTTTGAGGTTCCCGACAAGCTTTTGCTGGACGTCCAGCTCGTTCTCTTTGGAGCGCAATTGCGTACGCAAAGCCTTGGTCTGAGATTCGGAATCGACCAGGCGCTGAGAATACTCTTCTTTTTCGGCAAGCAGGTTGCGGTTTTCGAACATCAGCTGGTCGTAGTCGGCCTGAGAGACACAACCCGCGGTAAAGACCATGGCAGCAAGGGCGGCAAGGGTGACTGTGGACTTCATCGTAAAACTCCTTTTTCGTTGTCCCAGCAGATCGCGATCCATCATGTCCTGTGGCATTCGCCAGGCGACACCAACAGTTACAGCCCACGAGTCGTTCGGCAGAATGTGCTACTGGCCGCGCGTTCGGGCGTGACCTTCCTTATAAACCATGGCGTTGCGCTTCTCAACGCATTTGCGTGAATTTGGGGCGTATGCGCGCGGCCGCGCGGGCGGTGTCGTTGCAGTTGGAACCGGGCAAGACCTGTTGAAACAATTCCAGGGTTGCGTAGGTCGAGGGGTTCAGCTGATCTTTTTGCCGATCACCAGGCCGACGATGAAGAACAGCAGGGTCGCGCCGGCTGCGGCACCGGCGTAGATGGGCATCTTGTCGGCGACAGCGACCAGGACTTGCGGGAGCGTGTGCTGTACGTTCGCCGCGACGGAGATCCCTGCAAAACCCAGGATCAAAATGGCTGCCAGCATGGCCCCACTGAGGCCAACGTCGACCGCGTCACCCGAGCCAGTTGCCGCTTCGACGCGCACGGGTGCGGGGGCAGAGGGGGCTTCCACGGGATCCGGCTCACTGAGTGTTTCACCCTCCGTGGTCGCCTCACCAGTGGCTGAGGCGGCGGAAGCGGCCAGTGAGGTGTCGTCGCTGTCAGCGTCGGCACTTTCAGTAATACCGGCGTCCTGGTCTTCGCTGTAGATCTCGTCGAGCAGCTCCGCGCCCAGCGAGGTGTCATCTGCTTCACGAGTCAGGTCGAGCAGGCCGCTGCCCGTTCCGCTCATTTCCAAACCCAGTTCGGAGCCCGTCTGAGAAGCGGACATGAGCGGCTCTTCTTCGTTCGTCGCGACGGTTTGGGCGGCGGGATCCGCTTCCGGGACATCTTCGTCATCGAAAACACTGATGCCGACCGAGGTAATGACCGTGTCTTCCTGCTGATCGTCGACGATTGCAGCCTCTTCGAGGGTGTCGTCGTCTCGATCGGCCTCGTCCAGCGTCAGCATGTCGCTGCCCGTCAGGCCCATGGAGCTCTCGTCTGAGGGCTCGAGGATCAATTCACCGGTGTCGCCACTGAGCGAGCCGCTGAGTGAGCTGAGATTGGACGCGAGTTCATCGACCTCTGCAGCCTTGTAGCGAATCGCGCCGCCATCTCGGAATTCTCGGAGCTGACCGTCGCGGATGAGGGCTTTCAGCTCCTCAGCCGACAGACCGAGCTTCTCCTGGGCTTCTTCCATGTCGTAGAACTGCTTGGCCATGATTCGCGGTCTCTCTCTCTTTGCGTGGAACTCTGGTCTCTAGGGGCTGTCCTCGGGAGCCGAGCGTTGCTGCTCCACCATTCTCTGGATATCCGACACGCTGGGCGCGTCGACGTTGTACTCCTCGAGGTAGCGATCATAGATCCAGGAGCGCGCTGTCACGAGGCGCAGGCGCTTCTGACCCCCTGCCATTATATACTCATAGCACCAGATCGTACCCGCATCAACGTCCACCATGAAGACACCGAAGGTGTTGGCGGTCAATTGGCCGGTGAAGGCGAAGACCCCGCGGGCGCCCGCTCCGCGCACGTTTTGGGCGATGGCTTCCGGTGGGGCAGGCTTTGAAGAAAGAGACATGTTAATTGCTATTGCGGCAAGACTTAGGGCAATGATCCACCAGGCTGGGTGCGAGGCGGCCGACGAGGGGGCTGAATGAGGGGTCATGGGGGCTCCCGAGTGGATGTCATTTGATCGAATTCATGAGAGAATCTAATTTCCGGCTATATCGGCTCGGCGGTGCGACTCCAATGAGGGCGTCAACTGCCGATTGAAGCATGGCGGTGATTCTGAGACACTTTCCGACGACCGCACGATTGAGATCGCAGGCCAGTCCCCGTCTGCGACGGCCGGAACTCCCTGAAGCCGTCAGGCTTCCGGCTATAGGGTTCTATACCCGCAACTTGAGGAGGTGCCAGTATGAGTGGTGATTTTCTGCCCATCAGGGCATATGACCACATCGAGTTCTATGTGGGAAACGCCCGTCAGGCGGCCCATTTCTACGATCGGGTGTTCGGGTTCAAGCCCATCGCCAAAATGGGACTCGAGACTGGCTGTCGCGATCGGGCCAGCTACGTCATGGAACAGGGCAAAATCCGTTTCGTGCTGACGACCGCTTTACAACCGGATCATGCGGTCGCCCGCCACGTGAGTCTCCATGGTGACGGCGTGAAGGTCATCGGACTCGAGGTGCCCGATTGCGAGAACGCGATGATCGAGGTCAAGAATCGTGGTGCGACGGTCCTCGAGCCCGTCGAAGCTCTTGAAGACGAGCACGGTGTCATCAAGACTGGCGTGATCAAGTTCGCCGGCGATACGGTGTTCAAGTTCGTCGAACGCGGCAACTATCGAGGATGCTTTGCCCCCGGCTACGTTCCAATCGAGGCCATTGGCGCACCGGCGGTAGGCCTTGCCGCAATTGATCACATTGTAACCAATACCTATCTTGGCGAGATGAACTACTGGGCCGAGTGGTTCGAACGCATTATGGGCTTCAACAATCTGTGCAGCTTTACTGACGACGACATCAGCACCGAGTACAGCGCCCTGATGAGTAAGGTCATGGAGAACGGCACCGGTAAGGTCAAGTTCCCGATCAACGAGCCAGCCGAGGGCAAGAAAAAGAGCCAGATCGATGAATACCTTGACTACTACTACGGTCCGGGTGTGCAGCACATCGCAATGAACACGGGCAACATCTACGAAACTGTCAAGGCGCTGCGTGAACGCGATGTGGATTTCTTGCGCGTACCCGACGCATACTATGAAGATCTCAAGAAACGCGTCGGCGATATTGACGAGGACTTCGATAAGCTCCAGGACCTCGGTATTCTGGTGGACAAGGACGAAGACGGCTACTTGCTGCAGATATTCACTGCCCCGGTCCAGGATCGTCCGACCCTGTTCTTCGAGGTCATTGAGCGCCACGGCAGCCGCGGGTTCGGCATCGGTAACTTCAAAGCCCTGTTCGTCAGCCTCGAGCGTGAACAGGCGAAACGCGGCAACCTGTAGAAGGGCGTGTGGTCAAACAGGAGTTGTCCGGGCCGCAGGGGTCTCGAAACAGATCAGTCAGCAGTCATTCCGCTTCATACTCGGCCGTGATCGTGCTCGACATTCCGCCCCGCGGAGTCCATTCACTGATCAGCCGCATGTAGCGTGGCGCACAGGACGCGACCAGGGCGTCCAGGATGGCGTTGGTAACGGCCTCGTAGTAGATTCCTTCACTACGAAAGCCCTGCAAGTACATCTTCAGGCTCTTGAGTTCGATACAAGCCCTGTCGGGAACGTACCACAAGTGCAACGTGCCGAAATCGGGTTGCCCGGTCTTGGGGCAGACGCTGGTGAACTCGGGGTATTCGATGTCTATTTCGTAGTCCCGTTCGGGATTGGGATTGTCAAAAATCTCGATGATTGAAGCATCGGGCATTGCGCTGTCCTCGAATCTCAGCCGCGGTAGGCGCAGCGGCTCGTGCAGGTCTCATGGACCACTACTTCGGCGAGTAGTGGCAGTGCCGGTTTGGTCCGTTCCCAGATCCAGATAGCGAGAATCTCGGATGTCGGGTTGCCCAGTCCGTCGATCTCGTTCAGGTAGTGGTGATCGAGGAGTTCATAAGTTGCCGCGAAGGCCTTCTTGATGTCGGCGAAGTCGATCACGATTCCGGTGTGCGGGTCGGGCCGGCCTTCGCAGATGAGATCGACCTGGAAGCTGTGGCCGTGCAGTCGGCGGCACTTGTGGCCGGCGGGCATGTTGGGCAACAGGTGCGCTGCCTCGAATCGAAAGGTCTTGATGAGCCGCACCGCCTTGCCTGGTGCTGGGCTCGACGTGTTGCGGGTAGCCTGATCTGTTGATGTGTCCGTGATCATGATGCGTGATCCGCGAGGCCCGTGGCGTCGATTAGACACCAATGGTATCAGGTGCCCAGATGAACTTGTGCATCTGGAGTTGGAATATGACGTTCAAGCGATCAGCGAGTATCCATTCGATGATCGATCGCGGTTCGATCGCACCGAAGACCGGCGACATGAGCACGGTACAGATGCTGTCGAGTCCGTACCGGTGGATGACTTCGACAGCCCACTGATAGTCCTCACGGTCGCCCACGACGAACTTGACCTCGTCGTGCTTGTTCAGTAAAGCGATGTTGTTCCAGTCGTTACGCTCGACCTCACCCGAGGACGGGCACTTCAGGTCCATGACTCGAATGACGCCGGCCGGCAACCGATCAATCGGAAGGGCGCCGGCGGTTTCACACAACACGGTGTGCCCGGCGGCCATCAACTGCTCGGCGAGTGTGCCGCATGCAGGTTGCAAGAGGGGTTCGCCACCTGTGATCTCGACCAGGCGGCCGCCGATCGCGTTGACGCGAGCGACCACATCCGTGACGGTCATCCAATTCCCATGGTAGAACGAATGCGCGCTGTCACAATACGAGCAGCGCAGATGGCAGCCCGTCAGGCGGACGAAGGTGCAAGGCTTACCCGCCCAGGTCGATTCTCCCTGAATACTGTGATAAATCTCGTTGATCTTCAGTCGTTCGGCCATCGCTTTGTTCGTACCCAATTACCTTGCCCTTGGCGACCAGCACAGGCCCAAGCGACGCAAATAGATAGCGATTCAGCATAGTTCAAGCGAAAACGAGATTCCAGGGAGTCGGGTGCAAGAATCGGAGATCCAGAGAGCATGAACGGTCTGGAGCCCGTTGCTCCATCGACCATTTGCCCAATCGATGTGGCGCCCCGCGTCACTCCAGCCCGGCCGGAGCCGACGAGGCCCTCCTTCGTTGGCTCCGGTTCTTGTCATATGAATCCCGGCAAGCTGGCCCGGGGGGCGGGAGTGGGCGAGCCAGTCGGAGGTAGCCTGAGGAGCCCGGCTGGGCGGGGCATCGCACAGGGCCACGTCCAAGCTGCTCAGGCGTCGGTGCTTTCAGAGGCTGCCAGTCGGCGAGCTCTCACGAACCACGTGATGGCCAAGCCCCCCATTCCGAACAGCACGCCGTATACGATGATGCCCAGGGCCAGGACGCCACGCATGGCGCCCTGCGTCATGGACGATTCCGGATCGCCCGCGCAGACGGAGCAGGCCTCAGCCAGTTCCGCGAAGAATACCGGGTGTGCCAGGGCTACGAGGACGAGAAGGCGTCGGGTCATCAATTCAACCCCCTGACTTTGCGAACAAACCACCAGCCATAGGCCAGGCTGGCACCAACACATGCGAAGGAGCAGACAGCCATGGCCAGGTGAGTCGTGCCATTGACCCGCTGGTACTCGGTTGTCGCCCAAGCACCACAGAACAGAAACATGGCGACGCATGCCACGACGAACACGATGTGGAAGGCCTTAAGGGACATATGGGCTACCCAGAGAATCGCCTTCCGTCAGAACGGGCAACAGCAACAGGATAATGAAGAAGAAGGCGGTCAGGATCAGGATCATGCCCAGCACTGACTTCTTATCATAGACCAGGTGCATGAAAATCGCCGCCACCAGTGATCCCTTGAACGAGGCGATCAAGAGAGCGATGACGATACCAATCTCGACCGACGTTTCGAGGTAGCTGGCACCGACGGTGACGACGGTCAGAATGCCCAGGCTACAAAACACGATCCAGTAGTGTTTCAGGTGCTTTTGGATTGTGGCTGCATCGGAAGCCATGCTTGCGGGCTCCTACAGAAGGTACAGGATCGGAAAAACGAAAATCCACACCAGGTCGACGAAGTGCCAGTACAAACCCGTGCACTCGATGCGATTGGTATATTGCTCTGGTCGGGTGCGGTACATGGCGAAGCCGGGCCATAGCAGGTAGGCGATGACGACCACGCCGCCGAGGACGTGCAGGCCGTGCAGGCCCGTGATCGTCCAGTAGATCGCAAAGTACGTGTTGTTCGCCGGGCCGAAATTGCACAGCCTCTTGATCTCCGCCTTGGGAATGTTCAATGGGGCGGGCTCAGCGTTTTCTGCCGTTGCATCGGGAATGAACACGATGTGGTCGGTCTCGGCATGGTCATGTTCGGCGTCGCCGTGGCCATCATCGTGATGATCCAGGTGCCCGGTAATCGTCTCGCCGTCAGTCATCCACACCTGGTAATGGTGCAGCTTGGGACGGTATTCGAAACCCAGCTTGATCACGAGGAACAGCACCGCGAGGCTCAGGGTGGCGAGCAGGAACTTGCGCGCCTTGCCCGGGTCACCCATTTTCAGGGCGGCCCACGCAAAGACCATCGTGACACTGGAGATGATCAGCACCATTGTGTTGAACGTGCCGATCGGGACGCTGAGGAAAGTCTCCTCGGGACCCGACGGCCAGGTGCCCTCGGGGGCACCGGTACGCAACAGGACATAGGCGGAAAACAACGCACCGAACAGCATGACTTCGGATGCGAGGAACAGCCACATCCCGAATTTACCGTTATAGAACCCGGTAACGGGGTGGGCTTCTGTTGTATAGGGAAGAACTTCCGAAGACACGGGCGTCAGGCCTCCACCGGTTCGAATTGCGGGCAGTAGTCGCCTTCCTTGCCCGGGACGCTGTATTCATACGGACCGCAGTATGCCACCGGGACTTCGGCAAAATTGCCGTGCGGCGGTGGAGAGGGTGCGGCCCACTCAATTGTCGTGGCTTTCCACGGGTTGTCCGATACCTTCTTTCCGAACTTGGCACTCCAGAAGAAATTCACGATGAAGAAGATCTGGGCGGCGCCCATCAGCCAGGCACTCCAGCTCGACATGACCGTCAAACCTTGAACGTGTTCACCCAGCTCGTAGTTCGTCTGATCATACAGGCGACGCGATACGCCGTGCATACCCACGAAGAACATGGGCATGAAGATCGCATTCATACAGATCAGTGTCGGCCAGAAGTGCAGGTGACCCAGCCAGGTGCTCATCTGTCGTCCGGTGACTTTCGGATACCAGTAGTAAATGCCTGCAAACAGGGCCATCAGCGTGCCGGGGGCGACCACGTAGTGGAAGTGCCCGATCACATAGTACGTATCGTGCAGGTGGATGTCCGAGGCAGGCAGTCCCAACGGCAGTCCGGTCAGTCCACCGATGGCGAACATCGGCAGGAACGTCAGGGCGAACAGCATCGGGACCGTGAAACGGATCGATGCGCCCCACAGGCTGAGCAGGAAGCAGGTCAGCACGATGACCGATGGGACCGAGATGATCATGGTCGTCGTGGCGAAGAACGCGCTGATCGACGTGCTCATGCCGGTGATGAACATGTGGTGGGCCCACACGATGAACGACATGAACGCCAGGAAAATAACGGAGTAAACCAGGGTCTTGTAACCCCACAACGGCTTGCGTGTGTTGTTGGCGATGATCTCGCCGACGATACCCATCGCCGGCAGGATGAGAACATAGACTTCGGGATGGGCCAGGAACCAGAACAGATGTTGCCAGAGCAACGGGCTGCCACCACCACTGTTGGTGAGGATTTCATTGCTCACGACCAGTCCGCTCGGCATGAAGAAGCTCGTGCCGGCCAATCGATCCATCAACTGCAGAACACCAGCGGCTTCCAGAGGTGGGAAGGCCAGCAACAGCAGGAACGACGTGACCAACTGGGCCCACACGAAGAACGGCAGGCGGAACAGGGAGAGTCCCTTCACCCGCAGGTGAGCGGTCGTCACGATGAAGTTCACCGATCCGAGCAGACTCGACGTAATCAGAAAGACCATACCGATGAGCCACAGCGTCTGCCCACGCAACAGGTGTCCCAGGATGCCGGGGCCCGCCGGGTTGTTGACGTTGGCGAGTGGCGGATAGGAGGTCCAGCCCGAGTTGGCCGCGCCACCCGGGACAAAGAAGCTTCCCAGCATGACGATGCCGCCGCACAGGAACACCCAGTAGCTGGCCATGTTCAAGCGCGGGAAGGCCATGTCCGGCGCGCCGATCTGCAGCGGCAGGACGTAGTTGCCGAAGCCGCCTACTGCCAGCGGGACGACGCCGAGGAACACCATGATCGTGCCGTGCATGGCGCCGAGGGCGTTGTAGCCATCCGGAGACAGGATACCGCTGATGGCCATAGACTCCGACAGGTACTTGCCGATCCACGGAATCTCCTCCGCAGGGTAGGCCAGCTGCCAGCGCATGATCATGATCAGCGTAAAGCCGAACAGCAGGAAGAACAGGGAAGTAATGGTGTACTGAACACCGATGACCTTGTGGTCGACCGAGAACACGTACTTCTGAATGAAGCCGAGTTCATGTCCGTGATCGTGACCGTGATCGCCGGCGTGACTCGCAGCAGTACTCATATCAAATCTTCTCCAGGGCTTGGCTGAATGGCCGTCCCGTGTTATTCGTCGAATT
The DNA here is from genome assembly GCA_942492115.1 of uncultured Planctomycetota bacterium. Classification (GTDB taxonomy): domain Bacteria; phylum Planctomycetota; class Phycisphaerae; order UBA1845; family CAIVHJ01; genus CALODL01. Next base: position 180,982 of record CALODL010000001.1, read on the forward strand.
CGAACTCGAAATCGTCGCTTTCTTCCTCGAGGCCAGCGACCTCTTCTTCAAGCCACGTGTCCCACTCAGCCTGTGTCATGATTTTGAAGAAACCACGCATGCTGTAGTGGTTCAGGCCACAGAGCTGGGCACAGGCGATGTTGTAGGTCTGGTCTTCGGGGGTCGTTTGTTTGGCCTTGAACCACACCGGGATTTCCATCCCCGGGATGGTGTCTTGTTTGACCCGCATGACCGGGATCCAGAAACTGTGGATGACATCGAGTGTCGTCAGTCGACAGATGACATCGCGGTCGACTGGAACCCGCAGCCAGTTGGGGGTCACGACATCATCCTTCGCATCATCGTCACTGCGATCGAGGCCGATCATGTTGTCTTCCGCGATCAATTCATTCCTGGTCGGTCCGAACTTGCCGTCAGGCCCCGCGTAGTGCACGTTCCACTGGAACTGCTGGGCGACGATGCGGACGGTCAGGGCTTCAGCCGGATCCGGTGCGTTATCGAGACTGCGTGAACGGGCCCAGGCCGGCATGGAGAACACGACCAGCAGGATCGCCTCGATCACGACCACGATCACTTCAGACCACTTGCTCAGCTTGGCCTTGATGGGGTCGTATTGGGCGGACGGGTTGGCCTTGTGCCGGAAACGGAACAGGCAATACACAAAGAAGATGCCCCAGCCGAAGAACAGCACGAGCATGAACACATGGATGAAGTTGATGAGGTTATCCCCTTCATACCCGAACGTTGAGAAATCTTCGGGTAGCCAGTACTTGGCCCATCCAACTGGAGCCTGGGCGATCATAGTCATCCTTCCGGTTGTGGCGTGACGCCGCGTCCGCCGTCAACAGGGTACCTCCGCATGTCGGCATGCGAGGCTGTTGATTGTCCAATGAGAACGAGGCGCCGAGGAGCGTCCCGAGTGGTGTCCGTCACCAACGAATCAAGTCAGTATTGTAGGGAAGAGTGTGGGGCCGTCAACGCGGACTGCCCCCTGGAAACAGTTGGTAGAGAACCAGATACACCAGGACCCCCGTAAACGAAACATACAACCAGATCGGAAGGGTCACCCGGGCAATTCGACGGTGTCGATCGATCGTCCCGCGAGCCGCAAAATACAGCGTTGTCAGGCTCAGCGGCGGAACCGCCATGGCCAGTACGATGTGCGAAAACAGCATGATCAGGTAGTACGGTTTGATCCACCGTGGGCCTCGAAACTCCGTGACGGCGACGGTGTTGTAGTGATAGATCACATAGCACACCAGGAAGGCGACGGACGTCAGGAATGCCGCGATCATGGTGTTGCGGTGCGCCGTCACACGCTTGCGGCGGACGAGAACATAGCCGATCACGAGCAGAACTGTGGCCAGGCTGTTCAATGCGGCATTGACGGCTGGCAGTCCACTGACGTCGATGTCCGATAATAAGTGATCCGCCATATCGTGTTGCTGCGCAAATTGTTGCGGTTGGTGTCGGCTGTTTGCTCAATGACCCAGTACGCGGGTGTCGACGCGCAGACGTTTCATGGCCTCCGCATCGCTACTGTCGTAGTACCCGCGGATGTTGCCCAGGTCATCTACGAGCATGAACCGCGTGTCGTGAATGATCTGGTTGTTTTGTCGGGCTTCTTCGACGGTGATGCGAAACCCTTTTATCGCCACGTCGTACATGGCGTCGATCTCACCTGTGAGAAACAGCCAACGCTGTGGATCGGCATTGTAGCGTTCCGCGTATTGGGTCAGGACCTGCGGAGTGTCCCGCTCGGGATCCACGCTGAAGGACACCAGTTTGAGGTCGGGAATGTCAGCGAGATCGGTTTGCAGGCGCTCCATGTGGCGACTCATCATCGGGCACGGCCCGGCACAGCTGGTGAACACGAAGTCGGCGATCCAGGTGTAGCCGAGCAGGTCATCCCGTTTCACGGGTGCACCGTTGCGCTCGATGAACTCGAAGTCCGGTAGAGGCAGGCGAAAGTCCGGAGCGATGTGGTCGGTTTGTGCGACCGACGGCTTCGAGTTCAGTTCGCGAACGATGAACATGATACTGACACCGCCCAGGACGGCGGCCATGGCAAGCCATAACAGGCGGGTATCGTTTTTGGGTGTCGAGTCTTCGGACATTTCAAATCAGGATCACAGCGCGTCGATCAACCACGTGGTCAACAACGCGGGCAGGTAGGCCAGTGAGCCGAGCATAACGGCCCGGGCACGAGGGGCCGTGCGCTTGAACCAGAACCGCAGACACAAGGTCAGGAAGCAGGCGCCCAGGAAGCTGGCGACCACGAAGTAGCGTGCGGTGGCGAGGTGGGTTACCACAGGCAGCCAACTGATGAAAATGAGCGTCAAAGTACACATGACCATGTGTCGGGCTGTCGCGCCGCCATCCTCATCGAGACCCGAGAGCATGACCATGCCGGCCCGGCGATAGTCCTCCCGGTAGATCCATGCGATGGCGAAGAAATGCGGCAGCTGCCACATGAACATGATGGCGAACAGCACCCAGCTACCGGTTGAGAGTTCGTTGGTCGCAGCAGCCCAGCCGATCACCGGGGGCAGAGCGCCCGGTATGGCACCAATAAGCGTATTGGCCGGTGTGCGTGTCTTGAGGGGCGTGTACGCGAACAAATAGCAGGCAGCGGTCAAGGTGCACAGGAACGCGGCGAGCAGGTTGACAAAAAGCGCCAGTTGCAGCACACCCACACAGGTGCACAGGGTGCCGAACTGCAGGACCTGGTACTCGGTCAATGTGCCGGTGACCAGCGGACGCCCTTGTGTGCGCTTCATCAAGTGATCGATGTCACGCTCGAGGTACTGATTGATCGCGCCGGCCCCTGCCGCGGCCAGAGCCGCTCCGATCATGGCATGAATCAGGACCGGGAATTCGATGATGCCCCCACCGGCCAGCAGGTAGCCGATCAACGTCGTCAGGAGCACCATGGCGTTGAGACGCCATTTGGCCAGCACGCGGTATTCTCGCCAGATCCGGCGCGGAGCCGTGGCCTGTTCGATGTTACCGAGTTGTGTGTTGGCGTTGGTCACGAGTGGTCCACGCATTCGGGGGTCGTTGTTGTTGCCGGCATACTACCGCATTCCGGGCACACGTGTCCCGAGCCCAATCCGGTCAGGCAGTAGCCGCAGTTCGCACAGCCTGAATGGGCCATCCGCGGCACGACGGCCAGCAGGAGCCCCAGGGCACAGGCAAGCATTACTGCGCCAGTTCCCACATGCGCCGTGGTCATGGCCAGGGATCGTTGCGTCAGGATGGTCAAGGCGCCCAGAACAACTTGTGCAAAGATGAGCAGAACCAGTCCCATGGCCACCAGCACCGCCGTGGTTGTGCTGGCGGGATCCTGGAGAACGCGACGGGCGGCGAGGATGATCGTCAGGGTGACGATGACTGCTCCGACACGATGGGCAAAGTGCACCCACACTTGCATCAGTGTAACGGCTGGCAGGGGTCTATCGGCCCAAACACGGGCGGTGTTGACATCCTCCAGGGCCGCAGCAGTCGTGGGGGGCAGCACCTTACCGAAGCTCAGTGGAAAATCGTGTATGGCCAGTCCTGACTCCGTGTGGCGCATGATCGCGCCGGCGATGATCTGCAGGTAAACACAAGCCAGGACAATTGCGGCCAGCCTGACGAGCGGTGTGTTGCGCCAGGAGATCGGGCGCCAGCGCGCGGAGGTTGCCGCGGCAATGATCAATGTCATGCACAGGAAAACCTCGGCGGTTCCCGCATGGGCAACCGAAACAACGGTGGGCAGATGGTAGAGGACCGTCAGGCCGCCGAGTACGCCTTGCCCGCAGACCATGAGGAGTGCACCACTCCCCAACCACTTCAGCCATCGGGGATGGGCCGAACACCACAGTCCGACGCAGAGTCCGATGGTCAGGAATCCGACCGCTGACGCGACCAGGCGGTGGCCGTGCTCGTAGAAGATGCCGCCGACCCACTGGGATGGCGGATAGGTGAACATGTTCTGACCATACGTGGTTGGCCAGTCGGGTACGGCGAGGCCCGAGCCCGTGGTCGTGACCGTACTGCCGATCATGATCAATATCAGCGTACTGATGGATACGCCGACGGCGTAGCGATGCAGCCATGTGGCATATCGCGTGCGGCGTCCGTCATTGCGAATCGAGCTGGTGGTGGCGATGAGGGTCATGACAGAAGAAGGCCCCGGCCTGGACGACCGGGGCCCGAATGCAGTTTAGAGGTCTAGTGCATTTACTTCGGATAGGCGATTTCGATTTCCTTGGTTTCGCCGGCACCGACAGTGATCGTCGTTTCCTTTGGCTTGAGACGCTTGTCTTCGCACCACGTCGACACGACATACTCGCCGGCCGGCAGGCCGCTGATTTCGAATGCGCCGTTTTCGTCGGACACGGCAAAGAACGGGTGCGTCATGACATTGACGTAGGCACTCATCCATGGATGCACGTCACACTTGACCTTGAGGCCAATCTCGGCGTTGTCAAACTTCTCTTTGAACTCCATGCCCTTTTTGGGTTGGCCCTTGTTGAACTCGGTGTTGTTCTTGGGCACTGCGTGGATGTTATGGGCCGTATCGTCGCTGTTGCGGACCAGGATTTCCTGTCCGGCGCGGACGCCGAAGACATGCGGTTCGTAGTGGCAACCCTTCTGGTCGAGCAGGACCGGTTCGGTCGGCATGGGCCATTCGCGTTCCGGCAGGCCACTCTTGACGTAGACGAAAACGTCCTTGAGTGTGCTGTTCTCGTTGACGACCAGTTTTTCCGAGAGCAGTTCCTTACCAGAGTACATCTGCTGGCAGTACGGATCGGCTTCGATCTTCATGGCCTTGCGGTTGACCGGCTTGGCACTCCACTTGACGGTGCCCTTGATGACAGCATTGTCTTCAGCCAGGGCCACGCCGCATAGCACGGCCAGTGTTGTTGTGAACATCGTGGTGGTGCGAATCATCTCTAGCTCCTCTTAATTGGCGTTGCATCCTCCGGATGCATGACAACAGTATTCGTTGCCCGCCGCGGGCAACATTAGTTTGACGCTCCGAGCGTCAGGGTGACTTCAGTCGGATGTCCGGGGAGGACCAGGATTTTGCCCCCGACAGCTACCGGCGTTAGACGTCCGATAGGGGCTCCGGGTTCACCGGTGGATGCTTCCGTATTCAATGTCCAGCCAGGGTGCCACACATGCAGGTCATACTCCCCCGGAGGAATGTCCTGCAGTTGAAACTCGCCGCTGTCGTTGGTCAGAGCATAGCCTGCGTGATCGACAACCCAGATGTGGTGCGACATCCAGTCGAAGCCCGGGATTCGGACCTCGACGATGCCGGGCCTGGTCAATGTCACCTCGGTGGTGGCACCTTGTTCGACAAGGTTCTTACTCCACAGCAGCGTTCCTTCGATGCGCCCCTGAATGTTATGTGCGGCGGCATCGTTATTTACGAGTTTCACCGTTGCACCCACGGGCACGATCGATACAGGGCGGTCGAACCGACAGTTGTTCATCGACAGGGTAACGGCTGTCGCAGGCGCCGGCTCGGGCATGTACTCCGGCCCGGTTGCGAGATAGACCACGCAGCCGCCGACGCCACCACCTTCGTGTTGGATGGCCAGGCCACCGACTTGCTTGGTCTCGCCTCCGCAGGCATCACGAAGACGGTCGGCGACCGGCAGGAAGCTCGGCGTGACGTCCGGGCCTTCCCATGCCACGCGTCCTGTGATGGTGCCGAGGGCGCGGCCATCCGAGGCGACGCCGGGGCCAATACGACCGAGTATGGGATCGCTGAGTACTTCAGCCGATACGGTACGAACGGTTCTGGGCTGTTCCACCGTTTCGAGCTGGGTGGATTCCGGTTGCACGGGGTTGCTGGTCATATCGGCCGACGTGTCGGCTCCTGGAAGGATGGCCGTGTAATTGGTCTCACCCGCCTGCCAGACAAAATCGAGCAACAGACGCATTTGCTCCGCCCCCGTCTTGCCGAACGCGGCTTCGAATGGATCGCGTAACTCGGCGTCGAACGCGGCATAGGCACTCTTGCCAGCCTCGAACCATTGCGGCATTTTTGTGCCCGGTTGGATGCTGCCCGGCTCCTGCAGCCATTGGTGATACCACTCGTAGCGCAGGCGTTCATGGGTCAGTGCGAGGTTGGGTGCGGTGGGGTTTTGGTTCGAGCCGGGCACAGTTTCGTCGCCGAGCACGTGGCAGCTCAAGCACTTGAGCTCGTGAAAAAGCTTCTCGCCCCTGGCGAACTGCTCTTCGTTCATCCAGGTGAACCCGTCGATCTCGAACGGGTATTGCACGTCGTACAGATGTGCGAAGAAGCGGATGTCTGAGAGCACCTTGCCGAAAACCTTTTGCGCTTGTGCGTCGCCTCGTGACGAAAAATCGAAGTCGCGTTCGAGGGCCAGCTTATTGTTGATTGCATAGTGTCGCCATTGGTGGGCGATGTTCTCGAGCCCCTGGATCGTGTACCACTCCTGCTCGGCAGAGACGGGGTCCGGCGATTTAGCAATAGTCTGTTCAACCTTGGTGAGCTGGTCGCGAAGGTCCTCCGATTCTTTTCGGGCCAGCGCCGAGAAATAATCGACCAGTGTCGAAGCTTGATCGTTCGTCAGGTAAAAGCTGGGCATTCGGACCTTGAGATCAGTCCACGGACGCAGGGTCTCGACGTTGAGAAGAAAACCGTGGAACCAATCTGGTTGGACCTTGGCGCCCTCGCCACGGAGCCACGGTGGTGCGTTGACGATGTCGTACTCGCCACCGTACCGGGAGCCGAGTTTCGCCAGTCCCTCATCCTGTTCTTCTATGGTTTCCTCGTCTTCTTCGTTCTCGTCTTCGTCCTCGTCGCCAAAGTCAAAATCGAAGTCATCATCACCATCACCTCCATCGTCCGACGCGAGCGTAATGAACTGATGGATGGGCGCAACGTTGTCTTCGATCTGGTGGCAACCCGTGCAGTTCAACTCCTGAACCAACTGCCGGCCCTCGGCGATTGGACCACTCGATTCCGTCGCGTACGGGATCTGCAGCGATTCGGCCACACGCGCCGGACGTCTCGAGAGCAAGTACGTCACCAGCGCATCGGCTTCGTCGTCCTCGAGGTAGAAGTTCGGCATCTTCAGTTTTTCATACGGCTTCTTGAATTTCTCACGGTCCCAGATTCGCGGGTTGAGCATTTTGTAAGTGGCGAAAGAAGCGTGTGTATGCATGACCTCGATACCGGGATCTTCGTCGTGGTTGTGACGGACGAGCAGGTCGTCGCGGGCTTGGGGATAGAGGACCTGGAACTCCTCGGTTTCTCCGAGTGTGTCGTGATATGCCCCGCCGAAGAATGCGAAATCGAGCTGGTGAATGTTCTTTTCACCCCAGGCGGTCATTTCAGTTCCTGGTCGCGCCGCGCCCTCGAAGCCTCCAATCGCGTGGCACGCAAAACATCCATAGTGGGCGATCATCTTGCTGCCCACGAACAACATTTTCTTGTCCGTCAGCGACAGCCCTTCGTGCACACCCCCGACACTGCTTTCGAGCAGGCGCGTCAGAATGCCATCGTCGTCATTCTTGATTCGCTCGACGGTCGCTTGCGAGTTCTGCCCGGACAGGATGTCTGAGAGGCGCCGATCGAGTTCTTCCTCGATCGTCGAATCGACAACGTAGGCCTCGGCAGAGAACGCGTCATGTTTGAGCGTCATCAGGTAGGCCGTCAAGTCGAGTGCTTCCTGCTCAGTCAGGCGCATCCTCGGCATCTTGGTGTAGGATGAGTAGTGTCGTGGTTCGCGCAACCAGGTGTACAGCCACGCGGCGTCAACTTTCGAGCCGATCCCCGATAGCTCCGGGGCATACCGTGTGAACAGCGGCGGGATGTACATCATCAGCTTGTCAATGTCTCGGCCTTCGAGCGAGGCCGTCATGCGTTCGCGTTCGGCGCTGTCCTTTGCTTCGGCCCGGCGCTGCTCCGTGAAATGCTTCATTGCATAATAGACCTGGTCATTGAGGCCCATCTCTGCGAAACGTTCTTCAGCTGTCTCGCGGAAGTCATCCTCTGTCGCATCTCCGGACGGAATATCTTTCTTCAGCAGTTCGGCATACTCGCTGTGCAGTGCTGCGATCTGTTCGTCATCCAGCTTCTTATCGCCGGCAGTTTTGATTTGTTCGTTCACCTCAGCCATGCGAGCGCGGTGTGCCTCGGCGGTGCTGGAGCGCTGATTGACGGCGAGTTGGTGAGAGATGTCATCCACGATCCATTTCTCGCCGTATTCGGCAATATTGCCGTGACATGCGAGGCATCCCACGGTGCCGAAGAGCTCCTGGCCGCGGGCCACATCGCCGGTGGTGCTTTGCGGTAGGGGTTCAGCATCCCACGGCTCACTGACGTGTTTGAGGTAGTCCGTGATGGCCATGACCTCGGCCTGGGTCCGCAGTTCGGGATTGGGATCCCAGGTGTTCTCCGAACCCGGTCCGTTGTTTTCCTGTTCGAAAAAGTGTGGCATGCGCGTCGACGGCCGGAACCCCTGGGGGTTCATGATCCAGTGGTGCAGGAAGCCGTCACTGAGCTTGCTGGATACATGCGTCAGGTCGGTACCCACCTGACGGCTGTCGCCGATGCCCTCGACCAGGTGACAATTGATGCACCCGAGTTGCGTGAACAGTTTCTGTCCATGCCGGAGCTTCTGGCCATGCGGCTCGGTTGCGAAGTGACCTATGTCATCGACTTGTGTGTGACACTTCGAACAACTCGCTTCGCTGTACTGCGGTTGCACCATTGGGAAGTCCCAGAAGTGCGCCAATGTGTGCCACGTCATTGTGGGGACGCCCAGGTTGCGGTCGTAGTACTTCTCCGACCACTCATCTCGTTGCTCGTGCGAGTTCGGAGTGTGGGCCGCGAGAATGAAATCGGTTTCCTGGCCGTTGCCTTCATGGCACACGGTACAACCCATCTGCTTGATCGGGTGTGGCGAATCATCCGCCAGGAACAGATCGAGATTCGGATGGGCCTGCAGCGGCTCTCCGAGGTCGATGGTCGGCAGGTTGGCATACGCGAGATAACCGTTAACCGCATCCTGCAGCGCGGTGAAGTATGCGTTGCCCTCGTCCTCGTCGACGGCTGCCCAGTGGGTTGATACGTTGCCGCGGAGTTGTTCGGGTGTGAAGCCGAACACTGTTGGGGGATCGGGCAGCTCGATGACCGGGGCATCCGATTGGCCTTCACGAGCCAGTTCTTCCTGGATGGCCGGTATGAATTTCTCGAAGCGATCCACGAGGGCCTCTTCGCTGAAATTCTTGTCGTCGATGACCACGTGGCACGTCGTGCAGCGGTCGACCTGATAACCTTCGAGGAAATTGAGCTTGGTCTTGACGTCATGGGCCACGACCTGCTTGACCTCGAAGCGCGCCGGTGTGCCCGGCGGGGCGGCGAAATCAAGCAGTGGGACATTCAGTCCGGCGCGATACAGAATGGAACTGAAATCCTCGCGACGTTTCTGGGCGTCCTTGACCTCGCTTTGCAGGAAGGTCAACTCACGCAGCGCGTCGGAGTATGGCTTTTCGAGGTCACGGCGTTTGCGTTCAAGTGCCTTGAGATGGTCCTCTGCCTGTTCCTTGGCAGCCAGCGCTTCCAGGCGAAGCTGTTCATCGGTTTCCAGTTTCTCGCGCAGGACGCGTGTCGGCTCACCATCGGCGCCATGGACCGCCATGGCTTCCTCGAAGCTCGTCCGCGTCACGACGATCAACGCGTCCTTTTGCTTGAAGGTCAGGTCGAGTCCGTACAGCTCTTGTTTGGCAGTACTGATATCGTCAATGAGTTGGGCGTACTCCGGATTGTTGGCCATGTCCACGTCGCGGCTGCGACGCTTGACCAGTTCGTCGGCTTCACGGAGTTGCTCCTGATAGTCCTGCTGTTGGGTCACCAGGTACTGCAGCTCGGCAATCACCGCTTCATTATTCATGTATTGCGCTTGATGGTCTTTCCAGGGACGCTGGTAGTCGACCATGACCAGCCAGACCAGCGAGATGGTCATCACGACACTGGTGATGGCGAAGAGAATCGTGACCTTTTTCGTGTTGCGCAGAGTGTCCGTGGTGACCGGCATGGCAGCGATCCACCTCTCGGTTAGCAGGGTTTGCTGACCGGGCGGCGGTGGCTCGCGCTACCGGCTCCGGCCCTTGGATGAACCGCGTGATTGTAGCGGACATTGTGAAAAAAATCACCAAGTCTATCTAACGGCCAGAGTTCGACTTACGCACTGTGTTACCACTTTCGGGAGGCCGGGGCATCTCCAACAGGCTCACCGGACCACGCAGTTGAACCGCCGGTGGGACGAACCGCCGGCATGTTCCCGAGTGGCCTTGTGCTGCAAGGTTTTAAATTCTTCGCCGTCAATCCGTTTTGCGTCGGGACGTGTCTCGACCAGCCCTGGGCCACTGAACTCAGCGAGAGCGGCCCGCGAGTGGCGGGGGACCCTGTGATGTGGTTCAACGGGTCGCGCTCGTGGTCTACCCGACATCGCTGATGACGGTCGCTGATGAACCCCTGTGAGACCATTCTCCCGGCGGCCTTCAGTACCCGTATGGTTCGAGGGTCAACGCCAGTCGCTCATCGACCAGATCGATCTCCCGTACAACGAAAGGGATGTCGCCGTTTGGCCAATTGAATTCATTGTCAATGACCAGTCGCGCGCCGTCGAAGTGCATGCCGTCATGCGGTTCGCGGGGGCACATTCGGCTGGCAATCCAACCCGCCGGGAGGGGCAGCAACCCGGCTCCGGCTCCGTATAGTCTGCCGACGACCGCGTGCCCCTCTACGCCCAGGCCCACTGAGACATGGACGATGCTCTTGATTTCTCCCCACCTCAGACGTGTGGCGAGTTCAATCTTGTGGTCCGTGATGCGGAGGCAGGGGTGTTGCAGGTTCTTGCCCAGCCACTGACTGGCTGCCGGCCACAGGCGTGGTTGAGCAGCCAGGATGTCATTGAGCTGGCGGGCTGAAAAGCTGAGCGTAAAACGCTCGCCCTGAGCCATCATCTGACTGATGCGCTCAAAGGTTTCTTCGAGTCGAAGTTGCACATCCCGTTCGGCCGAACGGGACAGGATCGGCTGGTGATACCACTTTGGAATGTATTGAAATGCCATCCAGGCCGTGGCGAGGCCGCAGGCGGCGGTGCAGCAGGCGACCAGCGCGATCAGCTTGCCTCTTGGAGTACGGAGTAGTCGAACCATCACCGGCAGGATAGAGAATCGGTTGTCGAGAATCGAGGACGAGGCTGTTTGACCGGCCATTTCCTGCACAACTACTATACTGCAGTGCTGCAGGCCTGATGCACTCACCTGGTCGAGCCGCAGCCCGCTGAATGTGATGGTATCGAACGGGGTGTCCGACCGAACTCCAGCAGAGGGTAATCCGACGCGCATCCTCGATGTGTTTATCGTAGGTGGGTGGTGTGTGACGATGGCGTGGCTTGCCGCACGGGACATCGTACCACGGTGGTTTGCCGAAGCGGCACCCCAGGCGGCTTCGCTCACCTGGATGGACGAGCATGGCCGTGAGTTCCAATACGGCATCTTCGGCGAGAATGGGGTTCGCCGTGGGAGTGCATGGTCTGTTTACCAACCCACCGGCACCACCGTGACCCGTACCGATACACTGGTGCTCCGCGGGTTGGCCCTGGCTGATCCGTTGATCATCGAATCCGAAATGGACTTCCTCGAAGAGAATCAACTCGACGAAATCGATGTTCGCATCGTCGGCGTGCACGCGCCCGTTCGACTCCGCGGCGAACGCCAGGGGCCGATGTTTGCATTTCAGTTGTCACTGGGCGGAATACCCGTTCACGAATTCGTCATTGACGGTGAGGCTGCTCAAAGTCTCAGCGACACAGTGCGGCCCTTTACCTCGCTGGCGGGTCTCAGTGTGGGGCAATCCTGGACAATCCATGTCGTGGATCCTTTCGCGCTCATCCGCGGGACGCGCCGTCGATTGCGTGCCGTAGTCGTCAGCGTCATCGACCAGGAAGAGATTCGGTTCCATGGCGTGCCCAGGCGGTGCTATGTTGTCGAGGCCGAGGGCGTGCGCGCCTGGGTAGACGAGAGCGGACGCGTGTTGCTGCAATCGGTCGAGCTGCCCGCGGTGGGGCGGATTGATATCCGAGAAGAACGCTTTCTCGAAGACAAGCTCAAGGAAGTCAGTTTGGAGGTCAATGCCCACAACTGGTCACAACACACAGGCCATTAGCATCAACGGTGTCACCAAGCGTTTCGGCTCCAAGACAGCCGTGGATCAATTGACTCTCGAGGTCCCCGTCGGGGAGATTTTTGCGTTCCTTGGGCCGAATGGTGCGGGCAAGACCACGACGATAAAAATGGTCGTTGGGCTGCTTTCTGCCGACAGCGGCACCCTGGCTGTGTGCGGCCATACGGTCAAGTCGGACGGCCTGCAAGCGCGTGCGCGCATGGCGTATGTTCCCGATCAGCCCTACTTGTACGACAAATTGACTGGCAGAGAATTTCTGGCGTTCGTAAGACAGATGTATCGCGTACCGGTTGAGCTCGCAAACACGCGCATTGGCGCGATGACCGAGCGTCTCGGCATGTCCGGTTTTCTGGATCGCTTGTGCGAAACCTATTCGCACGGCATGAAACAGAAAATAGTGCTAGCCGGCGCACTGCTGCACGATCCCGATGTCCTGATTGTCGACGAGCCCATGGTCGGACTCGACCCGCGTACGGCTCGCGTCGTCAAGGATCTGTTTCTCGAGCGATCGGAGTCAGGCAAAACGGTGTTCATGAGCACTCATACGTTGTCAGTGGCTGAAGCCGTGGCCCACCGCATTGGGATCATTCACAACGGTCGGCTTATTGCTCTGGGAAGTGTCAACGAAGTTCGTGGCATGGCAGAAGATGCCGGAAACCTCGAGGAGGTATTCCTGCATTTGACTGCTGATCCGGACGCGGAACTCGAAGGCGTACCGCTCGACGGCCGCGATTGAAACACGGGACCACCAACTCGTCGGGTTACCTCATGGATCGAACAACCGAACCATTCAAGCCCAATGGCATCTTGTTGCTCTTGCGCATCAAGGCGCAATCAATTCGCAACATGCTGACGCAAGGTGTCAATGACTCACCGTTCAAAGTGTTGTCCGCTGTTTGCGTTGTCGCTGTGATCTGGGCCGGGTTGTACACGCTATTTCAAATGGTCTTCAATATTCTGCGTAACGAGACCTTTCAGGGGATTGTCGCCATTCCTTTGATTCTCGATTTCTTCTTTGTGGCGCTTCTTGTCATGCTTGCATTCTCTAACGGGGTCATCGCCTATGGTGCCCTGTTTGCGCGCGGCGAACCGTCGTACTTGCTAAGTTATCCGCTGTCGCCCAATACGGTGACGCTGTTGAAATTGGTCGAGAGTCTCGTGCTGTCGTCGTGGTCGTTGATTCTGGTTGGCCTGCCGTTGATGTTTGCGCTGGCGTCCGTCGAACACTATTTGCCAATCTATTACTACCCGGCATTCGGCTTGTTTTTCATCTGCTTCATTCCGATCCCGGCGGCGGCGGGTGTCGTGGTCGCCTGGGCCGTGGGCTATTGGCTCAGTCGTATTACCAAGCGGCTGCTGATCCTGATAGGGGCCGTGCTCGTCCTGGCGGGTGCGATGTGGGCAGCCAGTCTATGGCGCGCCGACGCGATGGATTCGGGCCTGTGGCTCAGTCGCTTTTTCGAGCGTGCCAGCCTCATGCAGGGCGTACTGTGGCCCAGCACGTGGGTCAGCAAGGGTCTGGCTGCTGTACGCAATGCCGAATTCGACCAGGCCGGGTTCTATCTGTTGGTGACGTTCATGAACGCCGTGTTTGGTTGCTGGTTGGCCGTCCGCATCGTCGGCCCGCGGCTGTTGCCGGCCTATGATCGTGTGCAGGCACGCGGTAATCGCGATATGTACGATGGCAAGACGACGCGCGGCATGGCGGGATTCCTGTTCTGGTACCTGCCGGATGACATGCGTGAAGTCGCACTCAAGGATCTGCGCAGTTTCCTGCGAGATCCGGTGCAATGGTCGCAACAGCTCGTGTTACTGGGGCTGCTCGGACTGTATGTGCTGAACATCCAGAACGTGCCGCTAAGGCTCAGTGCGTTCAAGCTGCAATTGCTCATCTCATTCCTGAACCTCGCGGCAATCAGTTTGCTGTTGGCGACGTTCACCAGTCGATTCGTGTTTCCACTGATTACGCTCGAGGTTCAGCAGTTGTGGCTGATCGGCATGATTCCAGTGTCGCGTGGGCGCCTGCTGTGGCCGAAGTTTGCTTTTGCACTGACGGTGACTTTCGTGGCAGGCGGCATTGTCATGGTTCTCGCGGGCCAGGCCGGAAAGGCATCGGTCAACCTGGTGTTGATCAATCTGACGGCAATCTGGTCGATCTGTGTGGGCTTGTCAGGGCTGGCGGTTGGTTTGGGGGGGCGTTTTCCAATGGTGGGCGAACGCAGTGCAGCGCGGATCGCCAGTGGCATTGGCGGGACTATCAATCTGGCTGCTTCGCTGGCCCTCGTCGCGATCCTGCTGGTCATTTGCTTCATCATCGGTGCCCGGTTCTATCAGATCGGTGCGGTGACCACTGACGCGACGACACTCGGATTGCTGGTTGTGCTGGTCGGTTTGTCCACAGGCGTTGCCGCCTGGGCTATGAAACTCGGGCAAAAACACTTCGGCCGTATGGAGTACTAAGTGCCCCATTTCACAATTCTTTGTAGGGTTTTCCGGACGCTTGCCGCCCTGGACTGTGTTGCTCGTCGTCAACGATGTCAGGCATCGCCTCCTCCTCACGCCTTGCCCAACACGACAAGCGCCGCGGAGAACCCTACACCCAATTATGAAAGGGAGCACTAAGACTGGGATCGACTCTCGACCGGCCGCGGGTTTCGCTGTGCCGCATTCACGTCAGAGCATCAGGCAACACTCCGCGCGCACAGTGGCCTCTCTGTTGAAGATCAAGATGAGGAAATGGAGAATCAGGTGAGGGCCGGATTGCTCAGCCTGCTTCGATCTGAATGCCCGCAAGGCCGAGCGCCAGCTCGTCGGCAAAATCAAATACCTTGTCGAGGCCGGTGACCAGGAATACGCCCCATACGTGGGTGTTGACCGAACAGAGCTTGAGCTGATGGCCGCCGTTGATGACGATCATCTTGCGGATCTTGAGCAGCTTGGCAATGTTCGATGAATTGATCACGTTGACCGACGCGAAATTGATGGCGACATGCTGATTGGGATTCTCGGTGAGCATCGCGGCGACCGCATCCATGTCATCCGTGAATTGCGGGTCTTCCTGAGCTTCGACAACGATGATGTTCTCAGACCATTGTTCTATCGACATGGGGCCTTCTCCAGGCAAGAAACGGTGAACTCCCGCAGCGTAGCAGTGGGCTTATTGGATGTCAATCTGGGCAATCGTATGGCGGGTCAGCGTGAACGAATGAGCATATCGCGGTCGATCGACAGCGCCTGGACAGCCGGTTCAATATCCTTGAGGAACCGCTTGCCATCTTCGTAGTAGCCCGCCGTGCGTCGCAGCGGTTGGACATGGCCGGCCCAGTACGCATTGAACACCTCCATGAGTACCTCCCGAGCGTACTTGCTGAAGATGCTGGCCAGGGCAATGGGCAAGTGCTGATCCTCGCCACCCTGGAAGAACTCGATCGTGACGTCCACGTCCTGTGTGGTTGGCCGCAGCTTCAGGGCATACCGACTGTGTTGTGCGTCTTCGCACTCGATAGTCAGCGGGCAACCCTCGAAGGCGGTCATCAACGGTTGCCCGTAACTCGTGCGGCCGCCCTGACGGTCGATGACGATGCGGATACGGCGGTGGCCGGTGCGCTGCGTGGCCCGCTGAATCAAGCCGAGTGTCTGGGCCCACAGCACGGTCGCTTTGTTGCGCGTACTGGTCACCAGTTTGTTGAAGTGCCCCTCGGGCAGGATCGCGCTGCCGGCACCGACGAACTGAATCCCGTGAGCGGCCATCTCCTGGCGAATCGCATTGCCGATGATTCCGATCATCTTGCTGTCGGTCGACAGTGGCACGGGACGCCGCGCACAATCCGCATACCACGGGTAGTGCACCAACCATTCCGGCGTCTCTCGGCACAGTGCACACAGCAATTCGCCAATGGTCGCGGGTCGTTGACCGGCCGTGGCCAGCATGGTGAGGGCCGAACGTTCGAGCGTTGCAATGCCGGCGTCGGCATGGTGCAGTTTCTTGCTGTCGAGAATGGGCAGGCGTCGCTCTCGCTTGCGCATCTTGTCGGTAATCGTACCGCTCAGCGTTGACCACAAGTTGACGTCGAGGTCGTCGTCCTGCACGGCAAATGCTGAAGCGGAGACCACGAGTGGCCCCAGGATTGGACCATAGCCGGCTTCATCGATTCCAACGAGTAGTGCCACGGCGACCTTGCGTAGGAACTCGATTTCGAGTTCGAACCACTGCGGGGTACCCGCGTGTCAGCGGGGTGCTCAATTTCTGGGTAACGGCATCGCCATTCTAATCGCATGCGCCCGTAATGCGCGGTCGACAGTACATTCTGGTCCGGGCCATGGGTGAGCAGGGTGTTGATAATATCTGCTCACCCATGGTTGTCTGTGGCAGTCAGAGCGATGAGAATACAGTTGTCATTTTCCGGGTAGGAGTAGATTCATGGATCAACACGTTTCACGCCGGACCTTTATCACGGGTTCACTGGCAGCAGCGTCACTGGGGCGCGGTGTTCTGGCCAACCAGGCCGCAACGCCCCCAAAGCCCGTCGGTCCGGTGTTCATCAGCAGTGGCAACGGCGCGGGTGCGGTCGCCCGGGCGTACGCGGTTCATGCTGACGGTGGGAGCGTGCTGGACGCGGTGATCGAAGGGGTCAACATTGTCGAGAATGATCCGAACGACACCAGCGTTGGATATGGCGGACTGCCGAATGAAGAGGGTGTGGTCGAACTCGACTCATCCGTGATGCACGGTCCAACGCACCGGGCTGGCGCGGTGGCATCTTTGCGCGGCATCAAGAACCCGTCGAAGGTCGCGCGGCTCGTCATGGAGCGAACAGACCACGTACTGATCGTCGGCGAGGGCGCGTTGCGTTTTGCCAAGGCCCACGGTTTCAAGGAAGAGGACCTGTTGACGGATACAGCGCGTCGCGCATGGCTCAAGTGGAAAGAGAGTAACAAGGCGGGAGACTGGTTGCCCCCTCAAGCAGAGCGCGGCGTCTCCGCCGTCAGCGACGGGTACCCATTTACCTACGGTACGATCAACTGCAATGGCATCGACGCCGACGGAAACCTGTCCGGCGTGACGACGACCAGCGGATTATCCTACAAGATTCCGGGGCGCGTCGGAGACTCGCCGTTGATCGGGTGTGGTCTTTATGTCGATAACGAGGTTGGCGCCGCGGGTAGTACCGGGCGTGGCGAGGAAGTCATTCTGAACAATGGGGCCTTCAGCGTCGTTGAGAACATGCGCAACGGAATGAACCCGCAGGAGGCCTGCGTGGCAACACTCAAACGCATGGCTGAGCACGCACGGCTCGTACCGCGGTTGTGGCACGAGAAGGGCCGCCCCAAGTACCAGGTGAAGTTCTATGCGCTCAACAAGAAGGGTGAATACGGCGGGGCGTGCATGTTGGCCAAAGGCAACTTTGCCGTGCACGACCACACGGGTGGCCGGTTGGAGCCGTTGGTTCACCTTTACGAGCGTTGAAGAGCGCATGACTGCAACCCGCGCTGTGATGTCGTGGTAGAGGCTCGGCCGAAAACGCAAGAAGCAAGCGTCGCAGCCGATCGTAGATGGCGGAGTTTTCAGACTGAGCCCAGCTAGCCGTGCAACAGGGTCATGACTTCACTGCGAGTCCGTGCGTCGCTGCGGCATAAACCCTGTACGCTCGACGTGACCATGAGCGAGCCGGGCTTGCGTACGCCACGACACGTCATGCATGCGTGTGTGGCCTGAATGACGACGGCGGCCCCTTTGGCGTTCAATTCGCTCATGATCAGGTCGCAGATTTGCGTAGTCATGCGTTCCTGTACTTGCGGGCGCTTGGAGATGCAATCGACGACCCGCGCCAGTTTGGAAATACCAACGACTTTGCCATCGGGAAGATACGCAACATGCGCCACGCCTTCGAACGGCATGAGGTGGTGCTCGCACATTGAATTGAACGGAATGTCACGCAGCACAACGAGTTCATCATACACTTCGGTGAAGGTCGTTTTGAACAGACGTGCCGGATCGTTGTGCAGCCCACCAAAGAGCTCGGCATAAGCGCGGCCCACGCGCTCTGGCGTGTGCAGCAGTCCTTCACGATCCGGATCCTCGCCGATGGCCACCAGGATTTCACGGACAGCTTTTTCTATTCTCTCGGTGTCGATGTTCGATGTTGGGGTGATCAGGTCCATTGCAGGCATCCACGCGCCACGTCACTGAGGAACGGGCAGGGTTACAGGTATTTCTCAGAAGTCGCCAGATCGAACCAGTCGATCTCCGGCGGCGTTTCTACGCCCCAGAATGCGGTATTGCAGCGATAGCATACGGTCACGACACCAATCATATAGTAAATGGCCATGTCGATCGCCACAGCCACAGCCAGAATACCGTACGCCAGAAGGGTGTTGTCCCTGTACCACCACAGTGAGCATGATGCGGCCACGACCACGATGAGGAGCCCGGTTTTCTGGGGGAAATTCTTGCGTTTGTAGAATTCGGTCCCCCGGCACAGCGGGCACTGTCCGGGCAGTTCGTGACGAATCAGCCTGTCGGTGTCATGCACCTCATAGTTCCGGTTGCACCGCGGGCAGCCGAGGGTTTCGCGGCCTTGCCCTGTGGGGCGGTATTCGATCAGTGCCGGGCAGTCATTTTCGCGACAGTCAAATCTCAGTTTCATGGGCTCGTCCATCGATCGCTGCTGCGGCGACCGTTCGTTGTCGAGTGAAGTCTAGATCGGCAGCCCCAGCGGTCCGGCGAGGTACAGGCTCGTCAGCTCTCCGATCATGATCAATACCGACGTGAAGAACAAGATGCCCGTGGCGCTCTGGGTGCTTCGCAGCCGCACGCACTCCCAGGTCATGTATACCCCGATGCTGGGCAGCAGCAATCCCACGCCGACTCGTATCGAGAGCATCAGCCAGTCTTTGGAGAGGTGGCGCGCTGCGTCCGCGTAGGTTGGGAGCAACAGAATCGCAGCCAGGCCCGCGATGAAGAACATCCAGCGAGCCACCATCGCGATGACCACCAGGCCGCTGATACGCCGCAGCGGATCGATGGTCATGTCGGGGGCCGTGAGGTAACGGTGCCCCAGGAGCCAGCCGACGTTGAACGTGCCAAAGACGAACCCGGCCAGCAGCAAGCCCGCGGTCACGGCAATCCAGTGCAAAGCGACCAGCTCGGTGTTTGGACCGCTGAGGCCTCCACTGCTGAGTTCGAGGAATGCGCCGCCCGCGAGCGCGGCGGTCCCTCCAGCGATCGCACAACCTCTGATCCATGGCACGATCGCTGGGGCCGACGGCAGGAGCGGGGCGAGCACCATCAGCAAGAACGACGACCCCGCGCCGGCCAGTGCGGCCGTGAGCCCCCACACGGCAGGCGCAGCCCAGGCGTCCCGTGAAATGAACCACGCGCCGACCATTGCAGCCAGGATGAATGTCAAAATGGCGAGGAGCCGGATGAACGGCCAGGCGACCCGTCGCAAAGGACACGTGGCCAGTACGGTGAGCATTCCACCGACGGCTAACAACACTGCTGCGGAAACCATCCCCGCATGTTAGTCCACTCCAACGGCAGAATCACCGCCAGGAGGTGGCAGGCACTCGTCCGGGTCCGAAACAAACGGGCCCTGGCGGCCTGCAACCACGGTTTCAAGACTTATGACCGCTGTGCAGTCCCCCAGACTGCCACCGTACAAGTTGTAATTGATTCGGCCCCAAGTACTTGCCTAGAATCGGGCGTCTTGGAGGAGAGAGGATGATGCGGCCTGGGAGCCGATCGCTATTACTGGGCTTAGCCGTACTGCTGACCACGAGTGGTTGCACTACGACGGAATCCGTTGTTTCGCCACCGCGCTCGACGCTGTTGTTCGACGCGATTCCGACCCGGTACGCATCGGTTTCGAACGTACCTACCGCTCGTCCGCCTACGGCGGAGTCACACGTCGACGATGGTCGACGCTATTCTTTTCGCCAATTGACCTACGATCGCTTCGGTGACAGCCGAAGCCAGAGAAGCGGTTTTCACCGTACGACGGTGCAAGTGCGTGAGGGTCGTGGGAACAGATGAGACTTGGGGCTAACGTGTTTTGCAACAGGGTGTTAACGCACAGATTTCGAGCGTTGATTCCAGGTTGTGAGTAAGTCCCTTTTGAATCAACACTTCAGGCGCGGCGCTGAGATAGCGAGGCCTGCAGCGCTAAAGGGTTGATTGCCCAAAATACTTACTGTACGATGACTTGTGGCGATCCTAATGCTTGCCAGGTCAGACACCTGCAAGTGTTTCCTCCAAAAAGTCACAGGTCCATTTTGGGAAGATGTTCTGCGCGCCACGGGGGGTGGTGCGAGTTTCGTGTGGACTCGATTTCAGGGGTTGAAAGATGGCAACGGTCACCAAGAAAGAACTCATCGACCGCATCGCCGAACAGACGTCCAACAAGCGGGTCGTCGTCAAGCGGATCGTCCAGGCCTTCCTCGACGAGATCATTGACGAGCTCGGGCACGGTAACCGATTGGAGTTCCGTGACTTTGGCGTGTTCGAGAGCAAGTATCGCGCGGCGCGGATCGCCCAGAATCCCAAAACGCTGGAGCCGGTCCGTGTGCCGGAAAAGCGCACCGTCAAGTTCAAGGTCGGGCGTCTGATGAAACAGAAGCTCGAAACACTGACGACGGCGGAAGCTCCGGCAAACTCCAACACCGTGCCGCCGGTGCAGCCAAATGCGACGCAAGCCAGCGCCTAGTTCTGTCTTAAGCTAATGCTGAGCAATGGATTATCGATTGTGGGGGCCCTTGCTGCGCGGTGAGCGGGCCGCGGTGTCACGGAGGGCGCCGCGCCGAACCGACGTTTCGGTGCGGGTCAATACAGGGGCTCGCCCTCATCGTCGTCATCGTCGAGGCTCTGCTTCCAGCTTTCGGCTTCGCCCTGTTCTTCGATCTCACGTTCCATGTAGGTGAACAGTTTCTCCTGCATGGGGGCGAGGCGTTCCTGGCTCGAGTGCATTTGTTCCTGATAGTGCAGCATGGCGTTCAGTTTGAGGAGTTGCCATTTCTGCAGGCACTCAGGCTCTTTGATATTGGAGAAAGGGTCGCACGAGAAGACCATCTCTCCACCCGGGCCGCGGTGGCAAAACTCACAGTCGCTGCATTGAATCATGATGTGTGTCCTCTAATCACGTCCTGACATGACTACTATATCAGTTCACCCGTCTGATCTCCTTTCGAAAAGGAATGTTTGCTGAATCCGGGTTGGGGTCCATCGCCCGTCTGCTCATGCCCCAGGTGCGGACTCCATGTCCTGAACGACTTTCCTGACAGGTTCGGCGCTTAACGTATCTACTTTCGCAGCAGGGCAGTTGCGCGATTGCTCGAGCAGTTGGCACGCAGCGTGAATGCACCGTCCAGAACTGGGAGCTGGAGAGAGATGCCGTCGCAGCCGTGCTCCGATGCGGGCGAGGGTGGGTCGAACCCAACAGCAGCCGTAACCGTGACCCGGCCTGCCCTTGTCCGCTGCTCTCATCCGACTGTTGAACACGTATTAGTCACCTATAATTTCACTACTCCGCACCGGGCGCTGGTCCTAGGCTCCTGTAGACCACAAGTCCTTGAACCGGAGGGGTTCCGGGGAAGAGCCTCCATCGCGCCTGCGACAGGCATCCGGTGGGTGTTCCAATCACGATCGAGGTGTCGGATGGGAAAAGTATTCGTTTCAACTGCGCTGTCTGCGTTGCTCATGGCGCTGTCCGTTGCTGCAGCGCCTCAACGCAAGACCGCTCCGCTCAAGAGCGCTTCGCGTCCTCAGCAGGCGGTGAAACTCCGCGCTGATTCCGGACCGGCAGCCTCCGCACCGGTGAAAACGGCGGGCAAGGCGCGCCCGGTTCGCGCCGAGGTCCAAAGACCGACCGCCCGTAAGCGGCGCCAGCCCAGCCGCCGAAAGGCCGATCCGGGGCGTCTGGCGGCAGGGGTCGGATGTGGCGGCACCATCATCAGTGCCGCGCCCGCTTCCGGCACCGAAGATGCGCGTCAGCCACACGGTATCGCCCCGGGGTCCGAGTCAGATCCCGCGCAGCGTCAGGGCATCGGATCCGCCACCGAACCCATTGTCATCGTCAGCGATTCGGGTCTGTCCGCAGACTGCTTCATACTGTGCGAGACGGCAGCAGATCCTGTGCTCGGAGCCAATGGCATCTCAGAAGTGGTCGAAGACCCGCCAGGAACCTATGCCATCACACTCGACTTTGCTATCGCACCCAATCAGTGGACGACGATCGCGCTGGACGGGTGCGGCGATGGCCCGGATTGCTACGTCGAGTATCTGTCCATGCCCGGCAATGTCGACGCCGACAACATCACCGGATCGCTCGACATCCTCAAAATCATCGATTACATCAACGGCGTCGAGCTGCCTCCTTTCGATATCTACAGCACTGACATCGATCACAGCGGCGCGGCCAACCCTGCGGACATTCTTCGCGTCATCGACCTGCTCAACGGCGCCGATGCATACACGCCCCAACTTGGCGCGGAGAAGCCCGAGAACACCTGTCCAATCATTGAGGACGGCAGCAATGACGACTGCCCCGGCGCACGCGTGCTGGCCTGTGGTGACACCGACACGATTTTCATCACCGAGGAAGGCTACACGTCAAACGAAAACGACCCGACGAGCACCTGCGAGCTCGATGCCGGTGGGCCGTTCTCGCACGATGCCTCGTGGTGGTATCGCTTTACTGCCCCCGGCAACGTCAATTCGGTGACATTCAACATGTGTGCGACCGATCCCGAAGAGGATGCTGTCTTGACCATATTTACGGCTGACAGCGTCTGCGCGAATCTCGAGGAAAAGGGCTGTGATGACGATTCATGCGTTCCGCCGGGGTCGTTCGGGCCTTCGACTTTGACCGCGACGGTCGTGCCCGGCGAAAGCTATGTTGTCTTGGTCGATCGTTACGAGGCCACGGAGTTTTCAGATGGTCCTTATGTCATGAGCGTGGAATGTTCGACCGGGGACGAGTTGGGCGCCTGCTGCATCGATGAGGCATGTACGGATAACGTGACGCAAGTGCAGTGTATCGATGGTGGTGGTGAGTTTCAGGGTGCGGACAGCGTGTGTGCCAATGTCGAGTGCGTCGTAGACGTGGACAACGACGAGTGCCCGGGCGCGTTACCAGTCGGTTGCGGCGATAGCGATGCGGTTCTCGCCAGCCAGTACACCCCCGGCGCCAACGACCCGACCAGTTCATGTGAGTTGGGCAATGGCGGTCCGTTTACACACGATGCTTCATGGTGGTATGAGTTCACGGCGCCCGCGGGAGTCGCCGAACTGACTGTATCGTTGTGCGAGACCGAGGACAACGAGGACGCCGTCCTGACTATTTTCAACGCAAATAGTACATGCGCCGCTTTGGGTGAGCTTGCGTGTGATGACGATGCCTGTGTGCCGCCGCCCAACTTCGGTCCTCCCGAGGCGACCACCGCGGTCGTCGAGGGTGAGACGTACCTGATTCTGGTGGATCGCTATCAGGGCGGAACATCGACGGACGGGCCCTATGTCACGAATATCATCTGCTCGGCCGGCGGTGCAGAAGGTGCCTGCTGCGTAGCAGATGAATGTATCGACGATATTACGCAATCTTCCTGCCAGGACCTCGGCGGTCTGTACCAGGGCGAGACCACTGTGTGTGATCAGATCGAGTGCCCGATTTCGGGGAACGACGACTGCGCGGATGCCATTCCGATTACCGACGGTGAAACGGCCTTCTCCACCGAGAGTGCCACGACCGATGGCCCGTCACTACCGGCCGAGTGCGACGAGGGCTTTGGAGTCATCCTGGGCCAGGACATCTGGTTCGATTACACCGCAACCTGCACGGGTACCGCGACGTTCAGCACGTGCGATACCGCAAACTTCGATACGCGGCTTGCATTGTACAACACCTGCGGTGTGTGTCCGCCCATTGAACTGGTCGGCTGCAACGACGACGGCCCGAATTGTGCAGATTTCACTTCCGAATTGATCGTGGATGTCGTCGAGGGAGCGTGTTACACCTTCCGTCTGGGCGGGTTCGGGACCAACAGCGGCAGCGGGACCGTCAGGGTCTCGTGTGATGCTCCACCTGACGGCTGTGTGGACGCGACGGGTGACTGTTGCGCCGAAAACGATTCGCCCGGGTGTGATGATTCGGATTGTTGTGCGACGGTGTGCGATCGCGATCCGTTCTGCTGCCTGGTGGATTGGGACCCCAACTGTGCGGGGCTGGCCAATGACAATTGTGCAGCGTGTGCTCCGCCGGGCGCGTGCTGCGTCGAAGGGGTCTGCTCCAACGACATGTCGTTTGACGCCTGTGCCGATCTTGGCGGATCTTTCCAGGGATCAGGCACGACGTGCGACAGTGTGACCTGCCCGGACATCGCCAACAACGAGTGTGTTGGCGCGACAGCCATGACCTGCGGCAGTACCCAGACCATCTTCATCTCAGACGGGTACACGTCGAACCTGTCGGATCCGACAAGCACGTGCGAGTTGGACGGTGGCGGCCCGTTCGCCCACGACGCGTCGTGGTGGTACGAGTTCACGGCACCCGCGGGCGTGACCGAAGTGACCGTGTCATTGTGTCAGTCCGCGGAGACTGAGGATACCGTCATGACGATGTTCACGCCCGGCACGTGCGCAGCGACCCAGGAACTCATCTGTGACGACGATGCGTGTGCCATAGGGTTTTCGCCATCCGAATTCACTGCGGTCGTCGTTCCAGGGCAATCGTATATCGTCCTGGTTGATCGTTACTCCGGCGGTGAGTCGACCGATGGGCCGTACACGATCGAGTTCACCTGTCCATGAGTCGGGCGGTCAACTGTGTGAGTGAGCTGAGCGCCCTGGGAGGCGCAAGGCGTTTGAATTGAGGAAGACATGCTTCTGAGTGGTGTACGACTGAATGAGGGCCTCATGGACCTGTTGTGCTCCAATGTGATCGATCTGTTCTGCGACAGTATTTGAGGTCCCCACCCGAAATATCATTGAACCCTGGCCGCCGTTCGGGTTACGGTAGACAAGCGCGATACATCACCAGGGTGCGCCGGCTCTGGTGAACCAGTGTTTGGAGCCGGGGCGTGGACTGCTCGACATACGAGGATCGCTGCGGCAGTTTGCTCTTCCCGGCTCCAACTATTTGATGTTCTCTCCAACGGCCGCATGCTTCGCGATAGTCTCCTCTACGCAATCGATGACGGTCCCTTACAATAGACCGCATGGCCGGCACACCCATCCCGTTGACCAACATCACGATTGGCCACGTCAAGACCCTGAGCATCGTCCTGCTTGTTGTTGTCGCGGGCGGTGCAGCGCTGGGGGCAACGCTGTTGACCGCTTCATCGGTCGTCGGCGTCATCGTCGTCATGGTCACCGTCTTCGGGGCCCTCCTGGTCGTGCCATGGTGGTACCGCAAACAGAAGAGCGCGCGCGTCAAGACACACATCATTGAGCGGGGCGACGATCCTGTATCCGGGATCAGGGAGTACTACGCGGAACACGACAATTTGTCCCTGGCGATCAGGTCTGAGATCAATACAGTCATTCCGGTGATGTGCGATCTGGGTATGACCGGGCACGCCCTGCGCCTGTGTCCTGAAGAGAATCAGCACCATGTCGTACCCATGACAGTGCCCTTCGAGGCTCAACCCCTCAACGAGGCCGATCCAAATTTTTCCGACATCGCCGGTCTCGATCACGATGCGGATGAGGATGCTGGCTGGAAGCGCATCAAGCGGAATGTCAGAATCAAAGGGGGGTGGTGGGTTGTGGCCATGTTCGGGTTCAATGTCGTCATTTACAGCTTCGAGTCCTACCGCGCGGGCCGCATCACCAACAATCTGATTCTATGGTCGGTTTTGCTGCTCATTACCCTCTTCGGGGCGGGTAAGGGGTTCGCCACTCTCACGAGCTGGTTTGCCGTGCCTGGCGGCGTGTTCATCAGCAAAGGGAGTTGGCGCGGGCGGCCTCGCCGACTGCTGCGCTTTACGCGGGCAGATTCCGTTCTCGTGGTGTACAAATTCAATCGGCTGCAATGGGTGGCCAATGTTGGACGAGATGCCAATGTGCTGCGCGTGACCCTGACCGCTCAGGAGGTCCAGTTTCTCCTCCAGGCCTGGTTTAGCCCGCTCGTGCCGCCCGATGTCGAGGATGTGGAGAGCTTGATCTGAGGGCTCGTCCTGCGTGGTGGGGGTGCGCCGCGGACGGGCGCCGGCTCAGGTATACGTGACGGCTCTATCAAGTGCGCCGCCGACGAACAGCCCGGGCCCGAAACCGCCTTGGCGTCATCCTTTAAGCGTAGCCGGTTGGGCGACCTGGCCGCAGCCTGGCAAGAACTGCGGAACCCGCCCCCGGTTGTGAGGTTAATAGAGTTATGTTCCTGTCTCGGTTTCTGCTCCGCGAGACGGTGGGCCGAGGTGCAGACGGTCGAAGGGCTCATTGGGTGACGCCGCGGCGTTCGATGCCGAGCGGAGTGAATCGAGGCAATTTCCGGATTGGGTGCCGAATCCAGAGTGCCTCATGCGTGAGTGACAGGACAGCCCGGTCGGGACCGTCTCTCACGCATACGGCTTCCGGGCTCCACAACCCCATCTCAGATGCAGCAGTAGCGGCCCGCCTGCGGGCGTCCGGCCCAAATGGAGACACGACATGATCAGACTATCGGCCGTTGCCGTGGCCTGGACCACGGTTTTCACTTGTGCGCACATCGTGTGGGCCGACGGTCTGGCTTTGCCCGACAGTCCGGCCGGTCAGTGTGCCAGTGCCTATGTGGCCGCATTCAACAGCGGTGACGTCGATACATTTCGGCAGTTCGAGAGCACGCGGCGTGCGGCTGCGGCGCTCAAGCGGCGGTCAGTCGATGATCGCGTGGCGCTGTATCGCGAATTGTACAAACAATATGGTCGGTTGAATCCCCGGCGCATCGTGGACAGCAGTACGGACAGTCTTGTGCTGGCCGCCGACTCTCAACATGGCGGGTTGTTGTATCTGGATTTTGCAATCGAGAGTTCCGCACCCCACAGACTGGTCGGTGTTCGCATCGAGGGCCCAATCGATTCCACACGCGCTGCGCGCTATGAGAAGCCACTCGACGACAGCATGCGCGCCCGGGTCATCGAGCGTGCAGCAGCGGAGCTCGAGCGCAGCTATGTCTTCGAAGAGGTCGGCAAGAAAATGGCCGCAGATGTGCGCAAGCGGCTGGCTTCCGGTCAATATGACGCGCTGGCCAATCCATATGCTTTTGCGCGAAGACTGACTGCGGATTTGCGGGCACTGTGTCATGACAAACACTTGCGGGTCACCCCCCGCGCCCCGATCGAGCGCGCTGCGGGGCATGCTCCGACAGGTCCCCGGGCCGCGGCGGCCGACAATTATGGCTTCGCCCGTGCCGAGGTGCTTGCGGGCAACGTCGGATACATCAAGTTCAATGGATTCTCCGGCACCCCGGATGCTCAGCCAACCGCAGCGGCGGCACTGGCTTTCGTCAAAGAAACGGATGCGCTGATCTTCGACGTGCGCAACAACGGCGGAGGGTCCCCGAACATGATCGTCTTCTTGTCGGGCTATCTCTTCGATGAACCCGTGCATCTCAACAGTTTCCACAACCGTTCGGAGGGAACGGTGCGTGACACCTACAGTGCCGCAGAAGTTCCCGGGCAGCGCTACGGGGCCAGGAAGCCGGTCTATGTGCTGACCAGTGGCTACACCTTTTCGGCTGCGGAGGAATTCACGTACAATCTCAAGCATCTTGGCCGGGCGACGATCGTAGGGGAGACCACGGGCGGAGGTGCTCATCCGGTGACGCGCTATTCGATCAACAAGTATTTCGCCATGTCTGTACCCTATGCCCGCGCCGTTAATCCCGTGACCCAGACCAACTGGGAAGGCGTGGGGGTCAAGCCACATGTTGAAATCTCATCCGAGCGCGCACTCGACCGCGCCCATGAGTTGGCGCTGTCAGCAATCAAGAAAAACAAGACGGGGGCTGCCGCTGCGTCCAGGGTGCCGTAACGTGCTGCCCCCATACACCCACTGGCGTTGTGATCTTCAAAGGAGCGCGATCCATGACACGAATGCTGAGTATTGTAACCCTGCTGGCGTTGCCGGCGTTGGTGAATGCGGAGGACATGACAGACGCGACCGAGATTCTGAGGAAGGTCGACGCCGCGTCCCTCAAGGTCAAGTCGGCGACCTATCACGTTACGTTCGAAGGAACGGGCGATCTTGCGGCACGCGCCGGCAAATTCAGTGGCACGTATACGATCGAGGGCTGGGCCGAGAGTGGGCCCAAGCGGTGGTTCGCCAAGGTGGAAGGAACGATGCCTGGCTCGACTGACGTGCTCAAATTCGAAGCGGGCGGTAACGGTGAGAGTTATTTCCTCATCGACCACCAGAAGAAGAAAGCCTACGAGGACATGGACCCGGAGGTGCTGGGTTCGGTCAGCCGAATCTTCATGGCCGGCCTCGTGTCCGAGTTCGTGCATCCGACCCCATTCACTCAGGAAATCGAAGGGGACAAGCGTGAACTCAAGGGTACGAAGGTAGTCAACAAAGAGCCATGCTACGAGATTCACGTCATCTACGCCGGCGGAATGGGCGAAGCAATATGGGGCTTTTCCAAAGCAGATTTTCTGCCGCGCTCACGCCTCGATGTGTTCAAACGTGAAGGCATGGATGGTGGACAGAGCAAGGTCCTTTCAGAGCTGAAGATCGATCCCAAGCTCGATGACATGATGTTCAAGCTCCAGTTACCAGAGGGTTACGAGAAGATCGACGACTTTGCTCCGTAAGGCACCGGACGCCAGACAGCAGCGGGCAGCCTGCCACAACGGGCTGTCCGCTCTTTTTTTGGATTCTTCACGACATTCCGGGATGGGCCTCCGCACATGATCCTTGTTGACGTACACGTGACGGAGGGTTCGAGGCATGGGCCGCTGCGGGGGACAGCGGTCGGTGAAGCCCGTTCAGCGGAATCGGTCCGCTTGACAATCGTGCATGAGATCAGCAGTCCCGCTCTCATGGTCCCCCGTATCATGAAGGCTCGCTGACCGTTCTCTCCCCCGCAGCGGCAGAGACTTCGTGCCCTCCGTCACGAGAGCAATCACTCCGAGCACACATCCCGGAGACTCCGTGAAGCAACTTCGGTACGCACCTCGAGGGCACGGTGCCGGGGTGCGTGTGGTAGGATGGCTGCGCTGTCCTGATGACGCGTGCACGATATGAGGTGTGTGATGAAAATGATTATCGAACAGGCCCATAAGACGAATCAGCTGATCCGGGTGTATCGGGACAGTTTGGAAGACGGTTGGATCAGCGGTTACGTGGCTGCGTGCGGCGAGGAGTTCTTCGTCATGGAACAGGTCACGGAAGAAGTACGGTTCGATGGATGGATCAGCCTGCGGTATATCGACGTCAGTTCGTGTGATATGCCAGACCCCCATGCCGCGTTCGTCGAAAAGGCCCTGAAGATTCGGGGCGCGTCGCGACGTGCGTGTCCTGTGAATGATGCGTTGCCCCTGTCCGGCTTGCTGCAGGCTGCAGGGCAGCACTGTGCGGCGCTGACCATCCATGCGGAGGAAGTCGATGCCGACGTGTGTTACATCGGGCGCTGTGATTCCGTGACTCCGGGGGAGCTGGTGTTGCGACCGACCTTGACCCCGGATGGCGAATGGGATGATGAAGCCGAAGTGTTTCTGCTCAGCGATATCACGCGTGTTGACTTCGGTGGCAGCTACGAGGATGCCCTGGTGATCGTCGCCAACAGCTGACTGCTCCAAGCCCCTGGATCAACACCAGGTAACGTATGACGTTCATGACATTCTCCTGCTCGCCTCGGATGACGATCATACCATTTCGAACGAGTTGTATGAATCGATTCAGGCCCAATCCGGCGGGCTAGCGCCTGCGCTTGTAGAGTCTCCGAATGTCCCGATGCATGGCCTTGGTTCGCGCCTTGTCCTCCTGCCGGGCACGGACGTCCTGCTTGCGCTCCAGGTGCTGGATCTCCCTGTGCATCTTGTGGTAGTTGTTCAGGCGTGCCTGATCGAGATCGCCTGCTGTGGCCGCCGCGGTGACCGCGCAACCCGGCTCATGGGTGTGCGTGCAGTCGGCAAAGCGGCAGTCTCGTGCAATGGACTCGACGTCAGTGAACGTCGCGTTAACGCTGTTCTCGTCGGCCCACAGTTGCAGTTCGCGCATACCTGGGGTATCGATGATCACGCCTCCACCAGGCATGAGGAAGAGCTCTCGACGGGTTGTCGTGTGTCGGCCTCGGTCATCGCCGGTGCGCACACCGTCCGTCAGTTGACGGGTATCACCGAGCAGGGCGTTGATCAGTGTCGATTTTCCAACGCCTGATGATCCGACGACGGCGACGGTCATGCCCGGCTGCACGTAAGGCGTCAGGTCATGATGTCTGTCGAGTTCCGTGGCGCTGAGGGCGTGCACGGGGACTCCGCAGGCGATGGCTTCGATCTCAGCCAGGCGTTCTGCGGTGGTGGCACAGATATCCGCTTTGTTGAGCACGATGACCGGACTGGCCCCGCTGTTGTGTGCCAGTGTCAGGTAGCGCTCGATCCGCCGTGGATTGAAATCACCGTCAAGGCCACTCATCAGCAGTAACCAGTCGACATTGGCGGCAATAGTCTGCTGAGTCGTGATCGTTCCGGCATTCTTGCGCGCGAACACACTCGTGCGCGGCAAGAGCGCCTGGATAACAACCGGATCATCGCGCACGTCCACGGCAACCCAGTCACCGACAGCAATATCCACTGTTGCCCGATCGTAGCGCAGTCTGCCGGCGATGACTGCCCGGCGCATGCCGGCGGAGGTCCATACCATGTAACCGGCGCGGTCCTGCCGCGCCACCCGCGCGGGATCCAATCCGCGGCGGTCATAATCGTCAAAAGATTGTTCGCGTTCTACAGTCCATCCAAGTTCAGGAAGAGACAATGTTCCATCTCCAGTGTCATCCCACGATGTGAGGGATGCACGATAGTCGGCGCGCACAGGCAGCCGGTTCAACCAGTCGCGATTTTGTCGCAAGGGAATCGCGCGGCGCGCAGACTCAGCTCAGGTGAGGTGGCGCACCGCTACAAAGTCGAAGAAAATGGAACTAGACAATGGGCTTCATACGGTGCCTAGACTACCGCCTGTCTCGCTTTGATGCAAGTCCCGCTGTGTCTCGTGGGGCGCGGCAGAGTCATCCGTTGAACTGCCGAAAAGACAACCCGGGTGTGAATCGAGCGTGCTCGCCTGGATCAGGATGAATCTGCCAGGGGAGAGGCCTGTGGAGATAAGGCGTTTGTACGAATGAACCTACGATCACTCCCTCGAGATCGCTCCGCCGGGCCAAGCGCGAGATCCTGATTTCTTGACGCAGCACATGGGCAGTCTTCGTTGAACCAAATGGGCGTCGTTCTCGAGATGCGAACATGACGACCGCCTGACGAAGCACTGCACACATGAAAGGCAATGAGTATGAAGACGACTGCATTCAGACTGGCCGTTGGGCTCCTGGTTCTCCCTGTCATTCACATTGCCTGTATCGGCGACCGGGGCACGCCAACGTCGATGCCGGAAGTGGTTGATGTTCGTGCGTTGAGCAGTCATTACGTATTGGTGACCCTCGCTGCCCCGGCCGGCAGTGCAGTCGAGGACCTGTCGAATTTTCTGATCACCGAGCCTGGCGCGGGGCAGCTGCCGGTGTTGAGTGCCGAGTTGAGTGA
The DNA here is from genome assembly GCA_942492115.1 of uncultured Planctomycetota bacterium. GTDB lineage: Bacteria > Planctomycetota > Phycisphaerae > UBA1845 > CAIVHJ01 > CALODL01. The sequence goes on from CALODL010000001.1 coordinate 212,921, forward strand.
CGATGGCACCCGCGTATTGCTGGCCACCGAGGGTCAGCAAGACGTGTCGTACAGCTTCACCTTAGGAGGTGCGGGAGAGGGTGACGGCATGCCGTTTCTCGGTTCCGTACGGCGCGAGCCATTCCTCGAGAGCGCCATCGCCTTGAGTAACACCCAGATTCTGCTGACATTCAGCACAAAGTTAGACCGCACTTCGGCAGAGAACGCGGCTTACTACAGGATCAAGGACCCTGACGGCGACACCGATGTTGATATCGAGATCCTCAGTGCCGCGCTGAGCGATGACGGAACCACGGTGGTTCTGATCACAACCGCCCAAGAGAACATGCCCTACGAAATCGGCGTGACCAACGTGCAGGCGAGCTACACGTGTGCCGATGGAGCCGTATTCCTGTTGGATGTGCTCAGCCAGGGGCCACTGTGCGATTCGAGCGTACGTCCGAGGGGCATTGACAGCGCTGCCGCGCAGTTTCGCGTCACCGCGCGCACCGACGTCAATCACAACCAGTCAACAAGTGCCCTGGCGGATGGCTCAGCGGGTAGCGTGACTACCAGCGGCGAGGGGGCCGGCGTGATGAGGACCAGTTGTTCCGGTAGCCCAAGCATCTCCGGTAGCTCTGAGAGCAGGGATGAGGAACTGGTTTTCACCCCGGATGAGCCCGTGCTGGCTACGGATATCAGGCTCGGACTTCGGCAAATCGATTTGTCCTCAGATGAGCCGGTCCTGTTCATCTCGAGCGTGAACGCACCCGACTACGACTACGTCGTGGATGCCGACGAGATCCGGCCAGCATTCAGCAGTACCGGCGGTCATCGCGGTGAGATCGATTTCGCTATGCTGGGAAGCTTGCCGCAAGGATTGATGATCAACATGTTCAAGATCCGGGCAACGCGTGAGGCATTTTTTGTGGAGACCGTGTGCGGGCTGGAGCATCGCGGGCAGTTGATTGACCCGACGCGCAATACGGCCAGCCTGTTCGGCATGCCGCCCGTGGATGGCGATGGTCCAGAAGTGACCAATGTGGTCTCTACCGGAGACACAACGTTGTTGGTGTCATTCAATGAACCGTTGAGTGCGGATGCCATCAACCCGGCCAGTTTCGGGATCACACCGGCTCTGACCGTTGTGGACGCGGCTCTGACTTTGCACGATACCCAGGTCATTCTAACCACGCTACCTCAGGTGGCCGGTCAGCAGTACACGGTCACGGTCGTCGGTGTGACCGACAAAGCCGGGAATGCCATCGAGGTCGGCGCCGGTGATACCGCCACGTTTACCTTTTCTGGCGGAGCGGCCGGCCTGGGTGCCGGCACGTTGCCGCGGGTTGTTGGAGCTGCCTCCAGCACCAATACCGAGGTCATCGTGACCTTCAACAAACCGATGGGCGACAGCGCAGTTGTCGCATCGAACTACGCAGTCGTGACCCAAAGTGTACAGGCGGAAGCCGCAGGACTGATCGTCAGTGCGGCCGACTGGCTGGATCAGAACGATCGTACTGCGGTCAAGCTGACCACCTGGGAACAGAGCCAGATCGAGTATGTCGTCGTGGCCTTCAATGTCCGCGACCAGTCAGGAAACTTGTTGGCGCCCCGGACGCCGCTGGTCGATCCGACCAGTGCCAGTTTCTGGGGTACCGGCGTTTCTGGCGAACCGGCTGATTTTGACAATGACGGGCTACCCGATGTGGAGGAGCAACTCGGCTGGATCGTGACCATTACGCTCAAGAGCGGCGAGGTCATTCAACGGGAAGTCACTTCGGATCCGACGAAATCAGATACCGACGAGGACGGCTTGGACGATCGCGAGGAACAACGTCGCGGTACGGATCCCCGTGACCAGGATACCGACGCGGACTTACTTGCGGACAACGATGAGGCATTGAAGTACCTCAGCAGCCCCACCGCTCAAGATAGCGATGAGGATGGGATCGATGACGCCAAGGAGATCAGCGTTTTCGACACTTCTCCGATTCTGGATGACACCGACGGCGATGGCCTGCTCGACGGTGATGAAGTGCTGGTGGCCAACAGGCATCCGCGGATCGCCGATCTGCCCCGCCCTCGCGTGGACATCGGCGAAATGAACCTGACTCTTGATACGCGTTTCAGTTTCACCGATGCGATGGGGCAGTCCCAGACCACCGACCAGCAAGTGTCCACCTCGCTCACCCAGAGCGAGACGGACACCTTCGGCTTCAGTGACAGCAACACCACCGCTCACGCCATTACGACCGGTGGCAAGTTCGGCATGGAGTTCCCCGTAATCAAGGCCGGGTTCGAAGTTAGCTTCGGCTTCAACTACAGCGATTCGGAGACCGTGGCGATTACACGTGGATCGGCCCAGAGTGCACAGGAGAGTTACCAGGAGTCCCTCGGGACATCCGCAACAGTCGACGAGACCCGCAGCGTGACGCGTGAGGTGGTCGGCGCCAACGTGCAGGTCAACCTCAGCATCGAGAACCAGGGTGACATCGCCTTTTCGATCGCCAATCTGCAGGTGTCTGCATTGCAGCAAGATCCGAGGAACCGTGGGCGGCTCGTGCCCGTGGCGACACTGAGCCCCGCCGTGGGGACCGAGGCCGTGTTCAACCTCGGGCCGTTCGTGCCCGAACGCGGGCCGTTCATCTTCGAGAGTCGAGAGGTTTTTCCTTCACTGGTTGAGGATCTGTTCAAGAATCCGCGCGGGCTGGTCTTCAAAGTGGCCAACTTCGACCTCACCGACGAGCTCGGACGCAATTTTGCCTTCGCATCTCAGACAACCAATGACCGTACGGCCGGGTTGGTTCTTGACTTCGGCAACGGTGTGACCGAAAGCTACCGTGTCGCAACCAACAGCACATTCGATGACGACAGCATCCCCGTGGGTATCACCATGCGGGAAGCCCTGCAGGAGATTCTCGACTTGCCCAAGCTGTGTGCGCCTGGTGACAACAACGCGCCCATGGATTGCGCTGCATGTGAGGCCAGTTGTCCAGACCGGGCGATCGTAGACGGTGGCGACGGCGTGGCTGACACGGTCGCGCATCCGAATGACATTCAAGTGATTCCCGTCGGTCTGTTTGTTGGAGCAGACCGCATCGTCGTGCTTCCGGGGGCCGATGGTCAACTGCAAACGATACCGGTGAGCGACGATCGCGTAGGCTTGACCGCAGGCTACACCACCGAGATCACCAACGGGGTGGAGTATCTGACCCGCGTGAGATCGATCGAAGAAGATTCTGGCCGTCAGCAGTTCTGGCGAATCATCGCCAACCGGCCGCTGTCAACCGACGTGAACTTCGATGACATTGTTCTCAACAGTGGCGATGTGTTTTCTCTTGCCCTGGTCCAGGATCAGGACGACGACAATCTGTGGGCCCGCGAGGAGTTCCTTCATCGCAGTTCAGACTTGCTGCGCAACAGCGACGGGCACGTCGTCATTGACGGCGGCGACGGCAAAGTCGACACGCAGGCGACCGGTGACGACATACAGCTGGTCGTTTTTGGCAATCAGGTGACTCCGTTCACGCCACTCATTGGTCCCGGCGCGAACGGTGTGATCGAGCCTGCAACTCAGGCGGGGTTGGCCGGCGATGATCGGTTTCTTGATCCGGCGAACGGAACCGGCGACCTGTTGCAGGACACTGCAGAGGTCCGGGATGGCTGGATCGTCGCCGTCGTCGGCCAGCTGCCGTACCGGGTGTACTCGGATCCGTCTATCGCGGATTCCGATGGTGACGGCCTGGCCGATGACGATGAGTTCAATCGGCTCACCGACCCCCGAAAGATCGATACGGATGACGATCGGGTGAGTGACGCGGACGAGGTCAATGGCTATGGCCCTGGCAATATGTTCCAGACCGATCCGCTGAATCCCGATTCCGACAACGACGGGTTGACCGACGGTGTCGAGATCGCTCTTGGAGCAAACCCGAACGTAAACGACTCGGCCACGTTCCTGGATACCGACAACGACGGTCTAACCGATCTTCAGGAGTGCCTTTGCGGCTCAGATAGACTGGTCGCCGACAGCGATGGCGACCAGTTGCCGGATCTGCTGGAGTGCTTCCCACTTCCGGATATCCCATCCTGTGGGCCGGTTCCGGCAAATGTTTTCGATCAGTGTCCGCCGCCGCCGTCTGTCTTTGTCTGCAACACGCCGGACCTGGATGGTGACAACATGCCTGATCCGCGCTTGTCCGATCCCAACAGTCCCAACAGCGACGCGGACTCGCTATTGGATTTCGACGAGTTCGATCCTCAATCGCCACAGAGCATCAGTCCGTCGCTGTTCAATCAGTTCAACCAGGCGTGCAGCCAGGCGGCCAACTGCTTCTACAGTAGCACGGGTTCACAGTTATACGGCACAGATCCGCGTAGTGCGGATACGGATGGCGATATGCGTGATGACGATGTGGAGGTCAACAGTTCATGGCTCGTATTGGCGTGCATCAATGGGGCACCCCCGACCTCGACGCTTGTGCAATCGAGCCCGCGGCTGAAGGATGCTGACAACGATGGTTCCGATGACATGAAAGAATTCAATGATCTGACGCATCCCAATCAACCCGACACGGACATGGACTCGATTCTGGATGGCTCGGACGCTATTCCTGATGGTTGCTCGAAGAAGGTCAGAGTAGAGTTCGATCGCTATGTAGTAGGCAACAACGATTGTGATCCCGCACCTGGCGGTCTAATGAAAGGCACTTTTACCGTCCGGCTTTTCGTCGATAATCCGGACGATGCGGTGACCCCGGATGCCGTGGCGGTAGGGCCATTCTGCCTCTACGAAAACGAGGTGTACTATGGTGGAGGGCAGTCCAGCCTGGAGATCACCATCAAACCGGGACAGAGCCTGGAAGTGTCTGGCGAAGTGATCGAATACGACAATTTCGGTAGCGCCGTATTCGATTGTACCGCTTGCGGTGGCATACCCAACGAAGATGGTCCCGGCGACTGTGATGATGCAGCGATCGGAGACAATCTTTCCTGGAACATCCTGCCGCGCGAATTCACCTTTGCGGAATTGTCTTCGGGACTCGTGGATATCGATCCAATCAATGATCCTGCTGCAAGTTGCTTCAAGGGCGGCAACGATCCTATGGGTGACCACCAGATCGTCATCGACCTGCACGTGATTAAGTAGAGCTTCTGTTCCTCCCCGGTCATCAGGCCGGGGGGGGTGCCAAATCGGAGAACTGGCCCATGTGCAGGACTCGTTGTGCGTTTCTGAAATGTCTTGGCGGATGGCTGCTCGGTACGGTCGGCTTCATGAGCGGTTGCGCAGGCATGACGAGCGATTCCGCACCGTTATCTTCGCCAATCGCGTCCGATTCCGAGGCTGCGGACGCCGGCACCGTGGTCGGTGCGACAGACGATACGGCCACCGGTGCGTGTTGCTTCGATCAGCGTTGCCTTCCCGATGACGGACTTGGGCTGTGTTGCGTGGAAACCGCCCTCGACCATTGCGCGACACAAGGCGGTGCGTACATGGGGGCGTTCACGCGTTGTGCCGAACAGCCATGCCTGGTCCTGTTGGAACTCGACAGTGACCATGATGGTTTGAGTGATGTAGAAGAACTCATGATCGGGAATGATCCCAATGATCCGTCGGATGGTCCGGATATCGATGGCGATGGTCTGCCCAACGGTGAGGACCCCGACGTCGATGGCGACGGATTCCTCAACGCCGTAGATGTGGACATCGATGGCGACGGTATTCTGAACTCATTCGATCCCGACGACGATGCTGACGGCCTGCCCGATGCGATTGACTTTGACGACGACGCCGATGGTATTCCGGATCCCGAGCTCGATGAGGACGAGCGCGAATGCAAGAAGAACAGTGACTGCAAACAGGGAGAGCTATGCGATACCGTCATTGGCGCACTTACGGCCGTGGTCAATCGTTGTCGTGAGCCCATGGAATGTGGCGCGGGCAACACGTGCCCGGACGATCAGTTTTGCAACGAAGACAATCGCTGCCTCGGGGCATGTCAACGGCATGCTGACTGCCCGTCGGGCTATGCATGTGAGAACATGCGCTGCAATCCGAGACAGTGCGATGAGGAATCGCCGTGCGGTGGTGACACTGACGTGTGCGGCGAGGGGGGGCGTTGTCGGTCGTCCTGCAAACGCGATTCTGATTGCCTGGGAAGCGAGGTGTGTACAGGCGATCCCCTTCACTGTGAGCGCCGCCAGTGCGTGGACGGCCGCGATTGTGATGCGATAGCGACTGACCCGTGCACCGTCAACTACTGCGACGACGGCCGTTGCCTGAACGTGCCGCCCCTCCCGCCCGCTGGTCAGTTTTGCGATCCTGCTGACGGCATCATGAAAGAGTGTAACACACCTGACGACAACCGTTGTGTTTCCGACGATGTCTGTATGCGTGGGGTCTGCGATACGGGTACCTGGAGATGTGGAGAACAACCCAAGTGCTTTGGCGAGACGCCATTGTGTGTGGGGGGGGAATGCCAGGAGTGCACGAATGACAACGCCGATGCCTGCACACGCCTGGACAACGAAAACGCGTGTTTGCGGGGCGTGTGTGACAGTGGACAGTGCGTCGCGGAGGGCTGTCCGGCCGGTCAGTTGTGCGACGGCGCAGAGTGCATCGAATGTGATAACCCAGACGAAGACGGCGATTGTCCTGAAGAAGAAGACGATGAGGACGATGAGGACGATGAAGACGAGGAGGGCGGCGGTGGAGGATAAGCCGGACCTTCGTACGCCGCGCCAGGGCGCTCGCTCCACAACAGAGAGCGCCGCAGCGAACGAGAGCATCTAACGTACGACCGTTTCCTTCAGATACGGTCCCAGGAACCGCCCGGTATAGGATGACGAGTTCGCGGCGATGTCCTCCGGGTGACCTGCGCAAATGACCTGGCCGCCGTCATCGCCCCCCTCCGGTCCCAGATCGATGATCCAGTCGCAGACCTTGACGACTTCGAGATTGTGCTCGATGACGACCACCGTGTTTCCGTGACCGACGAGCCGGTTGAGCACGGCTACGAGTTGATCGATGTCTGAGAAATGCAGGCCGGTCGTGGGTTCGTCGAGGATGTACAGCGTATGCTCCGCCGGGCGGCGACCGAGTTCACCAGCAAGCTTGACGCGCTGGGCCTCACCACCGGACAACGTGTTGGACGCCTGGCCAAGCGTGATGTACCCGAGTCCGACATCGCGCAGCGACTGCAGGAGCTGTGTGATGCGCGGCATATTCTCAAAGAATCGTGCAGCTTCGTCGACTCGCAGGTCGAGCACTTGAGCAATGTGTTTTCCGCGGTAGCGGACTTCGAGGGTTTCGCGGTTGTACCGCGTGCCCTTGCACGTGTCGCAGGTCACGTAGACATCGGGCATGAAGTGCATTTCGATTCGTTTCGTACCCTGCCCCTGGCATGACTCACAGCGCCCCCCCTTGACATTGAAGCTGAAGCGGCTCGGTGAGTAGCCGCGGATCCGTGCGTCACGGGTCTTGGCAAACAGTTGGCGGATGAGATCAAAGACCCCGACATACGTCGCTGGATTACTTCGAGGCGTGCGGCCAATCGGCGTCTGATCGATTTCGATGACTTTGTCGATATGTTGAGCTCCGACCAGGCGATCAAAGTCGCCCGGCTTGTCGCGTGCGCCGGTCAGCCGTCGTTTGAGCGCGCGAACAAGGATGTGGTTGATCAGGGTACTCTTGCCGCTGCCCGACACGCCAGTGATACACACCAGGGCTTCGAGCGGTATGCGGATGTCGATGTTCTTGAGGTTGTGCTCGCGTGCGCCGCGTATTTCCAGGCTGTGGTTGAGGTCGATCGGTCGGCGCTGCTCGGGCGGATCGATCGTGCGGCGACCGCTGAGGTATTGTCCAGTAATGGACTTTCGGGACTTGAGAATCGTTTCGAGGGGGCCTTCAGCCATCACCTGACCGCCGTGTTCACCGGCGCCGGGGCCGATGTCCACGAGATGCTCGGCTGCCCGGATAGTGGCTTCATCGTGCTCCACGACGATCACCGTGTTACCCAGATCCCGCAGAGACTCGAGCGTGCCAACCAGTCGTTCACTGTCTCGGGGATGCAGTCCGATCGTCGGTTCGTCGAGCACGTAGCATACGCCAACCAGTCCGCTGCCGACTTGCGTGGCGAGCCTGATGCGCTGGGCCTCGCCGCCGGACAACGACGCGCTGCGACGATCGAGTGTCAGGTAACCGAGGCCAACCCGCTCGAGGAAGGCCAGTCGCTTGTGGATGGCACTGGACAGGGGGCCGGCGATGGCACCCTTCTCGCCGCTAAACTCGAGGTCACCGGCCCATTCCAGGGCCGCGGTGATATTCATTTGCGTGACTTCGCCGATGCTGCAACCGTTGATCAATACGGACCGCGCCGCGGCCCCAAGGCGGGCACCACAACAATCGGTGCAGGGTGATTCGGAGAGGTAACCGTGCAGACGCTGCTTGACGCTGTCACTGTCCGTCTTGTCCCAACGACTCTGCAATTCGGCAATGACGCCGTCGTAGGCCGTGCCGAATGCCTTCTCGTCTTCCGCCGTCGTGCCGTGGAGCAGGATACGCCGCTTGTCCTCGGGCAGGTTGCGGAACGGTGCTTCGGGTTCGACATCGAATTGATCGCAGAACTCAGTTACCCGGAGTTGATGGCCTGCTGCAGCCTTGCCGCCACTCTGCCGCCAGGGATCAACGGCGCCTTGCGACAGGGTCAGGTTCTCATCGGGGACGACCAGTTCGGGATCGAACTCGAGGATCGTACCCAGTCCGTCACAGGCCGGACAGGCCCCCATGGGCGAGTTGAAACTGAACAACCGCGGCGACATCTCGGGGACCACGACATCCGGGTGATCGCAGCAGGCGTGCAGGGTGCTGAAGAAGGTGTCTGTCCACGTGCCATTGTCCGAAGCGCTGACCACGGTCGTGCCCAGTCCGAGCCGCAGGGCGACCTCGAGGCTGTCCGCCAGGCGAGCACGGATATCACCATTGATCGTCAAGCGATCGACCACGGCGTCGATGTGGTGATTCTTGTTGGCCCGCAAAGTGGGATCGTCCTCGAGGCGGACCACATCACCATTGAGCCGAATGCGGACCAGGCCCTCCTTGCGGAGGTCGTCGATGACGTCCTGGTGTTTGCCACGTCGGCCACGAACGACCGGGGCCAGAACCATGACTGTCGCCTGGTCACACGCTTCGAGGGTATTGTCGACGATTTCGGCCACCGATTGACGGTGTATGGGCCGGTTGCACCGCCAGCAGTGCGGCGTGCCGACGCGGGCGTAGAGGGCCCGCAGGTAGTCGTAAATCTCGGTGGTCGTGGCGACGGTCGAGCGTGGGTTGCTGCTTCCGGAGCGCTGCTCGATGGCCACAGTGGGGGGCAGGCCGTCGATTTGATCGACATCGGGTTTTTGCCATTGTTCGAGGAATTGGCGCGCATACGTCGATAGAGACTCGACATAGCGACGTTGGCCCTCGGCGTAGATGGTATCGAAAGCCAGACTGCTCTTGCCCGAACCAGAGGGTCCCGTAATGACTGTCAGGGCATCGCGAGGAATGCTGAGCGTCAGGTCCTTGAGGTTGTGTGTCCGGGCCCCCCGGATGTCGATCGTCTTGCGGCGGTTTGCCAATCTGCAGATGCCTCCTCCCGCTGCGCCGGCCACACCCGGGCCATGAGTGCGGTGGCGACTGACAGGCCCTGGATCCGAGTTCGACTCCCCCGGGGCCGTGTGAATTCTTCAAGGTAGCGGAAGGGAATGGGGTTTCGCAAGCCGGGGAAACCAATCGACTACTTTGCCGTATCTGGCGCTTGGTATTAGAATCCTGGGACTTATCCCAAAAGGTAGGAATATGAGTACGACACAAACGCAAAGCTCGGAGCTGTTGGGGCACTTTTGGATACGCCGATTGCACTCGCTCAGTGGTGTGATTCCGCTGGGCATGTTCCTTATTATGCATCTGTCGGCCAACGCTTCGGTGCTGTTCGGCGGGTTCGATCAGAACGTCGCGCTCATCCATCTTCTCGAGGAATACCACCTGCTGATTCCGGCGGAAGTCTTCGGCATCTTTCTGCCGTTGGCGTTCCATATCGGCTACGGGCTGTACATTGCCCAGTCGGCGCGAATGAATCATTCGACCTACGGCTACCGTGAGAACCGCCGATACTCGATGCAACGCATCACCGCCTGGATCGCCACACTCTTCATCGTCTACCACATCTGGCACATGCATTGGCTGGGCAAGCCGCTTGGCGGGGGACAGTTCGATCCCGCGCAACCGACCGCTTCAACGATGGCGACCATGCAGAGTCATTGGATGATCGGCGTCATTTATGCGGTCGGCGTGTCGTGCACGGTCTACCATTTTGCAAATGGATTATGGACGTTCCTGATTACGTGGGGACTGACCGTAGGTCAACGAGCTCAGCGTGGCGCGAGCATGGTCTGTGCAGGAATCGGTGTTGTGCTGCTTGCTCTCGGTCTCGGGGCCGTTGCCGGTTTCAGTCTCGGTACGGCACCGGCGCATGACGAGGATGATCTGCACGCGGTCCAGATCGAGCGGTCTGCGGCGATCGAGCCCGGTGCACACGGCAGTTGAGCCGGGCGTGTGATTGAGATTCCTGATTTTCATTCGAGATACAAACAATGGCTGAACAACGTGTTGTGATAGTCGGGGGCGGGTTGGCCGGATTGGCGGCGGCGATGAAGTTTGGTGAACTGGGGATCGGGGTGGACCTGATCAGCATGGTCCCGGTCAAACGATCGCACAGCGTGTGTGCTCAAGGGGGCATTAATTCCGTAAACAACTTTACGCGACAACAGGGCGATAACGAGTGGAAGCATTTCGATGACACGGTATACGGCGGCGATTTCCTGCAGAATCAGCCACCCGTGAAAGAAATGACCGACTGGGCTCCCAGGGTCATCGACCTGCTTGACCGTCTCGGTGTGCCGTTCAACCGCACACCCGAGGGTTTTCGTGACCAGCGCCGTTTCGGTGGCACCTTGTACAAGCGTACGGCCTTTGCCGGGGCGACGACTGGCCAGCAATTGCTGTACGCTTTGGATGAGCAGGTTCGGCGCTGGGAAGTTGCGGGCTTGGTCAAGAAGTATGAGTTTTGGGAATTCCTCGCGCCCATCATGGACGACAACGGGACGTGCCGGGGGGCGGTTGCCCAGGACATGTTCAGTATGGAGATCCGCTCGTTCCCGGCGGACGCACTCATTCTGGCCACCGGTGGCAACGGCTTGATCTTTGGCAAGAGCACGATGTCGACCATCTGCACGGGTGGGGCCAATGCCCGAGCCTTCAAAGCGGGCGCCCATTACGGCAATGGTGAATTCATCCAGGTCCATCCTACCGCTGTGCCGGGTGCAGATAAGTTGCGTTTGATGAGCGAGTCGGCGCGTGGTGAGGGGGGACGTGTCTGGGTGCCCCGCAAACCGCAGGACGAACGTCATCCTACCGCCATTCCCGAGAACGAACGCTACTATTTCCTCGAAGAACGTTATCCCAAGTACGGCAATCTCGTGCCGCGCGATATTGCGACGCGTGAGATTTTCGATATTTGCGTGAATCAGGGCCTCAGTGTCGAAGCGGGCAAATTCTGCGTGTATCTCGACCTGACCGAGGAGGCCAGGACACGATTCAACGCACAGGCGCCGGCGCGAGCGACGATCGAGAAGAAGCTCGGTGGCATCCTCGGCATTTACAAGAAATTCGTCGGTGTCGATGCCCTCGACGAACCGATGCGCATCTTCCCTGCGGTGCATTACACCATGGGAGGCCTGTGGGTCGATTTTGAAAAGGATCCCGTGACGGGCGGTCTGGTGGACGGGTCGCCGCGTAATCAACAAAGCAGTGTTCCGCGTATGTACGTGATTGGTGAGGCGGACTATCAGTATCACGGTGCCAACCGCCTGGGTGCAAATTCGCTGCTCAGTTGTATTTTCAGTGGCCTGGTCGTCGCGCCATCGGTCATGACACATATCCAGGACGATTCGAAGCCTGCCGGGGATGTACCGGTCGGACTGCAGGAACAGGCCGTCGCCCGTCAGCAGCAGGTCGTCGATGAGTTGATCAACAGTTCGGGGCGTGAGAATGCCTACGAATTGCATCAGGACCTGGGTCTCGAGATGACCCGTGCGTGCACGGTCGTGCGCAACAACAAGGACCTGGCGGCGTGCGTCGAGAGGCTCGACGAGTTCGGTGATCGCGCCAAGAACATCGGTCTGGCCGATCAGGGCAGCTGGACCAATCAGAATCTCAGTTTTGCACGAGCAGTCGGGGACATGATCGAAGTGGCCAAGGTCATCGCGCGCGGTGCCCTGGCCCGCGACGAGTGTCGTGGTGTGCACTATAAGCCCGAGTTCGACATCACGGCGCCCAATGCAGAGGACGAAGCCGGACTACGCAAGCAGGCCGAGGAGTGGTGCCAGGCATTCAAGACCAAGAATGAGCAATGGCTTAAGTCGACCATTGCCGAGTACACGCCGGATGGTCCCAAGTTGACTTATGAAGAGGTCGACACGTCATTGATTCCGGTTCGCCCGCGCACGTACGGCCTGAAGGGCGCCGAGATCATTGAAGAAGTCTGGACGAAGATGTTGGGCGAGCAGAAAAGCAAGGAAAAGGTAGCTACACGCTAAGGCCCGGCCCGAGAACTGCGGTTTGGCGAGATCGAGCGACGTGTGTGCTGTCGAGAATGCAGACCGCAAGTGTCGTAGCCGGCGGAGTTTCAGACGGAGCCAAGTCTTTTCACGGCCCGCGCGGTCCTGGTCGTTCGCGTGCCGCGCTCGATCCACTCAAAGGCCCGGCCAGTCAGTAGAGAACAAGGAAGCACGCAATGCGAGAATCCTTCAAGATCAAGATCAGGCGACAAGATCGACCCGAGTCGACACCCTATTGGGAAACTTTCGATATGCCCTATGAACAGGGCTTGAACATCACTGCCGTGCTGCAGCGTATCGCCGCCAACCCGGTGACGTGCCAGGGCACGGCCACCACCCCGGTGGCCTTCGAGGCTGCGTGTCTCGAGGAAGTCTGTGGTTCGTGCACGATGCTGGTCAACGGCCGGGTGCGCCAGGGCTGCAGCGCTCTCGTCGACAACCTGCTTGCTGACGCCGACGAGATCACCCTGGAGCCCATGTCGAAGTTTCCCGTACAACGCGATCTGTTCGTCGATCGCCAACGTATGTTCGACAACCTCAAGAAGGTCAAGGCGTGGATCCCGGTGGACGGATATCACGCCAGTGGTCCGGGACCACGCCAGTCGCAGGCGCAGCAGGATACGGCATATCCGCTCAGCGAGTGTATGACATGTGGATGTTGCGTCGAAGCTTGTCCACAATTCGGCCCGCATAGTGATTTCATCGGTCCGGCCGCGATTAGCCAGGTCGTGTACTTCAACACCAACCCTGTTGGCGAATATAACGCGGCCGAGCGTCTCGAGGCGATCATGGGGCCAGGTGGTATCAGTGACTGTGGCAACAGTCAGAATTGCGTCAAGGTGTGTCCGAAAGAGATTCCGCTGACCGATTCGATTGCCAAAGCCTCCCGGGCGGCCACGGTGCACGCGTTCAAGCGCCTGTTCAACAGATGAGCGTGGTCCGTGCGGTTATGTGTCCTGCCATGCAGCATGTGCCGCCGTTGTCGATGAAGTCGACAGGGGGAGGCATTCCACAGCGTCTCTTGCGTTAACGAGGATCCCATGAACAGCACCATGATGACATCCGGGCGGCGGCGAGTGACCTGGGGCACGCTGGCTCTGGCGTTTTTCATCTTAGGATGTCATTCTGCCGCGGCGCGCATTCCTGTCGATCCCCCACAAGGGCGTTTTCATGACGTGTGGATGGCGATGATGATGGGCGCCCAGCAAATGGGCTATCTCAATGTGCAGTACATCCGCGAGGGCGATGATATCCGCATCGTCAGCCGGACGACGATGAAGCTGGCCCGCGACGGAGTTGAGATCGAGGTGGCGGTGGCCGAGACCACGGTCGAGAGTGTCACGGGTCAGCCGAAGTCGTTTGTCAGTGAGACCAAAATGGCCGCGATGCCGACGAAGATTCGCGGCCGCATCGTCGACGGCAAGGTCAAGGTTGTTTCCGAGATGTTCGGTCAGGAACTGGCGCAGGAACACGACTTTCCAGCGGGAGCGTCAATGGGCTGGGGGACATTCCTCAAGCATCGCGCGCACACCCTCGAGCCCGGCGCGGAACTGAACGTTAACATCTATGCGCCATCTCAGGCTCTCAACGTCGCTCTCCCGACGCGGATAGTCGTCGAGGAGCGGGAGGACGTTGAGATTCAGGGCACGGTGTATCCTGCGTATCGTGCCGTGACCACGACGACACTCAACGGTATGGACATCGTGGCCACCGGTTGGGTCGATGACGATTGGGAGCCCATCAAACAGTCCCTTGACATCATGGGCGTACAGTTCGATGTCGTGCGCTGCAACAAGGAGACGGCACTCAAGAAAATGGCGCCGGTCGAAATGTTTACCACGAGTTTGTTGCCCATCGGGCGGCCCATCGATCGTCAATCGGCCAAGGCCATCACATTCAAGTTCTTGCGCGGTGCAGATCAGCCTACTCTGGACATTCCCACGACGTCGATGCAGGAGATTGTCGGTCGCGACGCGACCACTGTGACCATTCGCGTGGTTCGGCCCGAGCGAAAGATGCTGGCCACCCCGACCGGCCAGCCGCTTGTGGACGGTGCGGAGTACCTCGAGCCTTCGATGTTCATCAACAGCAACGACCCGGACATTATCAGGATGGCTGCCCGCGCGGCAGGCAGCGAGACCGATGTCCTGCGCGTTGCCGAACGGTTGCGTGAGACGGTCAGTCGCGAGGTCAAGTATGTCGATCTCGGAACGGGGTTTGCCTCGGCGTCCGAGGTGTGTCGCCGCAAGGTCGGCGACTGCACCGAAAACGGCGTGCTCCTGGCGGCTCTCGGTCGCGCGCGGGGTATCCCGGCACGCGTCGTCACGGGCTTGATTTACGTTTCCCGTATCGCCGGCGAGAAGGACGTCATGGGCTTTCACATGTGGACCCAGTTCTGGATCAACGGACGGTGGGTAGACATGGACGCGGCCTGGGATCAGAGTGTCTGCGACGCCACGCACATCGCTCTGGGCACGCACTCTACCCGGACCGGCTCACTGGCCTCGCTGGTGTCCGGGGCGATGCTTCAGCTGGATGACCTCAGAATCGAACTCGTGCGAATCGAAGAATAACCTCCTTCCGGCCGCTTCGTTAGAACGACGCGCTGCTCTAATCCCTGTTCCCGCGCGAGCCGCCCGCCTGGCTTCCCGTCCTGCGATTCCCCCGTTCTTTTGCCCCGAAACGCAACAGCAAGGCCGCCGGCATGATGCAACTTGAGCCCACCCGCCGGGGGCGGTCCCCCCACGGCTGGCAGGATGGGGTCTTTGTGGTTGTAACATTAGAGACTCCAGAGGGTCGTTTAATTGAAGGCTGTAGGGGTGTCTGGTAGCATAACATCAAGTGGGACTTTGTGATCGAGCCGAGTGTCCCACGGCTGCCACCCATACCTGAAGGAGACTAGGTGTGAAGTCTGCACTTACGGCGGTGACCGGAATCGTGATCCTTGCGCTGATCATCGGCGGATCGATCGTCGTGGCCGGCATGCAGAGCGACGCACGCGTCACGGCCGGCGAAGTGGATGTTCATCTGCAACGCGCCCGACGCCTGCTTCTGCAATACGATCCGCATCTGGCCCTCGAGAGTGGTCTGCGCGACGAGCTGGGCGGGGACGAGTTCGCGTTGCTAGAAGATGATGCCAGTACCGAGGCCAAGTACCGCAAGGACCTCGCCGACAACGGGCGATTCTTGCGGGAGGCGGGTAAGGAAGCCGGCAACGCCGTGCGCGCTTCTGCCAACAAGAGCCCCGAAGCGCACAAGCTCATGGGCATGATCCAGTACGAAGAGGGGCGCCTGGCCGCGCAACAGGCAGCAATCCTGCGAGGATTGCAGGCGAACGTGCGCGCGGTCCTCGACCGCCGGGCCCGCAAACTCAATTCCCTGCAGAAGGATCTCGACGTCGTTGCCAGCAGCAAGATCGACGACCTCATTGCTGAAGCGGGTGCGGCCAACGATGCGGCGCGTGCAGCGATTGCCGATCAGCAGGATGTCCTCGACGCGCTCGAGTCGGAGGTCGAAACGCTGCAGGACGAGCTGGACAAGCGTAAGTCGATCGCGGCCAGTGCTCGCAGTGAAACCGAGGGCATGGAGGAGGCCGGCCTCGATTTGAACGATCCAGCCGGACTGATGGAATTCCAGAAGAACTACCGGGAGCAGTCCCAACGTTATCGCCTGGCCATGCTCGAAGCGCAGGCCATCGAGTTCGGAACGCTCGAGAATGCTGTGATCGATGCTTCTGGCAACTACGTCAGTGGCCAATACGAGCCCATTCTTCCCGATGAGAGTGTCGGGTTCACCCGCGGCCTGTTCCATTTGCGGCAGGATCTCGACGACGCCCAATCGACTCTCGAAAACCTCGAGACTGCCGCCGCCCTGGCGGAGAAGAACATCGCCGATCTCGAAGCGCTGAAGGCTCAACTCGAAGGGCGCGCCACGCGCGCAGAGGCGGCCGTCGAAGCGGAAGTCGCGTTGATCGAGGGCACCGGCGGGTCAGGTGGTGGTGCCGAGACCGACGAAGAGGAAGAGAACGCTGAGGACAGCGAGGATTTCGGCGAGTATCCGCAGTTCGAGGATTACGACGTGGCCATTCGCGAGGCCGAGGACGTAGCGATCGACCTGTTGGGCAAGGCTGCGGCATCGTTCCGTTCGGCAGCAAACGCAGTCAGCGGTGACGAGTCGGCTGCCGTGGGTCAACTGCCGTCGAAGAGTCAGAAACCATTCAAGGGTCAGGTCACGGCCCAGCAAGCTGAGGCGATGCTCGCTCATGCTCTCGTGCTCGTCAGTCGCGCCCAGGATCTGCGGGAGAATATCCGTGTGGCGACGAGTCTGTCTGACTTCTTCAACCACTCAGAGACCGTCGAGGCGTGGCAAACCATGCTCGACGATGACCGTGCGGCCGCAGAGCAGCTGGTCAACGATGCCATCGACCTCTTGCAGAACAAAGCAAAACGGGATATCGGCGGCGGCAACTGGATGGTCGCCACGGAGATCGGCACAGCGCACTACATCCTCGAGCTGTTGGGGGTTGAGATGTCAGCCCGGCGGGCTTTGAAGTGGTATGACACCGCGCTGGAAGGTGTCGAGGACCAGCAATACGCAGCGGAGCACGTACGGACGCGCGATTTCATTCGCCGTGGCTTGGAGGCCAAGACGGAATAACCCATGGCGGACATGGTGTTGTGTCTGGTATCACCGTGTTGTAAATAAGCATCGTTGGACGCACCGCATGTCGGCCGATAAAATGAATCGTCGCAAGGGGTTATTTTAAATTCGGGCCACGTTGCCGAGGGGTTATGCCCAAGTTCAAAAGCAACGACATCGCTGAGTTGGCACATCAGCTGACACTTTCACCGCGCAGGCAGCGGCTCGCCCAGATTGCAGGCGCCGAGAAGCTGCTCGAGCTGGTCGAGTCCGAACGCGACTACCCTTACGACTTCGTCTGTTTCCATCTCACGGGTTACCGCCCGCTGAAGCCCTCGGGCAAATCATCCTTGCATGGAGAAGGACTGATCAGTGATCTGGTGCGGCTGATCGAGCATCTGTCCCAGGGAGCGGCCATCCCGGTCGCGGCATTGCGTGGTGTTGTTCAAACGCAGGAGGAGCTGTCCCAGCGCCTCAGCGTCAGCACCAAGACAATTGCACGCTGGCGTCAACGCGGCTTGTCTGGCTGGCGTGTTCTGGACGCCGATCGGGTGAGTCGTCTGGTCTTCACTGAACGAGCACTACAGCGCTTCGTCGCACGGAACCGTGATCTGGTTTTGCGCGGCGGCGCATTCAAGCAACTGTCAGCAGCTGAACGGGATGGCATCATCGATCGCTGTCGCGAAATGCTCGGCGAACGGCGCCGTCGACTTCAGGAGGTCGCTCGGGCGATCGCGGAAGAAACCGGCCGTGCCGTTGAGACGATCCGCTACACGCTCCGCCGCTATGATCGTGAATCGTCAACTCCGTTGTTCAGCAACGACGGGCGCCCAAGCGTTCCGGAGTCCTACGTCGAGATTTACCGGCAAAGCCAGATGGGTGTTGCCTGCAAGGCCATTGCTGAACAATTCGGCATGGCCGCTACCCGCGTGCGCAAGATTTGCAACGAGATGCGGGCATACGAGTTGCTGAACCGCAAACTGACTTGTGTCTATCATCCCGAGTTCGATCTGGAGGATGCCGAGTCCCGCATTCTCGAGAGCCCTGAACCCGAGCCCGGCCCGACCAGGGTTGCAAAAGCGCCGGCCAGCGCGGCGGCCTATCTCAAGGCGTTGTATCGGGTGCCTCTGCTCAGCGCTGAGCAGGAGCGTGATCTGTTCCGCCGGTATAACTATTGCAAGCACCGCGCGACCGAGATCATCAACAAGCTCGAACCCTGCAAGGCATCATCGGCTCACCTGGATGAGATCGATGGCTACATGAAGCAGGCAGATATTTATCAACAGCGATTGATCAAAGCCAATCTTCGCCTGGTCGTCAATATCGCCAATCGCCACCTGCGCTCCAACAATAATCTTTTCGAGTTGGTCAGCGACGGCAACATGTCTCTGATGCGGGCCGTCGAACGTTTCGATTACGCTCGCGGCTTCAAGTTCAGCACTTATGCATCATGGGCGATCATGAAGAACTTCGCCCGTACCGTCCCCGAGGCGCGCAACCATTATTCGCGTTATGTCACGGGTCGTGAAGAGGTGCTCGATTCGGCATCCGATGCCGCCGCGGCACCCGTCGATGCGACGGCCGAAACCGAAGGTGTGCGGTCAGCCCTCGAGCAGGGTCTGCAGCAGTTGTCCGAGCGCGAACGCGAGATCCTGGCCTGTCACTACGGTCTGGGCTGCGGAGAGCGCCGGCCGGCCGAGCCGACGACGCTCGAGCAGTTGGGGCAGCGTTTCGGTGTGACCAAGGAACGTATCCGCCAGATCGAAAAGCGTGCCTTGGACAAGCTTCGAGGCCTGCTGCCGCAGTCATTGGCCGACTACACCAGCTGATTCATCCCCTGAACGATTCCGAAGAAGTTCACACGCGGACGCGCGATCCTGCGCAGGGGCCGTCCTGTGAGCACGTTTGAACGGGATTGCGTGGTGCGGCATGCGGCGTGCCTTGCATTCTGTGCGGGGTGTTGCTCGCGAGGTGTCCAGGGTAGGATGTGCAGCAATCATGACGCTCCATCTCCAGACAGAAGACGAAGGTCCTGCTTCGATTCAGATCGGGGATCATGAAATCGGCCCTGGCTCGGCCCCTTTTATCGTGGCTGAAGCAGGCGTGAATCACAATGGCGACGTCGACCGGGCCAAGGCTCTGGCTGACGCAGCTCTGGCAGCTGGCGCCGACGCCGTGAAGTTTCAGGTCTTTAAGGCTGCCGCCCTTGTACAGTCCACGGCTCCGGCGGCCCCGTATCAGGTAGCTGCTTCCGGTCAGCAGAGTCAACGTGAGTTGCTCAGCGGACTTGAAATGTCTCATGATCATTTCGGGCAACTGGCCGACCACTGTCGCTCCATAGGTATCATGTTCCTTGCGACACCCTTTTCGGTCGACGACCTGCGGGCGATCGTCGAAATGGGCGTTCCCGCCATAAAGTTGGCATCGCCCGATTTGAACAATGTCGTCATCGTCGAGGCGGCTGCCGCGACCGGACTACCGCTGCTGGTCTCGACCGGCGCCAGCCGACTGGTCGAAATCGACGAAGCTGTGGCCCTGCTAGATCAACTCGAGGCGTGCAGCCAGACGGTATTGATGCATTGTGTCAGTGCCTACCCGACGGCCATGCGGGATGCGGCACTGAGCACGATCTGGACCTTTAGGTTGCGCTATGACATGTGGGTCGGTTACAGCGATCATACCGCAGGTGTGGCGACGGCTGCCCCGGCTGTGGGTTGTGGGGCCAAAGTGCTGGAGAAACACCTGACCCTCGATCGCGCGGCCCCTGGACCGGATCATGCGTTTTCCCTGACCCCTGAGATGCTGGCGGAATACTGTACAGAGGCCCGCCAGGCCTGGGACCTGCTGGGTGATTCGCGCGAGACAGTCTTTCGCTGTGAAGAACCTGTCCGTGCTTTGGCCCGCCGCAGCCTCGTGGCCCGCGTCGACATCCCGGCAGGGCAAATCATCGAGGCCGAACACCTCATTCTCAAACGGCCCGGTGGGGGGATCCCGCCACGCGAGTGGTCTGACCTCGTCGGGCGCAGGTCCGCGTGTGACATTCCCAGTGACACCCAATTGAATTGGGACATGGTCAGCTGATGGTCCGCCGTAGGCGTGTGGCCGTCGTGACCGGCAGCCGCGCCGAGTACGGGTTACTCCGTTCTCCCATGCGCCATATTGCAGCACATCCGCGCTTGCACCTGCAACTCGTTGCCACCGGCATGCATCTGTTGCGGTCATTCGGTTATACGTTGCGTCACATCAAGGATGACGGTTTCAGTATCGACAAGACCGTTCCGATGTACAGACCGGGTGACGATCGCCTGCGCACAGCCGAAGCCATCGGGCGCGGTGTCACAGGGTTATCCAGAGCGCTGAGCTCACTGGACAGCGATATCGTCGTGATACTTGGGGACCGTGCGGAGGCACTGGCTGCAGCAGTGGCCGCCACGGCGACCGGCCGTACGATCGCCCACCTCCACGGCGGAGATGTCGCGCCCGGGGACCTGGACGACGCGTATCGCCATGCGATCACCAAGCTGGCCCATCTCCATCTGGTGGCCAGTGACGATGCTGCACGGCGCGTCGTACGCCTGGGCGAGTCGCCGCGCCATGTTCACGTTGTCGGCGCTCCCGGGCTCGATGAGTTGCGCATTCGACGTTCTCCGCCCGAGGCCTGGCTTTCCAAACAGTTTGGCCTCGACGACGCTGGAGGCATCGCCGTTGTCATGTATCATCCGGTCGGACGTGCCGCGCGGACCGAAGGGCGGGTCATGCGCGCGGCTCTGGCAGCCATTCGCGACGCCGATCTGGGGGCGCTGGTCATCAGTCCGAACAACGATGCCGGGCACAGCGGCATCATCGAGGCCATCGAGTCCGCGCGCCGGGCCTGGCCGGCACGGAGACTGACTGTCAAAGCGTCGTTGCCACGCGACATGTTCCTGGATGCCCTGCGGGCGGCCCGTGTCGTGGTAGGCAATTCTTCATGTGGCATGATCGAAGCGCATTCCGCCGGAACACCTGCGGTGAACATCGGATCCCGTCAACGGGGCCGCCTGCGTAACCGTGGATCGGTGATCGATTGCGGTGAAACACGGCAACAGATTCTCGCGGGTGTGCAGACCGCGTTGCGTCGACGCATTCGTGATCCTCAGGCCAGTGTGTATGGCGCTGGGCGAGCAGGTAACGCTGTGGCGCGCATCGTCTCGCGCATCACCTTGTCCGATAACCTGCGTCGCAAACACATTTCGTACTAGGCGATTTGGTCACGCTCATCTAAACAATGAGACCTCGAGGGACGATACAAAGGGCGCTTGGTACCGCTGTACCCATAGGAGTCCGCAATGTCCCTTGAAACGCCGAATGCCCCGGATGAGTCGACCGTCATCGTGACCAAAGCGCTGTCGCGTATTGGCGACATCGCCACTTTGCCGGAAGTGACACTGAAAATCATCTCCATCGTCGATGACCCCAAGAGCACCGCGAAGGACCTCCATGGCATCATCAAGAATGATCCTGCACTCTCAACGAAAGTATTGAAGGTCGTCAACTCGGCGTTCTACGGTTTGCCAGGACAGATTGCCAGTGTTGATCGTGCGATCATCCTTCTGGGCCTGTCGGCGGTGAAGAACATTGCTATTGCATCATCGATTTCGCGCATTTTCAAAGGCTCCAAAATAACGGACGAATTCAGCGCCACCGATCTTTGGCGGCACAGTGTGTCCGTCGCAGTGGCCGCACGTTCGTTGGCCATCCACTCCAACCGCCGTGCCGAAGCCGACGAGGTCTTCCTTGCAGGCCTGATTCATGACTTGGGCATCCTGGTCGAACGCCAGGCGTTCGGCGATAAGCTTGCCGAAGCAATCAACCGCGCCAAAATGGGCGAAGACAGCTATCTGAACTGCGAACGCCAGGTGCTTGGAGCCGACCACCAGTTGTTCGGTACCGCCCTGGCTACGAAGTGGAAGTTCCCACGACATCTGCGTGCCGTAACGGGGTATCACCACGATCACCATAGAGTTGCCGAGGAAATGCGTCAGGTCGTCGCTCTGATCGAAGTCGCAGATATTATCTGTTGCCAGCAGAAAATCGGGTTCTATCTGACTGCCGAAGGCGCAGAACTCACACCCGGTCTGCTCGAGACTGCGCAGGTCACACAAGAACAAGTCGACATGACCGTCGAAACGCTCGAAGAAGACTGCTCAGACGCCGAAATAATGCTTCGTGGAGAATAGACGAGAGCCAGCAGCAGCGATCCTCACCGCAGGCCCCGGACTCGTTCCGGGGCCTTTTTTGTGGATCTTCACGGATGCGCGGGACCGGACGTCCTCCCAATGTCGTGAAGAACCCCTTTGGGGGTCCTTCAGCAGAATCTGTGGAAGCTGAATTGCTCTCCCGTCTTCTGACTCTGGAGCTGGCCAGGGATGCCCCTTGCGCCCCGTGTAACATCACTTCGATCACCGGTGTACAATAAGGCTCATCAGAAGGAGACCACCATGAATCGTTGTGCAGTCGGAGCGTGCCTGCTGGGCTTGTTGTTCGTTGCCTGCAAATCCGAAACGAAGGAACCAGCCGCACCACCCAAGCCCGCCACGTCACCCGGGCCCATCGAGCCTGTATCGCCGCCGGCGCGGTCGCCGAACGAGTCCGTGACGCCGGCAGTACCGTCTGGTACGCCGCCGCGACAACTCACGCAGGATCCAGTCGCGGGCGACGGTGTGGGCACGATCACCGGGGTCATCAAGTGGGGTGCGCAGGACTTCCCACGCAAAACCATCAAGGTCAACGGCGATCCAAACTGTGTGACGATCCGTGCCACTATGGGGCCGCTGTTGAGCGAGAAACTGATTGCCCAGCAGGGCGTCATCGAAAATGTGTTCGTGTACATCAAATCGGGATTGCCCGCCGGTAAGACCTGGCCAATCCCGGAGACTCCGGTTCTACTCGACCAGAAGGGCTGCCACTACGAGCCACACGTTTTTGGAGTCATGGCCGGTCAGGACATTCTCATTCGCAACAGTGACCCGACCGCGCACAACATTCACGCCATGCCCGTGGACAACACCGAGTTCAACAAAGGCCAGCCCAAAATGGGCATGACCTTTACCGAGGTGTTCAGTAATCCCGAGATCGGACTCAAGATCAAGTGCGACGTCCACCCGTGGATGAGTGCCTACTGCAACGTGATGGCTCATCCGTTCTATGCAGTCAGTGACGCGGCGGGCAAGTTCACCATTCCGGACGTCCCAGCCGGTACCTACATCATCGGGACGTGGATCGAGCATTCCGGCCTCAAGCCCCAGGTGCTCGAGGTGACCGTGACCGCGGGGGACACTGCAGACATCGAGTTTACCTTCGCTCCGCCCAAGAAAGATCCCTGACCCCACGGTGTGTCGCGGATGGGCGCTGGCATGATCGGCGCTTGCGCCTCAAGGTCGGTGCCACTCGTCGCAGCCCGGGCACAACGGGTGTGCCGCATAGTTGCCTTCGTGCTGCGCGACGCGCAGTGTCACCAGAGCTGATCCGTGCCATACGCCGTCCAGCGATTGGGTGTCTACGGTGCCTGCGCTGTACAGCCCCTTGAAGTCCTGATCGCAGCCGACGACAGTGCCATCCGACAGGATCGTGCAGCGGTGGCGCAGCTGGCGGCAGGGGATGCGCAAGGGCGGAGCCATGCTCATGACCATGCGATCGGGCAGTTGGCCGGCGTAGTGACTGTAGCCCTCGATGATTGACCATCCCTGGGCGCGAAGCCATTCATCGAAGAACGGTTCCATGTCGTCGAGCGTCTCGGTGCATTTGACCAGGCTGCCGATGATGTTCGGTGTCGATTGCCCGGCAGCGCGGCGCAATTCGACCGCCCGCCCAATGTTTTCGCGCACCACATCAAGTCCGCCGCAACCGTGCAGGGATCGATATCGTTCGACTGTCGTCGCATCGACGAGCACCTGAACAATGTCGACTCTATGCTCGATCAACGCGCGTGCGATGCCCTCGTCGAGAGCAAGCCCGTTCGTGCGAACGGCGACTCCGAAGATGCCTGAGTCGCGTGCCACACGTAAGAAATCAACGAATTCGGGGTGCAGCAACGGCTCGCCGAAGCCTCCAAGGGTCAACAAGATGTCGTCGTGCACGGCGAGTTGATCGACCATGCGCTCAAAAACGGACAGCGACATCGGCTCACGTGTGCCGACCACAGCTCCACGGGGCCGCAACCGGGTTGCCGTGTGGTGGTCATCGATGGTCAGTTCGATCTGAACTTCGTTCGGTACAGCTTCTGGACGTGTGGCCTGGGTTGACGTGAGCATGGTGCACAGTTGTTCGGCAGAACAGTCCTCACCGCCATGTTCGATGAGGTCTTCGAGCATTTCGAAACCGCGTCGGGTATCGGATGTCAGTCGTCCCGAAGCGTGCTGGACTGCAAGTGGAACCTGGTAGCACGCCGCGGTTCGGATGTAGTCCGGGATGGGCTTGTCAGGACGGTACGAGTTGATCCAGCCGATGGGGGTGCCGGCTTGGGCAGCCTCGAGAATCAGATCCGTGCGCAACACAGTGCCGACGATACCCGGAGGCGCTTGTCCGAACACCATGCGACTGTCTTCATGACCGGCACCGAGGTGATCAATCATGGCGTCGAGGAGTATCGGGTCGACGAGGGGCGCCTCGGCCGCAACCGCAGCGATGGCTTCGAGACCAAGTTGTTCGGCCACCGCGGCATATAGCCCAGGGTGGACGTGTTCGTCGAAGAACGTCGTGTTGCCCAGTCCGCCCCGCCAGCTATGGAGACTCCATTTGCGTGCAGTGCGGATGATGTCCTCGGCGGGGCGTGGCGGACCGTCGAATGCCTTGACCGTCACCTCGAGGCCTTCGGCGAGACGGGTGACCGCATCGACTTGAACGGCTGGGCAGACGACCACGGTGCCCTGCAGCGCCGGGCAACGCGCCAGTCTGCGCAGCGTCCTGGTCAGGACGGGGGTGCCGTGCAGTAGTGTGGCCAGCCGGCTGGCAGTCCCGATGGGCGAGGTGTCGAGGTCCGCGTGGATGAGTGCTGCCACGTTCATGGTCATGCGTCCAATTGCCCGAGTGTCTCATCGAACCGGGTGCTGCACTGTTTCATGATCTCGAGCATCCGTTCCGCGTCATCTCGAAGGGTGCGGACGAACTCGCTGTCACGGGCGAGTTGTTGACGGGCACGCTCGGAACCCTGGGCCCCCGATGCTTGTAGTCGTTGATCGGCCGAGAATTTCCGGAATTCGGCCAGCTGAGCCCCTGTCGTGATGATCGTGTAGGCTTCGACATTGTCGCGGATTTTGACACGCAGCTGATCAACCCGTTTGATCTTGCGGTTAAAGGCGGTTGGCGTATCGACAAGTTCATGGAGTTCGGTGAGCACGGCCAATGTTTCGTTGCACAAGTCAACGATTGCGCCGACTTCACGAACGCGCTCGTCAATTTTGCGTCGGCCGGCGTCGAGCGGTGTCGGGTCAAGCCAGGGTGTGCGTCGGCGATAATCGAACAGTGCCGAGGGAAGTCGCCGTGTGCATAGAGTAGACGCGACATCGGCAAGAGGCAGCGGCTCCGTTCCACGAATGGCCGCCCCGCCTTCGGTAGCGTTGATGACCCGTGCGGTGGTCCGGGAGAAATCGCGCTCGAACTGTTCGAGATAGTTGAGCATCAACTCTTCGGTATAGAGTTCACTACCGTCGTGACCACGGACTCTTCGCAGGATGGGGCGGAAGCGGACGATATACTCCCATTCCTTCATTTCCATCGTGCAGAACCGGTTGGTTTCTGCTTGCCACGCAGAGTGCAACGCGGTGCCCGGTGCGTAGTACACGTTGCCGGTGAGGGCCAGGTCCTGGCCAGTGAGTATGATGGGGTCGCATCCCAGAAATTCAGCGAGATAGAACGCCAGGTGTGCAACCGATGCTCCTGCACGCAGGCCATCCTGTGGTTTGTGCGGGCGTCCAAGGCACAGCTCTGCGAAACTGTTGTGCAACAGACTGACCGGGCCATGGTAGGCGTCAATGACTGCAGGATGGGCTTTGGGTTCGGCAACCAGATGAGTGCGTGGATGGTGTTCTTCGGCGCCCTGAAAATAGCGTCCGGAGATCTCGTGGTAGTCGAGCGAGCACACGAAATGCGGCGTCACACCACGTGCGAGCAAAGGCTTGTAAGTCGTTTGGGTGGCGATGATGACCGCGTGGTCCTGGAGGTCGCGCAACAGGTGGCCGTTCTTGCGCAATGAGGGGCCTGCGGAAACAACGATCGCCGGATACCCCGAAAATGTCGATTTGAGTGGCACGATGGATGGGGCGGCGAGGTAGGTCGCAAGATTCCTGGACACGTTTCGACACGTAATCTGCGAGTTGATCATCAGCGTGACCATGGCCGTCTTGCTGTACTCGATGAACTCGGTCAGCACGGCTCGCAGTGTAGTGTAGAAGCTGTCGTTGAGCTGAACCGATGGCTTGTGACTGACGATATGCGTACCCATGAGAATGGCGGCACTGCGCTCACTGAGTTTGTCGTGAATGACCTCCTTCCGCGCATCTGTGAGAAACACCAGACTGCCGTCAGCAATACGCTCGGATACATCGACGCAGGTCAGCGCCCACCGCAGGAGTTCGAGGTCGGGCTCGAGTACAATGATGAGTGCGTTGGATGGTAAAACCTCGGCCAGCGCGGCGAGTGGGTAACCCAGCCCGCAGCCTTCGACGACATAACAGAACTTGTCATCCTGAGGATGGCTCCCGGCCCATTTCCGTGCCTCGGCCAGGGGGTCGTACCGGCTGTGGAGATAGATGTCACGTCCGGCGGTTGTCGTTCGTTTGATCGTCCAGTCTCCTGAACGGGTTGTTTCGAGCGGGGGCAGGTCGTTGTCGTCGATGGCGTCGACAATGACTGCGAGGCGCGGATCGCTGGCCCAGAGCTTTGTCATGTTGCGCAGATAGGCATCGGTCGTCGTTGCAGGTGTTAGGGCAGAATCCGTTGCCATGGTGTGATCATCCTTGTCCTGCTATCCATGCTAATTCAATCACAAAGACCGATCAAACCGGGCCCGCGGTGGCTTGCTTTCCTGTCGGCAACTGCCCATGCTAGGTCACATGCTGCCTGCCGAACTCCAGCCGGAATTCCTGCTGTCCGCCTATGCCAACGGGATATTCCCGATGGGCGAAGGCGACGAGATTGCCTGGTACAGCCCTGATCCTCGGGCTGTGCTGCCCCTGGAGGGATTCAAGGCGCCGCGCAGTCTACGCCAGCGCTTGCGCAATACGGCGCACGAGATTCGCATCAATGCCGACTTCGAGCGGGTCATGCGTTGCTGTGCGGATCGTGACGACGGCACCTGGATTACCGACACGATTGTCGAGGCCTACACAACGCTGCACCAACTGGGCTTCGCTCATAGTGTTGAAGCCTACTACGGCAAAGAACTGGCGGGCGGCTTGTACGGAGTGAGTTACGGTGGAGTGTTCTTCGGCGAATCGATGTTTACCTGCATCACAGACGGCTCGAAGGTCGCCCTCGTGGGGCTTGTCGAACGCATGCGCGCCCGCAAGATGACCCTGCTCGATGTCCAGTTCCAGACACAGCATCTGTCGCGCTTTGGCGTACTCGAGATTCCCCGCGTCGAGTACCTTCGGCAATTGCAGAGCGCGTTGGAACTGGACGTGACTTTCGTCGACTGATGACCGCGTGAGGCCGTGCGGTGGTCGTCGGCACATCGCTTGGACACCACGATCTCAGGCCATGCCGAGTTCATTGATCACGGCAGGAAGCTCGCTGAGGCGCTTGACGATGAAATCGGGTTTGTTGCGCCAGATGCGGCCGCTGCCGAAGCGTCTTTTGAGAACAGTGGTCATGCCCAGTCGCTTGGCTCCCTTGACATCGAGAAATGCTTTGTCGCCAATGAACACGCTGTCCTGCGGCTTGACGTTGAGGCCGACCAGTGCTTCGCGGAATATGCGGGCGTGCGGTTTCTTGACACCGACGTTGCTCGAGTAGATGCGCACGTCGAAGAATTCGATCAATCCCTCGCTGGCCAGGTGATCGTCGAGCACGGGTCCCGGGACCATGGTGTTGGATACGATGGCCATGGGATGTCCGCGTTGTCGAAAGTGCTCCAGCACGTCATGGACCCCTTCTTCAGGTGTCCCAGTATCGCGCGTCGGCTCGTAGGATTTCCCACAGACGGCCATGAGCGTGTCGCGATCTGTGGGCAGACCAAGCGCGGCATGCACACGTCTCAGTGTCGCCAGGATATCGACCTCCCGACGCAGGATTTCGGCCTTGATGAAATCGGTCATGAACCGCCAGCGACATGCTCGAATGTACCGTTCGACTGCAGGGACCTTGATGCCCTGCTCCACCATGAACTCGTGCGCCAGCGTAGGACCCTTCTTGAGGTCTGGGATGATATTGGGCGTGCAGAAATCGATCAGTGTGTCACCGATGTCGAACAGCAGTGGCCTGGGCTTGGGCGTTCTCGGAAAGTACATGGTCGAGGGATTATATCAACAGGGAAAGCCAAATACCCGAGCTGCTCCCCGGTTGCCCAATGGGGCTTCACACCAGGCTATGCCCAATCATATCGTCCGGAATGTGTTCACCGAGCATGTCGAGGATCGTTGGCGCGACATCATAGATCGTGGCGTCATCGACTCTGCCGCGAGCGGGCACCGAGGGATGGCTGTAGATATACAGCCCCTGCTGGGCGTGGTTGGCGTCATCCGGGCCGGTGTCGTTATCGAAGGTGTAATGACTGGCATGACCGATCGATCCCACGCTGCGCCACCGGAGGTCACCGAAGATGACCACGAGATCCGGAGCCACGTTGTTAACCTGACGGTAAATGTCCTGTGGCTTGTACGCCATCGTACCCATCGGCTGCCCAGTGTGGTCGACGAGATTCATCAGTTCCGTCCGCAGGTTCTCGCGGAACGATTCGTACTCGTTTTGCGGGACGATGCCTTGCGGTTCGCGCCCAGCGACATTGATGAACAGGCGCCCGTAGTATCCGCCCTCGCCCCATGCGGTGGTTTTCGACCAGTCGACATCCTTGACGTCGAAGCGTGTAACGCCTTCAGTGGCCGTTTTCATGACCAGGTAACCGTGCTCAATGAGCCACTGGTTGAAGCAGAAGCCTCCGACCATGCATTTAGCGCCGTGGTCACTGACGACCCAGATGGCGGTGTCATCGAGGTCCAGCTGATCGAGTACCTCGCCGATCAGTGAATCGGTATGCACGTAATAGTCGCGAATCGCATGTTCGAACTCATTTCCGGCAACATAGCGATGATGCTGGGGATCCATGAATTGCCAGAAACCATGATGGATGCGGTCGTGGCCCATCTCGACCATGAAGAATAAATCCCAGGGTTGCGTGGCCAGCAGTTTCTTGACGACCTCGAATCGTTTGTTGGTCATCTCGTAGATTTGGTCGAGAAGCCAGCGTTTGTCATCAGTACGAAACCCGCGCACGTCGACCATGTACTCGCCAACCCATTGAGCGATGTGTCGGCTGAGTCCCGGTGGATGGGTGTAATCACTGGTAATATCCGGGGTCAGGAAACTGGTGATCATGCAGCCCTTGGGCGGTCGGGTGATGGGATACGTACCCGGCACGCCGACGATGATCGAGTGGCGGTCGCGTTCGGTCAAGATGTTCCATAAACGCGGTTCACGAACGCGCAAACTCGTTGCAATCGTCAGGCCGTCGTAACTGTGATCCTTGCGGTTGCGAAACCCGTAGATACCCAGCATGCCCGGGTCTTTGCTCGAGGTCATGCATGACCATGCCGGAACGGTAATGGGCGGCATGGACGATGTCAGATTGCCGTACGTCCCGCTCTCACACAGGCGCCGGAAGTTGGGCAGTAAGTCATACCACCGTTCGAACATCAGCGACGGCTCGGCGCAATCGAGCCCGAACACGGCGACTCTCTTGATGGCTGGAGTGGACATGGAAGAAGGGTATACAGGAATCGGGAGTCGGGAGCCAGGGAACGGGAATCAGGATGTGAGATGGGCGCCACCGGGGCAGGGAGACAACGCCCTAGTGTTGGTGGTCTCGTTCGAGCCGGTCGAGATACTGTTCCGTCAGCGGGATGACCTTTTCGACGGCGTCTTCGATGCTGCCGGAAATGATGGCCCCGGCAGCGAGGCGGTGTCCACCGCCGCCGATGGACTGCGCGAGTTCGAGTATCGACGTCGATTCTTCGCCGCGAAAATTCATCCGGATTTTTCCGGCAACTCCTTCAGTGAACAGGATGGCCACGCGGGCGCGCTTGAGCGAGCGGGGGATTTCGACCTGGTCATCGACATCCTCGGCCGTGCAACCCGCACGGATGATCTCGTGGTTGTTGGCCGTACTGAATGCAATGCGGCCGCTGATGCTTAGACGCGTGTTGTCATAGATGACACGTCGGAGGTCGAATTCTCGTTGGCTTTGCGAGCGACAGAGCAATTCGCCGATACGCCCGACCTCCGCGCCTGCTGCGACGAGATCAGCAGCTGCGACCAGCGACGACCGTGTTGTATTGGGCAACGAAAATCCGACTGTATCCGAGTGGATGCCGGCGTACAGCAGGGACGCGACGGTCGGCGTCAGTGTCCAACCGGCCGCCTGGTACAGTCGGGTGACGAGTTCGGCTGTACTACTGGCCCGATCGTCAACCCAGTTGATCGTGCCAAACTGTGTGTTGGATGCGTGGTGATCAATGTTAACGATCGTTCGTCCGGGCACGCCGTCGATCAGGAGATCGGCCGGCATGTTGGTCCGCGGGGCTTTGGCTGTGTCGCAAACGATGGCCAGTCTTGCCGTCGTGCAGGCGTCGGCGTCGGCGAGAGCAGGCTGCGCCCAGTCCACCAGGAACTGGATGCGATCAGAGACGCTGCCGTCAGGGAGCGCGACTGGAATACGCTGCCCGGTGGCGTGTTCGATGCCGATGGACAACGCAAACATCGACGACAGGCAGTCTGCGTCCGGTGTGACGTGTCCGGCGATGAATGCAGGGCCACCGGCGGTGATGGCCGCAAGCAGATCGGCTGACGGAGCGTTACTCATGATGCATCGCCGCGATCATTGTTGGCGAGTCGTTCTGTGACACGAGAACGATACCTAGCTGTTCTTGACCCAATCCATCAGGATGGTGCTGATCTCGGGCCGAGTGAATTCCTCGGGCAGGTCCTCGCCGGCCTGGAGCATCTCGCGGACCTTCGTGCCGCTGAGGAAGATGCGATCGCCCTTGATCATCGGGAAGGTCTTGCTGCTGACCATGCCACCTGCCTGCTTGGACCAGGCGCTGTGCTCGAACTTCAGTGGCGTGATGAGCAGGCCGTCCTTGGGGATCTCGTCGAAGATGGTCTGGGCATCGTAGGTGCCATAGTAGTCACCGACACCGGCGTGGTCGCGGCCGACGATGAAGTGTGAGCATCCATAGTTCTGGCGCAGGATAGCGTGAAGAATTGCTTCGCGCGGTCCGGCATAACGCATCGCAGCCGGCAGAACCGACAGCATGGTGTGGTCGTGGCTGTAATACTTTTCCATGAGTGTTTCGTAACACTTCATGCGGACGTCGGCAGGAATATCTCCGGCTTGCGTTTCTCCGACCAGCGGGTGGATCAGCAGGCCATCGCAGATTTCCTGGGCGCACTTCGTGAGGTATTCGTGGGCGCGATGGATTGGATTGCGGGTCTGGAAGGCCACGACCGTGCTCCAGCCGCGCTTCTCGAATTCCGCGCGGGTCTGGGCCGGGGTCAGCCGGTAGGGGTCGAGGTCGCCGATCGAGGGCGCCGGCAGGACGTCGATCGGGCCGCCGAGGCAAACATCCCCCTGAGCCATGAGTACGGCTACGCCGGGGTGGTCTGTGGAATCGGTCTTGTAGACCTGTTTCGCTTCTTTGGCTTTGTCATGGGCATATTTTTCGTTGACCGTCATGACGGCCAGGAGGCGACCGCTGTCGTCGGTGAGTGCGACGCGGCTGCCGATGTCGATCTTGTTCGCGGTGCCGGTATCGGTGCTGCAAGTGATCGGAATCGGCCAGGCTGTTCCGTCGGACATCTGCATTTTGTCGCACACGCCGTTGAAGTCGGATTCACCCATGAATCCCTCGATTGGGCTGAACGCCCCGTTGCCGATCATCTCGATGTCGCACTGCTCGCGTTTGGGTACCTGAATGGTCACCAGGGACTGTGCTTCGCTCTCGAGGGCCTGGATGCGATCATCGGAAACGAGTCGGTTCTTCAACGTGCCGCCGTGGGGCTTGATAGTGCTCATGGTGCTTCCTCGGGGTCTGAAACTGTATAGGTTACGAATCTGGGATTACAGATCGACCGGCCGGCAGCGGCTTTGGCCGATACCGCCGTTTCGTCACCAGGCTCTGTGAGAGACATCGGGCGTGTTCGATCAGGGGGCCATCTTAGGGGATCGCTCCACCGATGGCAATGAGCCGCAAGGGGGATGCTGCGGCGGTCACTTGCTCTTCACCGGGGCCAGGACCATGGTCATGCGCCGGCCCAGGACCTTGGGGGGTTGCTCCATCTTGGCAATCTCTTCAAAGCCGTTGAAGATGCCTCTGAGAATCTCGAGGCCGATCTCGCGGTGGGCATTCTCACGGCCGCGGAACATCATGGTGAACTGGACCTTGTCGCCACTCTCGAGGAAGTGCTGGGCCTTCTTGAGCTTGGTGTCGCGGTCATGCGTATCGGTCTTGGGGCGCAGCCGGATTTCCTTGAGCTGGGTCTCGTGCGAGTTCTTGCTCTGCTGGCGCTGCTTCTTCTTCTGGTTGTACTTGAACTTGCCATAGTCCATGATCTTGCAGACCGGTGGCCGTTCATTGGGGGAGATTTCGACAAGATCGACGCCGACGTCACGCGCTCGGGCCAGGGCCTCGTTGGTGGGGACGATACCGACCTGCTCGCCCTCTTCGGTGATCAGCCGGACCGGGCTGATACGGATTTGTTCGTTCATGCGGATGCGCGGGGCGGGCGGTGGTTTCCTGAAGTTCTTCATGTGGTGACCTGCATTTCCTCCTGGCGCCCTCTGGATGCAATCTCGCCCACACAGCCCTCGACGAACTGTTCGAATGGGAAAGTCCCCAGGGTCACACCATCTCTGTTGTTGACATTCACCGTCTTGTCGGCTGCTTCCTGTTCACCGACGACGAGAATGTACGGAATTTTCTGATCGCGTGCGCGTTGTTTCTTCGGTCCGATGCGATCGCTGGTGGTATCGAGGATGCTGCGCATCCCGTGATCGATGAGCCATCGGTTGATCTTGTCGCCGTACTCGACGCTTTTCTCGCTGACAGTCGAGACACACACCTGAACCGGTGCGAGCCACAGTGGGAAAGCACCAGCATAATGTTCGATGAGGATTCCGACGAACCGTTCGAGGCTTCCGCAGACGGCCCGGTGCAGCATGACCGGAGTATGCGGGGCATTGTCTTCGCCCACGTACTTGGCGCCGAGTCGTCCGGGCATTGAGAAATCGACCTGGACTGTTCCGAGTTGCCACAGGCGGCCAAGGCAGTCCCGGACATTGAAATCGACCTTGGGACCGTAGAACGCGCCCTCGCCAGGATCGATATCGAATTCCATGTTCATTTTCTCGAGGGCCTGTTGCAGGGCCGCCTCGGCTTTGTCCCACACGACTTCGTCGCCCACACGCTGCTCCGGCCGGGTCGACAGTTTTACAACCATGTCCTCGAATCCGAAGTCGCTGTAGGTGGTCTTCACCAGATCGCAGAACGCGGTGACTTCCGCTTCGATCTGGGCTTCGCTACAGAAGATATGGGCGTCATCCTGCGTGAAAGCCCGCACACGCATGATGCCGTGCAGCGTACCGCTGGCTTCGTTGCGATGGCAGCTGCCGAATTCCGCCAGGCGGAGGGGCAGATCGCGATAGCTCTTGATGCCTTGCTTGAACACCTGGATGTGGCACGGGCAATTCATCGGTTTGATCGCAAAATCGTGGGCTTCTGTCTCGGTGACGAACATATTGTCCCGAAACTTGGCCCAGTGCCCGCTCTTTTCCCACAGGCTCTTGTCGACGAGCATCGGGGTGTTGATTTCGTGGTAGCCACTGGCTCCCAGGCGCTCGCGAATGTACGAGACCACGATCTGATACAACGCCCAGCCACGGGGGTGCCAGAACACGGCTCCGGGTGCTTCTTCCTGAAGATGGAACAGGTCGAGCTGCGGGCCGAGTTTGCGATGGTCGCGCTTCCGGGCTTCCTCGAGGCGTTCGAGGTGCTCGCTGAGCAGTTTCTTGGAGGTGAACGCAGTGCCATAGACACGCTGGAGTTGTTTCTCGTTCTGATCGCCGTGCCAATAGGCTCCGCTGACCTGCAGTACCTTGAATGCCTTGATCCGGCCAGTTGAAGGGATATGCGGGCCGCGGCACAGGTCTTCGAAGTCCTGGCCGACGCGGTCCCCGGTGACGTAGAAGCTCAGGTCGCCATCCGCGCGCTCGGCGTTGTCGATCTTGTAGCGGTTGCCTTCCGTCTTGACCTTGTCGAGGCCATCCGCACGGTGCATGTCGACGCGCGTGAATGGACGGTTTTCCTTGACGATCCGCTGCATCTCGGCTTCGATCTTAGGGAACGCTTCGGGCGTGATCGGCTCATCGAGATCGATGTCGTAGTAGTAGCCGTCTTGAATCGGAGGCCCGTAGACCAGCTTGGTCTCGGGATACAGGTTGCAAATGGCCTCGGCCATGACATGGGCCGTGCTGTGACGCAGAACGAACAGAGTATCTTCGTCCGTACCCTTGTCGGTGAGGATCTGGACGCTACAGTCACCCGGAAGTGTCCGGTTGAGGTCGTAGATATCCCAGCTCTGGCCGTTGTCGGTGGAGACTTTGCCTGCAAGAGCGGCTTTCGCCAGACCGGGACCAATTTTCGCGGCGACGTCAGCGATGGATGCAGGATCGGGGAGTTCGAGAACCGTGCCGTCAGGCAACGTAATCTTTGGCATGTCGGTCGGCGGTCAACCTCAGTTTGAAGGAGCTCGGCTCAGAACGAGTCTGCAATGAACGAATGACACTGGTGGATCTGTCTCCCCTGTGACGCAGCTCGATATGCCGAGGCAGTGACAACAAGCGAAATCAGTATACACTATCGGTAAGGGGCGTCAAGCGACTGGTGTTTGTTCTAGTCGCCGTCAGGGCAAAGAGTTAGGTGCGACGGGCGCGGCTCCGACGGCTTCGGGCCAAGCGACGTTTCACAGTGCTGGAAGCGGGTTTTCAGCATAATCTGGCGCCTTCTGAAGGAATTCCGGGCATTTTCCACGGCAGGAGCGAGTGCGCAATGACCATCTGTTTCTCAACGGCAACAGCGGCGTCGGATGTAACCGAGGTTCCGGAGCGGCATACCATCGACGATCGGCATAAATGGGATTTGTCCCTGATGTACGCGACCGCTCGCGAGTGGCAGGTCCACCACGATGAGGTTGCGGCCATGATCGCCGAGATCAGGGGCCTGGCCGGCACGACTGCCACGGGCCCCCAGGAGTTGCTCCGGGTGCTCAACCTGCGCGACCAGATCGACGTGCAACTCGAAAAACTCTACGCATATGCCATGATGCTCAACGACGAGGACATGCGCGATGCCGAGAGCCAGGGCCTCAAGAAGAAGGCCCAGACTCTTGCCGTGAGCTGCGGCGAGAGTACGGCGTGGCTCGCCCCCGAGCTACTGCAGATTCCCCGGGAGCCATTGAGCAACTGGCTGCAACGTGATGAGCTCGAGATATATGCTCACTACTTCGACGATCTGTTCCGTTGTCAGGCCCACGTCCTCAGCCCGCGCGAGGAGGAACTGCTGGCCATGTCGGGCAAGGCGACCAGCGCTGCCGGTGAGACCTTCAGCCATCTGACCAATGCCGAGCTCCGCCTGCCGACCATGACTGACCGCAACGGCCAGGAGGTCGAGATCAGTCCCAGCGTGTACTACAAATTCCTGTATTCGAAGGACCGCAAAGAACGGCGCGATGCCTTCTGTGGTCATATGCAGAGTTATCTCGAGATCAAGAACTCGCTGGCAGCGACCCTTGCCGGTAGCGTCGAGCGTGACTGGTTCTATGCCAAGGCCCGGCACTATTCGAGTTGCCTCGAGGCGTCGCTCGATGCCGAAAACCTTCCCGTCTCGGTCTATCACAACCTCATCGACACCGTAAATGGCCACCTGCCTCTGCTGCATCGCCACACGGCTCTCAAGAAGCGTATCCTGGGGTACGACGACATTCATCCGTACGACTTGTATGTCAGTCTCGTCGACGTGCCGGAGCGGACCTACACCTACGAGCAGGGATGTGATCTCGTCCTCGAGGGCATACAGCCGATGGGGCAGGAATACACCGAGATGATGCGTACGGCGCTCACTTCGCGGTGGATCGATGTTTTCGAGAACAAAGGCAAACGCAATGGGGCGTACAATATGGGGACCTACCTGTCCCCGCCCTACGTTCTGCTTAATTTCAACGGGACGTACAACGACGTCTCGACCATTGCGCACGAACTCGGCCACGCGATGCAGAGCTATTTCTCACAGCAGAATCAACCGCCCGTGTATTCTGGTTATCCGATGTTTACGGCCGAGGTCGCATCGACGGCCGCCGAGATCATCTTCAAGCAGTTCTTGCTCGACAAGTGTGATGACCCGCGGGAACAGGCGTGGATGCTCGACCACATGCTCGAGAACATTCGCACGACCGTCTTTCGCCAGACCAAGTTTTCGGAGTTTGACCTGGCCGTGCACACCATGGCCGAAACGGGCGAGTCGCTGACTGCCGATGCGATGATGACCCGCGGCCGTGAGGTGTTCCAGAAGTACTACGGTCCCGAGCTGGTCCTCGATCCAGAGTCGGACATCGAGCCGTTGCGCATTCCACACTACTATCGCAATTTCTATGTTTATCGATACGCGACGAGTTTTGCAGCCGCGACGGCCCTGGCGAAACGCATCATGGACAACGATGGCGGCGCGGTCGATGATTTCATGAAGTTCCTCAAGATAGGTCATTCGATGTATGCGATCGACATGCTCAAGGTCGCCGGCGTCGATATGTCAACTCCCAAGCCAGTCGCCGACTGTATGAAGGTCTTTGAGGGATTGCTGGACCGGCTCGAGGGTTTGTTGGGGCAGATCACGACCTGATAGGCGGGCCCGCGAGTATGGCACAATACAGCACCATCGATCTCGAATCCCTGGGCCGCGCCGAGGCCTACACGCTGCTCATCACCGCAATCGTTCCACGGCCGATCGGCTGGCTGTCAACGATATCGACGAATGGGCTGCCCAACGCAGCGCCGTTCAGCTGGTTCAACGCGGTATGTGGTGATCCGCTGATGGTCATGGCTGCGGTAGGCCGGCGCAAAGGGCAATCCAAAGACACCACGAACAACATCCGGGCGACGGGTGAATTCGTGGTCAACGTGGCAACCGCCGCCAACGCTGAACTCATGGTGCAGTCGAGCGCCGACTATGCGGCGGACGTCAGCGAGTTCGACGCCGTCGGCCTGACCCCGGTGTGTAGTGACGTGGTCAGGCCGCCGCGCATCGCCGAGAGCCCTGTGCATATCGAAAGTGTGCTCGAACAGATCGTCGAGCTGGGCCACGCGTCGACCGATCTGGTCATCGGCCGCTGTGTACGGATGCACGTCGACCCGGCGGTGTTGGCCGAAGATGGGCGCATCGATGCGCTCAAGCTCCGCCCGCTGTCGCGGCTGGGCCGCGACGAATACGCCGTAGTGGACTCACTCATCCGCTACCCGCGGCCAACCGTCTAAGGCATCGTTGTGCTCGCGGCACGACCAGGGCGAGGCAGTGGGCCATGACACCGTCACCGTTCAAGTACTGTCTGCGCTGTGGATACTGCCTGCGGGGGCTGTCCCGGCCACGCTGTCCCGAATGCGCTCGCGTGTTCGATCCCGAGGATCCGGATACGTATGCGACCGAGGAGCTGGCGTGGTACGAGGATCATGCGCCGTTGCTGGGGTTCTTCGGCGGCGTCGCGCTGGCTGTGCTGGGAGGTGGCTCATGGTGGTTGCTGATGGGCACCCTGCCGTGTCTCGTCATGCTGCTGCCGTTGTTCGGCGCTTTGTGGGGCTATCAGGTACTGGCCCGCGGTCACGAGCGCAATCGGGCGGTGGTCATGGCCGACCGCCGCTAGCGAACCAGGCGCACACGCGAGACCAATGAGCCATTCCCGGCGGCATCGTCGTCGAACACGAGCCCCGGACCGTTGTACACGGTGGGCTGGATGACCAGACGCTTCTTGTTGGGCGACCCCTTGAGCGTGACTTCCATCAGGATGCCGTAGCGGATGCCCACGATGTTGTAGGTGGCACCGGAGCCACTGTCGACGATGCTGTCGTGCACGAAGTGCGCGATGGTATCACCGACGCGCAGCTCGATGGAGTCGGACATGCCTCCAGAGATGCCGGGATTGCCTTTCATCTTGTATGTTATGGCATCGCCCGCGCCGTCCAGGAAGATGAGCGTGTCGGTGCCAACCTCGGCGATCAGATCCTCGTCGCTGATTCCGTTCACGATCTGATCCTCGAGTTTGCTCGTACCCTGGCTGCCCTCGTTGATGGTCAGTGTGCCGAAGTTGCCACCGCCCTCGTCCGTGATGCCGTCGTCGTCCTTGGCTTTCCGTGGGAAGATCCATACTTCGGGAATGTCATCTCCACCGGGGGCCGGGCCGCCGGCCGCGTTACTCCAACCCCAGTCATCCGGGCCACTGAGGATCTGTTCTTCATAGTAGAAGGTACTGACGCTGAACGGCAGCAGTGGATTGCCCGTTTCGGGTGGGGAAAAGCCGGCGTAGCCGTCATCGCGATAGGCCGTGGCCGTGACCGTGAGATCCATGGACTTGAAGCCAAAGATCTTGGCGAAGAGGGTCGGGAGCTCGCCGTTGCATTTCTCACTGCGGTTGATCGTGACCTGCACGGCATTGATGCTGCCTGACGGGTCCAGTGCTTGCTTGGTATTGAACGGATCGGTGACCTCTCCGATGACAATATTGCCGTCGCAGAATTTGAGCGGTGTTCCGGACGTCTGTTCGGTCGCGATCCGGGAGGCCTCGGAGTTGACCCGTGCACTGATCGATTCGGTCAGTCGGATATCCTTGAGCGAGTTGGTCACTGGATCGTAGTGCGTTTCGAGGATCTCATCGTTGATCATGACCGCGACGCCGGCGAGCGCTGCGGCATCGGCCGTGTTCTGCATGTAGGTCTTGACCGCGCAAGCGTGTCCGATGTCGATCGTCAACGACGCGAAACTGAGGAAGACCACCATCATGATCATCGCCAGGACTACTGCGGCGCCGCGCTGACGTCCTGTCCATTTCTTTGGCTGTATGCTCTTACCCATGGTCTTCATCCTCGTGATGCGGTAGCCCACCCCACATTGCAGTGAGCGACTCATCTTCAAATTGTCAGGAACATTGAATCAAGGTGGAACCCGGCCTCTGAGGACTGGTTCGAAAAAAGTGTAACATCAGCCGCACACCGACGACGGTGAACGCTGGAATTGACCGCTTATAAGACGCACGGAAATGGCCGTGGGCTGTTATCGGTCGAGGGGTTGCAGGTGGATCTGTCCGGCGGAGAGCTCACGGAGTGCCTCGGCCAGTGTTTCGATATGGGTCTCCGGGACCAGGCACTCCAGACGGATGCACGCACCATAGGACTCGTTCTCGATGAAGACGTCATGCTGAGCCAGAGCCCTGCGACTTGGCTCCAGCAATGCATAGGGCATGTCGATGTGGAACGGCTGGCGA
This sequence comes from uncultured Planctomycetota bacterium, assembly GCA_942492115.1. Taxonomy (GTDB): domain Bacteria; phylum Planctomycetota; class Phycisphaerae; order UBA1845; family CAIVHJ01; genus CALODL01. Next base: position 252,965 of record CALODL010000001.1, read on the forward strand.
TCGATCTTGTCCTCCGTAGGGACTTCAGCAATGGCCGCCTGGGCTGCCGCGGTGTAGGCCGCGACCAGGCCGCCGGTGCCCAGTTTGGTACCACCGAAGTAGCGCGTGATGACCAGGACGATATTGCCGATGCCGGAGCCGCGCACCACAGCCATCGCCGGCGGTCCAGACGTGCCGGAAGGCTCGCCATCGTCGCTCATGCCCTCTGAAATGCTGCTGCCGTGGCCGATCTTGAACGCATAGACATGATGGGACGCGTCGGGCATCTCCCGGCGCACACGTTTGATGAATGCCTGGGCCTCCTTGGGCGTGTCCGCCCGATCCACAGTAGCAATGAAGCGGGAGTTGGCGACCTTGAGTTCGATGCGTGTGCGCAGGCGGGGGACGGGGTAGCTCATGTCTGGTCCTCTGCCGGGGTCGCACTGTGGAGAGAGACATGTTTGGCGTGTTGTGCGGCAGGGAGCAGCGGAGGCGGAGAGATGGGATTCATGATCCGTCTCAACTCGTGTTAGCCGTATATATCCAGACCGACATCCAGCGCCGTGGCGCTGTGGGTCAGGGCGCCGACTGCAATGCGATCCACGCCCGTTTCAGCGATGCTGCTGACAGAATCAAGGGTCACGCCTCCGGAGGCTTCGAGGGCCACACGTTCCTGGAGATTGAGTGCATTGCGTCGCGCGACGGCAGCCCGCATGTCCGCGAGCGTAAAGTTGTCCAGCAACACGATGTCGATGCCGACGATCGTGAATACCTGCTCGAGCTGATCGAGTGTATCAACTTCGACCTCGATGAAGCGCGGGGCCGGACGCAGGTTTCCGGCTTCGTTGAGGATCTCGAACAACGCATGGCCGAGGCGCGTGGAATCCGTTCCGGCGATGTGATTGTCCTTGATCAGAATCGCGTCGTGCAGACCGCTGCGGTGATTGTGCCCACCGCCACACCGCACAGCGTATTTCTCCAGGTCGCGCCAACCCGGTGTCGTCTTGCGTGTGTCGTAGATCGTCGCCGGTGTGTGGTCGACCGCCGCGACGAACCGTCCGGTCATGGTCGCGATGCCGCTGAGCCGTTGAACGAAATTGAGCACCGTGCGCTCGCTGGTCAGCATGGCAGCGTATGGTCCGGTGATCGTGCCGAGAACGTGGTCCGCGTCGATGGTGCTGCCATCACGTACGCCTGTGGCGGGGCTGAACGTAAGGTGCTCATCAACGGCTGCAAGTATGTGCGGGATGAGCGCGAGGCCGCAGATGATACCCGTGGTGCGCGCACGCAGTGTCCCGCAACCGTCGCCGTGCAGGCCGCAGGCCTGTGTTGTGATATCCCCTGAGTGACCCAGGTCTTCGGCAAAGGCCAGCTCGATCAGCGATCGCAGATGCCCGATGTCGATGGACAAGGTGGCAAGATCGGTCATTTTCGTTGTTTGTTCCATGAGCTTTTCGATTTCTTCTTGCCCTTGCCTGGACTCTTGCGCGTCGCAGCCGCGCCATCCGCCGGTCGCAGGACGGTATTCTCGGTCGAGCTCTTGAGGGCGTCGATCTGATCACGCAGCCGGGCAGCCCGTTCGAACTCGAGTTCCTCGGCCGCCTCGAGCATTTCCGCTTCCATGAGTTTGATCAGTTCGAGACGATCAAACTGTTCCTCATTGGCCATCACCGCCTGCTGCAGTGTCTGTCGCGCCGACACCAGCGATTGCAGGCTGGAGCGGATTTCCTTCTTGATCGTTTGAGGCGTGATGCCGTGTTCCAGGTTGTACGCCTCCTGGATCGTCCGGCGGCGCGCGGTTTCGTCCATGGCTTGCTTCATGCTGTTGGTGATCTTGTCAGCGTAAAGCACGACCTCGGCGTTGACATTACGCGCGGTGCGACCGATGGTCTGGATCAGCGAGGTTGCACTGCGGAGAAACCCTTCCTTGTCGGCATCCAGAATGGCCACCAGCGAGACTTCGGGTAAGTCGAGCCCTTCCCGCAGCAAGTTGACGCCGATGAGCACGTCGAATTCGCCCGCGCGCAGGGCCTTGAGAATCTCGAGACGCTCGAGCGTGTCGATTTCACTGTGCAGGTAGCGGCCACGCAGGCCCTCTTCCTGTACGTAGCGCGCCAGGTCTTCAGCGAGCCGCTTGGTCAACGTGGTCACCAGGACCCGTTCACCGATGGCCGAGCGTTCGGTGATGCGTTTGAGCAAATCTGGAACCTGGCCGCGCGCCGGGTGGACGTGGATCTCGGGGTCGACCAGGCCGGTTGGCCGAATGATCTGCTCGACGACCTCACCCTGGCATTGCGTCAGTTCATAGGGGCCGGGCGTGGCCGAGACGAACAGGACATTGTGGTACATCGATTCGAATTCGTGAAACTTCAGTGGGCGATTGTCCAGTGCCGAGGGCAGGCGAAAGCCGTGTTCTACCAGAGTCCGCTTCCGTGCCTGATCCCCGTTGAACATCGCACCGACCTGCGGCACGGTGGCATGGGCTTCATCGATGATAAGCAGGAAGTCCTCGGGGAAATAGTCCATCAAGGTATACGGTTTGGATCCCGGTTCACTTTGATTGAGATGTCGCGAGTAGTTTTCGATTCCCGAACAGTAGCCGACCTCGAGCATCATCTCCATGTCATAGCGCGTCCGTGCAGCCAGACGCTGGGCCTCGAGCAGCTTGCCATGCCGCCGCAGTTCCTGGAGGCGCAGTTCGAGCTCTTCCTTGATGGACTGGACAGCTGCGTGCACGCGATCCTCCGGCATGACATAGTGCACGGCTGGATAGATAAACAGCTCGTCGTGCTCCATGAGCGTTTCGCCGGTCAGTGGATTGATGGTCTGGAGCTTCTCGATTTCGTCGCCGAACATTTCGATGCGATGGCCGATGACTTCGTAGGCAGGATGGAGCTCAATGACATCGCCGCGCACACGGAACTTGCCTCGTTCGACGACCAGGTCATTGCGTTCGTACTGCAGATCAACCATCTTGCGCAAGAGCTCGTCACGCTCGATGCGCTGGCCTTTGCGCATGAGGATGACGCTACTCTTGTACGTGTCAGGTGATCCGAGTCCAAAAATGCACGATACGCTCGCGACAATAATGACGTCGCGGCGGGCGACCAGAGCGCTGGTCGAGGCCAGTCGCAGGCGGTCGAGGTCGTCGTTCCGTGAAGCGTCCTTTTCGATGTAGATATCACGTTGCGGAATGTATGCCTCCGGCTGATAGTAGTCGTAGTAACTGACGAAGTACTCGACCGCGTTGTTGGGGAACAGTTCACGGAATTCCTCGTACAACTGGGCGGCAAGCGTCTTGTTGTGCGAGATGATCAGCGTCGGCTTTTCGAGATTGCGGATTACGTTGGCCATCGTGAACGTCTTCCCCGAACCGGTTACCCCCAGCAGGCACGAATACTTCGCGCCCTGTTGAAAACGCTCGGTGATCTGGGAGATTGCCTGGGGTTGGTCCCCGCTGGGTTGCAGAGCCGTTTCGAGATGGAAGATACTCATGCTTTTGCGGTCCTCAGGGCAGCGGTGCGCCATGCAGAGCACCTCATCATAGGCCGCGGCCGCCGTGCTCACAACGGCTGCACGCCTGCTCGTCGATAGCCGTCGGGGTGGCTACAATTGGGTGGCCAATGTCCAGCGAAGACCCCACATCCAACGACGAGCCGTTTCGTCTGGTACCAGACGAAACACCTCCGATCGACAAGCAGGAGCTCGAGCTGCGTCGGGCCCTGGCGCGACCCCAGGATCCTGCGTCGGAACGTCGGATGGATCCGGAGGACCTGCTTGGAGTGGATCTTCCGGGGACGGTCGAGGAAGACGGTGCCTACGGAATCGATCACGACGTGGCTCCGGCACCTCGCGATGAAGACATTCCGATGCCGGGCGAAGACTGGAAACGGGCCCGCCGCGGACGCATCGCCGAGGACATGAACTGCATTTCATGTGGTTACAACTTGCGGGGGCTCAAACGCTCCCAGCGGTGTCCCGAGTGTGGCGTGCGCGTCCTGATGTCCACCGCCGGCGAAGGCCTCAGCCACGCGGCCCCCGATTGGCTCCGCGCTATCCAGTTTGGTCTCGGGACCATGCTGTGGTCGATTGCATTGCAGCTGGCTTCGATCTTTGGTCCCGACGGATTCCGTGCCGCCTTCAGCATCTCGGCGGCGTCACTGGCTTTGCTCGGAGCGATCTTCTTCACCGCCCAGGAGCCGCGGATGGCGCGCACCGAGGGTGTCGCCAGCGCCCGATCGATTGCACGCGGCATGGCCCTGCTCTACTGCCTGTCCGCAGGTGCGGTGGCGGTCGCGGTGATCATGAATTGGGCCGCTCCTTTCAATATCGCCATCGGGGCGTGTCTGATCCTGTTCGTCGGGCTGATGATCTCCATGTCGACGTACTTCAAGACGTTGTCCCGCCGTATGGAGGATGTCGAGCTGGAGCGCAACACGACGTCGGTGCTCATCGGTCTGGTTGTCTCGGTCAGCATGATGGTGATCGGCATCACGCTGGGCTTCGTCCTCAGCAGCGCCAGCATTGGACCGGCCGCATGCATCGCGGTCATCGGTCAGATTCTGCTGGTCATCTACGGACTGTTGTTCCTGCGTTTGCTCTATCGTTACTACGGCGTCGTGCGGTGGGCAGCGATCGAGGCCAGGCATCAGGCAGAGAAATGAGAGTGCGTTAAGCAAGACACGCCCATGCCAGACCACTATGCCTGAACTACCCGAAGTTCAAACTGTCGTTACGACGCTGCAACCGCTGAGCGGGCGCCGCTTTGGCAGGATCGACGTGCTGCGCGACGATGTGGTGCACGGTGAGCCGGTTCAGTTGGCCCGATTTGCAGGTCGTCGGATCATCCAGGCCATTACCCGTGAAGCCAAGCGAATCATCTTTGACCTTGGTGGCGACAGGGCGATGTGGGTGCACCTCGGCATGACCGGTCAGTTGATCGTCAAGGACAAGTCAGCGCCGTTGATGCCGCATACCCACGTTCGCTGGCGTCTGGCGGGCAGTACCGAGGAACTGCGCTTTCGCGATCCCCGCCGGTTCGGTGGTATCTGGTTGGTGACACCGCAGACTCCGCGGGTCGGTCGTGGCCTCGGTCCAATCGGCATCGACCCGGTGACCATGTCTGCTCGGGCGTTCATCGAGGCTGCCGACCGCCGGCGTCAGATCAAGGCTCTGCTGCTCGACCAGCAGATCGTCGCGGGTCTCGGCAACATCTACGCTGATGAGTCCCTGTTCGCGGCGCGTATTCATCCACTTGCCGTCGCCGCCGACCTCGATCGCCCGACGATGACCCGCCTGCACCGGGCCATACAGCGCACATTGACCCGGGCCATCGCTGCGGGGGGCAGCACCATCAGCGACTACCGTAACGCCAATGGCGAGGGCGGGTGGTTTCAGACCAGACACAAAGTCTATGGCCGCGAGGGCCAACCGTGTCCACGCTGCCAGACGCCTATCGAGCGCATCCAGGTCGCCGGCCGCAGTTCACATGTGTGCCGCCACTGTCAACAGCGGTAATCATTGTCAGAGCGCGTCATTCGAAGATTTCATGGCGGTCGAGTCGGCCGGACGTCGCACCTGTTCACGGGAGGCAATCGCGCTGCCGGTCACCGGGGATCGTCGGCCCGCATCAACCCTCCGATGCGGGATTGCCACATTCCCCACCTGCGCGAGTTCGGGTGGGCGGTCAGCCTAATACCAGCCGGTCCTCGGGTCAGCCGCCTGCTCGACTCATATCCAACCCGCCGATCCAATTCAACTGGCGACCCCGATTCTGGATTATGAGGGCCTAATGTGGGAATTTGCACAGTCCTGCGTGGTCCCGATACATGACGCCGACTTTCAAACACCGCGGCGATGTCCTACCATGAAGCAGACAGGGCGATTGCAGTCCTGCGGGGTCTACCTTCAGCATCAGTTCGACCGGAGAGAAAGAAGTTGTCATTCCGCGCCCATTTATTGCTAATTGCCAGTGCAGTGATTCCGTGTGCCACCGTATCGGCCGACGACGCATGTGCCGGTGGGCGGCGAGCTGCGGGCAGCCTGGGGCCCGATGTCATCGTCGGGAGCTTGCCCGTCGTACAACAGTTCGGTCGGCAGGGGACGATCGGTGAAGGCGTCGTCGGCTTGTCGGTCAGTACACTGGCGTGCAACAAGGGTACGATCGCCTGCGAGTGGTTCCCATTCCCATCGATCAGTCATCCCATCATGACCTTCAGTTTGTACCGCTCGTCCGTCGTAGCTGGCGCGGAGCGCTTCGAACAGATTGGGTATGCCTGGCTCAAACACGGCTTTGCCACCGTGCAGCACGATGATTGCGGTTTGGGTTGCGACCCGTCGACCGGCAGTGCGATCAGCCTTGGGGTCGGGTGTTCGGATCCATACAACGCCCAACTCAACGCCGAGCAATGCGGCATGGGGCCGCGGTCGGTGCTGAACCCGTTTACGGGGGCCATGCCCGCGGGTGGCCCGATCATCGACGGCGACACATGTCCATTCTCAAATTTTCCAGCGCGCGATCATCGTGGCCACGTTCACGACGGTAATGGAATCGAACACCGTCTGCAGGTGCGCGAGCCCGACCTCGACCCGTCGCTGCATCCTGATGCAGAGTATTTTGTCGAGGGGCATTATGTTCTGCCTCAGGAATACACCAACGCGACCGCACGCGCCAATGGCAACATGCACAACAACGTATCCCATCGGGAGTTTTCCGTTGTCGGACCTAATATTCAGGGGTTGTTTTTCTTTACCGGCGAGAGCCCGACCGTGCGCGAAGAGCCTGCCGCCGAAGCGTGGGCCGGGGCCTCGCGCCAGATGATCGAACCCGCGCCCGATGAAGACGGTCGCGCCTTCCTGTACTATGAGGTCAGTGATCTGGGTGGGGGGATGTGGCACTACGAGTACGCGCTGTACAACATGAACCTTGACCGTGCGATCCAGGCCTTCAGCGTACCGCTCGATCCTGCAGTGACCATCAGCAACATAGGCTTCCATGCGCCGCCAAACCACGACGATCCGGGTGTCGATCCCGACCAGGAGTACTCCAACGAGCCCTGGCGGATCGATGTGTTTCCCGATGCCGTGATGTGGTCGAGCGAGACGCTGGAGGAAAATGAGCAGGCCAATGCCATTCGCTACGGTACGCTGTACAACTTCCGTTTCGATGCAGATATGCCACCCAATGGTGTGGCATCGTCGGTGACCTTCTACAAGACACTCGATACCGCGGCGGTGATTACGCTCGCGCCGGTCGAGGGCGGGCCGCAATGCGGTAACGGCATCGTAGACGAGGGTGAGGACTGCGATCCGCCCAACGGCGTGGACTGCGACGAGAACTGCCAGCGCATCCCCCTGTGTGGCGATGAGATCATCGACCCGGATGAGGACTGTGATCCGCCCAACGGCCAAGACTGCGACGACGATTGCCAGCGCATCCCGTTGTGCGGCGATGGCATCATCGATCCCGGCGAGGGATGTGATCCGCCCAATGGCGTGGATTGTGACGACGCGTGTCAGCGCATCCCCGTGTGTGGTGACGGCGTCGTCGATGGCAAAGAAGCCTGCGATGACGGCAACCTCGCCGACGGCGACGGGTGCTCGGCGATGTGCGTGATCGAAGAGGGCTATGTCTGCGACGGCCAACCCAGCACGTGCGCGTCACTGATCAACCCGGTACCGGTCACGAGCCCAGTCGGCATGTTCATTCTGTTGCTGGCCCTTGCGGTCGGCCTCAGCCTGGTCATCGGTCGCGCCACGACGAAGCAAGAATAGGGCCGCGCCCAGTCAATCGAGGCTGCTCGGTCCGCCGAAGTTGTCCTTGTCGACGTGGACCCCGCCGGCGTCGTCGACGGTGATGATGAACAGATCCTGGTAGCGCACCGGTGCCCGGCCCGTGCCGCCAAGCCTGGTGAAGATCTCCTGCAGGTTGCCGGATTGGTTATCGTTCACCGGGCCTGTATTGCCCACCCACAGAACCACGCCGCCAGCCTCATCGCTCATCCACTGGTCGACCAGACTGTTGGCCAGAGCCTTGGTGTCCAGCAGCCGCAGAGCGCTGACCCGCTTCACGGGTACATCGATGCGTTCGAGCAACGGTCCGATGGTCTGGATGTTGCGCGTCAGGTCCGAGGCATAGATGGCCGTAATGCCCTCGTTCTCGAGGCGATCGGCGAGCGCGATGGCCCGGGCGAAGCCCTCGTCGTTGAGCGGTTCGGTCGGCGGGGGGTTGCTGCCCGGATCGCGCTCGGCGTGGCGAACCATGATGATGGTCGTCGTTGTTCCGGGAGCGGACTGGGCAGGTGAATCGTCAAGCGGCGTGCAGCCGGAGGTCATGGCGGTCAGGGCAGCCAGCATGCTGAACAGTCGACGCATGGAGTTACCTCTTGAGTAAGACGATGAGCATATGATCCACATTATGATATCAATCTTATTCAGACTCTGACAGTGCATCGGGGTTCGTTCTGCATGGTCCATCTCTCCAGCACTCAGCCTTGATTTTCAATTGTGGGTCCGGTGTCGCGGTGTGGTGACTGTCGTAGACTTTCGCGATATTGTCGGCAATTCGATCTGTGATGGGTGATTGTCCATCGGAATGCTGCCAACTGACGACGAACGCGCGCTCGAGGAGATCCACGGCCAGCTCAAACTCGCCAACGTTCTTCTTGCACAGAGCGGCATGCGAGAGCTCCGCCGCCACGATAGGGGCAGGTACTTGCGGATTGGAATCCAGTAATCGGATCACCGTGTCGTACGTGTCCGATGCCGCTTGTTGGTCTCCGGACGCGCTCTGGGTCCTTGCGATGGTGCCCAACGCTCGGATGGTATACTCGTGATTTTCGCTGGTCAGGGCTATCCAGCCTTCGTAGCTGGCCCAGAAGAAGGGCAGGGCTTCATCGTATCGTTCTTGCTCGCTGAGGAACTGCGCGAGATGGAAATCCGCCATGGCGGTTGTGTGGGTGTGTCCAAGCACCCGATGGAGGATGGGAATCAGCTCTCTGTATTCCTGTTCGAACGCTTCGGGTTGGCCATGGTCGCGCCAGAGTTTCGCGAGAATCGTGCGCATGATCAACGTATGTCGGTGCTCGGGACCACGAACACGCGTATTGATCTCAATCGCCTCGCGATACATACGTTCAGCGCGATCTACGTCACCCAGGCGTTGGTACTTGTCGCCCAGGTGTCCGAGCACGCTGGCGAACAAAGGGTGTTCCCGGCCAACGCTCGCGTCCAAGCCCTCGAGTGCTTCCTCGAGAATCCCGGCTGACTCTTCCAGGCGGCCATCGATCGCCCCCATGGGTTTCCCCATGTTCATCAGCGTCGTCAGTGTGTCAGGATGGTGTGGTCCTAGAATGCGCGCTTTGCCTTCGTGCACCTCCTCCAATGTCGAGAGGGAGTCTTCCCATTGTTCCTTCTGCATTTGAAGGATGCCGAGGACCTCAAGTGCCTCGTAGCGAAACACGTCGTCCTCCGGTAACGCGTCTCTCGCGAGCGTGACTGCCTCATTGGCAATGATTTCGGCTTCCAACCAATCGCGCTGCATGACGGCGTAGCACTTGTGCTGCAGGGCGGCCACTTTCCATCGTGTTGCCTGTTCGTCGCTCTTGTCGATCAGTGCCAGGGCGGTGTTGGCGACCTTTTCAGCGCGATCAAACTTGGCCAGGTGATTAAAGGTCTTCGAGATCGTCGTCAGCATCTCCAGGCGCGCCAGCGGCGCATCTGCCAGCTCATCCTCCTCCAACCGTTGCACGGCATCGTCGAGCATCTCGAGGACAATGGTGGCGTCACGGCCTCGGGCAATAGCCGGATTGGCACCTTCGAGAATTGAATTCATGAATTCGACGACACGTTCGGCACGGTGCTGCTGAGTCACTGCATGTTCGCGTTCGTTCAACGCCCAGAACATCCCGACCGTCGCGGCTATGCCGCCGGAGACGACTGCGGTAAGAGCGACGACCAATGACACGGCTAGCGCTCTATGACGCTGGAAGTGCTTGCGAAGCAGGTAAGCCATCGACGGTGGTCGAGCCAGGATCGGTTCCGCATTCAAGAACCGCGAGACATCCGCGGCCAGTTCGCCGGCGGTCTGGAACCGCCGATCCGGTTCTTTTTGGAGGGCCTTGGTGGCGATGGTCTCGAGTTCATCATTGATGACAAAACGCGCACTGGTCAGCCTGCGCGGCGCCGTGGTCGTAATACGCTCGAGGGCCTCGCCGACCGGGCCTTGTGTATCGATGGGGAACTCCCCGCTCAGTAGCTGAAAGAGGATGACCCCAAGAGCATACACGTCGGTGCGTATGTCTATGGCGCTTGAGCGCCCGGACGCCTGTTCCGGTGCCGCCCACGGCAACGACCCGAGGAACTGCCCCGAGGCGGTGAGCGTCGCGTCGCGGGAGTCATCGGTGTCGACCTTGGCCAGCCCGAAGTCCAGCACGATGGGGCGGCCCTCCCAGTCAACCAGGACGTTGGCCGGTTTGAGATCGCGATGGATGATGCCGCGCTGGTGGGCCGTGTTGACCGCCTCGGCCACCGTGATGAACAACTCGAGGGTCTGCGTACGCGTCAAGTGCGCTTCGGTGACGTAGCGATCCAATGGCAGGCCATCGATGTAGTCCATCACGATGTACGGCAGGCCGTCCGATTCGCCGCTGTCGTGAATGGTGACGATATTGGGGTGGCGGAGTTGTCCGAGAACCTGGATCTCACGGTGCAGACGGGCCAGTTCCCCGGCGGACGATACCGCACCATGGCGCAGCAGCTTCACCGCCACCAGTTGCCCGGTCGAGCGCTGCACGGCCTGGTACACGACACCCTGGCCGCCGCGGTGGATCTCGGCGACCGGATCGTAGCCCGGCAGCGCCCAGCGGGTGGGCGCTGTCCCGGTACCAAAATGCGCCTTCGCCGTGTTCCGGCGCGCCTGCTGAACGATCTCGAGGTCATGGGGTGCCGGTCGAGGGGTCGAGTCCCTCATGCATGACTCCTTCCGATATCAGGGGGTCGATGACCAGCGTATCGAATGCGGCGACGTGGCCCGAGGCCACTTCGGTGGCGCCGCTGAACAGGCTGATGGTCAGATTGTCAGTCGTCGACGCGTCATGTTCGAACATGATCCAGGTGTCGTCCCAGTAGCCCAGGCTGAGCCGTGATCCGCTGCGGACGATGCGCAGGCGGCCGGATCGGGCCGGGGCCGGTCGCGCGCGGGTGTCACCCACGTCGGCCCGGATCACATCGGGTGTGCCGGCGGGGCCCACGACATGCTCGATCGACCCGACGACAGTGCGCTCAGCCGCGGTCTGCACCTCGATTCCAATGACATGCTCACCCGCCTCGATGTCGGGTGGCTCAATCCACGCGTAGTCCACCGACAGCTCGAAGTCACCGCACAGCACGTGCCGAGTAGGATCAAGGGTCACGCGGGAGTATCCCTGGTCGCCGTTCTGCTCGGTGAAGCGCAAGTGTCCATTGCGCTCAATGACCAGGTTGCCGAAGAGCATGTCCCGATAGAACCTGTAATCGAGGACCTGGCCACTGAACGTGTCGTGAATCGATTCGAGACACTGTGCGTTACGGGGAAAGGCCGTGTCGACCTCGAGGTTGTCGAAGGCCACCCGGTATGGCGTCGCAGTAAACCATGTTCCTGACATGACCACCAGCCGCACGTCTTCGTCCGGCCCCTCGAAACTGTGCAGGTGTTGCCAGCCGTCCTGCCAGTAGAACGCCGAGTACGTCGTGGCACGGCGGCGCAGCCGCAGGCGCCCGCCGATCGCGCTCATCTCGGCGAACCGAACACCCCGATCGCTGCTCAGCCGCACGTCCCCCCCCTTCAAGCACCGCTCGGCGGGAGCATGTTCCGGTGCGTGCTCATGGTGCACGCCGGCGACGGCGATGACCTCGCGCGTGAACACTGAACGGGCCCCCACTATGAAATGCAGGGCCCCCGCCTCGGGGACCGGAAAGTCGATGAGCTCGAAATCGATCGAGGCATCGAAGTCGCCCCGGATGACGGCCTGCGCCGGGTTGAGCTCGTACGACGAACCGCCGGTGGGCGACGATTCGAACACCAGCGTCCCATTCTGAAGACTGACCTGGCCGGAGGCCAGGAAGCGCTCGTCCAGCGCAGGGCCATCGAAGTCATCGGTGAACGGCATCAGCGAGGGCACCCCGTCGTGCAGCCCGATTCGCAGCTCATCGATCGTTCTCTTAGCTGCCAGACGCTCGCTTTCCGCCTCGGCGCGGTCGCGTGAGGCCTGGACATACAGGCCGCCGAACACGATCGAGGCCACCGTCGTGGCCAGCGTGAACAGATAGGCTGCCCAGTAGCGGCGAATGGACTTCTTGAGCACATAGAGTTGGCTGTCGCGCCGAGCGCTGATCGGTCGGTTGTCGAGAAACGCCCCAAGATCCTCCGCGAGATCGCCTGCGTTCTGGTAGCGACGTTGGGGTTCCTTGGCCAGGCACTTGCGCAAGATGGTCTCGAGATCGCCGGTCAGTCGTGTATTGCTGTCGGTCGCGACACTGGGGTCGGCGTTGATGATGTTGTGCATGGCGCTGCGCACGTCGCCGGATATCGCGTAGGGAAATCGTTCGGTCAGGACCTGCCAGAAGACGACACCTAGCGCATACACATCCGTGCGGACATCGACCTGGTCGTGCTGGCCGGTGGCCTGTTCGGGGGCCGACCATGGCAGCGACCCGATGAACTGGCCGGTGTGGGTCATGGCGGTCATGTGGGTGACGCCATCATCGAGCTTGGCCAGGCCAAAGTCGAGGATGTGCGGGTTACCGTCATGATCAACAAGGATGTTGGCCGGCTTGAGGTCGCGATGGATCACCCCACGGAGGTGGGCGGCCTGTACGGCCTCTGCTACACGCTTGAACAACCCGGCCAGCCTGCGCTGATCGAGGTGCGTTCCCGCGGCGTACGCATCGAGCGGCTGCCCGTCGATGTAGTCCATGATATAGTAGACCAGGCCATCGTGCTCGCCGCTGTCGTGGATGGTGACGATCGACGGGTGGCGCAGCTGGCCGAGGATGTGGACCTCGCGCCGCAGGCGGCCGATCTCCTGGACCGTGCTGATCGACCCGTGGCGCAGGAACTTGACCGCCACATCGCGCCCGGTGGAGCGCTGCACGGCCTGGTAGACCACCCCCTGACCGCCCCGATGCAACTCGCGGATGAGGTCGTAGCCCGGCAGCTGCGGCGCGTAGCGCCGCGAACCGATAGGAGTCCGCCGTTCTTGCCGCGCTTCGAACTGAGCGCGGGCGCGGCGGATGAGGTCATGCTCGGATGAACGCGGACCTTCGGGCACCATTTGCCTCATATCAAGAAGAACCTGAATAGCCTTGATGTTACAGGCGACACCGCGGCCGCGGGTGTTAAGCGCGATCGCTGAGCAACCGTGACGCCGGCCCGAGCAGGTCGCGCAGGTGATCCCGTGCCCGGCCGCGCAGCATGTACGCCGTGACGCGTGAGCAGCCCAGCCGATCGGCGACCAGCTGGCCCGGCTGGCCTTCGAGATCGAAGAGCTTCAGTGCCGTGGCATAGTTGTCCGGCATGGCCGCCAGGGCCCGGTCGATCAGCGTCCGGGCCTCGTCGGCGGCGACAGCGCGACTGGGCGTGGTCGAGGTTACCCCCATGAGGGCGCACAGCTCGATGTAGGAATCGCCGTTGCTGCCGTGGAGGACCCGTCGATCGGGATGCGGGCGTTTGTCACGCTCCAGGCCGCGAATCGCGTCGAGCAGGTTGTGCCGCGCGATCTGGCGCAACCACACGGTCAGCGCCGCCATGCTGTCGCCCACGAAGCGGTCGAAGCGGGCAAAGGCCTCCATGTAGGTGACCTGCATGATGTCGTCCGGCTCGAGGACCGCCTGCCACTTGGGGTTGATCTCCAGCGCGCGCCGCACAGTCGGCCCGACGTGCGCCAGAACCCGTTCGAGCGCATCGAGATCGCCCTGACGGGCGGCCGTCAGATCCTGCTCGATGAGCGCGTCACGATCGGAATGAGATCCTTCCACGGACATGGTCCCCCATTGTAGTTGTACACCCGGCGAACTTGAAGCTTCTGCCGCGCGGGGGCGCTCGTCTCCAAAAAAACGGCAGGTGCTTAGCGCCCCATCCCCGCCCGTCGCCTGTGAACAGGACCGAGGCCCACTGGGCGGCCGGATGACGCGCGTGGTCGCCCTCCGCATTGGCCGTACCGGCGGTCGGTTCTGCGTGGAGACGGTTTGAGGGGTGAAGATTCAGCCCTGCGCGCCGGAGACAGGCTCGGCCCCTACGAGGTCATCGACAGGGCTGGTACTGGGGGCATGGGCGGGGTCTATCGTGCTCGCGATACCAGGCTCGATCGCACCGTGGCCGCGCGCCCGAGTGCCACCCCGGTTTCAGTCATCTTTGACCCGACCTTCTGCCTGCAGCGCGGCCTTCGGAATTGTCAGAGCACCCTTCTTGAGTCCCGTTTGCTCAGGCAAGGTCACGTTGGTGACAGACTTGTAGGCATCTCTTTCTTCAAAGCCCAGGGGGTCTCCGCTCAGGTCAATCTTGTGTGAAAAGATCCTGGCTTTCGGTTTTTCCTTGCCCTTCACGTAGAGCCATTCGTAAAGATCAGGCGTTGCATAAACACGCTGGCGCTTCTTCTTGAATCCGGAAGTCTTCAGTTTTGAATCGCCGACAAAACAGGCCAACGCCACGACCGCACCGTCGCGAGCCACCCGTGCGGACTTGGTCGCGTCCTGGAGCGTGACATACTCGGAACCATCGAGCCCGCTGGGCATCAATTGACCACCACCCGAGCCATGGCCGATGTATACCAGCGTGCTGACCTTGCCGTTTTTCCTGGTGATACTCCGCGCCGTTTTTCCAAGCTTCTTGAAGGAAGTGATCCTCACGCGGACTTTGGGGTTGCTCTTCCTGATGGCGGCCTTCAGCGCCTTGGCTGTCGCCATCCAAGTCTTCTCGTTCTTTTTCTTCTTAGGGTCTGCACCCACCGCGATGATCACATCCAGTCCGTTGGGATCAATGAACTTGACAGGATTGTTCTGCGCAAATGCATAAAGGTTGTAGAACTGGGGTTCGCGAATGCCCCTGGCCGGTCGATCCATGAATAGCGGGTCGGGCGACTGCCAAACGGAAGTGCGCGGGTCATAGTAGCGCGCACCGTAATAGTACAATCCCGTCTCCTCGTCGAGCTCCTTGGCGGAGTACAGGTAGGGGGTGTGCTGGGTGTTGCTTTTTTCCTGAACCCACGTTTCTCCGGAGGGAAAGTACTGTAAGTGCTCGAAGAGCTTGCCATTGATGGTAGTCACGTAGCTGGAGCTTCCCAGATGATCGGGGTGATAGAAATACAGGAAGTTGCTCTCCGGATTGCCGTGATTGTTCTGAGGGTTGGAGTGTCCAGGTGTGAGTTTGCTGGCTACGCGGGTCGTCTCGGCGTAGACGTGCTTGGTGATGACGGTACCATTGCGGACCGTGTAGAACGGATTGACGTACGCAGTTTCGCCCTGTGGTCCACGTTTGATAACGCGCTGGTCACCGTCATCGTACTTGTAGGTCTTTTCGTGGCCATTATCGTAGACACTCTGAATCCGATTCTCCTCGTCCCATAGAATGGTGCGGCTGGTGCCGTTGGTGTCGTGCTCCCAGCCGAGCTGGTTGCCATTGGCATCGTAGCTGTATGTGCGGTCACCGATGTGCGTGGGGGCATGGGGCTGAGGGCCGTCGAACTGGTACGCCCAAGCATACGAAGTCTTGGATTGTACGATCGTCTGCCCACTCGGGCGCACGAGTTCGTGAAGTTGGTTCTTTGCGGTGATGTTGTGAATGGTGTCATAAGACATACTCGCAGCGTATTGGCTGGATTTGTTGGGTCCGTACTGATGAACGCCGCTGGCCTCGGTCAAGCGATAGAGGTCATCGTACGCATAAGTCTGCACCACGGGGCCGCCTGATCTATTGCTTGCGGGAACAGGGACATCGTTGTGAATCTGCAGGATGTTGCCAACATCGTCATAGGTGTAGTGCAGGTCCTGAAACGGTGTATTCCCCGTTGTGCCACTGACAAGGTGGAGCAGCCTGCGATCAAGTGGGTCGTACTCTTGTGTCGTACGGACACCGTTTTGGCACTGCATGAACACGCGCTGTTCGAACTTATCGTACTCCAGTCGTTCGAGGTACGGGAAGACCACGCCGTCTTTGAAACCCGTGGCAGCCCGAACCAGCCCTCCGGAATCGTAGTCGTACGTCAACACCTCCCCGTCAGGATAAGTGAGTTCCTGCAGCCGGTTCCAGGTGTCGTAGGTGTACTGCGTCGTGTAGACCTCAGGAGAATTTGGGCTGTTGCCCTGGGTGTCGCTTGCAATGGTCTTGAGTTCCTTCGTCACCTCGCCGAGCTTGCCATAGAACCGTTCTACGGTTCCCGCTTCGCTGGCGACGGTCACGATGCGCCCGGCACGGTTGAACGGCGCTCCGGGACTACCGTAGGTGTAGGCGACGTTGTTGTCGGGATTTAGCGGGTACGCTACCGTCAGCAGACGATTGAATTCGTGATCATACGAGATCTGCAGATTCAGCGCACGTAGATTGGCCGTCACTTTAGCGATCAAGTTTCCCGCCAGGTCGTAGTCATTCTCGGTCAAGCCCGCGTCCGGGCTATCGATCGCGGTACGGCGTCCAAAGTTGTCGTAGCTCATCACGGATATATTGTGATGGTCATCCTCGACCTGCACGAGTTGCTTGATGGCATCATAGCCGTAGCTGGTCCAGAGAATCTGGGCCCCGCCATCGTTGGCCTCGCGCATTGCGGTGATCAGCTTGCGAACATCGTGATACGTGCGCTTCTCAATTCCATTGGCGTCGGTCACGGTGGTCTCGAAGCGCGGCGTGCCGCTGCGATCCGGCCCGAATCCGTAGCTGGTCGAAGAGGAAGTGTTGTCGGGGATGGTGATGTTCGTGATGCGGTCGAGGACATCGTATTCCGTTGTCGTCGGGACGATGGAGTCGTATGCAGGGTTGAACTCGCCAGGTGTACCCAGGGGCTCGGTGGTGGGGTAGAAGTGCTCGACAGTGCGCCCGACGTGGTCGTAAGTCAACCGTCCGGAAACCATCATAACATGCTCTGCCGGATCGTCCGCGCCACTGTGGATGGTGCAGTCCTTCTTGGTCTGGAGGACGCGCTTGAGTCCATCGCTAAACAAGACCGTGTCAATGGGGTCGTTGACATCCCGGAAGGGATCGATATGCCGGGTGAGGGCCCAGGGTCTGACACCCGGCTGGTTTGGACAGGCCTCGGCAGCCTGATCGGGATGGTACTCGAAGCGCAGCGTTGGGATCAGGCCACCCGTTTCATAGGGGCCCGTGATGGAGGTGATTCGTCCGAACGCATCGTAATCATGGTCCGTTGCATTGCCGTTGATGTCCGTCGTGACGTCGGGCCTGCCGAAGCGCAAATCATGGGTTGAGGTCGAGACGTAACCGAAGCTGTCGCTGATCGAGGTCATGTGCGTGGCGGTTGCGGCGTCGTATTCAAGCGCAACAGCATAGCGCTGCCCGTGCAGGTTTGGCGGGCCGATAGCGCTGAGCAGGTTGCCGTTAGGATAGTACTGCAGATCAGTTGTCGCGACCGCGCCATCTGCCAGGAATTGCCGCACCTGCAGAATGTTCCCGGTGCCCGGCTCGACGTCGGCTTCCCGTCGGCGCATCTCCACCCCGTTGGAACTGACCAGGATGTGGTTGGGTATGCCAACGATGTAGGCGGCAGGATCTGAGAAGTAGCCCAGGGCAACGCTCAAGTCGTCCTCTATGCCCTCGTCGGCAGCATCGAAGAAAGCGGTCATATTGCCGACCGCATCATAAGCGAATGTTGTATAGGTGGTTTTTCCCGGGATGGCCAGGCCTTCGTAGAACAAGCGGTCCGTCCGCACCAACTGTGGAAACACCGTAGCTGTAGTGCTCTGTGGATCGGCGACCTCCATGCCCGTACTGATGTCGATGAGCACGAAAGAGTGGCGTACTTCCGTGAAACGATTGCCGGCGGCATCCTGGATCAGTTCTCCGATCAGCAGGCTCTTGTTATAGTAATTGTTGTTGCTGTACGTGCTTGTAATCGAGCGGTACACGGCATCGCCGGCGGGCGTATTCAGTTGCCTCTCGATCACTGTTTGATAGCCGTAGAATTCTCGTTCGGTACGATCATAGAAGCCGTCGAGATATTCATAAGTGCTGACCAGCGTATCCACACCGTCGCCACAGAATCCGTCGAACACGTCAACGCGGCTGAGATTCCAGCGCGTCTGTGGCAGGTCGACGGTATTACCGTCGCGTGCATAGTCCAGGGTGATCACGGCTCCAAGCGGACGCCTGATCGTCCTGAGCAGGTTGGTGCGACCGTGGACATTGAGGTTGACCTGGACCTCTCCTGTCGTGTCGCTGTACAGATGATCGGCGTAACCGTCCCCATTAAAGTCGCGGAGCGTGATCTCGAAACCTCCCAGCGAACGTGAGCGGCTGTGGCCGCCACCAAAGCTGAGGATCACCGGCCCGATGGGGATGCCAACACTTCCATTGGCACCGATGTTGCGGGTGATACTGACCTGCGTTCGCAGTGGCATGGCCATGGCACCGGTCAGGACATAGGGTTCCGTGAACCGATTGCCCGTGTTGAAACGGACAGTCAATTCCGTACTGCCCGAAGCCAAGTCGACGGGAATGCACAAGTCAGCAAGGGGGTTCCCGTTGAGGTCTTTCGACACTGCGTCGAGCAGACCGTCGCCATTGACGTCAATGAGGTCGTAAAAAGCAGACGAGGTGCTGGCGGTGTGCGACACGCCGCCACCCAGGCCATAACTCGGTGTGGTGAAGCCGACTCCGACACTAAGTCCCTTGAGTACACTTTGCTCGCGCCGCAACTGACTGGTGCTATCCCAATCCTCTTCTGCTGCAAACCTGTAGCCCAAGTTTAAACGCACACGGAGCCCGGAGCCCGTGCGTGTGACGTAGTCCGGCAAGCCGTCGCCATTGATGTCCAGCAGATCCCAGTGCGTGTTGAAGTCACCGCGTCCGCCCGTGACACCCGCGCTGAGGTTGTATGCCGGCTTCTCGGTGGTGATGCTCTCCACCCGCCCCCGGCTGTTGCTCACCTGTCTCGTAATCGTCGCTCCAAGATTGATGTTGCAGGTCTCACTGTCGCTCTTGCGAACACGGCCGAAGCCACCAACGACGATACGATCGGCCGCGAGGGCGCCATTCGGGAGCGTCGGCTGTACTTCACCGCCGCCGACCACATCCGGATAGCGGTCGCCATTGAAGTCCAGGAACTCAACAGCGGACCAGTTGGTCCCTGAACTGGACCCCACACCAAAGCCCAGCAGAGAGAGGTTTTCTGATGTCGTCTTAGCGCCACCGAGCCGCACGATTCCGCGACCGCCGCCCAGCTTGGAGCCATCCGGAAAATCCAGGAAGTTTACCCCTAGCCGCGACGCGCTCATGCGCTCTGCGCTGATCCAGGCTTCTTCATCCTGGGCTCGCCATTGGTCACGTTCGACAAATGGCACCATCTGCAGGAACACATCGATCACCGGGTCGTTGTCGGAGACCGGTACGACGAGTTGGCTCTCGGCGATCGGTAGCGCACACAGCGGGTCCTCCCGATCTGTCAGGCCATTGTCATCATTGTCCAGGCCGTCTGAACATGTACTGGGCAGGTCGCCGCCTTCACCTTGTCCGAAGTCGCCGTTGTACTGACCGTAACCCCACTGCCGGAATCCACCGCCGAAGGCGTCGGTGTCGTCGGGGCCCAGGTGTAGATCGAAGCCTGTCGATGAGGGAAATCCCGGTGGAATGGTATAGGTCAGGACCGGATTCATGACATTGATTTGCAGTAGGAAGTCCCCGATATCCAGCGCGGATCCCGCGTCCGCCTCGAAGTACAATTCGTCACCCTGAGACACGTCGATGGTAGCATTGAGGGCGGATGGTCCGGAGACGATGCCGTTCACGATGGCAACGGTCTGCTTGGCCAGGCGCTGGCCGGCTCGTTTGATCGTCAGTGTGACCGTGGTCGTCAGGTTTGAAGTAAAGACTGTTGTGGAAATGGGCCAATGGACGTCCACCGTACCATCTTCCGGCGCCTGGTAGGGCACATAAGGCGTTGTGAAGGCATTGCGCGGATAAGCCTGTATGGTGACGGGTATGTTGAAGGCCAGCGCCGGCTCACCATTGTCGAATTGAGGAGCCGGATTGCCGTCCACGATGGAGTAGACCAGACTTGCCCCTTCCAAGCAGGTCGGATCGTCCGCATCAGCTACACCGTTACCGTCATTGTCGATTTCATCCGCGCAGGTATCGGCGTTCAATCCACCCTCGGGAAGAAAGCCGCGCGCGATCTCGGTCGGCGCAAAGCGCACGGCACTGAGATCGATTCGGCTGTCGGTCTGAATGCGCATCTGCAGGAATTCGCCAAGCACCGTGTCGACGTTGGCCACGACCGGGAAGCTCCCGGTTTGGTCCCATGCAACAGTGTGTTCGTGCATCAGCACCAGACTGGCGAGGTTTGGGCCTTTGAGAATTTGCAGGGTGATGTCGTCGGTGGTCGTTGCCGATTTGATCAGGTGGCCTGTGACCATGGCACTGCCGTTGACCGGCGCATTGAAGATCAAGGGGCGTCCACCGTAGCTATAGTCCGTGGTTGCATCATAGACGAATATCGGCATGCCGTTCTCGTCGACCAGGGACGTGTCCACGGCACCGGTGTAGGTGATGGTCGGAGCAAACTCAACCTCGTCGTACGCCCCGTCATAGAGCGAGTTTACCCTGAAGTACAGACGGTCACCCGCGCTGACTCCGATGGCATCCAGTCCCGCAATCGTGCGTGCTGACAAATCTTCGGGGTCGTCGATTGTCTCGGACCACAGCTCGCTAGCGTTGTGTTGAATGCTGGCGCGAATGCCATCGGCGGTTGTGTATGTCGCAGGCGGCGCCGCGGCCAGCCGGACGCTACCGGAGACGCTGACGGTACCTGAGAATGGAGCAACCCAGCGTCGAACGGGATCGACCAGGTGGAACGCTCGTTCCTGCTCCTCGCGATCTTCGGAAGGATCCTCGACCAGGCCTTCCGCATTCGTCGGTGCGCCAGGTGTCAGCGGAACTGGACTGTCCAGGCCGAAGGTCGGAACTCCGTCTTCGAGGCGGTTGTAGTACACTTCGCCGTTCACCACCAGATCAGGGAGCAAGTCTCCGTTGACGTCGGTCAGGTAGACCCGGCCGCGCGTGGTCGTCCTGGCGACCTCCCCGGAAACGGTGATTCCGAAGGTCACGTCTCCGCCATAGGTGCGGGTCTGGCTGTCTTCGAGGCTGATTGCGGAGAGGGTCGGCAGGGGTGTTTCGGTCCCGAAATCCGGGGCCGACGCCGGACCGCCGGTGTTCGGGCGGAAATAGAATTCTCCATCGGACTGGTAGAGCTGGTCTGGCAGAGTATCGCCGTTGATGTCTACCAAGGTCAGGTAGTTGACGGAGGTGCCGGAACCCGTGCTGGCGCGACCGCCAAAGCCGATGACTCCGGCAAGCGAGATGCCCGCACTACCTTCAGTTTGCTGTGAGTCCGTCACATCGGCCTCGAAGGCCGATGAATCAACGTCGTGGAGTAGCAACCCGTCGCCCGAGACGATCTCGGCGTCATCGAATGCCGACGTTGCCGCGAAGCCGTTGAGGACGTTCGCAGTATCCGTCGCTGTCTCATCGAAGTACTCGAATGTGTGTGTATTGAAGTGTTCGTCATTCTCCCCGTATTGAGAAATTGACAGCAGCCGCGACTGTTCGAAGGCACCGACCTCGTACGCAAACCGATAGCGGCGGACCAGCGCGTTGTCGAAAGTGACATCGATTTGCGTCAGGCGGTCTGCAGTGACCATTTTGAACCCGCCTCGACAGTCGATCATGACATCGGGGCGCCCCTGTTCGCGCAGGAATTTGACCGCGTAGGGGCCATCCGTGGCACCGAAGCCTGTGTAGCGGATCTCATCTAAATAGAGCTGCGTGCCTGGTACCGATCCACCCTCGAGGCCGGGATGCTGAACACGGACGCACTTGTAACGGATGATGTTTCCGTTGGTATCGCGTACTTCGCGCAAGGCCCACTTGTAGATATTCTGCTCGGAACCCCCGACCGGGTCGGACAGCGTAGAATCGGATGCCGGGCCGTTGACCTCCGGGTCGCCGCCATAGAAGAACCGTGTCCCTTCCTTGTCGATGACCTCCCACCAATAGTTGCTGGGGTGGTCCCCGTGCCGCATGATGTTGAGGAAGCGGCCCTCCACGCGGGTGTGGAATTGCTTTTCCGGAGCGCGCGCCTGCAGTGCACCACGATGCGCACCGGGCGTCAGTTGTTCCCCACCCAGCATATAAGTCTCAGTCTCCTGAGCATCGTCGTAGCGTGCCACGCCCCAGCGTGTGTCCACGACGATCGATGCCATGGACAGGTTCCAGCCCAAACCCATCCAGCCGTTTTCACCTGCGGAGTTGTAGACCACATCCAATTGAGGCTCCATGCCGTCGCGGCCAGGGGGGACCTGGATGGGATAATGCAGGTTGGCCGCGCCGAAGTTGTTGGGGCGGGGTTCTGCGATGAGATTGATCTGGGCGCCCGGATCGGCAGCTTTGATGTCTTTGATGCTGGTCGGATTGAATGATACCGGCGTGGGATGATCGGGAACGCTGACAGTGCCGTTGATCATGTTTGTGAAGTGGTCGGTGGTGCTGATGATCACCTGACGATCAAGGTCGACCTTGACGCGCTGCAGCTTGATCCAGGTCTCGGACAACTCGTCGTAATAAAAGGTATGAACATCCTCTGCCGTGTATCCGTTCGGGATGAGCTCGGGGTCGTAAGGCAGTGTGACCGCGACGGCTTTCTTGAATGTGCTGCCACGCGGCGTGAAGCGATACCCGGGTGTGGTCGCCGGGGTCACGTTGCTGATGCCGGCGTCCATGTCAGGCAGTTCGCTGGCTGTGAGCGGCCGGACGCCAATGGTGACCGTCGATTCGACAGCACCCGCCGGAAAGTAGAGTTCCGCACCGGCGTAGGAGAAGCGCTTGGATTCGAAGGCGTTCACGGTCTCGAGCCACACGGGGTGAGCGCCGCCGTCTTTGGGTGCCTCGGTTTTCAACCTCGTGATACTGACCGATCCTGCACCGAGCAGAATCGCAGCGCAAGTTCCTATGACGGCTACGTGGCATCCACTTCTGCTTCGGGATCGAAAACGAGTGGTCATGCGACTCTCTCCTGTGCGACGATTGAATTGTCATAGAGTAGAGATGAGGCCCTGGCGGGCTCTACGCATTCTAATTGACTGGTTGTTTGTGTCCACGCCGAACGAACGGCCGATGGCGTGCCCATACGCCTGCGCTGCGCGCGGGCCTGCCCCACTGAACGACTTAAGACGTGCTGGGCTCGGCACTTCTGCCGACCGCGTATGTTTTGGAAAGGGCCGGTTCGGTGTGCTGTTCCCTTACGGTGCTCCGCGCCGCGTGGGATGCGCAGAATCGTTTCGAGGTCGCCGGTCAGGCGCGTGCGGCTGTCGGCGGCGATGCTGGGGTCGGCGTGCGTGATGTTGTGCAGGTCGCCCGACACGGCGTCGGGGAAGCGTTCGGTCAGCACCTGCCAGAAGATGACCCAAGAGCGTAGACGTCGGTGCGCACGTCGACGCTGGTGATCCCGCGCCCGGCCCGCGCAGCATGTAGGCCGTCACCCGCGAGCAGCCCTGCCGATCAGCGACGAGCTGGCCCGCTTAACCCTCGAGATCGAAGAGCTTCAGTGCCGCGGCATGGGGCGCCGTTCCACAGAAAACAGGACAGGCCCTTTGCGCGCCGCGTCGCCGCGTCGCCTGAATGGGTGAACGCGGCCCGCGGCGTGGCCCGTGTTGCACAACACATTCATACATACTGGCTTATCGCAGGGGATGACCATGCAGCGCACACAGATCGCAATCCTGACCGCCGGCGTGGCGGATCGCGTGTCCACCCAGCCGGATCGGGCCCGGGGGTCGGATGATCTCGAGGACATCGAGATACGGCGCGTCGTCACGGGCACGGCAGTGGATCCCGATTTCACCGGCGATGGTCAACTGGATTGCCGGGACCTCAATCTCCTGGGTGCGGAAGCCGGTACGAACTCGTTCGAGTTCGATCTGGATAGAGATGGAGCCGTGTCCGTGGTCGACAGGGTCATCTGGTTGCAGGCGGCGGCGAACGCCAACCTCCCTCCCGGACAAGGCTATCTGGGCGGCGATTTCAACTCGAATGAGCAAAAAGGAGCTTCGAAATGAGCAAGGTCTCTTTCGTAACGGCTGTGCTGATCGGAACACTGTGCGTCTCTCATGCGTTCGCTGAGAAGCGCTTGATTTACGTCATCCTGCAGCCTGGCGATCCTACGTTGAAGGACATCATCTCGTCGCAGCTGGACGGTTCGGACCCGCAGCCCTTACACACGGGTATTTCCGGTGCGATCAACGTTCTCGTGGATAACGACGCGCAGAAGCTGTACTACCGCGATGGGATCGAGCTGAAACGATCCAACTTCGACGGATCGGACGTAGAGATTCTCGGATCGCCGGCGACATGCATCGCGTCGAGCTTCGACACGTCGCTTTCCGACTCCGGTACCAGGATTCACACGCCGCAAAGCACCTGTGACACAACGGGCACTTTTCTCTACAACACGCCGTTCAATGGCGATGTCACCGGGTTGCTGCATTCGACCGAAACGGTGCCCGGATCGGGGGCCGTTCATATTCTATCCGAGGAATGTGAGCTCGCCGTCATGGACCAGGACGGCGTCGCGCTGACTGAGGTTGGGCAACCGTTTCCGGGGGATCTCTGCTTTCAGTCGCCGCTGGCCTACGATGAAGTGGCCGACAAATTCTATACCGTGGTCTTCGGCATGACGGGGCCCAACGTATCTCGCTTTGACTCGGATGGTACGAATCCCGAGACGCTGTTTCCGGTTTTGGGCACGGGCAACATGGTGGTCGACGGTGACGGGCAGAAGGTCTATTTCATGGGCGGCGGCGTCAACACGGCCCCGGATTTCGGCATTGTCGCGGCGAACTTCGACGGGACCGGCGAAACGGTTGTCGTCAGTGGAGAGGTGCAGGCGTTTGACATCGCCGACGTGGCCGGTGGCGAACCCTGCGCCGGCGTCGCCGATTGCGCCGACCTCGATGGTGACGGCATTCGCGATGACAACTGCATGTGGTGGACCTGCGGTGCGGACGGTTGTGCCGGCACGGAAATCGTCTTCGGCGACATGGCGGGCCAGTTCGGGGCCTGTCCGCCGGACGGCACGGCCGACGGCAACGACCGCTTCGCCGCGCTGAACTGCTTCGCCGATACCGATCCCAACGTCCCGGGTGGTTCATTCCCGTGTGAGGACGACGCCCCGGTGGCCTTCAACGTCGATGCCGGTGGTCAGTTCGGCTCGTGCGCGCCCGACGGCGTGTGTGACGGCAATGATGCCTTCGCGGCGCTCAATGCCTTCGCCGGCACGACGTCATGCAGCTGTCCATTGAACGGCGGCCCATCGCCGGTCATCGAACCGGTGACCGTGGCCACCGCCACCCTCGAGCTTCATGCCTCCCGGGCGGAGGTCCGGCCGGGCGACGTCATCGACGTCGAGGTGCATCTGGCGACACCCCTGGCCGACCTCCGCGGCTATCAATTGCATCTGGGTGTCAGCGGCGGAGATCGCGGCACCCTGGAACTGGTCGACATCGCCATCGCCCGGCCAGGTGTGTTCGGCGACACGGCTGACGCCGGCAGCGGCGTCCGGCGACCGGCGCTCGTCGACCGGCGCGTGGCGCGGGACGGGCGGCGGACTGCGCAGCACGCCATCGCGAAGTCCGACGTGGTTGCTCAGTCCGAGTCTGCAGCGGATACCGGTTACGTCTGGGCTGCATTCAATACGACGACGGGCCAGGTGCTCGCCGGCCGCGACACGCCGGGTGTGCCTGTCGAAGCGGGGTACCTGGCGACGTTCACGTATCGGGCCTCGAAGGACGCGCGCGGGTCGTTTGCCATCGATGTGCTGGCCGATCCAGACGCGGCCGACCACCGTACGTATCTGTTTCCGACGGTACCCGACGCACGCATCGCCATCGAAGCCGAGCGCGGCGTGCGCATCGATGTTCACTGAACCACAGTAGTACACCAAGGCGGCCGACGCAGCCACCCAGCCATCGCGTCGGTTCCTGCAGCCGCTAATGCCTGGGTCCGCTGACGGAGAACATATGATGCATGCAAGCAAGACATATTTCGTAATGTACGCCCTGCTCCTCGGTGTGTGCACGTTGTCGTCACCGCTGATTGCTCAGCGTGATCGTCACGCCGTCGACTTCAATTCGCCCGGAAACGCAGCGCCCCACCGGATGGTACTGCCGCACGACATCCGTTCTTCCCGATCGCACCGGGCCCATGGCGCGCGCGACCTCAAGAACATCGATAGACAGCGCGTCGTCACGGGTATGGTACTGGATCCCGATTCGGACGGAGACGGCCAACTGGACCATCAAGACCTGACCCTGTTGAACGCGCAGATGTCGGGTGTCGCCGGCGACGGGATTCCCGACGTGTACTACTTCGCAAAGACCGGCCGGGTGGAGTCGTCCGCGGGGCCGATCGTCCGGCCGGGCGGCGTCCTTACGCTCGACACCGACGGAGTGGCCAACGATATCGTGGCCATTCTGGTCGGCGGGCCGAATGTACTTGCGGATTGCGACCTGTGTGCCGGCGTGAATCTGCCGACCCAATCACCGGCGCATTCGCAGTGGACCGTCGGGTTCAGCGGCGGGTCCAGCCAGTGGATCAGGACGTCGCCCTTGTCCGGTGACGGCTTCAAAGGCGTGATTGGAACGGCCTGCTACGACGCCGCAGATCAACTCCAGAGCTGGCCCGCCGACGGTGGCGGACTGGACTTCCCGGAGGCGGGACTCGCCGATTACGGTCCCGGGTTGGCGGCCGGCAGCTTCGACGAGGTGTTCAGCGACGGCGTCGATAACTGGTCGGTCCTGCTCGCCACGGATGCGGGCGGCCAGATCTTTACCAACGTCACCGTCATCGACGAGCCCGTCATGCAAACCTGCGGCAACGGCGTCCTTGAGCCGGGTGAACAATGTGATGACAGCAATCTCACTCCCGGGGATGGATGCAACGGCATCTGTTTGATCGAGGTCGGCGCTGACAATTGTGGCGGCGCTGCAACGATCAGCGAAGGTCTGACCGGTTTCAGCACGATTGGTGCGACGACCGACGGCTCGCCGGACCCGCTATGTGGCAACGCCGGAACCGACGACATCGGTCAGGACATCTGGTTCAACTACACGGCGCCCGCCAGCGGGGAGCTGACGGTATCGACTTGTGAGCAGCTGGGCGGCAGCGCGGATTTCGACACGCGCATCGCGGTGTACCCGGGGTGCGGTTGCCCGCCAGGCTCCGCCGTGGCGTGCAACGACGACGACCCGGCCAATGAGTGCGGGACGGGCGCGGGCGGATTCCACAGCACTGCGACCGTTCCGGTGAGCGCAGGCACTTGCTACGACATCCGCGTCGGTGGCTTCGGCACCGCCGAGGGCACCGGAACGCTCCTGCTCGATCTTCAGCAGTATGGAGACCCGGACTACACGCTGAGCATGGATGCGCCGGGTGCCGTCTATGGCGAGCCGGGCAGCACCGTCGAATTCACGGCGAATGTCCAACTGACCGTCGCCGACGGCGCAGAGTCCGTTGGTGGCTTCTCTCTCGGTGTGGCCCACGACGGCCCGGGGGTCTGCGAGATCCTCCAGGGGGTGCAGGGACCGGCATTGACGGCGTTGAATGGCGGTGCGGGTCCCGACTTCGCCAGCCTGCAACTTCCCGCCGGCGGGTTCACCGCCGGTGCGGTCTTCTCGTTCGACGGGCTGGCCGTACTCCAGTCCGGCGTCCATACGCTGCTCGAGCTGACGGTGGAGGCCACGATCCCACCATCGGGCTGCGCCAACTGCAGCCTCGATATTGTCGGCACCCTCGGCATGCCAACCGTGTCGGTGGTGGTCGTTGTCAACGGCACCAGCTTCGGGCCTGGCGCTATCGATTCGAACACAGCGATGTGTTCACAGGTACCTGTCGCCGCGGCAGTCGTGGCCGCCGTCGGCCAGGAAGTGTCCGGATCGCCGGGTGAAGTGGTCACCTCACTGAACGCTCCGACGACCAACGGGCGCGGGCAGGTCGGATTCACCGGCAGCATCGACTTCGCCAGCGATACCTTCGTGTGGTACGACGACGACGTGGTCTGGCGCAATAGCGATGCCTTGCCCGACGACAGCCTGTCGGGCGCGGAACCGACGATGGGCATCGGCGACGATGGCGTTTTCGTGTACAGCCCGTCGGTCAACGGCAACGATGCCGTGTGGGGCGGGCTGGCGTCCTTTGCTGATCTCATCCTGGCTGAAGGCGACGAGATCTACGGCGCCTATCCCACGTTCAACAGCCGCCCGAGCATGACCCCTGATGGCACGGCCCACTGGATCGCGGGACTGGCCGCCAGCCCTGGAGGTTCGACCGCAGGTCGCGTCCTGTTCAGCCGGGCCACGAGTTCGACGGCCGAAATCGAGATCGTCCAGGTCACGGGCGATGTCGTCGACGGCTTCACTATCGCCGAACCCGCGGGGCTCGATTTCGACTATCAGGTCGCCGACAACCGGGCCCACCGCATCCACATGCTGTTCCTGGAAACCGGCTCGTCCCTCGACGACGCGGCCATCAGTGTCGACAGCCTGATCGTGGCCCGCGAATCCATGCCGACCGGGGAGGGCGACAACTGGAGCAACTTCGATGTGGTCACCATCAACAACGCCGGGCACTATCTGTTCAGCGGCGATACCGACGGCAACACGCTGACCGACGAGTTCATCGCCTACGACGGTGCCATCTCCATTCGTGAGGGTGATGTGCTCGACGGTGTGGCCCTGACCACCGGCGCCAACGTCAGGGCGCTGAGCATCAACAACCTCGGCATCGCAGTGCACCTGTGGGGCATCGCAGGGGGCGTGTCCGAGAAGGTCCTGTTCGTTGGCGAGGCGGCCAATCTGGCCGCCACCAGTCGCAAGCTGTTGGCAATCGGGGACCCGGTGGACGTCGACGCCGACGGCATCCCGGATGCCACGGTCGACGATCTCAAAGGTTCTTCCATCAGTGGCCCGGCGCTGTCACTGGCCGAGGACAGTCACGTGTACGTCGAGGTCGAACTGATCGACGTTGGCGACACCCAGCCCTACGAGGCGATACTCCGGGTGCCGCTGGGCTTCGACACGCCGTGTGGTTCGACGCCGTGCTCACCCGTTTTGTACGTCGACGCGCTGGCGCCGCCCGGTGGCTACGGGCAATCGTGGGACTCAGCATTCCAGCACCTGCAGGACGCCCTGGCCGTCGCGCGCGCGACCCATGTGGACGGCGCATCGGCCGTCTTCAGCGAGATCCGCGTCGCACAGGGCACCTATCGCCCCGACCGCGGGACGGGATCTGCGGCCCAAGGCTCCTACGTGCAAGGAACACTCGATCAAACGGCGTCCTTTCGACTGGCCGACAATCTCGTCGTTCGGGGCGGGTTCTGCGGACTGGATGGCGCCTGCGCGGATCCCGACGACCGCGACGTCCAGGCGTACGAGACCGTCCTCAGCGGAGACCTGCTGGACGATGACGACTGGAGTGCATCACCTGATCTGCCAACCGGGACGGAGGACAACTGCACGACCATCGTTGCCACGTATGGTGTCCTGGATGCCGGATTGGACGGCCTGACGCTGACACGTGCCTATACGGAAACTGCCGTGGGCGCCCTGCAGGTCGTCAATTCCACGATCGCAGTCAACGATTGCCGTTTTCATGACAACCTGGCCTACGCCGGCGGAGGCTCGTATGTCCAGGATTCCACGGTGAGTTACACGGATTGTACCTTCAAAGGCAACAGTGCCCGCCAGGGTGGCGGGATCAATCTCAACGGTGGGGTCGTGGCTGAGGTGCGCGGGTGTCGATTCGACAGCAACTACGCCGGTTTCGGCGGTGGAATCGGGATAGGGGCGGGTCTGGCGGTCGGGTTCACCTTCGACGCCGTGATCGAAGACTGCTTGTTCACCAACAACCTGGCGAGTGCCGGTGCGGTGAGCAGCGCCGGCGGCGGCGTGCTCATCTCCCCCCAGATATATCTCGAGCCTGGCGAGCAGGCAGTCGTCCTGCGCAATAATCACATCGGCCCCGGGAATGTCGCCGGCCGGGGGGGGGGACTAGCCATTCAGGTGCTCGAGGAAAGCGACCTGTCCGCTCAACTGGTCGGCAATATGTTCGAGGGCAACGAGGCCGTGACCGGCGGCGGCATGACCGCCTTCAACGAGTTCGCGGCGCAATCGGTCCATATCGACCTGACCTCCTCGACGTTCACGGGCAACCACGCCACGGAGGCCGGCGGCGGTCTGTGGGCCGAGGGTCTGGTCGCGGGTGGCCTGGTCGAGGTCCAGGCGTCCAACCTGTTGATGATCGACAATACTGCGGACGTCAGCGCTGGCGGGGCCGGTGCGACCGGCGCCGCAAACCTGTTCGTGGCGTCATCCACGCTGGCGGACAACAACGCTCCCAGCGGTGCGGGCATCGGTTTCGACGGCGCCGTCCTGGCCTTCTACAACTCCATCGCCTGGGCCAATCCGGGCGGCGACATCGAGGCCGGCGACGCGTTGCTGTTCGACGGCTGGTCGGCCATCTTCGGCGAAGCCGGCGACTGGCCGGGACTGCCGGGCGTGTGGGCGGTCGATCCGCTGTTCACGGATGCAGCGAACGGCGACTATTCACTGGACGCAAGCTCGCCGGCCATCGACGTCGGCCACAACGGACTGATCTGGACCGATATCCTGGACCTCGACGACGATGGTGACACGGACGAACCACTGCCTTTCGACCTGGCGGGCGATGCCCGTGTAAGCGATGACATCGGCGTCATGGACGCCGGGCAGGGCGCCGCCCCGATCGTCGATCTCGGGGCGTTCGAACGCACGGCGCCGTCGTGCTCCGCGCTGGTCGCCTATGACGCGTTCGACAACGGCGTGCTGGACACCCGCTGGGGCCCGATGGTCACCGGGGGCGTCACCTGGGTCGCCGAGGAAAGCGCCGGGCGCTTACTGGTTACCGATTTCGTGGGCGTGCCGCTGATGAGCAGTGGCACCGCCGTGCTGGCCCTCGATATCCCGTCCACCGGTGATTTTACACTGGAAGCCGAGGTGTCATGGGACTCAGAGGGCAACGTGGCGGCCATGCAGCGCGTGCTGGTGTCGTTGTACGGCGCGAACACGCTGGTCGGAGAGGCGGGCCTCGTTGATGGCTGGCTCGGCAGCGCCGGCGGCTACCGCATCGTGGCCGGTGATAGCGCCGCGCCAACGCTGCCCGATACGGCACCGCTGTTCAACGACACGGTCTTTACCATCCAGCGCCGCAATGGGACGACTGTCGACGTCTACGAGAACGGCGCCCTCGTGCAGTCGGGCCACTCTTCGACCCCTGTCGACCGCCTGCAGCTGTACTTCCAGCACGACAACTTCGTCGGCTCGTTGTTTGGCACCGTCGAGATCCACCGCATTCAGCTGACGGCGGATCCCGTCGCGGACTGCAACGACAACGGACTGCCCGATGAATGCGACATTGCCGGCGGGAACGCGCTCGATGAGGACGGCAATGGCGTGCCCGACGAGTGTGCAGGCGGCGCGTGTGTCAACATCGCAGATTGCGCCGACCTTGACGAGGACGGGATTCGCGATGACAACTGCATGTGGTGGTCCTGTGCAGCGAGCGCCTGCATGGGCACCGATATCGTGTTCGGCGATATGGCCGGTCAGTTCGGGGCGTGTCCACCGGATGGAACCGCCGACGGTAACGATCGCTTCGCGGCGCTGAACTGCTTTGCCAATACCGATCCAAACGCTCCGAGCGATCCGTTCCCGTGCGAGGCTGATGCGCCTGTGGCGTTCAATGTCGACGCCGGTGGTCAGTTCGGCTCGTGCGCGCCCGACGGCGTGTGTGACGGCAATGATGCCTTCGCGGCGCTCAATGCCTTCGCCGGCACGACGTCATGCAGCTGTCCATTGAACGGCGGCCCATCGCCGGTCATCGAACCGGTGACCGTGGCCACCGCCACCCTCGAGCTTCATGCCTCCCGGGCGGAGGTCCGGCCGGGCGACGTCATCGACGTCGAGGTGCATCTGGCGACACCCCTGGCCGACCTCCGCGGCTATCAACTGCATCTGGAGGTCAGCGGCGGAGATCGCGGCGTCCTGGAGCTGGTCGATATTGCGATCGCAGAGCCAGGTGTGTTTGGAGACGACGCCTTCGAGAGCAGCGGCGACCGGCGGCCGGCGATCGACGACCGCCGCGCAGCGCGGGCCGCCCGGCACGTTGAACTGCATGCCATCCCGAGACTCGAGGTGAATTCGAATCCCGAGTCTGCAGCGGATACCGGTTACGTCTGGGCTGCATTCAATACGACGACGGGCCAGATGCTCGCCGGCCGCGACACGCCGGGTGTGCCTGTCGAAGCGGGGTACCTGGCGACGTTCACGTACCGGGCCTCGAAGGACGCGCGCGGGTCGTTTGCCATCGATGTGCTGGCCGATCCAGACGCGGCCGACCACCGTACGTATCTGTTTCCGACGGTACCCGGCGCACGCATCGCCATCGATGCCCACCGCGGCGTGCTCGTCGATGTTCACTAGCAAACCGGAGAGGCAGCAATGCCCCGATCGCGGATCTCTTGCACTTCGAGGCCAGTGGCGGCTGCAGAGCCGGATGCGTTCTCCGGCCTGGACTTGCCTCGATCGGCGATTTCCGCTTAGCGCCGGTCGGCCCCGTGTCGCCTGTGGTTTTAACGCGACATCCAACTCCATTCGAGGTCCATCATGACACGACCTGTCCCTGCGCTTTCGCTCGTGACGCTGCTGGCCGCATGGCCGGCGCCCGTCCATGCCCAGCTCGATCCCTCGTGGACCGTGACGGCCAACGGCCAGACGGTGACGGTCAACGCCGATGGTACGTTCCTGATTCCCAACGTGCCGTCGCCGGACCAGTTCGGCCCCGGTGGGGTCGGCTCAGCACCCGACTTCATCAGCGATGATGCCGTGCGGGTCATCGGCACACGGACGGTCGACGGCGTGACCTACTACGCGGTCAGTGAGTGTTTCACCTTCGAGCAGGGCGCGACGGTCAAGGTGCCGGTGCTCGACATCTCGACCACGCCGCCCTTGAGCATCGACACCATCGCCGTGGCCCCGGCCGAGCCGTTCCTCACGGCCGTCGATCAGACCACGGTCCTGGTGGTGACCTCTCTGCTGACCGATGGCACGGAGACCGACATCGTGCCGGCCGACTTTTGCAACGTGACCTTCCGCACCAGCAACCCGGCGATCGCGACCATCGATCAGGGCGGCCTGATTACGGCGGTCGGTCCCGGCACGGCCCTGTTGACCGCCACCATCGAGGGCGCGACGGCCACGAGCCGCGTGACCGTGTCGTTCGCCGAACCGACGACCGTCGAGGGCTTCGTGGTCCTCGGCGACGGCACGCCGGCGAGCGGCGCGAGTGTGCAGCTGGTCGGTCTTGTCGGGACGGCCGTGACCGACGGCGCGGGCTATTTCAGCATCGCGGGCGTGGCCACGGACCAGGGGCCGATCCTGGCGACCGCATCGATCGATGACGGCGGCACGGTGCTCAACGGCCTGTCGATGGGCATCGACGGCGTATCCGGCGGGATCACTGATGTCGGCATCATCACACCGTCTGACGATATCGCGTTGTGGGATGGCGGGGGCGACGCCACGTCGTGGAGCGACGCGGCCAACTGGTCCGGTGACACGCTGCCGGATGCTGGGGACACCGTGATCATCGATGTGCCGGGGGCCGATCCGCAGATCAATGGTCCCAACGTCACGACCTCGATCGCTGCATTGTTTTGCGAGGAGAGTCTCTATGTGACGCCCGTTCCATTCGCGAACTCAGTGGTCGTCAACGGCCCGGCCGAGATCAAGGGTCAGGTGACCGTGCCTGGGGCCCTCGTGTTGAACGGCCAGTCGGTCATCGACGGCCAGTTGCTCATGAATGGCGGCGTTCTGGCCGGCAGCGGTCACGTCACGCTGAATGGCGGCGGCACCTACCACGGTGTCATGCGCGGAACGGGAACGACGGTCTTACCCATCGGACAAACGATGTCCGCTGCGAGTGTGGTTCCATTTCTACTCGAGGAGTCACGCCGGTTCGAGAATTATGGGACCTTCGAGAATAATACGGGACTGAATCTCAATAACAGCACGGTCTTCAGCAACAAGCCGGGCGCGCTGCTGCTTGCGGACCCTCAGACGTCCAATCCAGTCAGCATAGCAGGCACCGGCCTACTCGAGAACCTCGGTACCCTGCGCGTGGACGATGGCGCGGTAGTGGAGCTAGGCTGGTTCGTAGGCCTCGACAGTCCCGGGCTCATCGACATCGCCCAGGGGGTGATGTGGTTCAACAGTTTGGATAACTCGATCGCCGGGACACTGCGCATCGCAGCCGGGCAGCGGGCGTCGCTTCCCAAGGGGTGCTGTTCGTACACGCTCACACTATTGCCCACGAGCACGACGCAGATCGAAATCGCGTCCGGCCAGTCCTTTGGACAACTCGATTTCGACTACTTGACCAGCGGCGTGGTCGTCAACGGCCATCTCGAGTTGCAGGTTCAGCCTGAATACGCGCCGGTACTCGGCGAGTCGTTCGATATCGCGATCGGCGTCATCACCGGCCAGTTCGACAGTGTCAGCGGCCTCGATCTGGGCGACGGTCTGCAGTTCGAGGTCAGCTACGTGACCGACGAGACGCCCAATGCCGTACGCCTGACGGTGGTCGCGGCGCCGTGACCCGTGATCCGCGCGCAACAACACGGCAATCCGCAAGTCTGTAGAGCAGAGGAACAGATCATGATATCACGTCCCCGGAATGAGCTGCGAATCGTACTCCTGATCACGGCACTGGTCGCCGGCGCGTCCGGCGCCTGGGCCGGGCCCCAGATCACCACACGCGGGCGCACGGCCGTCCGCCATGAGGTGCCGCCGAAGGAAGCGGGTGAGAGCGATGTCACCGGACCGCGCATCATCGCGGCCGACCCAGTGCCGGGAGCATGGATTACGACGGCCCGCGGGCTGGCGCGGTTGACGCTGACCTTTGACGAGGACGTTATCGTGCCGCTGGATGCGGTGAGCGGATGGACGGTCGGCGGCGGCGCGGTGTCGGGCATCACCACCGCGTTCGATGCCGAGGACGACACGTTGACCGTGCGGTTCACGCCGCCGGTGCAGAACGACATCTTGAACCTGGTCGTCGATTACACGGTGACCGATGGGGTGGGCAACGGGCTGGACGGCGAGGTCTTCGCTCCGGCGATCAACCTGCTGCCGTCCGGCGACGGCATCATCGGCGGCCAGGCCGTGATCCGCTACTCCATCCTCGAAGGTGATCTCGATCAGGATGGCATCGTGCGACCCGCTGACCTGTCACGCGTCGAGGGCGCGTTGGGCGCCTGCATCGGCGAGGACGGCTACCGCGCCGACGCAGACCTCGAACCGGACGGCTGTATCACCGTGCTGGATGTCGCGGTGGTCAAGCCGGGCATCAGTCTGCCCGAGGGTGACGGCGGTGCGCCGCAGGTCGTCAGCGCCAGCGCGGTCGACGACACGACCCTGCGGGTGACGTTCGGCGAGCCCCTGGCCCCGGCCAGCTTCAATCCGCACAGCGCCTACCTGATCGCCGGCGACGGCACACGGATCATCCCGACGTCCGGTACCCTGGCTGTGGACGGACGCTCCGCCGACTACGTGTTATCGAATCCACTGACACCCTGTGCCGTCTATTCCGTGCGCTTGTCCAACGCTCTGGGCGACGCCTCGGGCGAGCTGCTCGAGCTGGCCACGCCGCCGGCCCTGGGCGGCGCGGCCGAGCCGCCGCAGATCGACGCGGTTGCCGACATCGTGAGCACGCCGTCGGTCACCGTGACGGGCACGGCCGAGATGGGTGCGACCGTGCAGGTCGACGGCCCGCTCAATGTGCAATCCGTCGTGGCCACCGACGGCACGTTCAGCGTCGACGTCGATCTCGAGCTCAACTCGATCAACACGATCAACTTCGCCACCCAGTCGACCTGTGATGGCACGCTGAGCGCGCCGGTGGCCATCACGGTGACGCAGGATTCGACGGCCCCCGAGGTATTCATCGACTTCCCTCCCGACGGCGCCGAACTCGAGGCCGCCAGCACGGCCATCGCCGGGCGGGTCAGCGATCTGCTCAACGGCTACAAGGGTCTGACCGTGACGGTCAACGGCGTGCCGGCGCAGGTCAACATCGGCATCGGGACCAATGGCACGTTCTTCCTGCCCGACCTGCCGTTGGCCGTTGGCCCGAATGTAATCACCGCCGAGGCCGCCGATGCACTGGGCAACGTCGCCCAGACCCAGGCCACCATCACGCGTCTCGAGCTTCCACCGGACACACCGCGGATCAGCCTCGTATCGGGCGACGGCCAGACGGCCCGCGTCAACGCCGTGCTGCCCGACCCGATCATCGTCGAGCTGCTGCAGGCCGACGGCGTCACGCCGTTCGCCGGCAAGCTGGTGACGTTCGAGGTCACGCGCAGTGACGGGCGGTTGGCGCTCGAGGGTCAGGGTGACGGCAAGCGGATGATGCAGGTGCACACCGATGCCCAGGGCCGCGCCGAGGTCTACTGGCGCCTGGGCATGGACGCCGGCAGCGGCAACAACCGCCTCGAGGCACGGTCGACCGGGCTCGCCGGTACCGTGGCCTTCTGCGCGTCGGCCACGCCGGCGCCACCCGTGCAGATCAACGTCGGCACCGGGCACAATCAGCGCGGTGAAGCCGGCGCGCCGGCGCCGGAGCCGCTGCGCGTGTGGGTCAGCGACGGCTGCAACGGGGCCGCCGGTATCCCGGTGACCTTCACCGTGGTACGCGGCGGCGGCACGGTCAACGGCACCAGCCAGACCACGGTCATCACCGGCCCGACGGGACACGTCGAGGTCGACGCCGTGCTGGGCTTGCAGCCGGGCAACACCGTGGTCGAGGCGAACTTCGGCGGCAACCCGTCGGGCCCCGCCATGTTCGTGCTCAACGGCATCGCCCGTGACCTGTCGGGCGCGGCCCCGACGACGTTCAGCGGCCTGGTCCTGGACAACGCCAACCGGCCCATCGAGGGCGCGCTGTGCACGCTCAAGATCGGGCGCACCGTCCTGCCGACCGCGGTGACCGATGCCGAAGGGCAGTTCGCCATCGCCGACATCCCGGGATCGGGCGCCGCCGAGCTGTACGTCGACGGCAGCACGGCGCTCAGCGGGACCTATCCATCGTTGAAGTACCACCCGGTCATCATTCCGAACGCGGCCAACAGCCTGCCGACGCCCGTGCTGCTGCCGACGCTGAATCCTATGAACCGCGTGGCCTACGGCGGCGACCAGGACGTGGTCCTGACCATCGCCGGCATCGACGGCCTCGAGATGAGCGTGCCGGCCGGCACGCGGGTCACGCTGCCGTCCGGTGACTGCATCGATCCGGACGACCCGGCGTGTACCGGCGAGGCCGGCTGCACGGCCGAGTTCGGCTTCGCATGCGTTGCCCTGGAACTCAACCAGGTCCGCCACGACAAGATCCCGATGCCGATGACCGACGGGGCGGCGCCGCCGTTCGCCTGGACGCTGCAGCCCAGCGGGACGACGTTCGATCCGCCGATGAAGGTGACCTATCCGAACATGTCGGGCCTGCCCGCCGGGGCCATCGCCTACTTCCTGAGCTTCGACCACGACACCATGCGCTTCGAGATCGTCTCCAGCGGTCAGGTCACGAATGACGGCCAGTGCGTGGTCAGCGACCCGGGCGACGGTATCGCCGTCGCCGGCTGGGGTTGCAACTGCCCGCCCTATTCGGTGACCGCGACGTGCGAGAGCGATCAACCGCCGGTCGAGCCGCCGCCGTGTCCGAACGGTGATTCCCCACCCGGTGCGCCAGGTTGCGAGGGTTGTGGCGGCGCCGGGGCCGGCGCGGGCGGCAGCGGCGGCAGCGGTCCGGGCGGCGGTCCGAATCTCGATCCGGTGCACCTGTTCTCGGGCGAGTTCTACCTCAACGTCGAGGACCTGCGCATCCCCGGCCGGGGGCTGGACTTCGTGTGGACGCGCAAGTACCGCTCACGCTTCGGCCGTGAGACGGCCCAGGGCTACAACTGGGACTTCTCGTACAACATCTTTCTCGAGGAGGCCGGCGCCCACTTCTATCTGTGTGACGGCAATGGCCGTCGCGACCTGTACGGCGCCAAGGGCACCGATCGATGGGTTCGCGGTGGGTGGCATCGCGAACTGGTCAAGAATGGCGACGACACGTTGACCATGATCTTTCCCGATAGCGGCCAGTGGGTTTTCCATGCGTTCGACGGCACGCCGCAGGAAGGCAAGATCGCGGCCATCATTGACCGCAACGGCAACGAGCTGACCCTGGCCTACGACGGGTCGGGCAGGCTGCAGACGATTACCGACACGCTCGGCCGTGACATCACGGTGGCCTACAACCTGCAGGGCTATATCGAGTCGGTGACCGATTTCGCGGGCCGCCAGGTGCGGTACGCCTACTACGATGACGGTGATGCGGAGGGTGGGCTGGGTGACCTGGAGTCGGTGACTACGCCGGCGGTGACCGGTACACCGACGGGCAATGACTTCCCGGACGGTAAGACGACGGTCTACACCTACTCGACTGGATTCAATGGACGCGCTCTGGACGAGATCTTACCCGGTGACGGCCGCGATCACCCCTTGAACCATAATTTGCTGACGATCACCGATGGCAAGGGACAGGAGTACCTCAGAAACACATACTACGCCAATGAAACCAAGGGGTATGTGGCAGGGGGTTCTGCGACCGGCCTTGCCGTCCGACCCGGGCCGGACATGTGCTTTGACAGGCTGATTCGCCAAAGCTGGGGTAATACCCAGGATGTGGTGGACATCAACTACAGCTGCCCGCCTGGATTTCCGTTCGACTCCGACCCAGGGCCAGGCAATTTCCTGTCTTACCGCGGCTTCCCCGTGAATGTGCACGTCAACGATCGCGTGGGTAACAACAGCGACTTTGAGTTCGATGCCCGCAACCGGCTGATCCGCGAACGCCATTTCGCCGGCCGGGTGCGTCCGGGCGATCCGGAATTCTACGAGACCCGCTACGCGTACAACAAAGACTCGCGGGTCACGAAGGTCACCCACGCCAACGGCAACATCACCGAGTATGTCTACGAGACCGACGTCAACCCGTCCCCGGGCCGACGATCGCGCGGCAACATCCGCGAGATTCGTCACCTGCCGGGCGACCATACGCCGGTCGGCGACCAGGCCGAGTTGGTCGAGAGTTTCGAATACGACACCGACATGGGCGGCTGCTGCGGGTTCAACTTCGTCACGAAGTACACGGACGCCCGCGGGGCAGAGACGGTGCACGACTACGACGAGAATGGCAACCGCATCCACACCCAGCATCGCATCCCGTCGATCGTCGAGGACTGGGAGTACAACGCCTTCGGTCAGGTGACTGCCCACGTCCTGCCGGACAACGGGGGCGGCCACCGCCGGCGCGACGAGTACACCTATTATGAGGCCGGCCCGCAGGCCGGCTACCTGCACGAGGCCATCGTCGACGCCACCGACCTGGCCCTCACGACGACGTACGAGTACGACACCGTCGGCAACGTCACGCGCATGACCGATCCGCGCGGGGCCGACGAACAGTACATCGTCAATCAGCTGAACCAGGTCGTGCGCAGCATCTCGCGCGAAACCGCGCCGGGCAGCGGCATCCGCTACCAGCGCGACATCTACTACGACGCCAACGACAACGTCGTCCGCGAGGACGTCCAGAATCTCGACGAGACGGGCCAGGTGCCGGCCGACGGCAATACCCACCTCACCACGGTCTACGAATACGAGATCCTCAACAACGTGACGCGCGTGTGCCAGGAGTCGGGCAGCTACACCGGAACCATTCCGGGGACAACCGATCAACCGACCTGTGACGGACTCCCGGACGCGGACTTCGTGACCACGACGTACGCGTACGACGGCAACCGCAACCAGGTGTACATGCAGCAGGGCGAGGCGGCCAACGGCAACCAGCCGTATAACGCCGTGCAGACGCTGTACGACGAACGCGACCTCGTGTTCCGCCGCATCATCGCCCCGGGTGACCCGCACCAGTCGTCGACCCAGTATGATTATGACGGCAACCGCAACGAGGTCCGTGTGGTCGAGGGCCTCGAGGGTGAGCAGCACATCACGACCTACACCTACGACGCCTACGACCGCATGGTCGCGTCGACCGACCCGATGGGCAATGTCACGGAGCTGCGCTACGACGCCAACGGCAACGTCGGTGGCGACGTGGAGCCCGGTGTTTTGCACGATTTCGGGACGCGCGTGTTCGGCGAATTGGACGACGTCGACGGCTCGGCCGGCAACCAGCTGCTGTCCGAGCAGATGTACGAGTACGACGCCATGGATCGGCTGGTCGTGCGGCGCAGCGCGTTCTTCGACACGGCGACGGGCACGCCGATCGACGACGGCCAGTCGACCACGACGCTGGAGTACAACGACAACTCCCAGATCGTCCGCGTGGTCAACGACAACGGGCACCAGGCCCTGACCGCCTACGACACGGCCAACCGCGAGGCCCTGCTGACCGATCAGCTGGGCAACACCGTGGCCTACGATTACGACGCCAACTCGAACCTGATCGCCCGCACCGAGACCGAGCTGTCGGATCTCGGCAGCCCGCAGCAGGAGTTCCTGACGACCTTCGAGCATGACGGGCTCGACCGGCTGATCAGCGAGACGCAGCATGCGGGCCCGACGCTGGACAACGTGTTCACCTACGGCTACGACTCGCGCGACAACGAGGTCGTGGCCGTCGACGCCAACGGCCACGAGGTCCGCCATGCCTACGACGGTCTCGATCGCCGGCTGGCCACGGTCCGCGACCTGGACGGCGACAGCGATACCGACGGTATCGAAGCCGACTTCGACGAACCGGCCGACATCGTCACGTCTCAGCAGTGGGACGCCAGCTCGCGGCTCATCGCCCAGATCGACGACAGCGGTAACGCCACGCGCTACGCCTACGACGCCCTCGATCGCCTGGTCGCCACCCAGATGGCCGACGGCACGCTGGATCAGAACGGCAGCAATCTGACCTGGCCGCTCGGCGTGGCCATCCCCGATCTGACCGGCTTCAGCAACGGACACGACGTCCACGGCAACGTCCTGACGCACATCGACGCCAACGGTTCGGTGGTCACTTCGACGTACGACGACCTCGATCGGGTCATCGGCCGGAGCATCATCCCCGGCCCGGGCGTGTCCAACGATACGACGTTCGAGGTATTCAAGTACGACGGCCTGTCGCGCCTGGTCCACGCCGAGGATGACGACTCGATCGTCACGCGGGCCTACGACTCGCTGAGCCACGTGACCACCGAGATCCTCAACGGCCAGTCGACGGTCAGCCTCTACGACGGCGTTGGCAACATGACCGAGTGTATCTACCCGGGCGGGCGCCACATCACCACGACCTACGATGGGCTCGAACGCAAGAAGGTCATCTCCGACACGGGCGGCATGATCGCGACGTACGACTACATCGGCCCGGACCGCGTCGAGCGCAAGACGCTGGGCAACGGTACGCGGACCGATTACGTCTACGATGGCATCATGGGTGAGGCCAACGAGCCGGGCGACTTCGGCTTCAAACGCATCGTGCGCACGACCCACGTCCGCGAGTCCGATGACACCATCATCGATGACTACGCCTATACCTGGGACCGCGTGTACACCAAGACGCAGCGGGCCGACCTGCGGCCCGACGGCCCACTGACCGTCCAGGACTTCACCTACGACAAGGTCTACCGCCTGATCCAGTCCGAGACGGGACCCGACGGCGGTCCGACCGAGGTCATCACGTACACCTACGACGGCGTCGGCAACCGCACGCTGGTCACCGGCGGCCCCGACCCGGGTGCCTATGTCATGGACCCGGGCGACCTGCCCGTCAATCAGTACACCCAGACCCCGTTCGATGCCCGCACCTACGACGATAACGGCAACCTGGCCACGATCGATCAGGGCCTGCCCACGCAGAAGACGCTGATGCATGACTACAGGAATCAGATGACGTCGTATGTTCTAGGGGGCGGTGAACCGCTATCAATGAACTACAAGTATGATGCAGTCGGGCGGCGCATCTCCAAGGCGCCAGATGACAGCCCGGCAAGTGTCATCCAGTATTACTACAACGGATCACGGGTCGGCGAAGAACAGAATGGCCGCGATCTCACTCGTGCGACTTATGTGTATGGCAACTATGTGGACGAATTACTGACTATGTGGAGGGCGGCTGAGGAGTACTTCATCCATAGTGACGACAACTACAACACAACGGGCATTACGAGTGTGCTTGGGGATGCGGTCGAACGCGTATCTTATGGAGACTTTGGTACACCTTACTTCTGGGATGATTTCGGTTTGCCATCGGACAAATCTGGATCCGGCAATCCGATCTTATTTACAGGGCGAAGATATGACAGAGAACCAGGTTGGTTGTTCTATCGTTCAAGATATTTAGATCCGCTCAGTGGGCGGTTCCAGGTGCCTGATGCTCGTGGTGTATGGCACGATGGCTTCAATGTGGGCAACGCGTTCGCGTATGTCGGTAATAGCCCTGTATCTAGAGTAGACCCATTTGGAACAGACGGCGTTGACACGCTTGACAAGATCCTGGGAGGTGTTGGGACGGTAGGAGGAGCCGTGTCAGTTGGCCTCGCGGAGGCCGGTAAACAGGTGGCATCTCGGTGCCTTGGCGGAGTCCTGGCCGCGGGCGCAGCAGGGTGGACACTCGGTCGAGCCCTGGACGAGTGGCTCAACATCAGTGACGAAATCGCGTTAGGAGGCATTCATTTCATATCTAATACCAAGCCGCGGCAAGCACCTTATGAATTTAAGCCTCGAGAAGCTCCAGATAGTGATTTTCCTACCAATGTGTTTCCAGGCTTCGAGATCCGAGCAGACGATAAGGTCCCAGACTACCATTTTCCTGGATACACAATCACTCCAGAGTAGAGGAGTAGCAGCATCCCTACTGCGCGTGCCGCGTCTGTGATCGTGCAGGCCGCGTCGGCACACTGTGGTTCAGGCCGGGTGAGCCAGTCAAGCCACTCGAAAGTTATGATTTCGACTGAAGGGAGAAACTGATGGGAATGAAGTCTTCGATGTCCATCATGGTCACCGTCGCAGCCATGGTTGTGTGCGTCGCGAGGCCAGCGTGGGGTCAGGTGACGTTCGACTGGGTGACGGTCGCCAATCCTGGCAACGCCGAGGACCCGCTTAACTGGGCGCTGGAGATGGATCACAGTGAGGGGTAAACCCATAACCGCCGCGGTCAAGGCCTCGCCGTCGTCGTGTAACTGCCCAGGCGGACAAATGAGTGATTCACGTCCGCCAGGTCCTCATCATCGACGGCAGGCGTACACGCGCCTGGCCCTGGCTGCAATAGGAGTCATCATTGGTGCGAACTCTGCTCACGCGCAGACCTTCACCACCTACCGCTACGACGCCCTCGGCCGCCGCATCGAGAAAGTCGTCGACGACGGCGCGGTACAGACGACACGCTTCTACTACAGCGGCTGGCAGGTCGTCGAGGAGCAGGATGGCGTTGATGTGACGGATGCGACGTATGCGCTGGGTCGGGATCTCGACGAGGTGGTGCACATGGACCGCCGGGGGGATGAGGTGTACTACCACGGCGACGCCAATACGAATGTCGTGGCCCTGACCGATGCTGCGGCGGAGCCGATCGAACGGTACATCTACAGCGACTTTGGCCGCGCTGCCGTACTCGGCCCGGTCGGGCAACCTCAGACGGCCTCGGCCGCAGGGAACAGCTATCGGTTCACCGGGCGGCGCCTGGATGATGAAACGAACTGGTACTGGTATCGGTCACGGTATCATGACCCGGCAGGTGGACGGTACGTGCAGAGGGATGGTATCGGAACCTGGGGAGATCCGCTGAGTGCAGGGAACGGTCTTGTGTATGCGGTCAACAACCCGTGGTCACATACAGATCCTGCGGGGCACCGGATCACGGTCGAAGGCACACCGCACTACCAGAAGAAGCTGAGGCAGCATTTGAAGGAGCTGCAGACGAAGGGCGGGCCCGAGGTCAAGCGCGTACTCGAGGATTTGTTCAAGTCGGACAAGGAGCATGTCATCAAGGCGCCGGACGACTACGACAAGAATGGGAACTCGACAGAT
This sequence comes from uncultured Planctomycetota bacterium, assembly GCA_942492115.1. Lineage (GTDB taxonomy): Bacteria > Planctomycetota > Phycisphaerae > UBA1845 > CAIVHJ01 > CALODL01. Next base: position 297,359 of record CALODL010000001.1, read on the forward strand.
TTTCCTGAAGGTAAAGAGGCCGATGCGTCAAATGGAAAGGGTACGGGCACGACGGTTCATTACGATCCAGATCGCTACCGCACACCATCCGGTCGGCACCGGGCACCCCAGATAGGGTTGATCCACGAGCTCTCGCACGCATGGGATGCGGACCGCGGGATCACAGCACCATTGAACGACACGACGCAGTATGGCCTCCATCGCGCCGAGGAGCGCGCCTGCCGCCTCGAGAACAGGGTGCGTGAGAAACGCGGCAACAGCCTGCGAAACAAGTATGGCAACAAGAGGCTCGAGAATCCGACGGGGCCATACAAGTTCGGTCGGTAGCAGTTCTGAGCATCCAGGCCCGCCAAACATGGAAGACAAGCGAGAAATGCCTGGAGCCAATGCGGGCATGGCGCATGCTTGTCGGCGTGAGACTCTGGCCGCGTGAAATGATGGCCATCGCCCGCCCGCGGCCCGATCGCTCCCGTCGTGGCCCTGCCGTGTATTCATACGCACACCAGAACGGTTCGAATTCGGATATCGGGGAACTCCTGCGCAGATGTCGGGAAGATCTCGGCGACATCCGTGTACTCACCTCAAATCAAAGCTCGACGGTGAGCGAGGACCAAACCAGGAGATTGATGATGAAGAACATGTGCATGATGTGTGCCGTGATTGCGATGGTGTGGGGTGTAGGCATCAGTGAAGGAGCCCAGGTCGGCTCGGGGTTCTCGTATCAGGGGCAGCTGGTCAAGGACGGCCTGCCCGTCACGGATACCTGCGCGCTGAACTTCGGATTGTGGAACGCTGAGACGAGTGGGCTGTCGACGTACGAACAGGAGCTGGCCGAGGTGCCGGTGACCAACGGGTTGTTCTCGGTCATCATCGACTTCGGCCCCGATGTCTTCGACGGCACGGCGTGGTGGATGGAGGTGACCGTGCAGTGTGCCGGTGACCCCGGGCCGACCACGCTGGCGCCGCGCCAACCGCTGGCCGCCGTGCCCTACGCCCTGGGTCTGCCCGGTCTGCGGACCGTCGATCACGGCGGGGCGCCCATCGTCATGGGCGGAGGCAATGCGAACGTGACGGCGACGTCCGGTGCCACGGTGTCGGGCGGCGAGTCGAACGCGGTGGGGGGCGATCATGGTACGGTGGGTGGCGGGGCCAACAATTCCGCGGTGGCCATGCAGGCCACGGTGTGTGGCGGGTCCTACAACGCCGTGAGCGGCTTCCGTGGCTTCATCGGCGGTGGGCACAGCAATGATGTGCAGGTCACCCACGGCGTCGTCGGCGGCGGAATGAACAACTCGGTGACCGGCGGCTACGGCGTCATCGGTGGCGGGCAGGACAATGTGGCCGCGGGAACTCATGGCGTGATTGGAGGTGGATTGAGTAACTCCGCGAGCGGCCAGTACGGTACGGTCGGTGGGGGCTTCAACAACAATGCGACCGGCGTCCGCGCGACGATCGGTGGAGGGCAAGGCAATGTTGCAGAGGGCTACTACAGCACGGTCGGTGGGGGCAACGGCAACGCTGCGACTGACGACGGCGCCACGGTCTGTGGAGGCAATACCAACCGGGCAGTGGACGCGATGGCCACGGTGAGCGGTGGAATCGACAACGAGGCTCATTACTTTGCGACGATCGGCGGAGGAGACAGCAACCGGGCATTGGGCAGCGCATCGACGATTGCCGGTGGGGAGGAGAACATCACGACCGCCCTGCTCAGTACGATTGCGGGTGGTGTCCAGAACGAGGCCTCTGGCCAGTACAGCGCGATCGGTGGGGGGCAGGCCAACGACGCTTCGGGGATGAGCTCAGCCGTTGCAGGGGGTGACGGCAACAGCGCCACGGGTGTTGGATCCGCGGTTGGGGGCGGGATGGGCAACCGTGCCGAGGGCGCTTTCGGCACGATCTCCGGGGGAGGCGACGATGCCCCCGAGGGGCGCAACATCGTGCTCGACGACCATGGAAGCATCGGCGGCGGTTCGGCTAACCACGCCGGAAGTGATGATGCTGACCCGGCGACCAGTCCCTACGCCACAGTCGGCGGCGGACGATCGAACGATGCGACTGCTTCGCACAGTATCATCGCCGGCGGCGGTGACAATCTGGCGTCCGGCCCCTACGCCACGGTCGGCGGCGGGCTGCGCAACGACGCCACGGGCGAGGAGAGCACGATCGGTGGCGGCGAGGACAACACCGCACCCGGTTTCAGGTCGACCATCGGCGGTGGCGAGGACAACCTGGCCAGCGGCAACCGCACGACGGTCGGCGGTGGCGAGAACAACCAGGCCACGGGCGAATCGACCACGGTCGGTGGGGGTTGGATCAACACCGCCTCGGGGCCCTACGCGATCGTTGGAGGTGGGGCTTACAACACGGCCGGTGGTGGAACGATCGTCGACGCCGACGAAGGCAACCGTCCGGCGGAGTCGATGACCGTCGGTGGCGGAACGAACAACGTCGCCTACCAGGAATTCGCCACCGTCTGTGGCGGCAGTCACAACGAGGCGCTGGGCTTCGCCTCGACCGTTCCCGGCGGTCGTAACAACCGCGCCATCGGTGAGTCGAGCTTCGCGGCCGGCCACAATGCTACGGCTTCTGGACACGGCACGTTCGTGTGGAACGATCTGTCCGGGACCGCGCTCAATGAAACGGCCAGCAATCGCGTGACCATGCGGGCCACGGGTGGCTTCAAGTTGCTCACCAGTGCGGCTGGTGGCGCGATTCTCTACAGCGGCAGCGGCAGCTGGAGCACGTTCAGCGACCGCAACGCCAAACAGGACATCACACCTGTCGACACGCAGGACATCCTCGAGCGTGTCGCGCGACTCCCCGTGAATCGGTGGAGCTACAACGCTCAGGATTCGAACATTCGCCACATGGGCCCGATGGCGCAGGATTTCCATGCCGCTTTCGGTTTGGGCGAAACGGATCACCATATCTCGATGGTCGATTCGGACGGCGTCGCCCTGGCGGCCATTCAGGGATTGTACGAGCGCCTGATTGCTCTGGAGCGTGACAATGCCGAGCTGCGTGCCGAGTTGTGCGCCAGGTACTCGGATGGCGAGTGAGCACGACATCGCGCCCAACCGCGTGTGAGTCCGAATCAAGAACCCACGGATAAGGAGATCTGAACAATGGTTTCACGACACTTCAACGCGCTGAGTATCTGTCTTTTTGCGGTCCTGGTGAGCGCGCCCTCGAGCGCGGATGGTGAGGGTTATCAAATGATCCGCTCAACCGTGGATGGCGGTGGCGGTGCGAGCGCCGGCGGCAACTACAGCCTGCAGGCGAGCCTCGGCCAGCCATCCGCCGCGTCGGCGGGTGCCGGACCCTATACGCTGGTGGGCGGGATGTGGAGCGACGCGCCGACCGCGCCCGGAAGTGGTTGCATGAGCGCTTCGGATTGTGCCGACCTCGACGACGACGGGGTTCGTGACAACGCATGTGTGTTCTGGGCATGCATCGAAGGCGCGTGTATCGTGACGGACGTACCCTTCGCGGACATGGGCGGGCAGTTCGGTACCTGCGCGCCGGATGGCATCGCCGATGGCAACGATCGGTTCCACGTCCTGAACTGCTTCGCCAATGATGATCCCGCTGGCGAGGGGTCCTATCCGTGCGAGGAGGCGGCGCCCGAGGCGTTCAATGTCGATGCAGGCGGACCCTTCGGCGATTGTCAACCCGACGGCGTATGTGACGGCAACGATGCCTTTCACGCGCTCAACGCTTTCGCCGGTATCAGCCCGTGCAGCTGTGTCGGCGCCCCGGCACCGTTCATCGTCGACACGGTGGTCGATGAGGCCAGTCTCGTGCTGGAAGCCGATGGTCGCGTCGTACCCGCGGGCTCGACCATTGTCGTCGACGCCCTGCTGCCAGGGCCCCTGGAGAACCTCCGCGGTTACCAGTTGCACATCGGTGTCACCGGCGGCCTGCGCGGTTCGCTGGAGTTGGTCGATATTGCCATCTCCCGCCCGACGGTTCTCGAGAAACGGCAGAAGGACACCGGGCCCACGAGCGTCAGCAGTACGAGTCAGCAGAAGGGCTCGAGGGCAGTGTCCGCCGCAGCGTCCAGCCAGCCATGGTCCGCGTTCAATATCGCGAGCCGGCAGTTGCTGGTGGGGCAGGACGGTGCCGGCGGCCCGACTGGCTCGGGTTACCTGGGTTCGTTCACCTTCCGGGCCTCTGGTGATGCGCTCGGACAGTTCGCCATCGAACTCCTGTCCGAGCAGGCGAATCCCGCACACCGCACGTTCCTGTTCTCCTCAGAACCGGGCCGGAAAATCGAGGTCATCGCCGGCAAACTCATGGTGATCGAGGTGACCGATGCCCGTTGAGGTCTGGCCGTCGTCATCGTGACCCCACCCCGCGTGGCCGGCGTATTTCAGGGCTGCGCCGGGGCATGATCCGGGCTGGGCGGGCCGGTCATCCACCTAAGGCGTTGCGGGTGAATGGTCTCGTGATGCAGGCGTTCCGTTCGTGGTATTGGGGCTCCAATTGCTTAGCGCGCGAGTACCTCGTGTCGCCTGAGACAGTGGATACAAACCACGCTGGTTCTTGAATCATTCTTGAAGAGAGGAGTAACTGTACGTGAACAAACTCGTGAAGCTCATGATTGCCGTCGTGTTCCCCAGTGTCACTGCCATAACTGCTCAGGCCAGTCATTTCCGCTACGGCCACATCACGTGGTCCGCGGCGGATGGCAACGATGTCGAGGTGCGGGTTCAGGCCGCATTCAGGAGAAACGGTTACGCCTGTGTGGACCCGATCGCAGAGATCTACGTTCCCTGCTCTGAGGCGGATGGCTTTCCGGGTGTCGGCGACATCATTTTTGAGAACATTGGAGGAAGTGTGCTCGAATGGGGTGACGGGAGCCCTCCGGCCGGCGCTGAATTCGGGGCGCTGTTCTTCAAGGTGACCGCGGTGGACCTCGACCAGAACTGGTGGTTCGGACTGGCCCTGGACAATGCTGATCTCCCGGCCATCGATACCAGCCTGTCGCACACCTATCCGGCGGCCGGAAACTACGAGGCTGGCGTCGCCAGCTGCTGCCGTATCTCGGGATTCGATCCTCCAAACGAGCACATCAACAACCCCGACGGTGATTATCGTGTGGCGACGCTCATCAACGTTGGCGCCGAGAACGGATCTCCGGTGAGCGCGCTGCCTCCCATCGTGACATGCCCAATCGACGCATTGTGCGAGTTTCCAATCGGGGCCGGCGATCCGGATGCCGACGCTGTGACTTATCGACTCGCAACTGGTGCTGAAGCCGCGCCATCGGGTATCTTTCAACAGCCTGGAAACCCGAATGCGCCGAACGATGCGGCCATCGATCCACAGACTGGTGTGTACGCCTGGAACACCACGGGTGCGCAACTGTCGTCGCTGCCGTCGAACGCCACGCTGTACTCGACACAGGTCATCATCGAAGACGGCAGCAGTCGCGTGGCATTGGACTTCCTGGTGAGCCTCAAGGAGGCAGATCCGACCCCGCCGATCATCGAGCCCGCACCTGATTCTCCGCCGGTGTGCGAGACCACCCAGGTCGTCGCGGTTGGAGAGACACTGGTCTTCGAAGTCCAGGCCTCCGACCCCGACTCGGGCGACATCGTGACGCTGAACGCAGTAGGTTTACCGATCAACGCGACGACGGACCCCGCCCTACCGGTGTCCGGGAATCCGGTCACGGTGTCCTTTATGTGGACACCGGGTGCGGCTGATGAAGGCGCCACCGTAGTGGCCTTTTCGGCGCACAGTTCAGCCGGCGGTTTCAACACGTGTCCGGTGACGCTCGAAGTGATTCAGGTCCAGGAGGTGCCGGTGAGTGTCGACATCAAACCGGGCTCTTGCCCCAATGGGTATCAACCGAACTCGGGCGGCGTACTGCCCGTTTCCATCGCCGGGAGTGCAGAGGTAGATGTGACGCAATTGGATGTGGATACCATCACCATTTCTCGCGCGGATGGACTTGGTAACGCTGTCGCGCCGACTTGGGACACGCTGGAGGATGCAGCAACTCCGTTCGAGGAACAGGCTTGTGCATGTCATACGTTGACTTCGGATGGCGTTTTGGACTTGTCGCTGAAGTTCCCCAGGAAAGTCCTCGCTACTGAGTTGATGCTCTCCGAGATGGCTCCGGCAGAACAAATCGAACTCCTCATCACCGGGCAGTTCCTCGACGGTACACCGTTTGAAGGATCCGACTGCATCGCCCGGCAGGCATTTGGGAATGCCAGAAGACACTAACGCCGTTGGCCGGCCATCGGCCGGTTGGTCGAAACTGAGGAGATCCTGCTATGCGCGCCATCGAGATCATCATGGCCCTGCTGTTTTGCGTGTGCACCGCATCCGGGGGCGTCGACATCATCATCACGACCGATGCTGACTTGAACGATAACGGCGGAAAGGACGAATTCGTTCCACTGCCGGATGATGGAGTCTCCCGGACCGTGTACATCTGGGGCGCCTCAACCACCGCTGCGGAAGCGATCCTGGAGTTCAATTTTGATCTCGACGGTTCTGGAAGCGGGTTGTCCTTCGAATCGGTTACACCTGGACCGGTTTTCAATGCCGGTTTGAGCGAGACCGATCTCGCAGATCTGCAATTCGGGTGGTCCGCGTTTCTCGATCCCGTCCAGGAACTATCCGTACTGCCAACCTATACCCTGTTCGCAGCCATAGACATCGCGGTGGCCCCGGGGACGGCTGCCGGGACACCGGCAACTCTGTCTCTGGCGGGTTCGGACGCAACCATGAAGAATGCAGCAAACTCCGACATTCGAACAGCCGGCACGTCTCGTGACCTGATCAGCGTGCCACCGCAATGCCGGAGCGATCGCGAGTGCGATGATCGCACCCCGTGTACGACCGATACCTGTATGGCCTCCATGTGTGTGTTTACCCCCATCGAGGGGTGCTGTGTTGGAGACCAAGATTGTGACGACGGTGATGTGTGCACCGTTGACACATGCATCGGGAACACCTGCGAAATCATGGAAGTGGCAGGATGCTGTACATCGGACATCACATGCGATGACGACGACCCATGCACGACGGATGTGTGCATGGAGAATCACTGCCAGAACACGACCATCGACGGGTGCTGCTCGCGAGATAGCCAATGTGACGACGGCGATGCCTGTACCACCGACAGTTGTGAGAGTGGCAGCTGCACCTTCGTATCCATACCCCAGTGCTGCGGTTCAGCAAGTCAGTGTGATGACCGCGATCCATGCACGTCTGACGAGTGCGTCGCGTCACAGTGCCAGCACGACGCGATCGCTGGATGCTGCACGGCGGATGTGGAATGCGAAGATGGCAGTCCATGCACCATGGACACATGCCTGAACAACACCTGCGAGCAGGTAGAACTCGAGAACTGCTGCTTGGGTGACCCCGAGTGCGACGATGGCGATGTCTGTACATCGGATACATGCATCGCCAACAACTGTAAGCATGCCCGCAAACCGGGGTGCTGCAACGCGGCGAATCCGTGCGATGACGATGATCCATGCACGATGGACGAGTGCGTGGCCGGAGCATGCCTGCATACGGCTGTTACCGGATGCTGCCAGATCGATGACGAGTGCGATGACGGAGATATCTGCACGGTCGACATGTGTCTGGCCAACGAATGTTGGAATAACCCCTTGCCACAGTGTTGTCGCCAGGATGTCGAGTGTGAAGATCAGGATCCGTGTTCCATCGACGTGTGCGTTCGGAACAATTGCGAGTACATGGACGTCGCTGGCTGTTGTATTCTCGCCGCCGAGTGTGACGACGGACTCTATTGCAACGGTGCAGAACTGTGCAGGAACAACTCGTGTATGGATGGCGGTGCACCTTGCGGGCCCGATGAATTGTGCGACGAGGTCAATGACCGTTGCACGACCTGCAGCGACTGCGAACGCGAAGGTTGCGGCCCCGGGTTCTGGAAGCAGCGACACCATTATTGTCACTGGATACTGTATCACCCGCTTCCTCCCAATGCGGAGACATTCGAGGACGTCTTCAATGTCGACACGTTCGGCCAGAAGACACTCCTGGATGTCCTGCGGCAGGGAGGGGGAAAGCAGAATGCCCTCGGACGACAGGCTGTCGCAGCCATCTTGAATGTCCAAGCAGTCGACTATGGCCTCACCGCAGAAGAGGTGATCGGTGTCGTCCAGAGGGCGTTCGCGTCAGGGGAATTGCTTGAAACACTCGAACTCCTCGAAGAACTCAACCTGCAGCAGTGTTCGCTGAGACAATGCCGGTGAGGTAGCGAGCAAGTGTCACTGCACGAAAGGCGGGCAGCATACAAGTAACAGGAAGGCTCTTCATGATACAGAAACAAACAATCGTTTGCGTCGTGTTCTCCTCTTGCGCGATGATGGGGATCGCACAGGGTGACCAGGCCGAACTGCGCAAGGGTCTTACAAGCTATCCTCAATTTCCATCCGAAGCATTCCTGGCTGGAGTCCGGCAACGCGTGCACATCGCGGGCACGGGCGTTGTAGACGGCGTCCGCCGCGCTTCTGGAACATCGACCTTCGTCGTGGATTCGGTGGGTGATACAGGGGACAGTGATCCATCCGACCCGGCGTGCGATGACGGAACCGGCAACTGCACCCTGCGAGCGGCCATCGAGCAGGCCAATGCCACTGCCGGTGCGAATACGATACACTTCGCGATAGGCAGTGGCCAGCAGGTCATCGAACCGCTAACGGGGCTACCGGTCATCACGGGGCCACTCACAATTGACGGCAGAACCCAGTCCGGCTTTTCCAGTGATCCCCTGATCGTGCTCAACGGGACCAATGCACCGGCCGGCACGAACGGATTGATCTTCGAGGCGCCGGGCTGCGAACTTTATGCACTTGCCATTTTCGGCTTTCGGCAGGATGTCAACAGCAACGATGGCTTCGGCGTTGTTCTTGGATTCTCCGGAGCCAACGCAACCCTCGAGGGCAACTGGATTGGTGTCGATCCGGATCTTGACGAATTGTCCTCCGGCAATACTACCGGGATAGGTGTATTCTCGTCGGGAAGCCGTATCGGCGGCGCCGCCATCGGCCAGAGGAACACCCTGTCTGGAAATGAGCTTCGCGGTGTTTTCATCGCCGGCGGCATGGCGTTCGCGGTTGAGGTTCAGGGCAACTACATCGGGGTGTTGCCTGATGGCTCAGGGTGCCTGCCCAACGACTTGAACGGTGTCGAGGTCGTTGCCGCGGCCAACAACGTGATCGGAGGATCCAACAGCGGAGAAGGCAACGTCGTTTCGTGCAACGGTCTGGTGGGGGTCATCCTTGGAAACCAGTCGACCGGCAACATCATCGCAGGGAATCGCATTGGCACGGATCCAGCCGGAATGGAGACCGATCCGGATGGGATACCGAACAGCGGTGACGAATGGGGCAACAAATCGGATGGTGTGGAACTGCAGTCCCCCGGCAACACTGTAGGCGGGACTGTTGGCGTGACACCGGGAGGTCCCTGTAGCGGCGCTTGTAACATCATCTCAGGCAACGAGGATCACGGCATCCAGATTGTTCTAGCCGAAGCGTCTGGCAACATCGTCACGGGTAACTACATCGGGACGACTAAGGATGGAGGTGCGTCGCTGGGCAATCGGCTGAACGGCATTTGGATCGCTGATGCCGCGCAGACAATCATCGGAGGCTCGGTTGGTAATGTCATCTCTGGTAATGGATCCGATGGGATCGCACTGCTCAGGGCGCAGGGTACCGTGATCAAGGGCAATATCATCGGTATGGATCCAGACGGCGGACGAGCCGTTCCGAATGAAATGTCGGGCATCAGTGTGGTGGACAGCGCGATGGTTGAAGTGGGTGGCAGCGCCGGCCTGACATTCGGTGCCTGCACTGGAGACTGTAATCACATCTCCGGCAACGACGCGGATGGCATCTTCATAGACGGCCCCACCTCACAAGACAACACGGTTGCGGGCAATCTCATCGGCGGCACTGCGGACGGGGCCATGGAGATCGCCAATGACGGCCATGGTGTCCATATTCTCGAGGCATCATCCAACACAATAGGTGTTACGGGGACGGCGGCAGCAGACGAAGCCAATCGCATCATCGGCAACGGCGGCGACGGTGTGCGTATCGAAGGCAATACGGCCGCAAGCAACTCCATTCGCAAGAACAGCATCCACGCGAACCTGGGGCTGAGCATCAATCTCGTGTCCGGACCGGGGGAGCTTTCGAACGGGGTCACGCCAAATGACTCATTTACAGATATGGATAGTGGTGCCAATAGCCTGATCAACTTCCCTGCCATGGTGGCGTACATCACGGTCGATGGAACGAGCTACATCACGGGCGTCAATCGAACGAACCAGGAGATCACGGTCGACCTGTACGCCTCCGAGAGTCGCGGGGACTCGGGTCACGGCGAGGCGGAGGAGTTCCTGATCGACATTCCCGAAGTGCCGCCTAACGCCAATTTCAAGTTCGCGCTTCCCGGGAGCCTGCCGCACCCTTTGCTCAGTGCGACCGCGACCAATGCGGCCGGTTCGACTTCTGAGTTTTCCTATGTGTGTGAAGCGTTTAACGGATCGATCGACGGTGACGCGGACGGCTTGTGCGACGACTGGGAGATCAATGGGATCGACTTCAATGGCAATGGCATTGTTGACGTGCCGCTGCACATGTCGCCTTATGACGCAGATACGTCGAAGAAGGATATCTATGTCGAAGTGGACGAAATGGGCCTGGTCAACGACGGCGGAGTGCTCAAATACTTCGGAGCACCATTCGCCGCGTTGCCGACCATCCATCAGGCGTTCAGGGGTGCTCCCGGGAACCTGGCTTTGCATTTTCTCGTCGATTCGTCCTCTGTCGGGAACTCGCCCTATAAGGACGGCGCGCTGCCGCATATGCCGCAAATCCGTGTCATTGGCACGAAGCCCGGAAACGACAATGACGCAGTCGACTTCAAGTATGGATCGGCATCGAATCCCTGCGACGGCTATTTCGGCACGGACGCTGACAGGGGCGCAAGCAATTGTGAGGAGATCATTGGGGCGAAGCAGCAATTCGTCAGGTACGTACTGTTCGTCGATCGAGTCGATGAGAACCGTACAGGCGTGTCCAATGGAACGGATCTCGTAGTCGTGGCCATGGGGCACATGGACGCCAAGGACAAGAAGAAGATCGGTGGGGCGGAGGCCTATGCGGCGGGTACCATGATGCACGAACTGGGGCATACCCTGGGGTTGTGTCATGGCGGGCCGGCAGCGCACTTCGAGGACGCCTGCAGTGGTCCCTGCTTAGGTGACGTGTGTCAGTATGGACCACTGACCGCGGAGAGCTGCTCAGAGGACACCGACTGCGATCCGTTCTTCGATGGCAACTACGTCATCTCCTACAAGCCAAACTATCTCAGCGTCATGAACTACCTGTATCAGTTGCCCAGTGTCGTCAAGGACCGTCCCCTGGATTACTCACGCTGGGTTCTTCCAGATGATCCTCTGGGAGACGGCTTCCTCGACGAAACAGTGTTGGACGAACAGGCGGGGATCGGGCCGTTGCCGTTCCTCTTCTCCGGCTGGGCTCATTCCGGCTTCTATGCGGATCAGAGCGGCACGTGCAAGGGAATGGGCAAGCTCAAGGTCGGTGATCCGATCGACTGGGACCTGGACGGCTTCTCCGGCGGCGTTGCGCAGGCAAGCATAAATGACAACGATACATGTCTTCCCGGATCCCTTGAGATACTTCATGGTGCAGAAGACTGGACTCATGTTCGAGTGCCCAACCGCCACCTTCCGTCGTTTGGGCTCTTTGGAGTCAATGATAACGTGGATGTGGATGAACTGAATGCCGAGCGTATCATCGGTATGGCCAGCGCGACCGATTTCGATGAGGACGGGATCAATAACTTCGATGACAACTGTCCCGAAGCGTACAACCCATTTCAGGAAGATGTGGACGAGGATCTCATTGGAGATGCCTGTGACCTCATCAACTTTGTGGTTGATCCGCTCGCGGTTGTCGGGGGATCCTCCGTTCAGGGCGTGGTGACGATGAGGGTGCCTGCGGATGTCGAGGGCCTGAAACTGGACGGGGTCATCAGCGATGCCCTCGACCACATCATCATGCCTGGTGAGGTGATCATACCTGGCGGAGAAACACAGGTTACGTTCGACATCATGACAATGCCGGTTGCAGCCATGATGCCGACGACTCTGTACGTGCGGGAGGGGCCGGACACGCTGGAAGCCCCTCTGCTCCTGCTCACTGGCTCAGAAGCCGTCCCCGAAATCTTGGCTGCAACGCCCGCCGACGGATTCATCGATCCGCTGGACCCGACGGATGGCATTCGCCACATCAGCGTCGAGTTCAATGGGACCATGACGAACCTCGACGGCTCTCCGCTGTCCGCGGAGGCCTTCTCCTTGTTCGCCCTGGGCGATAGTGCGACGCCAATTGTGGCCTCAGTCGACACGTCCGCTTCTCCCACGGTAGCAGTCGAGTTCGATGGACCCCTGCAGCCGGGCGAACGGTATCGGCTCGAAGCGCGGGTTGCTTCCGGTGACGGCGTCCCCGCAGCGTTGACGCTCCATTATGGTGCATTGCCGTGCGATGTCGACCACAGTGGCGTAGTCGATGCCCTCGATCCGGAGGCGTTTGTCGCCGAATTCTCCGGTACCCGGGCTTTGAACCTGGTGGACACGAACAGGAGCGGCAACGTGAACATCACTGATGCCACGGCGTTCGTACTGCTGTTTCTCAATGATTGGGATGGTGCCTCCTTACCCAGGAGATAGAGTTGAGGAGGGGGTGCGCACGAGTTATGTGCGTCGCCGATCAACATCGATTTCGGCTTGTGCTACTGAGACGGGTGGGCTGTCTACCTGGGGCACCCGGTGCCTTGGCCCCAGGCCCGCATGGCTCACGTAGCCTCGGTAGGCAGGTCGTGCGGCACGAGTTGCCGGTCGGAAGATCGCGCCGAATACCGGGTACTCACGTGAAAAAGGGGTCAAGAGGCCACGGCGGTTTGGGGACGAGAGGGTGGTGTTGCGGGGTGGTCGCGAACCGCGAGGATGCGGTCGTGTCATGGGCGGCCTCATTGTTTACCATGGATGGACACCTCGAATGATGGCAGGGCGGCCCCACGATGACCCTTGGAGAGCGAGCCATGTTGTGCCGGAGTGTCATTCCGTATTGTCTGCTGTGCGTGCTCCTGGCCTGGTCGACGGCCGTGGGCGGTACGCCGATCTATGTCGACGCCGATGCGGGCGGGGCGGATGACGGGACCTCGTGGACGGATGCGTTCACTTCTCTGCAGGATGCCATTGCCAACGCCGGGGACGCGCTGCCGGCGACCATCTGGGTTGCCGAGGGCACGTACTATCCCGACGACGGCGTCAATGTCGTGCCCGGCGATCGCGCGGCCAGCTTCCAGTTGTCCGGCGGCCTGGAGATCTACGGCGGCTTCGACGGCACCGAGACGGCGCTGAGCGAGCGCGATCCGGTGGCCCATCCCACGGTGCTCAGCGGCGACATCGGCGTTCAGCCCGACCCCGACGACAACAGCTATCACGTCGTGCGGGGTGATTTCGTCGATCCCACCGCGCGCCTCGATGGTTTCGTGATCACGGCAGGGCGTGCCAACGGCGGGGCGGGTGACGATGTGGGTGGCGGGATGACGGTCATCGAAGGGGCGCCGACCGTTGTCGGCTGCCGATTTCTGGCCAACGAAGCGCTCACCGCCGGCGGCGCCGCATATTGCAACGATGGCACGCTGGGCACCACGCGGTTCATCAATTGCAGTTTCGTCAAGAACACGGCGATCAACGGCATGGGCCCGGCGTCGGGCGGGGGGCTGTACGCGACCCAGGCCGATGTCCTGCTGGCCAATTGCGTGTTCATTGGTAACGTCGCCTCCGGCGGCGGCGACATGACTTCGGGCTTCGGCGGGGCGATCTACCACGACGACGGCCAGATGGGGCTCATCAACAGTACATTGTACGCGAATTCGGCGAACCTGTTTGCAGGCGGCATCTTCCTCGGCCAGGCTACGGCCAACCTCGATGTCGACGGCACGATCCTGTGGGACAACAGCGATACGGGCGGCGTCATCGAGTCGGCGCAGATCGAGCCGTTCGTCGGTACGCTCACCATCGACTACTCCATCGTCCACGCCCTGAGCGGCGGTCTCGGCGGCGCGGGCAACCTGGCGTCCGACCCGCTGTTCAGCGACCCCGACGGACCCGACGACATCCTCGGGACGGATGACGACGACCTCGCGCCGCTGGCCGGTTCGCCGGCGATCGATGCGGGTAACACGCCGGCGCTGCCGCTGGACGAGGCCGACATTGACGGCGATGCGGACACGGGCGAAGTGCTGCCCCTCGACGCGAGCGGCGCGGCCCGGCGCGTCGACGATCCGGACACGGGTGACACGGGTGGCGGGTCGGCGCCGATCGTCGACATCGGCGCCTACGAGTTCCAGGTGCCCTCGATGGTCCTGTATGTCGATGCCGACGCGCTTGGCGCCGGTGATGGCTCGACGTGGTGCGATGCATTCGCCTCTCTGCAGGACGGTCTGGCGGCGGCCACGGCGGGAATGACCCTGCGCGTCGCCCAGGGCAGCTACCAGCCCGACCAGGGCGGAGGACAGACGCCGGCGGATCGCGCGGCCACGTTCCAGCTTGTCGACGAGGTCGTCGTCGAGGGCGGTTATGCCGGGTGCGGTGAAGTCGATCCGGACGCCCGGGATGTCGCGGGCTTTCCGACCGTGTTGACCGGCGATCTCGCAGGCGACGACACGGGCGGACCGTCCGACCCGAGCCGCGACGAGAACAGCTTCCATGTCGTGTCGGGAACGAACCTGATCTTCGGCGTGACGCTCGATGGCCTGACGATCGTTGGCGGCAACGCGGACGGAATGTCGCCGGACAATTCCGGAGGTGGCCTGGCGCTGGATGACAGCGTCGTGAGATTGGAGCGTTGCGTCGTCCAGGGTAACCGCGCCGATGGGGCCGGGGGTGGCATGTTGGCCATTGGTGGTGAGCTCGAGGTGCTCAACAGCACCTTCGCACTCAACGAGGCCGATCAGGGAGGCGGATTTACCTGCCAGTTCGGCACGAGCCGCTTCGTCGAGTCGACGTTCTACGGTAACACTGCTATTTCGGACGCAGGCACACAGTTGACTGGCATGGTCGACAGTGACTTCTCTCATTGCCGATTCGTAGGGAACACGGCTGGCGGTTCAGGGGGAGGCCTGCGGATGTTCACGCAGAATGGTAGTGTGACGAACACGATATTCTCCGGCAATGAAGCTGCTGACGGATTCGGTGGCGGTCTCGATATCGTTTTCTCCGATGACGTCGAGGTAACAAGCTGCTCGTTTTCGGCCAACATTGCGGGGAACCAGGGGGGCGGCTTGGCGATCTCCTCCACGCCGATAGCCTCCGTGATCAACAACATCTTTTGGGCCAACGAGGCACCCTTCAGCGACCATGTGTCGTTCATTTCAGCCAGCCCGACAAGTGAGTTTAATCTGACCGGCGAGAGCGCCTTGCCCGGCACCGGCAACATCGGTGGCGATCCGTTGTTCGTCGATGCCGACGGCCCGGACGACATCCCCGGTACACCCGATGACGATCTGCGGCCCGGGCCGGGGTCGCCGGCCATCGACGCCGGTAATAGCCCGGCGCTGCCGCTCGATGCGTTCGATATCGACGACGATGGCGATGTGGCCGAACCGGTGCCGCTCGACCTGGCAGGTGCCCCGCGACTGCTCGACGATCCCTTCAAGCTCGATACGGGCATTCCCGGCTCTCCGGTCGTAGACATGGGTGCGTTCGAGTTTCAGGGCGATTCATGCCCCGACCTCGTCATCTACGACGATTTCGACGACGGTGCCCTCGACCCATCTTGGACCGTGACGTTCACCGACGCGTCGGGGTGGACGGCGACGGAGCTGGCGTCGCGCTTCGAGGTCACGGAAGTGTTGGGCGTGCCGTTCAGGGTCGAGGGCCGGGGCGTGTTGTCCCAGGCGGTCGCGCCGCTCGGTGACTTCCGGTTGCGGGCCAATGTCCAGTGGACCTCGGACGATGCAGTCGAGGCCATGCAGCGCGTCGGTGTGACCCTTTACGGCGGGGGAACGCCGGTGGCATGGATGATCTATGTCGACGGCTGGCTGGCCAGCCGCGGCGGGTTCTCCAGTCGCGCCGGCCTTGACACCGAGCCGCTGCTGTTCGACACGGCACCCTTCGCCGGTGCCGCCGAGATCCTGATCGAGCGGTCGGGATCGGATATCAGCGTCTATCGCAACGGCGTGCTCGTCGTTGCCGGGACGTCGGCGACGGCGGTCGATCTCATCGAGGTCAACGTCGATCACTTCAACACGACGGGCAGCCTCTTCGGCAGCGCGGCGGTCGGCTTTCTCAGCCTGGTCGGCGACCTGGCCGACTGCAACGGCAACGGCCTTCCCGACGACTGCGACATCAACGCCGGCACGTCGGCCGACTGCGACATGAACGACATCCCCGACGACTGCGATATCGCGGCCTGCGACCCGGGGGTGGATCCGTCCTGCGGCGACTGCAACCTCAACGGCGCGCCCGATGGCTGCGACATCACCGAGGGAATATCGAGCGACGACAACATGGACGGCGTGCCCGATGAATGCACGCAGTTCGTCGGCGTGTGCCCACCGGGCACCGACATGGACTGGAGCTGCTTCGACAACTGGATCCTCGACGGTGACATCTATCCCGACAATGGCGACTTTCCGGCCGCAGCACCTTATCACGTCGTGCTGGACAACAGCGATGACGTGCTGCTCGACGTCGATGCGGAGATCGCCACGCTGCTGCTGCGCGAAGATGCGGTGCTGCGCGTCAGCCTCGATACCGGCCCCGGGCCGGGCGATCTGGGCAACCTGACGGTGACCGAACCGGGAGGCATCACCAACCAGGCGACGCTGCTCATCGGTCAGGACCATGTCATCGACGTCAGCGGCGGGACGTTCACCGTCGACGAAGGCGGGACCTTCGCGGCGGACGGCGCGGCCGGCGGGGCCAACACCTCGACCGTCGTCGCCGGCGGTGTGGTCGTCAACGAGGGCGCGTGCGGCGCCGCGGGTTCGGTGGAACTGAGCGACGGCATGATGGTCAACGCGGGTGTGATCGTGTTGTCCGGGCCCGACGAGCCGATCGATCCGGGTTGTTGTCCGCCCGACTTCGGGGTCCTCGGCAGCGCCGAGGTGACCACCGGCGACATGATCATCGACGGCCCGGCCGGCGTCGCCTATGCCTCGGCGGTGCCGCTGGAACTGGCCGGTGACTTCGTCAACCACAGCCCGGCGCCGGAGATCTTCGACTGGCTCGGTAGCGGTATTCGGCTGGTCGGCACGAACCAGGTCTTCGAGGTCGGGGGGCGCGACCTGGGGGACACGCCGCTCGGCTTCTTCCAGAACTTTGCCCTCGGCAGCCTCGAGGTCCTGGGCGATGTCACGTTCGTCGACGCGTTCGACAACGACGGCCTCGGCCAGGGGGCGTGCACCGAGGCGCTGTACGTCCAGACCCTCACGCTGCTGCCCGAGTCCCAGGTGACGCTCGACGGCGTGCGCCTCTACGTGGCCCAGTTCATCGATCTGGGCGGGACGATCATCGTCGAGGACTGCTCCGCGGTTGAGCCGGTCGCCCCCGTGGACGATGTGGCTGATTGTGGCGACGTCGACGGCAACGGGATTCGCGACGACAACTGCATGTGGTGGGCGGTGGTCGATGGCGTGTGCGTTGGGACGCCCATTCCGTTCGCCGACATGGGCGGCCCGTTCGGGGCGTGCCCGGTCGACGGCACGGCCGACGGCAACGACCGCTTCCACGCCCTGAACTGCTTTGCCAACACCGACCCCAACGGCGGGGCTTATCCATGCGAGGCCGACGCCCCGGTGGCGATCAACGTCGACGCCGGCGGGCCTTTTGGCGACTGCGCCCCCGACGGCGTGTGCGACGGCAACGATGCGTTTGCTGCGCTGAACGCCTTCGGCGGCACGTCATCGTGCAGCTGCGCCGCTGGCGGACCGGCACCCGTAGTGTCCACGGGGCCCGACAAGGGGGCACGCGCCGAACTCCTCCTCGTGCCGTCGGCTACCCGGCTGCGTCCCGGCGACGGGCTCGAGGTCGAAGTGTGGCTCGACGGGCCGCTGGACGACCTGCGCGGATACCAACTGCACATGCGGGCCACCGGTGGAGCGCGCGGACAGTTGACCCTCGTCGATGTCGCGGTGACCCGCGCGACGGTGCTGAGCACGGCCCGGCCCCGGCGCCCGGTCCACCCCGATGGTCGGGCACCTGCTACGTGGTCGGCGCTCAATACGGTGACCGGTCAGGTCCTGGTCGGTCAGGACGGGCCCGGGTCGGCGGTCGAGGCCGGCTACCTGGCGACGTTCGTCTTCCGCGCAGCCAAGGACGCGTCGGGGACGTTCGTCATCGATCTGCTGCACGATCCACACGACGCCGGGCAGCGCACCTTTCTGTTCGCGACGAGGCCCACGGAGCGGATCGCGCTGACCGCACTGCCGGTGCGGATCAGCGTTGTCGGAGGAGGCGCGGATGACTGAATGCCTGTCGAACGCCGAACTGGAACGGTACCACGCTCGCGACATGGCCGCGGCGTCGATCGACCGCGTGCGGATCCATCTCGAGCAGTGTACCACCTGCGCCCACCGCAATCGCGCGCTCGTCGATGCGCACGGGGACATGGTGGCCGACCTGCAGGGTCTGACCATCAGCTCGGCGGATACCCGGACCGACGACGGCAGTCGTATCGGTACGGCGACACCGCTGCCGTGGACGTTGCCCGGCTACGACATCGTGCGCGAACTCAAGCGCGGGGGGCAGGGCGTCGTCTACCAGGCCGTCCAGCAGGCGACCAAGAGCAAGGTCGCCATCAAGGTCCTGCTCGACGGTATCCATGCCTCGAAGTCGGCCCGCCGCCGATTCGAACGCGAGATCGAGATCGTTGCTCAACTCAAGCACCCCAACATCGTGGCGATATTCGATTCGGGCGTGAGTCCGGACGGACTGCCATATTATGTGATGGAATATATTCGCGGCGTGCCGCTCACCGACTGGGTGCGGGGCCACAAGCCTCCGCTCGAAGATGCCCTCGGCATCTTCTCGACTGTCTGCCAGGCTGTGAACTTCGCCCATCGGCGGGGCGTCATCCACCGCGATCTCAAGCCGTCCAACATCATGGTCGACACCGCCGGGCGGCCCAAGGTCCTCGACTTCGGCCTGGCCCGGCGCATGGCCGGGCCGATCGAGACCATCGTATCGGTGACCCAGGCGGTGATCGGGACGCTGCCCTACATGTCGCCGGAGCAGACCCGCGGCAACCCCGACGAGATCGACATCCGCACCGACGTCTATGCGCTCGGCGTGATCCTCTACGAGCTGTTGACCGGGCACTACCCCTATCCGGTTGCCGGGCAGATGGCCGAGGTTCTCCGCCACATCACTTCGACACCGCCGACACCCCCGAGTCGCCAGTGGACCCGCGACTCGGGCGTGCAGCGCGGGACCATCCGCCGGTTGCGCAGTGGCGGCTGCCCGATCGACGACGAGGTGCAAACCATCGTTCTGAAGGCCCTGGCCAAGGAGCCGGACCGCCGGTACCAGAGCGCCGGCGAGTTCGCCCGCGATGTGAGCCACTACCTGGCCGGCGAGGCCATCGAGGCCAAGCGCGACAGCGGCTGGTACCGCCTGCGCTGCTCGGTGCGCCGCCACCGGGCGCGCTATTTCATGGCCGCGTGTCTCACCCTGTTGATGGCGGCCGCTGGCGTGGCCGGCATGCACAGCATCCAGACGCGCAGGGTCGAGGAGGTGATCACCAACGGGATGAGCGACCTGGCGACGTCGCGCTTCGATCGCGGCTTGGCGCGCATCGAGCAGGCGCTGATCGCCGATCCGGACCACGCCCGTGCGCAGTTCGCCAAGGCGTGGGGGCTGCGGTTGTTGTACCTGTGGCGCCGGCCGTACGGCGACCGCACGGACATTCCCGAGGCGCGGGCCCTGTGTGAGTCGGCGGCCCGCACGCGCCGCCGTCCCGGTGTACTGAATCTGCTGGGCACGTTGTGCTACCTCGATGATGACACGGAAGCGGCGGTGGTGGCGTTCGAGGAGGCTCTGGCCCTCGATCCCGACTACTTCTTCGCCGCATCCAACCTGGCCAAGGCCAAAGCGCTGGGCCGCGACCTGGCGGGCGCCCGGGCGGCAGTCGCGCGCGGCCTCGAGGCCGCCGCGTGCCTGGCCGAAGAGGAGCCGATCAACCATGCCGACGGCATCTGGTTGACGCTCGGGACCCTCGAACTGGCCGGTGGGGATCCGGAGGCGCTGGCCACCCTGCAGCGGGCGGTCGAACTCGATCCCGAGGACCATCGCAACCGGCTGATGCTGGCCCGCGCCCTGCTCAACGAGTCGTTCCTCGATCCCGCGGCGGCGCTGGAACACGCCAAGGCCGCCGAACTCCTGAACCTCCGCGCGGTCAACGACCCGCGCATCGACCGCGTGCTGGCCCTGGCCTACCTGGCCGGGGAACGCTACGAGGACGCCGCGCATCACGCGGAGAAGGCCAGGGAGGGCGGCGACGTTCCGGCGATCAACCTGCTCATCCGGGCGATCTGCTTTGCGCATCTGCAGGAGATGATTGCCGCACGCGAGGCGCTGCACCACGCCCAGGACGACGCGCCACGATTCGATGCTGGCCTGCTGGTCAACGCTGAGAAAGAGGTGCTGTGGATCGACGGCGAGGATGACTACACCGCACTGCTCGACAGAGCGCGCCGTGCGGTGGGCGAGTGACGCGGGGGGCTGGACCGGTATCGCCGGTTGCATATAGATGGCCATATTGCGGCCGGTTGTCGTGAACTGCGTGCGTTGGGTAGGATGTCTGTATCCTTTGGAGGGGATCAACAATGCACGCATCGCGCTTCATCATCGGGTTCTGGGTCATCGGGTTGTCTTGTGCTGCGACGGTGAGCGGTCAGATGGTCGTCACGTCGACCGCCCCTTCGATCAACGCTTCGAACGTGCCGGTGGCGGCGTCGATCGTCGTGACGTTCGATCGTGCGGTGCAGCCGGCGACGGTCACATCATCGAGTTTCTGGGCGTTTGGCCGTTGGAGTGGGGCCGTTGGGGGGACATTCAGTTTCTCGAATGGCAATCAAACCGTCACGCTCACGCCCGATCGGCCGTTCACGGCCGGCGAGCCGGTCATGGTGCTGCTGTCGCATGATCTGACCGGGGCCGATGACGTGGCCCTGCGTGACGCGGGATATGCCGTGCAATTCACGACGCGGGCGCGGCCTGCGGATTTGAACTTCACCGAACACCAGACGATGTCGAACGTGACCGACGGCCAGACGCGCATCTATGGCGCGGCGGCCTCGGATCTGAACGAAGATGGCTGGCTCGATCTCACGACGGTCAACGAGGTCAGCGCCGATCTCCGCGTGTTCATGAATCTCGGAGATGGTCAGGGTACGTTCAGTGACGTCCTGTTGCCTGCCCTGGAGATCGGCATCGAGGCCAGCCCCAACGAGACGGGCGACTTCAATGGCGATGGTCACGCGGACATTGCGGTGGCGGCAGCGGAAACGGACGATGTATGGATCTGTCTGGGGAATGGCGATGGGACGTACGCGTCGCCGCCACAGGGCATCACCGTAGGGAACGAACCGCACGGTGTTGCCGTTCTCGATGTCGATGGTGACGGCGATCTCGATGTGGTCAACGCCAATCGTGGAAGCAACAACCTGTCTCTGTTGATCAATGACGGAAGCGGGCAATTCGGCGCGCCCGTGTTCTTCGACGGAGGCGTTAATGGTGAGTACGGCCTGATCGCCGGTGACATGAACAACGATGCGATCATGGATCTGGTCGTCGCCGGGCGCGACGGTCAGGAAATCCGCACGCTGCTCGGCGTGGGCGACGGTACGTTCACGATGGCGGCCGCTCAGAGCACGGGCGGGGCGACGTGGGTGGCCACGTTGGGCGACGTCAACAACGATACGCATCTCGATGCCTCGGTGGCCAACAGTTTCAGTGGTCATGGGGCTATTCTGCTGGGCAATGGCGATGGGACCTTCGGTACGGCCACGGTGACCAACCTTGGAGCCCACACAGTCTCGACCGACCTCGGTGACCTCGATGGCGACGGCGACCTCGACTGGTTGCTGTCGAGCTTCGGCGGCGGATTCTGGCGTCTGTATCTCAACGACGGCGCCGGTAGTTTCTCGTTCAATCAGGAATTCACGGCCGTATCCAGCCCATCCTGCAGTATCCTGCTCGACATTGACAACGATCGTGATCTCGACCTGGCGCTGACTGACGAAATCGCCGATCTCGTCACATTGCAAAAAAACAGTGGAACACGCCTGCACGGCGATTTCGACAACGATGGTGCGGTTGACGCGGCAGATGCGGTGGACTTCGAATCATGTTTTTCGGGGCCTGGAATCGATGCCGGCCTGGCCTGTGGTGCAGGTGACATCGACGGTGATGGCGATGTCGATTGTGCTGACTGGACCGCATTCGAGATGGCGTGGACTGCTGGCGGCACACCACCGCCCCTGGCACAGTGCAACGGTGAAGTGCCGGCGGCCAGTACCTGGGGTCTGGTCGCTCTTGCGCTCGGGCTCATGGGTGCTGGCGGCGTCATGACGCGCGCCCGCACACCAAGTGCGTGTGCTTGAACGGGCGGCCGATACGCGTATCACGGTTGATGAAAAAGCGCGTCACGGGGCAACGGCTGCCTGGGGCCACCTGCTTTGGCATATTCAACCGTCAACCGCGCAGCTCCGAGGTGTTCGAAGAAGGTGACCTCGATGGGATGGCGACCGTGTGCGAGGGCGATCTCACCACCCTGCATCTGGCTGCCATGCAGGCCGTCGTTGTTGACGACGAGGTGGCCATGAACCCAGAGCATGCTGCCATCGTCGGACGTCGTGTAGAAGCGGTAGACACCTGTTTCCGGGATGTTGATGTAACCTCGAATCCTGACGGCGAAGTCATCTGCCGCCGGTTTGATCACGCTGAGATCAATGGTGGCCATCGTACCGGAGCGCAGTGACGTCAACGTGCTGAAGTCAGGAAGCTGACTCCACGCACCTTCGTAGTATTCGTAGGTCAGCCCGGGTTGGGCATCTTTCAGCTCTACTCCAGCCAACGGCTCGACTCGCCTTACGATCGTGAACAGCTCGGGACTCTTGCGCCCATCGGCGTAATACGTTCGGGCCCGGAGAGTGGTCGAGTCAGAGAGGGACACCGGCTGACTGTAGCGGGGTGATTCCGCAGTGACCGGTGTGCCATCGAGGGTGAATCGGATCGTGCCCGGAAGACCGGGTGCGATCAACGTCAGTTCCGTGTTCTCAATAAATGATCCAGCGGAACCGAGGAGTGTGGGCGGTCGTGGTGTCGGGAACAGGTAGTCGTAGTCGAACGTCGGTTGGCGATCGTAGTACTTTTCCAGAAACAACCGTACTGCGGTGTCGTAATCAAGCGTCGGTGTCTCGATCGTCCGCCAGGCGAATTGGTGGATCGGTTGTGCAGGATCCAGCCCGACGTGATCGACACGCTTCAAGGACTGAACGTTGTCGAGCTCCTTGAACCAGGGGATGTGCAGTCGGATCAATTCGGGTGGCGTATGCCATTCGGCGTCGAGCGTAATCTTCAAAGACTCTGGCGTCGTCTCGATGTGATAGCTCAACGGCCCGAACCGGGTTGCCGCGCGCTCGACTCGAATCGAAGTCGACTGTGCGCCGGGCGCCATGGAGATCCATTTCGGTGAAATGGCCGACAACAGGTGCAGATCGGTTCCTTCCTCGCGAACGAACATGTTTCTCAATAACTCGTTGTAGCGGGCGGCGAACCAGCCGTGCGGTGGGCGGTTGGCGCCCGGGTCGCGGTCACTCCATGGCCGAATGGAGTATTCGAATCCGGCGTGCGTACTGCTGGTGTGCGCGAGGATCGCGTAGAGGTCTTCGATGACCGCCCGTTGTTCACCCCGGGCGAGCAGCGTCTGGTCGACGTAGAACGTCTCGTAATGATGCAACCATCCCGGGTCGGCCGGCTGATTGCGGCGCACGAGATCGCGCACGGCCCACGCATTGGGTCCGTAAGTCATGATTCCTTCACGGTACTTGAAGGTCCGGATGGTGTTGACCGTGGCCGTGACCCGGTGATCGAACGCCTCGAACACACCGAAGGGATAAACGCCTCCGGACGCGTTGGCCCAATCGCAGCCGGCCAGCGGGTCTTCGAGGCCGGGTGGGATGTAACCGCCGGTTTGAGCGGTGACCGCATCCAGGCGTGTTGTGAACCGGCTCATGTATCCATCACGAATAGATTGCCAACGCCGGGCGTCGTCCTCGCGACCGGTGAGTCGTGCCAGGTAGATGGCCTCGTCCAGCCCGAGCAGGGCCCAAAAGCTGTGGCCCGTGTAATGACCGGTAATGGCTTCGTTGTCGTAAGGGCCGGTGGCGGGCCACAGTCCCCACGGGTCATCGGCGCACGCGCGCTCGAATGCAGCGATGTGCGCGCTGATAGCCGGAAAAACACTGTGGGCGTATGCGACATCGGCGGTGAAGCGGATGTGCTGGGCAACGGCCCACAGCGACTGGCCCCAGTCGTCGGGCATCAGGCGTTTCAGCGCGGTTGGGGCGCCGTGATCCGGTTCGAAAAAGTGGGCAATGGTCTCGCGTGCAATGTCGTGCAAGCCCAGTAGATCGTACGACCGCGCGATGTAGGCCGCGTCACGCGGATAGAAGCTGTCGTATTGGAATTCGTTGACCTTTTGAATGAAGCGGCCGTCTTCGGTGATATCGCGGGCAATCAGGTCGTAGATCAGGCCGGCCTTGAATGTGTCGGCGACCTTGTCTTCGGGCAGGTTGATGGACGTTGCACGGTCCAGGAGCCGGGTCCAGAAGGTGATCACGCGGTCGCGGTAGTCGTCGTACTGCGCCGCCCGCAGTCGCGTCAGACGCTGTGTGTGATGCCGGGCCAATGGAACGTAGGGCACCTTGAAGTCGAAGGCGCGTGAAGTGCCCGGCTTGAGCTTGAAGCGCCAGTGCAGTTGCGGCCCACCATCAGCGGGTGTGCGCTCGCGCGAAGCGTCCGGGGCGGAAAAAGTGTAAATCAAGTGGTTGCTGCGCCATGCGCCGTCATGCTGAAAACTGACCGGGCCAGTCGCCAGACGCTCGCGATCCATGAACTGAGCCCGGTACCACGGCTGGCAGGTCAACGGGTGGCGACCTTGACCATGTAGTGGATGAAACCCGACTCCCAGTCCACCGAAGCGGGAGGATGAGCCGGCGTTGGTTACGGTGATCCGAATGAAATTAATCAGAAGGTCGAAGGGGCTGAGTTCCAGCGGCGCGGCGAATGCCTCGACGCTGTAGTGCAGTCCGTCGTGTTCGCAAGAATACTGCAGAATCGGCAAATGGCCACGGAGCAGCGTCTTGATCCGCTGGTTCATTGGCGTCGGCGTCTTGCCGATGAATACGTCGAACTCACCGAATCCCGTGTTGAACGCGCCGTCGTGCGTGACCTGCGTGCCCTCTGGCGAATCCTTGAAGCCCAGCACATCGCTCGGTATCAGGAAGTAGCTGAACGGTTCAATCAATTCACGGCGCATCGAACCGGGCGCGTCGGGCACCTGCCCCCTTGAAGTCAACGGGTGCAGGGTGACGGCGGCGAGCAATGTCGTGAACAATAATGATCTCGAAGCGCAGGGCATGGAGTGCTCCAGGCGGTCATGTGAGAAAGGCAGCTTACCGAGCAGTTTTCTTTGCGCCCAGCAGGCAGATCAGAGTCTATTGTGAGTGAGACGTCTTGGGAATGAACGGTTCAGGTGTTCACGGGTGGTGGCCTGGGCAGCGGTCTGAGGTACGGGTGGTTGTCGTGGAGGGCGTGTTGATTGTCTTCAAAGTCAAGGCTGGTAGGTGGGTGGGACACTCAGCCCCACCCAAACGGCTAGTCGCGATCGGGCGGCGGGGGGATCGATGTCGCGATCAGTTGATGTTCTTCGGTCCTGTTCGAGCCACCGTCGATTTCCAGGTGGTGGGGGCAGCAGTGGCCACCAGGGGGAGCCCACCCACGCACGGGGCTAACGGCCGCCACCAGCATCTTCGATTCGCCACGAACATGAATCCACAAGACGTTGTGTTCCGCAGTGCCCGATGGCCTGCACCACGACCTCCTGGCCATGGGGTTGATCGTCGATCTGGAATTCGAATACCCCATGGTTGCTCTGTCCCGACAGGGGCGTTCCGTTGATCAGCAATTCGACATCAGCACAGTTCGAGAAGACACGAACAGGCGCGCGCGCCGGCCTCGGATTGAATCGCCGCCCCGCAATGTGTACCACAGGCCGTGTACTCCACTGCGAACGATACCAATACGCCGCATCCTTGGCTGTCGTGTGATCAAACGTGACCAGCCCCTTGTCGTTGACACCTGCAGCGTCGCCTTCGGATCGGCTGTCGCTGGCGAAATCGAACATGCTCCACACCAGCTTGCACCACACGAACGGACGGGTCGGAGGGCGCGCCCAGTGCTGCTCGTGAAACAACGACTGGTATTCCTCCGGATGAACAGGTCCGTCGTGTCGCGGCATGTGGGGTGGCCAGGCGTGCTGTCGGACGCTGGCACCGGCGCCGTATTCACTGATACCGATGGCCACGTCCCGTTTGGCATGCAATGCGTCGAGCCACGGGCCAATGTCAGCGGCCTGTCCGCCATACCAGCCGTAGTAGCGGTTGAATGCGGTCAGATCAGTGTGCCAGTTGGCCGGGTGGTCCACGGGATCGGTCGCGGCACACACCGTCAGGCGCGAGGGGTCTTCTTCCTTGGCATGGTCATGCACCAGTTTGACCAGGGCGCTGGGATCGGGCCCACGCTCGTCGAGCCACGGGGCGGTGATCTCGTTGTGAATGCCCCAGAAGCAGATGGATGGATGGTTGTAGTTCTGCCGAGTGGGTTCGGTCAGTTGCTGTCGGCAGTTGGTTGCGAGCTCGGGGTCTTTCGTGATGCGGTTGATCAGCAGGATCTCTGCCCACACCACCAGACCCGCACGATCGCACCATGCATAAACGCTATCATCATGCTGATAGTGGGCCAGCCGAACCATCGTGCAGCCGAGGTCGGCGATAGTGGCCATGTCGCTGTCGTGGTGGCCGCGGTTCAAGGCCCACCCGTGGTCCTTGCGATCCTGGTGGCGGTTGACGCCAAAGAGGTCATACGCCCTGCCGTTCAGAACGAAACCGGATTTGGGATCGACGCGGAACGATCGCAAGCCGAGAGGTTGATCCACGCGGTCGATGACCCGGCCGAGGGTCTCCAGTTCCACGCGGACACGATACAGATATGGGTCGTGTCGCCCATGCCAGACCCGTGGACGTGGGATGGCCAGTTCCTGAAGCGTATCGAGCTGCTCTTCGTTGCGTGGGACAGCGACTGCCTTTCGAAAGTGAGGGACTGCACGCCCGTCAGCGTCATGCACTGCAATGCGGACATTCTGCAGCAGATCGACGTTGGTCGCGTTGGATAGGACCACCCTGGCCTGAACTACCGCCCGCTCCGGATCTATGTCGACTGGGAGCAGGTACACACCCGACGAAGCGTGGTCAGCTGGCGAGATGCACACCTGCGACGTGTACAGCAGTTCGACGTCACGGTAGATCCCGCCGAAGAACGTGTAGTCGGCAGAGTATGGCGGGACGTCATCGAAATGGCTGTTGTCGACCTTCACCGCCAGGACGTTGGGACCGTCCCAGCGCTCGAAGGACGTCAGCTCCAGGCAGAATGCCGCGTAGCCACCGCGGTGCTGGCCGACGTGTGCACCGTTGCAGTACACATCGGCAACAGTATTGGCTGCCCCACAGCGAACGAATACGCGGTTTTGTTTCTGGGATCGGATGAGTTCGAAGGTCCGACGATACCAGCCCACGCCGCGGTAGTAGTCATCACCACCGTCTTGGCCGTCCTGGGCATTCCAGGTGTGGGGCAGATCGACACGGAGCCAGCCGCCATCATCAAAACTCGGTTTTGGGGCGTCGTCAACGTGGCCAGTGTGGAAGCGCCAGCCGGCGTTGATTCGAGTCCGATGCCTGGGTGATTCGGTGTCCGCAATCGCCTGCCCCACCGGGGGGCTGGTGAGCATGGCAAGAAGAACCGCTTTGCACGCGGCACGCGACATCAGAATCTCGAACATAGCCAATATATATCCAGTAGCGCGCGCGCGTCTGCGAGCAATGGCCTCTAGAAAAAGGTTCTTCACGCATTTCCGGGGGAAAGCGGTCGGTGGCGGTGGGGGCTGCGAAGAAGAGCGGACTCAGGCGAAGCTGTCCGCAACGGTTCAGGGCTCGGACCGGCAGTCCGGGAGAACACCCGGCCCGGCAAGTCCCTAAAGAACGGGGCGCCCCACAGGGCGCCCCGCGTTGGATGTCATGGTTCGAACGTCATTGGCCGACGGGCGGATGGATCTGCAGGTTGCCGTTGAAGTAGTTGTAAACCTCGTAGATCACATCCGTGGTGTTCAGCGGATTGCCCGGCATCACACCGGCATAGATCCTGATGTGGTAGAAGTCCGGGCAATCGCAATCCGCCAGTTCGCCGGCGTGGCCCATCGGCGGGCAGCCTTCCGCAGCATCCTGGCCGCCCAGCTCATGGCGCTCGAAGTTGCCGCCAATCCGGCCGCGCGACAGCAGGGCGTTTCCGTGGCGACCCGCAGCGGTCCCGGGTTCACCGAGATCCTCGATATGCACCTCGAACCAGTGCAGTGTCTCACCGGATACGACGCTCGACAACGCCGCTGAGGCGTTGTGCAGGTTCTTGAACGTGCCGACGCCCTCGAAGTCGATCTGCTTGGCCGGAGCGGGGCGGGCCGGGTGACAGGCCCCCGGATCGCTGCACACGTTCAGATCGATCTCGGTGGCGTCCGGAGCTCTGGCGGTTCCAGCGTGGAACACGAACTTCTGCCCGCCGGGGCCCTTCCGCTCATGGTGCGTCCATTCGCCGTACGGCTGCGGCTGACTCGCGGTCGGGGCACCGGCCTGGCCGCCAAAGGTGTATTCGTGGCCCTCGAAGTCGCTGTTGCCGCCGCCGGTGACACGGCACTCGAGTCCGCATTCGCCGTTGTCCGGGTTGAAGCACTCACCGTCCTCACAGTGGTCATCCGTGCACGGGTCCTCATCGTCGCAGTCGATCGGCGTGTTCATGCACATCCCATCAACGCACTCGTCCGTCGTGCAGGCACTCTCGTCGTCACGGTTGATCACCTCGTGGGAGCAGACGCCGTCATCGCGGCTGTCCTCGGTACATGGGTCCATGTCGCTGCAGTCGATGTGGTCGTGGACACAACCACCGTCGAGCAGTAATCCGCGGTGCAGCTCGTCGTTGTCCGCGTAGTCGAGCAGATCGTTCACGCACTCGCCGGTTTCGGAATCGCAACTGTCCACCGTGCACAGGTCATCGTCACTGCAGTCGATCGGCGTACTGACACACTCGCCGTCCGCACATGTCCGTCGTGCACGGATCGTCGTCATCGCACACACAGATGACGATATTGTCGATGGCACCCGAGCCCTTGAGCCGAACGCTCATACGCCGAACACTTCGGAACTGGAAGATCTCGGGGGCGAACTCGAAGATCGCTACGCCGTTGTCGCCGACGTCGGTGAGTTCGACCGGACTGGCCAGCAGTTCCATGGTGCCATCGGGGTCGGCGAACAGGCGGACATCAGCCTCTTCGTTTTCGTCGGCCTGGATGTCCAGCAGGGTGATGGATTCGAACGTGATCGGAATAGGGAAGATGAAAATCAGCCGGCCGTCAAGGTCCTCGTCGTCGGGGTCGTCGACGAGGCCGTCGCCATCGCCATCGATGAGATTCTCGGCCACGATGAGCACGTTGTTCAGCGGCGCGGCCAGCGGTCCGTCAGGCACCAGGCAGTTGGGATGCGCGCCCACCTCACCGGCGCCCGTCAGTGGATATGCCCGGTCCACCGCACGTTTCGTTGGGCGAACCCAGGTCGACGTCTCCGCCGGTCGGAGCGTTGGTGTTGAAGATCACGGCATGGTTGATGCCCGGAAAATCGGGGTTGGCACCGAAGACTTCGACCAGTCCAATGCCGGGTACGTTGATCGTCGATACGATCGTGCCCGGCGTGATCCCCTCGAAGTTGATGGTTTCCGCTGCATTGACCGCCAGTGTGCTGGCCACCACACTGACCACGAAGAACAGTTGGCGAAACATAACTCTCTCCTGCAGACACGCCTCCGCAGGGGCCACGGCCGTTGCAACCAGTTTGCGACGGCGTCCGAGGGATTCTCGCGTGGTTGATGTCCGGACGGCGATGTCCGATTGGTCCAACTATAGGCCCGGGTCGTGAGCGCCCGGATGAAATGGCGGTTAATTTAATATTACCTCGCCGGCTGGCCGGTGGGCAGGACCGCAGTGTGCTGCATGGTCTGGAGTTACGCGCATCATGGGGGTTTGGCAGTTGGGGACGAGGGCGGTTCCTGATACCTTAGGACGATTAGGCACACACGACACATATGGGGAGGGCAGCACATGTTCGGCGCCCGCATTGTTCATCGCGCGATCGGAATCTTTCTACTGAGTTGCAGTCTTGGCCTGGCACAAAGCGGGGGCAACACCTGTGAGGACGTGGATGATCTCAAGACCATCACGCCCGGTGGGGGCACGACCGCCCTCGCCTTGAGCGGCACGACCAACGATTTCGGGATTCCGAATCTGGCCCAGTGCCCACTGGCCTACCGTGACTGGGGAACCGGTAACGATGTGATCTACACATTTCAAAAAGTCAGCGTCGCAGGCATTTGGGA
>CALODL010000002.1:0-389659 GCA_942492115.1 uncultured Planctomycetota bacterium
CTTGATGACCCCGCGCGGGCCGATGCTGCAGAACGTGCACAGGAACCGGCGATGGCCGGGGCTGTGCAGGAGGAGTGGTCGACGCCTTCTGCTGAGCAGCCCAGCCTGTTGCTTCGTATGTGGCGGGCGCTACGCGAATTCAGCGGTGCGCGTGGACCTCGGATCGATCGTCACTAAGCCCACTTGCGAGACCTCTCGGTCCCGATTATGGGACTCCATCTGCCTAGTCAAGCCACCCGCCCAGCGTCCCGATAAGAAGCGGTGTACGCTCTCCCGGGCTGTACGCCCATATTGAACCCATGGAGGTGACATGTTCGACGATCTGGGCAGCATCGAATCCACAGCGGGGTCCGAGCGCGACGTGCTTGCTGAGCTCGAGGGGAATTCCGGAACGCACATTCAGAGTCAGGGCGGCCACTTTCGTGTGAGGGTCAAGGCCAAGCTGACTCTCATGCCGGGCAACGCATCTGAGCGTTTCGAACGCAGGGTCGATGGGATCAGTCACGAACTGACCGACCAGGGAATCAATGGACTGTTCACGGCTCCGCTGCGTGTAGGCGACGTCTATCGGTTGAATTTCGACCGCTCCGCCCTGGATCTTCCAAGCATGTTTGCGCTGTGCGTCAGCTGTCGGATCATCCAGGAGGACGCTTACGAGAATAGCTTCGATTTCTTCACCCCGGTCGCGCTACCGGACTCCATGCGCTCCTGAGCGGGCGACGAATAGGCGGCGCGGGCATGACTGCAGTCTCATCCTCATCTACCACCGCAACGTCGGCCTTTGCCGATCCATACGCCGAGCTGATTGCGTTGGCGCGCTCGACGACATCACGCCACGTCTTCTTCAGGCATGCTCTCGAGTGTATCGGGCGTTCATTTGGTACACCCTTTGCGACCATGAGTGTGCGCCAAGGAGCCGAGGTCATCAGCCACGAGTATCACAGTGGTCCGACTGCGCCCAAATTCTGGCGTGAGGACGTGCGCCAATTCGTGTCCGAGGGGTTGCTCGACGTCGAGCAGGCAGCCCGCACGCGGCGGATGAGCGCGCGACAGGGTCAACTCAATGTGGTCTTCATGTGTACACCCCTGGTCGAACCCCATGGTCAATCCATTGGGGCGCTGGCCGTGGTCTGTGCAAGCACTCAGGAAATCGATGTGCAGCGCCGCGTGACCCTGCTGGAGTCATTGGGGCGGGTGGTGTCGGCACTGGGTGCCACAGTCGGACAGGCGGCGGTGCGTGAACGCGATGATACGGTGGGGGCGGCGCGGCAGGCCTTGGCACAAACTGCACAGCTCGGAGATCCCAAGTCGCTGGCTTACTCGATCACGAATAACCTGCGAAACAAACTGGGCTGTGTGCAGGTTGCATTCGCCATGGTTCGACGGGGTCGCCTTGAAATCCTGTCTATTTCTGGTTTGGATGACGTCAGCACCAAAAGCGCAGCGGTCGCCGGACTGCGTGCAGCTATGGAAGAATGCCTCGATGCTGGTCAGATCATCGTGTGTGAACATGACCGCTCCTGGGCCGGCGGCGAACAGTGCACGGTGCAGTACGTATTGC
Source organism: uncultured Planctomycetota bacterium (assembly GCA_942492115.1). Taxonomy (GTDB): domain Bacteria; phylum Planctomycetota; class Phycisphaerae; order UBA1845; family CAIVHJ01; genus CALODL01. Next base: position 1,562 of record CALODL010000002.1, read on the forward strand.
ATAGAGTTTGGCACAAACATGCCGGGGGTGAAGGCGTAGCCTCGATACCGTTGGCTCATGCGGGTGTTACGCAAGCGATTGTCAGTCTGCGGTATTCCGAGCGGCAGCGCTACGAGCCGCACAAACTCGAAGACATTCGTAAACGGGTTGAGGCCTTCATGCCGGCGATGGCTCTGGCCTACAAGGCCACGCGCAGTGTGAGGACTCATGTAACGGACACATTGCGCGATACGATAACGGGGTTGTGGCAGGGGTCGGCAGCACGATTCGTGACTGCGCTTCTCGTGGCAGCAGGTGTGGTCGGTCTGTTGTTCGGTTCAGCTGATTATCGGCTGGTCGTTCCGGCGGTTGTCGTTCCCGCACAGGTGCACCATGTCACAGCGCCCAGCGATGGGCGGTTGATTGCCAGTCACGTGGTCGAAGGACAGCATGTGCGCGCGGGCACTGTGTTGTGCGAACTGGATAGTGCGGTCTTGCAACTCGAACGCAATGAACTCCGGGCCGAGATCGAGGTGCTTACACGCGAAGTCGATCGCGCTCGGTCCCAATCGAGACCGGCGGATGCGGCAGTATTCGAAAGTGAGCGGCGAGTCCTCGAAGTTCGTTTGCGCGCAACCGAGCAGCGGATCGCGGAATGCGTCGTTCGAGCTCCGCAGGCAGGGATCATTGTCGCGGGAGACCTGCGCGAGCAAATCGGCAACGTCCTGGCCCGTGGTACGCCGTTCTACCGTATCGCAACGGGAGGTGACTGGAAGCTTGAACTGCGGGTTGGCGAGAATGATGTCGAGGACATCAAGGCCGGGCTGATCGGTTCTTTCGCCCTCAATGCACGCCCGAATACACGTCATGACCTCGAGGTTTCGACGGTCAGTCCTCAGGTCACGACCGTTGATCAGCGGGCGGTGTGTGTTGCTGAGGCGCGTGTGGCGTTGCCACATTCATGGGTCCGTCCGGGCATGGAAGGAATTGCGCGGGTTCACGTCGGCTCGCGACGATTGTGGTGGATTGTACTGCACCGCGCAATCGATCGTGTGTACATGGCCGTGTGGTTCTGATGCCGAGACCCAGCAGGTAAGACATCGTGACATCGACTGAACATCGCGACACACTCAATGAACGGCTGCGGACCGTGCGTGTGGCAGTTCGCAAAGACTGTACGGTGACGCGTCATGTGTTTCGTGGTGTGCCGTGTTACGCCATTCGCGAACCGATGAGCCTGGAGAGTTTCCAACTCGATGTTCGCGAGTATGCCATTTTCTGCCACATAGACGACGGTCTTGCGCTCGGGGAAATCTTTGAGGCCCTTGTGCGCGAGGAACTGCTGAATGAGAGCGACGAAACGGTTTTCTATGAATTCGTCCTTGGGCTTCATCGATCGAACATCTTGAGCCTGCCCCTGGCTGACGATCGCTTGTTGTATCGTCGGAACGTGGCGCGGAACAAAGCCAAACGTCGCAAGCGATTCATGGGGCTACTGTTCTATCGAATTCCACTGACGAATCCAGACGCCTTTCTGACGCGGACGTACCCGGTTGTGCGGGCTCTGTTCCATCCAGCATCTGTTGCCCTATGGTGCATTGTCGTTGCGCTTGCGGGCGTTCTGGCCTGGCGGCACGGAGACCAACTGGGACAATCGATGAATGGTGTGCTGTCCGGCGGTAACCTGCCGCTGTTGTGGTGCGCGCTGGTCATCTTGAAGATCATCCACGAGCTGGGGCACGCATATTCATGCAAGCACTTCGGTGGAGAGGTACCAGAAATGGGCATGCTGCTCATTCTGTTGACCCCGGCAGCCTACGTGGATGCTTCGACGTGCTGGACTTTCCCGAGGAAGCGCGATCGAATCATCGTGTGCCTTGCAGGGATGTACGTTGAGCTATTCTGTGCTGCTGTGGCTTTGTTTGTGTGGATTGCCGCAGCCCCTGGGCTTACGCGGGACGTGGCGTACAACGTCATGGTTCTGGCATCGGTCGTCACGGTGTTGTTCAATATCAATCCGCTCATGCGTTTCGATGGGTATTACGTCTTGAGTGACCTGCTCGAGATCCCAAACCTGCGGAGCCGTTCGACGGCATATGTCGCATATGTGTTCAAGCGGTATGTGCTGGGTGTGCAGGCCACTACCGCGGAGCATCCTGCCCGACTGAAGGCAACTCTCGGACTGTTCGGCGTGTTGGCGACCACATACCGTCTATTCGTGGTCGGTGTCATCTGTAGTCTGATTGCGCTCGAGCTCAAGTATGTGGGATTGATCATCGCGGGGACGATGCTCACGGGGATGGCCACGCGCAGTCTCGTGCGTGCGGGCCGCTTCGTGTGTTTCAGCCAGGAGACCGCTGGCGTACGCGGTCGGGCGGTGACTGCCGCGGTGTGTTGCGCCGTGGTGGTCCTGCTTGCGGCCGTCGTCATACCGCTTCCAGTGCCCGTTATTGCCGCCGGCACCGTTCAGACCGAGCACCGCGAACTCGTTCGTGCCGTCGTGGCAGGTCAAGTTGAGCACGTGGCCGTGCGCCCGGGAGACCCCCTGGGAGCTCAAGGAATGATGGTGCGACTCGCCAATAGTGCCGTAGTCGCTGCACGGGACCAGGCTGCTTCGAGTGCGGGTCATGTTGAGATGCTTGCGGACATGTATGCCGCTCACGACGCTGTCTCCGCCGAACAGTACCGCATGCGGGCCGCGGCCGCGCAAGCAGATGTTCGATACAAGCAGGAACAGGTCAATCACCTGGCAGTCCGCTGCGCGCGTGGGGGGCGCGTGGCATGGTGTATCGACGCCAGCGACGCAGGTGCCTTCGTGAAGCAGGGTGATCCGGTCGGGCTGGTGAGTCATGGGCAGTGGATCGTTCGCGCAATGGTGACGGCGGAGCAACTGGCTGACGCGGTCCCCGGGGTGGGGCAGGCGGTCATCGTGCGCCCACGCCATACGCCGGACGTAACACTATCTGGACGTATTCGCCGCATTCTTCCAGTAGGGACGCGGACCGTAGATCACGAGGTGTTGACCCATCTTGGGGGTGGTCCCATTGCAGTCGATGCGGCCACGCATGAAGCAGGCATCCCGTACATCGAGCTTGAAGTAGTCCTCGAGGAGAGCGCGGGAGTCGTCGAAGGAATGCGTTGCAGCGTCGAGATTGAAACGAAGCACCAGCCCCTCGCAACGCTGGCACATCACACGCTCCAACGCTTCATTGACCGTGTCCTTCAAGACTGACCCCTGTCGGGACCATATTCTTCGGAGAGCGCGGCCAGGACCCACAGTCCAGGTTGCGGCAGACTGGCGAGGGTCCATCGAAGGCCACAGGGTGGAACACGCCGCACGACTCGCGAAGAGCGCGGTCGGCGGAAGGGCCCGGAGCCCGGCTAACGCGCCCGAGTCAAAACCGCGTCATAGCTAAAATCAACCTGAACACGCAGGCCGCTGATCCATGCAGCGTCCTCGTTGGGCACGCGGATGCGGACCCTGAACGTCTGGCTGGCGGGGTCAGCTGCGCGCGAGGCTGTGATGACCTCGCCGGTGCGGATCGACCATTGCTGATCGATGGGTTGGACGAGAACACGCTGTCCCACTGCGACGCGCGGTGCAAGGGCAATGGGGCAGTCCACCGTGACGTCGAGTGAACTCAAGTCCACGAGCACGACGATTACTTCACGTTCCCCCACGGTATCACCAGGGTGTTTGAGCACTTGGGCCACGTAACCATCGAACGGTGCCCGCACATGGTACTGCTCGAGAACAGCCTGTTCACGCTCATAGTCCAATTCCGCGAGGCGCTGGTTCTGGGTTGCGCTGGCGTACTGCAGTCGGCCGACCTCAGCCTCGAGACGCGCGTCCTGAAGTTCCTTGCTCGTAGCAAAGCCCCCAGTGTCGAGTTGACTGAGCCGTTGAAGCTCCTGGGCCGTCTGTTCCATGCGGACTCTCGCCAGATCGACATCCGCAGTGGCCTCGGCGCGGGTCCGGGCGGTGGCCACTCGTACGGCTTGAACGGCATCGTCGAGCGACACCAGAATCTGCCCAGCCTTGATGAGCTGATCTTCTGCGGCATAGAGCCTGGCGATGCGACCTTCTGGTACCGCTCCCAAAGAAACGATCTGACGTGGTGTGGCAATGCCGGAAACGCGCAGCGGCTGTGGTAACACCGTTGGCTGAGCATGGGCCAGGCTGTCTCCCAGGCTTCCGCACGCTACGATAATCAGCACCAGTCTCTGAACGCACAGTATCATGCCCACGATCTCCTTATGCCGCGATTGGGCCGCTCAGGTCAGTCGGATCGGCGTTGACGCGCGGCCCGCCGCAGTGTCGCTCGGACGCGTGCGAGAAGGACATCGCGCTCGAACGGCTTGCACACATAATCATTGGCCCCCAGTTTGAGGCCCGAAGCAACGTCCTGTTCATCGGTTTTCTTCGCCGTCAAGAAAATGACAGGCAGATGGCTCAGTCCAGGTTGCTGCCGGATTGCCGTGCACAACTCGAACCCGTCAATATCAGGCATTTGAATATCGAGCAGCACCAGGTCTGGAGTGTTGTGTTTGAGCACCCCCCACGCCTGTTTGGCACTCTGTGCAGTCAGGATGTTGAATGGCTCATCCTCGAAGATTTCAACAATGAGATCGAGGTTGTCCTCGATGTCGTCGACTGCCAGGATGGTCGGTTGCTTCAGTTTGTCTAGATCACCAAGCAGATCCGCAACGTTGTTGTTGTCGATCGAATTATTCATGCAGTCATCCCCTTCGAGGACATTTCACGGCTCATTCGCCGACGAGTTGTGTGGCGATGTTCAAGAGCACACTGGGCGTAGGCAGGCCCTCGGTGCACACTTCGGCAATCAGGTGTTCAAATAAAGCTTGTAACGGCATAAGGTCTCGTGGAAGTATGATCATGACGCGCAATGCGGTCCATTCCGGAACGCTGCGTAGCCGGTGCAATATGTGCGCTGCTGACACGTTCGTTGTGTTCAGGTCAATGACGACCAATTCGACGGAACCACTCGCCAATGTAGCACTGACCTCAGGCCACGATGTACTGAGCCCCACGGTGCTCCATCCGCAGGTCCTGAAAGATTCAACGAGGGTGGTGTCCGCCGAGATCAACAGCATTGCCTGCTCTGGAGATGTCGGCTTGATGCGTCCCGTGTCCAGCTGAAGCTGATCCATTTCGCGGTGAATGACCCCATCGAGATGAACGGCGTGCGCCAACTGATTGTCCTCGGACCACGCTGTGAGCCAGACCAGATCAGGTGGGTTCGTACACTTGCACAGATGTGCAAGCAAAGCTGCCGCGTGGTTCCAGCTCGCATCGATCATCACGCCGGTACGCCCGGATTCCTCTGGCCGCTTGATCACCGCGGCGACGTTGTTCAGGTGTGCAACGTCGATGTCATGGCGACTTAGATGAACAGTGCCGAGGTCGAGCATGCCGCGGTTCGTCGAAGCAAGATGGAGGTGCGGGCGGCGGGTTGTACCACGAGGGATGTCATCGGAATCATCAAGTTCGACCTGGACCACGGTCCACGGCAGCAGGATCTCGAAGGTCGTCCCGTGGCCCGGTGCGCTGGTGACCTCGATGTTGCCTCCCATCATGTGCGTCAGTTTATTCGTGATGGCCAGGCCCAGACCGGTACCCTGGGCCCGACGCCTATCGGATGAATCCACCTGCCTGAAGGCATCGAAGATGTAAGGCAGATGCTCGGGAGCCATGCCGATGCCGCTGTCGCTGACCCGCAGAATCAGCCGGTCAGAGGTCGCGTCGATTTCGAGCGTGATGGTTCCTTCGTTGGTAAACTTGGTCGCATTGCTCAGCAAATTGATCAATATTTGCCGCAAGCGTACAGGATCTCCGGACCACCGTTGGATGTTCTCAGGCGCCGCAACCGTGAGGACAACGGGCTTGTCGCGCAGCAACGGCCTGGCGTTTTCAACACAATCGTGGACCACTTCGAGCACATCGACTTCGCTGACGACGATGTCGAAGTGACCCGACTGAATCTTGGACATATCCAGGATGTCGTTAATTAGAGCCAACAGGTGTTTTCCGTTGCGTGCGATCTTCTCGAGGCGCCTGGCCTGGCGTTCTGTCGGCGGGTCTTTCTTGTCCGTTAGCAGCAAGTCAGAAAAGCCAATGATCGAATTCATCGGCGTTCGGAGTTCGTGTGACATGCTGGCAAAGAACTGCTCCTTGGCCCGACGGGCTTGTTCCAGCTGTCGTGTCTTCGTGACCAGCGCAACCCGTTGTTCGTGCATGCGTTCGCACGAGGCGGCAAGCTTGTCGTTCATTTGCTCCATTTGCAGGTTCATTTCGTCGAACACATGATCCTTGAGGTCAGCCATCTTGTGCAATTCGCTGATACGCAATAACACATGAATGCGCTGAATGAGTTCGCTCGGACACAGCGGCATGTGGATGATGTCATATTCGCCGACATTGAATTCCGCTCGATCGATTGTCTCTGCCCCGTGGGTCTCTGCAACGAACAAGATCGGTGGCTTACGCCCAGTGTTCGGATCCACCAGTGCTCGGCACCACGCAGCGCTGTGTGACACACTCGGGGATGCGATGACCAGGTTGCAGGTCGTAGGGGGCGCGTCACATTCCAGGGACGTGACGATGTCCCATGGGCACCCCGCCAGGGCCCGTTCGACTGCTTGTTGCACACGGATCGAATCTGCATCGACAAGCAGTCGAGCTGTCGTGCGCATTGTTGCGAGATGGGTCATTGTTGGATCAAGTCCTTTCCCGAGCTCCACTGCAATAGGATGTGACCCCGCTCATGCGACATCGGCACCGTGCTGCAGGCCAGTCAAGTGCACATAGACCGCGATCATCAGTGATTCCAGGCGCGCACGAAATTGGTAGGGCCTTGCGTAACAGTGAAATGTAGATTACGGCGCAGCGGCGTGTCGATTGCGGTGCCGATAACCGGATCCGTCCAATAATTCACGACGACGCCAAGTGGATTCCGGCTTCTGATCGCACGACCTGGTGTGACGTACGAATCGTATGCTGATCATGCGAAGAGGGCGTTGTGAGGTGGAGGTGCATCCATGGCTCAAGACCATGCCAGTGAAACTGACTACAGCGATTTGCTGAACGATTTACGTGCGACACAGCAGCCGGCCGTTCTGGCTGTTGACGATGACCCTGGCATTCTCAGGTTGGTCGAGCACATCCTGCGCAACGAGCCACTGCGGCTCTCCACGGCTTCAACCGCTAAGGAAGCATGGCACATCCTCAAGACCTGCACGCCGGATCTCGTACTCCTGGACATCGATATGCCGGAGATTGACGGTTATGCGTTATGCAAAGCTATTCGTGAACAACCACGACTGGAGAACGTCAGGATCATTTTTCTGACCGCTCACGCTGCCGATAACGAAGTCGTGATCGGTCTCGACCTCGGTGCAGACGATTACATCACGAAACCGTTTGATAAGACAAACTTAATCGCTCGTGTCCACGCCAATGTGCGCGATTGATTGCGACGACATCAGCACGAGTATGTCGGGATATCGGACGTCAGCCTATTCCGCAAAAGTTTGGCGTCGGGCCGGTCGAACAACTCAATGGGCCTATCCTGGCAAGAAAGGATTTCAAGAAATGAGCACTGACCCTGGCGATATTCTGCTGAGTGATCTGGCTGACGACGAAGACATGATCGAACTGGTCGAAGAATTTGTCCAGGAGCTGCCAAAGCGTGCCTCGGCTGTGGAGCAGGCCCTGCAAGGCGGTGACATAGCTGCATTGAGCCGTCTGGCCCATCAACTGAAGGGTGCAGCGGGCGGATACGGTTTCGGCCCGATTAGCGATATTGCTGGTGAGCTGGAGAGCAGTCTCAGTGGCGTCGTCGAGATGCAGGATCTGGCCAAACAGGTAAACGAGTTGGCCGCAATGTGCTTGAAGGCGCGGGCGAAGTAGAACGCGAGAGCAACACGAATGAACCGACAGGGCGCGGGCACGCGCCTTTTTTCTTGCGCGGTATCCACGTCATCGTGATGCCGAAGCCAGGGGGCGTCAGGCCGTTGGCCTTGCGTAGTGGCGGCGGGACCCCGTCTGATCTAGAATGAGGGTTGATGAGCCAGTTCTGTTTTGGATGACGGGTGCAACATGATCACAGTCGGAATGAACTACAAGGTGCTCGAAGGCAAGGGCGAGCTGTTTGAATCAGTGTTCAACAAGGTTCTGCAGGTCATGCAGGAACTCGACGGCCATCGGGAGTCACGCCTGTACCGCGACACCAATGACCTCCACGCCTACCTGATTGTCTCGGAATGGTCGGACCGTGCCGCATTTGATCTCTTCATCGCTTCCGAGCGGTTCAAGAACGTGGTCAATTGGGGCAAGGACGAAGTGCTGGCTGCCCGTCCCAAACACGAGGTCTACGAAACGAGTGATGATGCGCCGGGTGCGGCGGATAAGCCCGCCGGCGGCGGAAAGTGCCCGATGGGATTCGCCTAGAGTCCAGCGCAAGGCCGCTCTCTGTCGTGGCCGACGCTCTTTCGGAGAACACAGCGCAGCACGCCTTCTGCAAGGTCCGAATAGCCGCATTGTCCAAGGTCCGGTCAATCCATTTGGGGGTGTGTCCCGATAGGAGAATACTGGAGGTGGCTAGAAGCGCTGTTGGACAACCCGGCCCACAAGACATCCGAGACCAGTCGCCATCTGCAGATTCGCATTCTGCTGAGCACCATCGCGGTTGGACTCCTGCCGGTGATGCTGCTCGGCCTGGGAGCCGGCAGCGCAGGCACCTGGACGCTCGTCCTTGTCGGTGGCGTGACGGTGGCCTGCGCCGTGGCAGTCGGTGCTGCGTTGCTGAGGCACTTGACTACCCGGATGCGTTCGGTTCACGACGTGGTCGACGGCCTGGCGACGGGCTTGCCGGTGCAACCAGTTCCTGCCAGACACCGTGACGAGCTGGATCATCTCGCTGCCGCGATTACCCACTTGCACGAAACACTGGCTTCGAAGCATGACAATGCGGTGGATCTACCCACCGAGTCCAGTGCAGATCCGCGTACGATGCCGCCCGCAACGTCCGAGGTTCCTCTGCGCAAGGATCTCGTGGCGCATGTTGACCAGGCGCCATCGAGTCTCGATGTCCTGCGGAGAGTCGACGAGATGCTCGGACGCATCAAGTCGACCACGCAGGCAATCGATGACATGGCTGGTGAAGCGGACCTTGATCTATTGGCCGAGGCCGTGGATGTGGTCCGCGCACACGCGCGGCCGGGCCACGAGGGTGGCGTGTCAACACGGCTGGCAGAAGTGTGTGATGGTTTGGGCCGGACCCACGATACGATTCTCGGAGAGCTCGGCCGATTGTCCGAGCAGGTTGCTGTGGCTCGCAAGTCCATGCGCCAGCAAATCCGGTTTGACGGGACCGGCGTTCTCGAGCCGCTCCATCTTGCGGATCTGGTCGATGATGCTGTGCGCATCAATCGCTGTGAGCTGGAAAGGTCGCAGGTGCGCGTCCGTCGCGACTACGAAGATCTGCCTCCGGTCATTCTCGACAAGCTCAAGGTCATGCACATTCTCATCAATCTGGTCAAGCAGGCCGCAGACGATTTGTCGCATGCCGCAGCAGCGGATCCGCACATGGAGTTGACGCTGAGTTTCGACGACGACGCCCACATTCGGGTGCGGATCGCCGATAATGGCGACGGCTTCAATGATGTGGCCAATGTGCTCCAGGCCGAGTCGACGCAATCGACCATCCGCTCGGAGTATCCATTCGGGTTCGAGCAGTGTTGCAAACTGGCCAGCGAGATGGGGGGACGGGTGAAAGCCGAAAGTCCGGGGGTCGGACATGGCGCGATCTATGTCCTCGAATTCCCCTGTCGACCACTCAAGAAGCAGGGTGATTGAGCCCGAAGAACTTACAGTGCAGCGCGCCATCACGTCCCGGACAGTCATCCCACATTTCACAGCCCGGCGATTCACTCACAGGGCGTAGGTCATTGCCAACTCCTTCATCTTGCACATGATGCGTCTGCTTCCAACAATCCCCAGGATCGTTCTGCGCTATTGACGGCCTGGTCGACATCCCGCACGATATCCGGCGGTGCGGCGTGGTCAGCCAGTTGTGACGGAACATAACTGGTCAATATAACTTGTCAGCCCACTGTAAATTGGGGGAGACCAACATGAGAAATCACACCGCTCGTGCGCTCGCATGCGCAGTATCGCTCACGTGGGTTGGCGTCGTGCCGGCTGCCGTGACCATCACGTTCGACGATTTGACCCCCGGGGCTATTGTTTCAACGATTCCGACCCCGTTGGGCGACGTGGAGGTCAACGGGTTCCGGCCCGATGCGCCGGCGACGAACCACGCCGTCATTTTCGACACCAACTTCATTTCGACCCATCCGGACAACGGCGTGCTGGTGGACGTCGATCTGGGATCACCCAATGAGACGTGTACCGTTGCGGGCCCGGGGCGGTCCAATGACGGCGAAGGCGAAGTCGGGGGCACGCACCCCAATTGTCTGGCGCCCGAAGGTGTCCTGGCCGCCAAACTCAACAACGTCATGATCGTGGCCAGCAACCTCGACGACGACAATATGGACGATCTCGTGGATTTGCCAAACGACTTTGACGGGGAAGGCGAATTGATGTTCGTATTCCCGCTTGCCGTTAATTTTCATTCGATCACCCTGCTGGACATCCAGTCGTCCGAAAACGAAACAGCCAGCCTCAAGCTGTTCTCAGATGCAGCCGGCACCATGCTCGTGGCCGAATTGTTTCTCGATGAAATGGGTGACAATGGCGTTGCCGTGTTCGAGTTCCCAGCCATTGATGCGGTCCGTCGTCTAGAAGTCGATTTCGAGGGCTCCGGTGCCATCGACAATATCGTGGTCGACTTCTGTGGTGACGGCAGCGTCGACGATGGAGAGGAATGCGACGATGGCGAAGGAAACTCTGATACCCTGCCGGATGCCTGCCGTACAGATTGCACGCTGCCCGTGTGCGGTGACGGCGTGATCGACTCCGATGAATCGTGTGATGGGGAGGCCGAGAGTGATTGCTACGGCCCATGTCGCGGAGATTGCACGTGCTGTGGCGACGATGTCGTGAATGGTACGGAGGAAGAATGCGACGGCGCGGACAGTGACTGCGGCGTCTGCGTTGAGGGTTTCATCACCTTCGACGGCTTCCAGCCGGGCGAAATCATCAGCATGATCGACACTGTTCCCGAGGTCGGCCCGATCCTCGTAGAGGGCTTCCGCCCCGGCGCGCCCGGAGCCAACTATGCCATCGTTTTCGATACCAACAATATCAATACCGATCCCGGCAGCGGCCTGCTCATCGATGCCGATCTCGGTTCGCCCAACGAGACGTGCGCTGTTCCGGGGCCGGGCCGGTCGAATGACGGTGAAGGCGAGGTTGGCGGGACCCATCCGAATTGCCTCGCCCCCGAGGGGCCGCTCGCCGAGACACTGAACAACGTGCTGATCGTCGCCGACAATCTCGGCGGAAGTGCAATGGACGGTATCGTCGACTATCCCAATGACTTCAACGGTGAGGGTGAATTGATTTTCGTGTTCCCGATTGCCGTCGAGTTCTCCTCGATTACGCTGGTCGATATTCAGGCCAACGAAGAAGAGCGGGCCAGCCTCAAGCTGTTCTCCGACGAAGATGGGAACGATCTTGTCGCTGAGTTGTTCCTGGATGTGGTGGGCGACAATGGCGTTGCGGTATACAACTTCCCGCCATCCGCGCCTGTGCGTCGGCTCGAGGTCGATCTTGAAGGCTCGGGCGCCATCGACAACATCGGGCTGCGGGCTTGCCTGACTGCAGGCGGGTCGTGCAACGAAGAGTGTCAGTGCGGTGGTTTCTGCGGGGACGGCGTTCTCGATCCCGGGGAGGATTGCGACGACGGCGATGACAATTCGGATTCTGAACCCGATGCGTGTCGGATCGACTGTACATTGCCTGCGTGTGGTGACGGTGTCCGTGACGACGGCGAATCCTGCGACGGCGACGATTCCGGCGACTGCTTCGGGCCATGCCGCGTCGATTGCACGTGTTGTGGCGATGATACGATCAATGGCGAAGAGGAACAGTGCGACGGCAGTGACGAGCCATGTGCCGAGGAGTGCATACTCGAGGTCATTCGCTTCGAGGAATTCGAAGCGGGTGAAATCGTGAGCGCCATCACGAGTATTCCAGAACTCGGGACTGTACTGGTTGATGGCTTCCGGCCGGGCGATCCTGCAACCAATTACGCGGTGATCTTCCCGAGCTACGCCCCTCCCGGGTTGGACTATGATCTCGGTTCCCCCAACGAAACGTGCGGTGGTCCGGGCATCTCGCACGACGGCCTGGGCGAGGTCACCGGGACCAATCCGAACTGCCTCGCACCTGCCGGGCCACTGGAGGCGGAGCTGGGCAACCTGCTGATCGTCGCAAACAATCTTGACGGCAGCGCGGGCGATGGGATCGTCGATGTGCCCAACGATTTCAACGGCGAGGGCGAGCTGAAGTTCACCTTTGAATTTCCGGTGCGCTTCGACTCGATCACGCTGATTGATATTCAGGCCGATGAGGACGAAGCTGCGAGCCTCAAACTGTTCTCTGATCCTGATGGCATGGATCTCATCCAGGAACTGTTCCTCGACACGACCGGCGATAATGGTCTGACCATCTTCGAGTTCCCGCGAATTGAAGGCGTCCGGCGTTTGGAAGTCGATCTCGAAGGTTCGGGTGCAATTGACAATATTGTCGTCGAAGTATGCAGTGGTGGAGGGGTGTGCCTCGATACGTGTGTGTGCGGTGAAGAGGAGATCGAGCTTCTCGGTGGCGATCAGCCGATCCCCCAAACGTCAGGCGGCGGATCCGGTGGCGGCATGGGGAGTGTCCCGGGCAGTGCGACGAACGGCGCGCAGTCCAGTGAGCCCCGCGATGATGCACAGGATGACGAGGCGGTGGAGGCCGATGAAGAGGGGCAGTCCTTTACGCCGTCCCCACGGCGCCACGCTCGGCGCCGAATTGATCCGCGCCTGCTCAGGCGGCGCTAAGTGCTCCCTTTCATAATTGGGTGTAGGGTTCTCCGCGGCGCTTGTCGTGTTGGGCAAGGCGCGAGGAGGAGGCGATGCCTGACATCGTTGACGACGAGCAACACAGTCCAGGGCGGCAAGCGTCCGGATGGGGCAACTTAGCGCAGGACGGGAGTTTCAATCGAGTTCATCGCCCGGAGCAGAGTCGCTTCGGGCTTTTTTGTGGTTCTTCACGGACTTGCGGGACCGAGGCTCTGCGCGCTCGAACCTTCCGTTACGAGAGCGTCGAACATCAATCACCAGCGAGCGTGATCCCGCACATCTGTGATCGGGGGCTCCGCACGGTCGTGGGCAGGTCAGACGCGCTCTCGGCGGATGCTCAAGGGTTCATGGCACTGTGGGCGGCGGTGATCGTACGCTCGATGGTGGCGTCGTCATGGGCCAGGGAGACGAACCACGCTTCGTAACCGCTGGGTGGCAGGTAATAACCCTGTTCGAGCATGCGGTGAAAGAACGTGGCGAAGCGATCGTGATCGGCAGCCCGCGCGTCGGCGAAGTTCCTGACCGTGCTCGTCCCGAAGAATACAGTCAGCATCGAACCGCACCGTTGAACAGCGCCGGCCGCTCCGAGGGCCTGGGCCAGACCATGCGCAAGAGTGCGGCTGCGTGATTCGAGGGTGGCATAGGCCGTGTCATCGAGTTTCTGGAGGGTCGCCCGTCCAGCGGCCATGGCGATCGGGTTGCCTGACAGTGTGCCGGCCTGGTAAACGGATCCGGCCGGGGCGACATGGTCCATGAGTGCGGCCGGTCCGCCGTAGGCGCCCACGGGCAGGCCTCCACCGATGACCTTACCCAAGATCGTGAGATCAGGAGTGACCGCGTAGCGCTGCTGCGCTCCGCCGGGGGCCACGCGGAACCCCGTCATGACTTCGTCGAAGATCAGGATCGCGCTGTGTGCGCTGGTCAGCTCGCGAAGGCCTTCCAGGAAACCAGGGGCGGGCGGGACAACACCCATGTTCCCCGCGACCGGTTCGACGGCCACTGCGGCCACCCGACCATTGGCGGCAGCAAGACAGCGTTCGACCGATTCGAGGTCGTTGTACTGTGCAACCAGCGTGTCGGCCGTGCAGCCGGCTGGGACTCCAGGAGACCCACAGAGGCCGAGCGTGGCAAGGCCGGATCCGGATCGTACCAGGAGTGCATCTGCATGGCCGTGATAACAGCCCTCGAACTTGATGATGACCTCTCTGCCCGTGACGGCACGGGCCAGGCGGATCGCGCTCATGACTGCTTCGGTGCCGGAGTTGACCATCCGGACCTTGTCGATCGACGGGATCCGCTGCACGATGGTTTCGGCCAGTTCGACCTCGAGTGGGCAACACGTTCCGAAACTCGTTCCGTGCTGCGCGGTCCGAGTCACGGCTTCGAGCACGTCCGGGTGCGCGTGGCCCAGGATCATCGGGCCCCACGAGCCGACATAATCGACATAGAGGTTGCCATCGACATCGGTCAGCTCACAGCCCCGTGCCGACGTGACGTAGGGCGGCCGACCGCCGACAGCAGAGAAGGATCTGACGGGCGAATTGACCCCGCCTGGCATGACCGTGCATGCACGGTCGAACAGGGCAGCGCTGGAGGATGTGCGCGAGTCTGTGCTCATGGCGCGCCCAGTGTACCCGATTGAACAAGCAGTCGCTGCACGCCAGTCAGGTCAGGTGGTCTCGATGGTCGTTGATTCGGTGGCCTGGCCTTTTCTGACCCATTCGTTGATTCCACCCTTGAGGCTTCTGGCGTTGCGATAGCCGAGCGATTTGAGGTACAGCACTGTTTGCTTCGAGAATTTTCCGATGCCGCACACCATGACGATCGGGGCATCGCGATCCTCTGGAAGTTCGCCCTTGCGCGCGCCGAGCTCGTCCTGGTGAATGTTGATCGCACCAGGAAGATGATCCTGGGCGTACATCTCGGCTGGACGCACGTCGATGATCAGTGGCTTGTTCGCACCGTCGAGCTCGGCAAGATCCTTGACCTTGATCGTGTCGTACTTGTTTTTGAGATTCTCCATCATCTCGTGGACGAACAGGTCGTTGACACTTGTCGTACCGCCTTCGTCATCTGCGCTGGCCGGGCACAGGGCCGGCAGGTTCGTGCAGACTGACGACGCATACTTAAAAACGTTATCGGGGAAAATGATCACGACGACGTTGCCTGGTTCGTCTGGAATCATGCGCAAGCCACCGACCAGAGCCATGGCGCAGCTGGGGCCCGCAATGATGCTTTCTTCCCGGTTGAGCCGCAGAAACATGTCGTAGGAGTCGCGGTTGCTGACCTCGATGATCTGGTCGTACTCGTCGGGCAGGAAGAAATCCGTTTGCTGGAGTTGCCGCAAACTGCGGACTCCCGGGATGTCATGGCCGTCGTCTGGGTAAACACCGAGGACTTTGATGGCGGCATTCTGTTCCTTGAGGAACCGTCCGGTGCCGGTGATGGTTCCGCACGTCCCGAGTCCGGCGACAAAGTGGGTGATGTTCCCGCCTGTTTGGCGCCAGATTTCGGGGCCGGTCGTGCGATAGTGGCTGTCGGGGTTGGCGGCGTTCTTGTATTGATCGAGCCCGACGAACTGGGGGTCATCAATCGGAGTCTGCCGGGCGATGGCGATTGCCCCTTCCGGAGCCCCGGGGGCCGGGCACAACGTATCATCCAATTCGACGACATCACTGCCGAGAAAACGGAGCACCGTGCGCTTCTCGACGGGGATGGCCTTGGACAGAGGTGTTCGCAGCGGGTAGCCCTTGACGTTGCCCATCATCGCCAGCCCGAGCCCCGTGTTCCCCGACGTAGCCTCCACGAGCTTGTTGCCGTCGGCCAGCGTGCCCCGTTCCTCGGCATCGCGGATCATGTTGGCCGCCACGCGGTCCTTGATGGCGCCAAATGGGTTATACCATTCGAGCTTGGCGTAGACCCTGGTGTGTTGAAACGGGACAACTTTGTTGAGGCGAACGATAGGGGTGGGGTTATCTGCGTCACTCAGCATGTCGATGACAGAGTCATAAACGCGTAGATGGTGGTCGCTGGCCATGGTGTGTTCCCGTTCTAAGTAACTGCCTGGCAAAGGCATGTGATCAGATTAGGGCCTCCGAAGGTCAATTGCCCTAATTATATGGATGTTGTAAACTTGTTGAAGAACCGTGGCAAGCAGTCCCCTAACTCCCTTCTGGATGACTTATCATGAAGGCCAGCAATATATTATGGAAAGAGCGACTGCAGGGCAAGCTGCCTGAGCCGCTCGGCGAGGAGATCCTCACCTTCGAGACCGAGATCGAACTCCGCCGCCATGGCAAGGTCGATGACAAGATCTTTGCCGAGACGCGCCTGCGTCGTGGGGCATACGGCCAGCGCTACGACAACGGCCAGCGCCACGACGGCACCAGGACCCAACAGCTGGCATACCCCGAGGGTAACAACACCAAAGGCCCCGAAACGGTGTGGGATGCTCCGGGTATGTTGCGCATCAAGATCCCATACGGTGGCATGACGCCCGAGCAACTCGAATGCATGGCAGAACTCGCCGAGGAGTATTCCGACGGCATCGCGCACATTACCACGCGCCAGGACTTTCAGCTGCATTTCATCCATCTGGACGATGCTCCGACGTTGATGCGTCGTCTTGCGACTGTCGGAATCACGACGCGTGAGGCGTGCGGCAACAGCGTGCGCAATGTGACCGGGTGTCCCTATTCAGGCGTGTGTCCCGACGAGGCGTTCGATGTCACACCCTATGCCAAGGCGCTGACTTACTTCCTGCTTGGGCATCCGGATGCCCAGAACTTCGGCCGCAAGTTCAAGCCGACGTTCAGTGGCTGCGGTCAGCATTCCTGCGGCCTCGCCGCGATGCATGACCTCGGCTTCACCGCTGAGACGCGCGTCGTCGACGGTGCCGAGCAGCGCGGGTTCCGGTTCGTCGTAGGCGGCGGTCTCGGCGCCGTGCCGCAGCAGGCCAAGGTGTTCGACGAGTTCCTGCCGCCGGAGGAAATGCTGCCGATGGCTCAGGCCATCGCACGCGTCTTCGGCAGACATGGCGAGAAGAAGAACCGCAGCCGCGCGCGGCTCAAGTTCCTCATCAAGAAGTGGGGGATCGACAAATTCAAGGAGGAGGTCCTCGCAGAGCGGGCCAAGCTCAAGCCTGATCCGCGGTGGACCGAGTTTCTCGAGCACGTCGATGAAGGTGGTGAGCAGCCCAAGAATCCGCCAGGCGAACTGCCACCACTCAATGGCGATGAACGCTATCGCCACTTCGTCCACACCAATGTTCGGGATCAGCGCCAAGCGGGTTACGCAGTGGTCACCGTGGCCCTCCCCCTGGGCGATCTGACTGGAGATCAGCTGCGGGCACTTGCAGACATCGTCCGCGCGTACACGACTGGTACGATCCGGACCACCGTCGAACAGAACTTCGTGATCCGCTGGGTCAGCAAGTCAGATATACCGGCCCTGTACAAGGACCTCGACGCGGTGGGCCTCAGCCAGCCAGGGGCGAGCAACATTCTGGATATCGTCGCGTGCCCAGGTACGGATACATGCAAACTGGGGATCTCATCCTCGCGCGGCCTGGCCGCCGAACTGCGCAAACGTCTCGAAGATAAGTGCTTTCAACTCGACCAGGCCATCCAGGATCTGCACATCAAGGTCAGCGGTTGCTTCAACAGTTGTGGCCAGCATCACGCGGCTGACATTGGTTTCTATGGCGTCAGTCGCAATATCGGCGGGTTCAAGGTGCCACACTTCCAGGTCGTACTGGGTGGGCAGTGGGAGCACAACGCGGGGTCATACGGACTGCCAATCGTGGCCATCCCGTCGAAACGCGTGCCGGATGCACTTGATCGCATCACCGAGTTCTACATGAAAGAACGCGAGGTCGATGAACGATTCATGCTTTTCGTCAACCGCATCGGCAAGGGTCGGATTCGCGAGATCCTCGAGGATTTGACCCAGGATATTCCAGATCACGGTGCCCAACCGGAGTTCTATGCCGACTGGGCCGATCCGCGGCAGTACTCGACCGGCGACATCGGCAAGGGCGAGTGTGCCGGGGCGGTGGTCAGCCAGTATGAGTTCGAAATGACCGCATCCGAGCGGCTGGTTTTCGAGGCCCAGTTGCTCATGGAGAAGAGCGACTACCAGACGGCGGGGGAAGATGCTCTCAAGGCCATGCTCAGGGCGGCCAAGGCCCTCGTTCAAATCGAGTACGACGATGTCAGCGAGGATGACCCCGAGGAGATCGTCGACGAGTTTCGCGAACGGTATTACGACACCAAGCTGTTCTTCGATCCATTCGCCGGGGGTAAGTTCGCCAATTACTTGTTCGACGCGTTCGACAACGCCGATAAACCCCATGACGAAGAATCGGCCCGGCCCCTCATCGAAGAGGCCCAACTCTTCATCGAGGCTGTTCATGGATGCTACAACCGGATGCGGGATGCCGCATCCGCAGAGTGATTTGAGAAAGCGAGTGCATGGACCTGCAGCACGTTAATATCAAGATCCACGTCGACGGTGATTTGGGCGTTGATCCTGAGTCCTTCATCACCGTGTTCCATGACTGGGTGCGCGAACACAGCTTGCCTGGCTTGCTCATCGACGTGGCCGACTACCGCCATGTGCCCAACGGTCCCGGTGTCATGCTTATCGGCCATGAGCATGATTTCTCAATGGACCACCTTGGAGGGACCTGGGGTCTGCTGTACAACCGCAAGAAACCGCTCGCAGGCAGCAATTCCGAGCGGCTGATTGCCGCCCTCGGCAACGCGGCCAACGCCTGCAACAAGCTCGAGATCTTGTACAGTGGCGCATTGCGGTTCAGTCGCCAGGTGCTCGATGTCATCATCAACGATCGAGCTGTTGCACCCAATACGACGGAGACGTTCGCGGCATGCACACCCGAAATCGAGGGTATCCTCGCTACAGCGTTGGGTACAGACGTCACCCTGACCAGCCACGGCGACGATCCGCGACGGCGCTATGGTGTTTCGGTTACCTGCAGCCAGCCCTACGATCTTGCGGCGGTCTCGGCCGCCTGTCCGCCCAGCGCCTGATTCGTTCTGCGCCGGGATCGAACTGCTGGGGCTGTGGCTCTCCCGCGTCCAGCCCGGTGTGCGACCGGCGCCTACAGCAGTTCGGCCACGCGATGGGCGAAGTAGGTGATGATCATGTCAGCGCCCGCCCGCTTGATGCCCAATAGAGACTCGAGCATCACTGCTTCTTCGTCCAACCAGCCCCGGGCAGCGGCCGCCTTGATCATGGCATACTCCCCGCTCACCTGATATGCGGCCAATGGCGTATCGGGATAGGCTTCTTTGACCCCGCTGACGATGTCGAGATAGGGACCGGCCGGCTTGACCATCAGGGCATCGGCGCCTTCTTCCAGATCGAGTTCGATTTCAGCCAGAGCTTCAAGCGCATTAGCGGGATCCATTTGATAGGTTCGTCGATCCCCAAACTGCGGTGAGCACTCGGCTGCCTCACGAAACGGGCCATAGTAGCTCGAGGCGAACTTGGCGGCGTAAGCCAGAATTGCGATGTGCGCATGCCCTGAGTCGTCAAGACGCTCGCGAATCATGGCCACCTGGCCATCCATCATGGCGCTGGGAGCGACGATGTCAGCTCCTGCACGTGCGTAGGTTTCCGCGGTTTGCGCCAACCGCTGGCACGTGGCGTCGTTGTCGATAGCATCTTCTCGCAGGATGCCGCAATGACCGTGGGCGGTGTACTGGCACAGGCACACATCGGCCATGATGACTGTCTCGGGGCACGCCACGCGGACGCGCTGGATCGCGCGCGGAATGACGCCGTCCGGATCGTAGGCCGATGTTCCGTTGTCATCTTTGTTTGCTGGAATGCCAAATAACAGGATTGCACTGACGCCCCGTTCGTGGGCCGCAGCGGCATGGTGGCCGATGTTCTCGAGTGCGTAGCGTTCGATGCCGGGCATGGACGGTATGGGCCCGGCGTCCTCTCGGCGCTCAGCGACGAACATCGGGTAGACCAGATCATCCCGGCTGACGCGCGTTTCACGGACCAGGCGACGAAGCGCAGGCGTGCGGCGAAACCGTTGCAACCGATTCTCAGGATATGCCATGATACTCCGTTCTATGCAAAGAACTGCTCCAATGCGCAGTACATCCCGGCATCGTCGTGGGGATCGGCCACGATGTCCACCCTCAGTCCGGCCTGGCGGGCTGCATCGGCCGTCGTGGGCCCGATACATGCCAGGGCCCCGCGCAACGGAACGTCCTGCGTGATGAAGCTGGCCACTGCCGATGGGCTGTACACGCATACCGCATCAGCGCCTTCGGTCACTGCGGCGCGTTGAGTCGCGGTCCAGGTGTGCGGTTGCGTATCGTAGGCGACCACCGCATCGATCCTGACACCGGCAGTCGTCAACATATGAGCCAGCGCCAGGTCAGCACGACTGCTGTGCGGGTACAGTACGTGACCGGTGGGGTTCTCGGAAATCAGTGCGTCAGCGAGACCGCGGGCGCTGTACTCGGTCGGGATGAGATCAGGAGTCAGTCCAAGACTGGCGAGGGCCCGAGCTGTTCCGGGACCGACCGCGGCGATTCGACAGGGGGCCAGATAACGGGCGTCCGCCGACTGTGCGGCCAGCGCATTCCGGAGCGCTTCGACCGCATTTCGCGAGGTCACCACGATCCAGGAATAGTCGGCGATGCCGTCCAACGCTGCGCAAAGCGCTGTCGTTCGGGAATGGTCGATGTGAATCAACGGGCAATGTACGACCGTCGCGCCTGCGGCTTCGAGGGTACTGCGCAGAACGCCTCCATGGTCGGCAGGCCGGGTGAGTACGATCCGGCGCCCGAACAACAGATCGGGTCGCGGATTCTCAAAGCATGCCACGACGTCTCCAATGACCGTGATGGCCGGTGGTGAGAGCCCGGCATTGGCGGCGCGGGCGGCGATGTCCTCCAGGGTTCCCTGCGCTTGCCGTTGGAACGGCCAGGTGGCACGTTCGATACAGCATGCCGGTGTGGCTGGCGGTTTGCCGGCTGCGACCAGACGCGCGGAGATCTCGGCGAGTCTCCTTCGCCCCATGAGGATGATCACAGTGTCGATACGGGCCAGGCTCATGTAGTCCAGGACATCCGTTCCGTCCTCGGTCGAAGCAGTGACCACTGCGACACTGCGAGCTCGACGTCGTGCGGTCGCCGGGACCCCGACCGCTGCGGGGCCGGCAAGAGCACTCGTCACGCCGGGGATCACGTGACCGGTCAGGCCAGCGGCCCGGATGGCCTGAAGCTCTTCGTATCCGCGGCCGAACACGAACGGATCCCCGCCTTTGAGGCGCACGACCGTGCGGCCCGCACGGGCATGTTCGACGAGCATGGCGTTGATGTCATCTTGAGTCATGTCTTGTTGTTCGGGTGTCTTGCCAACATCGATCAAGACGCAGCCCGCAGACGCCTCGTTGAGCAGGGCTGCCGAAACCAGCCGATCGTGGATGACTACATCGGCGCTGCGCAACGCGGCCAGCCCGCGAACGGTCAACAACCCGGGATCGCCCGGCCCCGCTCCGACAAGATAGACGCTGCCCATGTTCACCCGGTCGTTCCGTTCTGGTCAGGTGCGCTCAACTCCTGGATATGAATACTGTCGAGAGCAGCCGCGACGACGGCGTCTGTCGTTGCACCGGACACCACAGCGTCGTGGGACGCTCGACCATCAGGCGACATGACCCGAACATGCAATGTGATCGTGTCCGTGCACGTCGCATATGCTCCCAGCGGTCGCGGGTCACGGAGTGCCTGTTGAGCGGCGAAGCCCAGTTCCGCTGCGGTTGCCGTTCGTGAAGGATGGTGATCGAACGGAGTTATCGCTGCACGCGTCGCCAGGTCGTCTGTTCGAACCTGCACGGCGATGGCGCCTTGCCCCGGCGCCGGGAGCAGCGTCGTCGGATCGAAACGCTCACTGATCTCGCCGAGCGCGTCCAGGCGACTCAGTCCGGCAGTGGCCAGGATCGCTGCATCAAGCGTGCCCCGACGAACTTGATTGATTCGTTCATCTACGGCACCACGCAATGGCACGATGACCAGATCCGGACGGCGCGCCAGAACCTGAGCGGCGCGGCGGGCCGAACTCGTGCCGATCCGGGCACCGGCGGGCAGTTGGTCGAGTGTCATGTTGGCCCGGGCGACCAGGGCATCGCCAGGCTCACCGCGTTCCAGAATGGCCGCGAGAGTGAGCTCGGGGTGCGGTTGCGACGCCAGATCCTTGAGGCTGTGGACGGCCAGATCAATATCGCCATTGACCAGGGCCTGCTCGATGGCATCGGCGAAGGGGGCCATGCCGTCGAGCTCCGCGATGGGGCGCGTGCGGTCGCGGTCACCTGAAGTGTCGAGCGTGACGATGTCGACTCTGCGCCCGGTGTGACGCAATCGTTCTGCCAAATGCTCTGCTTGAATGCGTGCCAGGCGGCTGCCGCGGGTACCGAGGCGCAGGGGTGGGGCCGCGCATGAGCAGATCAGTGTGGCGAGTTCCGGGATCTCACCCAGTGGAACGTCAATGTGAATGGTTCGACCCCTCAGGCGCGGGTCAGTCAGTTGTTCGGCAATATCCACCGTCCCGTGAGACCCGCCGCCGATGAGAAAGGGCAGGGCAATGATACTCGGGTGATCTACGAGGGCGCCCAGGTTGCGCAGTGCAGGCTGATCGTCGATGAACACGCCGACGCTGGTCATGCCGCAGCGTGCGTGCAACATCTCGGCGAGATCCAGGGCCGCTTGCCGGCTGCTGGAATGACGCGGTGTGCCGTGTCCGACGACGGCGATCGCGGTGTGCGCGGGCGCGAGCGCCTGCTCGGTGACGATGGCCAGCACGCGCCGGGCGAGTATCTCGCCGAGTTGGGGGTGCATGCCGACCGGGGGCGTGATATGCACGCAGGTGGCACCGAACGTGGTGTTGTGTGCCAGTTGGCGAGGGAGGATCTCGTCGAAGTAGTACCCCTGGCTCGTCATGATTGGAACGACCGTGATACGGCGGGCACTGACGCTGTCGATCACCGTTGCGAAACTCGGGGATCCAAGATGGAACGCGGCACCTACCCACTCAAATGGGCCCTGGGTGGCGACGACTTCAGCCAGATGCCTGACGATGCGGTTGGCTTGCGAGTCATCGCCGCCGCCGTGGGCGGCCAGGATCACGGCGTGGTCGATCATGCTGCAGAGTCTCCAGCAGAGCAATCGAGCGGTGGCCTGTCCCGTCGAGCGCGTAGCCACCGCGCGAACCGTGCCGCGGCTGCCTGGGTGATCTCCTGAGCCCGTTCAATCGTTTCGGCACACAGCGCGTGGTATTCCGGCAGATCATCCAGGTGGGTCAGGTGGACGTGTCGGCGAGCGGATAATTCGGGGTCGATATTTCGAGGCATGCCCAAGTCGACCATGCGCAGAGGAGCATACCGTTGGCCAATCGCTGCGGCATCGACGAGGTAGCGCCGGGAGGTCGTACAACTGATCACGGCGGTGCTGGCGGCCAGTACGCGGGGGAGTGCGGCCAGAGGCGCGACTGCGATGTGCTGATCACCTGCCAGGGCGGTTGCCCGCTCAAGGTGTCGGCTGACGATTGTGACACGAGCGTCGGACTGGGGCTCCAGTGCCCGGATGCTTTCGCGGGCCATCGCGCCCGTGCCAATGATGGCCACATGCTGCGCGGCGTTGTGGTCGATCAGGTGGCGTACCGCCAGGTGGGCAAATGAGCGGGGGGCGATATTGATTCCTGTGTCTCGGCGGACGCTGCGGCCGGCGTGAATTGCCCCGCGAAACATCGCTGACAGGATCGGGCCGACGGTGCCATGATCGACGGCACTCAGGAATGCCTGGCGCACCTGGGCAAGGATCTGGTCTTCACCGAGCACCTTGGAGTCGAGACCGGCCGCAACACCCATGAGGTGGTCCACGGTATCCTGACCACGACGGACGATGAAATGATCGCCGGCGAACGCCATCGGCACATCGACAAGGCGGCACATCCGTTCGACCCACACATCCGTGTCGGCCTGTGTGGTCAACGCATAGGCTTCGAAACGATGGCAGGTTCCGAGGATAACCCGCTCGTCCGCGAGGCCCGACAAGTGGTCGAGCATCCGGGACAACGGTGCGCGGTGCTGCGCAATACGCTCTCGAACGGCCACGGGGGCGTGTCGGTGGCTCAGGCCAACGCTGATCAACTGCACCGCAGGGCGGTTCATGGTGTGTGCCGTGTCATGCTCAGGCGAATTCGCGCGACCCAAGTATTCATTCGTCGGTTGCGTGCCGTGTGCATCGGCTAGATGCCATCACCGTGCAGGCCGCACTCGGTCTTGTCTTGCCCCGACCATCGCCCTGCACGCGAGTACTCACCGATCTTGGAGCCCTCAACCGGTGCAGTGCAATGGGTACAGCCGACAGTGGGATAGCCTTCGTGGTGCAACTTGTTATGCGGCACATCGTGATCCTTGATGTACTTCCAGACATCCTCGCGTTCCCAGTAGGCCAGTGGGCACAACTTGATGAGCTGGTATTGCCAATCCCAGTTGACCACCTGGATGTGCGCACGCGTGCGCGATTGGCTGCGGCGTAGCGCGGTGACCCACACGTCACTGCCGGCGAGAGCGTCGGCCATCGGATCGACCTTGCGCATCTTGCAACACAATTGTGGGTCACGCGCCCACAACTTTGGTCCATAGCGTGTTGCCTGCTCTTCGGGCGTGAGTGTCGTTCCTCTGTTCTCGAAGGTCAGGTTGGGGTACTTCGCGCGCATCTGATCAATGAGTTCGTAGGTCTCCTTGAAGAAAAACATCGTGTCGAGGTATGCGACAGTCAGCGGCAACCCAGTCCTGGCGTACATTGCGATGAGCGCGCAGCCCTCCATTCCGAAGGACGAGGTCATGATCATGTTGCGTTCGGCGAAGCGCTCGTGCGACCAGGCGATGATTTCGTCGGCAGTGGACTCCTCCCCGATCTTCTTCAGCTCTCCTGAGTTGGCAACTGGCAGGTGCATGGTTTGTCCCTCACAGGTCCCGCCGAGGCGGGACGGTCGTGCTTCTTTCCGTATTCCCTGGCCCGCTGCTCCCCGAACGCGGGTAACAAAAAACCCGCAGGTTCAAGAACCTGCGGGTTCGATTCGCTGAGTCATGCGATGCGCGACCTGCAGGTTGCTCACAAGGGTGAACAACGACAACAACACTTACAAACGCACATCTCGGAGCAACCCGGGACGGCCACAAAGTTGTTTAAGCGCATCAGCATAAAGTCCCTCGATTCTACGTAGGTCTGCGCAGGCGTGTCAATAGATTCGGTCCCTCTAATAATTCAGCCAAATCACGCTAATTCATGGAAACTGCAGGGGTTGCGTCCTGTTTGTACGGTCGGTGAAACATAGCAGTCGTCTTTGATGAGCGTTTGAATTCCGTTACTATGGGTCTAAGCACCTATCTCGCTTGGGCTTAATTTCTTCTGAGACAACAAAAGAGGGTCGCAATGAAGTACTCGATGACACGAACCATGTTGATTGTTGCGTTGACCGCTCCGGGAGCGCTGGGACAGGCCAGAAGTTTCATGGCTCTCGACGGCGAACAGGAGGCCGCCCCGACGACCGGAAACACCTCGATCGTGATGGAGGCCGGCTCCACGGCGCGCGTCATGGTGTGGATGCAGGACAGTGGCGGTCCGACCCAGCAACTCAACGCCTACCAGA
Source organism: uncultured Planctomycetota bacterium (assembly GCA_942492115.1). GTDB lineage: Bacteria > Planctomycetota > Phycisphaerae > UBA1845 > CAIVHJ01 > CALODL01. The sequence continues at coordinate 27,290 of CALODL010000002.1, forward strand.
TCATCATGCCATTTTCTGCGGAACCGCAGGGGGGCGCAAGCGGTGCGATCACCTACGTTGACAACAATCCCGGAATGGGCGGTGGCGACTCGATCGTCATCGACACCCTGCGGGACGACTGGGTATTCGACGACCAGCCGGTCGTGCTCACAATCACCTACAACGAGACACCGCCAACCATCTTTGGTCTGTTCTATGCGACCATTCAGGGATTCTTCACCACGCCGGGAGCCGGCGGCGGCATCCTGTACGTGTGTGAGTTCGACGTGGAAGCCTCCGCAGATGCGTCGGGGGAATTCGAATTGCGATTCAATCTACCGCCGAAATCACCACCGTTGTCGGCTTATTTCAATCCGGCGGGCGGTGAGTACGTCATCGATGAATACCAGGCGTTGACGATTACCGTGGCGGGTGGTTGCAAGGATCCGTGTAGTGACGGTGATGCCTGCACCGTTGATGACGCGTGTGACGGTGACACCTGCGTTGGCGATCCAGTTGACTGCAGTGATGCCGGTGGTGAGTGTGCCATTGCCACCTGTGATGCGGCAGGAGCGGACGGGAATTGTGACTTGCTCAAGCCGCTCAAGGATGGCACACCGTGTGACGGCGGCGCGGGCGCGTGCAAGAGCGGTGCTTGTGTTGCCCTGTGCATCGACCCCTGCGATGACGGCGATGTCTGCACCATCGAGGATGCGTGCGATGGCGATACATGTGTCGGAACGCCTGTGGACTGTTCACGCATGGGCGGCGAGTGCGTTGAGGCGACGTGCAGCCCTGATGGCCAGGAGGGCAACTGTGATATTACGAAGCCGTTGCGTAATGGGACGGAGTGTGATGGCGGTGCCGGGGTGTGTCGGCGCGGCGTCTGCGTAACACCCGAATGCGTCGATCCCTGCGATGATGGTGATGCCTGCACGGTTGATGATGCGTGCGAAGGTGATACGTGCGTCGGTGTGCTGGTGGATTGCACTGCGGCCGGCGACGATTGCAACGTGGCCAGCTGTTCCGCAAATGGTGACGAAGGCAACTGCGACGTGCTGGATCCGATCAATGACGGTCTGGCGTGCAATGACGGTGCCGGGATCTGTGACGGCGGCGTGTGTGTCGAACCAGGCTGCGAAGATCCCTGCGATGATGGTGATGCCTGTACGGTTGATGACGCGTGCGAGGGTGATACGTGCATCGGTGTGCTGGTGGATTGCACCGCGGCCGGCGACGATTGCAACGTGGCCAGCTGTTCCGCAAATGGTGACGAAGGCAACTGCGACGTCCTGGATCCGATCAATGACGGCTTGGCGTGCAATGACGGTGCCGGGATCTGTGACGGCGGCGTGTGTGTCGAGCCAGGTTGCGAAGATCCCTGCGATGATGGTGATGCCTGTACGGTTGATGACGCGTGCGAGGGTGATACGTGCGTCGGTTTACCGGTGGATTGCAGTGGGGCCGGTGATGACTGCAACGCGGCCAGCTGCATTCTAAAGGGCGAAGAGGGCAATTGTGATCTCCTCGAACCGATCAATGACGGCATGACTTGCAATGACGGCGCCGGCATTTGTGATGGCGGCGTCTGTGTCGAGCCAGGCTGCGAAGATCCATGTGACGATGGCAATGCATGTACGATCGATGACGCCTGTGATGGCGACCTCTGCCAGGGGCAGGAGGTTGACTGTAGTGACGCGGGCGACGACTGCACCGCTGCCAGTTGCTCATTCAAGGGCGAGGAGGGTAACTGCGACAATCTCGATCCGATAAATGATGGTTTGCCATGCAATGATGGTGCCGGTGTGTGCGAAAACGGCGCGTGTGTCGAGCCGGCGTGTGAAGATCCGTGCGATGATGGCCAGGCCTGCACGATCGATGATGCTTGTGACGGCGATCTGTGCGTCGGCCAGGAGGTCGATTGCAGTGGTGAGAGTGATGACTGTAACGCCGCAAGTTGTTCGAGTGATGGCGAAGAAGGCAACTGTGACAATCGCGAGCCGATCAACGAGGGAATGCCGTGCGATGATGGCGCGGGTGTGTGCAACAACGGCGAGTGTGTAGAACCCGGTTGTATTGATCCGTGCGATGATGGTGACGTGTGCACGATCGAGGATCGATGCATCGACGACATCTGCATTGGAGACCCGGTCGACTGTTCCGCCGAAGGTGGCGAATGTACCCAGGCCAGTTGCGACGCCGATGGTGATGGTCCCAACTGTGCCAATATGATTCCGATCAACGAGGGTGAACCCTGTGCTGATGGTGACGGCGTTTGTGTTGGCGGTAGTTGTGAACCGCTTCCCGACGATGCCTGCTCGCGTACGATGATCATCAAGCAGGGGGCCTGCCCCGCCCCGCTCAATGCGGGTTCGAACGGGGTTCTACCGCTCGCTCTGACTGGCGAGGATGACTTCGACGTGTATGAAATCGATATCGCCAGCCTGCGCCTGAGCCGGTGTGGCTACGAGGACGGCGTTGCGCCGCTCGACGGGCCACCGGGACCAGGCGTCAAGTTCAAAGACCTCAACCATCCCCATGAAGGGCCAGTGGGCTGCTCGGCGGACAACGGGTGTGCCTGCAACGACGACCAGTCGTCGGACGGCATAACCGATCTGTCGCTGAAGTTCAGCGTTGCGGATCTGGCCGACGTGCTGGGTCTGGACGAGGCGGCCCAGGATGACATCATTGTGCTCGAACTCCGCGGGCACCTTCTTGATGGGACCCCATTCTGTGCCCGGGATTGCGTACGAATCGTCGGTGCCCGGCGCGGCCGCGGCCGCTAGTTCCACCCGTTCTCAGGTTCCAGCCGTGACTGGCGTTGGCCAGTCACGGCTTTTTTTTGTTGGTAGGCAAAGTGTTACGATTTCGTGCTTGCGGAGTTACTATGCGTCTAGTAGTATTCCGATAATCATAGTAGGAGCGCATCATGGCCTCAGATCTACCCAACATAACGGGTGCCGAATTGAAGATCCTCAAGCTGATCTGGCAGCTCGGTCCCTCGACCGTGCGGGCCGTCAAGGACGCGATGGAGGCATCGCTGGGCGAGAAGGCCGCCTACACCACCGTGATGACCCTCATGAATCAGCTGGGCACCAAGGGTGCATTGGCCGTCGACCGCAGCCGGCAGCCTTTCGTATACAGCGCGGCGGTCCGGCGGGATCAAGTGCTCGGTGCCCGCTTGAAACAATTCTTGAACAGTGTTTTCGACGGCCAGGCGGGTGAACTGGTCCTGCGGCTCGTGGAGGATGCGGAATTGTCTACCGAAGATCTACAGCGCATCGAGGCGAAGATCGAACAAGCGGAGCAAGGCGAGCAGGAGGCCGAACAATGATCATACTCCAGAGCATGCTCGATTGGTTGGGCCATGGAGTGCTGCATGGCACGGTGCTGGCTCTGTTGACGGCCATGGTCGTGTGGCTCTGTGGGCGGCGCCTCCCGCTGTGGTCGCACGGTGTGTTGTGGACCATCGTGCTGGCCAAGTTTCTCTTGCCGGCATGGCCCGATTCCCCGGTGTCGTTCGAGGGGGTTGTCGTGTCTGCATCATCTTGGATCGATGGCGTCACGATTCCCCGGGCTGAGAGCGCGGCATCGCCATCAACCCTGCGCGACGCGATCTGGTTGATGTTGGGCCGCGAGGAAGTAGTCGCCACGGCGGAGCGCGCGACCGTTACATCCTGGGTTCCGTGGTTGGCCCTGGCTTACCTCTTGGGCCTTGTGCTCGTGGCCTGTTGGAGAATGCACAGCATCATTCAGTTTCGCGCGGCTTGTCAGGATTTTCCCAAGGCAAACAAGCACACGCTTGCTTTTGTAGTCGACCTGTGTCGGCGCTGCGGTTGCAAACGCGGCATCGACGTACGGGTTGCCGACCACACGGTGTCCCCATTTATTTTCGGATTGATGCGGCCAACGTTGGTCATACCCCGAGAGCTCTTATCCCGGCCGGAGGAGCTCGAGGCAGTGGTGTTGCACGAAGTTGCCCATCTCCGGCGGGGCGACATGTGGGTGCGGCAAGTGCAGTGGTTCGCCGGAACCGTTCTATTTTTCTGGCCGGTCGTGGCGTGGGTGAATCGTCGTCTCGATCTGGTACGTGAACATGCCTGTGATGTGTGGGCCGTGCAACGCGGACAGCTTACAGCAGGAGCATATGCTCGCTGCCTGCTGCGCGCGTCGCATGGGGTGTCCCCAGGACTGTGGGCCAGCCGTACCGCCGCCATGGCCGCCAATCCCCGAACCATCGAAAGGAGAATCGATATGATTCTTGAACCACCGCAACGCCGCTCCATCCGCCGGGTCACCTGGCCTGCTGTCGGACTGATGGGGCTGTGGTGTGTCGTGACGCTGACATCGGCGGGCGCGAAAGATCGTGAAGCGCCGGCGCAACAGCCCGTTCCTCATGGTGTCATTCTCGCTGTGGACTCTGCTGTGCCGGATGATATCGTCGAGGTGAACACCGTCGGTCAATTCAACGTTCTGCTCGCGCCCGCGGGGGACTCGTGGCACGCCGATCCTGACGGTGAAGACGTCGAGGGCGTGCTCACCCAAGTCCATGGAATCCACATCGACCACTCTTCGCCTCATGCCGTATTCATTGCAAAGCCTGGCGGTGACATGGAAGGTACGTTGACGATGATGGTACGTGCTCATGAAGCGAGCCTCGAGTCATTTCTCGAACACCATCCAACCGCTGATGCGGACGGCGATGGAGTCCTGTCAAGAACCGAACATGACGCTTTCCTGGTTGCCCTGGCCCAAAGCGACCCCCAAGCGGTGATCGATGCATTTCCGCACGCGGATCATGACCAGGATGGTGAACTGAGCGGGCAGGAGACGGCTCATCTGGTTGGCGCCGGCATGTTCATTCAGCAGGTGTCCGAGGCTGACGGTCAGTGGATTACCCACGAACAAGCGAACGACGAACGAGTGCATGTGATCTCGAAAAGCACGTCCGCGGACGACGGGTCCGTCGAGGTCATCGAATTGATTCATGAGGCCGGTGGCCCGATTGAGCCCTGGTTATTGGAAAACATCGACTACCGTCCGGCGGCTGCTGAAGTGTTGCAGTGGCTCGAAGTCGTCGAGCAGGCACCGATGAACGCCATGCTCGAACGGCATCCGGAGGCGGACGCCAATCAGGATGGCGCATTGAGCGAGGATGAGATCGAGGTTTTCCTGCAGGCTCACATGGGCCTGCACCTGAAGCGTCACGATGTGACGTCAGGGCAGTATCTCGATGTCGTTCGGCTGAAAGGGTCCACTGCACCCACCCAGGAGAATGTCACCATCGAATTCATCGGTGAGGATGGTGAGACCATTACTCTGGATGGCATGGGCCACAATGTTTGGGTCGACCACGACGACGAATGAGGTCGGGTTGGCGACTGAACTGAACATGCCCCGCAATGACGGTCCTGTCGTTGCGGGGCATGTGTTGTTGACGTGTTTTCATACTGGCGGCTATCGTGATCCCCATCAGTCTACACCGCCGGTGTCATCATGGTCGATCGGTCAGCACGGTGTTGGACTGCGGCCATTGCGGTTGAGTCGTCGGCCCAGGCGGCGCCATGGGTTCACGGCCATCTCGATGATGACGGCTGTCCAGTGGGCAAGCATTCTCAGCGGGTTTCTTTCGAAGAACATCGTCCTTCCCTTCCTGTCCAGAGCGGAATCGCAGAACGTGGTGTTCTGCGATCCGCCCGGTGGTTTTGTGTGCCTACATCCCCAACCCTGCCAGCAGGGCGGGGTCCACACCTCCGCCTGATAGTCCGACGGTCGTCAGTAGCTCGGCATACAGGCTGTCGAGAAACGCGACCATGAATTGGGCGAAGAACTGGCTGAACAATGTCTCAATCATCGCTGGCCTCCTGACACGTTGTGCAAGTCCCCCAAGGACCGACATCTCGATGATGGTGTCGGGTAATCGTCGGGATCGGATTGACCCCACATGCCATCATCACAATTACAAATTGACCGCCATGGAGGCTGCTACGGAGGACTTCACGAGCAGCCCCCACGGCGATCGAGATACCTGGTGGTCGGAGAACCCCTGGTCTCCTACCGGCCTGCCATCGGCGGGCCACTTCACTATCCCCCAAGGCACCCATAACCGGTGATCATCGTTCGTTGCCGAGCACATCATGCCGCGTACGACGCAGGCGTGCCCAACGTTCCCCCGGACGATGATCAACCGGAATGCTCCGAGAGCATCTAACAAAACCGCTTGCTGTGGGGTCTGCTGCGGAGCTCACGGCACGCGGTATTGTTAGAAGCTCTGAGAAAAAAGCGCCATTGAGGGCTGCAGGGGGGGCTTACCATAGCTAGCCCCCAATGGCGTCCATAGCCTTGAACATCCAGCACAACCGCCGCCGCACGGCAGCGACCGTGCTGGATGTTCGAGGTATGCTTGGCGGGGCAGGGACACCCATCGGGGCATCCGCTAACCCCACCAAGACCCACCTACCGGTTCGTTAAAGACACGCGACGGTCAATAGAAGGCCGCATGTGCAACAGGCCATTACGGCCCTTATCCAGGTTGTTGTTTTCATCTCGTCTCCCCGAGGAGGCGTTGAAAGATCGAACCGTTCCCGGGTCCCGATCTAGCCAAGTCCGAAACCGCTGAGCAAGCCGGTCAGCCCGCCCGTGATTCCATCGAGTCCGCCGGTGACGCCGCCAAGGCCACCGGTAAAGGCGCCGATTATGCTTTCGAAAATACCGGCGAAGCCACCAAACAAACCGCTGAAAACGCTGCCAATGGTTCCTTCAATCATCTGACTCACTCCTTGGTTCAAAACCGGGTTGCAATTCGACACGCCACTCGGCGTCGTCTCGCAAGTACACGCGTTTTGTGTCCGTGTGCTCCGCAGCCCATGTGGCTTTTTTTTTTGCCCGCACTGTCTGGTCAACACAATCATTGGAATGGCCCCGGCGGGGGGGGGGCACACGTTCGGCCCAACTCAATCAGCCTGGTCGGGCAAAACGAATCACAAGACCTGAATCTGACGATTCGTCAGAAAAACAGCACAGGACAATCACGCCGCGTGATTCGCGGTTGCAAACAGTTCCCCCTGGATCCGGCGCAGGGTCTGACGATAGTCCCAATGGTGCGACAGGGGTGCCCAGTTCATGCCGTCGAGGATGCACTCTGCAGTCTGCCGCGCGGCGCGCCCGGTGTCCTGCAGGCCGAGCACCTCAGTTTCGAAACGCATGTTCGCCAGTGAGCGGATGCCGTGTGTCAGGGCCCACAGGCCATACGTGATGCTGCCCTCGGATTGCTCTGTGGTCAGCTCCAGATCACCGTCGGTCACAGCTTGATGGATGATCTCACGTGCAATCCCCAAGATGGCCTGTTGTCGGCGGCGGACTTCGGCGCGGCGCCGGCGCGGGATGCGCTGCGCCCGCGTGCCCATGCGGATAACCTCTTGGGCGTACTGGTATTCAGGAAAACGTTCGTAGAACAGTTCGTCTCCGTAGTTGTAGGCCAGGATGCGTTCCCGACTGCGGCCCTGGAAGCCGCGGGCCCGAGCGACCAGGTCATGGCGGCTCACCAGCGCCGCGCTGACCATCCCGGCGAGGACGTCTTCTTTGCAGCTGAAGTGCTGGTAGATGGTGCCCTTCGAGTATTCCGCGCGTTCGGCGATGCGGTCCATGCTCAGGGCAGCGTAGCCTTCGGTCATCAGGATGTGTCGGGCGACATCGAGGATCAGGCGCTCGCGTCGCCGCACGTCGCGTTGTCGTCGTGCTTGCGTGGGCATCTAGGAAGTCTAGACGAGAAGTCGTATTTTGACAAAATGTCAGAAAATATTCACGGTGATTGATGACGCAAATACCGGCCTGCTAATGGCTTAAGAGGTTCCACAAAATTGCGGGCCGCCCAGTCCGGGCGGTCAGTCGACGCGCAATTCGGACAGCAGTGCCTGTTCGGCTTCGGCGAAGCGGGCCATGTGGGTGGCGAGGTCGGCACGTAACCGCTTGAACTCGTCATTGTCGGGAGTGGCGCCTTCGGGAAACGCCTCGATGAACGTGCTCAGTTGCGTCGTGGCCCGATCCAGGTGAGCGGATGCTTCGGCAAAGCGACGCGCGGTGTTGAACAGGTAGACCTCTTTTTGTTGTTCTGCGGTGGGCTTGTAGAACAGGCGCCAGGGATTCGTCCGCAACTCCGCAATGCCCGACTTGAGGTGCGCGCTGGCGTCGCTGGCATTGCTGATGATGCGATCGAGTTCGTCACGGTTCATGGCCACGGTCTGGCGCGCATCCGCTGTCGTTGCTTCGACGTTGTCCAGAGAATGGTTCAGTGCCGTCAGCGATGCGTGGATCTTGACGATCATCGGGTCCTCGGAGGGTTCCTTGTCTGGCAGATCGAATTCTCGAGCCAGCGTTTCATCGATGGTCCGCGCCGCTTGTGCAACGGAGTCCGCTGCCGATTCGAGTTGGGGGCGCTTGTCGTCAATCATTTGGGAGAGGTTCGCCAGGCCCGACTTGAGATGATCGAGGCTGTCGTGAATCTTGGCCAGGAGCGTCGCCGCATCCTCGGCGTTCATTTCTGATTTGAGACGCGAAGTGACATCGTTGAGATCCGCCATCGAGCTGCTGAGCTTGTAAATCAAAGATTCGGGATCACTCGCATCGAGTTGATTCTTGAGTTTCGCGAGCAGGCCATCGTCGTTGGTCTCGTCAAGTTCTTTGGACACGTGCTCAACCGCCGAGCGGAATCCGGCGATCTTACCTTCGGCCCGCTGGCTCGGGTCCAGCATGGTCGTGGAGTCGCCGGCACGAACGATGTCGATGACGCCCTTTGTACTCAACGGCGGAGCAGAAGCCATGATCTCGCAGTTGTCGTACAGGTCGATGTCCTCTTTGATCTCCGCGGTGACCTCGAGGAACTGCTGAGCGTGGGACAGGTTGGTGTCGTCCTCGGGGTCAGCTTTGATGATTTTCGTTCCCGTCACACGGCCGACAGGTTGCCCGAGGTAGTGGACGTAAGATCCTTCGCCGATGTACGGCATTCCTGGAGATTCCGGGAAACGTACGAGTAGCGGTTTCTTGGCTGACGGGGTCAGGCGCCCGCCGCTAATGAACAGGGCGAAAGCAACCGCCAGGCCGATCATCGTGATGACCGTCAGGCCGAGGCGGAACGGGTTGCGTTTTTTTCTAGCCATGGGTCTCGACTCTGCGGGACTATTCCGCGCCTATCAGCTTTTCGAATTCGCTGCGGCCCTCGGCGTCCGTGAGTGGGCCCGTGCCGTAGCCGTTCAGGAACTGGTTCATCAAACGCTCGGCCTGCGTCGAGAGCGACGCAGGGTCGGAATCGCGCAACGCTTCAAACTCGCTGCGTGCACCGATCTTGAGGACTCGGCCGCGATCGAGCATGACCATGCGGTCGGCGATGCGAAAAGCGGAGTCCATTTCGTGGGTCACGACGATGCTCGTGACGCTGAGTTTCTTGGACAGGTCCATCATCAGTTCATCGATGGCTGTCGAGGTCACCGGATCGAGGCCAGCCGAAGGCTCGTCGTAGAACAGGATCTCGGGGTCGAGGGCGGTCGCGCGGGCGAGCCCGACTCGTTTTTTTTGACCTCCGGATAGCTGTGACGGCATCTTGTCCCGGTGGGCCAGCATCTTGACCTGCTCGAGTTTCATTGCCACGACGATGTCGATGACCTCGGGGTCAACGTAGGAGTGCTCCGCCAGCGGCAATGCGACATTTTCCGCCACTGTCAACGAATTGAACAGCGCGCCGCTCTGGAAAAGAATACCAAAACGCCGTCGAATGTCATTGAACGCGCCGTCGTCCATGTTGGCGATGTCGACGGCATCATCCATGCTTCGAGTGCAAAACAACAGGCTGCCGCCGTCAATGTGGTATTCGCCGATCAGGCAATTGAGCAGTGTACTTTTTCCACACCCACTGCCGCCCATGATGACCAGTGTCTCTCCGCGGACCACGTCGAAGGTGACGGCTTGCAGGACCGTGACTTCATCCCCGTCGGCGTTGAGGAACGTTTTGCGCAGATCCCTGCAGGATATGACGACGTCATCCACGATGTCATTACCATCCAAAGGCATAGAATACGGCCGTGAAAATCGCGTCGGTGCCGATGATCGCGACGATGGAAACAACCACCGTTGCGGTCGTCGCCTGACCGACACCCACAGCGCCACCCTTGACGTGGAGGCCCTTGTAAGCGGCAATCAGCGAGACGAGGGCTCCAAACACACCGGCCTTGAACAAGCCGGTTAGAAAATCCTTGAGCCCGACGGCCATTTGAGTGTTGTAGAGGTAGCCGCGGTAGTCCAGTTCCAGGACGCCGACTCCGGTCAACATACCCCCGATGATTCCCACCACATCGGCAACGACGCTGAGTCCGATGATCATGATGACGGTGGCCAGAAATCGAGGAACGACCAGGAATTGGATCGGATCGAGTGCATGGGCGCGAAGGGCCTTGACCTCCTCGGCCTCGACCATGGCGCCCAGTTCGGCAGCGATGGACGCACCAGCAAATCCGCTGAGCACGATTGCCGTGATCAATGGGCCCAGTTCACGAATGACAGCGATTGCCACGACCGTTGCGACCTGGTCGAGCTGGCCGTACTTCTCGAGCGTGGGGGCCAGCTGGAGCGCCAGAATGCACCCGATGAACAGCTGAACGATGACCACGATCCCGATACTGTCGACGCCGACACGTACCATTTGCTCGATGAGGGCAGTGCGTCCAAGCTTCACGCGGCGATCGAAGAGGGCCCGGGTGACGGCGACCAAGGTGTCGCCCAGCAGAAATGCAATGCCGCCGCATGAGTTGATCAGGCTTTCGACGCCTCGAATCTTCTGATCGGCGAGCTTTCCAAGCTGGGTCACCGTATTGGTGAGGAATGTCGGCCTGCTCATTGCTGCCGTGCTTCTTCGAGTGTCTCAAAGATCCTGAAAACGCCGTCGAGTTTGGTGATCTCGAACACGCTTCGAACCGTACTCTGGAGGCCCACGAGCGAGAAGGCGATTTGGCGGGTCTTCAGCCGACGCCAGATCTCGACCAGCGTACCCACGCCAGAGGAGTCGATGTAACTCAAGTCGCTGAGATCGACGACAAGGTGCTTTGCGCTGCCTTCAGCCACCTCGACGAGACGCTTGTGGAAGGTGGGAGATTGCTCGAAGGTCAATTCCCCCTCAACCACGATGACCACGACGTCCTCGTGGTGTTTGATGTCCTTGATGATCGTGCTCATCCGTAAACGCCTGCGCCGACTAAGTTTTCTAGAGCTGGAAGGGGGATGCTATTCTGTTCTGAGGGTTTCTTCAAGCGTTCGCTCTCAACGCGTGCTTTCAGGGCCGCCGGCTGCTCGTGGAGAGGGCGGCTGGACGGCGAATTCACGCCACGCACGTATCGCGGTGTAGCGGTCACTGGTCGACGCATTCGCCCGGAAGCCCAACCGGGTGCCGGTGATGCGTTCGAGGGACAGGATGGCGCAATAACGCACTCCAACGTCAGCGTGGTCAAGTTCCTCGATCAGCTCGGGGACCGCATCCGCGTCCTGCGCGCGGGCCAATTCGAGGATTTCGCGGATCCGATCGTCGGGCGACTGGGGGACGGCTGGTTGAGGTCGGGCGCAGCCCTGGCCGGCGATCGTGACCCCGATTGCAATCAGCAACCGCTTTGTTCTCATCAGGTTGAACACATCGCCGAGCATGGGGGCCCAGTATAGGCCGCAGGTACACCCCCCGCCAGTCCGTGACGTCATGTGCGGCCTGCCCGTTTGATTTCGGCGGCAAAGTGTTCCGTGCCGGCCCGGCGGAGCGTTGCAGGATAGTCCCATTCCGTGGATAACGCGCGCCACCCGAAACCGTCGAGCGTAGCGGCCATGACCGTGCGCAGTGTGTCGTGCACATCGGCGATCGCAAAGTGGCCATCCCGGTCGTTGTCGACGCGCGTCCTCACGCCAAACATCAGCCCTTCTACCGCGAGAAGGACGGTCGATTCATCGATGACGGCAGCGTCGAGATCGCCTGCTGCGAGGGCGTCGCGGATGATCCCCTGGATGATGCTCAGGTTACGGTGTCGGCAAGTGGACAAGCGCATCCGCCGCTCGGGCCCGGCCCGGTCGATGAAACTGGAGATTTCGATGATCTCTGTCGCTCGAACGTGATCTGGATTCAAGCGGCAGTGTAATTCGTCGGCCTGTAACAAGACTGCCATGCGTTCACGCGTGGTGCCCGGAAACCTCGCGGCCGTTGCCAGTAACTCCGCGCGGCGCTCGAGATTGCTGACCATGATGCCTGTGAGGACGTCTTCTTTGCTACGAAAATGCTGGTATATGGTCCCCTTGGCGTATTCGGTTGCGGCGGCAATCCGGTCCATGCTCAAACCGAAGTAACCCTCTTTGAGCAGCAGGCGCCGCGCAATCTTGAGGATGAGCTCGTCACGTTGTCGTATCTCTCGTTGTTTTCGACTCAGGCGTGGCATGCGGACGTTATCCAGGGGGCGCGGGGCCCAGGTGAATCTAGACCATGGTCCAGTTGCTGTCAAACCGTCACTGGTCAAAGTGTCGGTTGGATTGTACGGATCCTTTAGTCTATATGCAGCAATGAGAAAAGCGAATGGACGGGGGGCTGCTGACCCGTCTGTCTTTCTTGACGATGCGTCAATACCTGCCTGCGCTTATAATGAGCGATTCGAACGCTCGAGAATCTAAAAAGGATATATGGACCACCTCACGCTCAACGCCCTGTTTCGAATTCCTGCTCGCCGGTTCGTGTTCTGCGGCATGGCGGCGATGTTTGCCGTGTGCACGGGATGTGCGACCATCGGGATTGCACCGCGTGATTGGGAGATGGCGTTCACCACTCCCGGGGGTGAAGTCGTCCTGGCAACGCTGTCCAGCCAGGAATTATTCAATGGCGACGACTTGCCGCGTTCCCGACGTGTGCTCCGGACCATTGGGCGGTGCCAGGGCGCGTGGTCGGATCCGCTATCGGGGCGTATCGCCACGCTGGAACGCGACCGCCAGAACGATATTGTGCGCGTTTATGATGAAATCTCGGAACCGATCCTCGAGTACCGCTCGGATCAACTGCTGACCGGACGCGCCCGGTCGCTGCCGGCCCTCAGTGCGGGTGGGCGGCGTATCGCCTTCGTGACCGAACATGGGGCTGTCTTCATCGGTCGCATCGATACGGGTGAGCGTGATCTCGTACAGGTTTGCGACGTCGCGCCGGTGGGCCTGCATGGCTACCCAGGGCGTGATTGCATGTGGCATTCTCGAGATGATGTCATTGTTGGCTGTGGTGAACGCGTCTATCAGGTTGATGTCGCGCGCCAGCAAACTCATTTTGTCGTGTTTGGTCATCCTGCCGGCGTTGCCGCGGGAGGCGTGGTTCTTGTTCGCGCAACATCACGGGACGGTTTCGATCTCGTCGATTCTGCGACCGGGACCGCGTTGCTGAACCTCGAAGGACGTTTCGCAGGCTTGTCCCCGGACGGTCAGTTCATTGCTCTAGTGACGCGCGATGATACGGGTGTTGAGGAGTTCGTCGTCTACCACCGCGCTACTGCTCGGCGACGCACCGTGCGTTTCGTCGAGCCCGGCTGGCGTCTGGGATCGTGGCATGATGTGACGGCGCTGCACGAGATCGCTTCCGCGGGTCGTCCGGCCGCGCAGCCGTGGGTCCCAACCGTCCGGCAGTCAGCGCCAGACTAGGCTTTGTCTGAAAGCGACGGCATGGCGAGATCGGGCAAGGCGCTGGGCGTCAAGGCAGCAGGGCCGAAATGGCCGCAGGCGTATCACGCAATACGCTGGACTATTTCGGGCTGAGAACGCAGGAAGCAAGCGTCGCAGCCGATCGTAGCTTGCGGAGTTCTCAGACAGAGGCTAATCAGGCTGATTCAATCGGAGTTGAGCCATGACGTGGATCGTGATGTTGTGCGTGATGTCCCAGGTCGTAGTGCAGGAAGCCGGGGGGCTCGAAGTGGACCGTTTGGACGGCGTAGCTCGAGAACGCGAATACATGAAACAGGTGATTCGCCGCGCCCAAGCCGGGGAAGCGGCCGCGCAGTATGAGTTCGGCTGGCGTCTGGCCAACGGTGATCTCATTCCACAGGATACGACCGCGGCGATCGAATGGTATCAACGCGCCGCCGAGCAGGGGCATGTCAACGCACAATACAATTTGGCCGTGATGCATGCCGAAGCAGTCGGTACCCCACGGAACAACGGTGAAGCGGTGCGCTGGTTTCTCGCAGCAGGAGAGCAGGGGCACGCATTGTCCCAGGCCAGACTGGGGAACCATTACTCGACCGGGCAGGGCGTCACGCGTGACATGGTTCAGGCGGCGCGGTGGTATCAGCGGGCAGCAGATCAGGGCAACGACATCGCCATGACACGGCTGGGTTTCCTGTATGACAACGGCCAGGGAGTCAAGCAGGATTCGGAGCAGGCGCTGGTGTGGTATATCAAGGCGGGCGAGGCCGGCAACGTGGTGGCTCAACACAATCTGGGGGTCAAGTACCACGAGGGCCGAGGGGTGGCGCCGAGTCCGGCCGAAGCGGCCAGGTGGTACCTCCTTGCTGCAGAACAGGGCAAGCCAGAGTCACAATTCAACCTGGCGCAGCTGTATCTCAGAGGAACCGGTGTCGATGAAGATCCGCGCGAAGCCTACAAGTGGTTGAAGCTCGCAGCTTTCGAACACAGCAGCACTCAGGCTAAGGCTCAGGCCGAGCTGGACCGCCTTGCCACCATGCTCAAAGCGGAGCATCTCGCGGAAGCAGAACGCCGTGCCGGTGAGTGGTTGGACCTCAAGCAGAGCCGAGAGCGTGCGAACAAAGCGATGTCGGTCGAGCGTGGTGGCGTGCGCAAGACAGTTCCCTTGGAGAAAGGGCCCTGATGGCTGCGCCCGTTCGCGAAGGGACATCACCGGACGCACACGCCGCCCGCATCCTCGGCGCTGTGCAGCGTATTCCAGCTGGCCACGTGGCGACCTATGGTCAGGTGGCGGAACTGGCGGGCATGCCGCGCCGCGCCCGGCTCGTGGGGCGCGTGCTGGGGCACCACGAGCTGGCAGAGGGCGTCCCGTGGCACCGTGTCATCGGCTCGGCGGGGCACATCGCGGCGCGGGGGGGCGGGGAAGTCGAGCAGCGTCGTCGCCTGTCAGCCGAGGGTGTGCAATTCAGCGACTCGGGGCGCATCGACCTGTCGATTTATCAGTGGCGACCTACTTCGCCATCTTCCTGATGAAATCAAAGTGTTTCTTCTCGACCGGCTGCACGCTCAATCGCATACCACGTTTGGCGACCAGGATGCCGGAGAGTGCCGCGGTCGATTTGATGGTCTCGAGGCTGATGATCTCTGGAAAAGCCGCGACGAATTCGACATCGACCATCATCCAGATCGGGTTGTCTTTCGTGGCTTTTTCGTCGTAGTACTTGCTCTTCTTGTCGAGGGCCGTGTGATCAGGATACGCCGCGGCGCACACTCTGGCGAGCCCGGCGACACCCGCTGGCTTGGCGCTGGAATGATAGAACAGGACTTCGTCGCCGACCCGCATGTCGTCACGCATGAGATTGCGCGCCTGGTAATTACGCACGCCTTCCCAGCAGGTTTTCTGATCACGCTGCAGATCCGCGATCGAGTACGTGTTGGGCTCGCTCTTCATCAACCAGTAATTCTTCGCCATGGGGTCACCTGTGTGGCGCTCGAACGCGACGATCAATGGTTCGGGTGTCGTAATTGCAGGTCAAGCAACTTTTTGATTGTGGTATTGCAGATCCTCTTACCGGCGTCGATGGTATCATCCGTCGTCCATTTGATCGGGGCCAGCCCGGCGGATGTGACCAGGCGATCATAGTAGTCGCGTCGAGTGGTCGGTGTGTCATCGCTCAAATGCAACACACCATGGTGGTCAATATCCATGAGGCGGACCAGCGTGGCGACGATATCGTCGCGATGTACGAGGTTCAACCACACATGTCCATCGGCCCGTTCAGTTCCCGCAAAACCTGCGGCGCGCTGTGCAGGATCGCGCCCCGGCCCGTAGATGCCACTCAGCCGGAGCACGGTCGTCGAGAGATTTCGCGCAGAGCAGTTGAGCAACGTTCGCTCGGTTTCGAGCAGGATGTAACCCTCGTCATCGACGGGGCAGGCCAGGGTTTTTTCGTCAACCCAAGCACCCGAGCAATGACCGAAGACGCGGCTCGAGGACGTGTACACCAATCGGCGAACCGTGGTGTCGTGCGCCAGTGCGGCGACCAGATGGCGCGCGCCATCGAGATAGACGGATTGATAGGTACGGCAGGAGCGGCCCGGGGCCACGGCCAGCACGAGGGCGTCGCTGTCTGCGATGGTCCGGGCGAGCGTGCGCGCGTCATCGAGATCGACCGTCGCCGGTTCGATCCCCGCCTCCAGCAATCGGCTGTGACCGGCTTGCGATGTCGTCGTTCCGACGCAGTGAACACCCCGGCGGACCAGTTCCGCGCCCAGTGCGGTGCCGACATAGCCACAACCCAGGATGGTGACACGGCGACAGATCATGCTGTACCGAAGGCATCAGGAGGTGCTCAGCTGGCTTCGGCCTTCTTCTGGCGGCGCTTGTTTTCCTGTGATTTGCGCAGCTTGTTCGAGTTGGGACGGGAGTTTCCGGCCGAGCCACGGAAGATCTTGCCACGTCTGGTTCTCTTATCGCCTCTACCCATACTATACTCCTCTTTGTTCGTGCCCGTTCCTTCGGGAACGGGGCTGCATCAGGGGATCTCCAAATGAACGAATCGACCAGTATAAGCGATCGATCGAATGCCGCAAACTGGTGGTGGGCAGCTGCCATGGCGACGAGTGGGGTGTCGGCTTTTCTGGCCTGCGCGCCGCCACCGAGTGACATGTTCGTCCCGCCACCCAACGCGGCGGTCGAGCCCCTTGTGCTGCAGGAAGTCGCGTCCGGGTTCACGTCTCCGTTGCAGCTCGTGGAGGACAGTTCGGGGCGGCTCCTGGTCATCGATCAGATCGGTGTGGTCTGGGCCCTCGATGCAGGTGGGATGACCGAGATTCTCGATCTGCGTGACCGTATGGTCAGGATCAACTCCGGCTACGACGAACGGGGCTTGCTCGGGATCGCGCTGCATCCGCAGCACGCCGACAACGGGCGGGTCTATGTCAATTACAATGCTCCGTCGTTCACCGCAAATTCGACGACGGTGGTCGCCGAGTTCGAGTTCGATGCAGATGGCAGGATCGATGCGGCGACCGAGCGTGTGATCCTCGAGATCGATCAACCTCAGAGCAACCACAATGGTGGTCACCTTGTCTTTGGTCCCGATGGAATGCTGTATATCGCCAGTGGGGATGGGGGCGGCGCCAATGACGTCGGAGTCGGGCACACCCCGGGGTTGGGCAACGGCCAGGACCTCAATACGCTGCTGGGTAAGATTCTACGCATCGATATCGACGCGGCCGAGCCCTATGCCATTCCGCAGGATAATCCATTCATAGCTACTCCGGACGCCCGTCCCGAGATTTGGGCCTACGGTTTTCGCAACCCCTGGGGCATGTCTTTCGATTCGGCGACCGGCGAACTGTTTGTTGCCGACGTCGGGCAGAATCGCTTCGAAGAGATCAACATCGTCGAACGTGGCGGGAATTACGGGTGGAACATTCGTGAAGGCAGGGCCTGCTTCGATGCGGACGACCCGAACCAGGACGCCCCTGCGTGTTCGACCGCGGGGTTACGCGAACCGATTCTGGTCTACCCACACGAAGGCGCTGACGGTGGAGTGGTCGGAATCTCGGTCATCGGTGGTGCCGTCTATCGTGGAGCGGCCGTGCCCGCGCTGGTTGGGACCTACGTGTTCGGTGACTGGAGTCGCAGCTTCACCACGGCCACGGGATCTGTGTTCCTGGGTTCGGTCGATGACGTGGGCCAATGGACCATGGTTCACCCGACGATCGACGACGACGCCGGCTCGGCGCTGAACGGTCACGTTGTGGGGTTCGGCCGCGATCGGGCGGGTGAGCTTTATGTCCTGACCAGCCGCAACAGCGGTCCTCAAGGGACCACGGGCACGGTCGCCAAGATCGTTCCTAGCAGCAACTGAACAGGTCACATCCGCCGAGGAGGCCATGCGTCTGAGCCAGGCCAACCTCCAGGCTGGAACGTTGACGACCTTTGATGTCCTGCAGGCTCAGGATGCCGTGGCGCAGGCGCGGTTGCGCTATGCGGGTGCCGTGGTCAACTACAACCAGGCGCAAGTCGACTTAATTGCCGCAGTCGGGTTGATCAACGCTGAATCACTGGGCCTCGAGCCCACCACAGAACCGGTGGCCGCAATGGGGATTGACGACTAGACTCATGGTACACGGGCGCGCGTGGCGCTCGGCTGACATGACGCCAATGGGCATACGGGTCATGAGCCACGCGTTGGCGCATGGATCGGGGCAGAAACATGAACGGCGAAACAGGGGATCGACCGCAAACACTCGGGCAACTGCGCGAGAGCGGGTGGACGTCCAAATCTGTCCGCCAGGAAGTCCACGACAACCTGCTCCGGCGGCTGGGTGCAGAAGAACCGCTGTTCCCGGGCATCATCGGCTATGACGACACGGTCATCCCGCAAATCACTTTGGCGCTGCTTGCTCAGCACGACATGTTGTTCCTTGGCGAGAAGGGCCAGGCCAAGAGTCGCATCATGCGCGGTCTGGTCGACTTCCTCGATCCTGAGATCCCGTTCGTTGCCGGCACGGAGCTCCACGATGATCCACTGCAACCGATGACGTGTCAGGCGCGTGAGCTGATCCGGCGTCTCGGAGACGACACACCTGTTGACTGGTGGCCGCGAGCTGAGCGCTACGTCGAGCGGTTGGCTCCGGGGTCCAAGTTTGCCGACCTCATTGGCGAAATCGATCCGGCCAAGCTGGCTGCCGGCACGAGCATGAGTACGGAGGACGCCCTGCACTTTGGCCTCATTCCCCGGATGAACCGCGGCATTTTCGCCATGAACGAAGTGCCCGAACTCGACGAGCTGGTCCAGGTCGGCCTGTTTAACATCCTCGAGGAACGCGATGTGCAAATCCGTGGCTACCCAGTCCGGTTCGATCTCGACATCCTGATCCTGTTCTCGGCCAATCCGGCCACGTACAATCGTAGCGGCAAAGTCATCCCCCAACTGAAGGATCGCATCGGTTCACTGGTGCGTACCCATTATCCGCGCGAACGCGAACTGGGGATCACCATCATGGAACAGGAGGCTCGGGTGCAGCTGGGGGGTGACCATCCTGTGCGCGTGCCCCTGTTCATGAAAGAAGTCTGCGAGCAGATGACCATCGCGGCCCGGGCCAGCGACTTCGTCGATGCGGCGTCAGGCGTCAGCGCCCGCTTTTCGATCGCCAACTACCGGACTCTGATCGCCAGCGCCCGCCGCCGGGCCGTATTGCTCAAAGAGCCACATGCCATCCCGCGCATCTCCGACCTCACGCACACGGTGACCAGCAGTTTGGGCAAGCTCGAACTGGACATGATGAGCAGCCACCAGATGAACGAGGAGCATGTCATCGAGTCCATTCAGTTGTCCGCCGTGAAGACTGTGTTCGACGAGTACGCAGATCGCCACGGTTTCGACGACATCAGCGAGATCTTCGGAAAGGGTGTCACGATCGAAGTCGGTGATCTGTTGCCTTCGAGCCACTATGCCGAACTGCTCAAACGCGTCCCACCGGTGTGGGACAAGGCCTTCGAAGTCAATGCGTCCGAAGATCCGGCCATGCGCGCCAGCTGTGTCGAATTCGTCCTTGCCGGCCTGTATGCCCACGAGCGCATCTCCCGGGCGACCCGTTTCGGGCGGGTGAGTTACGATTTCTGATGAGTGCTCGCGATGGTCAATCCGCGCGCCACCGCCAACCCGGTGGCGTGGTGCATACCTATCTCGGTTACGATCCGATCAAGTTTCCGCTGCCTGACGGCGAAGCCGGCGATGTCGTTTCGCCGGCGTTCGATCACATGATGCTGTACGGTTCGCTCGACGAGCTGACCCCCGAGCAACTGGCTGACGCGGTTCAGCTCGATCCCGAGCAGATCACCGGACTTGGTCCTTCGCTTGCTGCCCTGATTGCCATGCTCGAAGAGCGCAAGCGCCGTATTCTCGAAACCTACGAAACCTGCACCGCACGTCGAGAAGCCGAGGCCAGCTATCAGGCTGCCGGCAGCGCCATAGAGGTGCCGGAGGCGCGTCGTCGTGCGTATGAGAACGCCATCCGCCGGAAGCAGCTCGTTGACCTTGAACGCATGTGGTATCGCAGCGATCAGAGCGGTTCGTTCGCCCAGGAACTTGTCGGGCTCATGCAGCACTTGCACAATCACTACGAGGTCGAACAGCTGGCCGCACGGTACCCCTTCAGCGGCAAAGAATCTCTGAGTATCGATGACGCCATATCAATCAAGGAGGACCTCGAGACGATCGACAAGCTGCTCGAGCAGCTGCGCGAAGCCGCGCGGAACGCCAAAGTCTATCTGATCGATATGGATAGTCTGGCACGGTTTGCCGAGTCGCAGCAAATCGATGAGTTGTCGGCAATTCAGCGCCAGGTCGCAGACATCATCGAACAATTGGCTGAACAACAGGGACTGCGCCGTGGCCCCGATGGCTACAAGTTGACACCTCGTGCCATGAAGCTGTTCCAATCGAAGCTGCTTGACCACATCTTCAGTGACCTGCAGGCCTCGCGAACCGGCCGCCACGACGTCCAGGTCGCTGGAGAGGGCGCTGTCGAGCTGCAGCGAACCAAGTCCTATGAGTTCGGTGATTCGCTGGCCAATATGGACGTCACCGGAACCCTGATCAATGCCATGGTGCGTTCCGGCGAGGGACTGCCGATCCGCATCAAGCCCGAAGATATCGATGTTCACCTGACGCGCAACACGCCCAAGTGCGCGACGGTCGTGTGTATGGACATGAGCGGATCGATGCGCTGGGGGGGACAGTACGTCAATGTCAAACGCATGGCCATGGCGCTGCATGGGCTGATTCGTACCGAATACCCGGGTGATTTTCTCGACTTCATCGAAGTGTGTACATTGCCCAGGCGGCGCACTATCGCAGAGATTCCAGAGCTCATGCCGCGGCCCGTGACCATCCACGATCCGGTGGTCCGTCTGAAAGCGGATATGGGCAGCGGGAAACTGACCGAATTCGATCTGCCTCCGCACTTCACGAATATTCAACACGGTCTGCAGTTGGCCAGGCGGTTACTGCAGGTCCAGGACACCCCGAACCGCCAGGTCATTCTCATTACCGACGGTCTGCCCACGGCGCACTTCGAGGACCGCTGGCTGTACCTGCTTTATCCGCCGGATCGCCGCACGGAGCACTTCACCATGCGCGAGGGCTTGCTGTGTCGTGATGAAGGCATTGTCCTCAACCTGTTTCTGTTATCGAGCTGGAATCAGTCGGAAGAGGATGTGCGCTTTGCCCATCGCCTGACGGAACGAACCGGCGGACGGGTGTTTTTCGTTGGCGGCCGTGACCTCGACCGCTATGTCGTTTGGGACTATCTCAAGCGGCGGAGGTACACAGTCGGCTAAGCGGCACGCTGTCCGCCTGCGCCAATTGGATAAAGCGCCAACCCCCGTTACCATACCGCCACAGAAAACAATGCCCGCCATCGAAGTCCGAGATCTGTCCAAGACCTACCGCGTCCATCAACGTCCTGGGGGTCTGCGCGCGGCGTTCAAAGCATTGTTCAAACGAACGTATAAGGAAGTCCGGGCAGTGGAGCGGATCAGCTTCACCATCGAGCCCGGTGAAATGGTTGGTTTTCTGGGGCCCAATGGTGCAGGGAAGACCACCACGCTCAAAATGCTCAGTGGGTTGATCTTTCCCACTTCCGGTGCGATCCGCGTGCTGGGCTTCGAGCCACAGCAACGGAGCAACGCATACCGTCGACAGTTCGCGCTGTTGATGGGCCAGAAGAACCAGTTGTGGTGGGATCTGCCGGCGGCTGATTCATTTCTTCTTCATCAGAGGATCTACGACATTCCGCAGCAGAGCTATGTCAGCCAGTTGGCCGAGCTGACCGAACTGCTCGATGTCTCTGACCTGATCAATCAACCGGTTCGGGAGTTGAGTCTCGGCGAACGTATGAAGATGGAGCTCATCGCCGCGTTGCTGCATTCACCCCGTGTCCTCTTGCTCGACGAGCCGACCATCGGTCTCGATGTGGTGGCCCAGGCGGGGATCAGGCAGTGTCTGCGCGAATACAACACGCGTCAGGGGGTCACAATCGTTCTGACCAGCCACTACATGCAGGACATCGAGGCGTTGTGCGAGCGCGTCATCGTGATCAATCAGGGGCGTTTGATTCACGATGGTCCTCTCAGTGACATTGTCGAGCGCTTTGCTGCCGGAAAACTCGTGACTTTGCATTTTCGCGACGCGGACATTCCTGACGACTTTGGCACGCTCGGGGAGGTGGTCAAGTCCGCACCCCACACGGTCACGCTGCGCGTGGCGCGTGATTCGGTTGCGCAGGCAACCGCGGACCTGCTCACCCGTTTCCAGGTTCAGGACATTACAGTCGAGGATCCGCCAATCGAGGAAACCATTGCTGACGTCTTCGCCGGGGAGGGGGAGGCGTGATTGCCAAGTATGGGACGGTCTTTCGCATTGCGCTTGCGGAACGCATGGTCTACCGTTTTGATTTCTTCCTGTCGACGTTTCTCCGTTTTGTGCCGATCATCACGACCATTGTCTTGTGGCGGGCGATCTACGATGGTGCAGACACTGAGGAAGTAGGCGGCCTGTCGTACAACTCGATGGTGTCCTATTACCTGTTGGTCATGGTCAGCCGGGCCTTTGGCAGCATGCCGGGACTGGCCAGCGGCATTGCCAGCGACGTCCGCGACGGTGATCTGCGCAAGTTTCTGCTCCAGCCCATTCACTACCCCGTATACCTCATCGTGCTGCGTGCTGCCCACAAGATTGTGTATTACGTGACTGCGG
Organism: uncultured Planctomycetota bacterium; assembly: GCA_942492115.1. Taxonomy (GTDB): domain Bacteria; phylum Planctomycetota; class Phycisphaerae; order UBA1845; family CAIVHJ01; genus CALODL01. The sequence continues at coordinate 50,233 of CALODL010000002.1, forward strand.
CGGTTCCGTTTGCGATTGTGTTCTGGATGTGCCGCAGCTATCTGCCGGAGTGGCCGACTCTTCAGCACTTTGTCGCTTATGTGCTGAGCCTGGTGCTGAGCTTCGCGCTGGGCTTCACATTCCATTGTTTCGTCGGCATGCTCTCGTTCTGGTTCCTCGAGGTCAGCAGCCTGCTGTACATCGTGATGATCGCGCAATACTTCCTGTCAGGGCACATGTTTCCATTGAGCCTGTTACCCGACACACTCCGGACCATCGTGTCGTGGATGCCTTTTGCATACGAGACCTATTACCCGACTCTGATTGGCCTGCAGACCCTCACCGGCGCCGAGGCATGGTGGGTGATTGCTGTTCAGGTTGGATGGATCACAGTACTCGGCACGCTCACGCTCGTGGCCTGGCGCCGCGGCCTCCGGCGCTACGCCGCCTTTGGAGGATGACCTGGTGGTGCGGACCCGCCTACCCATCGCACACACTCACATGTCCCCGTGCGGCAGCTGGACCATGGAGGATGACCGCACGCCCGTTGCCGCCCAACCTCTTACGACCGAAAAAGGGGTCAGGAGCCCTTGTTGGGAGACGCAGGGTGTTGGGTCTCTTGAGGTTGTGGCGGCGGGGGTGGGCCAGTGATGCGCTACCTGCGGATTCTGTCGTGTTGCTGGAAGAACAGCCTGATACGCGAAATGGGCTTCCGTACGCATTTCGTGCTCAATGTGGTCAGCGAATTGGGCTGGGTCGGCATGATGCTCGTCTTCGTCGAGGTGATCTATGCCAACACGCGTCACATCCGCGGCTGGGACGAGCACCAGTATCTATTTCTACTGGGTACGCACATGATTCTCGCCAGCGTGTTCGAGGCGTTCCTGTTCGGCAATTGCTGGCGCTTCAGCGAATTGATCCGCAAGGGGGACCTCGATTTTCTGCTGTTGCGGCCTGTCTCTACGCAGTTTCTCGTCAGCATCGAGCGCGTAAACTACTCGGCATTGGCCAATCTTCCGGTAGGCGTTGGCATTTGTATCTACGCAGCGGTTCAGGCGAACATCGAGGTCACGCCTGTTCGTCTTGCATTGTTCATCGTATTGATCGGTGCGGGCCTGACGACGCTCTACGCGCTGTTGTTCATGTTTGCAGTGACGAGCATCTGGCTCATCCGGCAGACCGGTCTCGAGCACCTGTGGTTTTATACGGTTAGCTTGGCCCGCTATCCTGCTGAGATCTACAGACCGTTTGCCGGTGGTGTGATGTGGTTCATTCTGGTGTTCATCTTCCCGGTCCTGCTCGTAGCCAATCTGCCGGCAGGTGTGATCATTCGGACGTTCAATCCGATGATGGTCGGCTATTCGTGTGGCGTGGCAGTGGTCCTTGCAGCTCTGTCCGCGCTCATGTTTCGCTTGGCATTGCGGTGGTATCGTTCGGCCAGCAGTTGAAAGAGCGAAGACACTGGATCAAGTGGTTACAGGCACTGCCTCCGCTGCCGGAAGGATCAATGTCGCAACCGTTCCGCCCTGAGGACGAGCGTTCAATTCGAGGACGCCGCCCAGTGAGCGGGCGATTCCGTACGAGATGCTCAAGCCCAGTCCGGTGCCCTGATCGGGTGATTTGGTCGTGAAGAACGGTTCGAAGACGCGGTCGAGCACGGCGGTGTCGATACCGCAGCCGTCATCGATAACCTCTATGGCGGCATGATGGTCGTCGGTCTGGTGCACGCTGAGTCGCACAATACCGCTACCGTCGCAGGCGTCCGATGCGTTGATGATCAGATTCGTCAGGACCTGGACAACGGCTTCTGTGTCAGAGCAGGCCATCAATTCGGTCGGTTCGGTCTCGAGGGTCATGCCACTGAGTTTCGGCAGCGAACGAGCAAAGGTCACCGCCTGCTCGATAGCGTCATTCAACGAGATGGGGCCGAGTTCGTGTTCCTGGCGCCGCGAGAAACGTAACAACGAGTTGACGATCTGGCTCACGCGATCCACCTGGCGTCGGGCCTCCTCGATACAGCGGACGACCGGTTCGTGGCCGGCGGGGTCGGCCGTCAGCCCCATGAGGTCCTGGGCCAGGCCAATCTGGCTGTGGATCGAGGCCATCGGGTTGTTGATTTCGTGTGCGACACCGGCAGCCAACTCTCCGACTGCGGCCAGTTTCTGGCTGTGCATCAGTTCGCGTTCCAGCCGCTTGTGTTCGGTCAGGTCCCGCCCGACGCTGACGATCGCGCATTGGTGCCCCTGGTAGCGGTCGATCCTGAACATGTGCACGAGGATGCTCGCTGTGCCGATCGATATCTCGTCGTCCCACGCCGTACCATCCGAGACGCACTCTACGATGTCTTCCCACTGCTCGGATGACAGGCCCAGTGTTGTGAAGGAAAACTCGCCGAGATCCTTGTCGGGCGCAATGGCGTACGTTGTTCGAGCAGCATCGTTGGTGTACAGCACGCTACCGTTGCGATCGCAGATAACAATGGCATCACGGGCGTGACCGACGACGTCGGCGAGCTGGCGCTTTTCACGCTCCGCCTCTTTGTGCACATCATCCCACCGGATGGCCGCGAAGAACAGCAGTGCGATGATCAGGGCCATTGCCAACCCGCCGAACAAATTGGCGACCTGACTGGGTTGCAGCGCGACGTTTACCGTCACCAGCATGATGAAGGCGACGACGGGGAGTGTTTTTTTCAGCGCCGTGATCATGCCGGTGCCAGTCTCTTCAAATGGTTTGACGAATGCAGTTGATCAGAGCGTCCGTATCACACGGTTTATTGACCCAGTCGACGGCACCCAGGCTCAGCACATCACGCTGCATGCCGATGTCCGTCATGGCTGACAACATGATGACAGGGATATCGCGGGTTCGCGGATGGCTCCTGAGCTTGCCGAGCACAAGGTTTCCGTTGCCCCCGGGCATGTGGTAGTCGAGCAGAATCACATCAGGCTGGGTTTCCTGAGCGGTCCAATACCCATTGTTGCCGTCGCATGCTGCGACGACCTCGAGGCCGGCTGCGTTGAGTCTGGGAATCAGAGCCTTGGCGATATCGGGATCATCGTCGATGATCAGCACGCTTCCAAGCAGCGGTGCCGGCGGGACAGCTTTCCGGCTGGCACGTCGTGGTTGATGCGGTCTCATTGAATGCGCTTCTCCACGGTCAATACGGTTTCGAGGGTGTCCAACAGCGTGGGCGCGTCGAACGGCTTCTCCAGAAAACACACACCGCCGGCTGCCAGCGCGGAGGCCCTGGCCCGTTCCTGAGCGTTGGCCGACAGGAACACGACGGGGATCGATTCAAGTCGTGGATTGCTCTTCAATCTGCGGCATACCTCGAATCCGTCGATGTCCGGCATCCGGACATCGAGCACGATGATGTCGGGTGGGGTCGCCGCCGCACAGGCCAGGCCGGTCGTGCCGTCATGGGCCGTCGAGAGTTCGTACCCGGCGGCACACAGGCGTATTCGTAAGGCCAGTGCGACCTGCCGGTCATCGTCGATGATCAGAATGCGCGGTCCGGCTGTCCGGAGAGATTCAGGCATCAGCGGTCTCCGCGGAATCGAACTGCGCCGTAAAGAAAGACACGATGTCGTCTGTTGGACTGTCGGCGGGCCACTGGGCCATCGTCTCGAAACAGAGTTTCACGGTACTTCCCGGCGACAGGCGCAATTCTTCACGGTTGCGCACGGCCAGACGCTGGATTGACTCGGAGGGGTCGTGCGTGGCCGCGACCACGATGACATCGCCGTGTTCCGGTCTGGCGAAGGTCAGATCGAACGGCCGTGTGTTGTGGGCCAGGCCACCGCGGATGTGATCGGCGATTTCGGGCGTGATCCGCTCAGGGTGGACTCGGATGAACGCCAGATCCGCGCCACCGCCTGCGGTTACCGGCAGACGCTCACGGTAGCGCCGAATGATCGCGCCGTAGTCGAACGCCGGGAGCGTAAAACCAAATGTGCTACCGACGCCCACCGCACTATCGACGGTGACCTCTCCGAGGCACAGATGGACCAGTTCACGCACGATGTTGAGACCGATACCGAATCCCTGCACGCTGGTTCGCGTGGCACTGCCAACCTGCTTGAAGCGCTCGAAGATGACTTGCAGATGTTCGCTAGCGATGCCATGCCCGGAGTCCGTCACCCCGACGAACACCTCGTCAGGGTGCGTTGTACGCTTGGCCCACACCTTGACGCGGCTTCCCTCGGGTGAGAACTTCATTGCGTTGCACACCAGGTTAATCAGAGCACGTCCAATCTTCTCGCGGTCACAAAACAGCGCCGGCAGGTCGGCAGGCAATTCGATGTCCAGCTCGACCTGACTGATCCGCGATTTTTGTTGAAGGGCATCAGTAATTCCCGCCATGATCTCCGGCAGTGTGACCCGGGACCGTTCAACACGGAGCAGACCGGCTTCCAGTTTTGACAGATCAAGCATATCGTCGACCATCTGGGTCAGGTCGGCGGCTGTGGTTGCGACAATATCGAGGTACTTGTGCTGGTGGTCGTTGAGAGGGCCAGCGAGGCCATCGAGCATGATGGCGCTGAATTCCTTGATGACGGTCAAAGGTGTGCGCATCTCATGTGAGACATTATCGACAAAGCGATATGCCGTGTCGTACAGCTCGCTTAGCCTGACGTTCTTGCGATGCAGTTTGCGGTGCGAGTCTTCTATCTGAGCGCACGCGAGGCCCAACTGCTCGTTCTTGTTCTGCAGCTCACGGTTGAGTTGCAACGTGTGTTGTGCCCGGTCTTCCTCGCGCTGGCGGAGGTACTCGAGCTCCTTGTCGTTGCTCCAGCGCTCGATGGCGCGAACGGTCATTGGTATGAGCTGCTCGCAAAGCACATCATCTGTGTCTTTGACGACGAAGTCTGCCGCTCCGTGCCGAAGTGCGGTGGCGGCTACACGGATATCTTGAGGCGTGGTCAGCAGGATCACCGGGGCGGTGTACCCCACATTGCGCAGGTCTTCGATGACACCGACCCCATTGCGGTCGGGCAGATTCTGGTCGAGAAAGACCGCGTCGGGCGGCGAGGCCATGACGGCCTGGATGGCGTGACGCCCACTGGTCGCGCGTTCGACGGTGAAGTGCAAGGCCAGCTCGTCAGCCAATTGCTCAGCGAAACGGGTGTCCTCATCAACGACAAGGACAGTCGAGCGGTTCGTTGCAATGCGCGTCTCGGGCACAGGTGACTCCAACACCGTGGGCGGTCACGCGACATACGTGCGGCGTATGGTCGTGATCGAAAAGACAGATCGGTTCATCTGTCATCAGTGTCGGCTTGCCGGGGAGTGGGCTTTGGGGGCCGTGCTTGTGGGGCGGGTCAGCGGATGGGATGCGGTGTGTTATCGGGCGGCCGCTCCGGGGCGCCTTGCGACGGCTCAACCCGAGATGATCCACCGTATGAGTTCATTGACTTTGGGAGTCTTGCCCTGGCTCAGTATGCCGATGCGGAACACGCGGCCCGCCGCGAAGACGCAGCCGACCACGGTTATGAGTACCAACAACATGCCCAGCAGCGGTTGCCACAACGGAATCGTCTGGGTCACCGTCAGACGCAGCACCATGAGCATCGAAGTCGCGGGCGGAAACAGAGAGGACCACTGTGAAAAACTGCTCAGTGGGTCTTGCAGGACGTTGAACCACACGAACATCGGGCTGGCTAGCAGGATCATGATGGGCATGAGGAAGCCCTGGGCATCTTTGAGATCGCTGCACGCGGCGCCAATGGCCATGAAGATAGAGGAGTACAGCATGACTGCGAGAACCTGGTAGGCCACGAACCAGCCAACGATGTACATCGGCATCAGCTCGGCGAAGCCGAACTCGTTGGCGATGATGTAGCCGACCCCGAAGTAAACGGTGACCAGGGTCAGCGACACGCCGACGTTGCCCAGCAGCTTGCCCATCATCAAGTCGAACGGCGAGGCGGAGCCCATGAGGACCTCGGCGATGCGCATTTGTTTTTCTTCGATAACGCTTTGCAGCATGGGTTGGGCGGTGATCATGATGGACATGAACATCAGCATCATGACCATGATGGGCACGAAGATATTGGCTTCACGACTGGCTTTCTTCGCTTCGACAATGGTGCCGCTTTCATCGGTTTGCAGGAGGGTGAGCTCGTTCAGCCGAATCTTGCGCAGGGCGGTCGCGACTGCCTCGGGGTCGAGCCCTGCAGATTGCAGCCGGTGCTGTGCGGTGACCCGATCCAGAGTCGAGCCCAGCCATCTGGGAACGCCGCGCGTCACCGCCCGCTCCGTGTAGTACGCGAGTTCCGTAGCGCTGCCCTGAGGATCGAGGATGTTATCCGGAATGACCGCAAATGCATCGAGTGTCTTGTCCCGTACACGGTCGGACAATTCGATGAGCAGGGCCTCATCTGCAGGGCCCTCCACACTTTCCAACACGTATTTGGATGCAACCTGATTGCCATCCGCGTCGACGACGAACGCCCCGGTGTTGCGCTCTTCGGCCGCCGCAGCCAGATCATCGAACAGCTCACCCGTAGGGTCGATGATCGCGATCTTGCGGTTCTCGATGTTGACATGTTTCCGCAGAACGTTCTGGATGAACATGGCACCGAACATCAGGATGGGCATGAGTACCGTCGTGATGAAGAACGCCTTGGTCCGAACCATGGCGAGGTATTCGCGTTTGGCGATGACGAGAGCCTTGCTCATACGGTCTCCGGTGTGTCTTCTCGGGTGACGCCGTCCTGCTCGGGGCGCGCGATGCGGACAAATATGTCGTGCAGCGTTGGTCGGGCGATCTCGAAATGCTGCACTGCGGTCAAGGCGACCAGTTCGCGCAGCACGCTTTGTGGGTCGACTCCGGCTGCCATGCGTAATTCCTTGTACCGGCCAAAGTCGTTGACCCGCTCCACGCCGGCGAGGTCCGCTAGAGGTGCGCCATTGCTGCCTGTCGCCACGCGCAACGTGTCGACTCCATACTCAGCTTGAATCTGATCAAGCGTGCCATCGAGCACCTTGCACCCACGAAAAATCATGAAGATCGTGTCGCACATGCGTTCCGCGACATCCATGTCGTGCGTCGAAAAGATGACCGTGGTGCCGTCCTGGCGCATCGACAGGACCGCGTCTTTGAGCGCTTCCATGTTTACGGGATCAAGGCCGCTGAACGGCTCATCGAGAATGACCAGCTGCGGGCGGGCCACGACTGCGGCAATGAATTGGATTTTCTGGGCCATTCCCTTGGACAGCGTCTCGATTTTCTTGGTGGCCCATGCGGTCATATCGAACCGCTCGAGCCACGAGTTGATCCGCGCGTCGCTCTCACGGCAGCCTTTGAGTGCAGCATGAAACCGCAGGACGTCGCGGACACTCATCTTCTTATACAGGCCACGCTCCTCAGGGAGATAGCCGACGCGATCATCCGCTGCCGCGCCGTGATCGCGGCCAAGGACACGAACCGTCCCGCTGTCCGGATAGAGGATGCGTAGAATCATGCGCAGGGTGGTCGTCTTGCCAGAGCCGTTGGGGCCGATGAACCCATAGATCGAACCGGCCGGGACATTCAAGTGCAGATTGTCCACGGCGACATGATCCTTGAACGTCTTGGTCACGCCGACCAACTCAATAGCATTTTCCATGTATCAGGTTCCCTGCAACACCAGGTCTTCAGCGGACGCAGACAGGTCGAACCCGGCGCTGTCCGTATGCGATCCGGTCTCATGTGCTCGAATCTCATGCATAATCGCCACCGGCGGTGCCGGGCCCACGTCGGTTGTTGACCGACTGCCGACGAGCACGAGGGCCACGCCGATCATTGCCGTACCGACGGCGATGACCTTTCGGCGCGTCAGCTGTTCCTTGAGTACGAATGTGGCCAGGATCAGCGCAAAAATCGTCGACGTCTGGTTGAGAATTGCAGCGTCGGAAGCCTGGGCCCATTTGAATCCGCCAATCCACAGCAGGAGACAGATGTACGTGCCCAGTATGCCCCCTGGAATCGTGAGCCGCCACCGGGCGGTCGGGCGAAATGCCGCGATGATCGAAGGGCGGTGCCGGGTCAGCATGCCGTAGATGAACAGGCTGACCGTGCCGGCCAGGAGTCGCAGAGACGTGCCCCAAAGCAGAGACATCTCTTCGAGGATCGGCTTGGCCCACACGATACCGAAAGTCATGAACAGCATCGACGCGGCGCCGATGAGCAGCCCCAGAGAAATCTGCATCGTCGTGCGGTCGGTGTGTCCATGCTGGCGGGAGGCAATGAGCACGCCGCCGATGACCAGGCCCGCGCCGCAGAACTGCCAGACACCGAGGTGTTCGGACAGCATGTACCATGACATCGCCAGAATCATGGGACTGTACAGGCACTCGACCACGGCCATCGAACCCACGCCGATGAGATTGAGGCTGGCGAAGAACAATGTGTCCGCGACTGCAATGCCGAGCACGCCACTGGCCAGCAATATCACGATGTCGGTGCGTGAGTGGGCGTCGAGCCCGGACAGATCCTCGCCAAAAAACAGCATGGTCATGGCGAAGAGGATCAGGCCGACGGTGTTCTTGAACAGGTTGAGTGCCAACGGCGGTGTATGCTCACCGCTGCGTTTGAACATCACCAGTGCGAACGCCCAGCAAATGGCAGCTCCGAGCGCGCACAGTCGGCCGACTTCGTGATCGCTGAGGTTGAGTTCGGGGAAGGCCAAGGCACACCGTCCTGAGGCTGGGCGTACCCGGATGACACGCATCAAGCAGGGAATTACATACCATTGTCGCGCACATGGTAGTCACCAGCACAGGGATTGTGCACTCTCGCAGGCCAGGCAGTCAAGCGGGCCGCCTCAATCGGGCGCGTTCAGCTGGTGGTGACCTCGGGAGGCGGGACGCCATGCGGGGTGTATTCGGGGACGATTCGGGCCAGCGTGGAGCGAAGTGACGCATCGTCGGCAGTATCGACCACGGCCGTGAGGCTGTCGATATCGTCGATCAGTTCCTGCAAGTCAGTGGAGCGGCAGTGCCAGGTGGCGACGTTGGGATGCGCCGTGGGACCGAGATGCTCACCATCGAGGCACAGTTCCTCGTGCAGTTTCTCACCGGGGCGCAGGCCGGTGTAAACGATGTCGACGTCGACATTGGGCGTGAGGCCGCTCAACGTGATCATGGTGCGCGCCAGGTCGACGATTCGAACAGGCTCGCCCATATCGAGGAGGAAGATCTCACCACCTCCGCCGAGGACACCGGCTTGCAGCACCAACTGCGCTGCCTCTGGGATCGTCATGAAATAGCGCGTCATGTCCGGGTGCGTCACCGTCAATGGCCCGCCACGTTCGAGTTGTTCCTGGAAGATGGGAACGACGCTGCCGCGCGAACCGAGAACGTTGCCGAAACGAACGGTCATGAACTGCGTGCCGACGTGCTTGTTGAGAGCCTGCACAAACATTTCAGCCACACGTTTGGTGCAGCCCATGACGCTGCTGGGGTTGATGGCCTTGTCGGTCGAGACGAACACGAAACGCGAAACACCATATTCAGCTGCTACTTCGGCGAGTACGCGCGTCCCCACGATATTGTTCTTGATACCTTCCGCCGGGTGTGCCTCGATGATCGGAACATGTTTGTGGGCTGCGGCATGGCAGACGATGTCGGGGCGTTCGACTTCGAAGATTCTCTCCATGCGCGGGCGGTCACAGATGTCGGCTAGATAACTGCTGAGGGGGACTCCGGTGTCAGCGAGTTCCCGTTCGATGTCAAAGAGGTTGTTCTCTGCACCTTCGACAAGGACCAGGCGGCGCGGCTGAAAGTGCAGAATCTGACGGCACAATTCAGAGCCGATGGATCCACCGGCTCCCGTCACCATGACACATTGATCTTGCAGCTGATCGGAGAGCCGCTCTCGATCGAGCTCGACGGCCGGGCGTTGGAGCAAGTCCTCGACGCGGATGTGGCGCAGCTGACTCTCGATGGTGACCGTCCCCTCTATCAATTCTGCCAATCCGGGGACGATCTTGATTGTCAAGTGAGCGCCTTCACATTGGTCGACGATGTGACGGATTCGCCGTTGCGGAGCCGACGGAATGGCGATGAGAACCTCTGCGATGTCATGTCGCGCACAGATCGAACGAACATCGTCGATCTGGCCCAGCACCCTGACGCCATGAATGAGCGTGCCCTGCTTGCGTTGTGCGTCGTCGAGAAAACCGACGACTTCGTGGCGCTGCACCGGCATTCTCTGAATTTCCTTGAGTAGCGTCTCACCCGCGTCGCCCGCACCAATGATGATCTTCCGCCGAGTATCACCCTCATGGGTTGCGGCTCCGCCGCGTGCGCGCGTCCGGACGACCAACCGTGTGGCCATGACCAGGACGTTGGTGGCCAACCAGTCTACGGCCAGTAGTCCTGGAGGTAGACTCAGGACAGTGTCGACGGCCCGCCCGGGGACGAGGTCGTGGATGATGAAGACGCCAATGGCCAGGATGGTGCTGGCTACGGTGGCACTGATCAGGGTCGACAACGTGTCAAGATCACCCGCGTAGCGCCAGGAACGCTGTGGCTGACCGGCGGCGCTGAACACCAGGTACTTGAGGATGAGGACCACGGGGAGGACGATCAGGAACTGGGTATCGAACCACCCGCGCAGGGCAAAATCGTACGCCACGACGAAACTCACCAGCAGGCTGAGGGCAAAGAGGGCCAAGTAACCCAGAACTGAACGAATGTGTTGCAAGTCGGCGGATGGGGTGGAGCTCATGACTATTCTTCGGTAAAAACGATCGACCCTGCCACTGCTCGTGCAGGCAATTGAGGTTCATGGGGTTAGGAATCATGGCGACCGACCACTCGACTCCGGACGCACCGCGCTCGTGGCCCTCGTTCCTGGCGCTGTCGGCGTTGTTCTGCGGCGCCGCGGTCCTGCGGCTCGTGGTCATGCTTCAGTTGCGGGACAGTCCGTTCTTCGACACACCGCTGGTCGATGCCCAATGGCACGCGGAGTGGGCCGAACGCCTGATCGAAGGCGGCGCTGCCCCGGCGCGGCCCTATTTCAGAGCTCCCTTGTACCCGCTGTTCGTTGCCGGCGTCCATGCCCTGGGCTCCAGTTTCACGGCAGTCAAGGTTGTACAGCACCTCCTCGGCGCGTTGAGTTGCGTGGGGGTGGTCTTGCTGGGGCGGCGGGTGTGCGGCCGTGGACCGGGGTGGATCGCCGGGATCATGATGGCCGTGTACGGCCCTTTGATCTACTTCGAGAATGAACTGCTCATGCCTGCTGTGGTCGTGGCGCTTGCGGTGTCGATGGTCCTGGCCCTGCTCCGGGCAGACCGCACCGGCAATGCATGGTGGCTCGGTGCAGCCGGAGTTCTGCTGGGATTGTGCTCGATCTGTCGCCCTAATTTTCTGGTCATTATCCTGGTTGTCATCGTGTGGTGGATCGTGCCGCGGGTGCCGCGCCGGCGCAGTGGCGCGGTCATTCTGCTGCTGTCTGCGTTGCTTGCCATCCTACCGGTGACCTGGATCAACTACCTGCGCAGTGGGGAGTTCGTACTCATCGCTACACAGGGCGGGATCAATTTCTTCATCGGCAACAACCCTGACGCCGATGGTCGCACGTCCGTTGCGCCCGGCGATCATCTTCCCGGGATGTCCGATTACATCGACAACGTGTGGCAGGACTCGGTCACTGTGGCCGAGACCCGCGTTGGGCATGAGCTCACGGACAGCGCCGTATCGCGGTATTGGTTCCGTGCCGGTTTGAGCTGGTGGCGTGATGATCCCGGCGCGGCGCTGGTTCTGACCGCGCGCAAGCTGTACTACCTGATCAGCGGATTCGAGATCGAGTCCAACCGCTCGATGTATACCGAGAGGCTGTGGTCCAGTGTCTTCGCCATGTTGGTGTGGGATCTGGGGATTGCCTTTCCCAGCGGCCTGCTTTGGCCGCTTGCCGTGGTCGGCGCCTGTCTACCGTGTGCGGACCGTCGAGCGGCGTGGTTGCTCCGCGGTATCGCGTTGACGTATGCCGTGACTGTAATCGCGTTCTTCGTGACCGCGCGGTTCAAGATGCCGCTCGTTCCGGTGGCTGTCGTGTTCGCTGGCCAGGCGGTCACGTGGCTGGTGCATGCCTGGCGAACGCGCAGTCGTGCCGGCATACCGCCAGCCCTGGCCCTGCTGGTAGCGATCGTGGTGAGCAACTCGTCGTGGTGGAGCGTCCGCGATATCGACCACGCCCGTCAGGCCAGCCTGATTGCCACCGCCTTTCTCGAGCAGGAGCGGTTCCACGCTGCGGTGTCCTACCTGGGGCACGCTTTGGAGCTGGATCCGACGCGCTATACGGATCGTTTCAACCTGGCGCTGGCCTATCAGCGCCTGGGCGAATTGGACCGGGCTCTCAATACGATGGCCGGTGCGGTCCGCTTGCGGCCAGACCGTGCCGATGCGCACAATGAATTCGCTACATTGCTGTCCGCAGCGGGGGAGTTGACGGCGGCGGCCCACCACTATCGTCGCGCGATCGAGCTGGATCCCGCACTGACTATGGCCCACGGTAACCTGGGGATGAGCCTCGTCGAGTTGGGGGACATCCCCGGTGCGTTGTCGAGTTTGACCGAGGCGCACCGGCAGGCGCCAGAGCGAGCCCTGTATCGCTTGTGGCTCGGGATTGCGCTGGTTGAGTCAGGCCGTCCAGCAGAGGCCGCGGTGCACTTCGATAGTGCTGCCGCACGGGATAGCCTGCTGCCGCAGCGCTACTGCGGGTTGGCCGCAGCGCTCAAGAGCTGTGGACGTAGCGCGGCCGCAGCCGAGTTAAGCCGGCGCAGCGTGGAAGCCGGCATCCCCTGCTCATAAGCCGGGTTCGTTGGACGGTTTCGATCCTGTGCCGAAGGGGTTATGATGACGCCCCAACGCGGGGCCGATAGATCGACTTCGCCAACTGCAATGGACGCCGTCATGGGAGTCGTGCCGTGCCTGACAATTATGGACTTGGTGAGCGCCTGCCGGACCTGGTGGAACGCCTGGTCGCGAGTTACTCCTGCGACGGACGGACGCACCACATTGACAAACGCTTTCTGCCGTCGCGCTCATCGATCGTCCGAGCGGTCCAGATGCTCATCGAACTGCTGTACCCAGGCTATTTCGGTCGTCAGCATCTGACATCGCACAACGTGGCGTACCACGTTGGCGAACTGTTGCCGCGCATCGGTGAGATCCTCCATCGCGAGATCTACCACAGCATGTGCTACATGGAAGAAAACGCGGGTGCACAGGAGGTGGGCGGCCCCGAGGACCACAACAAGGCTCAGGCCATGGTGTTCAGCTTCCTCGAGGCATTGCCCGGCATCCGCGAGGTGCTGGCCGACGATGTGCAGGCAGCGTTCGACGGTGATCCGGCAGCCGTCGATACGGCAGAGGCCATCCTGTGCTATCCGGGGATTCTGGCCATCACTGTTCATCGGCTGGCCCATGTGCTGTACGGTCTCAACGTGCCCTGGGTCCCGCGCATCATGGCCGAGTGGGCCCATGGGCAGACGGGCATCGACATCCATCCGGGTGCCAGGATCGGACGGCGCTTCTTCATTGATCATGGAACCGGCGTCGTGATCGGTGAGACTGCTGAGATCGGTGACAACGTCAAGGTGTACCAGGGTGTCACCCTTGGTGCTTTGTCCTTCCCCAAAGACGAGCGAGGACGCCTGATCCGGGGTTACAAACGCCACCCATCTGTTCAGGACAATGTCACACTGTATGCCAATGCCATCGTCCTTGGGGGCGAGACGAACATCGGCAAAGCATCCGTCGTCGGCGGTTCGGTCTTTCTGACGAGCACCATTCCGGATGGGTGTACAGTGACGATCAAGACGCCCGAGTTGACCATTCGCAAGGGGCGCGACCGCAAACCTGTTATCGATCGCAGTATTCCTCTGGACTATCAGATCTAGTCCCGCATTCTGCTCACTTGGCGCTTGACGGCCATGGCCTGAGCTCAGCCGAAGGACCGGTGTAGATGACTGAACCACACGCGCTCGAGTCTCCTGCTGCGGTGTATGATCGTTCCATGCTCGGACAACTGGATCGTCGGTTCTTGCGCGGACGCAATGCACACGTCATCGTGGTAGCCGTTTGTGTGGTGATTTTCGCACTGGCCTCGATCAAGTTCGTCAAGAACATTCACACACTCGAGGATACGCCCTTTCGCGGCAGCAAGCGCAAGACTGCGGTTGGCCGCTGGCTGCCAGACCCCATCGCGCTGTGGGAAGGTGAAAACCCCTACGGGGTCGGCCACTGGTTCCCCTGTTCGCCATTGGTGCTCGTCACGCTGACGCCGCTTGCCTATCTCGGTGTCGGTACGGCTGCGGCGCTGTGGTTGGTGGCCAAAGCCGTAGCCCTCATTCTCACCACATGGTTCATGCTGTCATCGATTCGCGCGCGCAGCGACGTCGTGCCCCTCGGTCTCGTGCTGATGGCCCTCCTGTTTTCGACGCGGCCCCTGGTGGGCGACATCCAGCACGGCAATCTCAATATTTTCGTGTTGTGCGAGATCGCGGCCGCGTGGTACCTGTTCGTGCGCGGACGCGATGGTTGGGCGGGGATTGTCCTTGGACTTGCCATTGTGACCAAGGTGACTCCAGCACTGCTGCTGGTCTACTTCCTCTACAAGCGCTGCTGGCGGCTCGTGGGCGGGTGTGGGCTTGGTCTCGTGCTGTTCTTCTTCGTCGTGCCGGGTATTTTCGTCGGGTTTGGCCGTAACATTGAATTGCTGACGGCGTGGATCGAGATGATGGTCCTGCCCTATGCCTTGGAGGGATGGGTGACGGTCCAACCCATCAATCAATCTTTGCCGGGCATGTTCATGAAGTGGTTTGCTGCCCCAGATTTGCTTCCGCTCAAATGGCCCAACATATCACTGGGGGCCACCGGGGAGATGCTGCAGGCGTGGTTCCCGGTGCGTGTGACAGGACTGATCGAAACGCGGGCGACCGGCTCGCCGTTTCTCGATATCTTTTTCAATCAATGGGCGTGGTATGACGCCGTGTCGATTCCCTTGCGCACCGGAATGCCCTTGATGGCCCGTCCGGAGGCCCTCCTGCCGGCCGCCGTGCCCCGGGTTGCGTCGTTGATCATCGTCGGCATGCTGGGGTGGTCCTGCAGGACCACGACGGCCGACCGCCGCGATCCACGCGTACTGCTCGAACTCGCCGTTGTCTTGATCGCCATGCTGTTGCTCAGCGAGCGCACCTGGAAACACCACATGGTCACCCTGTTCATCGTGTACCTTGCAACGTGGCAGATGTTGACCTGCTACCCCTGGTCGTCTCGTGTTCGTTTTTGTCTTGCGCTCGGGTTGATCCTGCAGTTCGTTCTATTGCATGTATCGGGCAGCATCGTCGAGTATGCCAGTGTGCTGACTTTTGGCCTGGTCTTGTGTTTTGTTCAGAATGCGATCATGCTTCGCGCGGCGCGTACGGCGTCTGCAGGTGCCACATGAGGGTTGCAGTCACCGGCGCGACCGGATTCATCGGCCATTACATCGTCCGGCACCTGGTCGCGCTGGGGCACCACTGTGTATGTTGGCGACGCCCGGCAAGTGCTCATGGGGCACTGGATGCGCTGGACGTGACGTGGGTCGAGGGTGGGCTGGGAGATCCACAGAGCATTGCCGGGTTGCTCGACCGTGTCGATGCCGTGGTTCACGGTGGACTGTACCGCCCGACGCAGGCATTCCGGGGCGCGGAGGGCGATATCGCTCACTATGCCGAGATGAACATCGTGGGTTCACTGCGGCTCATCGACGCCGCCCGGCAGCGCGCCGTCAATAAGTTCGTGTTTATTTCGACATGCGCGGTTCACGAGGTCATCCTCGAGGACCGGGCGCTCGACGAAGCCCATCCGCTGTGGCCACTGAGTCACTACGGGGCATACAAGGCTGCCGTTGAGAAGTTTGTCCACAGTTACGGCTTGAATGACGGTTTCGACATTTGTGCCGTGCGGCCCACTGGAGTGTACGGCAGGCACCACGTCATCGAGAACAGCAAGTGGTATGGTCTCGTCAAACAAGTTGCCGCGGGAGACTTGAGCGGTGTGACCGGCCGTGGGGGTAAAGAAGTCCACGCTGTCGATGTGGCCCGCGCGATCGGCGTCCTGTTGAATGCCGAAGGCACGGCCGGGCAGGCGTACAACTGCTATGACATGTATGTCAGTCTCGAAGAGGTCGCCCGTATTACCGCCCGCCTGACTGGCCAGGACCTGGACATTCCTCAGACGAATCGAGGCCCGAAGCATCACATCGACACGTCGAAGATCCAGGCGCTCGGCCTGCGCTGCGGTGGTCAGGAGCAACTGGAAAACACGATCGCGGAGCTGCTCCGCTCGCCCGTCAGATGATTGCCGAGCCGTTTCAGCTGAGTTGCAGGAATTCCTTCATGTGCGCGTCGTAGACTTCGCCGGCACCTGGGTTCGCAAAATCAAGCCGCAGTTCGTTGATGACCTTCACACCCATGCCGAGCCATTCCTGCCAGCATGCCTGGCAGACGTGGTCGACAATCTGTTGTCCGAGTTCGCTCTTGAACGGTGGCGCGGTCAATTGAGCGCCCACGACGCCACAGCGACAACAGCGCACCGCTCCCGTACTGACAGGCTGACTCGTATCGACGGCTTTCTCGACCGTGGGGGGTTCGGTGCCCAGTTCGCGTAGCATGTTGGCCATGGCATCCCGGGGCATGACATCGCCGCGTTCGGCCGCGACCGTGTATCCCGCGGTCAATGTATCAATGGCCTGCTCTTGCTGCCCCAGCGCCGTGTACGCTTCGCCGAGATGTTGATAGGCTTTGGAGAATGACGATTTGATTTCGAGTACGCGCTGCAGGGCGGTCACCGCTTCGTCATGCTGGCCGGCGTCGAGCAGGGCCTTGCCCAGGCTGAAATGACCCAGCTCGTTGTCGGGGTCGTCCTGGGCCATTTTGCGGAAATTGTCGATGCGTTGCTGTGGATCCACGCGGTCGTTCTCCTGGTATCGATTCCGTCGCAGACGCGGCTTGAGCCGTGTGCTGTGGCGACGATATAATCGCGCCCCCCTCGGGGACGCACCGAACACGATATCATAGTCCGAGAGATGCCATGTCGCGAGTATGTTGCCTGTGTGCGGACTTGATGTTCGCAAGCAAGATCAATGCCACTGCACGGGCGGTCGCGGTTGACGTGCGCATCGTCCGTGAGACCGCTCAGCTCCTCGATGCCATCGACAGCGCTGTTCAGCTCGTGATCGTCGATCTGTTCTCGGGTGGCTCGGACCCGGTTGCGGCGATTGCGGCAGTGACGGCTCTCGAGGGCGCGCCCGAGATTCTGGCCTATTGTCCACATGTCGACGGTGACCTGGCTCAGGCGGCGCGTGCAGCCGGCGCGCAGGAGGTGTGGCCACGCTCACGCTTCGCCAACGAGGTCGAACGCGTGCTCGTTGACGGTAGACTTTCCTTGAAGCCACCCCTACAATGACCCTCACCTTGGACATTGAGGTCCACGAAGCCATGGCACGGAGTGCCGAATCCCATATCGAATCGTGTCCGCTGTGCAGTGCGATGCTGTTTGCACGACATTGCAAACAAGTCTGTGCATCGTGCGGGTACACGGAGAGTTGTGAAGATCTGTTTCCCTCGACGTACGCGCATGGCGCGAGACGGTCTTCGACCGCAGACGGATCGCAGAATGTTCTGAGCAGGGCCAGGGGCACACCACGGGACGATGGGCATGTCTGACACACCAACTACCTTGAATGCAACCGATCTTTTCGAGAGCAGCGAAACTGCACTGGCCATCTGTGGTCTGCCAGAATTCGCATCCGCCGATGCCGACGGCATGGAAGTGCTCAAGTATTTCGGTGATGACCAGACCTGGGCTCTGGTTCCGGTCGACGGTTCTGCTGATGAGTATGTCGCCGTCGACACCGAAATGGCCGGCAACCTGCTTCGCTGTCACTTTCGCGACTGGTTGCTGCAGCGTGGATTCCAGATTCAGGTCCGCTGCTTTGCAACAGTCCGGCGCTGGACGCTGGTCGATTGTCTCTCTGCGGCAGACGGGGGCGGCGACCGGCTGGACGTCGACTATCCTTGCGGTGAAGAGGAGCTCGTGGTGTTGATCGGTTCGGTCATTGCGGTCAATACGTTGTAGTTTCAGCACACCCGGACGTTGATTCGTGCATCAGGCTCGCCGCACTGCCTCCGCTGCTCCTCTATAACCCCTTCCAGCATCTATAATTGCTGCTATTCTGGCCTGCGGTTACCGTGGCCGCAGGGCGACTGGGCTCTTGGACAATCGTGTGGGCCATTCGCAGCGACTGAATGACGCGAACGCAAACGCTTACAGAGAAAGGCGCAAATGTCTCGAGAAGGGCTCGATGCCATTCCAGTCGGTCATGAGGCGGTCGCACAACTGGTTTCTTTGCTTCAGCAAGAGGCCGAAGATTGTCTCCGCGCCGTCGTTGTATTTGGTTCTGCAGTCTCAGGGCCGTTCGATGCCGACAGTGACGTCATCCGCAGCGTCGTCGTGTTGGACAGGATGGCCCTCGATTTCGTACGTCGCCTGTCATTGCATGGGGCCACTCTCGGGAAGCAGGGCATTGCGGCGCCGCTGGTGATGACAGCAGACTACATCCGCAATTCGTGTGATACCTTCCCACTCGAATTGCTCGATATTCAGCAACATCACATCTTGGCTTACGGCACGCACAATGACTTCGCCGCTCTCAGTTTCGACAACAGCGATATTCGGCTGCAGTGCGAGCGTGATCTCAAAGTCGTGCTCATGGGTTTGCGCCAGGGGTTGCTCGCGGCCGCGGGGCGTGATCATGTTCTGGATGCCGTCGAGGTCGACGCCGCTGCAGGGTTATTGCGGACGCTTCGCGGCCTGTTGTGGATCTCGGGCAAACACGAACGTTTGCCCGATCTCGCGACCGTATCGGCGGTCGAGACGCTCGTTGGAAGAAGTCTGGACGGACTGCGAACGGCATTGAACCGTGGCGCCTATCACGGTTGGGATGAGCTGCAGGCATTGTACGGGGACGTTGAAGCGCTGGGGAACCATGTCGATGCGCTGTAGTGCGATATGCATCGTGATCGCAGTGCTGTGCGCGCCGGCGATCGTGTCTGCCGAGGTGACTGTCGTCGACCCGGGCACGTACGTCGTGGATCAAGCGGGCATCATTGATGGTCACGATCGGTCTCAGCTCGAAGCCCTGCTGGCCGATCTGCAGAACAAGACCGGTACCCAGATCAAGGTTCTGACTGTGCAGTCCACTGCAGGTGAGGACTTCGATATGTGGCTGTTTCGTCACGCCGACGCGTGGGGACTCGGTCAACAGGGCACCGATCGTGGGGGGCTCATCGGCGTGGCCGTCAATGACCGTCGCGTAGGTGTGCAGGTAGGCTACGG
Source organism: uncultured Planctomycetota bacterium (assembly GCA_942492115.1). Taxonomy (GTDB): domain Bacteria; phylum Planctomycetota; class Phycisphaerae; order UBA1845; family CAIVHJ01; genus CALODL01. The sequence continues at coordinate 69,586 of CALODL010000002.1, forward strand.
CCTCGAACACCTCATGCCCGATTCGTGGTGCGGCGGAGTCAGTCGCCAGGTCGCCAAGCAGTACTTCAAGGGCGGCAACTACAGCGGTGGCGTCATGGCCCTCGCGGGCACGGTTGCGGCGACCATTGCGGACGACGCCGGTGTCCAACTCAGTGGCCAGCCCCGTTATCGACGGGTACGCCACCGTCGCCGCGGCGCAAGCGGTTGCTGCGGGGGGGTGATTCCATTGTTGATCATATTCTCGGTCGCGTCGTCGATGCTCAACCGTGGACGCCACTACCGGCGTTGGGGTGGCGGGGGGCTGATGCAGGGGCTGCTGTTGGGCAGCTTGCTGGGGGGCCTTGGACGACGCCAGTCGGGATGGTCGAGTGGCGGAGGATTCGGTGGCGGGTTCGGTGGCGGATTGGGCGGTGGGAGTTTCGGCGGTGGTGGCGGGTTTGGTGGCGGTGGTGGCAGTGCAGGCTGGTGAGCAACGAGCTCGTGAGAACAGGAGTCAGGTCATGAAACAAGTAATCATCGGGATTGTGGTCGTCGGCCTCGGCGGCATGTGTCTGGTCGGAGGCTGTCTGGTCAGTGGCTACAACACAGCGGTTGGTTTGGATGAAAGGGTCACCTCCGAGTGGGCACAGGTCGAGAACATCCTGCAATCACGTTTCGATCTGATCCCGAATCTCGTCGAGACCGTCAAAGGCATCACCGGCCATGAGTCCGACGTCTATACCAGCATCGCCAAATCGCGCGAGTCATACTTCTCGGCCAAGAGCGTCGAGGGCAAGGCGGAAGCGACCTCAGCAATGAACTCGGCGCTCAGTCGGTTGTTGATGCTCAAGGAAACGTATCCCGAGTTGCGCTCCAATGAGAATTTCCTCAAATTGCAGGACAGCATCGAGGGCACGGAGCGTCGACTGGCCGTCGAGCGCAAACGCTACAACGATACCGTCAGAGCGCTGAACACCTTCGTACGCGGCCTCGGTGGCAAGATCTATGCGTCACTCGCCGGTGTGCAACAGCGCGAGTACTTCGAGATCGATGACGCGGCTCGGGAGACGCCCAAAGTCGACTTCGGTTCGGATGATTGACGTCCGTGCATGCGGCCCGCTCAAACGGCGTGACCACATAGCGCGTCGGAGGTGGCATCGGGGTCCTCGACACGCTTGATCTCACGGGCCGGCAGTCCGGCAACGGTGGTCATTGGTGAGACGTCGTGCAGGACGACCGCACCGGCGCCGATGACGGCGTCGTGGCCGATGCGCACCCGCTGAATGACGGTTGCGCCGATGCCGATGAAGGCACCCGACTCAACCATCACGCGTCCGGCGAGTCGCGCGCCTGGACAGACGTGCGTAGCCGTGCCGATCATGGTCTCATGGTCGACGATGCAACCCGTATTGAGGATTGTGGCGTCGCCGATCTGGCAGTGGGCGCACACCAGGGCGCCCGCCGCAACCACGATACAGCGGCCCAACGTGCAGCTGTCCGCGATGTTGGCTGAAGGGTGAATGGCGTTGACCAGTTCCAAGCCATGCCGCTCGACGCAATCGAAGAAACTGCGGCGTGTGCCGTTGTCTCCGATGGCGATGATGGCTCCGGCCACACCATCGCTCACCAGGGCGGGGAGCATCTGCAGCGGTCCAAGAACCGGGACTCCATCGACAAACGACCCATGCAACTCCGGACGCGAGTCGAGAAAGCCCGTTGGCTCGTGTATGGCGGCCTGGCGCATGATGTCCAGCACCACTCGGCCGTGGCCACCTGCGCCGATGATCACACTCTTCATATCAACTGTACCTCGGTCCTGAGCAGCGTACCCTCCAGACCATCGTTATCGGAACAACTGCCCTCCGGACTTGCCTCGCGTGGCGGAACGGTGGACGGGGCGGTATGGTACCGCGATGCGGCCGCACGGGCGTCCTCCGTCGAGCGGCCGCGGGATGATGACAGAGGACGAGTGGAGCGGAACCGACCATGGCCAGACAGCTGATCGAATGCGTGCCGAACTTCAGTGAGGGCAACGACATGCAGGTGATCAACCAGATCACTGCACAGATCGAAGGGGTTGAAGGGGCCCGTTTACTGGATGTGGATCCCGGGAAGGCGACCAACCGCACGGTGGTGACGCTCGTTGGTGAGCCGGAGCCGGTGATCGAGGCCGCCGTACGGGCCGCCAGAGCGGCGGCCGAACTGATCGACATGAGCAAGCATCATGGTGAGCACCCGCGTTTCGGCGCCATGGACGTCTGCCCACTGGTGCCGATTTCCGGTATCACCATGGACGAGACCGTCGAGTACGCCCGTGTCCTGGCACGCCGCCTGGGCGAAGAAATTGGTCTGACCATCTACTGCTATGAAAATGCCGCGCTCAGCCCCGAGAGACAGAATCTTGCTCAGGTGCGTGCGGGTGAGTACGAAGGCCTCGCCGAGCGGCTGCGTGATCCTGCGTGGCAGCCCGACTTCGGGCCAGCCGAATTCAACGTTCGCAGTGGCGCCACCGCCGTCAGTGCCCGGGATTTTCTGGTGGCGTACAACATCAACCTCAATACGACCTCGACGCGCCGGGCAAATGCCATCGCTTACGATGTCCGCGAGAAGGGGCGGGTCAAGACTGATGACGGGACACCGAGTGGCAAGCCCGTTCTCGATTCTGCGGGCAACACGGTGTGGACCCCCGGAACCCTGAAGTGTGTGAAGGGCATCGGTTGGTTCATCGAGGAGTACGGCGTTGCTCAGATTTCGATGAACCTGACCAACATTCGGGCCACGCCGGTTCATGTTGCATTCGACGAGGTGTGTCGCGCGGCCCAGGCCCGCGGCATCCGGGTCACGGGATCGGAATTGGTCGGACTCATTCCGCTGCAGGCCATGCTCGATGCCGGGCGTTACTTTCTGCGCAAGCAACAGCGTTCCACCGGCGTGTCCGACACAGAACTGATCAAGATTGCAGTCAAGTCGATGGGCCTGGACGAGCTGTATCCGTTCAAATCTGAAGAAAAGATCATCGAGGTCATGCTCGAGAGCGACCGGGCGAACCAGCTCGTCGATTTGTCGTTGAAGGGCTTTGTCGAGGAAACTGCCGCGGAATCGCCCGCGCCGGGTGGCGGATCGGTTGCTGCCGCGGCCGGAGCGATGGGGGCCGCGCTCGCGACCATGGTCGCCAATCTGTCCGCCCACAAACGCGGATGGGATGAGCGCTGGGACGAGTTTTCCACCTGGGCCGAAGCGGGCAAGGCCCACCACGACGAATTGCTCCGTCTCATAGATGACGACACGGCAGCGTTCAACGGCATCATGGCAGCGTTCAAGCTTCCGCAGACAACGCCTGCTGAAGAGGCTGTGCGCCACGAACACATCCAGGCTGCTACCCGGCGTGCCATCGAGATCCCGTTCCGCGTCATGGAGGTTGCGTTCGACTCGATGATGGTCATCAAGAAGATGGCTGAAATCGGCAATCCCAATTCCGTATCCGATGCCGGTGTCGGTGCTCTGTGTGCACGCACTGCGGTCATGGGGGCATTCCTCAATGTCAAGATCAACGCGTCGGACGTCGAAGACAAAGAATTCATCGGCCGCATGATCGAGAACGGCCAGCGCATGGTCGACCAGGCCGCGACGCTGGAACGCGAGATCATCGACATCGTGAATGGCAAGATCGATGGTTGAGCACGGTGACCGCCTGATGCATGGAACGGCTCTGGCGCGCAGCATACTCGATCAGGCTGCGGTGAAGGTCAAAGCCTTGCATGACACGGCACGGGTCACACCGTCACTGGCCACCGTACTCGTTGGCAACGATCCGTCATCGGCGACTTATGTACGCATGAAAGCCAAGCGTTGCGAGGAGGCCGGCATGCGCTCGGTGCGCGTCGAGCTGCCTGCGACGACATCGACCGACGAGCTGGTCCACGAGATTGGCAAGCTCTCGGAGGACGACTCCATCCACGGCATCCTGTTGCAGCATCCCGTGCCTCAGCCGATCGACAAGCGCGCCGCTTTCGAGGCCATCCCGCCAGCCAAGGACGTCGATGGTGTCACGTCTGCGGCGTTGGGCCGAACCGTACTGGGCATGCCGGCTTTTCGACCGTGCACGCCGATGGGCATCATGAGCCTGCTGGCCGCCTACGATGTCGAGATCGAAGGACTGCACGCTGTGGTCATCGGGCGTAGCCCGATTCTCGGTCGTCCCATGGCTTCGATGTTGATCAACGCCCATGCCACGGTGACACTGTGCCATTCGCGTACCCGCGAGCTGCCGGCAATCGTCAGGCAGGCCGACCTGCTGATCGCGGCGGTCGGCCGTCCGCGTTTCGTACAGGGAGACTGGCTCAAGCCCGGTACGGTGGTGGTCGACGCGGGGTACAACCCGGGCAACATTGGTGACGTCGACTTCGACAGTGCCATCCAGGTCGCCAGGTTGTTAACTCCCGTGCCTGGCGGAGTCGGCCCGATGACGATCGCCACGCTGATCGATCAGACGGCAGACGCCGCGAAGCAGCAATTGGGCTGATCGAGCCGGGGTCCCACTGCGTCGTGGTGAGTCTCTTCAACCTGCTTTGAAGTACCGCGCTTCAGGATGATGACAGATCAGGGCAGAGGTCGACTGCTCCGGATCCAGTTGCCATTCTTCGGTCAGGGTGACGCCAATTGCTTCCGGCTGCAGCAGGGGCCAGATGAGTGCGTGGTCTTCGAGGTTGGGGCACGCGGGGTAACCGAAACTGTATCGCGATCCCTGGTAACCCTGCTTGAAGAGCTCACGAATCTCCCGCGCATCCTGGCCGGCAATCCCCAGCTCGACGCGAATCTGTTTGTGCATGTACTCGGCGAGCGCTTCGGCGCCTTCGACCCCGAGGCCGTGCAGGTGCAGATAGTCACGATAGCGGTCGTTCTCGAACCAGGCCCGGGCAACCTCCGTGACCGTCTGGCCCATGGTGACGATGCTGAACGCGATGACGTCCTGTTGTCCCGTGTCCTGCGGTCGGAAGTAGTCTGCGATGCAGCGGTAGGGTGGCTTGCGTTCACGTGGAAAGCTCAAACGAGTGAGCTCGCGCGTGCGCTCCTGTGGATCGAAGACCATGACATCGTTGCCGGCGCTGGCGCATGGCCAGTAGCCGTAGATTGCCTGGGGATGAAGGATGTCGTCGCGCGTGCATGTCGCCAGCAGTTCGCGATAAATGGGGCGAACCTCCTCTTCGATGTAGCGGCGATAGGCAGCTTCTTCGCGCCGGGCCCGTTTGTATTGCCATTGGACCTGGAACAGCATGGTCTCGTTCATGAAGGCCATGACCGCTGGCACCGGAACGTGCTCGACGACACGACGGCCCCAGAATGGCGGGCTCGGAATGTCGTTGTCCATCGCGGTGGCGCTGCGCTGTGGCATGGGCGCTGTGGCGGCGGCAGCGCGGGGTGCCTTGGCCTTGGCGGCCGCGGGTTCACGACGCGTTGTATCTCCCAGGGCAATTTCGCCCATGAGGGCCAGGCCTTCGAAAGCGTCTTTGGCGTAATCCAATCTGCCCCTGTACACCGTGCGTAAATCGTGTTCGACGTAGCGCCGCGTCAGAGCGGCTCCACCGAGAATCACCGGCATGTCGATCGCACGTTCGTTGAGGACCTCGAGATTGTCCTTCATGATGACCGTTGATTTGACCAGGAGTCCGCTCATGCCGATGGCGTCGGCGTCCACCTCACTTGCTTTGGACACGATGGCGTTGATCGGCTGCTTAATGCCGAGGTTGTACACGGTGTATCCGTTGTTGGTCAGGATGATATCGACGAGGTTCTTGCCAATGTCGTGGACATCGCCCTTGACCGTCGCCAGCACGATGCGCCCTTTCGACTGGCCCTCGATGCGCTCCATGTGTGGTTCGAGGTGCGCGACGGCAGCTTTCATCGTCTCGGCCGACTGCAGCACGAATGGAAGTTGCATCTGACCACTGCCGAACAACTCGCCAACGGTCTTCATCCCATCGAGCAGGATGTTGTTGATGATGTCCAGCGCCGGATGATCCTGCAGCGCGGCATCGAGGTCGCCTTCGAGGCCGGGGCGATCACCGTCGATGATGCGATGCTTGAGTCGCTCATCCACGGGCAGCTCTGCGGTTCGGACCTTCTGGGCGGTCGAGGCGTCACTGTAGCATGCGAGCAGCGCCTGCAGCGGGTCGTAGGAGCAGTGCCCGGCGTTGTCGAAGCGCCGGCGGTCGAAAATAAGATCCTCGGCGATGGTTCTGTTTTCTTCGGGAATCTTGTAAATCGGCTGGATGCCGGCGGCGTGGACGATGGCTGCGTCGAGGCCGTATTCGAGGGCATGGTGCAGGAATACGCTGTTGAGCGTCGAGCGCGCGGCAGGCAGCAGTCCGAAGCTGATGTTCGACAGGCCCAGCACGGTATAGGTGCCGGGCAGTTCGGTCTTGATTCGCTTGATGGCCTCGAGCGTTGCGTGGCCCAGTTTGCGATCGTCTTCATTGCCCGTGCAGATCGTGAACGTCAACGGGTCGAAGATGACGTCCTGTGGTCTGAGGCCATGGTCATCTACGCACATCGACAGAATACGGGTGGCCACCTCGATCTTGCGCTGGGCGTCCTTGGCCATGCCCTCTTCATCGATGGTCAAGGCCACCACCGCGGCACCGAACTGCCGCGCCAGCCGGCACAGATGATCGAGTTTGTCACGGCCGTCTTCGAGGTTGATGCTGTTGATGATGCAGCGGCCTCCGGCGAGCTTGAGGCACGCCTCGACGACTTCGACTTCCGTGGAGTCGATCATCAATGGCACGGATACATCGGTCGTAAACCGGCTGACGATCCCGCACATATCTGCGGCCTCGTCGCGTCCGACGAAAGCGCCACAGACATCGATGACGTGCGCGCCTTCCTTGATTTGCTGGCGGGCCATCTGCACCATGCCATCGAGGTCTCCCGCTTCGAGCAGTTCGCGAAAGCGCCGCGAACCGTTGGTGTTGGTGCGTTCGCCTACGATCAGGAAGCTGGTATCCTGTTCAATGGCCGCCGCCGAGTACACGCTGCTGACCGCCGGCTTCATGGCCACGCTGCGCGACACCGGGGGGCGTGTTCCGATGGCTTCGATCGTTGCAGCGAGATGAGCCGGCGTCGTTCCGCAGCATCCGCCCACGATATTGACGCCATCGACCTCGACGAACTCCTTCAGCCATTTGGCCAGTTCATCCGGTGTGAGGGCATAGTGCGGCTTGCCCTCGACGAGTTGCGGCAGTCCGGCGTTCGGCTGCACGCTCAGGAATCGGTCACAATTCTGTTTCAGGTATCTGACGTGTTCACTCATTTCCTGCGGGCCGGTGGCGCAATTGAACCCGATGACCTGAATCTCTGGATAGGCGTCGAGCGCTGCGACTGCCGCAGCGAGATCGGTGCCCACGAGCATGGTTCCAAAGGTCTCCATGGTCACCTGCACGATGATCGGTACGGTGCGTCCGCGTTCGGTCATCGTCGAAACCGCGGCCCACAGCGCGCCTTTGGCCTGCAGGATGTCCTGGCATGTTTCGATGGCCAGGAGATCCACGCCGCCGTCAAGGAGGCCGCGAACTTGCTCGGCGTAGCTATCGACGACCGTGTCCCAGTCGATTTGGCGCAGGGTCGGCAGCTTGGTGCCAGGGCCCATTGACCCGGCAACGAAACGCGGTTTGTCAGTCGTAGCAAACTTGTCAGCGACCCCGCGCGCCAGCTCTGCTGCGGTGCGATTGATTTCGTATGTGCGCTCCGCCAAGTCGAACTCTGCCAGCACATGCTTCATGCCGCCGAACGTGTTCGTTTCGATGGCATCGCAGCCGACGCGCAGGAACTCTGCATGCGTCTCAACAATCACGTCGGGGCGCGTCAGGGTGATGACTTCGGAACAGTTCTCCAGATCGTTGTAATCACTGAGCGGCAGGTCGCGATCCTGTATGGCTGTACCCATTGCGCCATCGAAGAACAGTACGCGCGTCTTGAGGCATTCGAGGAACCTGCTCACCGTCACTCCTTATTCATCCGCGGGGCGTTAGAACAGCAAAATGACTGCACTCTGGAGAGGCGGTACGGCATTTTGTACGGCCAGAGGATGCTATCTAGCATAACTCTTTGACGAAAAGCAAGTTAGCCCAGGCTCTGTGAATATCGGTGTCATGGCAATTCATTCTCTTCCGCAAATGCGCTTTTTGGAGTACCCGCGCAAGCAATGCTGATTGCTGGAGTTGGCGGATCGATGGGGCCTGATCGATTCAGCCTACTCCATGCACTGGAGGCGGAATTAATCCCCTCTAATTGTACTTTGTTTCTCCTCTGGTAAGATTACTGTTTGAGTGAAGGACGTCCGCGTGACGGAACTATCCACTCACCACGGGTAGCTACTCTGCGCTAGTTGAAAGGGAGAGAGAGGGGTGTCGCTGGTTCTAATCTGGAACCCCCCCTCTTGAATAACAACAACCATGTTGTTATCTCTCATATTGTTGCTGCTCTTGGCCCCGGGGTGTGTCGAAGGTCGCTGGGGCAGGCTGTCGTCAGGCATGGCGACAAGAACAATCAACGATGCGATTCACGAGCTGCCCAGACCAGTAAGTTTGCGGCATGCGGATCAGAACACAACGCAACGAAACGTAATGAAGTCAAGCTGCAGTGTGGTGCTGTTTACTGTCTGCAGCCTTCTCAACAAGCCACCCTTGGGAGGGGGCGTCAACCGTGTCAAAGGGTAAAGGAGTGAACATGAGATCGCTGATGAGATACTCCTGCTTGTTCAGCATCGCCTTCGCATTTGCTGTACCAGCATTGGGCCAGCGGCCTCGCGTGAGCGTGCGTCGATTCAGACCGCAGGCTCCGGCCAGAGTAACCCCGGAAGTGGCCAACGTGCCGAAGATTGTCGAAAGCGCTCCGCCCAACGGTGCTGTCGATGCTCGCCAACCGTCTGAGGTCGATGGCAGCAACGCAACAGGCTGGCAGCAGGTCACGCTGACATTCGATCGCGACGTGACGGGCCTGAATCTGTCGAGCTTCGCTCTGACCGACAACGCATCGGGTCCGGACCCGTCGATTGTCGGACTGCAGCACATCGGCAACAACACCGTCCGCCTGACGCTGAGCGATGCGATTCGCCCGGGCGCCTGGACGACGATCACCGTCGGTAGCGAAGAGTACCGCCTGGGCTATCTGCCCGGCGACGTCGATGGCAACGGCTCGGCCAACGCTCTCGACCTTCTCAAGCTCATCGATGCAGCCAACGGTCAAGTCACACTGCCGGATTATTCGACTGATATCGATCGCTCGGGCACGCTCAACGGTGACGACATGTCGCGCCTGCAGGTGTTGTTCAACGGCGCCGGCGGCGTGTACCGTGCCTGGCTCAACACCAGTCTCAACAGCGGCAAGGGCAGTAGCCAGCCGACCGACCGTGGTGGTGATCCGACCGATCCGCAGCAGGGCAATGGCGCGCTGCTCAACGTGTTGCTCATGCCGACCGAAGCCGGTCCCTATGCTCCGGGGCAGGTCGTCGAGGTGGGCGCTTATGTCGCTCAGACAGGTGGCGCCGCCGACATCTTCATTCGTGGTCAGCAGTTCGATACCGAACAGACCGACGAGAATCTGGGCATCGAGCTGCCTCTCACGCATGAGGACGCAGACATCGATTTCTGGGATTTCTCGACCCAGTTCATCTGCGGCATCCTGGCCAGCCAGTGCGGCTCTCAGCACTTCATCGTCGACAATCTCGTCGATGATCCGTTCCTGAGCATTACGTTCACCGGTCTGGAACAGGATGACGAAACGCAGCTGATCATCCCGGGCGATGATTCCAACTTCAAGAGCGGCGTCATGAACGTGACCATGCCGCAAGAAGAAGGTTGCTACATCCTCGACGTCGTCAACGGCAACGAGGTCGATCCCAACAAGGGCTTCTACCTGGTCTTCGGTTTCGGTACCGAAGGTGATCCCGTGACGACCTGGCGCGTCGACACCGGCCAGGTGGCCGGTGGTGTGCTCGAGTTGTGTGTCGGAGTCGACGAGGATTGCACCATCGATGACGACTGTGACGACGGCCTGTTCTGCAACGGCAGCGAGACCTGCGATGTCGAACTTGGCGAGTGTCAGGCCGGCACGCCGGTCGATTGCGACGACGGCTTCGCCTGCACCATCGATGCGTGCAACGAAGAAGACGACGCCTGCGACAACACGCCGGACGACGACTTCTGTGATGACGGCCTGTTCTGTACCGGTTCCGGCGTCTGCGACGTGGTCAACGGCGACGAGGACGGCTGTGTCAGTGGCACTGCCCCGTGTTCGATCGACGATTTGTGCTGCGAAGAGTCGGATTCCTGCGCTCCGCAGTGCTGTGAAGACGCTGATTGTGGCGACGAGCAGTCCTGCGTGGACGGTATTTGCACCGACATCACGTGTACGATTGATGACGATTGCGAACCTGGTGAGGTCTGCGAGGACGGCGTGTGCGTCCCCGGTTGCCAGGACGAAGATTGTGATGACGGGGTGTTCTGCAACGGTGCGGAGACCTGTGATGCCAATGGCGAGTGCCAGGACGGGACCCCGCCGTGTACGGGCGATGACCTGTGCTGCGAGGACTCCGACTCGTGTGCTGAATGCTGCGACGACACCGATTGTGCCGACGGCGAGATCTGTGCCGGTGGCACCTGCATCATCGATGGTGAAGATCCCAAGCTGACGCTCAGCCCCGATGCGCCGTGCTACGCCTGGGGCGAGATGGTCACCATCGACATCGAGCTCGCCAACGGTGGTCCGGTCGTCGGTGGTCAGTACTTCCTGAAGTACGATCCGGCCGCCCTCGACTTCGTCAAGGCCGATCCGGGCGATCCCTGGAGCATGGAGATCTTTGAGAGCGTCGATGAGTCCGAAGGCATGATCGACTACGCCACGGGCGTACCGGTCGGTTCGGGCGACAGCGCGTCAGCAGGCACAATGGCCAGGCTGACCTTCATTGCGATGCAGGACTTCTGCGGCGGCACCATCGTCGAATGCCGCGACGGCACCAACCCGCCGACGCGTCTGTCACTCGAGGGTGGCGTCGAAGTCGAGCCGCTGTGCAATGAAGCCGAGATCGACATCTTCGATCCGAACGGCATGAACGAATGTCCGGATGACCTCGTGACCAACGCGGACGCCGGTGGCTGTGATGCCTTCGTGTGCTTCACGCTGGGTGACGGGTCCAACGGTTGTGGCGGCGTGGCGACGGGCGATTTCTGCTCGGCACAGGCTGGTGACGGATCGGATATCCCGCTGGCCGACAACTGCGGCACGTTCCCCGAAGGCGTCAACACGGTCACGTGTGGCGGACCGGGTAGCGAGTGCGGCGGTGGTGGCCTCGGTTGTGAGTTCACTATTACGGTGACCGGTGACAACACGCTGAAGTCTGAAGTTCAGCTGTCACCGATCGTCGATGCCGGTCCGTTCGACCGTTGCATCACCTGGGAAATCTTCCCCGATGATTGCAGTGACCCGCTGGTCGTCGACGCGACCGTCACCTTCGGCGGTCCGGGCAACCTCCAGGGTCATGCCAACTTCGAAGCCAAGGTGCCGTGCGGCAACTACGGCTGTGCCACGGCACGCGACAAGTTGCACACCCTCCGCGGTGTCCTCGAGCCGATCGAGATTGTCGAACAACCGGTGGTCATGCCGGGGTACGACTTCTCACGGAAGTGTTTCTCGCTCGTGTTCAAGGGCGACCCGGCCATCGGTGGCAACTGGCTCACCAGTGGTAACCTCAACGACGATTGTGTCATCGACATCCTCGACTTCGGTGCGTTCCTCGACCAGTACGGTGAGGACTACGGCACTGGCGACACGGACTGCTCGACTGCACCGATCCACGCCGACTTCGATGGCGACGGTGACGTTGACGACGATGACTACTTCTTCGTGTCCGAGAACTTCCTCGAGATCAACAAGCAGAACTGCTGTGGCGCGGTCGGCGAAGGCTGCAACCCGCCAGGTGGTGGCGCTGCTTCTCCTGAGGCGGTGCTCATCGACAGCAAGGGCCGGGTCCTGTCCACACCCGTGGCGATCCAGCCCCTGTACCAGCGTGCCGACCTCAACGGTGACGGTGTGCTGAACATCGATGACCTCAACCTCTTCGAGGAAGGCATCCGTCCGGCCCCGCGTGCGAGCTCACGCCCGCGTGAAGGTGCCAGACGCTAATAGAGTCCTGAACCCTTTGTTTTGCAGCGTGCGGTGCTTCGGCATCGCACGCTGCTTTTTTACGCGCTGGCCGTGTACGCGCACGGCCTGCCATGGGGCAGAATTCGGGGTCCGAAGCATAGGGAGGCCAGGTGGACATCGCGGTCCGCGTCGGTCTCGAGGTCCCAACCGCCGGGCTGGCAGGCGGTTCGGCGTCCATGGTTGGCGCCGTATCACAAGCAAAAGTGACCCAACCAGATCATCAGCATGCGGACAATCGGTGTCTTTGTCGCGAAGGCTTGCGTGCGGGCCCTTGGCGCGTACCATGTGGGCTTGGTTTCGAGCGGCCGGTTGTGGCCGTATGTCTAATGATGTCAACCGGTTATGAGCGTGGGCCACTGACGCGAGGGACAGGATGGTCCGCATGGTCCCTGCGACTCGCGAGGACTATACTTTAACGCCGATAATCGGGGGGCGGATTCACACAACATTTCGTTGTTCTTACCTGAGGCTGATGTCATGAGAAGACTGGGATCCTTTGTTTTGATTGGGCTGTTTCTAGGGGGGGCGACTTTCGTAGGTTGCGGCGGTGGCACAACCCCGAATACCAACACGAACACCAATACCAACACCAATACCAACGGCGGTGGCGACAACGACAATACCACCGAGCCGGATTGCAACCAGCAGGTCTGCGACGACATCAATCGCTGTTGTGTCAATGACGGGTTCTGCGATACGGACGAGTGTGTCTGCCCGGATGGCGACTGCGCGATGTGTGGGTCCGATGGCGAGTGTGTCATCGATTGTCCCGACGGTGTGGATCCGGATTGTTCGAATGAAGAGATCTGCGAGCGCAATCTGTTTTGCTGTGAGGGCGACGGCAACTGCGATGTCGAACAGTGCCCGACCGCCGATGGCGACTGCGCGTTGTGTGCGGCCGAAGGAGAATGCGTAGTGGGTTGCGATTCGCCGGATCCGGATTGCACGAACGAGGACGTCTGTGCGGCCATAGAGTTCTGCTGTGCCGGCGATGATCTGTGCGATACCGATGAGTGTCCCCAGGTCGATGCTGATTGTGATGGCTGCGGTTCCGATGGGGCGTGCATTGCACTGTGCACGACGATCGATCCGGATTGCACGAGCAACGATCAGATTTGTGATACGGCTGGCTTCTGCTGTCCGAACGACCCGTTTTGTGACGACGACGAATGTCCCCAGCCCGATCCGGACTGCAATTGATACTTTGACGCTGCGTGGATGATACCGTCAGCGCGGTGTTGAACGACGACATCATCAGGCGGCCCCGCACGGGGCCGCTTTTTCATGCGCCGGACAGGACGGGCGTCCGAACAGACATGGCGCCGGGGGGCCATCGCACGCGCTCTCGCTGGCGTCGGGCTCAACCAGCCACTACGATGCAGGCCCCATGCACCTGACGTTCATCATCGCATTTGCCGCCCTGCTGTGGTTCAACACGACACGGCCAATCAACCTCCTCGAGATTTCGGACCACGCCAGCGTGGTCATCGCCGCCTGTGGCGTGCTCATTGTGCCGGGACTCGGATGGTGGTCTACGCGCCGCGTCATCGCCGTTCTCCAGGCAGCACCGGACGATCCGGGAGCGGCTCAGCATAGCCACCACGTGTGGTCACTTGCACTCCAGAGCGCAACGCTCGCGGCCCTGTTGGGCAACCTGGTCTTGACCAACTGGCCGCGGGTCGTTCATCAATGGGTGGGTGGCAGTGCGCTGTGGGGGCTCGATGATGCGGTGATCATGACGCCGTTCGTCCTGACGGTCATCGCCGTATGGCTGGTGCAGTACCCCGTCGACCGGGCGATTCGGGCCCAGGTGCGCGCTCAGGACGGGCCGATCGACGTCTGGCCCCGCCGCGACTATCTCCTGTTCAACATCCGGTTCCAGTTCCTGACGATTGCGGCGCCGATGGGTGTGATCATTGTGGGGTCTGATGTTCTTGACCGTTATCGCAAGGGACTGGAGTCATGGGCCGGTGTCTTCTGGTTTCCCGATTTTCTCATGGGCGTGCTCATTTGCGCCGTGTTCGCCTTTGCCCCGCTGATGATGCGGTTCATCTGGACGACCGAGTCGCTACCCGACGGTGCGCTGCGGGAGCGGTTGGAGGGTATTGCTGGACGAACGGAGCTGAGCTATCGCGATATTCTGATCTGGCATTCGGAGGGTATGCTGGTCAACGCTGCCGTCATGGGCATCGTCGGCCCGCTGCGCTATGTCCTGTTGTCGGATGGGTTGATCGAAGCCATGACCCCGCGGCAGATCGAGGCGGTTTTCGGACACGAGGCTGGACACGTTCGTTTCTGGCATATCCCGTACTTCATTGTCTTTGCTACGCTGACCATGCTCATCGGCGGCGGCCTCATGTTGTTGCTGACGCGGAGCTGTGGACTCAGTCTCGAGTCGAGCCAGATCATCGTCGGCGGCGTCATGGTCGGCATGTGGGGCCTGGCGTTTGGCTGGCTTTCGCATCAGTTCGAGTATCAAGCCGACGTTTCGGGCGCCCGTTCCATGGAAGTAGACAGCAGGCACTGTGGCGCGCCGTGCCTTGTTCATTCGGATCATGGTATCGAAGGTGCACTGTGCGTGACGGGCGCGCGCCATTTCGCGGCGGCGTTGCGTCGTGTGGCCGCGCTCAATGGCATTCCACGGCGGGAGCGGGGCTGGCGGCATCCATCGATCAATCAGAGGATTCTGTTCCTTCGCCGGCTGAGCCGCGATCCTGCTCTCGGGCAGCGCTTTGCGCTGGTCCTGTGGAGGGCCAAGGTCGTACTCGTCGGAGGGACGCTGTGCGGTTTGGGGATTGGCGCGTATATTTACTGGGATCAGCTGTGGCCCGCCTCATGGGTATGATGCTGTCATGCGCATTGGCAAGATTCTGCAAATCTCTCTCGCGACCAAGTGTCACCTGTTGTTCGGCCTTGCCGTCATCAGTCTGATCGTCACCGCGCTGCTCGTTCCATGGTTGTACATGGGCTTCATGGTCGATGAGCTCAACCTCAGTCGAGCCAAACAGTCCGCTCTGACGGTCTGTTCTGCATACGATTTGCAGAACCATCCCTGGGGCGACATCGAGGACGACCTGGACAGTACATGGGTCGAGACGGCTCGGCGGCTGGGGCTCAATCCCTCACCACCACGGTTGATTCCCGTCCAGATCGTTGGTGACGGTGAGCCGCGCCCTGACTATGGTGATCCGTTCATCAACGAGGCCATCCGACAGCTGAGTGCATACCCCGAGAGTCGCGAGGCCCATCGCGTGGCCGAGATTCCGGGATACGATGTGGTCATGCAATATGCCATGGCCATCCGCGATGCGGATGCCGTCGAGCCCGAGGGGGCCCTGCGGGGCGTCGTCGCGGTCAACATGCCCACCCGGCCAGTGTGGAGCTTCGCCAATCTCTACGAGTTGATCATGATCGGGACGGGCGTGGTTGCATGCATCATGGCGGTGGCCGTGTTCTACCTGATCACCCAGTATCTGTTCTTGTCCCCGGTGCGGGACCTGCAGCATGTCGCACGTCGCATCGTGTTGGGAGACGCCCAGCAGCGGGCGGACATTCAGACCGGCGATGAGTTCGAAGAACTGGCGGATGACTTCAACGAGATGCTCGCTCATCTCAGCGCCAGCCAGGAAGAGCTGAGAAAGATGAACAAATCGCTCGACTCGAAGCTGGGGGAACTGGCCGAGGCCAACATTGGTCTCTACGAGGCCAACCGCCTCAAGGGGGAGTTTCTGGCGAATGTCAGCCACGAGCTGCGCACGCCGTTGACGTCGATCATCGGGTTCGCCGAGCTGCTCAGTGAAGCTGGGCAGGGGACCGGCCCGGTTGACCTGGATCGCATTCGACGGTTCAGCAACAACATCCTGACTTCGGGGCGCATGCTGCTGGATATCATCAACGATTTGCTCGACCTGACCAAGATCGAAGCGGGCAAGATGACGCTGCACCGCACACGTTTCGGCGTCACCGACGTGTGCGAGGCCGTAATCGATTTCACCCGGCCGCTGGCCGACAAGAAGGGGCTCGATCTACGGGCCAATGTGCCGCCCGAGGATGTCGAACTGCACTCCGATCGCGGGAAGTTGCAGCAAATCGTCTACAACCTGCTGAGCAATGCAATCAAGTTCACACCGGTTGGCGGGTGGATTCAAATCACCGTCACAGTAGAGCCTGAAGAGACAGTCAGCATATCTGTTCGCGACAACGGACCCGGGATCGAACCGGAACTGCACGCGGTCATTTTCGAGAAGTTCCGTCAGCTTGACGGCTCGGTGACGCGCGAGCACAGCGGCACGGGGTTGGGGCTGGCCATCAGCCGCGAGTTGTCCGTCATGCTCGGTGGTACCCTGAACGTTCACAGCACGCCAGGACAGGGGGCTGAGTTCATCGTCCGACTGCCCATGGTTGCCCCCGATGCGCCTCAGCGGATTACCGTACAGCTGTAGGTTTCGAGGGCGCTGACCTCCGGCGAGCGTTCAAGTCGACAAGATGTGGGGAATGATCCGGTGGCGGTACGCCGCAGGCAGGTCAGTAGAACAGGGTGATGATCAGGTGGGGCTCCTGGCTCTTGCCTTCGACGACGCCCACCTGGGTACTTGCTGACTTGATCTCAATGTCTGGATGATTGTCGATCCATTCGTTGATCTGATCCTGCAGGAACTTCATGGCGCCATCATTGAGCTTGGCGTGCAGAATCCGACAACGCGTGGCGCCGCGACCGTCGTGTTGCAGTGGCCGTTTGAAGTTTTTCTCGTCGTCGTCGGCGCCGCTGTTCTTGCTGCCGAAGGTCATGATTGGCGTGCGTGCAGTGTGCTGCAGGTCACCCAACGCGATCGGTTGATCGGCGGGGCGGTCGTCATCGTCGAAAACCAGCAGGTCCTCATCATCCCGGTCCCGTGGGGCGACGGCGGGGGGGGCAGGTGCCGCCTGCAGCCCTGTACCAAAGTCCCCTGGATCAATCGTCACCTGACCTTCGCGGTGTTCCGCGAGGCAATGGACGCAGACCAACTTGCCGTTCCAGGAACCGGCCTTGTGGGACTCAATATGCTCAGGGTAGATGCTGGCGCCGCATTCTTCACAGGATTTGACTTCGGCTGAGGACATGATAGCGACCCCAATATACCCCAAAGAGTGCAGCCGTGCTATGCGAATCTCATTCCACCGGGGGCCGGCCACGCCGAGGGCGGCCTCCGCGGTCACGCGAGCCAGAACCACGCTCCCTCCTGCCCTTCAGGATGCGTTCTACACGCCGATCAGTCAATTCATCCAGGGTTTCCGCTTGTTCGACGTGCTTGGCTCTCTGGGCCACCAGGCGCTGTTCAAGGCGATCCAGTTCGAGGCCCTTGAGCTCGTACTCCAGATCGACCTGCTGACGGACGTGAGTTCGCAACTCCGCGGTCAAGGTGCTGACGCGGTTGGAGTCCTCGCCCGCTTCCCGGATCTGGCGGGCGATGCGGAAGACCTCGCCAAACAACAGGGCCCTCCGGATCAGCAGATCCCCGCGGACCGTATCACCCTCCGCGAAAGCGTCCATGATCTTGAACAGATGGCGACTGCTGCGGGGACGTTGACGGCTGCCGTGGCCCTGCGAGAGATTCCGCAGTTGCGGATGGTTCTCGAGAAATGACTCGACTTCTTCGGGGGTGTACTTCGGGGGACCATGTCCTTCACGGCCGTGATTGCCGCGCTGGCGCCCAGCACGGCCTTCGCCGCGTTCCATGCGGGCCAGCAGCCACTCCAGGCGCGGAATGCGCGGGTCGTCCGGATCAGCGGCGCGCAGTTCCTGCAGGCGCGTCCTGATCTTCTCCGGGTCCTGTGGCCGCTCCCGGTGCGCAGGCGGTTCCTTCTCGAAGAGGACCTCGTCGCCATCGGGTTGTGCATAAGCGGTGGCGCCCGTGCCGAGAGCTGCAACCAGTGCCAGGTTGAGTGTGAATCTATACGGGATCATCACTGGGCTCCAGATCGTCCGTCAAGTAATAGGGTTCGAGGGTATCGAGCAGGATATCGTCGCCGTCCAGCATGAGCATGAGGTCGACGGTGGAATGCCAGTTCTCAAACGCGTTGAGTTCGCTGGCAATGTCGGCCAGTTCGGGATCATTGCTCGTGTCGAAAGCCAGAATGACTTCGATATGCGGTTCGTCCGAGCGCCCGGGCGTCGACCACCCGAGTGTGACGATCAATGCAATGACGGCGGCGGCGGCGAGGTACGGAACGAGAGCCACCCAAGGGTGTCGACTTCTACCCAGTTCATTGCGAACGGCCCGTTTGATGCGAGCGCGGGTGGCGTCATCTACGTGCACTGAGGTCAACTCGCTCGCGACGCGGGCGCGGGTCTGGTCGAGACATGCATCCGACGGCTGCGGGGCGTCGATCCCTTTGAGCCACTTCATATGCTGATTGATGTCGCGTTCATCGATCATACTTCTGCTCCGTCGAACAACGTTCGCAGTTTGGCCAGGCCCCGGTGCGCCCGCGCCAAGGCTGTGCCGAGCGGCGTGTCCATGACTTTGGCGATCTCCTTGAACGACATGTCGGAGAAGTGCCGCAGCATGATAACTTCTTTCTCGGCGGTGGGGAGCTGGTCCAATGCCCCCTGTAATCTGGCGGCAACCTCGATTCGTTCCAGGCGGCCGGACGGCAGCGTGTCACGCTCCTCTGCCTGCGGCTCGAAACCCGCTTCGTCGCGGTCTGCATCGAGGCTGGTAACCTTCCTGCGGCGGAGGCCCCGAATGCGATCACGGCACAGGTTTGAAGCAATGCGAAACAGGAACGCGTCAAAATTGTTCTGATGTTCGTAGCGTTCGATGGCCTTGACCAGGCGGACGAAGACTTCCTGCAAGAGGTCTTCGGCGTCAGTGCGTGACCCGGTCATGCGGATGAGATAGCCGAACATGCGATCAGCGTAGGCATCGATCAGCTGATCGAACGCCTCCGCCTGCCCGGCCTTGGCGCCGGTAATCAAGGATTCTAGATCGGTATTGGACACGACGTTTCAGTGATCAGGACTCAGGCCAGGCACATGCCATACATCCTATTGAAACGATTCACCGGCGCACAAATTGCGAAGTGGTCGAACGATTGTGGCCAGCGGATCACATCCCTGGAGCGGGCGTCAGATTGGCAGCTTCTACGAGCATGTCGACGATCGATGAGACATCGACGGATTCGACGAGCGAGGCGGCCAGGCCTACTTCGACAAAGCCCAGGGCACCGGCGATCAGGGCATCACCGAACGCCTGAGGGCAGCCCACGGCTTCGAACATCAGGCCGCCGGCGAGTAGAGATTGGGCCATGAACTTGATTCTGGATTTTGGAGACATCGTATTCCTCGAGCTGTCAGAAATTAGGAACCGGGCTGATGGGTCCCTCCTCCTGACGCAAGAGAATGAATGTCTCGCGAAGAAAAGCGTTCCCAGCCGAGCCCGGGGTCACACCATCGGTGACGGCGATTCCGCCGACGCCGACTGCATCACGGATGGCGAGATACAGAATCGCATCGCCGTTTCCGAAATCAGCGGGAAAACCGCCGGTGGCGTATGATAGCGCAGGGGTGGTCAGCGTGGCAAAGATATTTCCAGCGACGAGGTTGGGGTTCGACCCCGTGGGGCGAACCACGATGCCGCGGTTGGCGTTGGATGGTGCATTGATGTCACCGAGGCCGACGCGGGTCACGCGTACGAGGCGGATGAACGGACGGTCGACGAGTGCTTCCGGATCGACGGCCGTGATCTGATCCAGGACCAGGTCGATGTCCGCACCGGTGAGCGTCCCGGGCGGCTTGGGCGGCCAGTCCACTGGTGTGTTGTTGAACGTCACCGCCAGCGATTCGGTGCGGTCGTCGGTCAGCAGGCAGGCAGACTGGTCTTCGAGCACCCGCGAGGTGAATCCGGTCCGTTGACCGTTGACCAGCTCGACGATGATTTCCTCGGATTCGGCGGTGACGATGAATTCGACAGACTGCTGCGTATTGTTCGTCACCAGGGCCATGACGTAGCCGGGGATCGGTCCCGGGACGATGGGGAACGGCGAGCCGGCGACGACGTTGATGAAGTCCAGGCTGAATACCGGCGCATCGGCACAGCTGCCGACGAGCGCCAGGCAACCAGACGTCAACAATAGACATACCCGTTTCATAAAGCTGGCTCTCCTGTCCCTCTTAGCCGCCTCGCACTCGAACTTCGAGTGAGTAGCGCCCCGGGATCTGCAGCGAGTTGATGAACTCAAATTCATTGTCCTGGAAATAGCCCGGTACTTCGCCATTGGCGGGTGGGTTGATTTCCGGCAGACACTCATTGGGTACGTTGTTGAACGGCAGGGCGAGGTCGCCACGCAGTTCGTAGGTCACGACGCCACCGCATTGCAGATTGCCAATCGGTGGCGGGAAGAAGCGTGGGTCGTAGTTCCGCAGGACAGAGAAGGAACCCTGTGTGGCGTCGAGGCCCTCGTCCGCCTGCAGGTCGTTGAACTGCGGCGCCACGAAGCTGTTGCAGAACGTCTGGGTGGTGACCGTGGTACCGACATTAATGAACACCAGTTCGAGCAGGCGGATGACCACCGGGACATAGACCTCGATACTCTCGACGGTGAGGGTGGCGATGCTGCACTGCACGACGAAGGTGCTGTTGCTGTTCTGTACGAGATCGGGCGGCAGGTTCGTGCTGATACTTGCTCCCCCACCCCCGACCGCCGTTTCGCCGCGAAGCAGCCGCAGGCCGTTGAGGTAGATCAGGCGCTGCTGACCGCCGTTGACTTTGGTGACCACGATGGTCATGCGGACGCGCGGCGGAAGGTTGAGCACTTCGAGATCACCCGCGGTGGTGCCATCGAGCACACCCTGGAGGATCGCCTCTACGACCGCAGGAGTGAGTTGAGGATTGACCCGGGCGACCTCATCGACCGTGGTCTGGCTGAGGCCGGGGTCACCCTGCAGCATGAAGGTGAAGACCTCCTCGGACATGCGGGCGTTATTCTTGAACACGATCGGGGTGTGTCCGAGAGGCGGATCGAGTGCCTGGAAGCCGGTGGTGGAAGACGACCCGAACAGCTGCAGGAAGGTCGGGCTGAACAAGTCCGAGCAGCCCGAAGAGGAGGCCAGAAGGGTGGCCGCCGCCAATCCGAGTAGCAAGCGTCGGGTGCTGGATATGCATCGCATGGCCGCTAAGCCTCCAATATCAAGCATTTGAGTGCAAACCCCTTGGGCACTGGCCTCACCACATCATTCATGGCGCGAATCAGATGTCCAGTCAAATGGGAGAGCGAAATGGCCGAGCCGGCGCAGGCCGGAGACGTTTCCGCAATGCTCAATTCTAGCAGCGTTGGAGCCCCTCGCCAACCCGAAGTCCTAGAGTACCAAGCGGCTGCTTATCGGTCCCCTAAGTGGTGGGATCAGTTCAGGTTATATTCCCGTAACTTGCGATACAGTGTTCGCGCTCCGATTCCAAGCATCTTGGCGGCCCGGTCTCGGTTTCCTCTGGTGAGTTTGAGCGTATTGGCGATGTGGATCTTCTCGACGTCCGCCATGCTCAAACCGGCGTAATTGGCTCCACCGACCGGGACGATCTGGGTGCTGCCGCGGATGGGTTCTGGAAGATCCTCGACGCCGATGAGCGTGTCATCCTTCTGAGCCACGATGCCACCGATCGTACTTCTGAGTTGCCGGACGTTGCCCGGCCAGTTGTACGCGGTCAGTTTGCGCAGGGCTTCGGGCTCGATCGCCATTTCAGGCAGTCCTGTCGCGGCTCGTTCTCGATTGGCCGCGTCGAGGAAGTGGTTGGCCAGGAGCGGGATGTCTTCCCGACGATGACGCAGCGGCGGGATATGCAGTTGGACCTGGTTGAGCCGGTAGTACAGGTCCTCGCGGAACTTGCCTTCCTGGATCAGCGCCGGAAGGTCATGGTGCGACGCGGCGATGATACGGACATCGACGGTGAGGACATCGTTGCTGCCGACCGGAATGATTTCGCCGTTCTCGAGAGCGCGGAGCAGTTTCGCCTGCATGGTCATGGGCATGTCGCCGACCTCGTCGAGGAACAGCGTCCCGCCGTCAGCCGTCTCGAAGATGCCCTTGCGCTCGGTGACGGCGCCGGTAAAGGCGCCTTTGACGTGACCGAACAGTTCTGATTCGAGCAGGTTCTCGTTGAGGCCGGCGCAATTGATCGCGCGATAGGCTTTGTTTCGCCGTCCCGAATTGACATGCAGGGCCTGGGCGATGAGGTCCTTGCCCGTGCCCGTCTCGCCGACGAGCAACACGGTGATCTTGCTGTCGGCGATACGGGCGAGCTTCTTGATCAGGCTGTTCATTGCTTCCGTGCAGCCGATGATGCCTTCGAAACTGAACGCCCGGTCCAACTGCTCGCGAAGCTGACGATTCTCTTTGCTCGTTTGCGCCTGGCGGGTCGCCCTGCGGACCTTTTCACGAAGTTGATCGATATCGAGTGGTTTGATCAGGTAATCGTAAGCCTGGGCCTCGGCATCCCGGCTGAGCGCGTCGCGTGCGAGCTGTTCGCTGCCGAACGCGGTGATGATGATGACCTCCGTATCGGGGACCAGCCGCTTGCATTCACGCAGAATGTCCATGCCGCTGATTTCGCCGCCGAGCCGGTAATCGGTGACGACCACGTCTGGAGGCCGGGACTTGATGCTCGTGAGGGCATCCGTACCGGAATGCACCACATGGCACGCATGTCCGCTGCGGCGCAATCCTTCGGCGATGGCCTCGCCGTGTTCGACTTCGTCTTCGACGATGAGAATGAATCCGGTGTCACTCATGCGTACTCGGGCTGATCGTGGACCACCACTGCTCCTGAACGTTTGCCACATCCTGTTCGAACACGGGCCATTGGGCGCCGTGCTGACCAACCATCACGGTGTATGTTATTTGCTGTCTGAGATCAACGGTAGGGTGATGCGGAACCGCGAACCATTCTGTGGTGTCGAGTCGACGGAGATGTCGCCGCCGTGTTCGAGCACGATGCGCCGCGTCAGCGACAGTCCAAGTCCGCTGCCTTCCTTTTTGGTGGAGAAGAACGGGGCGAAGATGCGCTCGACGACGTCTGGTTCGATCCCCATACCGCTGTCGGCAACCTCGAGGTACGCATCGCCGCCTGCCCGGCCGCACGCGAGGTCCAGCCGCCCACCCGTGGGCATGGCCTGCAGGGCATTGATCATGAGGTTCAGCAGCGCCTGCTTGATCCAATTGCGATCCAGCAGGCACATCAACGGACCGTCATCGACCGTACTGTGCAGTTCAACATTCTGTGCTTGCGCCTGGGGCCCGAAAAACTCGATTGCTTCAGAGACGATAGCCGTCAGATCGCCAGGATGGCAATTCAACTCATGGCGTCCGACGACACGCAGGAATTCGTCGAGCAGCCGCTGCAGGCGTGAAGTCTCGTCCTGAAGGGTGTCGAGACGTTTGAGCGCACGACGTCTGAACCCTGCATCGATGTCATCGTTCTGGGGGTCGCGAATGTCTTCGGCCAGAAGTTGGAGGTTGACCTTGAGAGTGGACAGGGGGTTGCGAATTTCGTGGGCCAGGCCACCGGCGAGCTCCGCGAGCTCGAGGATGGTCAGCGACTGGTCGTTGTGATCGGCCATGGGCGTGGGCCAGCGACCCGACCCCGCGCGCCTCCGACGGTCCACGACCATCGGAGGCGGCAGGACTGGGCGTCATTTCATTAGCGGGACGCTTGCGTTTCTGCGAGCTCGACATCGGCTGCCTTCTTGGACAGCTTGATGCGGCCTTGCTCGTCGACCTGAATGACCTTGACCTTGACTTCGTCCCCGACTTTGCACACATCCGTGACGGACTTGACGTAACCGTCGGACAGCTCACTGATGTGGCACAGGCCGTCGGTTCCGGGGAACAGTTCGATGAACGCACCGAAGTCCTTGATCGAGGCAACTTTGCCATCGTAGATCTTGCCAACTTTGACTTCCGCCCCCGAGGCTTCGACCATCTGCAGTGCGCGCTCGGCGGCAGCCGCGTCGGTACTGCTGATGTAGATGGTGCCGTCCTCTTCGATTTCGACCTTGGCACCGGTTCCACCTTCGATGGCCTTGATGTTCTTGCCGCCCGGTCCGATGACCCGGCCGATTTTTTCCGGATTGACCTTGGTCGACAGGATACGTGGGGCGTGCCGTGAGATGGCCTCACGCGGGCGTGAGACGACGGCGAGCATGTCCTTGAGGATTGAGATACGGGCATCCTTGGCCATGTCCATCGCTTCGCGAATCTGATCGAGGCTCAGTCCGCGGGCCTTGAGGTCCACCTGGATCCCGGTGATACCGCGCTGCGTGCCTGCGACCTTGAAGTCCATGTCGCCGAAGTGGTCCTCGCTGCCGAGGATGTCAACGACCATCTTGTACCGCTTGTCGTCGTGGAACATGCCGATCGAGATTCCCGCAACGGGTTGGCGAATGGGGACGCCCGCATCCATGAGGGCGAGCGTTCCGCCACAGACGGAGGCCATCGAACTGGATCCGTTGGATTCCATGATGTCGGAAACCAGACGAATCGTATAAGGGAAGTCATCCGGGCCGGGCAGCACTGCTTCGAGTGCTTTTTCGGCAAGGTTGCCGTGTCCGATCTCGCGGCGACTCGTCGCGCCGACACGCCGGGCCTCGCCCACGCAGATCGGCGGGAAATTGTAATGCAGCATGAACTTCTTGCTGTATTCCTCGCTGAGTCCGTCGATGATCTGTTCGTCCCGCATGGTGCCGAGCGTGGTGACGACCAGTGACTGGGTTTCGCCACGCTGGAAAATGGCGCTGCCGTGGGTACGTGGCAGGACGCCGACTTCGCACTCGATCTTCCGGATATCCTCGGGGCGGCGACCGTCCGAGCGGACATTGTCGTTGAGGACCAGGTCGCGGACGGCCTCGCCTTCCATTTCATGGAGGATATTCCAGGCGATTTTGCGGATGTCATCGCTGCCGTCTTCGCCCTCCGGCGCAATGTCGTTCAGGACTTCGGTGTACAACTCGCTGACCGCCTCCTTGCGATCCTGCTTGCCTTCAATCCGCATACGTTTGAGGAACTCGTCGCCGCAGCGCTTGCGGACTTTGTCTTCGAGACCGTCGGGCAGCTTGGGGGCTTCCCACGTCACGTTGCGCTCGATCTTTCCAGCCAGCTCCATTTGCAGCGCGCACATCTGTTCGATGATCTCTTTGCCATCGGTAATCGCGCTCATGACGTCGTCTTCATTGACCTCGCGTCCGCCCAGTTCGATCATATTGATCTCGCCGCTGTGGCCGGCCAGGACAATCTCCATGTCGCTGTACTCGAGCTCGTGCAACGTGGGATTGAGGACGTTCTTGCCATCTACCCGACCGATGCGCACGGCCCCCATCGGGCCGTTGAACGGCAAGTCGCTGACCATCAGAGCAGCTGATGCACCGATCATGGCAAGAATATCCGGATCGTTCTCCTGGTCGAATGACAGCACGAAATTCTGGATCAGCACCTCGTCGAAGTACCCATCGGGGAACATCGGCCGAATGGGCCGGTCGATGAGCCGCATGGTCAGTACTTCCTTGCCCGTGGGCCGTGCTTCGCGTTTGAAGAATCCGCCGGGGATCTTGCCCGCCGCATAAGTCTTCTCGCGATAGTCGACGGTCAACGGGAAGAAATCACCGCCGCGGGGCGGCCCGCTGACGACTGCGGAGAACACCACCGTGTCACCGTATTGCACCCAGACTGCACCTGCCGCCTGTTTGGCAATTTTTCCTGTTTCGATCGAAAATGTCCGTCCGGCAATCTCTCGTTCTACTCTTACCGCTTTCATCCTGCATCCTACCTACACTGCGGCCAGCCTCGCTGACCAAGTCTCCGACAAAATATCAACAAATGGGGTGGGCCTGCTCCACAGGCGTGCACGGGGCCAAGTGGCCCGTCAGACAAAAGCTGGAAGTCAGGAGGAGCAGGCCAGACGGGCCGACCAGTTACTTGCGAAGCCCAAGCTTCGAGATGATGCCCTGGTATCGTTCTCTGTCCTTGTGCGTCAGATATCTGAGAAGGCTGTTGCGCCGACCGACCATCTTGAGCAGACCACGGCGTGAGGAATGGTCTTTCTTGTGCGACTTGAGATGCTCTGTGAGAACCGAAATCTTGGTGGTCAGCAGCGCGATCTGGACCTCAGCCGACCCGGTATCTCCGGGATGCTGCTGATGGCCGCGAACAATTTCATCCTTCTGGGCAGTCGTCAACATTGAATCACATCACTCCAACAAAGCCGGACCACGCCGACCATCCAACATGACATCTATTGCGGTTCTATCCCATCTCAGACGGGTCAATAGAATGCAACACGTTAGCGGATCGCAGAATGGTTTGCAAGGTCTGACGGGGCAGAGGGTAAGCGCCCTGGCGCCCGCAGGCCGATCGACACGACGGATCACCATGGCGGGGCGAATGGAATCGTTAGTCGTTGTCCCGCATTGTGTTTTGTTGCGGATCGCGATCGGAGGCCCATGGGCGGCCGGGGTCTAATTGAGTAGCTTCTCCGCCAGTTCCAGCAGCTTGTCCATGCTGAAGGGCTTGTTGAGGTACTCATCTACACCGAGGCTCTGGGCCCAGGCTTTGTGGCGGCTGCCCTGGTTGCCGGTAATCATGATCACCAGCGGTTTGGCCCCGTTGCGCGTCCCTTTGAGTTTCTCGAGTACCAGAAACCCGCTGCGTTTGGGCAGCATCGCATCGAGGATGACCAGGTCCGGCGCGAAGCTTTCGGCCAGATCCATCGCCGCATTGCCGTCGGCAGCGGTCTCGATGCTGGCACCGCTATCGGCGAGAGCCAGCTTGATCGCCTCGCGAATATCCGGGTCGTCATCGACCACGAGAATCGACTTGCCTTCCAGAACTGGTGACACGGCGGGGTCTCCTTTGGTAAGCTGTGAGCGCAAACGAGTATAGGCGCACGCCTGTATGCTGGCAAGAAGCCGATATCGGCTATCGTGCCCTCTATGGTCATGCCGTGCAAAGGGATTTGCTCAGACGCCTGCGGCGTCACGGAGAATGGATTGGATCTGGATCATACGGAAAACCCGCACCCCACACCTATTGCTGTGTTCGACTCCGGTCTTGGCGGTCTGACTGTCGTGCGCGCTTTGCGCAGTCGTCTACCTGCCGAGGAGATCGTCTACTTTGGCGACACGGCCCGCGTACCCTATGGCAACAAATCGGCCGAGACCGTCGTACGCTTCGCGCTCGAGATCACCCGGTTTCTGCTCCAACTGCAGCCCAAGCGCATCATTGCTGCGTGCAACACGGTCAGTGCTTTGGCCCTCGAGCGCTTGCGGGGGGAACTGCCGGTGCCCGTGTTGGGCGTCGTGCACCCGAGCGCCGAGCGCGCTATCGCGGCGACGCGCCGCGGGTTGGTTGCCGTTCTCGGGACCGAGGCGACCATCTCATCCTGCGCGTTCGAAAAGGCCGTGCGGTTGCGTGACCCCAGCGTGCGTGTGATCCAGAAGGCCTGCCCACTGTTCGTCCCCCTCGTTGAAGAGGGTCGTGGATCGGACGACCCGATCGTGCGCATGACCATCGAGCAGTACCTGGCGCCGGTCAAGCGGCTGGGGCCCGATGTCGTACTGCTGGGTTGCACACACTATCCCATTCTGAAACCTGCGTTGGCCGAGTTCTTCGGTCCTGGCGTCGAACTCATCGATTCGGGTGAGGCAGCTGCCGACGTGCTGGCTGCCGACGCCGAGTTGCCGAGGGTCGAGAACAGTGTTGGCGCGATTCACTGCTTCGTCAGTGATTTTCCGCCGCGGTTCAGCGCGGTGGGCGAACGGTTTGCCGGTGAGCCATTGCCTCACGTCCTCAAAGCCAACGCCGAGGCCTGGTTTTGCGACACGGCCGAGGCGTAAGTCTGCAGCCAGTTTGAAGTCCGCCGCGAGCGGGGTAGAGTACTCCATCGTGTTGAAGCCAAATGGCATCATACTGTGCACACTCCTGGCCGCGATCAGCGTGGGCGGCTGTGGTGGCGCTGACCGGGCGGCCCGCAAACGCGTGTGGTCGCGGGCTCAGGCTCTGACGATTCTGCAGACGGCCCTGCGTGCAGAGTTGCCGGACGATCGCCGCCGGGCCGTCGAAAGGATCAGTCGCTCGGCCTACATCGGTCTGCCCGAAACCATGCGAACCATGGACGTTGTCGTCCGCACGGACAGCAGTCAATTGGTTCGTGCTGCTTCGGCGCGGTGCCTGGCGAAGTCCTTGGACCAGGGAGCCTTTGAACCATTGACGCGCGTTCTCGAGCCGAGTGACGGAGCCCAGGTCGCGCCTGCAGGGCCCCACCTGCTGGCCACTACACTCGAGGCACTCACGACACTGCGTGCGGCGGAGGTGCCCTGTCCTGACGCGCCACGACTGGTGTCGGCCGTCTCCGGGCTGTTGATCGGTTATCTCGACGACAATCAAGTACGCATCGATGCGGCTCGTCTGCTCGGATACCTGCCTGCTCGGGAGAGCGTGGAGGCGCTCATCGAGGCGTTACGCCCCGACGATTTCGCCGTGGCTTACGAAGCACAGCACGCACTCCAGCAGCTGACAGGTGAGGTTCTCGGCGTGGACCAGCGCGCGTGGCGCGAGTGGCTGGCCACGACACAGGATCCGCTCGAAAGGACGCCGAATGCGCATGAGGCTCCAGTCGAGCGTGGCTGGTGGGGCCGCATGTTCAGCAGCGAGTGATGCCCCCCGCGGCGACGCAGGTCATGAAAGCCCTCGTTTACGATCAAACTTTGCAGTATCGCACCGATTGTCCAGAGCCCAGACCCGGCCGCGGCGAGGCCGTCGTTCGTGTCCTGCGCGCTGGCATCTGCGCCACTGATATCGAGATCACGCGCGGGTACATGGGCTTTGCCGGCGTTCCGGGGCATGAATTCGTCGGCGAGGTCGTCGAAGGTTCGAGCCTCTGGCAGGGACGGCGTGTCGTGGGAGAGATCAACTGTGTGTGCGGTCGGTGCGACATGTGTGCTCGCGGGCTATCCAATCATTGCCGCGATCGGACGGTCCTGGGCATCCTGGGGCGGGATGGCGCGTTTGCCGAGTACGTGTGCCTGCCCGAGGCAAATCTGCATGAGGTCCCCGACGCGGTAAGCGATGATCAGGCCGTTTTCGTCGAGCCGCTCGCTGCAGCGTGCCAGATTCTGAAACAGTGCACGATCGATTCCCACACGCGCGTGGCCGTGCTGGGCTCGGGGCGGCTCGGGCAACTCGTTGCACAAGTGATGAAAAGCACTGGATGCCGGATGATGGTGGTCGGACGGAATCTTGATTCGTTGCGGACCTGCGAGCGTTTGGGCATGGCGACCGCGCTGAGCAGCGAGGTGCATGGCGCCAGGGACTACGATGTGGTCGTTGACTGTACGGGCGCGGCTGCGGGTTTGCCCATGGCTTTCGAGTGGGTGCGTCCGCGCGGGACTGTCGTTCTGAAGAGTACCTACGTGGGGCCAGCGCCTCCGTCGTTATCCGCCGTGGTCATCGACGAGTTGACCCTGCTCGGGAGTCGCTGCGGTCCTTTTGCCGACGCGCTGCATCTTCTGGCCACGGCTCGCGTTGACGTTGAGGCATTGGTGACGCGGGTTGTGCCGCTGGAACGCGGCATCGAAGGCTTCGAATGGGCCGCTTCCCGCGAGGTCATGAAGGTGCTGATCGCCCCCGGGGCTTGAAGCGCGCGGGTGCAGCACCGTTCAATGAGGGCCACGACCATGATGCTGTTGATTCTGGTGAGTATATGCTGGCCAGCCCAGGCGGCCCCGGATACCGCACCCCGACGTCGTGGCGAGTTGGGCATCATCGTGCGCGCGCCGGACAAAGCCACAGGTGCTGAAGTCGCACGATTGACCATGGGGACACCGGCGTACGACGTCGATATTCGCCCGGGTGACGTGATCGAAGCGATCAATGCAACGTTCGTTGCTCGACCCGAAGCCTACGAGCGGATCGCCGGTCACTTCCGGGCGGGCGATTCGTGTCACCTGCGTCTGCGACGCGGCAAGAACATCATCGAGCGCGAGTTGATCGCGGCCGAGTTTCCGCGCGAAGTGTCTTCCGTGGAAGTTCGGGTCGAGTATACATGGGTCACCACCGACGACGGCGTTCCGCTGCGTGTGGTGGTGACGTCACCTGGCGAGGCAGCGACGCCCCGGCCTGCGGTGATTCTGGTGGGCGGGATCGAGGGCTGGCCGTGCGATGCCTTTGATCAGCCACAGCTTGCCGCGTTGGCTCACGAACTCGGTCGCCGTGGTCACGGCGCTATTCGTTTCGATGCGCGGGGCATCGGTGACAGTTACGGTGGCCCGGCCCACGGTGTCAGCCTGCAAACCATCGTCAACGATACCCGGTCCATTTGTCGATGGGCTCAGGGGCGTGCGGCGATCGATCGCAGCGCGATATTCCTCTTCGGCATAGGGGTGGGCGGCGTTGTGGCCACGCACGTCACCGCCGACCAGGACGGTATCGCCGGGCTGGCGACCTGGGGAACCCTGTCACGTCCGCTTCTCGAATGCATGACCACGGCGACGCGGCGGAGGGCCGAGTTGGCTGGTTTGTCTGCTCCGCAGGTCAACGTGGTCATGCATGAGGCGCTGTCGTTCTTCACTCTTCTCCTCGCCGGACATGCACCGCAGGACATCAGAACCCAACGGCCAGAGTTGAGCAGGTTCGTTGACTCACTGGGTGGGTATCAGGGGCATTCGGCGGACTTCTGGCGCGCGTTGGACAGTGTGCGCTATGATCGCCTGTTCGCACGCGAAGATGTCCCTGTACTGGTACTCTACGGGGCAAACGATTATGTGAGTTGTGCTGAAGATCAGATCAATGCCGCGGCCCTGGCGCAGGCCGGTCGGTCACAACTCAATGTCGAGTTGCAGATGATTCCCGGTGTCGATCAGCGCATGAGTACGGCGGCCAGCATGGCCGAGGCGCACGCGCTGGCGACGGGGGGTGCGTTCCGCTTCGATTCTCGGGCCGTGGCGGCGTTGTGCACGTGGATGGATCACGTGCAGCAGGTCAGGGCGGATCAACTGTCAACGCCGGGTCCAGAGTGATCGTCTGCCGCAATCGTTCCGCATCGCCGACCCTGCCGTGTGTCGCGTAGAAATCAGCCAGAGTGCTGGCCGCGCCCCGGGTTCGCTCATGATCGGTGCCGAGGCGGTCCCGGAGGATGTTCAGGGCGGACTCCAATGCTGCTTCAGCTTCATCGTCGCGGCCCAATTGCGCCAAACACCTGCCCAATTGTTCGAGAGCGACTCCCGTGAAGTCGTGCTGTGGTCCCAGGGCCTCCTCGGCGCCCTCGGCCGCTTCGCGCAACAGAGGTTCGGCGTCGTGCTTGTGGTCCATGTTGAGGTACAGTTCGCCCAGGTTCTTCATGACGACGAGGGTCTTGAAATGCTGTGGTCCGAAACGCTCGCGGTAGTCGTCGAGCACCTCGACCAGCAACACTTCAGCTTGCTCGTAACGATTTTGCGCCATATGGAGGCGCGCCAGGTTGTTCTTGGTCTTCAGGATTTCGGGATGATGCGCGTCCTGATAGACCTCCAACTGGTCCTGTAGAACCTGCTCGTAGAGTTCGGCGGCCAGCTCCTGGCGGCCGATGCGGTTGTACAACCACGCGAGGTCATGGCGCGCCATGAGTGTTTTGGGATGCTTCGGCCCCAGATTGGCCAGCAGGCCCTCGTACGATTGGACACGCAGGGGTTCGACCGCATCGTACTTACCCTGCAGGGCGTAGACGCCGGCAAGGCTGTTGAGTGAGGTCAGAGTGCGGGGATGCTTTTCACCGAGGACTTCCCGCCGCAGAGCCAGCGTTTCGGAGAAGAGTCTCTCGGCCAGCGCGTAGTCACCCTGGCTGCGATGGAGCCACGCGAGGTTGTTCATGGCCTCGAGCGTCAACGGATGACGCGGCCCATGAACGCGGCGGCACGATGCGACGAGCTCCGTGCGCAAAGGTTCAGCTGCGTCATAGCGCCCCTGGGCCCGATACACTGCAGCGAGGTTGTTGATCGCATTGAGCGTAGTCTGGTGATCGCCACCGAGTGCTGTGCGCGAGCTGGCGACGACCGCGCTGAGCATGGCTTCGGCTTCCGCGTAGCGGCCTTCGGTGGCATGCAGCTCTGCGAGCATGACCGTGCTTTCGAGCGTGAGCGGATCGGCAGTGCCACGGTGGTCCCGTCGAATCGCCCGCACCCGGTCGAAAATGGCCCGGGCGTCTTCGAGTCGACCCTGCTGGCGACGCAGCTGGCCGAGGTTCAGCTCGGTTCGCAGGGTCACAGTCGACTGGTCTCCCAAGCGGTCCCGTTGAACCTGCAGCGCCCGCACGAAGTGCGGTTCGGCCTTGTCATATGCCCCGAGACTGGAGTACGTCCGTCCAAGTGTAAAGCGGATTGCAGCTTCGAGCTCTGCATCCTCCGGGGCCATGAAGTCGACCTGCCGCGCGGCGTCATCGATGACCTGCTCGATGGTCAGGGGCTGGCCGAGGGTGTTCGCGGGTTGGGCAGCAGCAAGTACGTCTTCGGTCAGGAAGCGGTTGACCGCAGCTGCATGGGCCGCGGAGCGCGTCGCCTGTTGCGTGGCGCTTTCGGCCTCGGCACGCAGCAGGTCAGCTTCACGGTACAGCACGCTCATCCAGATTCCGAACCCCGTGATGAGCACGACGAACGCGGCGGCGACACTCACCGGCACGCCCAGGCGCCGGAGCGTCTTCTTGAGCATGTACCAACTGCTGTCACGCTTGGCTTCGATAGGCTCGCCGCTGAGGTAGCGCTGGATATCACGATGCAGATCGCCCGCACTCTGGTATCGGCGGTCGCGGTCCTTGCTGAGGGTCTTGAGCACGATGGTTTCGACTTCGTCGTCGATGTCACGGCGCAGGGTGCGCGGTCGTGCGGGTTCGGTGCGAATGATGTTATCGAGGACGTCGCGCATGTTGCCGACCACCTCGTACGGAAAGCGTCCGGTCAGGATCTGGTACAACACCACGCCGAGCGCGTAGACATCGCTGCGTATGTCGATCTTGCTGGCCGCGCCCTCGGCCTGCTCGGGCGACGCCCACGGCAGAGATCCGATGAATTGCCCGGTCATGGTCATTTCGGTGATGGAACTGGATGCGCCGACCACGGTCTTGGCCAGGCCGAAATCAAGAATGTGCGGAGTGCCGGTGTCATCGATGAGAATGTTGCTGGGTTTCAGGTCGCGGTGGATCACGCCACTGAGATGAGCCGCGTTGACCGCAATACAAATCTCGTTGAACAGCTCGAGCGTGCGGCGTAGAGATCGGGGACCGCTGGCCATATAGACGTCGAGCGGGTGGCCCGAGATATAGTCCATCACGAAGAAATGGCTGCCCGCGGCTTCGCCGATGTCATGCACGGCGACGATATTGGGGTGACGCAGCTGCGCCAGGATGTGGACTTCGCGCTCGAACCGGGCTCGATCGCGCGGTCCAGCGAACGGTCCTTCTTTCATGACCTTGATCGCAACCTTGCGCTTGGTGGCCTTCTGGCGTGCCTGGTAGACCACCCCCTGTCCACCGCGGTGAATTTCTCTCAGAATCTCGTAGCCCGTGAAGGAATCGGGTGGCGGTTGAACGGCTTGCCGGGGTTCCCCCCGGCTGTCCAGCGCAGTCGGGCTCGAGACCGTCAGCGCGCTGGCCTCCTGCTGTTCTGCCGCCAGAATGAGCCGGCGTTCGTTCTCGGGGCCTGAGGAAGAAAGGTCCGCCATGACTGTACCTGAGACACTACCGCCAGCGGTGTGTGCTGGTCACGGTGATTCCGTGAAGAACTGTGATTCGCTCCCCAACTGGGTGCGTAAGCGATCGTGGGCTCGGGCTCGGAGCATGTAAACGGCGCCGGTCGTGCGTCCCAGTGCAGACGCGACCTCCTCGGCGGACGCACCGTCGAGGTCGTACATCCGGACAACGGTGCGGTAGACGTCCGGCAAGCCCTCAACGGCCCGCAGGAGCGTCTGGCCCGTTTCGTTGACGAAGGCCTGGTGGCTCGGGGTGCCGCCCGACTGACTCAGAAGATTGTACAAATGTGACAGGGAGGTGTCCGGGCCGGACGGTTCGACCCGCTGGCGGTCGCCGCCGCGTTTGGCCGCCGTCAGGCCTTTTATGGCATCGACGAGGTTACAGCGGGCCAGGCTGCTCAGCCACCGTTCGAATGCGTTTTCGCCGATCGGGACGAACACACGGATGGACCGCATGGCATCCGCATATGTCTGTTGCATGATGTCGTCTTCGCTCAGCACCGACCGCCATTTGCGCGGGAGACGGTGGGCGATCGCCCGACGGACGCCCGGGCCGTGGCATTCGAGCAGTTGGACCAGCGCGTCCCGGTCTCCAGTGGTAGCGCGGGTGATCAGCTTTTCCGTTTGGGGGATGGTCATTTGCGAGCACGGCCATCTGAATCCATTGGTGCGACGATGTCAAACGCGGCGCGGAGGCTCCCGCGAGGCAGACTACAAGCGTTCCACGAACAACGACTTGCGGCGCAGGATGCGCATCTGGTTTCGAATCAGATCTGCCACGTGGTCTGGTGCCGGAACCCCCTGCAAGATCGTCTGGCGGTCGGAGGGGTCCGTCGACATGACTTCAATGCTGCCCAATCCGCACAGGCGGTTGAGCAGCGACTTGGTGATTCTGACGTCATCGATGCGAATGATCTCGGTCTGATCAATGGTCTTGCTGAGGATGCCGCGTGA
Source organism: uncultured Planctomycetota bacterium (assembly GCA_942492115.1). GTDB lineage: Bacteria > Planctomycetota > Phycisphaerae > UBA1845 > CAIVHJ01 > CALODL01. The sequence continues at coordinate 104,453 of CALODL010000002.1, forward strand.
GACGAATAACCGTTGGGTGGTCAAGCGGTAATGATGGTTGAGCATCCCGAGGGCCGTGCGGATCCCCGCGTAGAACCACGCGAGCGTGATCAGTGCCAGGCACGTCCACCCGATCCATCCCCGGGTCATGATACCCAACACTGCGCCGATAACGGTCCAGCAGGCGGCGACTCCGAGCAGGTCGATGTAGTCCTTCCAGTGGGGATGTCCGTGCCACAGGTCCGCTTCCAGTTCAGGATCGAGCGGGGCGCCGTCTGCGCTGTCCTCGCCCGGGGCGTGGCCCCGGTCGTCCGGAGCACCGGCGGCCTGGTTCATGGGACTTGGACTGTCAGATTCGTGCACCATGCGCGGAGCGGGACCTCGGCCTTGAACGCGCGCTACCGTTCCGTCTATAAGACCTGTTGGCGGCGGTTATGTCAATTGCTTCTAATTCGCACTTGACATCGCCGGGCCGGATTTCAAAATGAGCGCGCCGAGAATATTTGTCTTGCGGTCATCAAGTTAACGTTCAAGGAATGCAGTCGCATGAGTCAATGCCACAAACTCGAAGATGCGGCGTTCGTTACAGAATCGTCATCCGCATCACAGGTGTGCATGCCGGACCAGGAGGCTGCCTGGGTGGAAGACTTTGGCGCCCGGTCGTCCTGTCTGGCTGAGTACGTTCCTGTCATTTTTGCCGAAAGTCTGGAGCTGGCCTCGCGCATCAAGTCGCTGCTGGAGGGGCGTGGTTTTCCGACGTTGGTCGAGTGGGAATCCAACGGGCACCTGGGGGCAGGCGTCATCAATCGCCGCATTCCAGTTCTCGTTCCCGAGGAGATGCAGGATGATGCCTCGGAAATCGTCGCTCGGGCCGAAATGACCGATTACGACGACGACGAGGACGATGAGAACGAAGTGTTCGACGATGACGAGGATGATGATCTGGACGACGAGTTCGACGAAGATGACCTCGACTCCGACGACGACGACGTGATCGACGATGACGATGACGATGACGACGACGACGATGACCTCTGATAAGGTGATCGTATCACGCGGGTCTATTTCGTTTCAGTCGGTCACTGCAGCAATGTCGATGTGTTCGCTGCGTTCGGCGACCTTGCGGTATCCGAGGTAGTGGATGATCTCGAAGATCTCCGACCAACTCGGGAACGGCCGGTCGTTGGCGCGCTTGTACTCGTCGATGGCCATGACGAAATCGAGCAGCTCGTTGGTCATCTCGCCTTCTTCGGCGGCTTTGCGCACGTCCCCTCTGCGCCGCCCGGGCCCGCGTCTGCGATCCAGACCGCTGCGGCGGTCCACGCGGCTTCTACGGTCCACACTGCTGCGGCGGTCGATTCCCGCACGGCGTTCGTCATCACTCTCGAACGAGTCGCCCAAGTCGGTCTTGTCGTCACTCATGTGGTGTTCTTTCTAGACTGGGTTTTGCTCTCTTCCCGTACGTTCATACATCGGCGAAGCACTACATTCGCTGGAGAACCATTTGGCCCTGCCGCGTCCCGAAATACTTTCGGCCGCATGGGGCTGCTGCAACGTGGCTTTCGACCGGTTATTGAGACCCGCGGGCTCCCGCGCACAGTGTGGAATTCAAGCTTCGAGCCTGGGCAGTGGCCGGTGCGCGAAACGCCAGAAGGCGTACGCGGTTCCGCCGATGATGCCGGCCGCGTCACATACCCAGTCCAACGGATCAGGGGTGCGGCCGACCCAGGCCTGGGTCCATTCGTCGAGCGCAGCATAGGCCAGTAACGTGACGCCCCACGCGAGCAGGATGCGCGGGGTACGCACCGGGATCGCCCAGTGGGTCAGGAGGGTCAGGAGGAGGAAGCAACTCGTGTGGACCACCCGATCGTAGCCGGCTCCCGGTAGCGGCACCGGGCTGGACGGGGGCAGATGAGTGGCCCCGGCGAGCATCACCCAGTATGTGATCCATGCCACCCGGCGCACACTTCGGGGGACTGGGCGAATGGCCACGCGGCGATTCAGCCTGTCGTGCGCAAGGGCACTGAACGGATTTCTGCAGGGGGTTGCGGCGGCTCAGGCGGGCCCACATCGACCTGCGCAACAGTCTTGGGCAGGTGCACCTTGACCGTCGGCGATTGCTTGGCCAATCCAAGAACCTCGTCGGCCAGAGCCAGGTAGTCGGCTGCCCCGTGGCTGCGCGGAGCGTAGTCGAGGACGCTGAGACCATGGCTGGGACTTTCGGCCAGCTTGATATTGCGTCGGATGACAGCATCGAAGACCCGTCCGGCCGACCATGGGGTATCCTGCTCGCGGCTCTGCTCGAAGAACGCACGGAGGTCCTGCATGACCTCGCCGCTCAGGCGCGTGCTGGCTTCGAACATGCACAGGAGGATTCCGGCGACCCGCAGCTCTTTGTTCAATCGGTTCTGGACCAGTTGAATCGTCTCGAGCAGCTTGCTCACGCCTTGCAATGCCAGAAAATGAGCCTGCATCGGGATGATGATTTCGTGGGCTGCACACAGTCCGTTCAGCGACATGACGCCGAGAGACGGCGGACAATCGATGACCACCACGTCATGATCGTCAACCAGTGACTCGAGCGCGTCGGCAAGGATCGTTTCCCGTCCGATGACGCTGACCAGTTCGGCGTCCGCCTGGAACATGTCACGGTGGGCGGGCAGGATAGATAGTGTGTCGTCGATCTTGCGTCGAACGGACTTGACCGGGCGATCACCAAGAAACATGTGATACGCGCTCAGCTCGTTGTCCGCGACATCCACGCCGAGGTGCAGACTCAGATGTGACTGCGGATCGAGATCGACCAGCAGGACCCGTTGATCACGACGCGCCAGGGCAACGCCCAGATTGGCCGCGGTGGTGGTCTTGCCGACTCCGCCTTTTTGGTTGATGACCGCGATGCGTCGCATCGGTCCTCCTTGTCCGATTCATCCCATGAGGTCGGGATGTGGGGGATGATCTGGCCTCCTGCTCAGGACGTGATTATATACCTTTGGGCCGGATGCTGCGAAAAGAAGATTTGACGCCTGTGAATTCTTCAGTGGACGCGTGGCGGGTCGAGCATCAGACAAAGACGGCAAGGACCGCCGCGACCCCACTCATGGCCACGGTTGCGATAGCGCAGTAGCCAATGAGTTCCTTGTGCCGCGGGGAGATGCGGCCGAAGGGGCGATCGAGCAGATCGAGGATTCCGATCATGCGGTCCTGCCCGTTGCAACGCAGCGCGTCAGCGGATGCGCGGACACGCTGACTGAGCCGCTCCCGGAAGAGCGCCCACACGGAGATGCTGTCGAGGTCGATGCCGTCGGCCGCGGCCTCCTCGGACTGATTCCCGCGTTGCACGGGGGGGGCAGCGAGCAGGGTCTCGAGATCTGCATCGAGGGCCACCTCCTCTGCGGACGGTTGCGTTTCGGGGGGAGCGACTTCCGCGTCGATGGCGGGCCCGGGGGCCGGAGAGGGCGGCTCAGGCGCGGGCTTGCCCTCGAGTTCGCTGAGCAGGTTTTCCAGTTGGTCGAGTTCGGACTCGACATCGGCCGCCAGTTCACCAGGCGGCTTGGGCGGCTGGGCGGTGGGCGGCGGCGTCGCTTCAGGGGCGGCAGTAGACGAATGGGCATGGCTCATCACCTCGCCGGACAGGTCGTTGACACTGCGCTGCAACTCTTCGAGTTCGTCAACGATCCCGGCAGTCGCGCCAGCAGAATCTGCAGGGCGTGTCTCGGCCGTGTCCGGCGAAAGATCAGCGCCGGGTATGGACGATTCGCCCAGCTCGCGCTCGAGTGCTTCCAATTCGGCGATTGCCTCGAGGTCCGGTTCGAGGGCTGATTCTTCCGACGCCGGGGAGTGTGGAGCGTCCGCGTCGTCGTCGGCAACCTGCGGATCCATGACGTGGCCGAGCTTGCGCGATGCCCGATCGAGCTCGAGGTCGACGTCGGCGACGATATCATCGACGGAAGTGGGTTCACCATCCTGAATCAGTGGCGACTCCCCGGCAAGACCTGCGTCGTCCGCCGCGACCTGACGCCGCGGGTCGGCATGAGGAACCTCTGCCGTGGCCGGGCTCTCTGAGAGCACTTCCTGCGTCAGGGCTTCGACCTCGTCGAGGAGCTTGTCGACCTCATCCTCGAGGTTGCTGTTGGTCGATTGAGTTGGGTTGTCTTCGGGTTTCTGGCTCATGGCATCGATCCGGCCCCATGGAGACTCCGGTTTACTTATAATCGGATCCCGGTTTCCATTACTGCAAGCAAACGGTTGGACCCATGGCAGTTCCGAGATTCTACGCGGGCCCCGGGCCGCTGACGGCCGGGCCGCTGCGTCTGGCGTCAGCCGAGGCGGCCCACGCCAGCAGGTCACGTCGTCTGCAAATCGACGACGTCGTCACCCTGTTCGATGGGCTGGGTGCGGAGGGCCCGGGTCGCATCGTGGCGATCGACCCCGCGGCGGTGGCCATCGAAGTGGACCACGTCGATCATCGCGAGGCGGATGCCCGGTGTCGGCTGATTCTCATCACGGCGATCCCGAAGGGGCCGCGGCAGGATGTGCTGATCGAGAAGTGCACAGAGTTGGGCGTGGCCGAACTGTGTCCGGCGCTGTGCGCGCGCAGCGTGGTCAAGCCTGCTGCGAGCCGGGTTTCGAAGTGGACGCGGACCGCGGTCGAGGCGTGCAAGCAGGCTCAACGCGCGTGGCTGCCACTCATCAGGCCGCCCGCGTCGTTGACTGAATGGCTGGCGCGATATGCCGCCGCGGACTCACGTTGGCTAGCTGATCCGTCCGCAGCACCTCTGGCCGAGCAACCGCGGGACGGTTCCACGGTCGTCGTGGCCGTCGGCCCCGAAGGCGGTTTCGACCCCGCTGAACTCGAAGCGGCGCGGCTCCACGGGTACGTCGGGTTGAGACTGGGCGACACCATCCTGCGGACCGAGACCGCTGCGGTGGCCGCGGCAGCGCGCCTGCTGCTGTGAGCATGTGTGCAACCGGTGAAGCTGGATTCCCGCGCGTCTCTCAGGTCTAATCTGCTCCATGCCATCCGATACCCACCGTTATGATTTCGATCGCGTCTTCCGCATGGTGCTGACCATCGGCGGTGCGGCTGCGGTGTTCACCATGGTCTACGTGTTGCGCGGGGTCCTGCTCCCTTTCGCCGTGGCCGTGATGGGTGCCTACTTCCTGAATCCTATCGTCAACGCGTTCGAAGAACGCACCGGGTCGCGCAGTCTCGCCGTCGTTCTGACGTTGGTGCTGTTGTTCATCGCGTTGCTCGTGACGCTGCCGCTGACCACGTGGATGTTGGTTACAGAGCTCGGCGATATCGCCGAGGTCCTGTCCGAACAGCATCTGTGGGACAAGATCTCCGATGTCATCCACCAGCGCTTCGATCAGATCAAAGGACTGTTGCCCGATCAGGTCAAGGACGTCGACTCGATCCGTGAATTCATGCTGCAGTGGGTGAAGGAACTGAAGGACGACCTCCGGTTGACGGACCTGAGGAAAGCGTACAAGCCCTTCGAGGACAGTATTCAGGCCGTTGTCGGCTTCGCGGCCTCAGGACTGGTCACGCTCACCGTGGCCTGTTCGGCGTGTGCCATCATCGTAGTCTATCTCGTATTCCTGATGATCGACTTCAACATGTTCCAGTCGCGGTGGAAGGAGCAGTTGCCGCCCGACTATCGCGAGGCCATCGTTGAATTCTGGACCGAGTTCAGCAACGCGATGGGGCGGTACTTTCGTGGGCAGTTCATGGTTGCCATGATCTGTGGCGTGCTGTTCGCCATCGGCTTCTGGATCGTTGGAATTCGCCTGGCGGTCGTGTTGGGCTTGTTCATCGGTGTCCTGAACATGGTGCCCTATCTGCAAATTGCCGGGCTCTTTCCCGCCGTCCTGCTGGCGCTGCTGAAGTCCTTCGAAGGCGATGGCAGTGCGTTTGGCCCGTTGATCGGAGTGTTGATCGTCTTCGGCCTGGTGCAGGTGATCCAGGACACGATCCTGGTGCCGAAGATCATGGGCTCATCCACCGGCCTGCGACCGTGGGTCATCATGCTGAGCATGTTCATCTGGGGCCAGTTGCTGGGCTTTCTCGGCCTGGTCCTCGCGATCCCGCTCAGTTGCCTGGGCCTGGCGTACTATCGCCGTTCGGTGCTCAAGATCCACGATGCGACTGCGGTGGAGGCTTGAGCCGGCGCGGTTGCGGACGGCTTGACGCTGGTTACGGCTCTCTAATGCGCAATCGCTGTGCGCCCGGCGGCGCAATACGAACGTAACTCAATTCATTCACAGTCCTTACAGCTTGTATTCGTGCACATCACCGCACTTGAGTCGTCCTTGACTGGACATTGAGACGTGGCTTAAGATTTGTTACTTAGAAAAACGGGGCCAACCCCTTACGTTTTCTCGCACGCAATCCGTACAGGCACAGATCGCTCATTCTCAGGGGGGATGAACTGTGTGAAGTGCGGGCGTGTTCACCCAGTGGGGCTGCGTCCGATAAAGGAGTGTCCTGATGACTCATTCGAAACGCGCTGCGTGCGTCGTTCTCTTCACCGTTGCAGGTGGTGCCGTCCTGGCCATGTTGGCGATGGGCTGCGGCAACGATTTTGATGTCAACGCGGTCATCAGCCCCGACCGGCCGGAGAACGAGCCGCCGGAGATCACCGTGCGTGAGCCGGCCGCAGATCTGGCGGTCAGCCAGGGTGATCAGTTCATTGCGCGTTGGACCGACAGTGATCCGGATGACAATGCGCTCATCGATATCGATCTACTTCAGACCAATGGATCGCTGACTTTCCGCGTGGCCGGTGGCATCCGGGAGAACGGGCCGTCATCACAAGATGTCTTCACCGTCGACACGAGTGGTGTCACGCTCGGTAACTACTTCGTTCGCATGACGATCAATGACGGGGTCAACAACCCGGTGACCAGCTTTGCGGCGGATCCGGCGACGGGTATCCAGTCCATCGTGACCATCACCGAACAGGGGCTGGGGCAGTCCAACACGCCGCCACGCGTGGCCATCATCGATCCGCAGGTCAACATCGGCGTGTCCCAGAGCGACCTGCTGTCGATCTCGATTCGTCCGACTCCCGGGCCGGTGCCGCTGGCCGATCCTGGGCCGGCGGGCCACTACGATCAAGACGGCGATGCGGTTGACGTGACCATCGTTCTCGACCTCGACGAGGACCCGCAGAACGACGACTTTACCACCGAAATGGATCCGGGGAACATCATTCTGGATCGCTTCGTCATTGCTGGAGGACGTTTTGACGAGATTACGTCCGATATCACCATCGACGTTCAGGAGGTTCCCGTTCGTCGCGACGGTAAACCGTACTTCATTCGCGTGACGGCTTCTGACGGGCTCAACGTGCGGCATGAGTATGCTTCGGCAACGGTTCACGTTCTCGAACTCGTCGAAGGTTCACGCGGCACGCTGGCCCAGGCCATCGATCTGCGCGACATCGGCAACACGCTGGCGGGGGCGGTCTTCGTGGGCTTCAACCCGCTCTCGAATCTGGGCACCAAGATGGCGTCGGCGCTCGACATCGACGCAGACGGCACCCAGGATGTCGTGGTGATCGCGCAATACGGAAACCCGCGCAACCTCGGCAACATTGGTGAAGCCTACTTGTTGTTCGGCACCGCCGGTCGGCGTTTCGGCGGCCGGATCAACATCAACAGCCTGGCCAGCGATGCCAGTCCTTCGTCGCAGCGGCGGGTGCGCGGAACAGTCATGACTCCGACCGTCGACCGCATCAGCGGCGGGCTGGTTGATCTGGGTCGCGGCGACGGGCGCCGTATCGGCTTCTCGAGTCTCGAGCAACCCTACACTCTGGGGATCACGGATGTCGTGGCCATCAACGATCTCGGCGGGGACGGCACAGCGGCCGATGCGTTCAATCTACCCGAGTTGATCTTCGGACTCCCGCACAACGAATACATGGGTTCGACCAGCGACAACGATCCCGCCGACGATCCCGGGGGGGACACTGGTTTCGAGCAGTATTGTTATCCGGACAACCTGTCCAATAATTATGCTTCGGACGTTGATCCCGATCCTACGCAGAACTTGCGCTACGCCGAGACGACCTGGGCGGGGCTCGGGGTGTTTGGCATTGAAGAGCGCATGGGCACGGCCGCGATGATCTACGGAGAAAACTTCATCGCGGGAGTTGACGATACGTTGGGCCCGCTGGCTCCGCGGACAGACGTCTACGATCTTGGGGCGTGCGGTTCGCAATACGCTGGCTGTCGCTTCAACGTGGCGATTTATGATAACTATGGTGTCAACAATCCGGCAGCGCCGTTTCCGATCAACCCATTGAACTCGCATCAGGGTTTCAACGTCGCCGTTCTGCCTGACATCGACTTGAACACGCTCGATGAGGTCATCGTCTCGTCGCCGCGGAACGAACTCGAGGTCCAGCAGCTTCAGGCCGACTTCGGCGAGTCGCACAGTCATCTGGCCAGCAGGCTGAGCCGTGGCAATGTGACGGTCTACCTGGGCCAGGATTTTCAGAACTGTCCGGCCGAGCAGGATACGCGGCACGTCCCGTTCATCGTGAGCGGCAGGGGCTGTTGCTCGTGTAACGCACCACCCAATCGCGTTCTGGCCACCAATCTCAGTGTTCGGGATTCGTTTGCTCGCGGAGCGACGCATCCCGAGGCATTCAAGAACGTCATCACCACGGGCGGATGGTTCCGGTTGACGGGCGAAAAGCCGACCGACAAGCTGGGCTTTGCGCGGTCGGCCGGCGATTTCAACCAGGATGGTCCGGCTGACATCTTGTGCGGCGCGCCATTCGCCGATCCTACTCTCGACCTCAACAACAACGGCATTGCAGACGAGGACCCCGTGCAGGACGCGGGGACCGTATATGTCGTGTACAACCGCTTCCCGTTCGGAAACGTCAATCTGAATGACGCCAACAACGCTTTCGACCTTCCGCCAAACGTCGGAGGCCGTGAGCTGCGGCCGCCCATGCTGCGGATCTTTGGTGAATCGCCGTTGGACCATCTCGGTATTCGGCAGGAGTCGGGTAGTGACATCAATGGTGACGGGATCGATGACGTCGTCATCGCGTCCAAGGAGTTCAACGGCCGTGGCCTGGTGGACAACGGGGCCATTGCCATCGTCTACGGCGGACAGCGAATCGACGGCGACCGCATGTTCTCCGAGATTGCCACGCCACGTTTGACCGGCACGATCTTCTTCGGCACGTCGGCCGCCGATTTTGCCGGAACCGACATCGCGGCCGGTGGCGACTTCAACTCGGACGGCCTGGGAGACCTCATCATCTCGGCACCCGGCGAGCTGCGGTCGGTGACCGGCGAGGACAAACCCCGCCGAGGTGTGGTCTATGTCATCTTTGGGGGCCAGCACCTCGTGGACCGCGTGTTCACGCTCAATCAGGTCGGCACCTCGACCCTGCCGGGCATCGTTCTCCTGGGCCCGTACCAGGCCGGTACGCTCGACACCCAGGAACTCGATCGCCCGATCTTCGTCCGCTCGCAGACCTGCGAGCCATTCGACAGCAATGGCAACGTGATCGAGACCGAGTGCCTGTGTGACCCGGAGGTCGAAGAGCAGTGTGAGTTGCTCGAAGTCGGCGGCAACGGTCCCCCAAGACTGGTCATGATCAACGACGCGGCCCCCGAGAGGGTCGGGTTCATCGGTGATATCAACGGCGACGGTTTCGAGGACATCATGATCGGCAACCCGACGGCCGACTTCAACGATCCGCAACTGCCGGCCGGTGCCCGGCGCCGTGATACGGGCGAGGTCTATCTGATCTACGGCAACAACCTCGGGGCCAACTCACTGATCGCCGGCCCGACGGTTGGAGGGTTCTAAGTGCCCCCTTTCATAATTGGATGTAGCAGCTGTCATCAAGGCGGCCTTCCTGCGGGGAGGTCGCCTTTTTTTCTCTGAGGTGACTCTCTTGTGGGATGGACCGCAGATCGTGCGGGATTATGGAATCATGAAGGAGTCGGTGGCGTACTGCGGGATTTCGCTGCCGGTGTAGTTCGACCGCGCGCCGATGCGCCAGATGTCGTCGTTGTGCACACCAACGTTCGGAGAAATGGCCCAGGCCACGTGGCCGGACATGTTCAGAACATTCTGGCCGCCGAGCTCGGCGTGAGCGTTCGACACCGGTGGAGCGTCGACCGGCAGGGGGGCCGCGGCAAAAAGAGGATTGGGGTCGGCGTAGATGACCATGTCGGGGGCGGCACCCGTGGCGCTACCGAGAATCAGTTGCGAGTCATAGCTGTTGTTGCGTCGTTCGGCGAAATCGCTGAAGGAGTCGATGTGGCCATCGACCCGCATGACGATCCCCTGTGCATCAGAGGGGCAGACGTAGTGAGCGGTGTCTCCGAGGTAACCCTCGCGGGCCAGCAGGAAGCGGTTACGGCTGTTGCGAAAACGCGGCACACCAGGTGTGCGTTCGCGGAGCCAGTTTAGCTCGTTGGGGCTTACGGGCGGACCGGCAAAGGGCAGGTGGTCATCGTGATCGCGCCGGTAGGCGCCCTGGGCGAGGGCAATGTGTTTGAGGTTGCTGGCACACTGTGCTTTGCGCGTGGCGGCGACTGCGTGTGTCCAGCTCGGGACGACCACGCCCACCAGCATGGCGACGCAGGCCGCAGCGGTGATGACTTCGATCAGCGATGGGAAACGCCGGCGGCCGCGTGCCGGTGGCTCGGGTGTGAACCGCACGGTGGACGTGAGAACGTCCTCATCAGCGGACGCTTCCGGCAGGCAGTTCTTGAGGATCTGGTGATCGAGGTGGTCGGCCGCGGGCAGCGTCGACCAGTCTTCGAGGGGGCCCAATGCGGATTCGAGCTCACGACTGCGCGCAGCTGCGGCAGGGTCGCGCTCGAGCACGGCATCGAGTTCTTCCATGGCCGCACGATCGAGCCACCCCATATGATAGGCTAGAAGGCGATCTTCGAAATTCTCTCCCATAGCAGTCATCTCACACTCACGCTTCGTTCGTGACCTCCAGGGTTTCCGCATGGCCAGTGTCGTGGGCCTTGGCGAACGCCTTGACCGCGGCGTGCAGTCGGCTCTTGATCGTTCCCAGGGGAATATCGAGGATGTCTGCCATGTCGCGGTACGCGAACCCGTGGTAATAGGCCAGGATCAGAACCTCGCGCAAATGCTCAGGCATATGGCCCACCAGAGCCCGGACCCGAGCAGAACGTTCTTCTATTTCCATATCGATCGTGGGACGTTGTTCGGGGCCTGACAACAGCTCTCCGAACGACCGCGCATCGTCATCACCTGTTGCAGTGGTGTGGTCAAGCGATGTTTCACGTTGGCGCTGGCGGACCCGCAGGGCGTCGCGGGCCTTGTTGACTGCGATCGTGAAGACCCATGGGCGAAATCGTCGGCTGGGATCGAAGCGGGTCGCTGACACATGGACCTGCAGAAACGTTTCCTGCACGACATCTTCTGCGGCGGCTGAGCTGCCGACCATGCGATACACGCAGTGAAACAGTTCCTGGCTGTAGCGCCGAACCAGCAATTCGAACTGGTCGCGTCGGCCGGCGGTATATCCGGATAGCAGTTGTTCGTCAGTTGGAGACATCACGTTCAAGATACCCTTTGTACGGTGGTCAGGGGCAGGCTGTTCTATTGTAGCGGAATCACACTGCCTCGGGAGGGGCAAAAGCGTTTTGTGGCGGATCCTAACCTCTAATCATTGAAGAGGTTACGCTCACAGGCCCAGCCCGCGTGACAGCTGCCGCGCGGCAGCTACGAGCAAGAAACAGCCAAAAGCGATGCGTAGTCGTTCGGTCGACATCGTGAGGGTCGTTCGGCTGCCGATGAGGCTTCCGATCATGACCGTCGGGATCAGCATGGCCGCCAGCATGAGTGGTTCGGTGGCCAGTTGGGGGTCGAGCTGCGCCCAGCGGTAGTTCTTCCAGGCGGCGCCGACGAGGCTCAAGCCGGCAATGAGCATGGCCGAGTTGGCGATCGAGGTCTTGAGCGGCAATCTCAGAATAAGCTGCTGCAAAGGGACGGCGATGATCCCGCCCCCGACCCCCAGCAGTCCCGAAACAAAACCCGTGGGCAATCCAACGGCGAGGCCACCGCGCCATGATGGATCGGTCGAGGTGCCGTCTTCGTTCCGTTGTCGATGGCGGCGGGTGAGTGTATTGACGGCGACTCCGGCAATGAAGAGGCCGAACAGCACGGTCAGATTATGCTGGCGTTGACCGCTGAAGATCGGCAGCTCGCTGACGAGCACACCTGCAAAGACGCCGGCGACAGCGCCGGGCAGCGCGCCCCCCACGACGCCGTTCATGACGAGTCCACCGCCCGCATAACGCCATGCTGCGGGCAGTGCCACGAAGAAGTTAACGACCATCGCCGCGGATTGATGGAGATGCTGGCGCGGACCGTATAGCTCGTTGAGTAATGGAATCAGCAGCACACTCCCGCCGATTCCGAACATGGCGCCGACAATGCCGGTCGCCAACCCTCCAAGCAATATGAACACAACCTGCATTGGGGACGGATTGTAGTGCTCTCGACGCCGCGGACCAAGCCGTCACATTGCGAATGTTAACTGTGCCAGGGCCGCGCGAGCGGCCGCAATGGTGCGCAGTTGTTCCGCCGCCGGCAGGTCGTCCGTTCAACCGAGTGTACCTGGAACCAGGGGCGGCACGACGCGGTAGGCGACGATGTTGAGGTACTGCTCACAGCACTGCATCCAATGGATCGAGACGATGAGGTAGACGGCCGTCACCATCCAGGCCATGCATTCGACCAGGCAGCGGCGACGGTAGTGCAGCAGCACCAGACTGCCAAAGCCCACCAGGCCGATCTTGAAGGAAATGACGATGACCGGCCCCAGCGCCAGCGCCGCATGGGCGACAGGATTCGCTTCAGTCAGCAGGCCCTGTTCGTGCGCATGCAATGTGAGCACGAGATCGAAGCCGTTCATGAGCCACACGGCGGCCATGAGTAACCACACACGGCGGGGGCGTGCGGCCGCATAGCGCGTGGCCAAGGGGGGCAGCGGTGTCGAGAGAGCAGTCATAGGCGTCTCCGCATCAGCGTTATCGACCGTCAACCTGCCAGACGTTGGTAAGTGGGGGTCGCATCAGCGTGTTGTCCGGAGATGAGGACGGTGCGGGGCGTGAGCAGCGCAATACAAATTCCAAAGAGGGTCAATATCGGAACATCGTCGCGGGCATCGGTGTGTTCCGACAGTGCGACCGCCGGGCGGGCAGGCAAATAAGAGGTTCAACGACGTTCGTGGCCATTTATCACGCACTTGGAAACCTGCCCCACCAAGACTCGACCATAGATTCTGCTGAGGAGGCATAAAAAAGGCCGCACTGGGGATGCGACCTTGGATGGGGAGGCAGCTTCGGGCAGTACTGGGGATACCGATCCGAAGCCTCTGAAGATAATGTGGAGCGCGCCATTGGACGCGCCAAAGAGCAACGTATCGAAGTCGTGCGGAACGGTTCGGGAAAACAGACCAACATCACCGATGACTCGTGTCACGTGGTGAGATTCAGTTGTTCATTCTCCCGGTCATGTAAGAGATGGCGACCCATGACCGCTGACGTCGATATGGAACTCTGCTGATCGTACTGGATGAACCCATCCGATCAAGTACTACGCTAGCACAATGTCGCGTCATCCGCAATAGTTTTTGCCTTGTTTTTCAGGTCAAAATATGAATCGTGCACGGCTGCTGGCGGTTGCGCAAGAAAAAGGGACCGTCCCTCCGGGCGGTCCCTGAACGAGCTCTAGAGAAGGCAAGACATGCCCGTACCCCATGTGGTGCTCTGTTCACCACGAGGAGGGCACGTCCGGTCTGCATTCCACGTTCGTGAGCAAGTCCTGGATAAGTGATACAAGGCGGCGGCCGGCCACAAGGGCCGACCGCCGCCGCTTCGCAACTGACTAACGTGAGACCCGACGAACCGGATCGACGGAGATCTTGGCCGGCGTCGTGCCGGTGATCTGGATCTTCGCATGGTTCGGGGTCGGGAACACGAACGTGCGCTGGGTCGCGTCACTGTTGTCATGCAACATGTCGACAACGAACGTCCCTGCCGCGTCACGGCTGACACGATAGGTGAACGTGGCCAGGTAGGCCGACTTGCGTGTTTCCACGCCCGCCGAGTCCATACCGACAACGACCTGAGCCTTGTCCGTGTTGAACGCCTGCCACTCGGCCGGGATGGCCAGGTCACGACGCTCTTCAACAGAGATGTCGACCAGTTCGAGCTGGCCACGATCTCCGCCAGCCGGCACGACATGCAGCTGGTAGCCGCGGAGGTCGCTGATCGGCTCGTCGAAGTACACTTCGACGGAGACCAGATCGCCCGGTTTGACACGCGTGGTGGTGGCCACCAGGCTTGCCGACGTCGAATCGACGACGTCGATGACCGGCGCAAACTCCGGTGACGGCGCGCCACCGCATGGACAGGCTCCGTCACCGCCGAAGCAGTTCAGGGCGGCGAAGGCGTCGTTGCCATCGCACACGCCGTCCAGGACGCATGAACCAAACGCGCCGCCGGCGTCGACGTTGACGGCGACAGGCGGGGCATCCTCGCACGGATCGCCGGGCCAGCTGGCACCGAAGCAACCGAGGGCGAGGAAGCGGTCGTTACCGTCGCACGTGCCGTCGTTGGCGCAGGCACCGAAAGAGCCGCCCATGTCGGACTGGCCGACGCCACGCGGAGTTTCGATGCACACGCCGGCTTCACAGGCATAGTGCAGGCAGACATCGTCGCGGAAGCCGTCGTTGTCGGTGTCACCGCAGTCGGCGACCGTCGTGCACGGTGAAGCCGTGCCGAGACAGATCGTCGGGCTGCCGGTGTCTTCGTCACCGATGAGCCATGCATCGGCCGTGGTCTGGGCGTAGACGTCGGTCGATGCCGTGGACGAGCCCTCGGTGACCCACGTGAAGGTACAGGGGTTATCCTGCAGGCAGCCCGTGCATGAACCGGCCTCGCACAGCGTGCCTTCAGCGCAACCGGCTGTGATACAGTCAGCTGCCATTGTGCAGGAGAACTCATCCGGCGTACCGTCGTTGCGGACCACGACCCAGAAATCACCCGCGGCGAAGTTGACCGTCTCGGGCAGTTGCGTCGAGAAGGAGTACTCGATGCCGGCGAAGTTCTCGGTCCCGATATCGATTCTCGGCACCTCACCGACGTTGTATTCCGAAATCAGCGCGCCTGGGAGGTCGGCCGTGAGGTAAGCCGTGCAATCCGAATCGCTCTCGCAACCAATGGAGGTCGTGCAATCGGTGCAGCTGCAGACTTCATCAACGCCACAGGGCATTCCTCCGCCGTTGAGACACGTGGTCGTGCCTTCGCAGAGCGGGGTCGTGTCATAGAAGCTGATCGTGAAGTCTTCGTACTGGATATCCTCTTCGGCGCAACCTTCACCGGCAGCGAAATCGAAGTAGGTGCCCCAGAAGCAGACCTCGTTGATCTCCAGAGCATCATCGATGCTCATCTTCTTGGCCGTGTTGAACGCTTGAGCGTTGACCACCAGGCCCGTATTCAGGTCAGTGGCCTGGCATGCCGGGTCGTCGAGAGTCTGGGTATCCAGATTACACACGCTTTCAGTGAAACCGCATGGCTGCGCGAGATCATCGCACAGCGTTTCGGCGGTAAACTGGCCCACACACTCGTTGAACGGCACATCGTCGATGCACACGCCGGTGACCGGTGTACAGCATGCACCCGTGGTGAGTTCACCACACACGTCAACGGTGTTGATGAACGATGTTCCGTTCATGCAGAAGGCAAAATCTTTCACCAGCGAGTCACCTGGGATGTAGCCGCCATTGGCTTCTTCGCCCTGAGCGCTCAATGAGTCGCCCAGATCACTGGCACTCCAACGCCAGCCGCAATTGCCGGCCGCGCCCTCAGAGTTGTTGGCGATCTCGATCCACAGGCATTCATCCGCGCCCTGTTCGACCACCTCCGGGAAGGTGAACGTGTACAGGAACTCTTCGAACGTGTCACCGGCATCATAGGTCAGGGTCGTGCCGGTATAGGACTTGACCCACGACAAGCCATCAGCCGTCGTCCACGGGCCGTACTTGGCCGTACCGGGCACGAGGCCACCGTTGTTGTCGTTCAGGATGGTCACGCGGAAGTCATCGGCGACGTCGCCGGGGCCGCAGTCACTGTTGCCCAGATCGAACGCATGGTAGGTACCATACGCGCACACGCCGGTGATGTCATTGGCGACCCCACCGAGCGGCTTGAAGTTGTCCGATACGATGAAGCCCAGGGTGCTGGACAGGTCGGACGTGCTGCCGGACTCTACATTGCTCGCTGCGGTGTCAACGGCAATCTGGCAATACAGGGAGTCCTGATGGTTCGCACAGCTGGCGGTAGACGGCGAACACAGAATATCGTTCGTGCAATCGGCGTCAGCGCAATCGGCGTCCCCGTCACAGTCGTTGTCGATGCCATCGAAGCAATTCTGGCCCTCGACCTCCGAGCCCGTCTGGCAAGCGGCGTCATCGCAGTCGGTGTTTCCGTCGCAGTCATTGTCGAGGCCATCGAAGCAGTTGCCGGTGGCTCCGCAGCCCACGACATCAGGACCCTCGGCACCGACGAGGAATCCGCACTCAGCGCAGTCGCAGAGTTCATCGGGATAGCTGCACACGCCGTCGTCACACGCCGGGGTGTCGACCTGGCAGTCGATCAGCAGAGTTCCAGTGCCGAACTGCGTTTCGTCCCATCCGCCCAGGCGAATCAAGTACTCGTCACCCATGGTCACGGGCGTGTTGATCTCGCTGGCAAACGGGCTGGGGTTGAGCGCCCCGCAATCGAGCGTACTGTCGTCGTTGCAATCGACGATGAGACCGGGGCAGGTCATGTCGCCGACATCGTAAATGACCATGACGGTGTCGAAGTTGGTCTGGCCGCCAAGCTCATCACATGTCGTGAGCAGCAGGTTCCCCGTGCAGGTCGCGGTATACGACCACCAGATGTCCAGCGGTGCATCCGTTCCGCCGCCGGAGTACGACGGACAGTCGCCGGTGTCGAATCCGAGTCCGGCTGAGTCGGTTGCCCCCGTGTTGTCGTAGCAGTTCGGGCCGTCAAAGATCGGCGTGGCATCGTCACAGAGATCGTTGACGGGAGCGCCAAACGTTTGTCTGACGGCCTCGGGCGCTGCCTTCGGTCTCAGAGAAACGTTCTCCTCCGCCGTTCCGCTGACGCTCGCGGGTGGCGGTTTCTTGTCTTTTGCTTCTGCCGCACATACGGCAATGAGCCCAAAAATCATTGAGCCGGCAATAAGGTGTTTCAGTTGCATCGCTTCGAGCCTCCCTTTCTTAAGGATTCCCAGAAATAAGAACTGTGTCTTCCTAAACCCCCGTGCTATTTGCACAGCAGGAAACGAAGTGGGGCGCCGACCGAGCCGTGATCGGCGCCCCGCCTGACCTGTCAACGTGAGTGCCTCCGTACGCTCTGCACCTCGATCAACGCCGGGGTGGTGCCGGTTACGGCGACCTTGGCCAGGCGCGGAGTCGGGAACAGGAACGTTCGTTGGCGCGGGTCCGTGTCGTCGTGAAGCAGGTCGACGACGAAGGCGCCGGCTGCGTCGCGGCTGACGCGGTACGTAAATGTCGCCAGATAGCCCGAGCTGCGCGCGGCCACTCCGGCTGCGTCGCGTCCGGCCACCATCTGGCTGTTGTTCAAATTGAAGGCCTGCCACTCGGTGCTGACCGCTCGGTCCTTGCGCTGTTCGATCGCGATATCGACGAGATCGAGGTGTCCGCGTTGGCCGCCGGAGGCCTGGGCGTGCAGCTGATAGCCGCGAAGATCGCGGACTGCCTCGTCGAGGTACACGTCCACGCTCACCAGGTCGCCTGGATGGACGACACGGGTGGCGCTCTGCAGCGTCACCGCTGTCGAATCAATGATCTCGATACTCTCGGCGAATTCGGGTTGCGGGCCAGCCCCGCACGGGCAGGCCTCGTCTCCCGAGAAGCAGTTGAGTGCGGCGAAGGCATCGTTGCCGTCGCAAACACCATCGAGTTTGCAGGTGCCGAATGAACCGCCGGCATCGACATTGATGGCCGCAGGCGGCGCGGGTTCGCATGGATCACCGGCCCACGTACCGCCAAAGCAGTTGAGCGCCAGGAAGCGATCGTTGCCGTCGCAGGTGCCATCATTCTCGCATGCGCCAAACGAGCCACCCATATCGGATTGTCCGACACCACGCGGGGTCTCGACACATGCGTTGTCGACACACGCATAATGCAGGCAGACGTCGTCGCGGAAGCCATCGTTGTCTGCGTCACCACAGTCGGCCGCGGTCTTGCACGATGCAGAGCCACACTGAATCATCAGTTCGCCGAGACCGGTCGAGCCCTCGGTGAATCCGCCGACGCGAATGGTGTAGCAGTTGCCCTGGGTCACCGGGACGACGACCGTGCTGTGGAAGTTGGGCGTCGCACCGCACGGATTGTCGAGATCGTCGTCGTTGCAGCCCAGAACCGCGCCTTCGGGGCAGGGATCGATGCCGCAGCCTTCGTGGACGGAGATCTTGGAATCGTAATCGGCGGAGCCCCCGAGTTCTTCGCAGGTCGACACGATGAGGTCATCGGTGCACGTTGCCGTGTAGTTGAACCACACATCGTTGTGCACGATGTTGTCGGCGCCTTCGTCTGACGAGATGCAGTCGAACACGCCCTCGTAGTCGGGACCGTCGGTCGACGCCCCAATATTAAAGAAGTCTGTCGTGCCATCGAACACTTCTGTCGGTGCATCGCACTCGTCATTGCTCACTGGCGGGGCGCCGCACGAGTCGGGACTGATGAATCCAGTTGTGTTGAGGCACCACGCGAGGTCGTACTGGCTGCTGTCACCGGGGCCCCAGCCGTCGGGGACGCCATCACCGTTGTCATCCTCGGTGTCCTGTGAGCTGTAGTTGTCACCTTGTGGAGAGGTCTCCCAGGCCCAGACGCATTCATTGCTGGAACACACGTCACAAATGCCCGGGGTGGTGCCGCCGCATGTCGAGTCAGGGCAACCGGCCGCCTGACAGTCGCCGTCCGTGGTGCACGGAACCTCGACCGTGGTGTCGTTGGTGATCGAGATCCAGTAGCACGTTCCGGCGTCGACATCGACATCGGGGTGCACAGCGGTGTATTCGACCTCGTTGAGCAGGCCGCCACCGATCTCCAGGCCGGTGACCGAGCGGGTGACTGACCCGACATTGAACGGCCCGGCGAACAGCGTGCCCGGCCCGAAGCCGCTGGGGTTGTCGTCGAGGTAGTAGGAAATGGTGAAATTGTCGGCAGTCGTGCCGGGCGTACAATCCGAGTCCGCCGCAAAATCGTTGTACGTGCCCCAGAAGCAGACTTCATTGATCGTGCTGGCGAGCGTGGTCAGGAAGTTGTCGGCCACGCTGAACGGTCCATTGGCCGGGTTGAAGTCACTGACCGCAGCCGACGTCAGATCGGTACCATTGGCCATCTGGTCCGGAGACTGGCACACCGTGCCGTCCTCGAAAGTACACACTGGTGTGATGGGCCCGCAGGCAGGGTCTGCACTGCAGTCGGGGTCCGCACAATCTACGAACGTATCGCAATCGCCGTCGATGTTGTCCAGGCAGCTGTCTTCGATGCCGCCCACGTTGGTCGTCAGCGCGGCGTTGTAGATGCGCCCGCACACGGCCGCTCCGGTAGACGGATAGATGACGGCCGTGTAGGTCCCGACATCGAAGCAGCGGGTGACGCACCCCTCTTCGCAGGGCTGGGTCACTGCCAGCGCGGTATCGTCGTCCAGGAAGTCAGTGTTGTTGCATGCGCCGCTTTCGTCATCGATGAAGCCCAGAGTGATCGAGAACTCCGCCGTCGCACACCACTGCACCTGCGTCTCCGGCTGGGTGACCTCGAAATGGTACCAGTCCTCGTCGCGGCGGGGTTGCGGCGTATCACAGACGCCGGCCAGGACGTTGCCGCAGTCGCCTATCAGGCAGTCTTCATCGGCCGTGCACGTCAGCGCTTCAGCGACGAAGACCCCGGCCGTGCCACATATGGCGTCGCCGAAATTGAGGTTGGTCCACGCGGGGACGGCCGCGCTGCAGCCACCATTGGTCACATCGACGTAGTTCTGACCGCAATCCAACTCACCTTCGGGGATCGAGTCCATGGCACAGTCCAGGTCGCATGCCCCCGCACAGCTGCACAGGGCCTGGCATGCGCCGGTGGCTTCATTGGCACACACATCGTCCCACTGGGTTTCACAGCAGAACGGGTCGAACGCGCACACGCAGGAACAGCACGTCAGGTCATCGCAACCTGGGGTCACGGTTTCGTCGTCGCAACACGAACCCTGGGCGTTGGGCGGACAGTCGGCCGCGACGCACGGATCACTCTGACAGGTTGCACCGGGCTGAATACCGCCGTTGCACAACAGCTCACAGATGGCGTCGTCGCCAACCATCAGGTCGACGCACGTTTTGCCGTCCGGACAGCAACATGCGGCGCCGCCGCCCAGTTCCTCGGTGATGATACGACGGATGTCACCATCGCCGTCGACATCGATCAGGATCTGGCTTGCCTGGAGCGCTTCGCTTTCAAGGATGGTCAAGGTAGGTTGGGCATCTTGCAGGGAGCGCGTGCCGTGCCGTGCAGTCGTCTGTGCCGACAGGACGGCACCTCCGCTGATAACAAGCACACACACCGCGCTCGCGAATGATCGATGGTCTTTCAACATCATCACTGGCCTCCGAAAAGAGTAACGGACAGGACCTACGCGTTCGGGGGGGCGTGCTTGAAACCCCAAAACACCACTTAGTTTTCATCAATTCCAGCGCAGACAGCGACGAGATCTGGGTCCTGGATGCGAAACAGGGCGCATGCCGCCGCGCGGGACGAATACCAACACGAATTGTCTAAGTACGGTCGGTTAGAGAGGTGTAACCTTTGCGACCAATATTTACGCTAACAAGATCACCGCGGTTATGCAAGATAGCAATCGCTACAAACAGGTGAGAATCGCGCATTAAAATACTGCTGCAAATCCGTCGTAAGCCAAGTACGGAACACAAGTTGTACAAGCGCCCAAAAGGTACAGTGCCCCATGCGCCGCGGAGCGTGCACGAGCTTGCACCGAACCGTTCCGGATGGCGGCTCAATGAGGTAGTCTCGCGTTCATGATCACGGCACTTATGTTCGCCATTGGCCTGCCGGGCGCCTTGAGCATGGTTGTTCTGGCCGCCCTGGCCGCAGTTCGCCGTGCCTCAGATTCCAGACTGTCGATTGCCATCAGCACCGGGTTCATCGGCGGTTGCCTTGTGGTGTTCGGACTGCCCCCCATAGTCCCTGCGGATGCACAACGCTGGATGTTTCACATTGGGGTCATTGTTTTCGCCATGGCGTGTTGTCCGGTCCCGCTTTCCCGGTCCCGCCGCATGATCCTCACCGGGTGCGCCGGCAGCGTGGCGGGCGCCCTGTTGGTGCATTGGAAACTCGCGGCCGGGGGGTGGACGGCCGCGATGGTCGTCGGCGCCGCCGGTGCGAGCGGTGCGGTGGCGCTCGTGCAGGCCTTATTCTTCGCTTCCACCGTAACGCGACTGCCTCCACGCGGTGTCCTGGGCCTGTGGGCTGCCATACTCATCGGCGGAGGCTACGCTACGGCGTGGTCGGGCTTCGCCAGTGTCGGACTACTGTGCTGGGGAGGCAGCGCTGCCGTGCTCGTGGCTGCGGCGTTTGGCGCGACGGAGGCCGCGGTGTGCCGGGCTGCCGAAACGCTCGGTGTGCTGTGGATCAGCCTGGTGTTGTGCGCGTTCGCGCTGTCGCCTTTGACCTCGACGAACGCCGGCCTGCTCCTCGCGGCACCTGGAGTGGTCTGGTTGCTCAGTCATGTTCCGGGGGCCGCAGCGCTGCGCATGGCCTCATGTGCTGCCGGGGTCCTGCTGACCTGTGGCATGGCGGTGTGGTGCAGTATTCCGGCCGAACGGTACTGGTAGCAGCGTCTACGATGGCTACTTGCAGGGTTCTGGAATCACACGCAGCTCGGCCGTGGGCGTAACCTCGACGCCGCAGGTGTTCTTGATTATGACGTGGTAGTCCCCTCGATTATCGTTGCCCCCTTCTTCGAACTCGATCACGGGTCCGGTCTCGCCGGGGACAGCAACACCGTCGTGGTACCATTGCAGCTCCGCTACGGGATCGGCAATGAAACCAACGCTGGTCGATGCGGGGTCACCACAGAAGATGAACAGCGGCAGCGTCGGCATGCGGAATGCGTAGAGCACGGTGCAGGGAGCGCCGGTGAACAGGAACTGCAGGGCCGAGTAATCCAGCATGTCGGCGGCGCCGTCAGAATTAACGTCGGCGCTTGCACACGTGGGATCCACGCCGGTTGCCGGCCCGGCCAGGCACCCGAAGAAGTCGGCCGTGTCAGTCAGATCGATGGCGCCATCGACGTTGACGTCGAGCGGCCCGGCGACATGCAGTTCGGGTAACGGCATCAGGGTCACCGCACGCGTGGGGTGGTGCGCCGTGACGGCGTAGCGGTCGACACCCGAGCCAGTGGGCGTGGTCAACTCGACGTGATAGCTTCCGCCGCCGTCCGCGACAACCGGGCCGATGGTCATGACACCTGCGCTGGTGTCGTGGTGTTCTATTGTGATGCGCAGGCTCGGGTCGTCGACTACGGATCCAGTCCAGTCGCGCAGGGTGAACGACAGGTGGACGGCCCGGGGGTCGTCCGTGGCGATGATCGTCGGTGCGAGCTGCGCGCTCGATTGAACTGCATCGGGTCGGCCATCGAGGGTCGGACGCCACGCGTCGAACTGCTCCTGCAGTTGCAGGACTGGATCGGGATCGAACTGCAGGGCGTGGGCGACATTGAAATTCATGTAATAGTCGCCGGCAGCGCAGCCCGTGTCGGCTGAGCACGGACCCAACGTATCGCCGGCGCGGGCTACGATCATGAAGCCGATGTGTGCACTCTTGTTGAAATGATCGGGCGGCGCACCGCAACACGTCGGACAGCCTGGTTGACATGAGCAACGGCCATCACCGCCGGCGGCCCGCGCCGCTTCCATTCCGGCCATGAGTTTCCCGGCCATGTCCCCCGGTGTTTCACGAATCGCCTGTTCGGCGGCAGTGACGACCGCTTCTCCGGTGAGAATGTTGCCCTGGATGGCATAGGAGATCGAGCCGAAAACATCGACCACGCCGCCGGCCCACTCGCCGGCGCTGCTGCCGCTGAATGTCGCGGGCCGACCGAAATGGTCGACGATGCCGTATTGCCGGGTTTGAAACTGGCCATCGATGAAGTCGAGTCGTTCCAGGATGTCATCCGGGCGCCATCCGAGAATCAGTGTCTCGCGCATGGACATGCGATTGGCGCCGCTGACGTCGACGAAACTCTGGGCCGCACCGGCTCCGGTTCCGGGCACGACGACGGGTACACCTTGCTGGAGATCGAAGTTGGTCAGACAGGTGGCTGATCCGATGGCAATTTCTCTGGTATGGCGATCGACCATGACGATCGACCACGTGGCCGTGACGGGCGGCGTCCATGCACAGATGGCCAGTATCAGGATCGCGAGTGCCGGGCGGTGCATGGGCAGACTCCGGAGGTGTCCAGTTCACGGTGGTGGTGATCCATTGTATGTAGATATGATAGGTCGCCGGTGCACCCGGCTGCAACGCGGGTCTTATCCACAGCGTCTGGCGACCATTGCGCCGTCGGAAGCGATGCTGCAAGCGTCTGTCAACCATGCACGTTCCACATTCGCCCGATGACCAGACCCTCATCGACCGCATCAATGGTGGTGACGCAGGCGCGTTCGCCGGGTTGTACGACCGCTACAAATCCTGGGTCATGCGGCTGGCCCGCCGGCACGCGCCGACCGAGGCCGATGCTCAGGATGTCGTGCAGGAGACGTTCATGTATCTGCTGCGCAAGAGCCCGGGTCTTGAACTGCGGGCGCGGATGACCACCTTCCTTTATCCTGTTGTGCGCAACCTGGCCCGCACCGCCGCGGCCCGCGCGCCGCCCGCTTTGGCACACCGTCTGAGGCGCTCGAGCCGGCCGCCCGCGACCCGCGCGAACCGTCCGAACTCGCCCACCTCATGCGCAGTCTTCCCGAAGAACAGCGTGAAGTCCTTTTGATGCGTTTCGTCGACGACATGACCGGGCCCGAAATCGCCGCGGCCCTGGGGGTTCCGGAAGGAACCGTCAAGTCACGCCTGCATCACGGCCTGCGCAAACTGCGCGAGGGTTGAGCAGAGTGTTTCTTACCTCTCGGGATCTGGTGAGGCGGGGAATGTTTTTATCATTTTCTTTGAACCATTCGGCCCACCACAGGGCTCAATACAGCAATGGCCAACCCATTCGAACAACCTGACGACGCGCTTCCACCTGCCCTCGAGGATGATTTGAAGCGGCTCTTCGATGGAGCCGTGGCGCCGGAAGTGGATCGGGCGGTGATGGATCGGGCTCTCCCGATCCTGACCCGTCGCAGATGGGCTCGCCGCATGCAATGGACGGCACCATGCGCCGCTGCAGCGGCGATTGGGCTGATGGTGTGGCTGGGCTGGTCACCGGCCCGGATGCCGCGATTGGCCCGTGATATCGATGGCAACGGCCGCGTGGATATCCTCGACGCCCTGGTGCTGGCCCGACGTGTCGACGCCGGTGACACCAGCGGCGAGTGGGATGTCAACGGCGACGGAGTCGTCGACACACGCGATGCCGACTGTGTCGCCCGCAGCGTGGTGACGCTGCCTGCAGAAACCGAGTCCTGAGTCGCGCGGGTCGCTCCACGATTGAAGATCATTGGAGAGTAGAATCATGAAGATCCTGATTACTGCAACCGTGACCGCCGCCTGCCTCGCTTCGTTGGCCGCTGCCGAGCGCAACGATCGTGTGTGGTTCGAGGCCGTTGACGTCTACATCGACAGCCGTGACGCGGCGCTGGGCGCTTATCAATTCGAATTCACGGATGACGCCGGACGCATCCGTATCGTCGGTATCGAAGGAGGCGAGGTCGACGCCTATGCCGAGCCGCCGCACTACGATGCCAAGGCCCTCGCGGGCGGCCGCATCATCATCGCCGCCTACAGCACGGCCGACGATCTGCCGACCGGTCGCACGCGCGTCGTGACCATTCATGTTCAGGTCAGCGGCGACGCCGATCCCGAGTACACCATCACACAAGTCGTCGCCGGCGACGATGCCGGTCGCCCGATCGAGGTCGACACCGATGTCGCGACTCAGAATTAGGTTTGCAGGACCGACTGGAGCGCGCCGTGGTGACGCGGCAGTATAAGGATGGTCTGGATCAGAAAATATATGGGAACCATGGCCCATCCGGTGGGTCAACGAACCGTTCTGAATGAAACGGCAATTGGGCCCCCAAAGCCTGCGCGTGATGAAACAAGGAGCGCATGACGTGACTACAAAAACAGTGTTCTGGATCGTGCTGGCAGTGACTGGTGGCGTTGCCGCGTGGATGATCGGCTGTTCGACACCGACCGCGCGGGATGGCGGCGAGCGGGCATCGAGCACGCAATCCGAGCCGCGGGACTCAGGTGAGCGACGCTCAGGATGCACCGACCCGTCCTGCAACCCGACCGGGTCAGGCGGGGACGACTGAGATGCCGACCTTCCGATTCTCCTCGCCAGCTGGTCGTGCCCCAGGCAGCGGCGTGTCATATGTCGACGGAGATGGAGACGGTGTGCCCGACGCATCCACAGAGACAAGCGACCCGGTGCAATCTTTCATCACGCTACCTATCGTTCCCGGCGAGGCGGAAACATCGCGGAACGGGATCCGCGCGTTCATGGACGCTCCCGTGCATCCACTCGGTGGCAACCTGCGCCCGAACAACGCCACCGCCGAACAGGAGGCCCAGGCACTTGGCAGGTTCAACGGCATCAGTATCGGGCTCGGCGTTCCGGGTCGTGCCGAGCCGCAATCGGTCGATCAGCTCATCGCCCGCGTGTCGGCCGGCGAGGAACTGTGGATCATCACCACACCGCATGACGGCCACGCTGCGTCCGCGGACGATGACGCGCCGCAAAGCGGCGCGCTGCTGGCCCGCTTGCCGGACGCCGAAGAGGAGGTGCCCGTCCCGCTCAAGCACACCGCGGTCGATGCTACCATCAGCGGCTACATCGCGCGGGTCGGTGTTCAGCAGCAATTCCACAATCCCTACGACGAGAAGATCGAGGCGGTGTACGTCTTTCCGCTGCCGCACGACGCGGCGGTCAATGAGTTCGTCATGACCGTCGGCGATCGGCGCATCCGTGGCATCATCCGCGCGAAGGAGGAGGCCGAGCAGATCTATGTCGCAGCCCGCAACCGCGGGCATGTGGCGTCGCTCATGACGCAGCAGCGGCCCAACATCTTCACGCAGACAGTCGCCAATATCGAACCGGGCCATGACATCGATATCGACATCACCTACTTCAACACGCTGCGCTACGTCGACGGGTCCTATGAGTTCGTGTTCCCGATGGTCGTCGGACCGCGGTTCAATCCGCCGGCGACGACCGACGGTGTGGCCGCCGTTCCGCGAGGCGGGGCACAGGGCGCGCCGCAGGCCACTGCGATCGAGTACCTCGCTCCGCAAGAGCGCAGCGGACACGATATCAGTCTGACGCTGACGGTCGATGCCGGCGTCGACATCGAGGACATCACCTGCAGCACGCACGCGGTCGACACGAACTATGACGACGCATCGACCGCCACCGTGGTGCTCAGCGCCCATGACAGCATTCCCAACAGGGATTTCGTGTTGCGCTACCGTGTAGCGGGCGAACGCATCAAGTCCAGCCTGATGGTTCATCGCGATGGCGACGGCGGCTACTTCACCATGATGCTCTACCCGCCGGTCGAGTTGGGTTACATGCAGCGGCAGCCGATGGAGATGATCTTCGTGCTGGACTGTTCCGGCAGCATGCGTGGCCAGCCGTTGGCCCTGGCCAAGGCAGCCGTCGAACGGGCACTCAAACGGTTAGGGCCGCAAGACAGCTTTCAGATCATTCGTTTCTCGAGTCAGGCCTCGCAGATGGGCCCGGTCCCGCTGCAGGCCACGCCGAAGAACGTCCGCAAGGGCCTCGGGTACCTCGCAGGGCTGGATTCCGCCGGCGGGACGATGATGATCGAGGGCATCAAGGCCGCCCTCGATTTCGAACACGATCCCGAGCGTTTCCGCATCGTGTCGTTCATGACCGATGGCTACATCGGCAACGAACAGGACATTCTTGCAGCGGTCATCGAGCGTGTCGGCGATGCCCGGTTGTTCAGTTTCGGCGTCGGCTCGAGCGTCAACCGCTACCTGCTGGACAGCATGGCCCGCGTCGGCCGTGGTGCCGTGGCTTACATTGGTCTCGACGCGCGTGCCGTAGATGCGGTCGATGGCTTCTACCAGTGCATCACCTATCCGGCGATGACCGATGTCGCCATCGACTGGGGCGATCTGCACGTCACCGATGTGTTTCCGCGGCGGATTCCGGACCTGTTCGCCGGGCGCCCCGTCGTGTTGACCGGCCGCTTCAGCGGCGCTCTGAACGGGCGGGTAACGGTTGAAGGCCGTACGGGTGACGACACCGTGGTCGAGGTCGTCGAAGCCGAACCTGACGCCCCGGGATCGCGCCCCGGCATCGCCGCGGTGTGGGCCCGCGCACAGATCCGCGATCTGGCGCGCCGCGGGTTACGGACCGACGGTCCCGATGGCGTCGCAGCCCGGATCACCGAGCTGGCGCTCGGCCACAATCTGATGTCACGGTACACTGCCTTCGTCGCCGTTGATTCACTGAGTGAAACGGCCGGAGCCCACGGCACGACCGTGCATGTGCCGGTGCCCGTTCCTGCGGGTGTCCGTTACGACACGACGGTGGGGACGCGGTAGCCTCGAGTCCAGGATTCGACCAGCGCGGGGGTCATGATGGGAATACTGTCTATATGAAGGGCTCACTCCTGTGTCTCATTGTCTGCGTCGGCGGCTGCGTCCACGCCGAGCCGGGCGCGCTGTCCTCCGGCCGATGGTCGTCAGCGCTGACTTCTGATGTCCCGGGTTCGCTGTTTCCCAACGACCAGGTGGTCATGAGCGATGCCGACATCCGTGCGGTGCTCGATGCCGAGATTGTGCCCCCGCGGGCTGCGACCATCGCGATTCTGGATTTCTCGCGCGGTGGCGGTGGACAGCAGTGGTCCTCCGAGATCGCACAGCTTTACGACACCAGTCTCGGTGACCTCACGGCGCGCATTGCGGACTGCGCTGCCGTCGAGCGCGTCGCGGTCATGCCGGCGATGATGGCCCCACAGGTCAAAACCGTACCGTACATGCGCCGGGCCGCCGCGCGCTTTCGAGCCGACCTGCTGTTGATCTATCACACGACGGTGTACACGTACCAACGCGAAAGGCTGATCGGACGCAACCAGGCCAAGGCCCGTTGCACAGTCGAGGCCGTCCTGCTCGATGTGCGCTCCGGGGTCGTGGTGTTCTCGGCGCAGGCGGCGAGTGACTTCGTCGCCGAGAAAACGCGCGACGATTTCAATTTCGCCGAAACGCGACACAAGGCCCAGGCTCAGGCCTTCAGTCAGGCGCTGGGTCATATCGCCGAAGAGGTCGCCGGCTACCTGCAGTAGTCCACGCGTGGTGCGATCGCTGCCCATACAAAAGCTGTGTGGTCAGACGCTTCGACTGCGCCGCTACGGCGCGCCTTGGGTGGTGCGGCAACGTGGGGGTCACGGCAGTTCGATCTCATCCCCGGTGCAGGTCCTGCGTGATCTGAACGCCAGCACGGCTTCGATGATGATCCACAGACCGATGCCGATCAGGCCACTCTCGACGACCAGCAGGAGGTACTGCTGTTTGTCGATGAACTCCGTGAGCTTGATGTACATTGCGCTGAACGTGCTGATGACCATGAAGACCATCGGCAGGCCGGTGAACCACGGGTTGCGCCCGCGCTGTTTGAGATACAGCGTGACCACCAGAAGGGTCAGTCCAGCGAGGAGCTGGTTAGTGATACCGAACAGCGTCCACAACGTGAGTCCGGCCGATTGGCCGTCGATTTTGTAGAACGCGAAGAACGCAATCGAGGCGCAGGCTGCAGTGGTGGCGACGAAGCGATTGCCGAGTAACGCTGCGATGGCCCCACGTCCGAAAGACGTTCCGATCTCTGATACATTGAAGCGCAGCAGGCGGGTAGCCGAATCGAGCGTGGTCAGAGCAAAGGACACCACGATGACGGCGATGAACGCCACCGCAAGGTTGTGGTCGATGCCCAAAGTCTCCACGAACGTGGCGCAGCCGCCGATGAATGCACCCAGTTTGGCTGCGAGTGATGAGTTGATGGCGTTCCAATCAATGTAATCGTGTTCCCAGGCCAGGCGGTTCTTGAATCCGGCGGTACACGCCAGAACGGCGAGCAAGCCGAGAAGGGATTCCCCGATCATGCCGCCGTAGGCGATGAACCGCGCATCTGTCTCGCGGTTGATCTGCTTGGCCGTCGTACCTGACGACACGAGCCCATGAAAACCGCTGGCGGCACCACACGCAATCACGATGAACACGAATGGAAACAGGGGCGGAGCTCCGGTGGGATGGGCGTCGATCATGGGGGCGCTGAATTCCGGTCCGAGCATGAAGAAGCCGGCGTAGGTTGCCGCCAGGCCAAGGTACAGCAGCAGTGAGTTGAGGAAGTCGCGGGCTTGCAACAGGCTCCACACCGGCAGCACGGAGGCCAGGAATGCATACCCGATGAGGATCCACGTCCAGGACGGTGTACCGGGCCATTGTTCCGGCGCCAGCCCCATCGTTGGATGGCGCGTGCCAAGCCACACGCACAGCAGCAACAGCCCGAAGCCGACGGCTGTCGTCGGGGCCAGGGGCCAGCCCTTCTTGTATAGCAGCACGCCCATGATCATGGCCATGACCATCAATGCCGCCGACGGCAGGACCGCTGAGGGGAACGACGTGGTCGCGCCTGCGAGGTTCGTGGGGTCGTAGTCCCGGCCCAGTGAAAACAGGATCGAGATGACGAAAACGAACACACCCATGGCCAGCGACACGCCGAAGAAGATCAGTGCCAGAAACAGATTCTTGGCTCGCGGACCGATGACCCCTTCCGCGACCTTGCCAATGGACAGGCCGCGCGCCCGCATCGACACCACAAGAGCCGAGAAGTCATGCACGCAGCCGATCAGTACCGCGCCGAACACGACCCACAGCATGGCTGGGAGCCAACCCCAGATGACCGCGACGGCCGGGCCGAGCATGGGGGCCAGACCGGTGATCGACGCGTAGTGATGGCCGAAGAGCACCGCGGGTTTGGTCGGTACATAGTCAATGCCGTCCTGCAGGGTGTGCGCAGGCGTAGGCGTGGAAGGATCGAGTCGGAAGACGTGCCGGGCCAGATAGCGGGCGTACCCGGTGTACGCCAGCAGGTAGATCACGAAACATGCGGCGGCGGCGAGAAGGGGGCTCATGCGGACGGATTATACTCGGCGCCACTCAGAAAGGGAGCCCATGTACAGTGCAGGGGATCGTCGAGTCGTCGGTGGTGACCACCAGCGGTGCGGTCGACCGCGCCGCGGCCGTCTTGATATAGCCCAGGCCGATCGGGCGGTCGAGCTTGATCGAGTGCCCTACCGAGGTGACGCGCCCGATGACCTGATCATCGAGCTGCAGGGCCGCGCCGGGCGGGGGTGCTGCTTCAAAGAGCAACCCGACCAGTTGTTTGGCCACGGAGCGGTGGGCGCGCATGCGCTCGACGACTTCCTGCCCGAGATAGCAGCCCTTGTTGAAGCTGACTGCGCGTTCGAGCTGGCCCGTCTCGGCCGGGAGAATGTCGTCGTTCAGATCGGTGAGCGCTGCGGGGATACCATGTTCGATGCGCAGGATGTCCAGAGCATCGGCACCGACGGGACGGAACCCCCGGGCCACCAGTTCTGACCAGACCTTGGCTGCTGCGTGCGCCGGCACGATGAACTGCATGCCTGCGATGCCGCAGAAGTCATGGCACACGGCTGTGATGTCGCACGCGCCCACGCTCACCGGACGGTGATCGAGCTGAGCCATTTTCGGCGGCGCACCCAAGTCGGCCGTCAGGCGTGGCAGGTCGGCGCCACACACACCGAGGACAACGAGTTCATTGGACGCGTCTTCGAGCGCGACGTCCTCCATGATGATGTACTTGTCCATGTGTTGAGCGGCGGTGGTCAGCCAGCGGCGGTCGATGTCGAGCAGGATGTCAGTCGAACGGACGATGATGTTGACATCGAACAGAATGCGGCCACGAACATTGAGGGCGAATGCGTAATTGCCTTCGCCGGTCTGGAGATTGCTGACTTCATTGGTCACCAGGTTATGCAGCCACGGCTGGCGGTCGGCGCCGTTGACTCGGAGAATACCGCGCTCGGGTTGGGCGCTGAGCGCGCTGCCCGTGCAGGCGGCGTGGTACTCGTCGACGGGGCTCCCGAAATGGGCGATATGCGCTGGCTGATCGGGGTGCCGCGCGACAGCGCCGAGGCCTTCGAGGTAGGTTGGAAGGTTGTTCATCGTGGCAGTATAGCGGGCCTGGAATCGGTGGGCATCTGGACATGCGGCGACGCTGAATGTAAGTTAATTGGCCAACAGTGCTTAGAGGTGACCGAGCTATGGCCGAAGAAAAAGTTGAGAAAACTAAACCCGAAGCGCCCCAAAAGGGTGCGCCCCAAAAGGGCGCGTCCCACGGTCGCGGCGTAAAGGAGCCTCCACCCTTTAAGTGGAAGCTGATCGCGGAGTCTGACGGGTTCAATGTCTGTGTCCTGAAGACGATCGAGAAGAAAGACGCAGAAAATGCGATGAAGAGTTACGAGGAGCAGGGGCTCTACGAGAAGCTGGCCATCCACGCTCTCGAGTCAAAGATTCCGCAGCCCAAACTCGATGCCATTCGTAAGGCCGAGGCGCGCGAGGCCGATCGCCTGGCGAAAGAAAAAGCCAAAGAAGACGAGCGGCGGAAGAAAGAAAAGGCTAAGGAAAAGGCCCGACTCGACAAAGAAAAAGCGAAACGCGTCGAAGAGCAGAAGAAGCAGCGCGAGAAAAAGAAGGCCCAGGAGGCCAAGGAAAAGGAAGCGGCCAAGAAGAAGAAGGCCGCCGAAGTCGCTGCCAAGAAGAAGAAGAAGGCTGATGAAACTGCTGCCCGGCGCAAAGCGGCTGCCGCAGCCAAGAAGAAAAAGGCAGCAAAGAAAACCGCGCGCAAAGCTCCGGCCAAGTCAAAAGTAGCGGCCAGGAAGGCGGCCAAGAAAGTTACGAAGGCCGCTACCAAAAAAACCGCCACTTCCAAAAAGAAGACGGCAGCCAAGAAATCCTCCAAGAAGAAGACCACAGCCAAGAAAAAGAAGAAGTAGTCCAGCCGGTGGGGCGCACGCCCACTCCGGCCGTGATGCAGATCGCGCAGTGGAACCGCTGCGCTCAGCGAACGGGTCATGCCTGGACTTCGGGCGTGACCGTGATCGGGATATTCTTGTACGCTGGCGTGCGCGACGCGGTGTCCGCATCATTGGGGACCAGGATGTTGGCTTCGGGGAAATACATCGCTGCGTTGCCGCGACGAATGTCGTAGGCGCGGACGAGTTGCCCCCGCATCGTTCCGCAGGCGCTGCTGACGGACACGCGTTGATCGATGATGAGGCCGCGGTCCGCGATGTCGTCGGCGTGCATGAGAATGACATCGCGGCGGTCCTGGTGACGATAGAGGTCGTGTTCTTCGTACACAACAGTGTTGAACTGACCCTCGCTGCGAATGGTCATGAGGCGCAAGTCGTCCGCGTTCTGCCGCGGTTCGGGCCATGCAGGGACGCACAGCCGTGCCCGGCCATCCGGTGTGCTGAACCGCGGCTCGTGGAACGTGCGACCGTCGAGCTGGAACTCACCGCCGTCGCGTGAGTCGTCGATGCGCGCAATGCGCGCGTAGCCCGGTACCACGGCGGCGATGACCTGGCGAATGTTGCGCGTTGATGACAGCGTGGGCCAGTCGACAGGCCCGGCACCCAGGACCCGCCCGGCGAGGTCGGCGATGACCTCGATCTCGCTGCGTGGCCCATCGTGACGTCGTGGGCCGCCATCGCTGAGTCGTACGAGATTGAACATGGACTCCTGGGTAGAGTTTTGCGGTTCTTCGTCGCGCGCCAACACCGGCAGAATGAGCGTCTCGCGGGCCCTGCCCAAGACATGCCCGGTGTTCATCGTCGTGCTGAGGTAGGTGACGCTGGAGAGCTTGGCGAACGCGGCGCGCGTACCATGGGCGTCGGGCGAGGCGCCGTACAGGTTGCCTCCGAGACACCATGCATGCTGCAGCCGTCCGGTGCGCATGGCTTCGATACACGACAGCGTGTCCAGTCCCGGTGAGGTCGGCAGGGTTACCCCGAGATGGTCCTGCAAGCGGCTGTAGAACGCGTCTTTGAGTTGCGGTGTCACGCCGACCGAGCCAATGCCCTGGACGTTGCTGTGGCCGCGAATGGGCAGCAGACCGCAGCCAGGGCGACCGACCATGCCACGCATCAGAGCGAGGTTGACGATACTGGCCACGTTGTCCACGCCGTGCTCGTGTTGCGTAATGCCCATGGTCCAGGCGAACACGGCGTTATCCGCTCGTGCGTAGCGCTGGGCCAGATCTGCTATCGCCGCCCGGGCCACGCCACTGCGGCGTTCGATATCGTCCCATGCAAGGCCGGCGAGCCACGGTTCCATGGCGTCCCATCCGGACGTGTGGCTTTCGATGAAAGCCCCGTCGATCGCGCCCATTTCACACAGCCGCTTGGCCACGCCCGCGATCAACGCGATGTCGCCACCGATATGGGGTTGAACATAGAGGCTGGCGATAGCGGTACCGAAGAACAGGCTGCGTACATCGGATGGGACGCTGAAACGCACGAGCCCGGTCTCGATCATAGGATTGACGACGATGACTTCCCCGCCCGCCCGGCGGATGTGCATCAACTGGCGCATCAATCGGGGGTGGTTCGAGGCGGGGTTACCGCCGATGAGCACGAAAAAATCGCAGTCCTGCAGATCCTCGAGCACGATCGTTGCGGTGCCGGTCCCGAGGCTGCGGCTGAGTCCGACGCCTGACGCCTGGTGGCAGTAGTAGCTGCAGTTGTTGATCTGATTGGTCCCGAACAGGCGGGCAAACAGCTGCAGGCAGAATGCAGCTTCGTTCGATGACCGCCCGCTGGCATAGAAGAAGTGATCATCCGGTGCAGCTGATTCGAAACGCTTGACACTGCGGTCGATGGCTTCATCCCACGAGATCGGGCGCAGATGGGTATCGTCCGGGCCGGCAAATAACGGATGGGTCAGACGCCCGAGGTGCTCGAGTTCTCGCGGGGTCAACGTCGCCAGTTGATCGATG
The DNA here is from genome assembly GCA_942492115.1 of uncultured Planctomycetota bacterium. Taxonomy (GTDB): domain Bacteria; phylum Planctomycetota; class Phycisphaerae; order UBA1845; family CAIVHJ01; genus CALODL01. Next base: position 138,791 of record CALODL010000002.1, read on the forward strand.
GTGAATTTACTGAACAATTCATCGGGGACGGCTGCCTGCATGTCGGCGGCCATCGCCTGCATTGATTTCTTGCACACTTCGGGGAAGTGCCCCGACTCATCGATCATGCCGCCACGCTGGCCGCCCATCCCGAGAGCACAGGTCTTGCACGCGTTGCGCGAACTGAGTGCTTTGTAGAAGGTGCGGATGCCCCCGGATTGCCGGGCCATTTTGAGGGCGTAGCGAACAGCAGGCCATCCACCGCCGGAGCGGACTTTCTTCATGGGCATCCTCTCGAAGGTTCCGCGGGCAACCACATGGCAATGAAACCGCAGGGCATCATATGTATCCTCAGCAAAGATCGCCGTCCAGCGAATCGGGCAGTTCTTCCGGAGTATTGATGTTGGTCAGCGCCCGGGTCTGGGACGCCGTTGGAGTGAGCACATGGACGCCCTGAACCGCTTCGATGATCCGATGCAGCCCGGCGTTCGGACATGCCTGGACGACTGCGCGCACCGTGTCGATGAGGCGCGGGCGGTACAGTGCGCAGCACGGGTGGACGCCTCCGGCGCGACCGAAGCAGACGACTGCAGCAGATTCAGCCGTATGGGCCACGAGGGTCTCCAGGACATCCACCGTCAGGAGCGGCATGTCGCACGCCAGCAGCAGGGCCCACGGCGTCGTGGTGTATTCGAGAAGGCTGAGGAGGCCCGCGACCGGGCCGACACCGATCTCCGCATCCCCGATTCGAGGCACGGTGGCCAGGCGGAGCGGCACATCATCGAACGCACCCACGAGTACCACTGAGTGGCTCGCCCGGCCGGCCGTGGTGGCGACGTGTTCGAGCCACGTCAAACCGCTGGCGGTGGCCAGGAGGGCCTTGGGCCGGCCCATTCGACGACTGTGTCCGCCCACCAGCAGGCCTGCAGTGATCGAGGCGTGGTTGTCGTGCGGCTCCATAGCGGGTCCTGTGCCGTGAGAGGCGATTCGAGTGTCGCACAGTGTCGGCGCGAGACATCTTCTGGTCTAATACGTTCACTGTAATGAATGCCCATAAGTCGATCCAACTCGAGTACTTCGCCATGTTGCGGGAGCGGTGTGGATTGGACCGCGAGACGGTCTCAACGGCTGCAGCGACACCGGGCGAGCTGTTTGCGGAGCTGGACGGTCGCTACGGGCTCAGTATGCCGCCCGCGTTGTTTCGTGTTGCGGTCAACGGTGATTACAGTCCCTGGGATCGGCCGCTGAGCGACGGCGATACGGTCGTTTTCATCCAGCCGGTGGCCGGCGGATAGGGCCCGACATGAGCCAAACGACGCATCCACTCAACGATTTCGGTCTGACCGCCGTGCCGATCGATCCCCTGATGCTGGGCGCCAAGCTGCTGGCCCCATCCTGCGGGGCGGTGGCGACGTTCGAAGGGCGTGTCCGTGACCACAACGACGGTCGCGCCGTCGCGAAGCTGGAATACGAGGCTTACGAGGCGATGGCGCGGTCCGAAGGCCTCAAGGTCATCGCGGAGGCCGCGGCCAGATTCGAGGTCCATGCCGTTTGCTGCATCCATCGGGTTGGGCCGCTGACCATTGGAGACATTGCCGTGTGGGTCGGGGCCAGTGCCGCCCATCGCCATGCCGCCCTTGAAGCATGTGCGTTCGTTATCGATGGCATCAAGGCCACGGTGCCGATCTGGAAGAAAGAACACTATGTCGACGGCGCCAGTGAGTGGGTCAACTGCACGTGCGTGAACCAGCGGAGCAAGGCCTGATGAGCCACGATCTGACACCCCTGATCGATGCGTTCGGACGGGTGCATACGTATCTGCGGATCTCGGTGACGGATCGGTGCAACCTGCGCTGCCGCTACTGCATGCCACCGCAAGGCATCGACTGGAAGCCGCGCGCCGAAGTCCTGACTTATGAAGAGATCGTCCGCCTCGCGCGGCTGTTTGCCAGGATGGGGATTACCAAGATTCGACTGACCGGTGGTGAGCCGCTGATCCGCCGCGACCTCGCTCACCTGATCGGCCAACTGCGCGCGCTCCCGGGTATTCGCGACATCGGACTGACGACCAACGGTGTTCTGCTGCCCGGGCAGGTCGATGCGTTGCACGCAGCCGGTGTTACCCACTTGAACATCAGCCTCGACACACTGTCACGGAAGCGGTTCGCCGAAATCACACTGCGTGACGATTTCGATGCTGTGATGGCGGCCATCGAGGTCGCCATCGGGGCCGGGTTCGCCGCCGTCAAGATAAACGTCGTGGTCATGGGCGGAGTCAACGACGACGAGCTGGTCGATTTCGTTCGATTTTTTGCCTGTCAGCCCGTCGAGCTGCGGTTCATCGAATACATGCCCTTTGCCGGCAACGGCTGGAACCGCGGCGCTCTGATTTCTTTTGCGGACATGCACGCTCGGATCAGCACGGAATTCGAACTTCGTGCGCGCACGGCGGAAGTCGGCGCCGTCGCTCGTGACTACGACCTCGTCAGCCACCGCGCGCAGATCGGGTTCATCACCTCAATGACGGATGAATTCTGTTCAAGCTGCAACCGCGTCCGGCTGACCGCGGATGGCGCAGTCAGGCCCTGCCTGCACGATCCGGCCGAGGTGTCCTTGCGCGACCGGCTCCGTGCCGGCAGCACCGATGCCGAACTCGAACGACTGATCCGTGGGGTCATGCGGGCCAAACCGGAAAAACATATCGATGGCGAGCAGCTCGTTCAACTGGGCGGCCGCAGCATGATCCAGATTGGTGGATGAGGGACAGCGTGGAGATCGAGTGCGAGAAACAGTTCCCCCTGGCGAACGGGGCACTCACTGAGGCGCATGATACGTTTGTGATTGTCCGGAAGATTTCCCGCCCCGCGAGGATCCAACGGGGCAGAGCCCCTTGGTAGGGGGCTCGGGGGACGACCGTCCCCGAAGTTGAGTCAAATAGAGTAAGTGCGAGAAGACAGTCCACAAGCGAACGGGGCACTCACTCAGGAGCATGATACGTTTGTGATTGTCCGGAAGATTTCCCGCCCCGCGAGGATCCAATGGGGCAGAGCCCCTTGGTAGGGGGCTCGGGGGACGACCGTCCCCCGAAGTTAGGTCTGATGTCCGGGCTCGGGGGACGACCGTCCCCCGAAGTTGAGTCTGATGTCCGGGCTCGGGGGACGACCGTCCCCGAAGTTGAGTCAAATAGAGTAAGTGCGAGAAGACAGTCCACAAGCGAACGGGGCACTCACTCAGGCGCATGATACGTTTGTGATTGTCCGGAAGATTTCCCGCCCCGCGAGGATCCAATGGGGCAGAGCCCCTTGGTAGGGGGCTCGGGGGACGACCGTCCCCCGAAGTTAGGTCTGATGTCCGGGCTCGGGGGACGACCGTCCCCCGAAGTTAGGTCTGATGTCCGGGCTCGGGGGACGACCGTCCCCCGAAGTTGAGTCTGATGTCCGGGCTCGGGGGACGACCGTCCCCGAAGTTGAGTCAAATAGAGTAAGTGCGAGAAGACAGTCCACAAGCGAACGGGGCACTCACTCAGGAGCATGATACGTTTGTGATTGTCCGGAAGATTTCCCGCCCCGCGAGGATCCAATGGGGCAGAGCCCCTTGGTAGGGGGGCTCGGGGACGACCGTCCCCCGAAGTTAAGTCTGATGTCAGGGCTCGGGGGACGACCGTCCCCCGAAGTTGAGTCTGACAAGTTGAGTCTAACATGCGTGATGTATCCAACAAGATTAACACCCTGCGCGTCGCAACGGCGAAGGCCACCCTGCGTGTCAGTTCAGCGACCATCGGGCAGATCGAACGCGATGAACTACCCAAGGGCGATCCGTTGCCTGTGGCCAGGGTTGCCGCCATCCAGGCGGCGAAGGGCACCGACCGCATCATTCCGTATTGCCATCCGGTTCCAGTCGACCATGTCGATGTGCAGTTCGAGATGGCAAGCGATTGCATCACGGTGACCGTGAGCGTCAAGGCCGTATATCGCACGGGCGTCGAGATGGAGGCATTGACGGCCGCGTCCGTGGCGGCGCTGACCATTTACGATATGACCAAAATGGTCGACGAGGACATGGAAATCACCGGTGTACGGTTGATCAGCAAGCGGGGCGGTAAGTCCGATTTCACCCCCGATGTTGCGGGGCGCCGGGCGGCCGTAGTGGTCATTTCCGACAGCGTGGCCGCAGGTGACGTTGAGGACCGCTCCGGTGCACTCATTTGCAAGAGTCTGGTCGATCGCGGCTTTGACGTGACGGTCCGCGACGTCGTATCCGACGACGCGGCGGCCATCGGAAGTGTTGTCAGGGCGTGTGTCGACGACGGTGGTGTGGACGTCGTCATCACGACCGGAGGAACCGGGCTCGGTCCGCGCGACGTAACGCCCGAGGCTCTGCATGATGTGATCGAACGGCCGCTACCGGCCATTGGCGAGGCATTGAGGGCTTACGGGCAACAACGCATTCCAACCGCAATGCTGTCACGCTCGTGTGCGGGAATTCGGGGCAACGCTGTGGTCGTCTGTCTACCCGGTTCAGTCGCGGCAGTGGAGGAGTCGATGGCGGTGCTGTTGCCAGCGCTCGGCCATGTGTTCGCGATCATGGCGGGGGCGCGTCACTGACTTCGTACGCGGGCTGGGCGCGGCCTGCTTCTGAGGGCCTCGACACACGATTGACATGGATGGCGACATGATTTCCTTCGAACAGGCTCACCAGCTCGCCCTCGAGCATGCGGAGGTGCTGCAGACCGAACGCGTGATTCTCGACGACGCCTGTGGCCGCGTCCTGGCTGAGGATGTGGTCGCGCGGGATCCCGCGCCCCTGTTCGATAACTCTGCGGTGGACGGATTCGGTGTGCGCGTCATTGATGTCGCGGATGCGACGGAAGACCGGCCGATCGAATTGCGCCTCGCGCGAACGATCCAGGCCGGCGAGGATGCTGATGGTTGTGAACTGTTGCCCGGGGAGACGGCCAAGATTCTCACGGGTGCCATGGTGCCGGAGTGTGTCGATGCCGTCATCATGCGCGAGCATGTGGTTGAACGACCAGAGCACATCGTCGTGTCGGCACCGGTCAATTCCGGACAACATATCCGCCGGCGCGGTGAGGAGTACGGGGCCGCGGCGCCGCTGCTCGACGCCGGCACGCCGATTACCCCGGCGGTCGTCGGTCTGTTGGCCACGGCGGGCTACCCGCACGTCGTCGTGACCCGGCGGCCGCGCGTCAGCCTTGTCGTCACCGGCAACGAGATTCGTCATCCTGCCGAGGCTTTGGACCCGGGGCAGATTCGTGATTCGAATTCTTACGCATTGTCCGCGGCACTCGGCCGCCTCGGCATCACGCCCGACGTCCACCGTGTTGCCGATGACCGTGATGTGCTCAGCAGCACCCTGGCCGCCACCCTGACTGACGCCGATGTGGTCATTACGGTGGGTGGTGTGTCGGTGGGCGATTATGACTTTGTTCGCGATGTACTCGCAGAGCTACATGTCGAGACGGTGTACTGGGGCGTGGCCATGAAACCCGGCAAGCCCAACTATCTCGGTCGCGGCGCCGCGCGTGACGGGCGGGCCCCGCTGGTGTTCGGATTACCGGGCAATCCGGTATCCGCCATGGTGTCTTTCGTCATGCTGGTCGTTCCGGCGCTGCGGCGCATGAGTGGAGACTGCACGGCCGTGGATTCTGCACCGCGTGCCGCTCTGGTCTGTGACTACAACCGGACAGCCGGGCGTGAGGAATTCGTGCGCAGCCGTGCGATCATGCGTCGCGACGGGCACTGGGAAGTCGAACCACTCGTTGGGCAGGGGTCGCACATGGGTGCGTCACTGGCCAGGGCCAACTGTTTGATGCGTGTCCCGCCGGAGGTGTCGCGGCTTGGGGCAGGCGATGTGATTCGAGTAGAATGGTTGTTGTGAACATATCCGCTGTGGGTGGATTGAATTGGAGTATTGCCATGCTGACGCGCTTTACCTGTCCCGCATGCTCGGGGACCCATGTGCTCGATTTTCCAGAAGACACCACGATCTACATGACGTGCGGCCAGACCAGTCAGCCCATGGCCCTGCGCGTGGTCAACGGCAATCCCAAGGCGGTCGTCGTATCGGGGGACGGGATTGACCCGTTCGACAAGTCGGCCAAGAAGAGTACGTCCGGAGCCTGACGGTCGGTGTGATTCTACATACGCAGCTCGTTTCTAATGGGTCCAGTCGGGTCGCGGCGTTGACAATGGCATTGTCAACCGAAAGCGAGTGCCCATGAACTGTTCAAATTGCGGCAGTGCACTGCCGGCCAAGTCCAACATCTGCACCTACTGCGAGAGCCTCAACGACACAGATCTGCGTGGGATCACGGATCGCAGCGTGGCAGGCGCCGTCGCCCCGCGCGTCTGCCCCATGTGCGGAGTCAATATGAAGCACGTCGAGGTTCCCGGCTATTTCATTATCGAACGTTGTGACAATTGCTACGGGCTGTTTTTCGATCCCTCGGAACTCGAGGCCCTGACTGACACCGCCGTGTCGCATGTCTATGAAGTGGACCTTATTCGCCTCAAGAACATCATCGAGGAAGAAGGCGTCAAGTCCGAACGGGATCAGTCGTACGTCAGATGTCCGGTGTGTCGCGAAATGATGAACCGCCAGCAGTTCGGTTCCCGCTCGGGTGTGGTCATTGATCGTTGCCGGCTCCATGGTGTGTGGCTCGATGCGGGGGAGCTGGGTCAGGTATTCAAGTGGATCAAGGCCGGCGGACGCATCTACGATGAGAAGCGCCAGCTCGATGCGCTCAAGCGTGAGCAGATAGCAATCAAGGGCAAGATCGCCGGTGCCCAGGCCAGTGCTGACGATTACGACGACAACCCCAGCGTGCGCATGCTACTTGATGTCATCAGCAGCTTCTTGTGAGTCACCCCCATGCCGTCCACCGATATCAGCGAGCTCAGTCAATTACTCGATTCCAACGAACCGTGTATCACCATTCAAACGTTCGATGAAGGTTACGCGTTAGAGGTCGTGGGCGCGGCGGCGACCGGGGAATTGTGGACGTGGTCGTGTGTGCGCGGTTTGCATGACGGACGTGTCGATGGCATGGCCGTCCAGGGGAGCGAAAAGACCATTGGCATGCTGCACCACCTGCTCGGGAACTGTGCTCGAGGCCACACCTACGTCCTGTTCGATGTGCTTGCCGCCTTGTCCGATCGTGTGATCCTGCGGTTGTTCCGTGAGGTTCTGCAGCGTTTTGAGACCGTGGGGTGTACGGCTGTTCTGATCGACCATGTCCCTGAAGTCCCGCCGGTCATCGCGGCAGTGTCCACGCCGTTTGATTTGAATCTGCCGTCGACTGACGAACTCGAAGCCATTCTGCGGCGGACCCTGCGGAATGAACACCGCCGCGAAACGATTACCATTGATATTACACGCGGCGATCTCAATACCGTTGTGCGCAACTTGCGCGGACTCAGCCGCCAGCAGGCGGAACGTATTTGTCGCGACCTGGTGGCCGACGATCGCCGATTCGACGCCCGGGACATCAACCGCGTCATGGTCCGCAAGCGTCAAGCGCTGCATGGCGACGGATTGCTGCAGTTCGTGGAGGCCCCGGTCGATCTTGCCGATGTCGGCGGAGTGACCCAGCTCAAGGCCTGGCTCGACCGCCGTGCGGGAGCGGCCACGACCGCGGGGCGTGAGTTCGGCCTGCCGGCGCCCCGTGGCGTGCTGCTTCTGGGGGTCCAGGGGGCGGGCAAGAGTCTATGCGCCAAGGCCATCGCGACCGCGTGGCGTCAACCGCTGCTGCGCCTCGATCCTGGTATTCTATTCGATCGCTTTGTCGGCGAGTCCGAACGACGGTTACGCTCGGCGCTGCATCAAGCCGAACGCATGGCGCCGATCGTGCTGTGGATCGATGAGATCGAGAAAGCCTTCGCTTCTGCGGCCAGCCGCAGTACGGACGGCGGCCTGAGTCAGCGCATGTTCGGGACGCTGCTGACATGGATGCAGGAGCACGACGAAGCGGTGTTTCTCGTTGCCACGGCCAACGACATCGAGGCCCTGCCACCCGAGCTACTGCGCAAAGGCCGCTTTGACGAAATCTTTTTCGTCGACCTTCCTCAGCTGGACGCGCGGCGACAGATGTTCGAAATCCACTTGCGTTTGCGTCAGCGTAAACCCGACGCGTTCGATCTGGACGCGCTGGCCGCACAGGCAGAGGGCTACAGCGGGGCGGAGATCGAACAGGCTGTGGTGTCCGGCCTGTTCGATGCCTTCGGTGGCGGGGGGCTGTTGACTACGGCGCATGTCAGTGATGCGTTGGCGGGCTCACCGCCTCTGTCCGTGACCATGGCAGAGAAAATAGCGGCGCTGCGTTCCTGGAGCCGCGACCGCTGTGTCATGGCCGATTAGCCTGGGTGCACGTGCCCCGTTCGCTACGGGGAACTGTCCTGTTGTGCTATCGTGCGTTTGAATTCTTTCCGGCCGAGCCTTACCATCTGGTCCTTATTCCCATTTGATTACCGGTGTTCGGCGACAGGAGGCGTGCCATGCAGGTTCGTGAATTCATTGACCATCACTACCGCCATTTCAATGCCGCGACGGTCAAGGATGCTGCGCAGGCCTACGAAGCACACCTGGCCGCTGGTGGCAAAATGTTCGTTACGCTCGCTGGAGCCATGAGCACGGCGGAACTCGGTCTATCGTTGGCCGAGATGATTCGCCAGGACAAGGTCCATGCCATCACGTGCACCGGAGCCAATCTCGAGGAGGACGTCTACAACCTCGTGGCCCACGAGTTCTACAAGCGCGTGCCCAACTACCGCGATCTGACACCGCAGCAGGAAGAAGAGATTCGCAGCCAGCACCTGGCCCGCGTGACTGATACGTGTATCCCGGAGGAGGAGGCCATGCGGAGGATCGACCGCGTGCTGCTCCGGCACTGGCAGTCGGCCGGCGCCGGTGGCGCGTCCAAGTTCGTTCATGAATATCTCTATGACATGCTGCTCGGCGGCGATCTCGAGGAGCACTACCAGATCGACCCCAGGGACAGCTGGTTGATGGCGGCGGCTCAGAAGAACCTGCCGCTGTTCGTGCCGGGGTGGGAGGACTGTACGCTGGGCAACGCCTGTGCCAGTTGGCTCATCAACGGTCAGCTCGAGAATAAGAACTTTCTCAAGTACGGCCTGGACTACATGATCGAGCTGGGCGCGCTGGTATCGCGCGGCCAGTGCCGACCACTCGATCGGCTTCTTTCAAATTGGCGGCGGGATCGCTGGAGATTTTCCGATCTGCGTCGTGCCAATGCTCAAACTCGATTTGCGCATCGGCGATATCCGACCGTGGGGCTACTTCTGTCAGATCTCCGACAGCACCACCAGCTACGGGTCCTATTCGGGGGCCGTTCCCAACGAAAAGATCACATGGAACAAACTGACCGTGGATACACCGAAGTTCATCATCGAGTCCGACGCCACGATCGTGGCGCCGTTGATGTTCGCGTATCTGCTCAAGTGGTAGTCAGAGGGCCACGGGCTGGGAAGGCGATCGGTCTCGCTGGATAAAATACCCCCGACCTGCACAGCAGGGCGGGGGTATCGTTGTTCGAGTCATCCATCCAAGTCTAATCCACGCCGGGCGTGTAGATCTCGACGATATTGCTGAACGAGCCGCCGCCGGACGGACCGCCACCGGCAGTAATCAACTGGCCATCGAGCACGGCGCCGGCCATGCCGTGACGGCCGGTACGCATCGACGTCAGTTGACGCCACGCGTCGGTCACGGGATCGTATTCTTCGTTCTCGTCGAATGTGCCGCTGCCGCCGCCTTTGCGCTCTCCGCCAGCAGCCAGGATCTTGCCGTCGATCACACCGCAAGCGAACGTCCGCCGGCCGACGCTCATGCTCGCCATGGGGGACCACATGTCCGTGTTGGGATCGAAGGCCTCGGTGGTCGCCAGCGTCGGGTCGATTTCCGTGCCATCGCTCAGGCGTTCGCGGCCGCCGAAGACATAGAGGATGCCGTCGACCGCAGCGCAGCCCGGGTTGTCGCGGGGCTGGGTCAGCGGGACACCCGGTGCCCACAAGCCGGTTGACGGATCAAAGATCTCGACCGTGTCGACCGAAGCGCCGGTGGCATCGAGGCCCCCGACGACGTAGATCAAGCCGTCGATCTCTGCGGCACAGGTTCCACCGCGGGCGGTGGGCATCGGATTCAACTCGGTCCACATGTTGACGGCCGGGTCATATGACGCGGTATTGGTCACCGCCCCGCTGAACGGCTCGGTCGAGCCGCCGAAGGCGTAGAGCAGACCGCCGTGCTGGACGATCGCAGGGTTCTCGACAGCAGGCCCGGGCAAGTCAGCACGCTGCAGCCAGCCGTTGGTCGTCAGGGCGTAGACCGAATTGATCGGGCCACCGGGATTCTTGCCTGCGACGCTGTAGAACTCACCGTTGACCGCGCCACCGCCGGCGTCAAGCAGGTCCTCCGGCAGGAAATCGCCGATCGACCAGCAACCAAGATCCAGCGGGATCAACGTCGTGATGTAGCCGCCGTCGAAGTCGCCGGCGTCGAACTCGCCGACGAAGATTACACCGTCGGGGCCGGTGGCCAGCGGCAGCGGATCGTCGAAACCGGCAACCAGCACGGAGCTCTGAATGACGGTCAGGCCGTCCTCGGACAACCGCACGCGGGTGATGTTGTCGCCGGTTGAATAAGTGTTGAACAGAACTTCGGTGCTGAGGTCACCGCAGAATCTGCTCGAGTCGGTGTACTCGATCGCCCCGGTCGGGGCCTTGTTCATACCCAGCTCGATCATCGGCGGTTCGTAGTTGAGTGGTGCGGCCACGCCCTGGTAGGAGCCGTCCTTATAGACGCATTCGCCGCGCGACGGGTTCGGGTGACCGTAGTACTGGCCCTCGATGAGGCGGTTGAACAGATCGTTCTGCGGCCCGGGGCTGTGGCCACCGATGAGATATGAATCCGGGTTGCCAAACCCGAAACACGACGGCGTCGGCGACGGTGGGAAGGTCCCCGCCACACTGAGGCCGTTGTCCGGTGCATAGATCGAACCGTTGCTGTGGCACACGAAGTCGTACGTGTTGCGCAGCCCGGTGCAATAGGTCATGACATCGCAGCCGGGTGGCCCGTAGGGATCTGCCATGTTGTCGCAGTCGCCGTTGAACCCCATGCCGTTGACATCTGCGACGAGCAGGGCGGATGACAGGGGTTGCTCGGCTCGGTCGCCGAACTCGGTGCCCAGTACGTTGGGCGCTCCGCCACCCGTGTTTCCGCCGGCAGCGATGTACAGCTGCCCGTCCGGACCAAACTTGATCGAGTTGATGGCATGGTTGGCCAGCGCCCGCGGCAGACCGGTGATCACGTCTTCGACGGTCGCAAATCCGGGGCCTGACAAACGCGTGACTTTGCCCGAGTTGATTTCTCCGACAGTCAGCGAAGAGTTCGAGTGCGACACCCACAGGATGACGTTCGCGGGCCCCGATGACGGATCGATGGCGATGCCCAGTGCAAGACGCGGGTCGACCCCGTCATTGGTCAGCGAGGTGATGACCTCGTCATCGGTCACGATCCAGCTGGCGTTGAACGTCAAGGCATGGATCGTGCCGTCGAGTTGCGTGACATACAGGCGGTCATCGGGCCCCCAGACCATCGAGGTCGGATTGGCCAGTTCATACTGCACCTTGGCGAATGGCAGCTGACCGGGTACCGGCGGCAAGGCCAGGGCCTCGGCCCAGAAGCCGTCGAATGTGAATTCGAGCGGTCCCGCCGCATTGCGGTGCGACGCGTAGATGCCGGCAAAGCTGTCCGTTCCGATCATCGGATCGACGCGCGCTGCGTCGAAGCTGAAGAATTCCGGTGGGGCGACGAAGCTACCCAACTCGGTGGTCGCTCCACCGTTGATGCTGACGAGTCCGGTGATCGTGCGCACGGACGGGTTGATCTCCATCTGAAGTTCGACGTCGTCGCTGCCGGTGATGCTGATCGGTAGTCGGATACGCCCCGCAGCGTTGCCCTGGATCTCAATGAGCAGCTCGACCTCGGTGGCGAACTCGGTGGAAATGACCACCAGCTTGACGTAGTTGTCCTCGTCGTTGCCGAACCACAACCCGGCCTGTTCGAAGTTGTTGGTGAACTGTGCGACCGGAATATCGACCAGCGTCGTACTGACCCGCGTCAACTGACTGGGGATGTCGATGCCGACACCGATGGCGTTGACCAGCGAGTTGGAGCCTTCGAAGTGCAGGCCGGCAGTCGTCGTGATGGTCAGCTCGCCGGCCGTCGTGTCGAGCACGAGGTTGCTGGGGATGAATCCGCCGCCACCGCTCGGGCAGTCGATGTAGGTGAATCCGGTGCCCTGGCCGCTGGCGTCGAAAACGAACCCTGCATCCTCGTCGAATTCGAGGTGGTAGGGCAGGTCGACGAGCATGTCCGCCTTGGCCGTCGCCGGGCACGGCTCGGCGAGATTCAGCTCGACCGGGAGATCGACGTCATCGAAGCCCGCTGCTGAGACGGTCAGCATGCCGTTGTAGGTTCCGGAGGTCAGTCCGGCAGGATCGACGGTGACGGTCAACGTCTGGGGTGTCGTGCCGGCCAGCGGGCTGGCGGACAGCCACGCAGCACTGGACACAATGGTGTAGCTTGCGGCGCTGTTCAGAATCGTTGACACGTCGACAGGGCTGTCGACCGGTGCATCACCGACTTCCATGCCGACAATCAGGCTTGCCGGCGTGAACTGCAGGCCGTCGATGCGCATCTGGACGTTCAGGGTCACGTCAGGTACATCCGTCGCCGACGCGGTGATTTCCGCATCGTAGACACCCGAGGCCAGCCCGGTCGGATCGGCCGTCACCGTCAGGTTCGCCGGGGTGGTGCCCATGTCCGGGGTCGCGGTGGCCCACACCTGATCCGATGACAGGGTGTAACCCAGGTTGGCGGTAGGCGCCGAGGTGAGATCCACGTTGGCCATGGCGGCGGGATCTCCAGGATTGAGATTGAAGGCGATGTTGCTCTGGCTGAATTCCAGCGCGTCGGGTTCTGGATCATCGCACGTCTGACAGTCGCCGAAGAACAGACAGTCCACGAAACACGGCACGTCGCCGACCAGCGAAATGAAGCCGCTGCAATCACAATCGATGCGGCACAGACAACCGGTTGTCGGGCACACGTCCGGTCCGCAATTCCCGAAGAACAGACATTCGACCAGTGGATTGACATCACCGACCACATTGACGATGCCGTCGCCGTTGATGTCATAGAGCTTGCAGCATGCATCGGTCGTACCCCTGCAGGATCCTGCGGAACAGGTGTCTTCGCAGGTGGCATCCAGCCCGTCATCGCAGGCTCCGGTGAAGGCCAGGAGATCTACCGTTGCGTCGGCGTCGACCTGCAGAAGGAAAGGCGCATGCGCTGTGCCCACGGCATCGACCACGCGTTGAAAGCAGGTGCCGGCCAACGTGGCGGTTACGGTGTACGAGCCCAGCGGCACATCAGCGATGGACCATACGCCTGCAGGCGTATCGCCCGTCAGCGTCATGAAGATCCCGCCAACGCCATCATCGAGTGTCACCTCGACGCCCGCGAGTCCACTGCCGGCCGGATCTCCCAGATCGTCGAAGACCAGGCCGTCAATGGTTGCCGTTTGGGCCGAGGCTGCGGCGCACGCCGCCAAAGTCACGATAGAAACCACGATTGATCGCGCAGTCGTATTCACCGGTCTCCCTCCGAAAGTCGCAGTCAAATGGCGACTTACGTCATTCTAGCGCGCAAATGAAGGGCCCATTTGCCCATCCATTTGAGTATCGGTTTTCGAATAAACCCCCCGCGTCGCGTGATTATAGTGAGTTCATTAGCCATTTCCACGCCAAGGCTTTGGGTTCTTCCTTACGGTTCAAAATCAGCCATTCGTGCGGTTTATGAGACTCCTGTGAGCCGGACGTGACCGATAACCGGACCCGTTCCTGTTGGCCGGGAATCAGGTCGATCTTTCCTGCCGATTCCCAGTGCGTGGTGTGGTGGCATGATGCGGGCCATCAGGCAGCCCCGGTGAGCTGTTGCGTTTCCGTGGTTCGATTCGGCCGGGATCTCCCGCCTGGCGCAGCGCAAGCCGTCCAGATTCAGGCGGGTGGCCGCGCTGCTCGGCCGCTAATTCCTCTGCTTCTGAGTCATTTCTCGCTCACTCCGGGGCGCCGGCCTGCCAGGCCGGCGCTGGCGAGCACCATATCCATACTATAGGCCCGGTACAGATCTCACAGGCGGGCCGCTCACACGGCCTGGTATCTTCCGATACCCGGCTGAGAGGGGCTACAATCGGGCCCATGCCAACATTCATCTCACTGCTGCGCGGAATCAACGTCAGCGGTCATCGCAAGATCAAGATGGCCGCTCTGGCGGCCGCCTGCACGCGGCTCGATTTGACCGATGTCCGCACGTACGTGCAGAGCGGCAATATCGTGTGTAACGGTCGCAGCCGCAGCCCCGCGCGCCTCGCGAAATCGATTGAACTCATGATTCAGGCTGAGTTTGGACATGACGTTGCCGTCGTGGTCCGGACGCCGGCAGAGTGGGCCCGGATCATCGAGGGCAACCCCTACGCCACGGCGGCCGAGAAGGATCCGACGAAAGTCGCCGTGATGTGTTTGAGCGCCCGTCCGACAAAGAGTGCCGTGGAGGCGTTGTCTGAAATCGACAGCGGGCCGGATCGGTTCGAGGTCGCCGACCGGGAGGTCTACCTGTTCTATCCGAACGGGGCCGCCCGTTCGAAGCTGACCCATGCCGTTATCGAGCGCAAACTGGGCGTTCGTGCAACAGCGCGAAATTGGCGCACGGTCATGGCTTTGTCTGACATGGTTCAATAACTCTGGCCTCATGGGGTGGATGTACCGTTCACGCGGTCCCAGTGCGACCATTCTCGAGCCGCAGGTGAGTACGCATGTGCAGACGAAGCGTGCCCGCGCCGCGTGGTGTTCATCGCACTTCCAACGAATGAGGTCGTCGTTGTCCAGGTGTGCCCGAGTTCAGGGTGTCACGCACGTGCCGAGCAAGAAACAGTCGGCCCAACACGGCAGGTCGCCAACGATGGTCAGGCTGCCGTCACCGGTGCAGTCAACGCGGCAGGTGCAGTCACCGGCCGAACAACAGGCGTCGATAATCCCGCCTGGCGGGTCGAAGAAACACGTGGCCAGTTCGGACAGGTCGCCGACGACCGTCGTGGCGCCGTCACCATTGAGGTCGTAAAGCAGACTATTGTAGGTACACGTGCCGGCCTGGCAGGTTCCCGTCGAGCAAGCGGGGCCGAGGGTGCACTCGGCGTCGGTGGTGCATCCTGAGAGTGTCTGCTGGAAATACCAGATCGGGATCTGGGCTCCGACGGTTTGGTTTTCACTCACTGTGTAGTAGTCGTAGCCCGTGGGCGTGAAGCAGATGGCTTCGCCCTGGGGTTCAGCCTGCAGGGGAACATCACAACGCGGCCCGGAAAACGCCGCGAACAACAGTGTCCCGGCGGGCCGGAACCACACCGAGGCCCCCAGGCTCCCCGAGTAGCGCCGCACGATGATGGCGGCGCCATCGGCTGAAACGTCACCGCCGACCGGGCCGTTCCACGGAAGCACGGCGACCTGCGTCATGACGGTCACACCCGTCGTATCGTGGGGCGCGGCCGCGCGATAGACCAGGCCCGGGCCGTCACGTTTGGTGATGACGTAGATGTCCTGGTTCAGTGGATCGACCAGCAGGGTTTCGGCATCTCTGTGCGGTGGAGCCGTCGGCCCGGTCGGATAGGCCAGCACGATCGTCTCGACACCGCCCAGGGTGGCCATCACCGGGTTCTGCCCGGCGCTGACGATCGGCTCGGGCACGCGTCGAACCACGATCGTTGAACGCACGTTGTTGTTGTCGCCGATGTCACCCCAATACAGATAGTCCACGTCCGGTTGCGGGCCTGGACCGATGGCGATGTCCTCTGGATCCTGGGCACCGGACCCGACGGTAAACGTCCCCACCACGGTCCCATCGATCCGCAGGGCGAACAGGCGATTGTCGTTGGCATCGTCGTTGTGCGTCCAGAGAATGTTCGCATTGCTGCGGCTGGCCACCAGTCCCGATGCTTCGTCGACATCCGATCCAAGTAGTGTTCCAGCCTGCACGGCGGTTTCATACGACGAGCAGGATTGCGCGCTCACATGCTGCGTACCCACAGCGGCACTGAGCACGAAGCCGAATAGTGCGCCGCGCAGCACAGCGCGGACCGGTTGCATCGATCGATCGAGAACCACGGCAATCTCCCTCTCCGGTGTCCCCCAGTGGTGATTTCAGTCGTGGATGATCCGCTTCGAGCGCAGTCGTGTCAATGCGCTGTCCACTGGCTGTTGCAGGCCAAGAGCCTCCGTGATCCACGGACATCCTGTTCCTTTACTGGACGACCAGCGGTGCATGTCATGCGGGCACAAACCCACCAATCTTCACCCAGCGCTCCCGAACCCCTGTTCGAACGGTTACCCTGACGTTATTTCTGTAAGTGCTCCCTTTCAAAATCGGATGTAGGGTCCGAGGCGATAGTCGTGTTGGGCAAGGCGCGAGGAGGAGGCGATGCCTGACATCGTTGACGACAAGCAACACGGTCCAGGGCGGCAAGCGTCCGGCAACCCCTGCAAAGAATTGTGAAATGGTGCACCAAGGAGCCGAGACATGCTGATGCCTGCTGTGTTTACCGTATGTGCCGCGATACTCTCCACTGTGCCGACTTCAGACACAGACACCACCGCGTGGTCCAAGTCGTTCACGCCGCCGGTCCCGCTCAAGACCGACCGCCTGCGACTCGAACCGCTCGACCCCGAACATGCTCAGCTCGATCATGCCGCCCTGATGTCCAGCCGTGAGCATCTGCGCAAGACCCTGCACTGGGGCGACTGGCCGACGGCCGACATGACGGTCGCGGCCAATCGCGCCGACCTCGAACGACACAAGGCCGAGTTCGACCGTCGCGAGGCCTACGCCTATACCGTGTTATCCCTCGACGGTACGCGCTGTGTCGGCTGCGTGTACTTGAAGCCGTTGGGCCAGTCCAAGCCGCGCGCTGCGATGGTGGCCTACTGGGTCGTGGCCGACGAGCTGCCCAACGACCTCGATCATCACCTGGTCGAGGCCCTGCTCGAGTGGCTCGGGAAAGAATGGCCGCTCGACAACGTGGTCCTCCCGCTCCACACCGATAACGCTCGCGGGGTGCTGCTGGCCAGGAAGCTCAAGCTGCGCAGCGCCGGCCCGCCCAGGGACGATCACGTGCGCTTCGTGTGGCAGCGTGACAAGCCCTAAACGTTACATGGCGTTGCGCTGCTTGATGTACTCACGTGCTTTGTCACGACGCGGTCGTGCGAGTGCTTCCTGGATCGAGTTGGATCACGAATTCGATTGGGCCGTTTCACCGGGCGCTACGCGATAATGCAAGTCAATATCCTCGACCAGGCCGTCTTCCCAGCGTACGCGCAGGATCATCTGCTGCGCGGTGCCGGCCGCAGGCGCTTCCCGTGACGACGAGGTCCCAAAGACGTTGATGTTGATCATGGCAGGCAGGACCTGGCTGATGCGCACCTTGCTGCCAGGCGGGAGAATACGGGCCAAATGGAAGATGTTATTCGCCGCCCGTTCGTCATCAATGACACAGCACCGACTCGCATCGAGGTGGGCCATATGCGGTCGCTTGTTGCGAATCTCTACGCCACAGAAGAACGGCACCTGCATCGGCGGGCCTGTAGGGTCGATGAGCTGCACTGCGAAATGTTCATTCTCATAGATCTGTGACCCTGACGCGGTTTCCGGCTGCGTGAATTCAGTACGAATGTGTTGCCACGCTGACCAGCGCGCTGAACGATCTTTCTCTCACGAAGATCCGATACAGCCAGGTGAAATGACCAGCATAAGAATGGGCAATGCGATGCAACAGTGTTTCATGGAGGTCTCCTTGGAGGGAGTGCAGGCCAGGGCCGACAGGAGTTTCAATGTATGATAGGGAATCAGCAAACGAGAACAACCGGTCCGCCTCCGCCCTCCGCCTCCGCCTCCCCGTCCCCGTCCCCGTCCGCCATGCGGCGCGGTCTTGTCAGTAATCCGCATGGTTACTTGTGACGTCGTGGGTAGGCCTTGATCGAAGCAACTCGACCGGCGATTGACGACTGTCGACCGGCGAGGGGCGACCGGCGCGATGCGATCTTGCTAGGCATGCACATAGCATGTGTGGCATGACTGGTCGCGGCGCGCCGGTCGTCTCGCGGTATGCGTCCCGCGCCCGTCGCCGGTGGTCTGTCGTCGGTCGATAAGATTAGGATGACCTGGGGCAGAGTGCCACCAGGTACCATCCGTCCTGTGGGGCAAACTTGGAGCAGCACGCTGGCCGGGAGGGCGCTTGCTGGTAACTCGTTGCGCCCTGACCAAAGATGGTTCCCCTGACAGTCTTCGCAGGAGTACAATCAGAACGATGCAGCAACGCAGTGCCAAGGTCGCGATCGTCGGCATGCTCACATGTGTCGGGCTTGGGCTGGTGAGTCTGTATCCGATGTCGTGCACGACCGCGACGTGGCGGGTCGGGCTCGAGCCGGGCGGGGTGGCCGTGCAGATGCCCGTGCGCACCCGCGCCGCGCGGCCGCAGATCCCCGAGGATCAACGCGGGTTCCGACACGGATATGCCGACAGTACGCGCTTTGTGTGGTGGCTTCATCGGCCGGGACGCGCCGGGCGCGTGGGGCCAACCTTGATTCCGTTGTGGATACCGCTCGCTGTGTTCGGCGTCATGTATGCCGTGATCCGCTGCGGTCTATTCGCCCGCGTGGCTCGGATCGATGATGCGGCCTACGCGGCCGTGCAGCGCACAGTCATCGTCGATCAACCACCATCTGAGTGCACCTGGCCGCCGACTGGAACACGGGTGCTGGTGCGGCTGTTGGCGTGGTGGAGTGTCGGCGTGTGTGGACTGGGCGTGCTGGCGTTGTGGGTCGGAGTGCGCGGTGGCGGAGGTGGGCCGATCAGTGGGATGGCCGGCCTTGGATTGATCTATGGTCCGGTGATGATGACCGTCGGCGCGCTTGGCGTGGGCTGCTTCATCCGCTTTCGCCGCGAGCCGTACTATGGCCGCACAACCATGCAGGCGTTTGCCGGCGCGGTTGGCGTGATCGGTGTCTGGGGTGTGCTCATGGTCGGCGGGTGGTTTTGGATGGCGACTGCAGGGCTGGGGTTGTTGACGATGTGGGGGCTGCGTGAAACGACGGGGCGCGAGTCGGAAGGGAAGCGAGGGGAGTGAGGCTGTGCGTACGAACTATTAAACCTCCGTGCATACACGCCTACTCGTCACAACCGCTCGATCGCCCACCGCACATTGCGCTGCGCTGCCGCCGTGTAGCGTTCGTGGAACGTGTCGGTGTGGTACAGGCGTGAGCGTGTGAGGAAGGCCTGAAGTATCCCCTTCCGCGCCGCACGGTAGTTGTCTTCAGGCACCCAGGCGTACTCTTCGCGGATGGCCTGCTCGTACCGTTGATATGCATCCGGGGGTTGGCCCAGGATGGCCAGATCGACGTCGACAATGATCTGCTCATCGATCGACGTCGGCGGTTGATCATGGCGGGTGATCAGAATGAGCCGTTCAACCGTTGAGAGCAACGTGCCTGCGACGTGCATGGGTTCAAGGAGCTCGCGGGCCAGTGCCACGCTGCGGGCTTCGTTGTCCGCGGCACGGCTGTCATAGACGGCGTCGTGGAACCACAAGGCCAACTCGATGGCGTCGGGCTGCTCGGCCAGCGAACGCAGGTGGGCGAACTCGCGGAGGCAGTCCTTGACATGGTCGAGGTTGTGATATGGGCGTGGCGGGTTTTCATAGGCCGTGTGCAGCCGCTCGTAGGCATCGGTGATGCCGTTCGTGGCGTACACGCGCTCGGCCAGGGCCCGCCAGTTGCCCAAGGTGACTTCAAGCATGTTTGTCCAACAGGCTGCGAAATACGGTAGCCGGTACGTAGGGTCTGACGACCTCCTGCCAGCCCTGGGGGCCGATCAGTCCCTTCACCAGGCTGGAACTGATCTCTGCGATCTCGCGGGGCGGCATCAGGAACACGGTCGTTACGCCGGAGTGCAGATCACTATTGATGTGCCGCATTCCACGCTCATATTCGTAGTCTCCTTCTGTGCGAATGCCGCGCAGTACGAAATCAGCCCCGATGTCAGATGCATAGTCGACGAGAAACTGGTTCTCGAAGCTCGCAACGGTCGCACCCGCAATGTCGGCCACCGATGTTCGGAGCATGTCGAAGCGCTCTTCGAGTGAGAACGTGTAGGACTTGTCGGGATTGACCCCAAGCGCGACGACCAGTTCATCGAAGAGCGCAGCCCCGGCAGTGATCATCCACAGGTGGCCGTTGGTGATCGGGTCGAAGCTGCCAGCATAAACGGCTTTTCTCATCCTGATACTCACTTGTTCGGATCTTCCACTGGGGTCAGAGCGCCACCAGTTACATATCCGTCCCGTGGGGCAAGCTTGGAGCAGCACCCAACCCCGGAGGGAACTTGGTGGTCACTGGTGGCGCTGTGACCCCAGATGGTTCCTCTAGTCGGCCGTCCTCGTGGAAGTATACCTTCCTCAACAGGGAATCAGCAAAGCAAGAACAACCCGTCCGCCTCCGCCTCCCCGCCTCCGCCTCCGCCTCCCCGTCCCCGTCCCCGTCCGCCATGCGGCGCGGTCTTGTCAGTAATCCGCATGGTTACTTGTGACGTCGTGGGTAGGCCTTGATCGAAGCAACTCGACCGGCGATCGGCGACTGTCGACCGGCGAGGGGCGACCGGCTCGCTGCGCGCTGCGTTCTTGTCGGCCTTCCACCTGTCTACCAGCGATATGACTGGTCGCGGTGCGCGCCGGTCGTTTCGCGCCATGCGTCCCGCGCCGGTCGCCGGTCGCCGGTAGCCGATCGCCGGTCGTCAAACATGTCAAGCTTACAGCACAGCATGATCTGAGTGCCGCTCCAGCGGCACGAAGCGATTGGGGTGGGCGCATGATAGAAGCCGTTCGACGCGGCAGCACCTGGGCGGGAAGTTCCCTCTAATAAGAACTGGGGCGCGTGCCAGTCATTCATCCAGTCTTCGCATGCACGGCGGCCCCAGTGCAACCAGTCTCGAGGCGGTAGCCGAGAAACTATGAGCCGTATTCCGGAAAGCCCCAGGACGACCGAGTGCATCGGACCAGTAGGAGCATCGGCGTTTCTCATGACGGAGCGAGCGACGTCATTCAGGCCGAAGGCCCCATCAAGGAGCAAGCGCATGTCATGAGAAATGCCGTGCCCCGCCAACAAGCCCTTTGGGCCGTGTTCTCGCATGATGCAACCATGCATAAGGGGGGAAGGGGAAGGGGATGGGGAAGGGAGGATTTACTAATGCAGTCTTCGTATACACGGCGGACCCGGTACGACCAATCTCGAGGCGCAGCCGAGTAGGAACCGCGTAGACAAACCACTCAAGGAAGCGGTAGGCACGCACGAACAGTAGGGGTGTCGGCGTTTCTGATGACGGAGCGAGCGACGTCACGCAAGGCCGCAGGCCCCACAAGGAGTGAGCGCATGTTATGAGAAATGCCGTGCCCCGCCAATGAGCCCTTCAATCGCGCATGCTCGTCATACGTTGCGGCACTATATGGGGCGCGGCGCGCCGGTCGTCTCGCGTCATGAGCCCCGCGCCGGTCGCCCGTCGTCGATCGTGACAAGGGCAACGGGCGCGCTGCGCAAGGTCACTCAGATCACTACATGTTGAGTACAAGTATGAGGTTTCGATCCGGTGTGTCATGATGAGCCTTGTGCGATGGCCGGCGTGCTGCTCCGCCGAAGCAGCACGTTGTTGGCTGCGGTATAGGCGTCGTTGAAAGCACTCTCGCTGGCTGGTTCGACCGATAATCCTCGATCACGAACGAAGTGCAGGACTTCAGCGATCGACAACGATGGATGCCGCCCCAGTACGCGGAGCAGGGGGGCATCGGGAACGCGGTCGATGAGCACCACGTCCTTGCGGCTCAGGAGCAGGTTCTCGATTGGCTCCACGTCTCTATCGTGGGCGCGCAGCACGATGAAATTCTCGCGAAAGCACCCCGTCAGCAAGACTTCGCTGCACGCGGCTGCAGCTGACGCCTCCTGCGCCGTAGCGCAATTCGATCTCGACTGCAGGACGTCCGTCGGTCGCTGGCAGGCGCACGCCATCAGACTCGCAGCACACGCCAGTATGAACACGCGGTAGTTCGTCAGCATCTCGAGGCCTCCTCGCCACATGCATGCGGCGCATCGTCAGTCAACGTATCCTGGGTGGACCGGCCCGGATGCCGGCCCACCTCCCATACGCCTCTAGCGCGTGTTTCTGTCGCCGATTCTTATGATTGCAGGCAGTGTCTCGGTAATAGCGACCTTGCCCCGAGCCGGCGTGGCGAACAGAAAGGTCCGCTGGGCCGAATCAGTGTTGTCATGCTGCAGGTCGACCATGAGCGGGTCGTTCTTGGAGGCGACGCGATAGACCAGCGTGCCGAGGTACAACCGCTCGCGCTTGGAACGGATGCCCATGTCGTCGATGCCAACGACCATTTGCCCCGTCTCGAGGTTGTAGGCATCCCAGAAGGTCCGATCGGTGAATGCATGGTCGTCGCGAGCGTCGACGAACATGTCGACCAGCTCCAGTCCCGGGCTGGCCACCGGGTGCAGTTGGTACCCACGCAGATCGGACACGCCGTCAGTGATGAACACCTCGATCTCGACCAGGTCGCCCGATCCGGACGCCGCGTCGGTCGCGGCGAGCTCGATGGTGACCTCGTCGGCCACGACCGGCATCGGCGGCATCACGGGGCTGGGAGCTCCGTCCAGCGGACACGTACACGAGCTCATTCCGCTGAACGCGTTGAGGGCGGTGAAGGCGTCGTTGCCATCGCACACGCCGTCCGGCGCACACGATCCGAACTGTCCGCCGGCATCGACGTTGAACGCCACGGGCGCGTCGGCCTCGCACGGGAAGTCCTGCTCGGGCTGGGCCGGGTCGACGTTGGAGAAGCAGTTGAGCGCCATGAAGCGATCATTGCCATCGGCCGTGCCGTCCGGCGTGCACGCGCCGAATTGCCCGCCCATGTCAGCGAACACGATATCCTGGCCCACGCAGGTCCCGGACTCGCAGGCCCAAAACGTACAGTTGTCGTCACGGATACCGTTGCCGTCCAGGTCGGCACAGTCGGCGATCGTCTCGCAGGAGCCGGCCGCGGAACCCGTGGTTCCGGGATTCAACAGTCCACCGTCGCCGGCGGTGATGGGCTGGCCGATCGCGGCCCTGAGCGTCAGGCCGGGCCCGTTCGAGACCCCGCCGCCGCCCGTAAACGCGGCATGGGTCAGGTCGTAGTTCTGGCCGTAAGCCATCGGCAGAGCGGCCATCAGTGGTGCGCCCAGGCACAACGCCAGGTGGGTGATTGTGTGTCTCATGTTCAGTCTCCTCGAATGGGCGCTCGTCTACTCGGCGCCGATGGTCACCGTCCCATAGGTTGCCCGGATGGTCTTGGGCTCGCTGAACGTGCCGACGCCCAGGTAGATGCCGGGATCGATCAGCAGCGTGCCGTTCGCAGGCGTTGCGGCATACGCATCCGTGAACGTGCCCTTGAACGGATCGAAGAACGTTCCGTCTCCGCTCGTGCCGACCGGCAGCACGAGCCAGCGATCACCATTGAACGGGTAGATGCCGCGACACGTCAGCTCGTCCAGCAGGCTGAAATGGTTCCGCTGTCCGATGGCCGACTGCCACTGGGCGTTCCACGGCTGGTTGACCGTGATCGTGTCGTTGCCATTGCATGAGAATGCGCCACGGCCATAGTGCATGAACGAATCGAAGTCATACGGCCCCCAGACATCGGCGTCGGCCCGGATATCGAAGTTGTGAGCACATGACACGAAGTTGCCGTTCGAATCCGAGCACCCCTGGCACACGTTGGCGTTGCACGGATTCCCCGGGATCGTGCTGGCGCCGCAGATGTTGTTCGTATTGATGGTGACATACGTATCGCGATCCGGCGCACTCTGCTCGTGCCAGAATCCGAGCGAATGATAGATCTCGTGCACGATAATGATCTGGTTGTTCCAACTGACGATATTGATGATCTGGGGTCCACCTTGCCGCCCGACGGGCGAGTTATTCGACGTGCTGGCCTGGAACCGGATCCAATCCGGGTCATTCACGGTGCGCACCCGGAAGGTGATGCCGGCGCGGGCGCTGATTTCGTTCATGGCATCCCTGGCCAGTTGTTGCTGGTCCGGCGTCACGTTGCTCGCGAAGGCGTACGGCACCGTGTCGCCCCAGTAATTGACCGTGCCGAAGACACCTGCGGCCTGGCGATTGCCGGTTCTGAGCGCCTCGTACTGTTCGAGCGGGACCTGGATGTCGCCATCGATGATCACGTAGCCCGGCGTCAGGTCATCGAGAAACGGATCTTCCGACATGCCCTCGAGCGCGCTCTGCGGATCGACCGGTTGTGTCACCCGCTTCAACATGGCCTCGGTCGGCCCGAACGGGGCGTCGTGTGCGTGCCCATGCGTCGGCGGCTTGGCACCCAGAGCCGGGAGGGCACCGAGGATGAACATGAGTGTCGTGGTATTTGCGTTGCACATTGCCGTGACTCCTTTGTCAGTCGTGCCCAGTTACTGCAGCGTCACGAGAACCAGGACCAGTCCCGTACCCGAGTCCAGCGCGGTCATGGCCTTGCCAAGGATGGCGCCCTGGGCCTGGTCGCGGTCGCCGACCCGCATCGCGTGGCCCGGCGTATCCGACGTCGTCATCATGTCGCCGACGCGGATCGGCGCGGACGACGCGTCACACTTGACCCACACGCGCCCGGTCAGGGCGATGGGCGGAGCGTCTTCATGACCCGGCAGGTTGCCGAGGATGGCACCGGCCGGCAGGTTGCCCGCACCGCTGACGACGCCGGCGACCCGCGTGTTGTACGCACCGCGTGCAATACGGAGTTCGCCCGTAGAACTTGGGTCGATCTCCATGACCGTGCCCGGTTCGGTGCTCTCGGTCGACGGGAACCGCTCGGCCAGGTCCGCACCGGTGACCTCGAGGACCGACACCCGCGTCGTGCCGTCGTTCTTGACCTGGAACACGGGGCAGCAGCCGCCGTTGAACCCGCGGATCAGATCGCCGTCGCCCGAGTTGGTCACGACGACCGCGGAATCCGAGCTTTCCGTCAGGGTCCTGAGCGCGATCCCGCTGGGATGGTCGTTCTGTGCGAAGATGGTCGCGCCGTTAGTCGTGTTGTCGTTGTTCTGAGCGCGGATCGCGGGCACGTCGCCGGCGAGAACGTCCATGCCGGCGGCCGGGATCGCTCGTCCGATGCCCACGCGACCGCCCTCGGTGATACGAACGCGCGGCTCGTCATCCTGGCCGGCGCCCGGTGTGTACAGGTCGAGGAAATCGCCATTGCTGCCATCCCAGCCGATATCGAACACGGTCCGCGCCGAGTGGTCGGTATCCAGCGTCATCATCTTCGCGCCCCACGGCACGGAGATATCGCCGTCGACGGTCAGCATCGAGGTCGGATTATCCGTGCCGATGCCGAGCATGCCACCTGGGGAGACATACAACCCGCGGGTGTGCAGCGCATACGGCACGGCTCTGATCGGGCTGCGCGGCAGCGGCGCGCCCATACAGGGGGCCGCCTCCAGGTACAGCGTCCGACCATCGAAGTGGCCTGCGGAGAACGTCAGTTCGGCCGAGAACAGCCCGTCACGCACGGCCACGGCGGCAACATGCTGGTCCACCGGTGCGCCGCCGGTGGGTTGCGTGTACAACCTGAAATCGAAATCGCAGTCCGTATCCTCGATCGGCCCCCCGGTCGACGGATCGGTGAGATAGCCTTGATAGGTGAAGGTCGAGCTCAACAGCTGCTGTCCCAGGGCAACGGTCGAGCCAGCACACAGAGCGGCCACGGCGGCACACAGCGTCATCGTTCTGCGGTTCATCTCGGATTCCTCCAGTTCGCGTTCGAGTCGAGCGGATCATCGGCCCCCTGCGGGCCGGCCAGCGGAACGACCCTGTCATCCCGCGTCGGCGTTCCTACGAACCTGGGGCCGGCATCTCACGCGAATCACCCGAGAATCCGGAAAAACCGCGAGAGGTACGCGTAATGGATGATCCTCGGGGCCGTGTCAGTTGGCGTCGCAGCCACCGACGTGATGTCCAGGGCCGCCGTCTTGTGGTTTGACAGGGGTCACGCGATACTTGAGTCATGGGCGAGAACGACATATCTCAGGGCACATCGGAACGGGCGCGCCAGTTGTTCGAGCAGGCCGTCGACCTGCCGAGCAGCGAGCGGGGCCGGTGGATTCGACAGGCCTGTGCCGCCGATGCCGACCTCCAGAAGGAGGTCGAGGCGATGCTCAGCCACTGCGGTCACCACACGGTCGAGGATCTGCTGCGCGAAGCCCAATCAGGGACCGCCAGCGAGATGGACACGCTGTCGGCCTCCAAGGTACTGACCCGGCGTGACGGCTCGTGGGCGGACGACGGTCAGTCGCCCGACATTCAGATCGAGGGCTACGAGGTCGTGCGCGAGCTCAAGCGGGGCGGGCAGGGCGTGGTCTACCAGGCCATTCAGAAGGCCACCAAGCGCAAGGTGGCGATCAAGGTCCTGCTGGAAGGCGCCTACGCTTCGAAGGCCACGCAGAAACGCTTCGAGCGCGAGATCGAGCTGGTCGCCCAGCTGCGCCACCCCAACATCGTGTCGATCTTTCACTCGGGTCAGACGCACGAGGGCCAGCGGTTCTACGCCATGGACTATGTCCGCGGGCTGTCGCTGACCCAGCACGTTCGCACGCATCAACTGAACCTCCAGGACACACTGAAGTTGTTCTCCAAAGTATGCGACGCCGTGCAGTATGCCCACCAGCGCGGCATCATCCACCGCGACCTCAAACCGAGCAACGTGCTGGTCGACTCCAAGGGCGAGCCCAAGCTGCTCGATTTCGGTCTGGCCAAGTGGATGGCCGATCCGTCGGAGACGGTCGTGTCGGTCACCGAGGCGGTCATCGGCACGCTGCCCTACATGTCGCCCGAGCAGACCCGCGGCAATCCTGACGAGATCGATACCCGTACGGACATCTACGCCCTCGGCGTAATGCTGTACGAGATGCTCACCGGCCACTATCCGTATCCGATCACCCAGAATATGGCCGAGACGCTCAAGAACATCGCCGAAATCCAGCCCACGCCGCCGTCGCGCGGGTGGACCAGTGACTCCGGCGTCAAGAGCCGCAGCGACCGCAAGGTCCGCGCCGGCAGCTGTCCGATCGACGACGAGATTCAGACCGTCGTACTCAAGGCCTTATCCAAAGAACCCGACCGTCGCTACCAGAGCGCCGGAGCATTCGCCGCCGATCTACAGCGCTACCTGACGGGCGACGCCATCGAGGCCAAACGCGACAGCGGGTGGTACATTTTCAGGGTGTCGGTACGCAGGCATCGGTGGCGCTATGCCACGTCGGCGGCGTTCGTGATCCTGCTGTCGGCACTCGGCGTCAGCTACGCCAACGGCCTACGGCGTGATAAGGAGCATGCCGAACAGGTCACGGAGCAGGAACGCCTGGCCCATCAGCTCGAACTGGACCATGCTGAGCAGCTGCTGCTGCAGGAGCGGCGTGAGCATCGGATGGCCCGCGCATTGAATCGTCGATGGTCAGGCGAGTATGTTGCGGCTCTCGAGGGCTTTGACGATGTGCTTGTGGATGAGCCCGGAAATCAAGCAGTCATGATCCATAAAGCGCATGTGCTGCAGCAGCTCTATCTACGTAATCGCGAATACAAGACTCAAGGCACACTGGATGCGATCGTTGACCTACTCGAGTACCTTCCGGAGGATCTCGACGACAAAGATACCCGAGCGGCTTTGAATGTTCGTGGATTCGCCCTGACTCATCTTGATCGGCACAATGAGGCCATCGAGACGTTTCAGGAGATCATTGATCTCAGCCCTGAGTATTTCTACGCCAGCTCCAATCTCTCCAAGGCTCTGGCATTGCGCGGCGATGTGGATGAAGCCTGGGCCGCTGTACAGCAGGGCCTCGAGCATGCCACCCGGAAGACGGGGCGTTCGAAGTATAACGATGGCATCTGGCGGACAGCGGCGATGTTGGAATTTCATCTGGGACGGGGAGATCCGCTGCGTACGCTCGATACGGCGTTGGCGATCGATCCCGAGGATGCCCGCACTTACCTGCTTGTCGCCATGGTATGTCTGGCGGACAATTACAGAAATACGTCGCGCGCAGTCGACGCTGCCGACAAGGCCCGACTGTACTCACAATACGGCGGGGTAGAGCCCACGACACATCGCGTGCTGGCCACCGCTTACTTGGCGCAAGGAGAACATCTGGCAGCTCAAATGGCGGCCGACGCTGCATTGTCTTCGACACATAATGATGCGTATGCCTATTTGATCAAAGCCATCATTGCGGGGCGCGAAGGAAACACGGCTGCTGCCGGCGAATACGTGTCACGGGCAGATCGGAGCCGCCCGGACTTCGACGAGGCCGGGCGGCACATTTACGTAGAGCAGGAACTCCTGCTGATCGAGAACGAGGCCGCTTACCGTGCACTGCGTGAAGCGGCAGAATCTGCGGCCGGCCTCGACTGACGGTCAGTGATCTCCAGACGCAACGGCTGAACAGGGTCGAGATCAATTCGCCCCGTCGGCGGTGTCGGGAACAGGAAGGTCCTGTGCTCCGGATGCGTGTGATCGCTCCGGACATCTATGGTGAAAGTGCCGGTGGCGTTTGCGGACACCCGATAGGTAAAGGTGGCCAGCGTACCCCTGTGGACGGCGATGCCCGCGGTATCGAGACCCGCGACCATCTGTCCAGTGTGGATGTTGAAGGCCGACCAGGGTGCCGAACGCGGCCGCCGGACATCCCGATCTGCTGACGGCGGCACGAACACGGTGCTGCCCGTCATCGTGATATCAATCAGCTCCAATCGCCCTGAGATGCCTCCCGAGGTGTCAAGATGCAGCTGGTAGCCACGGAGGTCTTTGAGCGGTGTGCGCAACAGAACGTCGACCTCGACGAGGTCACCGGGGCGCGGCCGTCTTGTTGAAGCCCGGAGTGCCAGCGTGGCCTCGACCGTCCGCTGCGGGGCCGTTTCGATGTTCGGCGACGGGCCGCCGTCCAGTGGGCAGCCACACGACGTCGATCCGCCGAAAGCGTTCAGCGCCGCAAACGCGTCATTGCCATCGCACACGCCGTCGGGGGAACAGCTGCCGAAAGCGCCGCCCGCATCGACGTTGAGGGCAACCGGCGGCCCATCCTCGCACGGGTAGGGATCCCCGACGCCACCGTTTGGATCAGAGTCACTGAAGCAGTTCAGCGCGTGGAAGCGGTCGTTGCCGTCAGCTGCGCCATCGACGGGGCACAACCCGAACGCTCCGCCCATGTCGCCGAACACGATGTCGGTCCCGACGCAGGCATCGCCGACGATCTCCCAGAACATGCAGTTGTCGTCGCGGATCCCGTCGTCGTCGGTGTCGGCACAATCGGCCAGTGTTTCGGGCGGATCGGCGATATCAAAGGGTCCGAATGTCGCGCAGCCGACCAGGTTGACCGTGCCACCCTGGTCGTCGAGCGTTTCGTAATAGATACGACAGTTGTCCAGCGTCAGCGTCGAGCCCATCCCCAGCGTCAGCGTCTGAACATACAACGCCTCCGTGCACAGGGCCTGCCCCAGGCCATCGTTGTCGAACTCGTCGACGAAGGTTACGTCGGCGGTCTCGGCGATCTCCAGGGTGCCGAGTTCGAAGTTGTCGACAAAACCCTGCGGGTCGGCTCCGAGGTCACGGCCGCCGACCTCGAACAACTGCGGGCCGAGCGGCCCGGGTGATGCATCGCCGTTGAGCAGGATGCCGCCGGAATCGAAATCGAACTCGATGGGCGTCGGGCTGTTGTTGATGAAGTCGCCCGACACAGTCAGGGGTACCGAGGACGCGTACTCGATGTCGACGCGGCCATCGAGGAATATGTCTCCCGTGGTCATCGATGCGGCGTCGATGACCAGGACCGACGGGGGACAGCAGCCGACGTCCTGGGGGTCGTCCGGTCCGCTGAGGGTCGTTACGTCGCCGATCATCCCCATCGAATCGTCGAGGACGATTGAGCCCTGCCCGCTGGGGCACGTGCCACCGTTGACGATGATCGAGCCGGCCGTGACCGTCGCCGAAGTGGGTTCGGGGATGTCCGGATCGCCCGCGTATTGCCCCTCTGCGTCGACAGTGAACTCGCCGTTGGGCACATCGATCCGATGGTCTTGTGCAATATAGATGGTACCCTGGTTGAGCACGCCGCCCGTGTCAGTTACGAGCAGGTCGCCCGGGTTCAGCGGGGCCGGTCCTGTCGGTAACGTGATACGCAGGACAGCCGCATCGCGCACGAGCAATGTGGCGATCGTCGCCTCGACATCGAGGAATACATCGTCGCTGCTGTCGAGGATAACATTGAAGGGGCCGGTGAACATACCCTCGTCGGGATAGGCGTCCATTTCCGGGGCGTTGATGATCCAGTTGCCAGGACAACTCCACAAAACCTCCTCGCCGGCACAGTCGATCGGATCGGAGACGAACTGGGTGCATTCATCCGGGACGCCGTCTCCGTCTGCATCGACAGATGTCATATTGGCGATATCGCAACAGTCGGGAATGCCGTTGAAGTTGCAATCGTCACAGTTGGGGCCCGCGACGTCGCCGCAGTTCATCGGATCACTCGGCGCACCCGTGTCACAGGATGCGATGTCGCATTCATCGGGGATATCATTGCCATTGCAGTCGGCCGAGGTCTCGTCGAATATGTCGCATTCATCCTCGATGCCGTTGCCGTTGCAGTCGTTGACCACATCGAGGAAGCAGCCGCCGGTAAACTCGTAGGCGCCCATGTCAACGACCGGCGACCCTGGGATGCCAGTGTCCGCCGTATCGGGATCGTCGTACTGTCGGACATCGCCGGAGAGGTCGATCGGGATGTACTCGAGGATGTCGCCGTCACCGTCAAGATCCAGTGTGTCCGCTGGCAGCGCTGGCGTGTTGGCCGCATCGATGACTGGTGAGCCCGGAAAAACGCGGAAGTCATCGTCGGGGGTGCCGGGGATATCATCATCGCCATCTAGGTCACGGAACAGCGGATCGCCGTCAACATTGCCCGTACCACCGAGGCCGCCGGTCAGGCCCTGGACAAGCGTATAGTCGACCACGGCCGTGCTGCTGTTTGCCGATATCTGTGAGGGCTCGTCCGTGAATGGCCCGCCTTCATCGGCATCCGCATCCCTGGTATTGTCCCAGAACAGGCAATTGGTGACCGTGGCAGTTGCGCCGGATTGAAGCCGCAGGCCGGCTGCTCCATTGCCATCATTGAAGCCGCGATTGCTGATGAAGCTGCTATTAATCACTTGGGGCGTCGAACTACAACAGGCGTTCAGTCCGGAACCGGCGAAGCATGATTCATTGTGTGCGAACAAGCAGTTGATGAATGTGGGGCTGCCGGCGACAGCAGCGCCGCCACCATCAAAACGGGCAACCGTGTTCGATATGAAACGGCAGTTGGTGAATACGGCCGCTCCGCTGCCATGATAAACGCCACCTCCGCCAGTGCCGTCCGCAACATTGTCCGTGAACAGGCAGTCGGTGAGTATGGGGGCACTATTCTCGATGTATATGGCCCCTCCGTCGCCTGATGCATTCTGATCGAATGTGCAAGTGGTCAACTCCGGCGTACTGGAATTCTGGATTGTGATTGCACCCCCGGTTGAAAGCTCGAAATTATCAACAAACGTGCAATCGCGTATCGTGGGGCTGGCGTTGTCGATGAGCATGCCGCCGCCCGGGCCGGGATCCTTGTCGCCGACAAATCCTCCTTTGATGGTGAATCCGTCAAGGATGGCAGTGGAGTCCACTGATGTGGCACTGATGACGAGGTAACTGTTGTCGTCGCGATTCGTGCCCATCCAGCATTGCCCATCGATGCAGCGGTTCTGGGAACCCGGGCAGACTATATCCATAACTCCACAAACGGACGGTTCCCGGGTACAAGCCAGTGTGGCATCATCGCCAGAGAGGTCACCGCTGAGGAGCGACACATTGACTGCCGGATCCCTCTGGTCGAGCTCAGATTCAGTTCCGCTGAAACCACCGTACAGAGCTACAGCTGCCGATAGCGCGAACGTCGCCGAACGGTCCTTGCCAAGGTCATCCGGCCGATATGTTCCGGCCGCGACCCACACCTCGGCGGGAGTACTTGATTGTGCTGCCGTGAGGGCGTCCTGCAAGCTGTTGAAGGCATCACTCCACGAGCTTCCATCATTGGCGCCGTTGGCATCCTGTTTGACGTATATGATCGTCGTCGCAAGGTACTCATATGCCCCCAGGTCGACTACGGCTGATCCCGGTATTCCCGTATCGGCGGTGCCCGGGTCATCCAGGACGCGTTCGCCGGCCGCCAGGTCGATCGGCAGACGCTCGGCCGTGTCACCATCATCGTCCAGATCCAGCGCATCCGTAGGCAGGGCCGGGGTGTCGCCGGCGTCGATGGCCGGCGAGCCGGCCACGATACTGAAATCGTCATTGAGGTCGCCGGGCATGTTGTCCGGCCCGTCATCGTCGGCGAACAGGGGATCCCCATCGATATTGCCTGTGCCGCCGAAGCCGCCCGTCAGCCCCTGGACCAACGAGTAGTTGAGGCTGAGGTTCTCGGGGGTGACGATGTCGATCTGGGCCGTCTCGTCGGTGAACGGGCCCTTCGCGTCGCCGTCGGAGTCGGCGATGTTGCCCCATAGAATCGAGTTCGTGATGTCCAACGCGCCGCCGGCATCGTAGACGTAGGCGCCGCCACCCAGTCCGCCTGCTGCGTTCCTGCTGACCGTGGTATTGATCAATGACGTCGTGCCATTGAAGAACAAGGCGGCGCCGTTGTCGTCGGCCTGGTTGTCATGAAACAGGCAGTTGACGAATGTGACGTCGCCGGACGAGTTGTAGTGCGCGCCGCCGTTGAGTGATGAATTGGATGCAAAGACGCAGTTCAGGTACGACGCCGTAGTGAAAGCGTCAGCCGTGGCGCCACCGCGGCCGTTGCTGCTGATTCGGGCTACGTTGTGGATGAATGTACAGCGCGTATACGTAATCGACGAGGTGGCGTTCCACGACACTCCGCCTTGTGCGGCGTAGTTGAATTCGAAATAGCAGTCCGAGATGAAGGGGTCGCTGCCGAACGTGCAGTCCATGGCCCCGCCGATATTGGACGATACATTGCGTATGAAGCGACAATTGGAGATCGACGGGCTTCCACTGATGATGTGCAGTCCGCCGCCGCGATCGAAGGACACGGCGTAGCCGCCGGTGATGGTCACGCCGTCGAGAACGGCCGTGCGGTCGACTCCGTCGGCGACCACGACGTGGTCGGAGTTATCGGAGATGTTCTGCGGTCTAATACATTGTTCTTCTACGCAGCGATACCCGAGAGCGACGGTCGCACACTCCGAGTCCATCGTGCAGGCCTGGAGGGCATCATCGCCAGCGAGGTCGCCCGATAGGATCGTCTCATTGGTTGCGGTATCGCGTTCGAAGAGGGCCGTTTCGGTGCCGGCAAATCCGCCGTATACCGCCACGTCGTTAATGAGCTCGAAGCTGACCAGCGTGTCCGAGCTGGCCGGCTTGTATGTGCCGGCGGCGATCCAGATCTGGGCCGGCGGCAGGGCCTGCGCATCGACCAGCGCATCCTGGAGGTCGTTGTAGGCCGTCCTCCAGCCCGTGCCGTCACCGCCCTTGGCCGCGGCATTGACGTAGATGACACGTGGTGGCTGGTATTCGTACGCACCGATGTCAATATCAGAATCACCGGAGGCGCCGGAATTCGGGGTGGCTGGATCATCCACAACGCGCATCTCGTTATCCAGGTCGAGCGGGAGTGTCTCGGCCACGTTGGCATCGTCATCCAGATCAGCGCTGTCGGGCGGTAAGGCGGCCTCATTGCCAGCGTCGATGAGTGGCGAGATCGGCCGGAGTCTTAGGTCGTCATCGACGGTCCCCATGATGTCATCAGGGCCATCGATGTCCACGAAGAGTGGATCGATGTCCAGGTTGCCGACGCCGCCGAGCGTCCCCGTCAGGCCATCGATGAGTGAGTAGTTTACTGTTGTCACGCTGCCAGTGAAGGAGATTTGTCGGCTCTCACTGTAGTCTGGCATGCCTCCAGGGAAAGCTGCATTGCGCCAGAACACACAGTTGGCGATATTCACAGTTGCGTTGTCTGCCGAGAGGCCGACGCCGGAAGTTGCTCCTGCCGTGAACATATTGCTTACGAAATGGCTGTTGACTACGGACACGTCTGAGGATTGGTTGATCTGCATTCCCTTCTCATTGCCGACAAACATGCAGTTTGCGAACACAGCGTCATCGTCCTCGACTACGACGACGGCGGCAGGGCCATTGTTGTAGAAGCCACAATTGAAAACGCCTCTGCTGTCTAAGTTTGCAGGATTGATTGCGCCGAGCTTGAGGGCCTGCGGGTAGTTTGCGGTGAATACGCAATCAAAGATCGTGGCTTCTGCTCCTGCATCGATATTATCATCGATCAAGACCCCCGCCGGCGCTGCAAGTGCAGTGTTTCTCTCGATGCGGCAGCCGGTCAAACGCAGGCTGTCGGCGTTCATGGAGTCGAGGGCACGACCTTCGTGTCCAGTGATCGAGCAATTCGAAATAGAGGCATCTCCGCTGTCGAATGTGATGCCGCCGCCGGAAATACCTACGGCTTTGCCACCAGACACGGTAAAGCCATCGAGTACGACGGATGTGCCGTCGATGACCAAGATAGTCTCCGTGTTCTCAGAATTGTCGAGCGCCGTAATGCATGTGCCGTCCACACAACGTCCACCGAGCGCATCACAATCCGGTGAATCTGCAGAACAATCCTGCAACATATCGTCGCCGCTTAAATCACCACTGAGAATCGTCACGTGAGCGTTAATATCGCGTTCGCTGAGCTCAACCTCGGTGCCATCAAACCCACCATAAAGCTCGAAGTTATCCAACAAGGTAAAGGATGCGTTCTGGTCGCCGAGTGTGTAGCCCACTCCAATGTCCGGCGCATAGGTACCTTCTGCGACCCAGAACACCGAGCCGCCGCTCCCCAGCGCATCCTGCAGGCTTGTAAACGCATCGGTCCAACTGGTGCCATTGTTGGCCCCGGTGGCATCGGCATCGACAAATACTGTCGCGCCGCCGAATACGGGTGAAACAGTGACGAAGGCTGTGCAGCTCACGCAGATCGCGAGGATCCGTGGATTCATCTGACTCTCCCAGAGATGTCATTGCGGGGTCGTGCGGCATGCCCGGGATGCCGCGAGGCGTGGTACTCCGCTTACGAAAGCCCATCGTAGCGAATTGACGGACATGATGTGCGGCTTCAGGTACGTGGTTCGAATATTTGTGGTCGATATGCACAAAACTCGTAATCGGTTAGTAGCAGAATTCAGTGTGACTGGATTCTCGTTTGCGCGCGCCATCGATGCGATTCATATATCCACCGTCAGCAGCCAGTCTTGCAGCTGTTTCTGGGCGATTGATAAGCCTAGCCCTCCATCTCCGGCTTGGGCCGCCGCTCACGCATTGGCCGCCAACGCAAATTCATGCCGCATTCACAGCCCTCAGGTTCGCTGGCCCGGTTGGTGTGCATGGTGATGCCACGCTGTTTCAGCACTTCGTAGATCTCAGTGCGGTAACCGGCGGTGAACTGGACCATATCGTAGGCCGAGAGTCCGGCGGGGTTCTCAGCCCATGGGTCGGCGCCGGCGTCCAGCAGGGCCTCGACCGTCGCCGGTTGCCCTGCGTCGATGGCGCTGAACAGCGGTGTGCAGCCAAGGGGAGCACGCGCTTCGATGGGCACACCGGCGGCGAGCAACGCCTGCACGGCATCGATCTGTCCCGACTTCGCGGCGTCGTGCAGGGGCGTGTCACGGCTCTTGTTGAGCGCGTGGGCATCGGCCCCGGCCTCGAGCAGCATGCGCACGGCAGCGCCCTGGGCGGCCCGCGCCGCGAGGTGTAGAGGGGTATCGTGCTGATATTTCGTCAAGGCCTGGAGCGGCAGGCCGGCCTCCAGCGCACGGCGCAGACCCTCGGTGTCGCCGAGCAAGGCGCACAGGTGCAGATCTGTCAGGTCGTCGCAGTGGCCTCCGACAGCGCGCATCAGCCGCGCCGCCTCGGCGTGACCGTACCGGGCGGCGCGGTCCAGGGCCTCGTTGACATCGCCCGGCGTGATGCCGCCGGCCTTCAGGAGCGCCTGCAGCATGGTCAGGTCCCCGCGGCCGGCGGCGCAGGCGAGCACTGATGACTCGTACGGACGAAGGTCAACCCGAGCGCCGACGGCCACTAGATAGTGGAACACGTCGAGGTGCCCGGCAGAGGTGGCCTCATAGAGCGCCGTATGTTTGATGTGATCCTGCACATCGACGTCGCCGCCCGCCTTGACGATGTGGTACACGACATCCAGACGGTCGGCGCGGGCGGCCCCGACGATCAAGGGCGTGTGCCAGCGCCCAAAGCTGCCGAGGTGTTTCCAGGAGATCGAGACATCGATCGGCGCATCGAGCTCGCCCCACATGTCGAGGATGTCCTGGAGCGTGGCGTGGTCGAGTTTGTGGGTCAGCCGGTGGTGCCATTGTTCGTCGACGTGAATGTGTTCCATGAGGGCTCTCCTCGAGCGGGATTCGGCGTCTCGTGCTCTCCGTCAACCGGCCATACGGTGGGTGCCCGTGCATCTCACGCATGAATCTCTCAATTCAAAGCCTGCGACGCGTCAGATCAGCCGGCCCGGGCCGTAGGGTGAGCAGGCAGCGTACGGTGGCTGCGCCGCCTGAAGGAGATCAGCCATGAAGCGGTACCCGGGCATCATCGATTTTGATTTCTCGCCGGACGGCCGGCGCCTCGCGACGGCGTCGCTCGACGGAACGGCGCGGGTGTGGTGTGCCGAGACCGGGCGGATCCAGCAGGTCGTCGGTGGGCACGACGGATGCCTGAATTCCGTGCAGTGGGTGCCCAATGGCCGCTACCTGTTCACGGCCTCGGCGACGGCGGCCGTGATCTGGAATCTGCAAAACAACGCGGAGACTTACCGCATCCCGCTGACCACTGAGGACGGTGAGGTTGCAGATCGCGCGTGGCTGTCGGCGGATAGCAGATGGTGCGTGGCCGGATATGTCGAGGAGGAGCCGATGGTGCGTGTTTGGCGCATCTCTCAGGAGAGGGAGATATCGCTGCAGTGCCCGGCCGGTAAGAGTCTGCCGAGTTTCTTCGGCACGCGTGTCGAGGCCGTGTGGGCCGAGGACGAGATGATCTGGGTCTGCATACTCGATGAAGACGACCTGGAGTTGTGGGGCTGCACACTGCACCACGGGTCGACGTGGATTCGCCATGGCGCCGTGCGCTTACCGCGCGACGATTGGGAACAGTGGTCGTTCAGTCCCGACGGTCGACGGCTCACGGTGCTGAGCAGCGGGGGCCTGGAGCTTATGGTCCGCACCGAGTCGGAACGGGTCGCTATCATTCGACACGGGCCGGCTCAGCGCGAGGTGCTGGAGCCGTATGGGACGCGGACGATCTACTCGACCTGTAGACGCCGCGCAGCCCGACTGACCGATGAAGACGAGGCATTCCTCGTGGACGCGGAGTCCAACGAGGTCATCAGTGCCTGCCGTCACGCCGGTGGGGCGATCCGGGGCGCGACGTTCTCGCCAACGGGAACGCATGCGGCAACGCTGTCCGAGGACGGTATCGTCCGCGTGTGGAACCTGTCCGACGGTGCGGAGGTGGCGCTGTTCGAGGGCTGCGCGGCCGATCGTGACCGCGTGCGCTTCTCTGACGATGGGACCCGGGTGTTCGTGGAGACGGATTCAGGCACTTTGCGCACGGTCCTGCCCATTCCCGGGCTGCCGGGCGTGCGTTCGCCGGCTGCGGCGTCGAGTTCCGACCGGTCGTGGAAGCTCGAACGGTCCCGTGCGCAGACCGTGCGTGTCTGGCGGCCGGACAACGGTGCTACGGTAGCCTGGGGACGTATCGGCACGCCCTGCTCGACGCGTGTCGAGATCGACGGCGCCGGCCATCGGGCCTTGACCGTGTGGACCGCGCCGCGCAAAGGTGAGGCGGCCTTCTGGGACCTGGCCACGGCTGAACGCCACGTGGTTCGAGCCGGCCGTAAGTTCGACAGGATCGAGGCGGGCCACCTGGCTCGGGATGGTCGGCGTGGCGTGATCCTCGGGCGTGACTGGCGTGACCCGGCCCGGCAGGCTGCCATCGTGGATCTGGACGATCACACCGTGTGTCCGCTGCCGCATGAGTCGGTCGTGGCCCGCGTGGGGTTGTCGGCCGATGGCCGACTGGCCTTCACCGGGACACTCGATACGCGCGTGCACGTGTGGGACACGGACAGCGGGGCCCGGCTGGCGACGTTGACCGGTCACCCGCGCGTGCCGTTTCACGGCACGTTCGCGCCCTGTGGTACACAGCTCATCACCTGCGCCGGGGGACGGCTGCGGGTGTGGGACATCGACGACGCCGAGGTGGTCGCTGAGACTGAGCAGCCCGATGGTCAGGTGGTCCTCGATTCGGATGGCACGCGGCTGCTGGTCATAGGGCGTCGCGGTGTCGTCCAGGTCTACATGGCAGACGGCCTCACGCCGCTGGCCGAGATCACGCATCCGGACAGCCCGATCGAGTCCGCCTGTTTCAATGCCGACGGCTCTGAGGTGTTCTTGACCACCGCGTCGGGCGTCGTTCGCCGTCATGATCCGGTGCATGGCGCCCAGCTGGCCGAGATCTGCAGCCCAAGTCCGCGCGCGGCGTTCGGCTACGCCGCGCGGCGGAGTGTAGCGCCGGACGGTCAGGGCAACGTCCTCGTCGTCGAGACCTGGGCTCCCGAGCAGGTCATCGCCATCATCGACACGCGCACCAGGAGAGACGAGCGCTGGATTCGCGCGGGGCAGCAGGAGCTGGTGGCGCTCGAGGCCGATCCGGAGGGGCGGCTGATCGCCGGCCTGCAGGCCGATGGCGTCGTGCGCCTGTGGGACACGCGGACGGGTGCCGAGTGCGCGGGTCTGCCGACGGATCTCAAGACCTCGGCGCTGCACTGGGCACCGCACGGTGGACGGCTGCTGACGCTCGATGAGGATTGGACGGCCACCGTGTGGGACTGTGATACGGTGCGTTCCCCACGGCACGTGACGACCTTCGCCGGACATACGCCGCTGGCACTGTGACGGAGGGGAGCGCATGAGAACACCGGCTATCATCCTGGATCCGCACGACATCGCGCGTACGGCGCGGCTGTTCGGTGAGCTGTTCGACCATATGGCCGGCCGTCACCCGCGGCAACTGAGCGGCATCCTCCATGCGGTGCGCTTCATGGATGTCCGGTCATCCCGGTGGCGCGAACACGCGGGCCATGACCGGCTCACCGCCACGCTGACCGATCCCTGGCGGCGCTGCGTGGACCGCGGTCGTGCCGCACTGGATACGCAGCGCGGTATGCTGGCCGTCGCAGACTACGCGGCCGCGCTGGGCGACGTGATGCTCGGGCTCATCGACCTGGGCCGGGAGCCGGCGGCGCAGGCCTGCCTCGAGCAGGAATACCCGGCACTGACGGTGTGCGATCGACTGGGGGCTCGCCATATCGTGAGTACCCTGACCGAGGTGCTGGATCGTGCGCTCACACCCACGTTGCAGGTCCAGCTGCTGCAGGTCATCCGGACCTGCGCGGCACGGGGCGCCTGTGCGCCGCCGTATCGCGACCCGTTGCGCCGACCGGCCCCGCCCGTCCCCTCGACCGTCGGCGCCGCGGCCGTGTGGCCCGGCGAACTCCGCATCGTGCGCGGTCAGGTGCGGTACATGGCCGATGTGCTCGGGCACCGTGTCGCCGCGCTGCGCACCCGCATCGTCGACACGCTGGCGGTCCTCGACCGTGCCGCGGCCGGCTGGCGCGCGACGGCTCGGACCCGCATCACGAACTCGGGCGACCCGCTCGAGGTGGTTATGTGGTGCGATCACGGCACGGATCTGGATCGGCCTCCCGGGGGCGGGCCCTACGAGGCGTGGCTGGCCGCGGGTCTGGAGGCCCTGATCGCCGGCGATCGGGAGGTCGATGCGGCCGCATGGGTCGAGCGCCAGTGGCGTCGCGAGGCGTTTTTCTGGGCGGATTGCGCCGGTCCGGATCACCCGGTCGTCGACGCTCTGGTGCAGGCTCGGGCCGCTGCGCGGTCCGCCGCCCTCCGTGAGCGCCTCGATACATTCCTACGCAGCGTGCGGGACCGCGGCCCCATCAAGTAGCCGGCCCCGTGGGCGCCGTTCACGAAATCCGGGTACCGGCGTGAGATGGTCGCGCGGTAACCGTAGGAGGGGGGCACGACGCGGTGGTCGCGTCGTCGTCTGGCGGTCAGCGGCGCTCCGTCGAGTCGGCTGGTTCAGGGAGTTCGGGATGGAACAACAGCTTGATATCGCGGTGCGGAGATCCAGGGCCGACAGGTGTTCAGCGAATCAGTTGTCCTGCGTCCTGGTGGGGCCGCTCATCGTTCAGTGGGGGCAGCGTCTCGAGCAACCCGTGCTCCAGGTCGCGGTCACCGGCACGGGCCTGGCGTTGATCACCTTGGGATTGCGTGACATCCTCGCGGCACCCCTGTGTCGGGATGAAGCCCTGTCACGGTCCCCGGGGCGCTGGGCGTGGTGGGCGGGCGC
The DNA here is from genome assembly GCA_942492115.1 of uncultured Planctomycetota bacterium. GTDB lineage: Bacteria > Planctomycetota > Phycisphaerae > UBA1845 > CAIVHJ01 > CALODL01. Next base: position 179,529 of record CALODL010000002.1, read on the forward strand.
CATGTTGTTCATGGCCGCCCCCTGGATCATTCTGCCATGGATCTACGGCGGCTCCGGGTTCTTCGAGGTGGATCGGCCCGCTGTCCGCAACGGCTACAGCTCGGGCATGGACCTGCGGACGGGGCTGATCGGGCTGACTGCCCTGACATTCGCGGCGTTGAATACGCCGGTCATCAGGCACCACCTGATGCGCTCGGCCGCCGTGGGGCGGCACATCGTCAAGGTCGCGTGGTCACTGACCATGGTCACCCTGGTCATCAATACATGGGTGTTCGCCGCGCAGTTGTTCGTTGCGCTGTTGTTGACGCTGCTGGGTGCGATAGGCCAGATCTTCGCCGTTTCAATTTGCTTGCCGTTCATCATGTTGGGGGCCGAGCCAACGATTCCGGACATGCATGGACCCGATCTGGCGGCAGCCTACCTGGTGAGTCTGATCATGCCGATCGTGGGCTATGTCCTGACGGTGATCGGGATCAAGGCCCGGTAGCGCGTACCGAGCACGCACGGCCAACACGACGGGTGAAACAACCGCGTGAGATCCATCCGGCTGGTGCGTAGCTGCACCCGGCGACGTGATAGATGTTCAAGGAAAGGTGGATCATGACATACACAGCACAACGGTCATTGAGGGCAGTCCTGGCGTTGATCGCCGGTATCACATGCCTGGGCACCGCTGCACGGGCCCAGGGGGACGACGGTGTGCCGGCCGGTTTCACGGTCGTCGAGGGCGACATCATCATTCCGGAGCGGGCGCCGAACGCGGCCATTCATGATGTGCAGTTCTGGACGGATGGGATCGTGCCGTACGAATTCCACGAGGATGTGACCGACGACCAGCGAGCGGTCGTGCTCGGGGCCATGCGGGAGATCGAGGCCGCGGCGGCGATCAAGTTCATCCCGCACACCACGCGTGAGAGCTATGTGCGTTTTCGGCCATCCTCGGGCAACTCATCACACCTGGGTGTGATCAGCCCGGGGCAGCAGAATATCAACATCTTCAACTGGACGCACGGCGTGGTGCTCCATGAACTGGGTCATGCGCTCGGCCTGAAGCACGAGCAGTCCCGGCCCGATCGCGATGACTACATCGAGGTGCACTACGATCGCATGGATGAGGACGCGGCCGCGCAGTTCGATGTTCATGACGGTACGGCGGCGTTCGGTCCGTACGATTTCGAATCGGTCATGCACTATGGCAAGTGCTTCTTCTCCAACTGCGATCAGTGTACGGAGGCGTGCTACACCATCACCATGCGCCCTGGCTATGAGCAGTTTCAGGATGTCATCGGCCGGCAAGACCGGCTCAGCCGGGGGGATATCAACGCACTGATCGAGATCTACGGCCCGCCCAACGACACGTGCGTCGCCCCCCTGCAGGCTACTGTGGGCGCCATGCATGGGCGGACCAGCCGTGCTGCCTGGACCTCGCCATCGGACTGCGTGGGCGACTTCGATGTGTGGTGGGTGTTCGATCCGGAGTCCGATGGTGTGCTCCAGCTGTCAACGTGTGGCAGTGACTTCGACACCACGCTCGCCGTCCATGCCGGATGCGGCGGTCCGCTGCTGGTTTGCGATGACGACAGTGCACCCGAATGTGACTTCGGGGCCCGAGTCGAGCTCGAGGTCGCAGCCGGAGGTCACTATTATATCCGCGTGGGCAGCTACGATCGCGATACGGGTGACGTGCTGCTGAATATCGAGTTCACGCCGGAGGAGGTCGGGCCCGACTGTGCGACGACCTGCGCTGACGGCCTCGAGTGCACGCTGGATGACTGCGCTCCGCAAGGTGGCTGTCTGCACACCAGCTTGTGTCCCGAGCACGCACCGTTGTGCACGCCGTACGGATGTCAGGCGCTCCCGCCCACGGGCGGTGGTGGGCCTGGAATCGGCCCGATCACGACATGCTCGGCGACCAGCTGTGACGACGGCCTGCCGTGCACCATCGACGTGTGCACCGGCTCGGGGTGTACCCACAGCACCACGTGCGGTGGGGCGGAGCCGGTGTGTACGCCGTCCGGTTGCGTCGAGTGCGTGGCGGACGAGCACTGCCTCGACGGCCGCAGCTGTGATCCGGAGACGAACACATGCGAGTATGCTTGTGCGAGCGCGGATGATTGTGACGATGGTCTCGTGTGCACGATCGATTCGTGTGATCCCGGCACGGGATGCACCCATCGCCTGGCCTGTCCGGAGACGAGGCCGTTCTGTACGCTGGACGGCTGCGTCGAGTGCCTTGATGCATCCTACTGCCCTGCGGATCTGGCGTGTGTCGACGGTGCGTGTCGCGCACCCTGCACTGACGACACGTGTGACGACGGCCTGTTCTGCAATGGCGCGGAACGCTGTGTCGATGGCTTCTGTGAATCCGGCCATCCGCCGTGTCGCATCGGGTGTTCCGAAGAACTCGAGACCTGCCTGGAGTGTGCGGTCGATGAGCACTGCGACGACGGGCGGTTCTGCACCGGCGAGGCAGCGTGTGTCGACGGCGCCTGCATTGCGGGCCCGGCCCCATGTGCGCCCCATGAGACGTGTGACGAGGAGTCCCGCTCGTGCACGTCCCACGACGATGGATTCGAGGATAACGATACGCTCGACAGTGCCGCGCCCGTGTCGACGGGCCGGCTCGACGCCGTGTGCCTGGACATGGACTGGTTTGCGCTGACCATCGAGGACACGGGCCACCTCACGCTCCGTCTGCAGACGTCAGAGCCCGGTCTGACGCTGGCCGTGTACGATCGTGACCAGCGCATGCTGGCTGAGACATTCGGCGACCTGCCGGACGAGTCACTGGAGCTGCTGGTGACCTCGGGGCCGGTGTACATCGCCGTGGCGCCGACCGACACCGAGGGCCAGTATGCCCTGGACATTGATTTCATACCACCGGCCGAGGGCGCGGTGGCCTGCGGGGCGCTGGGTATGCCGATGTTGATGCTGGGATTGATCGGGTTGTGTGTGCTGCGTCCGCGGCGTTGGCGGAGGTGAATGTGGGAGATCGATACCAGGGTGGTCCTTCATGGGCCACCCTCGTCGCCGATGGTCAGCAGATCATCTGCAATGGGACAATCCATTGAGCCTTCAGAGGCAATCTGACTGGCTGAGATTGTTGGCAGAAGTTGCGTACTTCAGACAACGCGGAGATATCAATCACAGGATCTTTCGTGCCAGTCAATCTGGCAAGTAAGAGCGACTATTCCAGACAATATGCCGCTCTCCTCTGGGCGAGGCGCCAATTAGCTCAGATCCGTCTCCGCTGAAGCACAGTAGCGGGTGCATGCCATTCGGCTTAGTGGCGGTCAGTGTTATGAGATCCGTCCCTGTCGATGGATCCCATATCTTTACTGTGCCATCCGAGCTGCGTGATGCCAGTCTTGTTCCATCAGGGGAAAAAGCAAGTGCGAACACTCTGTCATGGTGGCCGCGTAGCGTTGTTAGACCATCTACGTTACCAACGACTTGGACCTTAATGATTCGTCCGCTCGCAGACGCAAGACGTGATCCAAGCGGATGCCATGCGAAACATCCTACATGGCCCTTATGTATTTGTGCGATGCTGTAGAGTGCTCCAGAATGCGTATCGGAGATACGAATCTCGCCATCGAGATCTCCTGAGGCTACTAGATTTCCTGAAGGGCTTACTGCAATAGTGCTGATGCCACTGCGGTGACCTTTGAAACTGCTCACTTCCGAACCTGTATCAGTATCCCACACCTTGAGTGTCCGATCATTGCTGCCGGAAACTAACCATCGGGAATCGGGGGTAAAACCGAGACTCACAACAGGTGCCCAATGGCCTTTCAGTGTGTGGATGACTTCTCCATCTTGCACCTGCGATATGGTCACATTCGTATTTGTCCACGCTACGGCAGCCAAGTTGCCGTTAGGGCTGAAGCCAAAACACGTCGGTGACACGGTTTGAGGTCGCGGTGGATGATGCCCTTCTGGTGGGCGTGCTGGACGGCGTGGCACACGGGCATGAACAGCTCGAGCCGTTCACGGGTGGTCAGGCGATGGCGGTCGCAGTAGGCCGTAATGGGCTCGCCCTTGACCAGCTCCATGACGAAGTAGGGGCGACCCTCGGCTGTGGCCCCGGCGTTGAGCACGCGGGCCACGTTGGGGTGGTTCATCATGGCCAGCGCCTGGCGCTCGGCCTCGAAGCGGGCGATGACACTGGCCGTGTCCATGCCCAGCTTGATGACCTTCAGCGCGACGGTGCGTTGGATGGGCTCTGATTGCTCAGCCCGGAACACCTGGCCCATGCCGCCTTCGCCCAGCTTGTCGAGCAGCCGGTAGGGGCCGACCTGGCGCGGGATGTCCGTCATAGAAGGGGGTGGCGAGGTCGCCGTCGACGGCTCGCCGACATCCTTCATGATGACCGACACGGTACGGAATTCAGCGGATAGCGCCTCCAGTCGGGCGGCGCACGCGGTACAGTCGTCGAGGTGGGCCTTGACCTCTGCGGCCGACTCATCGGAGAGCGCGTCGTCAAGGTACTGCCGCAGCTGCTCCTCGGTCGGGTGTACGGGCTCGACGGGTGAAGTCATCCGTTTATCCAGGGTTGTGCGAGACTCAAATCGAATTCATAGCGTCAAGAACCGGCTGACGAGGACGCTACGGAATGTGTGCTGACGATCATAACCCTCAGTCATCCCAGCGTGCAATGAAGTGAGACTTGACCACCGTATCGGCCGAATGGACGATGCCTCATGGACCGTGAGTCCTCAGCGCATTGTCACGGACGCATGCGGTGTCTTATGATGGCAGTATCGATGGACACCACCCGCCACAGTCTGCTCATTCGCGTCAAGGATCCCGGGGATCATGCCGCGTGGTCGGAGTTCGATGAGATCTACCGGCCGATGATCGCGCGGTTTGCGCGGTCGTGCGGGTTGCGGCCGAATGACGTCGACGATGTCGTGCAGCACTGCATGCTGTCAATCCACCAGCACATCAAGAACTTCGAATACGACCCGGCTCGCGGGCGGTTCAAGGGGTGGTTGCGGAACGTGGTCAGCAACCGGGTGCGCGACCTGTGGCGCAAGAAGGGCGAGGTCCACCCGGGGTCGGTGGTGCTCAAGGCGCAGCCCGACGATGAGCCGCTTCCCGAAGAGCATTTCGAACGGTTGTGGATGCAGGAGCACGCCAAGTTCGCGCTCAAGCAGGTCAAACGAGAGATCGAGCCATCGACCTTCGAGGCCTACGTTCGTTACTTCATCGAGGAACGGCCGACCGCGGAGGTCTGCGCCGAGTTCGGGATGAATCGCAACCAGCTGTTCACCATCAAGTACCGGGTGAACAAGAAGATCAAAGCGATTCTGGAGACCCTGCTGGGCGACGTGGTGTGATGTACTCCGAGGTCTGAGGTCAGTTGACAAGGGCTTGAAGCGTGTTCGTCACCAGGCTGGAATGATCTCTGCGATCTCGCGGAGCGATCAGGCGGACACATGAGTCGCCGTCCTTGTGGAAATATACCTTCCTTAACAGGGAATGAGCAAAGCAAGAACAACCCGTCCGCCATGCGGCGCGGTCTTGTCAGTAATCCGCATGGTTACTTGTGACGTTGTGGGTAGGCCTGATCGAAGCAACTCGACCGGCGATTGACGACCGTCGACCGGCGCGCGGCGCGTTGCGTTCTTGTCGGTCTTCCACCTGTCTACCAGCGATACGACTGGTCGCGGCGCCGGTCGTTTCGCGCCATGCGTCCCGCGCCGGTCGCCTGTCGTCGTCGTCTGTCGTGAGCTCACTACGGCGGTTGATTGATCGGGCGCAATCCCTCCTGGCTGCTGCTCCAAGACACCACGTGCGGACGTTCGAAGGCCGTCTGGTGTCAGGTGTGGGTGCACGAACCGTGTAATCCGCGGCGACGCTTGTTCGGGGCTGCCGATCGGAGTAGAGTGATGATTCAAGTCCGAGGCCGCCTGTCATCACATTCTTAGAATGGGGTCTGATGATTCTGACCATTTGGATCGTAATGTGGCTTACGGCTAATGTGGCTTACGGCCGGCGGCGAGTGCGCGCGCGATGCGGATTGTGACGACGGGCAGGTGTGCACGTATGACATTTGCGTAGAGGGTGAATGTCTCGGGTGTGCGTATCCGCAGGTTCCGGTCGACCTCGATCCGCCCGTCATGCAGGACCTCGATGTGGGTCAGATCGTAGATTTTGATCTGATTGCCTCGCGCTATCCTGAGCCGCCGTATCGAGGGGTTAACGAGATCTGGGTGGCGCTGGCATGGGACCCGGCCGTGCTCGAGCTGGTTGGCAGCTCGGAGGTCGATGACTTGTGCCCCGGTAATCCCGTCTGCGGACAAGCCTTCGACTGGCCGGTTGCCGGGTTTTCCACCGAGCCGGTCAACGACTATTGGAGTGATGGGACTGCCCAATACCTGCTGAGCCGACGCGCGGGTCTGCCGGACGGGCTGCCGGTGTTCGTCGATGGGCGGCTGTGGTTGGGGCGGCTGCACTTTCGCGTGCTGTCCATTCCGGCTGCCGATTCGCTGATTCGGATCGAGGAGAAGGTGCCCAATTGTTGTTTCCTGGAACCTGGGGACGGGGTGCATTCCTTGTTCTGCCCGGAGCCGACCGAGACGTGTTGTGTCAACCTGATCGATGTGCAGGACTGCGCCGCGGGCGGCGGTGCGATCTTGCCGACGTGGTCTTCTGTCCAGTGGAACGGTTGTGAAGATTCCGGCGATCTAGGCTATGCGACGATCTACACCACGTCGTCCTGCACCACGTCCTATGATTGCGGCGACCGTGATAGCGACGGCAAGCGCGATGACCGCTGCTTGTGGTATGAATGCGTGGGCGGCAAGTGTGTGGCGACCCCCCGGGCCGACGGTGACATGGGGGGCGCGTTCGGCGCCTGTGCTGCCGATGGCGTGGCGGACGGTAATGATCGGTTCGCGGCATTGAACTGCTTTGCGGATGAGGATCCGCTTGATCCGACGGCACCATTCCCGTGCGCTCTGGATCCACCCTTTACATTGAATGTCGATACGGCCGGTCCGCTGGGCAGCTGCTATCCGGACGGGGTGTGTGACGGCAATGATGCGTTCGGGGCGATCAACGCCTTTGCCGGCACCCGATCCTGCCGCTGCGCTCTCGAGCTGCCCAGGCCGTCCATGGACGACTGTGCTTTGGGCGCACCAGCTCCCGATGCCCCGGCCGAGGGCGGTCAGCACGTCACGTTGTCGCTCGATCTATCGCGCCGCACAGCGGCTGCTGGTGGCACGTTCGAAATCGATGCGCTGCTGGATACGCCATTGTCTGGCCTGCGCGGCTACCAACTCCATCTGAGCATCTCCGGAGGCACATCGGGAACGCTCGACGTCATCGACATCGCGGTGCATCCGCGCAAGGATCGGGCCCTGCCCGGCAGTGGGTGGCAGGCCTTCAACGTCAACACGCGTCAACTCATCGTCGGGCAGGACAGCCCGGGTATTGCGGTCGAGGGCGGTGCGTACCTGGCGACGTTCGTATTGCGCGCGACGGACGATGCGGCCGGCAGGTTCCTCGTTGAACTACTGGCGGACGCGAGTGATCCCGCGCTGCGTACATTCCTGTTCGGGAAGCGGGGTGATGGCGGGATCAAGGTTGGGGCGTCAGACGGTGTGCCTGTCACCGTCGAGGCGGGCCCGTGATCGCGGTGTCGACTGCTAGACAGGGGCTTCAGGCAGTTGCCCAACGTGACTTCAAGCATGTTTGTCCAACAGGATTCCGTAAGTCGGCCATCCTTGTGGAAGTATACCATCCTCGACATTGAGTCAGCAGAGCATGAACACCCCGTCCGCCTCCGCCTCCCCGTCCGCCGTGTTATGCGCCCACTAAAAGTGGGGAAGGGGTGCAGGGCAGCGGGGTCAACAGTGCGGCGGTGGGCGGGAAGTTCCTCCAATAAGAACTGGTGCCGTTAAGAGGTACTCAGCGGGCCTTCGTATGCACCGCCGGAGATTCGATATGGCTAACGTCAGGGAATTGAGTGTATGGCACTTGGGTATGCAATTGGTTGCGGATATCCAACGAATGGCGGCGGGGTTCCCGCGGATTGGCGCAGGTGAGCTGAAGAACCAGATGATTCGAGCGGCCATCAGTATTCCCAGTTGGGCGTCAAAGGCTCACTCAGGATTTCTTCATTTCTTATTTGCATCTGGCCATTTGTGTGTCACACTTAGGACTCGGCAAACTGCTACTGTGTTTGGAGGTTTGTGATGAACCGATTACCAATTATCGACGCAACGGTCCTCCCCGCCGGTAAGTAACCATTCTTCCGGTCGGTCGACCGGGCTTCCTCTGGAGTTACGCACCCTAGTTCCAATGCAATCGCTGCGCTCGATGTTCTCGAGTTGCTGGATTAGCGGTCTGCGCGCCGCTTGCGCGCATTCCCAAGAAATGAGCATGAACAAAGCATCACAAGTAATCAATACGTGGCTGGAGCGCGATCTGACCCGCGCATCCAATGATGGTGAATTGCCGCGCGCTTTTGAGGTCGAGCACATCGTGGATCGCGTGCGCGACGTCCTCTCGGCAGGCCGGCATGCCATCATCACCGGCGATACGGGCGTGGGCAAGACAGCCCTCGTCAATGAGATCGCCCGGCGGCAGGCCAACATCCTCAATGGGCGACTCGCCGGCAAACAGATTTACCAGTTCTCGCTTCAGCGCCGCATCGCTGCTCTGAAGCAGCCGGACCAACTGCGCCCGGAGCTGCAGAAGCTCTTCGACGCCCTGCTGGCAAGTGGTCAGGAGATTGTGCCGTTCTTTCGCGATTTGCACGTAGCCCAGGCGGTAGGAGTCGGTCCGTTGTTTCAATCCTTCGCCTTGCGCTGGGGGGGCGTGGTGTTGTGCGAAGGGCAACGCAGACAGATCGATGCCCTCATCGAGGACAATCCTGAACTCGATCAGCACTACATGGTGGTCCACATCGAGGAACCGGATGTGCAGCGCATGCCCGTTATCCTCAATGCGTGGAGTGCCAATGAGCACGGCGCGCGCGGGGTGTCGTTCACTTCGGGCGCATTGCATGCAGCCCTGCATCTTACGAATCGCTTCTTGTCGCGCAGTCATCAACCGCGCGCTGCCATCGAGCTGCTCGACCAGGCCAAGGCCCTGGCGCAGCCAGGAGAATCCGTGGACGAGAGGCTGATTCTCGACCGCTTCTGTGCGAGTTACAGAGTGCCGCGCGAGCTGGTTGATCCAGCGGATCCCTGGGATGCTGCTGCGGTGCGCCAGGCGTTCGAAGATCGCATACTGGGGCAGCCGCAGGCCGTGGAGGCTGTCGTGAACATCATGACCATGATCAAGGCGGGGTTGTCAGACCTGCGCAGACCCTTCGGTGCCTATTTGTTCGTGGGGCCGACTGGTGTCGGTAAGACCCATATTGCCCAGTTGCTTGCCGCGTATTTGTTCGGGCGACCGGATCGCATGCTCCGTTTCAACATGGCTGATTTCCAAAAGGACGACAGTGCGGATGAACTGTTCGGTGACCCCGACGGCTACACTCCCGCGCACATACGGGGCGTTCTGGCGAGTCGGCTGGTCGGCCAGCCGTTTGGCGTTCTCCTGCTAGATGAGTTCGAAAAGGCGCACAAGCAGGTTCACGATCGTTTTCTGCAGCTCATCGACGAAGGGTCGTTCATCAATGGTGCTGGTGAGTGCATTTCGTGCCGCTCGATGATCATTATCGCGACTTCCAACACCGGCAGTCGTGTCTACCGCGATCAACCATTTGGATTCCGATCAGATCGGGACATGGCCGAGAAAGTGCGGCGGGTGAATGAGTTGCTCGAATCTTGTTTTCGTTTCGAGTTCCTGAATCGTTTTGATGAGATCGTGCACTTCCTACCGCTGGGTCGCGCAGACATGCGCATGATTGCACAGCGCGAACTCACTGCGTTGCATGAGAGAGCCGGGCTGTGCAGCAATGATCTCACTTTGCAGGTCGACATCGATGTGCTGGACTGGCTTGCAGAGGAGGGCTACAACCCCAACTTCGGTGCCCGTTTTCTGCGTCGGACAATCGAACGCCAGGTGGTGACCAAGATTGCGGAGGCCATTGTGCGCGATACGCCGAAGCCGTGCAGCACCATCCACCTCAAGGTTTGCGCGGGCCGCATCCTGGTTACAGTCGCTCCGTGGGACTCTATGGACTCGGAGAATGGTAGCGGGACCCAGGTATAGGGGTGCCCAGTCCGGGGGGTTGGGGCCCAACAGCGTGTAGCCGATAGCCATCGCAACGGCGCCGACGAAAGTCCAATGTCGCCTGCCCGACTGCTCACCTGCTCTGTGCCGCAGTGCCGCATGGCGGCACTACAGCACTGGGCCTGCAGGGATTCGAACCCCGGACCAAGGGATTATGAGTCCTCAACAGGATGCGTGCATGGTGATGCATGTCGGTGAACAACCCGTTGTGATCGTGTACGTTGCGGACAACTGATGCGTGCATGGTCGTTCACGATGGACCACGGAGAAACACCGAAATCAAGGTTCTTCAGCACAATCTGTGGCAGATAAATAGCTCTCTCGTCTTCTGACTCTGGAGCTGCCAGGGGTGCCCCTTGCGCCCCGCCCCCGTCATCGTCGGCCCAAGGGCCCTCCGGGCCGCGGCGGGCGCGACCGACGCTGACGGCGACGGAGCTCCAGGGGCTCATCGTCGATCATGTTGATAAAGAAGCATCGCTCGAAGCCCGTAGAATGTTGTTGCCTAAAACGACGTTCTGCGGAGACCCCGAACGATGCTACTGAAGACTCTCCTCAATCGTGTTCACCCGGTCAAGGGTTTCGTCTACGAGAAGGTGCATTTGCTCACTGATGAGCCAGAGGAGCGTCTGGAAGTCCTTGTGCGACCACGGCATGGCTCCCGACCGTATTGCTCCGGTTGCGGACGACGTCGGCCGGTCTACGACCATCTGGATGAACGCAGGTTCGCATTCGTACCGTTGTGGGCCATCCCCGTATATCTCCTTTACACCATGCGACGAGTGAAGTGTCCGACGTGCGGCATCAAGGTCGAGATGGTGCCGTGGTCGACCGGGAAGCGACCGATGACCCGAGCCTATGCTGTATTCCTGGCACGGTGGGCGAGTCGACTGAGTTGGAAGGAAGTTGCCGAGATCTTCCGCACGAGCTGGGAGAGCGTCTTCCGCTCAGTACAGTGGGTCGTCGAGTACGGCCTGGAACACCGCGATTTGGAGGGAATCACGGCGATCGGTGTTGACGAAGTGCAATTCCGCAAGGGACATAAGTATTTGACGCTGGTCTATCAGATCGATTCACATTGTCGGCGATTGCTGTGGATCGGCGAGAACCGAACATCGAAGACGCTGTTGCGCTTCTTCAAGTGGTTCGGCAAGGACAGAACGCGCGAGTTGACCTTCATTTGCAGTGACATGTGGCGTGGATACGTCAAGGTGATTGCCAAGAAGGCTGCCCATGCCGTTCACATCCTCGACCGCTACCACATTGTCGCCAATCTCAATCGAGCGCTCGACAAGGTTCGGGCTGAAGAGTCAAAGCGTCTGGCCAGAGAAGGATACGAGCCCATTCTCAAGCGGACGCGGTGGTGCTTCCTCAAGCGGCCGGAGAATCTGACGAATCGCCAGGATGCTACGCTCGACGATGTCATGCAGTATGACCTCAAGACCGTCAGAGCCTACTTGCTCAAAGAGAGCTTCCAGGCGATGTGGAACTACGATTCTCCATACTGGGCCGGTTGGTTCCTGGATCGGTGGGTCACGAGGGCGATGAGGAGTCGGCTTGACCCGATCAAAAAGGTGGCTCGGGGAATCCGCAAGCATCGAGAACTCATCCTGAATTGGTTCCGTGCTCGGAAGCAGTTCTCTAGCGGTATCGTCGAGGGGCTCAACTACAAAGTGAAACTGACTGTCAGAAAAGCGTACGGCTTCTCAAACCTGAAGTACGCAGAAGTGGCCATATACCATGCCCTTGGAGAACTGCCTCAGCCGAAACTCGACCACAGATTCTGCTGAGGAGGCGAAATCAATGGTCGTTTTTCCCATATGGTTCCCACGGCTTCGGGATTCTTTTCCCACGGGTCAATCCGCAGATCCCGTGACTTGGACCAGTCGTCCGGGGTTGGGGCTAACTCGCTCTTAATTTGTCTGCATAAGAGGGGGGCCGCCCGGCCCCAGACGGCGAATCCAAATGAGGGGAAAGGCCCCGTGTGCATTCAACTTTCTTAAAAAAACCGGCCCTTGTCCGGAGCAGTTGTACGTACTCTGCCTTAGCAATGGGGGACCCTACAAGCTGTGGCGACCATGATCTCCGGAGGGTCATTAAGCAGGCCAACAGATCTCGACGTGAACGTTGTTGAAGTCGAGGTCGTCAAGGCTACCACGGTGCTCGCAATACATCCCTTCTGGTAGCACGTCCATGCGAATCTCCTCCCGGTCTCCGATGACCCCGCCCAAGGCCTGATACTCGATAAAACGACTGAGCAGTTCGACTACGGCATCCATGTGCTCTGCGGCAATGTGGTGAATGCTGAGATCAGGCCGACCGAAAGTCCGCATGCCTCGGGTGTGGAGCCAGGTTGACGAATCCGCATCTTCTGACGCCAGGATAATGGCGTGTTGAGAGGGCACCGGCCGGCCCGGTTCGAACACCTCGGACCGCCACTGCTCGGGATCCCTCCAGGTGAGCCGCTGCGGGTCGTATACAGCGATACCGCCATGATCCAGCATATAGGTGATGAGCCCGACGGTATTCCGAAGGTAGTCCAATGTTGCAGGATCGGACACGTCGCCCTGGATGATCGTGCACAGGTCAGCAGCCCCGATGCGGCGAGCCAGTTCCGGGTTCGCTGCGGACAACTCGTCCCACTCGTAGCCTTCGCGGAAGCGGTCGCATACTTCGGGGTGCTGGTCGGCCTGGTAGGCAGTGACGTTCACATCGTTCGGCAGTCCATCGAAGCGATATTCGTCCCGAGGTGGCCGCAGGGGCTGCTCAATTGAACCGTAAACGGCGAAGAACAAGAAGGGATCTCCGCCATGCGGTTCGAAGTAGGGGCGATTCCAGTCAGACCTCTCCATGATCGTGCATGCTCTCATTGATGGGGCGTGGTTGGGACAATTGGGACATGTGGGACGGTAATGGGGACATAGACATCCCCGTGTCACTGCCACACGTAGAGATGGTTGGGGCTAAGGTCCCAGGGAAGCAGTACCGACCGCATGATATTCTGTGCACACTCCTCCGGGGTGCCCTCGAAGACCGACGAGATTCCACCATCCAACAGTGCAAGACCACAGCCTGATATGAGAGAATTGGTTTGGAGCCAGGTCACGAGTGCTCCAAGCTGTGTGCTGCCCATCTGGGCAAAGTAATGGCCAGGGAGATCCAGTTCCTCGAAATCCTGCACACTCATATCTGCGATGTGTGGCATGGTCTGACTCAGGAGGCCCCGTCCCGTGTTCATCGCGTCAATCCACAACGCCGTGCCATCCAGCTGGAAGTACAGTCCGCTCGACTTCAAGGTGGACACGTCCTCGACAGCGATTCTGTCATCGTCATCAAGTTCAAACAACACGTCTGCAGACCATTGGCTGGCATGTAGAGACAATTGCTCCTGCAGCTCCGAAACGTGGTTGCTGACTGCCTTGCCTACAATCCAGAGACAAAACCATCCTCCACTGACGGTCGGATCGATGACTGGCGGGTCTATGTCCTCAGATAACTGTCCCTAATGTCCCAAACGTCCCACCGGATCGCGGGCACATCAGCCATCCGGCTGTAGGACATCATTCGATGTCAGCACGAGCCCGGCCAGGATCGCATTCTGGAAGACGGTCTCGGATACCCAGTATGCACCTCCGTTTTCCAGAAGTACACTTCGACCGCCGCGGTGGCAGTGTGTCGGGCACCACGCGATCATTCTGAGTGCGTGATCATCTTCTCGCCAATTAACGAGAGGGCTTGCCACGGGCCTGTACACATAGCGGAGACTGCTCTTCGGGCACTGGCCGAGGGGGCCAATTTCTGCCTGTTCCTCGACGGACAGCATCTGGTCGTCTTTCACGACCCGATCATAGAAGGGGCGACCGAGCCGCAGTCTGCATTTCAGTTCGGCCCGGGTATCGTAGTACAGCCGGGCCACGATACCGACACACACCAGGATGGCGGCCAGCAAGAACGGGCCTAACCAGCGTGGAGCCGAGCGGCCTAGCGATCGTCCTGCATTACTCATAGTGTTTGCCCGTGATCGCAGTGGTGTGTTGGCCGCACTCGGGAAAGGTGTTGGCCGAGCCCCGGAGAGCGTAGCCACATCTGATGCACAGCCCAACTGCATGTTTCCGAAACGCCCGATGCCACATCCAGGCAGACGCTGCAGCAAAGATCAGCGTCGGAAACCATAGTCCTGCCGCCACAGTCCAACTTGATGGGCCGTACCACAACTTCGCAACGCCCGGGAGTGCGAGATCCGGTTTTAGTGGCCCCATCACACTGGGAGGAATCGAGTGAGCCATGTTTGAAGTCGCCGACTGGTCCATGAAGACGAAAGACCATCCCAAGCCCATTGGCGTCCTGTTCGGCTGCTGTGGCTGCCGGGGATGAATTGGAGCCGGTCGTGACCAACGACTCCACATAATCTCGCCATCGAATTGCGATGGCCGTGAACCAGCGGCTGGCCAGCCACGGGTATCGTCGCCAGCCCGCGGACATCACGATGCCCTCTGCGCAGCCGAGGCTGATGGCAATGGGTGAAGAAGAGGTCCGGCATGTGATCTCGCTGTTCCAGCGGACGACCTGCTGATTATACCCCATCCATGGCCTTGCGATAGCCCAGGGACGGTAGGGACGATTGGGACACAAGAGTGGTGAGGGTCACGCCACACCGCTGGTCGATGCGGTGGTGACATCCGCCTTCCTCACGAGCTGATTCAACCGCTGCATGACCGCTTACCCTCACGTTACAATACAAGGCATGCAGCCGCGCAGCGCCCAATTTGCGATCGTCGGCATGCTCACATGTGTCGGGCTTGGGCTGGTGAGTCTGTATCCGATGTCGTGCACGACCGCGACGTGGCGGGTCGGGCTCGAGCCGGGCGGGGTGGCCGTGCAGATGCCCGTGCGCACCCGCGCCGCGCGGCCGCAGATCCCCGAGGATCAACGCGGGTTCCGACACGGCTATACCGACAGTACGCGCTTTGTGTGGTGGCTTCATCGGCCGGGACGCGCCGGGCGCGTGGGGCCGACGTTGATTCCGTTGTGGATACCGCTCGCTGTGTTCGGCGTCATGTATGCCGTGATCCGCTGCGGTCTATTCGCCCGCGTGGCTCGGATCGATGATGCGGCCTACGCGGCCGTGCAGCGCACAGTCATCGTCGATCAACCACCATCTGAGTGCACCTGGCCGCCGACTGGAACACGGGTGCTGGTGCGGCTGTTGGCGTGGTGGAGTGTCGGCGTGTGTGGACTGGGCGTGCTGGCGTTGTGGGTCGGAGTGCGCGGTGGCGGAGGTGGGCCGATCAGTGGGATGGCCGGCCTTGGATTGATCTATGGTCCGGTGATGATGACCGTCGGCGCGCTTGGCGTGGGCTGCTTCATCCGCTTTCGTGGCGATCCACAGCGCGGTCGTACAGCCATGCACGTGTTTGCCGGAGTGGTGTGTGTGCTTGGCGTGGCCGGCGTCCTTCTGATGGGTGGGTGGCTGTCGATGGTCACGGCTGGGGTCGGTGTGTTGGGTATGGTTCAATTGCGCGCGTGCGGTGAGAGAGAGCCGAACTGAGTGAATCGCGCGGGTGGAACAGCTCGTGTGCGGCTCACGGTATTTCTCCTGCCTCCGCTCGCTCCGTCCGACCGGGCCCTACGGCCGTAGACTCAGGTCGCTCGTCTGCGCAGGAGAAACACCGACTCACCTCTTGCCGGTAGTCGGTCATCAGCGTGTTTCGTCCGTCTGGAATCCTCTACTCGGCGTGTAGCTTACATCAGGTGTCGCACGCCTCGAGATTGGCGTTCCGCGGTCCGCGGTGGACGCGAAGTGCTTGTCTAAGACGCCTGCGGCGTTGCACTCCGGTGGTTCGGCCAATTCATGTGGTTGTTGGGGACTTCCCAACCCAGTTTGATGTCCTGGTTGAGTACCTCGGGTCTATGCGCCCACCCCAACAGCGTTTTCGCGTTCCGCGAAAACGGAAGATCCGGTGTTCTTCAAACGCCGTCCGCGGGGCGGCCGAGCGGGGATGGGGGGCCGCGTTTTTGCTCTGTATTACGGTCGCCGCCCGCAGAGCGGGCTCGCGAGATCTCTCTACTCTCTACTCTCTACTCCTAGCGCTCATTGCAGATTGCGACGGGCCGTGGCTGCGCAGGTGGAGCGGCCGTGTTCTGCGCCAACGCGCTGATAGGAGAACAGAGCAGTGCAACCAGAAGAGTCCGGTGAAGAGCTGTTGTGTTGTGCATTTTTTCCGCTTTCTGTCGAAATCGTGTGCCGCCCCTCGGGCGCGCAAGCGGCAGTGCCGCTCCCGCTTGCAATGTAGTAGAACAGGCTGGACGACCCATTAGGGGTTTTTGTGAGGGATTCCCCTTGCCCTCTAGCCCGAGCAGCGAGCTGGACGCCCAGACTCGCGAGGGCGGGTTCAATCGTCATCAGTGTTAGGCCGGTTGCTCGGACCCTTGTACTGTGCCCTTGTCGCGTCAATATGGTGCAACATGCCTCTGATCGACTCCAACCGTTCGATCGGCATGTCAAGCGCCTCCAGGTCGACATGCCGCTTGATATAGTCCGTGTGCCAGACAAGCAGGGCCGCGAGGTCCATTGTATCGATGGATTCATCTGAGAAAACGGCTGCGATGGTACGGCCAAATCCGGGTTGATCCGGGCCTGTGTGGGTTAGAAAAACGAGCATGGGCATGCCCGGCACCGTCATGTAGTGTCGCAGACGCTTGCTCATGAGTGCCGACATGGGTTGCCCTTCTTTGGTGTGACAATTCACGATGCTGTCGAAGACCATGGCTTCAAACGATGTGGAGCAGGCCGGGCGGTCCGTGCGATGGTACCACGACCACGCACCCGTGCAGTTCACATGCCCCAGGATGCACGCGAGATTGTCGATCTTCAAGAACGGCAACGTCGACATCCAGTCAAGCAAGCGGTGCACGTCTTCGGGGGAGGTAACCGTGCCGATCTCTTCGTACAACGACGCGTGCAGCATCAGGAGTGGACGCTCAGTCGTTGCCACGATACGGAGCGCGGTCATGGGAGCCCGGTCCGGATACGCGTGCTTGATGGCGAAGAATGCGGCCAGCGTGACGAGCGGATAGTCATCGTGACGCGACACCATCTCCATCAGCACGCCGGCATCCAGCCGTGTGAATCTGTCGAATACGGCGCACTTCTGAATTCCGGTGTAAGAAAGCGGTTCCGCGCAATCGTCTGACTTCAACCGTTGTTCCAATTGGCGCCAGTCTACCGGTGTGCTCCCGTGGTTGTCTGCGACAGGCGGTTGGTCAGCAAATCTGGACATCGAGCAAGCCGCGGCGAAGAGCAGGATTGAGATGACAGTGCCCATGATGAAGTCCAATCGAGGAGACGCCAGGTCGGCAGGCGCATCCGACGCGGAGAGCGTTCTTATCCGGATCTGAAGAAATACTTCCTGTTCCCATCCATTTCGTCAAAGGGCCAGGATGCAAACGTGGGTATGATTGTGGATGTCGTATGTCTCAACGCGAGCAATATGATGATGAGGTCGTGCTGGGGCGGTTTACACGCCTGCCCGGGCATGCCCGGCATGTGCGCCTGGACAGCCATGGTGTTGAGTTGTCCAAGGTGGGCCGGGCCCGGTTGGCCGGCCGGCGGTGGCTTCTTGCCGCGTGCGAGTGGCTTGAAGTGCTTGTCGATGAGCCCACGTGCATGCGCGGGGTCGAACTTGCCGGAAATGACCATTGTGGCGTTGTTGGGCCGGTAGTAATCCTGCCACCAGTTCTGCACCTCGGCCAGTGTCAACGCCTTGACCTGGTCGGGCACGCCGCCATGGCGCTGCCCGCTCGGCGCCGCGCGCACGAATTGTCGGGCATGGTTGAACGCGGCCAGAATGGACACGCTGTCGAACATATTGCCGACTTCGTTCAACAAGCGGACTTTTTCTCGATCCACCTCAACCTGGGTGATTCGCAGGTCGCGCATCCGCGCTGCGGCGTCTTCCAGCTCGGCGTCTAATCGAGCGCCGTCGAACACGACCGCGAACACGGTGTAATCGCTGCCGGTTTGGGCATTCCAACCCATGGGATATTGCTGAACATAGCCCTCCACCGTTCGCGCCGCGGTCTTACCGGCAGCAGACGTCACATACATATGTTCGACGAGATGGGCCAGCCCCGATTTGTTCTTGGGATCGTGGTCGCCGCCGATGTCGTAGACAACGATCATGGCGACCTGCGTGGCCATGGGGCTCGGATCGAGATAGACGTTCAAGCCGTTGGCGAACGTGATGTGCTCCGGCTCGGCTGCGAGGATGGGCGAAACGAGGATCGTCAGAACGGTGAAGGTCAGGCGGATCATCATGGCACGCCACTCCTGGGTGAATTCTCGCTGCGCATTGTATGGGATCGTGCCTCAATCGCCACGTGTTGTCGGCCGACGACCGCGACACGTGATGAGCGAGGTATTGCTTGCTGATCCCCGGGCTCGAGCTGATATCGGGAAACAGCCCGAAGTCGACAAACGCTTGCCTCAAGGGCGGGTCGTAGTCGTAGAACAGGTACAGGCAGCCTTGTGATGTGCTGCTATGATCTGAACGGGGACGGAGCCACTACGATCGTCGGTGATCTGTCCGAACTGGCAGCCTGCTCTTCAACCCACCGGGCGGCGGGGTCGACGCCTGTTGCTCGGGCGGTGACTGCACGTGTTGCGTTGACTGCAGCGGGGATGGCAGCTTGACTGTCGTTGCGGATCTGCCGTGTTGGGCCGATTGCGTCCTGGCGGGCACCTGTGTGACGCCGTGACGAGTCAGGGGTGTCGAACCTGCAAAAAGCCGCTCGAACAGATCCAGCACACTGCACCCGCAACGACGCCGAAGCCGTGTGCGTGGCCCCTGCCCGTCCACGCCACGTTCAATCCACGTGCACGGGGCCGCCGCGTGGGACACAACGCACGCTGTCGATCAGTTTTCAGAACGCGATTGATCCTGTGGAAAACTCAGAGAGGTCACGAGGTCCACAGCCAGGCGATGTTGTCCGGCACGATCTGTCCGTGCAACATGAATGACGCGGCGTTGATTAGGCGGGATCCAGACGAACTCGCGATGTGGAACTGGGAACCGTTGGCCGTCGGCCACACAGATGGTAAACGGTTCGAATGGCTGGCTTGATAGTGCGTCCTGCAGTTGGTCCATCGTCATGATCAGTCTCCCGGCGGCCTGTGAACACAATATAGACGATCGGACGCTCTGCTGGCGCAAGAAAAACTGTCGAGCCCGACCTCATTCGTCACCCGTGGAGCTGCCCTTGGAGTTCATCTGCTCATGGTAGAGCTGGTGTTATTGTTCTACGATCAGCGGAAAGGGCGAGAAGCAGACCACGCACTCCTCATCGGCGAGCAGCTGGGCCGGTGGATGGATGTCGCGCCACACGGTGACCACCAGACAGCATTGCACGTGAGCCACTTCGACCCCGCCGATGGTGACGAGCTCATTGAGACTGCCTTGTCTCCGCGCGCCGGTCCACATGCAGAGTGCGACCGTCGCCGCCGTGAGCGTGTACAGGCCGGCAATGATGACCTGCTTAATGATCAGGCGTGCAGTCCGCATTCCGACGGAGATCGCGAGCAGCACCGTATGGTGCTATACTGCGGCTCTACCAGGGGAGGGGCGTAGAGAGGTCATGCACATGCGCATCATTTACTCAACAGCAGCAGTCTTGATCAGCATCAGCACCGTACTGGCCCAGGACTGCGATGGCAACGGCGTTCCTGACCATAATGAACTGGCCTACTACGTTCTTGTGGATGAGATCAACGGAGAGCTCGCCGGAGATCTGTTCGGGCTGGGTATGTCGTCGGTGGGTGATGTCAATGGCGATGGCCTCAACGACATCAACACGGCCGTAGCTGACCAAGAGCTGGTTCGCACCTGGGTATCAAACTGGCGCTTTCAGGAGCTTGCAGCGACCGGCGACTGACAACGCTTTGCTGCGTCAGGCACGAGAGGGAGTGGCCCGATCCTCGCGGCCAACGCCCATGTAGATCAAAGGCCACGCCTGCATTCAAGGTTTTCGGAGAAACCGGCACCTAACATCACATGTTGTGGAGCCAGGGTGCTTCGAGGCCGTAAACCGGTGCGATTGACGGCGCAAAGGAATGTGCAAATGGGCCTGCAGGGATTCGAACCCCGGACCAAGGGATTATGAGTCCCCTGCTCTAACCGCTGAGCTACAGGCCCCGTGATCGCCCGATGGCCATCACTGAGCCGGGCATTGTGCCATAGGGCGGGGGGGGATTCAAAGACACGATTGTGGAAGCGGCTGCGGGGCCGCCTCGCTGTCGGTGTTGCCCCGCCCGTAGTGAGATCTGACGCAACTCGAAGCACCGGCGCCGAGCAACAGTGCGGCTTCCGGCGACGCGCTCGTGCCCGTGATCAGCGTGAACCTCGCGAGATCCATTCGCGCCTACATGGGATTGGGTTCATTGTGCGGCCTGGGCACGGTCTCGACCCGCATCAGGGAGGCCGTCCGGAGGCAGCGCTCGATGGCAGTCGTCGAGATTCCAGCTCGTCTCCTGATCGCTGAAGCCATGGAAGATGCTCTCGGGTACCAGAGCGTCGCCAGCGCCGTGCGCTGGAAGACACGTGCGCTCTCGACCATACGGCGCGGCGGCGGTGTGCCTGGCTCCAGCATATACCTCACATGAGGTAGAGCCATTCTGCTGGTTCCACTGTAGGTCGACGCTGGCCAGGCCTGGCCTGCCAGCCTGCGATTTGCACAATTAACGTACTCTGTTATTGGAGTGCTGCTTTAAGTCATCGAGTGTGAGCGTATTTTGGGGGTTTTAAATACCTCAGGGAGGCTACATTTCCGCACACTGCCGTATTCACGCTTGAATGCGATCAAGCGCGTGGTGATGATGAGCCGAGTTACAGACAGTGAGGAGGCTTCATCGAGGTGCAAGAACTGAGGTCCATGACGGGAGCGACACGATGGGCGAACGTAATACCGAGGTGACGGAGCGTTTCAAAATTCGTTGTCTGACAGACGGTCTCGAACTCAGGGTCACCAAGTACACCGACTATCTCCTCACCACGCTGCCGGATGGGTCGACCGACAAACAAGTGGGCCAATCCGAAATCATCACCGAGAACGGCGCCATGGTGCACGAACGTGAAGATCAATTCGTCATCATCACACCGGCCGGCGAAATCTGGGCCGAACGCGTCGAGTAGTTCCCGCTGCAGACCTGCACCACAACCACGCAGTTGCGTTGATCACGGCCTGCAGGCGAATGTCCTGCTCCGCCCCGGGCCGCGGAGTGTGCTCGCCGCATAACACCTCGAACATTCAAGGGGCGGCGATCCGACCCCGCCCCGCTCACGACGGGTGGCACAAGGCTGCGCAACCGCTATTTCCCGGGGCTGCGCAGGACATTCACCTTCCGGCTGCGGGGTCGAGTGCGCGCAGAGGCGGCCTCATCGAAGATCGCTCCCTATTCGTATGACGGCCACTCATCCCATCGTGTACCGGGCGTACACACAGCAAGCACGCACGGTTCAAGCGGGTCTATTTGGTTAGCATCGGGACCTGGTTCCTTGCCCCTCGCATACCTCGCTCGAAACCCGGGCGCCCGCCAGCCGGGCCGGATCATGACTTGCGACCGCAGGTCGTCCTTCCGCCAGCACAAGTCCGCATGAGCGTAGCGCAGGCGTTGATCGGGTGGGCGCTGACTACACAGAACTTGCCTCTGGGATCTACTGGGTGGGGAGTACCTCGTCTCTCTCTCAGGTGAGCGTCAGGTGGTGCGTGCACTCGACCTGGACGCCGGAAGGCAGGGATGTGCGCTACGAATTGGGCTGGAATACCAGCAGTAAAACAAAAAGAAGGATCCGAGCTCGCCGTTACCCGGATCCTTCAAGCCAAAGCTACTTTGCCACTAAGCAAAGCAGCCTCCATGCTGACATCATCGTCCGGGGTCGGGGGGGGCTTGAGTTATCACGCGTCGAGAGGGGATGTCCGATAACAGGCGGGTTGGGGCACAACAAAAAAACCACCCCGCAACATCGGCTGCGGAGTGGTTTGGATAGCGTTGAGAATGAAGGGGAATGGGGCTACGCCAGGTAACCATTGTCCTTCAGGTAGCCCATGATTTTTTCGGCGGCCTGCTCGGGGCTGAGTTCAGCCGTGTTGAGTACCAGCTCGGGTTTGACGGGTGCTTCGTAGGGGTCGTCGATGCCGGTAAAGCCTTTGATCTCGCCGGCGCGGGCCTTCTTGTACAGGCCCTTCGGGTCGCGCTCTTCACACACTTCGATGGGGGCGTCGACGAAAATCTCGATGAAGTCTCCGGCGTCCATGTTGGCGCGGACGGCATCGCGATCAGCGGTGTACGGGCTGATGAAGCTGGTGATCGTGACGATGCCACCATCGGTAAACAGCTTGGCCACTTCGCCGATTCGGCGGATGTTCTCGGCGCGGTCTTCAGCTGAGAAACCAAGGTTCTTGTTGAGGCCATGACGGACATTGTCGCCATCCAGGACGTAGGCCATGCGGCCCGCCTGTACGAGGGCATGCTCGAGGGTGAAAGCAATGGTGCTCTTGCCACAGGCACTGAGGCCGGTCAGCCAGATGGTCACGCCTTTTTGCCCGAGCAGCTTCTCGCGTACATCGCGCTCGACGTGACCCTCGTGCCAGGTGATATTCGTTGCAACTTGTTCCGCCATCGAAGCTTCCTTCCTTTCTAGGGGGTCTGATTCTGCGTTTTCCTGAAACTGGTAGTCCGCCCAGTATAGGAACCGCTCGCACCGTGGGCAACCGACCGGACCATCGGGTCCTGTCGATCGGGCCGCTGGCCACGCGGTCCTCATTCCAGTTCGCGTTGCCAGGTGGACTCGACGATGGCCATGGCCGGGCCGGCCACGCCAACCGGAGTCAAGGTGACACTATCGACCACCAGGCTCGCAGTCGAGCTGGCCGTATCGATTCTGAATGTGGCACTGTTCTTCTTGCCCGTCCACGTCGGGGTCAATGTGTCGCTGACATAGGTCCATGCTGGCCCGATTGCGAAGTGATCGCTCAGCGCCCAGCTACCCAGGGAATCGGTCGTGACCGCGATCGACAGGCGGGCGCTGTCGGTGCCGCTCGCCGTGCGGATCCACGCCGAGACCTCGTAAGACGCGCCGTTGACAATGTCGTCGGTGACCTCCTGGGTCGGTCCGGCCGTATTGCTGACGCGGCTGGTGACTGCGAGGCTGGTCGTGCCTGCCTGCGGGTCGACCCCAAACGCGACCAATGAACAGTTGCTTCCCGTCCAGTCTGTCGTGCCGTTTTCGAATCCAGGATTGGACAACACGTTGTATGGTTCACCCGTTGGCGTCAACTCGACGCTGACCAGCCTGACGGCGTCTCCCAGCTGTGCCCGGGCGTAGCAGCGCACGGGTTCGGTGGTGTCGTCAGCCAGGTTGCCGTCGCCCTCATCGACGAGCTTGTAGCTGAACGTCAAGTCGCCGAGCACTTCAGGTGTCGTCCACACGTCGTGAGTGAGCGAGGAACGCCACGTGCTATCGTCGGCCAGGCGGTGCATGACGATCTCGAGGACCGCATCGGCGTAGAACCGCGCCTGCGTGACTTCGACGTTGACCGCGGTGGACCGCGCCTGCACCCGCGCCAAGGCCAGAGCCGACATGCCGACGACCATCAGCACGATCGAACCGCCGAGGACCAGGACATAGGTCGAGCCGCGCCGGGTATGTGCACTCATGAGGTGACCTCCGCGGCCTGAGTGCGGAACGACACGAGCCTCAGGACCTCGACTCCGTCGCGGTAGATCGTAACCGTGATGCGTTTGATGCCGCCGTCGGTCTGCCTGGTCGTACCGAGGCTGGAAGGGTTGACATAGGCGATGTCGACCCGGCGGCCATACGCACTCGCCCACAGCATGGGGCTGCCGTCGGGATACTGTGGCGGGCTGGTGGGGAGGTCGTCCGCGGCGTAGTCGTAGTCATCGAGGTCGTCGTAAGCCTTACGTCCCGTGCCGGATTCTCCACTATCGACACCGAACCCTGCGCCCGCTTCGGGGTCATCATACGCTTGCACGAGGATTTCGGTCATGAGGTCCTGGGCCAGCAGGATGGCTACATCCCGTCGTGTTTCAGCAGTTTGGCGCACCCGGGCCGCCGATACCGCATTGAGCGCGGCGACCATCAGGCCGGCGATGATGCCCAGAGAGACGACTGATTCCACGATGCTCAGGCCCGGCCGGCGGTTCATTCCGAAGCCTCCACGGTGATGTGGACCTGGTCCATGGACACGCCGCCCTTGTCGTCGGTGACGGTAAGGGTGGCCGTGTAGACGCCGGCGGCGGTCAGCGATGTCTTGCCATTCGAGGCGTCGGTTGCCGTGCCATCGCCGAAGTCCCAGGCGTAGAGCAGTGCCTCGGCGTCGCTGTCCGACGAGCCGCGGCCGTCGAAGTCGAGTTCCAGGGGCGCGTCGCCCGACGTGGGTGAGATACCGGCCGCAGCCACAGGGTGGGTGTTACTGTCCAGGCCGAGATAACCGCCTTGATGGATGGTGACCTCTCCAATTTCACCACCGCTTCCTGCGTCGTACACGCGGACTGTTCGACGCGAATCAATGGTGGAAAAACGCGTGTAGTTGAAGGTGCCGCGGTCCTCGCCGTCTACCGTCAGGTTGACCGTGTCACTCCGGTCGTCCAGGATCAATCGGACCGCGTGGAATGCGCTGCTCAGCTGGCCAACCTGGGCCAGCGTTACCGTCTCGCCACCGTCGATGTCGTTGCGCAGTCGCAGGGTTTGCGTGTTGTCGCTTTCGAGGCGGATGATGACACTCAGGGGCGCACAGGTCGTCCCGTTGCGGTCGAAGTTGACCGCGATGCCGGCGCCATCGTCGCTGGAGACCGTATCGCGAACCTGAGCTTCGATGACGGTCAGGGTGTCGAAGTCGTTCTCGGGATTCGAGTCCAATGCCCGGTCGATCTGCCACCGGCCAGTGGTGAGTTGCCCTTCCACGAAACCTGCTCCCGCAGCGATCCAGTCGGCGACACCATCGGCATTGATGTCCAACAGGGTGGGGTCTGCCGTGAAATCGGCTGCCCACAGGGCGTCTGCCACACACGGCGCATTGAGCATCCGGACATGCGTCTCGATGACATGGAGCGCCTCGGACGCAGCGATGCGCACGCGAATACCCGTGGTAGACAGTGACGTCCAGGCGAGTTGCGGGCCTGGAGCGGTCGTTGTGCCATGAATTTTAAAAAGCAGAGCCTGCGTGCTCTGCGCGGTGCCCCAATCCGGCTGGCCGTGCACCAGAGCTGCGTTGTTGAGCGTCACGCCACGCTCGATGTACTGCACGTGTGCAGGGCGCCCGCTGTCGGCCTGAAAGGTCAGACACAGGCCATCGCTGGGTGACAACGCCGTGGCTGCTGAGAACGTCTTGGTGATCCATGCGTGATTCTTGCCCAGCTCGCCAGAATCGAGTGTCGCCGAATCGATGACGGTGGCGCTGGGAGTCAGGTCGTTCTCCGGGACGCGGAGCTCAACGGTCGTGGGTTGCTTGTGCACGGCAGATTTGGCCATGAATTCAACACGGCCGACCGACCAGCTGCTCGTGTCCTGCGGTAGAGTCGGCTTGAAATACTGCGCCCAGGATTCCACGTCGCTGACCTCGGCGTCCGCGAGGTTCGCCGAAGTATCGGTATAGCTCATCAGTTCGGTCTCGCTCGATTCCGTCGGCGGGCCCGAGATTGTCGTGGTGCGCACAGTGTCCTCGAACGCCAGGTTGAACTGCGCTGTGCCGTGGATCAACGTGACCGGATCCGCGCTGTTTTGCGTGCGGGTCAATGCCGCTCCGGAGGTGCCGCTCCAGTCGTAAGTGACCACTTCAGGCAGGCCGTCGTTATTGCGGTCCGGTGTGGTCAACGTGATGGAGCGATGTGAGCGATTCGTGATGTACGTGGCAGTGCGTAGTTCTTCGGCGAAGTCGTTGAGGACCCGTGCCACATCGAACGATGCCTGGGCGCCACCTGTTTCAGGCAACCCGCGACTGACCAGCACCATCGCCGAGGAGATCCCGGCCACGATGAGTGTGACCAGCGCGAGATTGACAATCATCTCGAGCAGTGTAAAGGCCCGTCGACGGACCGAGAATGGGCGCGTGTTGCTCATTGGGCGACCACCTGTTCGCTCAAAGAGATTTCAAACGCTGTGAACTCGGTCAGTGTCGCCTCCCGGGCCCGACCCGTCTCGGCGCCAACGGTGATATAGCGCGCCTGCGTGCCACGTTTGAGCGTCACCGTCCCGCCCGACAGGGCCGTGCCGTAGGGCGAATAGACCAGTTGCTTGTCGACACCGAAGTTCACTGCGTGAATGTCGATGCCATAGGGCTCAGAAGACAGATTCACTGCGTACTCCGTGGCGCCCACATCGATCGGCGCCATGTCGTCAAGCGTGTAGGTGTTTTTTGACGGATTGAACGTGATCGTTTGTTCAGTGCTGATCAGATACGCGTGGCGTTGCGCCAGCGCGCAGTCGGCAACGAGCCGGGCCACGCCCGCATCCAGCCGCCGCGTCGCAATGGCTCCAGCAAATCGTGGGGCGGCCACGCTGGCCAGAAGCGCGATGATCGCTGAAACGATGACCAGTTCGACCAGCGTGAATCCAGGCTGTCGCGAGTCGGTGTACATATCAATGTGTGAGCACGATTCTCCCACACAAATCTACGATACAGGCTAAGGCCGATAAATCGCATCAGCGCTAATCTGACATCCGGGCAAAAAAAAACCGGCAGCACGATTGCTGCCGGTTCTCATGTCGATCGCGCGTGTCAGTGCGCGGTTGATTACTTCGGCGAGAGCTTGAGCGTCGCCAGCTCCAGCGTCCAACCACATTCAGATGCCGTCCAGGTCTGACCGAGGCCATCGCCGGCGACTGCTGCAGTGCATGTCGGGGTCGAACCGTCATCGACTTCGATGCCGACGTGTGCTTCGGACGAGCCCATGTTCGGGGGCAGGCTGCGCATGTACGGGCCGTAGGCACTGCCGCTGGCACCCGACGCAAGGCTGCCGAGAAGCAGGGCCTTGCCAACGGTGACGCTCGTGGGCGTGCCGGCGGAACCGCCGTTCCACATGTTTGCGCCGGTATGCTCGGCCTCGTAAAGATCGATGGCGTTCTGCAGGATGGCCTGGCTGGCGCTGACCTGCTTGGCGTTGGCATTGGTTGTCGCGGCACTGAAACGCGGGACGGCGATGGCTGCGATGATTCCAATGATGACGATGACGATGACCAGTTCGACCAGCGAGAAACCGCCAGCTCGTATGCTCTTACTGTTTGGCTTATTCATGGCATTTACCCTTCTGTGTTGTTCGCTGAAAGGTGGCCAGGTCTGGTCCACCACGCACCACGCAACCCAAGCATCGGTCGGTACCTCCTAGGGCTTAACTTTGCTTATTAGACCGATAATGCAGGCTGTGTCCGGGGCACGATCGCGGGACAAACGGTCGGCGGAATTGCTTTCGGCCCGGACGACCGCCGCATAGAATACGCACCCATGAAAGACTGGCTTGGTTTGACATCGCCTGCTGTTCTCGACGGAGACACCCGTGATCGGTGCGCTGCCGTCGTGGCATGTAATCCGGCACTGTTCAAGGCGACCACCCACTTGTTCGTAAAGGCTGGGGCAGCGGTCGTGCGCGCTCCGGGGGCCGCGGGAGTGGTGCTGTGTCGTGAGATCGCCACGCATGCACGGGTGTGGGGCGTGGTAGCGCCGGTCGGCAAATTGCTGGCATTGAAGGAGGCCAGCACGGACGAGCTGGCCGCGCACTACCGTGCGGAGGTCGAGGCCCTGGAGGTCGCGGAACCGGATGCACTGTTGATTGATGGGATGAGTGATATCGAGGAAGCGCTCATCGCATGTCAGGCCGCCCGTACCGTGACTCAGCGGCCTCTCGGGGTGGCTTTCGTGTTCGGCTGCGGGGCGGATCACGACGAGACCGTCCTGGGCACCTCGTGCGCGGACGTCAGCCTACGGATGCGCGACAGCGGTGTGACGTTTCTGGTGTGCTCATGTCAGCTGCCGGTCGATGAGATGGTTCTGGCGGTGCGGTTGATGTGCACCGATGGGGCGCTACCTGTCGTTGCGTGTCCGGATGCGGGGCAGCCCGAGCTCGAGGGTGATCAGATCGTCTATCGTGAGACGCCGACGGAATTCGCAGACAAGGCCGCTTCGCTCGTGGGCGCCGGCGCGGTCGGCGTCGGAGGCTGTTGCGGTGTCGGACCGGAACACATCGCTGCACTGGCGGCCCACCTCGCCGAACACCACTGAGAGTTCCATGAAACGCAGGTCCGCGCGCGGGCGTTCCGCTGCCCGTCGGCAGCGGGATGTGTGGTCAAGTGTTCTGCGTATTCTGCCAGTGGCTCGACCGAGGCGTGCCCGCCGCCGCATAAACATACTAAATGGCTCCTGCGCCGGTGCTCTGCCCGGTGCAGGGAACGGCGGTCGCCCAAACTTGGCGCATTTCGACTCAACTCATTACCACGTAAACGTTTATGCCGACTTTGTGAAAAATTTCTCTTGGGCTATGGCGGCCCTTTCCGAAAGTTCCTAATATCACCGGACTATTGTCCCACAAGGTTGTTCTGCTAGCCGACGCCCAAGGAATGCCCCATGAGCGGCTCTCTGGCCTCCGATTCAATCAGTGCCTATGGGCCCATCGCTATCCTCGTGGGGGTCACGGGGCTTCTCGCCGTAGCCATGCTCGGCCTGAGCCATGTTCTCGGGCCCGGACGTGTGGGGCCCGTCAAGAACACGCCGTATGAGTCGGGGATGCCGGTGTTCGGTGACGCCCGCAGGCGGTTCAATGTCAAGTTCTATCTCGTCGCGATGTTGTTTCTGCTTTTTGACGTCGAGGTCGTGCTCATCTGGCCCTGGGCGGTGGCATTCCACCACAGTGCCACCAACCCGGAGCATGCGATCAATCAGGCCGCTGTCGCCGCAGGCATCGCTCATCCACCCACGTTCCTGTTGGGCGCGGGAGCGGTGTTCTTCGGGCTGCTGCTGGTCGGGTTTCTCTACGATCTGGGCAAAGGCGTGTTCCGCTGGTCGTGAACAGGTGCAGGGAGAACAATGGCCGAGCCAAAGTATGTCGACTCACCATACCAGATGTCCAAAGACGACATCCTGACCACCCGTCTGGATTCGATCGTGGATTTCGTCCAGGAGCGCGGCATCAACTGGTGTCGCAAGTATTCGCTGTGGCCGCTGCCGTTTGCTACGGCGTGTTGCGGGATCGAATTCATGGCGACGGCCGCATCGCGGTTTGACGTGGCGCGGTTCGGCGCAGAGGCTGTGAGATTCAGCCCGCGACAGGCTGATCTGCTGGTGTGTGCCGGACGGGTGGCCATCAAGATGATGCCCGTGCTGCAACGGATCTATATGCAGATGTGCGAACCGAAGTGGGTTATCAGCATGGGCGCTTGTGCGAGCACTGGCGGAGTCTTCGATACGTATGCGGTGGTGCAGGGCATCGATCAGTTTCTGCCCGTAGATGTATATATTCCAGGTTGTCCGCCGCGTCCCGAGCAGGTCCTCGAGGGCGTCATGGCCATTCAGCGTCTGGTCGAAAAAGAAGGCGTCAAGTCCAGTGCCGAGCGTGGGCGTGGTTTGCGCATGGTCGCCGAGCCGACCATTCAGGTCAATGTTGAGAAGGCGAACTGAGCCATGGTGAACGAGGCCCTGAGAGCCGCTTTTCCAGATATCGATTTCTCGGCAGCAGATCTACCCGTATGCCTGGGGCAGAACGGTCCGCTTGCCGTCATTCGCGTGGCCACTGAACGTCTGTTCGAGGTCCTCGAATTCCTGCGACATGACGATAACTGCCTGATGGAGCAGTTGTGCGATCTGACCTGCGTTGACTATCTCAATTTTCCAGACGCGCGGGATCGTTTCGGCGTGACCTATTCGTTGTTGTCGCTGACGCACAACCACCGCCTGTGGATCAAGTGCCTGGTCAACCCTCCGCAGCCCACCGTGCCGTCGGTCTGCGGGATCTGGCAAGGGGCCAACTGGATGGAACGCGAAGCGTATGACATGTTCGGCATCGTGTTCGAAGGACACCCGGACTTGCGCCGTATCCTGACGTGGGAGGGTTTCGAAGCACATCCACTGCGCAAGGATTATCCGTTGCGGGGTCGTGGAGAACGTGAGGACTACGAGGTTATTTTCCGCGATAGCGCCTGATCATGAGTATCGAAACGCCAGCACAATTCGAACCCAGCAAGCTCATTCCGGATGAGTTTGGTGGCGATTTGTGGACACTCAATTTCGGCCCACAGCATCCGGCGACCCACACGACCCTGCGCCTCGTGCTCGAGCTCGATGGCGAAACAGTGGTCAGTTGCGTGCCGCACATCGGCTATCTGCACAGCGGCTTCGAGAAGCTCGGCGAACATCTCGATTACAACCAGTACGTCGTCGTTACCGACCGTATGAACTACGTCAGCCCAATGGCCAATAACATTGCCTGGCATCACGCGTGCGAGGTCATGTTCGGCATCGAGATCACTCCCCGTTGCAAAGTCATCCGTACGATTATTGCCGAGTTGGCCCGCATCCAGGATCACCTGCTGTGCGTCGGCGCGGCAGCACTGGATCTTGGAGCCTTGACCGCCTTCCTGTATGGCTTCAACGAACGCGAGTTGATTTACGATATCTTCGAGGATGTCTGCGGCGCGCGCTTTACGACCAGCTATACCCGCGTAGGCGGGTTGATGCAGGACATTCCTGACGGTTGGGCGACTAAGATCAAGAACTTCCTGGCCATCTTGCCCAAGTCGCTTGCGGAAATAGAACGCTTGCTGAATCGCAATCGCATCTTTCTCGAACGCACGCGCGGTATTGGTTACATCAGTCGTGACGATGCGGTGTCCTACGGGTGGACCGGCCCACTGGCCCGTTCGGCCGGGGTACGCCGCGATCTGCGTAAGGACGAACCGTACTTGTGCTACGCCGACAACTGGGATGGCCAGGGCTCGTCAGCAGTGCAGTTCAAGGTGCCGATTTCCGACATGGGTGATGTATACGGCCGTTATCGCGTTCGCCTCGAAGAGATGAAACAGTCGTTGGCCATCATCAGCCAGCTGGTTGACAACATTCCGCCGGGTCCGATCAACGTCCTGCCCGATGATCGGATGACGCTGCCAGACAAATCCGAGGTGTACTTCAGCATCGAAGGACTGATTCATCACTTCGAGCAGATCATGACCAATCGTGGGTGGACGCCGCCGATTGGCGAAGCCTATGGGGCCAACGAGACGGCCAACGGCGAACTGGGTTTCCACCTGGTCAGCGACGGCGACCGTTACCCGTATCGCGCCCGCTGTCGTCCGCCCAGTTTTATCAACTATCAGGCGATGCCCCATTTGACGGTCGGACATCAGATTTCGGATGTCGTCGCGATTCTGGGATCGCTGAATATCATTGCCGCCGAGCTCGATCGCTGACCGAACAGGAGACGTTGTGGTGCCGAGCAAGAAAACACGCTGGATGACGGGAGCCGTCGTGGCTGTCGCGGTGCTGGCCGCCAGTGGCTGCGCGCCTGGCCGGCTCATGAATCCGCCGGAAGGTTGGCCGAGTGAGTGGCGCGGTTTGGCGCTGTACAGTACGCCTCACGCGTACATCTACGCATCGAGCGACGGCGTGGCCGGTGAGATGGATCGCCTGGTCCAGAAGGTGTCACGCGACGCACGCCGGCGCCTGGGGATCGACGTCGGCAAGGGCCTGGTCATCGCCGCCAACAGTGCTGACGAGGCTGCCCTGTCCTCCCCCGAGGAACACTACTATCAGGCGTTGCGTGTCGAGACGATCATGATGGGGGGCGTGCCGATATCGCGGGAAGACTTCGAGTCGCACTGGGCTGCATTGAGTGGTGCAATGGCCGAGGAAGGGATCGAACCAGAGACCGAAGTGCTGGCCCGTTCCGTTGCCCTGGACTCAGAGACGATGACCACCGCTCTCGAGTTGCCCCACGCCGTCGCCGACGGGGTCGACTGGGCCGTGGGACTGTCGTCGCGGCGGTGCATCGAGGTCGCCAGCAAGGACATGATGAACCAGAAGATCGCTGCGCGGGGTACGGGGCCTCTGGCCGTCGTTGCCGTGGCTCCACTGCTGGTCATCGAGGAGTCGCGCATGGTCAACAATGCGATCGTCGAACGCGACGTGAAGATGTTTACTATCTTCGCCCACCGCTACGGCGAGCTGGGTGAGGAGGTCTGTGCCGCCCGGGTGCAGGCTTATACCCAACGCAAGTTGACCGAAGCCATGGCTCCTGTGTTCTCGGCGTTTGCGGAGGTGTTCGAGAACCTGGGCGATGCTCTACTGCGCCCGCAACCGGCCAGGACCGGATGACCACCGAGTTTGAACCGAGGGACATGCCGTGTCGTGGAATGCGTTGAACCGCAATGAGACGAAAGATGAATCGGTCGGACCATTGTTGTCCGAGGCGACGAAGGACAAGATCCGCTCGTTCTTTCCGCGCTATGAAACCAAGCGCGCCGTGTTGTTGCCGGCCCTGCACATCGTGCAGGAGGCCCTGGGCCACATCAGCCTGCAGGCGATGAAAGAAGTTGCCGAAGTACTCGAGATCCATCCATCCGATGTCCTTGACGTGGTGAGCTTCTACACGCATTTTTCGGCACACGCCAAGGGGCGTAAGACGGTGTTGGTGTGCCGCAGTTTGTCATGCGAATTGCTGGGCGGAAAGAAAATTCTTGATGAGCTCAAGACCAAGCTTGGCGTTGACGACCACGGCACGTCGGCCGACGGGGTGTACACACTCGAGACCGAAGAGTGCCTCGCCGCGTGTGATTTCGCTCCGTGCATGATGGTCAACGAACGGATGCATAAGAACGTTCGCTGCGACCAGATCGACAAGATCCTCGAGGATCCCAGGAACGATGTCTTGCCCATGCCGCGTAACCCGCTTTTCGATCCGCCGCCGCAAGCAGATGGGATCGAGCCGACCTCCGATGTCCAGGAAATGGCGGAGGCGGACTGATGGCGGCATTCGAACCGATCCTGTTCAAGAACATCACCCGCGAAAAGTCGTGGGATATCGCCACCTACCGTGCGCACGGCGGTTACCAGGGCATCGCGAAAGCCCTCAAGATGACGCCCGACG
Source organism: uncultured Planctomycetota bacterium (assembly GCA_942492115.1). Classification (GTDB taxonomy): domain Bacteria; phylum Planctomycetota; class Phycisphaerae; order UBA1845; family CAIVHJ01; genus CALODL01. Next base: position 212,860 of record CALODL010000002.1, read on the forward strand.
AAGTCATCGCCGAGGTCAAGGAGGCCAACCTGCGCGGTCGCGGTGGCGCCGGATTTCCGGCGGGCGTTAAGTGGGGATTCCTGCCAAAGGAACGCAAGGTGACTTATCTGTGTGTCAACGCCGATGAGTCCGAGCCGCCGACGTTCAACAATCGAATCCTCATGGAGAAAGACCCCCACCAGTTGCTCGAGGGGATTCTCATCGCCGGCTACGCCACCCAGACGACTACGGCTTACATCTACATGCGCGGCGAGTTCACCGAACAGTTTCATGTCCTGCAGAACGCCCTCGACCAGGCGTACGCTGCCGGGTTGTTCGGCAAAGACATTCTGGGCAGTGGCTATGGGATGGATTGTTACATCCACCGTGGCGCCGGCGCGTACGTCTGCGGTGAGGAGACTGGCCTGATCGAATCGCTCGAAGGCAAACGCGGCTGGCCGCGAATCAAGCCGCCGTTTCCGGCTGTCGCCGGTTTGTTCGGCAAGCCGACTGTGGTCAACAATGTCGAGACGCTCAGCTGTTTGCCGCACATCATGGATCGCGGGGCGGCGTGGTTCAAGGGGATTGGCCCCGAAGGCAGCCACGGCCCCAAACTGTTTTGCGTCAGCGGCCACGTCGAGCGGCCGGGGTGCTACGAGGACTCGATGGATGTGACCGTCCGTCAGTTGATCGACGGCGATGCGTTTGCTCGTGGCATGCGCGACGGAAAGAAGATCAAGGGCGTGTTCCCTGGTGGTCTGTCGATGGGCGTTCTGTCGGCGGACGAACTCGATATGCGGATGGACTTTGATTCGCCACGGAAGTTCGGCCTCCTGGGGCTCGGCACGGCGGCGCTGGTCGTTTTTGACGAAGATACGGACATCCGCGAAGTGCTGCACAATGTCACGCGGTTCTACGCCATGGAATCGTGCGGTCAATGCACGCAGTGTCGCGAAGGTACGTCGTGGATGTACAAGATGGCACTGCGTCTGATGCATGGCGCGGGTCGCGTAGAAGACCTCGACATCATGATCGAAGTCACGCGCAACATGGGGATGATGCCGGGGATGTCGATCTGCGGCCTGCCTGATGGCGCTGCGTTTCCGATTCGCACGATCATCGAGAAATACCGCGATGAACTCGAGGCCCATATTGCCGCACAGGAGCCTGGTCGTGCGACCCGGGTGTTGAACGTCTTGAATTGAGAGTAGCCGTTTCGACGGCATAGATGAGCCATGAAGATTACCATCGACAACAAGACCATCGAGTGTCGCGACGGCGTTACGGTGTTGCAGGCGGCGCTGGAGGCTGGTTGGGATGTGCCGCACTATTGCTACCACCCCGAACTGACTGTGGTGGCCTCGTGCCGCCTGTGTCTGATGGAGATGAAGGCGCCGAATCCCAGGACCGGCGAGATCGGCTGGATGCCCAAGCTGGTGCCATCCTGCCAGACGCCCGTGCGCGAAGATATGGAGGTCCGCTTCGACAGTGAGGCGGTCGAGAACAACCAGAAATCATGCATGGAGTACTTCCTGCTCAATCATCCGCTGGATTGCCCGGTGTGTGATCAGGCCGGAGAGTGTTACCTGCAGGACTACAGCTACAAATTCGGCCACTCGACCAGTCGGATGGTCGATCCCAAGCTCAAGAATCCGAAGAAGGATGTCGGCCCACGCACCTTGCTGTACCAGGACCGCTGTGTGATGTGTACGCGGTGCGTCCGGTTTACGGAAGAAATCAGTGGCACGGGCGAGTTGGCGGTCATCAATCGTGGCTCGCGCGCCGAAATCGACGTCTTTCCCGGCGTGCCGCTGGACAATCCCATGCAGGGCAATGTCGTCGACATTTGTCCCGTCGGCAGTCTACTCGACAAGGATTTCCTGTTCAGCCAGCGCGTCTGGCTGCTCAAAGGGACAGATTCGGTGTGCGCCGGTTGCAGCACGGGGTGCTCGATACGCATCGATCACAACGAAGGTGCAGTCTACCGCATCAAGCCACGGTTCAACCCTGAAGTCAACCAGTACTGGATGTGTGACGAGGGACGCTTCGGGTTCAAGTACGTTAACGATCCCGAGCGGATCAAGAGACCGACCGTTCGTCGCGGCGCCGACCACCACGTGCCTGCATGGGACGACGTTCCGGCGGCGCTGGCCTATCGTTTCGAACAGTTCGTTCAGGACGCGGGCGCCGACAAAGTCGCGGTCGTGCTGTCGCCCATGATGGCGACAGAGGAAGCGTGGCTGTTGACGCAGTTCATTCGTCGTGTCGCGCCCTTGGCAACGGTCGTTGCAGGACCGACTCCGACGGTCGGTTCGGACCAGCACTTCCCTGTCGGCTGTGATCCCGAGAGCGCACGGTTCATCATCCGTTCAGAGAAATGTCCGAACCGTCGTGGCATCGAGGCTGTCGTCGCTGCCGTCGGTGGGGCGAGCCGGTCGTTCGATGACTTCATTGCAGCGTGCGGTGGCGACATCACTTCGGCGTGGCTCGTGGGAGGCTATCCTGACCGAGGCTGGGTGACCCAGGAACTGGCGGCTGCCGTCGGGAAGCTGGACTTACTGGTGGTCCAGGATATGTTCCCTGGCAAGCATGTCGAGGCTGCGGAGGCGGTCGTGCCGATGTGCGCATGGACCGAGCGGTCCGGCTCATTCATGAATCATGCCGGAGTGATCCAGACGTTCGACCGTGCGGTCGATCCGCCGGATGGCGCCCTGCGCGATGGTCAGTACCTCTATGCACTGGCCGGCTTCGAGGGTCTCTACGATCCTGCCCGTATTCGTGAGATGATGGGCGCCCCGTTCAACGAGGTCTATCAGCCGCCGGCGCCGCCGGCTCATCAGCACTAAACATGGATTGGTTCTACACACAACTTGGCTTCAGCTGCCTGCTCATGGCAGTGCTGATCGGCGCCATCATGACCGGTGTCGGTTATTCAACCTTCTTCGAACGCAAAGTATCGGCGTGGGTCCAGGATCGCGTGGGTCCAAACCGAGCTGGCCCACTCGGTCTCCTGCAGCCATTGGCTGATGGGGTCAAGTTCATCTTCAAGGAAGACATGATCCCGGCACATGTGGACCGCACACTGTTCGTGCTCGCCCCGATGCTGGCCTTTGGCATCGCGATGGTCGGAATGGCTGTCATACCATGGGGTGGGGTGTACGATCCGCCTGGGGAGATCGGCCCGCTCAGTGTGCAGGTGGCCAGTATCGATGTCGGGTTGTTGTACCTGCTGGCGGTCGGCTCGCTGTCAGTGTATGGCGTAGTCCTCGGGAGCTGGGCGAGTAACAACAAGTATGCGTTTTACGGCGGGCTGCGCGCTGCGGCCCAGATGCTCAGTTACGAAGTGCCGATGGGCATGATCATCCTTGTTCTGGTCCTGACCAGCGGCGAAGTTCGGCTCGAAGGCATCGTTGCCGCTCAGACGGAACCGTTGCTGGGCGCAGCCAGCTGGCTGCCCGATTGGATTCCGAATTGGTATATCTTCCTGCACCCACTGGCGTTCATTGTCTTGTTTACCACGGCATTGGCCGAGACCAACCGCGCGCCGTTCGATCTGGCGGAGTGTGAACAGGAACTGGTCGCTGGTTTTCATACCGAGTACGGCTCGATGAAGTTTGCGCTGTTCTTCCTCGGTGAATACACGCACATCATCGTGGCCAGCGCCTTGATTTGTGTACTGTTTTTCGGTGGCTGGCACGTGCCCGGTCTCGAGACGGTGCAGACGTCGCTGCTGGGTGTCATCTTGCAACTCGGCGTCATGGGCGCAAAAGTCACCGCATGCGTGTTCGTGTTCATGTGGATCCGCTGGACATTACCCAGGTTTCGCTTTGATCAGCTGATGCGTCGGGCGTGGAAGGTGCTGGTGCCATTGACCATGGCCCTGGTCGCGATTACGGCCATACTGGTCTATTTCCAGCTGCACAATTCGATATACGCGCTCGTCGCTGAAGTGAGCCTGATTGTCGTTATGGGCATGATCCTGCTGCTGACGCCTGCGCGGGTCACCGGACGGCAGGAGCATCTCGTACCGGCGGGAGCTTGAGAACTCAAATGATACGTGACGAAGACATCATCCTGGTCGAACCGCCCGAGCTCAATGTTGCCGAACGCATGTTCCTGCCGCAGGTCATCGACGGGCTCGGCGTGACGCTCAAACACTTGTTCAAGCCCCGCAAGACGGTGCAATACCCGGAGCAGCGCTTGCCACAGCGTGTCGAGAACTATCGCGGAGTCCACCGCCTCAACCGCGACCATGATGGTCGAGTGGCCTGCGTGGCTTGTTTCATGTGCAGCACCGCCTGTCCGGCGCACTGCATCCACATCGAGGCCGGTGAGTCCCCCTGGGAAGATCGCGAAAAGTATCCGGTCAAGTTCGAAATCGACGAACTGCGGTGTATCTATTGCGGCATGTGCGAAGAGGCCTGCCCGGTCGATGCCATCGAGTTGACGACGGAGTATGACATCGTGGGCGCCACCCGCGATGAGATGGTGTTCGACAAGGAAAAACTCCTTGAAGTCTTCGACTCGACGGTAGGTACCAAGGCACGCAAGGATCCCAAGATTACCGGCTACGACAATTCTGGTCTGTCTGCGCGGCATGAGGCCGAACGCGATGCCACGGGAGAACAGGACAGTTGACCACGGCACAGTTGATCAACTACGGAATCGTCGCACTCGGGGCCTTGTCGATCTATCTACTGCTGCCCAAGACGGGGCGCAATACGCGCGCTGCAGGTGCAGTGCTGGGCTGTTTGACGTTGGCCGGCATCGTGGGCAGCATCATGGCCCAGGCGGCGACGTCGCCTGGTGGTAGTTTCTATTTGTTTGGATGTATGGCGGTGGTGTTCGCGGTCGGGGTCATCGTGCAGCAACGGCCGGTGTACAGCGCGTTGTACCTTGTGCTGGTCGTGTTGTGTGTGGCCTGTTTGTCACTGCGCCTGGCCGCAGAGTTCCTCGCGGTTGCGATGGTCATCATCTACGGCGGCGCGATTCTGGTGACGTACATGTTCGTCATCATGCTGGCCCAGCAGGGTGGTCAAGCGATCTACGATCGCTGGGCACGGGCGCCGGTGGCAGCCTGCTTTGCTGGATTCCTCCTGGTGGCGGCCTTGACCAGCGCAGTGACCGGCTTTGATCCGGCCCCCGAGTTGGCGTCGGCTCTACGCGCCGACGCCCTCACCGTGGCACCACTCGATCCCATTCAGTCGGCCGGTATCGTGCTCATGACACGCAATGTCGTCGTGCTCGAGGTTGCCGGCGTGCTGCTGCTCCTGGCCATGGTCGGTGCCATCGCTATCGCACGTAAACGGTTTCCTGTCGAGGGCCAACGAACGATCGAACTCGGCGAGGCCGGCCGCAGGGCTGGGCCGTACTAAGTCAGGGCGCAACCGCGTCCATATGGTGTGCGGCCCGCGGGTCGCCAGGTGGACTGAACGTTTCATGACTGAACTGAATGCCTACATCATGATCGGTGCGTTGTTGTTTGGCGTGGGGCTCATCGGGTTCCTCAGCCGGCGCAACCTCATCGTGGTGTTTCTGTGTACGGAACTGATGTTTCAGGGCGCGATCGTGAACCTGGTCGCGTTTGGCCGCTATTGGGCCGACTTGCAGGGACAGGCGTTCGCGTTGTTCCTGTTGGTCATTGCAGCAGTCGAGGCCGGCCTGGCTCTGGCGCTGATCGTGGTGCTGTACCGCCGCCGTGGAACCCTCGACACCGAGGCCTGGAAGTTCTTGAGAGGCTAACGTGGATTTGAGTACGCTCGGAATCCTGATGCTGCTTCTACCGCTTGGTGGTGCCATTGTCGCCGGTACTTGCGGTGCACGGTGGTTGAAGGGTGCTACACATTGGGTCGTGATCGCTGGTGTCGGCGGAGCAGCGGTCTGTGCCTTGATGCTGCTGAAGCGGGTGTCGGCCGAGGCGGCTCCGCAGACGCTGGTCATCTACAAGTGGTTCAGCAGCGGTGCACTCGATTTCACGATCAACTTCCGTATCGACCAATTGACCGCAGTGATGCTGGTTACCGTGACGTTCGTCGCGACGCTGGTCGTGATTTACGCGCGCGATTACATGCGGCATCACGACCACCCCGAACGGGGCTACGAACGGTTCTTTGCTTTCCTGGGGCTGTTCGTTTTCTCGATGCTCGCACTGGTGCTGTCGGGGAACTTCCTGCTGCTGTACTTCGGGTGGGAGGCGGTCGGCCTGTGCAGCTACTTCCTCATCGGCTTTTATTACCCCAAGCCGTCGGCGGCCGATGCTGCCAAGAAGGCTTTTCTGGTCAATCGCATCGGGGATTTCGGGTTCGGCCTCGGCATACTGCTGATCTATCTCAAGGTGGGCAGCCTCGATTATATCGATGTCTTTTCGCCGCAGGGGCTGACCGCGTTGTCCGGATACGAGACGGTCGTCAGTCTGCTGCTGTTGTGCGGTGCAGTCGGCAAGAGTGCGCAGATTCCTTTGTACGTGTGGCTGCCCGACGCCATGGAGGGCCCAAGTCCGGTGTCGGCCCTCATTCACGCGGCCACGATGGTGACCGCCGGTGTGTACATGGTCGCCAGGTGCGGAGCGATCTTCGCAGCCTCGGATATCGCCATGCACGTGGTGGCCTACGTCGGTGGCGTGACGGCTCTGATGGCCGCGACCATTGCAGTGACGCAGTACGATCTCAAACGCATTCTGGCCTACTCGACGGTTAGCCAACTGGGCTACATGTTCATGGCCCTTGGTGTGTACAAGGCCGGCGATGCGGTATTTCACCTGTTTACCCATGCGTTCTTCAAAGCCCTGCTGTTTCTTGCCGCCGGAAGCGTGATGCACGCCATGGGCGGCATCATCGATGTCCGTGAATTCGGCGGTCTGCGCAAGGTCATTCCAGTGACGTTCACCATGTTCTTAGTCGGGGCCGTGGCCCTGGCAGGCATCCCGCCGTTGGCCGGGTTCTACAGCAAGGACCTCATCATCCACGCCGCGCTCGAAGTTGATCCGGTACTCGGCATCATCGGTCTGGTGACCGCTGCGTTGACCGCGTTCTATACGTTCAGGGCGCTGTTTCTGGCCTTTTTCGGCGATCGCAATGTTCCCGACGGTGTCGAGGCCCATGAGTCGGGCGTGTGGATGCTCGTGCCCTTGGGTGTCCTCGCCATTGGCGCAATCGTGACCGGCTTCATGTTCCATCACAGTCTTCCGCAGTACCTCGCGCCGGTGCTGACACCATTCTCGTCGCGCTTCGACAGCGTGGCCCATGGTTGGCACGTGTCGCATGGGGCCGTGGGATTCATCTCGGCGGCCCTCGCGTTCGGCGGTCTGGCGGTCGCGGCGCTGCTCTATGTCGCCTGGCCCGAACTGCCGGGCGTGATTCGTGCGGTTGGCGGTCGAACCTACCGTGTGCTGTACAACAAGTATTACGTCGACGAGGCCTATGACGCCGCGGTCGTGCGTCCTTTGTGGCGCGGTGGCGGGCTGCTCTATGGCGTCGATCGATTCTGTGTCGATGGGCTCGTATGGGTGGTGAGTGCCATTCCGCGGCTGATCGGATTCGCTCTACGTGGCCTCCAGCAGGGTTCGCTGCAGGGCTACGGTGTGACCATGGTGACGACATTTGGTCTCATCCTGTTCGTTTTCCTCTATTACAGTCGCCAGGGAATGTAGACGCCGATGGCCGAGTGGATTCTGACAGCAATCATCTTTCTGCCCATCGTCGGAGCAGTGGCCGTGGCGCTCCAGCCTGACCGACCCGGGCGAACTCTGCGGGTCGCTCTGCTGTTCGCCTGCCTGACGCTCGGGTTGACGTCGGGGGCGGTGGGGCTGTTCATCGGGAACGTAGACAGCACTGAGGCCTTCAGTTTGACACAGCGTCTCGGCTGGCTCGATCGTGGTGCCGAAGCGTCATCTCTGGACATCGCCTATCACGTTGGAGTCGACGGCATCAGTATCTGGCTGGTGGCTCTGACCTCGTTCCTCGTGCCGCTCGTCATACTGGCCAGCGCCAGCAGCATCCGCGAGAGGTCGCGTGCTTACTATATGGCCCTGCTCGTGCTGCAAACGGGTATGACCGGCGTGTTCTGTGCGCTCGACATGTTGCTGCTGTTCGTGTTCTTCGAGTTCACGCTGATCCCACTGTATCTCATCATCGGCATCTGGGGTGGTCCTGAACGACGGCAGGCGGCCAACAAGTTTTTCATCTACACGATGGCCGGAAGTGTGTTGACCTTTGCCGGGCTGTTGTACATTGCGTGGCATGGGTACGTGGCCGGCGGTCGCGTATCGCTGACGTGTGATATACAAGCGCTCTATGCCATGGTCGGGGAACCCGGTTGGTTGTCTCCGGCAGCCCAGTGGTGGCTGTTCCTGGCGCTGTTCGCAGGCTTCGCCATCAAGGTACCCCTGTTTCCGTTGCACACGTGGTTGCCACTGGCCCACACGGAGGCGCCGACCGGAGGCAGTGTCTTGCTCGCCGGGGTCCTTCTCAAGCTCGGTACGTACGGCTTCCTGCGGTTGTCACTGCCTCTGCTGCCCGCGGCGGCCCTGGCGCTGGCACCGACCATGGCCGTCCTGGCCATCATGGGCATTGTCTACGGCGCGCTGGTCGCGTGGGTCCAGACTGACGTCAAGAAGCTCGTGGCGTACTCCTCAGTTTCTCACCTGGGGTTTTGCATTCTCGGGATGTTCTCGTTGAAGATGGCTGGCGTGAGTGGATCGGTGCTGTACATGATCAATCACGGTCTGTCGACGGGGGCGCTCTTCCTCATCGTCGGCATGATCTACGAACGCTATCACACGCGGGACATCCACAAGATATCGGGGTTGGCCAGGGTCATGCCGCAGATGGCAGTGTTCCTGCTGTTCTTCACGTTTTCCAGTATCGGTCTTCCTGGTCTGAATGGGTTCGTCAGCGAGTTTCTCGTGCTGCTCGGCACCGCAATGTCGCCGACATCTTACGATGCGTTCCCGGCCGGGAATCTCGGTTTCGCTTATGCCGTGCCTGCGGCGACGGGCATCATGCTCGGGGCGGTGTACATGCTGTGGATGTGTCGACGGGTCCTGTTTGGCCCGCTGGTTCAGCCCCAAGGGACCCCGGACATCAGTGCGGGGTTGTCGCCCGACCTGACCATTCGCGAAAAAACAGTCCTTCTGCCGCTGGCCGTCACCTGTCTGGTACTCGGCGTCTATCCGAAAGTGGTTCAGGACTCGATCGATCCGGCGATCCGGTCGAACATCCTGGCTTACTGTCATGGGGAGGATCCGAACGCGGCAGATGTCACTGCTGCGCCGGAGGGCATTCATGAGGCACTGACCGTCGCCGGCAGCGTGGGTGGCCTATCCCCCGGTCATCACCCGGCACTGCTCGAGCCCGGACAGGAGGATGGTCGGTGACGCTCATCAGCTATCTCAGCGCATTGTTGCCCGAGACGGTGCTGGTGTGTGGCGCCTGCATGGTCTTGTTCCTGAGCTTCTTCGGGCCAGCTGGAGGCCGGCGCGGCGTGGGGCTGTTCGCCCTCGTCGTGATTGCTGCAGCGTTGGGGGTCGTACTCGCCGGTCAGGGACAAGCGCCGGCCGACCTCGAGGACTTCGGCGTTCGCGGCGGCCCCCTGGCCGACTATGTGCGGCTGCTGACCCTGGTCGTCGGCGCCGTTCTGGTTCTGGTCAACTGGTATCAGGCGGCGCCCGCAGAACGCGGGGAATATGCATCGATGCTGCTGCTGTCCATGGCCGGCGTGATGCTCGTCGGGATGGCCAATGATCTGATTCTGCTGTTCTTCGCCATCGAACTGGTCAGCGTACCGACTTATGTGCTGGTGGCCCTCAGCCGACGCGACGTCCGCGCTCAGGAGGCGTGCAGCAAGTACTTCTTCCTCGGGGCCATGGCGGCAGCGCTGCTGGCATATGGTATGAGCTTCATCTACGGCGCCGCAGGCACGACGACTCTGACCGGGAGCGAATCGATCGCGGCCATGGTGGCCGGGGAAGCCGCTACCGGGTATCTGCTCGTCGGCATGATGCTGGCATTCGGAGCGCTGTGTTTCAAAGTCGCGGCGGTGCCGTTTCACAGTTATGTCGCGGATGTGTACGAAGGGGCCGCAGCACCGCTTGCCGGGGCCCTCGGCTTCCTGCCGAAACTTGCCGGCTTTGCGGCCATGATCAAGCTCATGGCCCTGACCGATTGGGCAATGACACCCTCCCTGCAATGGGCATTGTGGTTCATCGCCGCGCTGACCATGACCGTCGGTAACACCCTGGCGCTGATGCAGTCGAACGTGAAACGCCTGCTGGCATACTCCGGCGTGGCCCACTCCGGTTACATGATGGTCGGCCTGCTCGTCGGACCACAGGCCGGCAGCGGTCCGTTCGGCAACGGTGTGGGGGCCGTACTGTTCTATGTGAGCGTGTACGCGCTGATGAATCTCGGTGCGTTTGCCGTCATCTCCAGTCTCGGAGATGGTGAGACCGAATCAGCGGACGAAGAGTCGTTCAAGGGTCTCGGACAACGCCGACCGTTGACGGCAATCGTCCTCGCGGTGTGCATGTTCAGCCTCATGGGCCTGCCGCCTACGGCCGGTTTTCTCGGCAAGGTCTACATTTTCTCCAGCGCCCTGTCTGCAGGTGACGGTCCGTTTGGTGTGCCACTGGTCTGGCTCGCCATCATCGGCGTCATCAACAGTGCCGTCGGGGCCGCCTATTACCTGCGCGTCGTCGGATGGTGCTATTGTTTTCCGGGAGGCCGCGATACACGTCCCCAGGGCCGCCTCATGCTGCGTCTCGGTGCCGTGTTGTGTGGGGGGATGATGCTCCTGCTGTTCCTTCGCCCCCAGCCGTTGCTCGAGCGCGTGCAGCAGGCAACGTCAGACGAGCTCGTGGCCGGCGACGTTTCGCCCGTAGCGCGCGGTGACTGAGCACACCATCGCCGCGGTGACTGAGCACACCAGCGCCGCGGCCCATGCAAGCTTCTGCCTATCGATTTCCGATGTCATCGCCGGCCAGCCGCAATGTGAGTGAGAAGCTCGTCCCGCGGCCTTCCATGCTTTCCACCGAGATGTCTCCGCCATGTTCACGAATGATCTCACGACAGACGGCCAGGCCGAGTCCGATGCCGCGTGCGCTCTTGCGGGCTTCTCCGCGCGTGGTGAAGAAGGGGTCGAAGATGCGCGCGAGATTGTCCGGAGAGATTCCACATCCGGTGTCCCGAACGTGAACAGTGAGCATGGTCTCCGACAGGGGCGTTGCACTGATCTTGAGCGTGCCGCGCTTGTCGCGCATGGCATGGCGGGCATTGAGAAACAGGTTGAAGAAGACCTGTTGCAGGTGATTGGGGTGCCCCAGGACTGCGATGTGCTCATCGACTTCGATGATCAGCCGGATGCCGTCTTTTGTTGGATCTCTGCCGAGACACACCAGGGCATCCTTGATCAGCGGCAGCAGGGGGACACGGCCAGGCGGCCCCTCGTCCGGGCGGGCCATGCCCAGCAGGCGGTCGGACATCGCACGAACTGCGTCGAACTGCTTGAGGACCATGCCCAGGGTCTTACGCATCAGCGGGACATCGTCATGATCGAGGGCGTACTGAGCGTAACTGATGACAGCGCGCGAGAACGTTGTTGTACTCGTGGGCGACCATGGCCGCGACCGTGCCGAGACCGGCGAGTTTCTGTGCTTCTCTCAGTTGGCTCTTCAGGCTGGATAGCGCATCGTCGGGGGCGCACTCCTGCTCGGTCGCAGTGCGGACCGGGTCCCGGGTCGATGGTTGTTCGAGCATGTGTCTTGGTGCCCTGGTGTCTGGATCCCGGAATGGAAATCACGTGGTCCACTCCGATGACGAATGTGCATCGGCAGGGTGGCGCGGAGAGCTTTAACCGGGTGGGCGACAGGTGCGGGACTCAGGTGGCCGCGGCAAGGATGTCTTTTTGCACATCTGCGATGTGGATCCCGAGTTCCTGAAGCGTGTTATAGGCCACGCTGCCTTCTTCCTTGAGCAGCCCGATCAGAATGTGCTCCGTGCACACCTCGGAGGACTTGAGGTTCTGAGCGGCCTCTATTGCACGGGCGACGACGTTCTTGAAGTGCGGCGTCCCGGGCAGGCGGCCGAAGACCCAGGTCTCTTCGAGACTCTGGCGGACAAGATCGTCCACTTTGGCCTTGATGACATCGAGCGTAGCGCCGCGGCGATCGAGGATCTGTGCGCCTAAGCCGTTCCCTTCCTTGGAGATCGCCAAGAGGATATGTTCCGTACCGACCCATTCCTGCTCGTACTTGCGTGCGATGGCTCCGGCCAGTTTGATCGTTTTCTCTGCTTTGGTGCTCAGGCGTTCGTACACGTAACCCTCTCAGGCTTCTAAAACTGCAACCTATTGACCGGGCACATCATACCCTCGGGAGTACGACCGGACAATTGGCGGGAACTGCCGCTGACAAACGTCCGTTTTGAAACCAGTTGACAGGGGCTGGGCTGCGCGCTCGAATCCGGGTGTGCTGTTTGCTTCGCGTTAAGGAGCAAGGGGTTATGGGCAGTTGGTTGGACCCGGCACAGGGGGGTTCGTATAATCCTGTGTGCCGGAACCTCCGGTTGCCGAATACACTTACGGTTACCCATCGCATGGCCGCCCGATCAGTGGCCACCGTTCGATCCAGGCAGGGAGAACCCTATGACACAGAAGCGGTTCAGTGACTCGAGGTATGGTTCCTTCATGGTTGCCGCGGCCTTCTTCGTGGCCGGCGCAGCCACGGCCCATGCCCAGGAGGTCGCAAAGGCCCCGGAGAAGCAGGTCGAACAGATGTGGGCCGCCGGAAATGATCGGCTGCTCGCCGGGGACTTCCAGAAGGCCCGGACCATCATCGACCAGATCGTTGCCAAGACCCCCGAGAACGAATCCTACGCCGAAGTCGCCTCGTGGCTGGATCACTGGGAGTCACTCGACGTCAGGCGTCTCGACTTCGAGAAACAGCTTCGTGACCGCTATCTCTATCGTACCAGGAAGAATATCGAGAAGCAGAAATACGATGCAGCGCTGACGTACTTGCGTCGAGCGGTCGAAAGTGCGCCACAGGACCAGGACTTCATGAAAGAAGACTGGGTCAAGGATTTGCATGACAAAGCAGTTGCGGCGGCCAAGGAACATGAAGAGAAGCACGAGTGGGCCGACGCCAGTGGTGTCTATTACACGCTGAATGAGCTGTACGAAGGTAATTCCGAGTACAAGTCCGAGATGGACCGCTGTCTCGCCCGTTCGCGCCTCGAAGTGCTCTACGATGACGAAGCGGACTGGCAGCGCCGCCTCAGCGGTGTAGACAGTCGTATGGTCGAGGTGGCGCTGCGACGTGTCAGTAACGGGTATGTCATGGAGCCGGACCTCAAGAGCGTCTGCCTGGCCGGCTACCAGCGGCTGCTGCTTCTGCCCGAAGCGAAGTCGCTCAACGAAGGCTTCGAATCACTGAAGGACACCGGCAAGCGTGAAGAGTTCATCGCCCGTATCCGCAGTCGCCTGAAGCGGATCAACCGTATGGACACCGTGTCTGAAGACAAGGCTGCGATGTTCTTCAAGAGAGCTCTCGCGATCAATGCTGAGACCATCGCGCTGCCCGACGAAATCGTCATTTACGAATACGTCGACGCCGGCCTGGAGAAGCTCGATCAGTTTACTTCGATGATCTGGCCAGAGGATTACGCTGAGTTCGAAAAGCACACGCAGGGGCATTTTCCAGGCGTGGGCATCCAGATCCAGATCAAGAACACCATTCTGACAGTGGTTTCGCCGCTCGAGGACTCACCCGCGTTCCGTGCCGACATCCAGGCCGAAGATCAGATCATGAAGATCGATGGCGAATCGGCCGAGGGGCTGTCTTTGACCGAGGCTGTGCGCAAGATCACCGGTCCGGTGGGGACGAACGTGGTCTTGTCGATTCACCGCCCCAGTACCAAGAAGACCACCGACTATACCCTGACTCGCGAAGAGATCCAGATCAAGACGGTCCGCGGGTATGAACGCGTGCCGCACTCCGATCAGTGGAATTACTTCGCGGACCCTGACTACAAGATTGCCTACGTACGTCTGACCAACTTTGCCCAGGACACGGCAGCCGAGCTCCGCCAGGCATTGAACGAAATCGAGGCTCAGGGAGGCCAGGCTCTCATTCTCGACTTGCGGTTCAATCCGGGGGGGCTCTTGCGCTCGGCGATCGATATCAGTGAGTTGTTCCTCGATCCGGGCAAAACCATCGTCAGTACCTCCGGGCTCAACGCCGAGGAAGTAGAGGCCCGTTCGTCGAGTCGGAGCGGCCCCACGTTCCACAAGCCAGTGATTGTGCTCGTCAACAAGTCGAGTGCCAGTGCTTCTGAAATCGTGTCCGGTGCCCTCAAGGATCATGCTCGAGCCCTGATCGTTGGCGAGCGAACCTTCGGTAAGGGGAGTGTGCAGAATCTGATTCCCGTCGGTCGCCGCGGTGGGGCTGCGCATCTCAAGCTGACCACGGCACACTACTACCTGCCTAACGGGTCTTTGATCCACAAGGTCGAAGGAGCTGACGAGTGGGGTGTGGAACCGGACATCAGCGTCGTCATGACGCCGAGTGAGGCGGGTCGCGCCTTCCGCATGCGCCGTGACGCGGATGTGATCCGCCAGGCCACGGCCACCGATGCCGCGAAAGAAGGTCAACCTGCCGACAGTGTCGAAGAGGGTGCCAAGACGCCAGTCGTTGATGGGGACGCTGTTACCGAGCCAGCCGCTGCCGGCGAATCCGAAGATGGCGACAAGGCTGCCGCGGATGGTGTCGCTGATGAAGGCGGGGCGGCAGACGACGACGAAGAAGAAGACGAGGAAGAAGACCTTCCGGTCATTGAACTTCCTGAGGTCGACTACCAGATGGAGAAAGCATTGCTCGTGCTGCGAGCGCAGCTGATCCAGGATCACGGCTTTACCATCATGCCGCGCGTGAAGCTTGGCCAGACCGACAAGCAGGCAACCATCGGGCAGGCGGTCAACTGATCGACACATCTCGTATGCAACCACAGCCCCGTGGCATTATTGCTGCGGGGCTTTTTTTTTGGTTCTTCACACACTCTGTGGAAGGTAAATAGCTCTCTCGTCTTCTGACTCTGGAGCTGCCAGGGATGCCCCTTGCGCCCCGCCCCCGCCATCGTCGGCCAAGGGCCCTTCGGGCCGTGGCGGGCGCGACCGACGCTGACGACGACGGAGCTCCGGGGGCTCATCGCGATCGTGTTGTGAATGAAGCAGCGCTCGAAGGCCGTAGAATGTTGTTACTTAACACGACGTTCGGCCATTCATCATGCACTTGGAAACCTGCCCCAACCAAGGTTCGACCTACTTGGCTTCCGCAGATTCTGCTGAAGAACCTTTTTTCCTGGTTCTTCAGCTAGTCATCTCTCACGAACGTGCAAACCTGCGCCAAACCACAACTCGACCATTGATTCTGTTGAGGAGGTTTTCTTTTTGTTCGTCCTTACAGACGCATGATGTGGGCGTCGTCCAGTCCGATCGTCGAGCAGAAGTCCGCCAACGCGGGGTCATGGGCTTGCGTTGAGAGTCTATCCGAAGTCAGGATCACCGCGCCGATGCTGTTGAACAGCCCGTCAGCGAGATCCGAGGCGTCGCTGGCCGGCATGGCTCTCAGCGTTACGTGTGTGCAGCCGTGATCGTCCAGGGCGACGCTCAGGCGATAGACACTGTTCTCGCGTTCGACGTTGAGGAGTTCTTCCACCGCGTCTGCAAGGGTCGTGCAGCGCTCCATGAAGCTGGTGATCTCGAACAAATCGTTCTCGTTGATCAGCAGCGAGCGGACTCGGGCGAGCTGCTCGTGGACATGTCTCAGGGCGGGACTCAAATCGTTGTTGACCGGTAGCGGGGAAGCGTAGTCGCGAGCTTGCATGGTGTGGTGCCACCGGGCGAGCTCACCGAACAGTGTTCCGCTGGCGCGGCGGGCGGCTACGACGGCCCCGGTAGCTGATTGTGCGTGACACCCGGCCAGGAAGCCGAGCCCGGACTCGTCACATAGAGCATCCAGCAAATGCTCGATTTGATCATTGGACAACGTCAGACCGAGGCGGGCGCGGGCAGCAGCGGGGAATTGTTCGGCCTCGTCGATAATGGCATAGTCGTATTCCGGGATGAGGCTGCCGCCTCTACGGCGAACGGTCAAATCCGCGAGGAGCATTTCGTGATCGACGACAAGAATGTGTGCGTGCTCTGAGCGACGCCGGTCGCGCTGATAAAAGCAGGTGTTGTACGTCGGGCACCGGTGACCCATGCAGTTGCCGTGTTCGCTCTTGATCCGGTCCCACAACGCCAGGTCGGGCGCTGTGGGGGAGTCCTCCAGCGTGCCCCGTGTTGTCTGGGAAGCCCAGCGGGTGATCCGTCGGAGTCTGCGGTGCGTCGTGCGGTCCGCGAAGAGCGTCGAGCGTTTGCGCATGGTTTCGCCGAGACGGCGGAGGCCCAGGTACGCGTGACGGCTCTGTACGCGCACAGCCGTGAATTCCTGCGGCATGACGGCTTGTAGCAGGGGGATATCTTCCTCGAGCAGCCGGGCGCGTCGTTCGGCTGAATGCGTGCTGATGACGAAACGCGACGATCGTCGGCTACCCAGGATGATCGGGACCAGGTACGCCAGTTGTGGTCCGATCGCGCCGGGCGCTTCGACGACCAGATGCCGCGGCGTTGACAACGCTTCTGCGACTGCACACGCCATGTCGATCTGCAGGGGGTTCGGAATGAACCCGCGACGCCTCGCGGCCACGCGGCCACGCGGTCCGAGCACGGCTTCGATTGCTGACCGGACGTGCTTCGCTGAACGTGATCCAAGATCAGACACCGAAATCTTCTCCCGTCTTGATGGCAGCCATGGCCCGAGCGAAGTCCATGATGAAATAGGCCGTACTGGCTGTTGTGACGATGACGATGATGGTTAGCGCAGCACTGACAAAGCTCTGGCCGCGGATAAGACTGTCTTCCTGCATCGTGGCAATGATATGTGGTTTGGACAGAATGAGCATGGAGCACAGGACAATGCCGATCGTCGGCCAGATGGAGATCGAGTGAATAAAACTGTACACCCACACGGGCTGGGATACCGCGCTCGTCTGACCTTGTGTGCTGTGTAGAAAATGGCCGCGAACAAAGAATTCGCCTGCCTCGAGACGCCCGTTCTTGGCGTCCCCACCGATGTACGCGTACACGATCGTATACGACAGGAAATTGAGCAGCCCCAGTCCAATGATCCAGATCAGGGCCAAGTCGCGAGTACGCCGCACGGGTTGTTCCTTCCTCGAGGCCGACTCAGGCTTCGATCATCCCATCGAATGTACTCGATGCGGTCGCGTAGGCTCTCTTGGGAATCCGGCCCGCGTGGTACGCATGGTAACCCGCTTCGATTGCGGCTTTCATCGCCGTGGCCATGCGCACGGGGTCCTTGGCGCTGGCGATGCCGGTGTTGAGCAGCACGCCATCCGCGCCCAACTCCATGGCAATGGTCACGTCCGAGGCCGTGCCGACGCCGGCATCGACAATCACCGGGTAGTCCGGATCACCCTCCTTGAGATACTCGAGTGCGATACGCATGTTGTTCGGGTTCAAAATGCCCTGCCCGCTGCCAATGGGGGACCCGGCCGGCATCACGCTCCTGGCCCCGAGCTGTTTGAGCTTGAGACACTGCACGGGGTCGTCGTTGGTGTAGACCAGAACCTGAAAGCCGTCATCGACCAGTTCGCGTGTTGCTTCGAGTGTACCGACGGGATCGGGCAGCAGGGTTTTCTTGTCGGCGAGCACCTCGAGTTTGACCCAGCCGGCACCCGGGTTGGACAGGCCTTCGAGCAGCTCGCGGGCCAGACGCGCGTGCCGCACGGCATCACGAGCTGTAAAACAGCCTGCGGTGTTGGGCAGAATCGTATAGCGATCCAGATCGATGAAGTCGAGGAGACTGCGGTTGTTCGCATCGTATAAACGCTCGCGGCGGACCGCGACGGTCACGACCTGGCTACCGGAGGCCGCAAGCGCCTCAGCCATTACCTCGTAGGTCGTGTACTTGCCTGTGCCGACGAACAACCGCGAACGGAATTCGAACGTTCCAACCCGTAGAGCCTGCCCCATGACTACCCACCTCCGACCAGAGTCACGATCTCCACGGCATCGCCATCGGACAACGACGTCGCCTCGAAGTGCTTGCGGGAAACCAGCTCGGCATTGAGTTCGACGGCCACGCGGCGCGGCTCGAGTTTGCATTGCGCGAGAAGAGCTGCAACGGTCAGACCTTCTTGGACCTTCTGCGCCTCGCCGTTGACCGTGACGTTCATGATTGATTGCCTTGACGTCCGGGTTGCTCCTGCGTTGGCAACCGGATTGTATCGTGACACCGCGCCGTGCCGCTTCCGAGATTATAGAAAAACCCTGCGGGGGCCATCAAGGCGGCGGGAGCCGATCTGCAAAATGGACGAGGAGGTAGACGATCCCGACTGCCGGCAAACCCAGCCCAATGGCGACTTTGGCTTGCAGGCGGACCGGGACGAACAGGTCGGGATTCTTCCGTGTGCCCCACAGCACGATCCCCGAAAAGGTGAATGCGAAGACGGTGGCGTAGAGATCGATGGTCACCATGATGTCGTTGAATGCCGGCCGATAGACCACCATGACCAATGAGAGCACGAGTGCGCCAAGAGCGAACCATACGCTGGCCAGAGCGATCATGTGGTGTCCTCGACGGTGTGTTCAGGACTGGGCCAGTCCGATGATGCGATAGGCCAGACGGGCGGCCAGAAACTCTGTGACGGCTGTTCCGCCTTGCGGAGCGACCTCAACGATATCGGCTGCGACGATCGTGCATTGCTCAGCGACGGCACCCAGGAGATCAGTGACCTGGAACCAGTTGAGTCCACCGGGTTCGGGTGTTCCGGTGCCGGGGGCATAGGCTGGGTCGAGCCCATCGATGTCTATCGTGACGTATACGGTTTTGGACAGGCCGGCGAGGGCGGTCTCAATCCACCGGGGATCGTCATGGGTCGTGCGGGCGGTGACCGGTGTGATGCCGTGGGCGGTCATGAATGTCGCCTCTTCGAGCGAGTAGCTGCGAATGCCAACGCCCTGGAACGGCAATCCTGCATCGTGGATACGCCGCATGACGCAGGCGTGCGAACAGCGCGACCCCTCGTAGTCATCGCGGAGATCGGCGTGCGCATCGATTTGCAGGACCGACAGGCCACTGTGGGCGCGGGCGGCCGCACGAACCGCGGGACCCGTGACGCCATGCTCGCCGCCCAGCATCATCAGGAACTTGCCATCATCGATGATGCGCGAGGCACACGCCTCGACGGCGTCGTGCATCGCTTGTGGATCGGCGAGCGGTAGGAGCGGATCCACTGTAGTGATGCCGGCATCGACCGATTCACGCCCCAGATCAGCGTCGTAGTGCTCGACCTGCTGCGAGGCTGTGATGATGCTTCGGGGGCCGTGACGCGTACCGGGAAGATAGCTCGTCGTGGCGTCATAGGGCACGGGCAGCACGGCGAACCGCGCGGGGCCGTAGGTCGATAATTCGGCAGGCAGGCCGAGGAAGTTATCCGGAACTGTTTCCATGTTGCCCAACGAATGGCGCCCAACCAGGCAGTTAGCCAAGTTCTGCGGAAGAGCCTTTAGATGAACACCGCTGCTGCAACGACCGTGGTCCACAACCCATCTTTATCCCCTTCGGCAGTTTGAACCGTCGCCCGGGTTTTGACGATCAGATTGCTGCTGCGGTAGATATCGCGGCGTTCGTCCCAGGCCGTGTCCGGGTCGAGATCGATTCCAAGCGTCGTGGCCAGCATGGTCGCCGCCATGTCCTCAACGAGGTCGCCGCACCTCCGGGCCGTCAGCCCGAAGCCGTGGTGTTCGGAGATGTAGCCATAGTGGTTGGCTGTAGACGGTAACGCCAGACCGATGCCGGAGCACAACAAACGGTTGGGTTCATCGCCGCGGATTTCAGCCATGACGCAGTGCGCGATCTGGCCGGCTTGAAGTTTCTTGAGACCCTGGGCTCGGGTGATGATCTTGCAGCCGGGCGGATAAATACTGCTCACACGCACCAGGTTCAGGTGAGCAATACCCGCCTTGCGCAGAGCTTCCTCGAACGACTGCAGGTTATGCCGGTGCTTGCCTACACCCTTGGTGAAAAACATCGCGCTGGGGACCAAACTTTCCATTCACGGAGCCTCCTGTGGGGACGGTGCAGATGCCGAATCGGGAAGGCGGGCATTATAGCCTGTGACGGCTGCGATTCCAGGCCTCGAGCGGGGTGACCAGATGTTCTGCGATGTGTCTCAGTGCCTGGGCTCGATGACTGATGCGATTCTTGTGGTCGGGGGCAAGTTCGGCCGCAGTGCAAGCGAGGTCCGGGATCAGGAAGTAGGGATCATAACCGAAACCGTTGGTCCCGCGCGGTTCGTCAATGATCCGGCCCTCGAAAACACCTGCAGCCAGGCACAGTTCGGTACTCGGTGGGGCCACTACGGCGATGGCACAACGGAATCGGGCCGTACGCCGCGCAATGGGGACACCCGCCAGGGCCTGAATCAGCTTGGCATTGTTGGCTGCATCATCACACTGCGGACCCGCATAGCGCGCGGACCACACGCCGGGCTGACCATTGAGACAATCGACCTCCAGGCCGGAATCGTCGGCCAGGGTCACGTGGCCGACGAGCTCGGCGTAGTGCCTGGCTTTCTTCAGGGCGTTGCCGGCAAATGTGTCGGCATCTTCGATGGGTTCGGGCAGACCGGGGTAGGCGTCGAGGCTGACCAGGTCGACCGGCAGGTGACGCAGAATCGCAGCGATCTCGCGCCGCTTGCCAACGTTCGACGTGGCCACCACCATGCGGGTCAAGGTTGCGGGCTCTTCTGCGGAATGCGTACGAGGAACGAGTAGGGCGGATAGGACCTGCCTTGAACGATCTTGGTGCGTTTCTGACCGTTCTCGTAATTGAATCCGAACTCCTCACGTTTGCGTTGCAGCGCCTGAACCTCCGCAGAGTACACCAAGCGCCCATCGGCGTCTTCACGCACGGCGTCGGCACCGAAGGTCCCGATCGTGACACTGGCCTTCTGCCCGGCAAAATGGTAGTAGGCCTCGACGCCTTCGCGGCGAAACTGCCGCACCATTTCGACTGCCGCCTGGCGCGGTTGATTGAAACCCAGTTCGGGAAAGAAGGCGGCAATCTGCAACGTATAGATTCCCTGCGCATTCTCCAGTGCCCATTCTGGCGGTCCATCGTACATCTCGCCCAGTTGCACCATGCGCGCGTTGACGAAAAACCGTCGACCCTGCTCGTCTCCAAGGTCGGCGATGAGTTGCAAATCGCTGGTCAATTCCGGGGGGGTGGAACGTGTATCGGTACGCGGATCCACGCGGCGTTCGTAGGTGCCGTAGATCAGGCGGCTCGAGTTGGTGCTCGCATCATGCTGGCAGCGCACGTCGCCGGCGCGGATGCCCGACGTTTGACGCAGCGTTTCGGCAACCTGTTCGCAGTACAGGCGATGGTCGCGTTGCGGAAATTCCGCACATTCGATCGTCCACTGTTCAACCGGCTTGCGATTGAAAATAGAAAAATTGCGGCGGGCCGTGGTCGTACGCGTACTGCTGCGCTCGCCGCCTTCGCAGCCGCTCAGGGCGACTCCGATCGACAACATGATGGCCCACGATACGAATCGTCTCATGCTTATCATCTCCTCGAGATACGCAGCGCCCTGTCTTGCTGACGAATCAGTTCGCGTATGCCGAAAGCACCGTATGTTAGCATCGTATCGAGCTGTCGACGAGTGAAACTGGACTTCTCCGCGGTGCCCTGGATTTCGATGAACTGCCCTCCGGACGTCATCGCCAGGTTCATATCCACCTCAGCATTGACATCCTCTGAATAATCAAGGTCCAGCAGTACCCGATCACCGACCACGCCGACGCTGACCGCTGCCACCGATTGCGTGATGCAATTCTCGCGAATGAGTTTGCGTTTGCGCAGATCGCGAACGGCATCGTACAGTGCGACATACGCGCCGGTCAGGCTCGCGGTCCGCGTGCCCCCATCGGCCTGCAACACGTCACAGTCAATGAGTATGGTGTTCTCACCAAGTTTCTCGAAGTCGACGACACTGCGCAGAATGCGACCAATGAGGCGTTGAATTTCCTGGGTACGGCCGTCGACACGACCGCGGTTGCGCGGACGACGTGACGACGTCGATCCCGGCAGCATGTCATATTCGGCCGTGACCCAGCCCTGTCCACTATCGGCCCGCCATTTCGGCACGCCTTCCTGGGCGCAGGCCGTGCACATGACGGCGGTTTGGCCGCACTCGATGAGCACGGACCCGGCGGCCTGTCCCATATAGCGACGTTTGATCTTGACCGGACGCAGTTGTTTGGCCTTGCGGCCCTCAGCTCGTGGCATGTTGATCTCACTCCTGGCTGGCGCTTGGCGTCCGGGCCCCAACATGATGCTCACAGCCCGACAGGGGAACGGAACAGCTTGGTTATCTTGTGGATTTAGGTCTTGTTCAGGGCACCGGCCCCCGGTTACGGTTGCGCGGCCACGTCCTCGAGAGCCGCTGTGAGCCATGCCTCGGACTCCGGCCCGGTGGCCCGCCATGCCAGCTGCCGGTGCGTATCACCGCTGACCGTGATGTCGACAATCAGATGATCTGCGGGGAGTTCATCGGCGATGCGTTCGGCCCATTCGATCAACACGACTGCATCGGGGGCGATCAGCTCGTCGAAGCCGAGGGCCGCGAGTTCGCCGCCGCTCTCGAGGCGGTAGGCATCGATGTGCTGGAGCTTCAGCCGGCCGTCGTATTCGTTTATGATCACGAACGTTGGACTATTGACCACACGCGGGTCCTCGACGTCGATGCCCACCGCGATGCCCTTGGCCAGATGGGTCTTGCCAGCTCCCAGTGAACCATTCATGGCCAGCACCGCGCCGCCTGTGGCGTGGCGACCGAACGCCGCGCCGATGCGGAAGGTGTCCTCGACCGAGGCGCTCGTAGTCGTGTAGGTGGCAGTCATGGTGGGCGAGTGTACAAAGTGGATGCTAATGTGAGAAGCCGAATGCAGGGAGTGACGTGCGGGCACCCGCCACGTCTTCCAGCCACAGGCCTGCGGGGCACAGGCGGCCAATGACCTGCCACGGGCAGGCCAGTTCAACAAGTTGTTCGTGGGCAGTGGGCGCGATGGCTGCCAGCAGTTCGAAGTCCTCGCCATCCCCAAGGACATGATCAAGCACATCGCGTGCACCTGCGGCCAAACGGTGGGCCGCGGGGCTGGCTACCGCCGAGATCCTGCTGCGCTCCAGCACGGCGCCGCAACCTGATGCAGTGGCCATCCGGTGAGTATCGATGGCCAGCCCGTCCGTGATGTCCATGAGTGCATGGAGGGCCGGTCCCAGTCCGCTGACCAGGGCGTGGGCTTCGGCGATGCGCGGGACGAAGTCGAGATGATGGCCTGCGCTGCTGCCCCCCAACATGCCGCTGACACACAGAAGATCACCGTCCTGCCCACCGCTGCGCCGAACGGGCTGCGTGCCGGGCCACGGGGTCGCGACGACCGTGACATCGATGGCCACGCCGCCATCCCAGCTGGTCGTGTCGCCACCGACGATCGGGCAAGTGTAGCGGGCTGCGGTCGTGAACATCCCTTGCAGCACCGCACGGCCGGTTTCGAAAACCCGACTGCGCGGCAGCGCCAGCGCCACCGTGGCATAACGTGGTTCGACGGCCATCGCAGCACAATCACTGAGGCAGGCCGCAAGAGCCTTGTGACCGACTTGCTCGAGCGTGCAGCGGTTGAGGTCAAAGTGTGTGCCCTCGAGGATCATGTCGCTGGCGATCAGAACCTGACCGTGGCCCGGATCGACCGCGGCCATGTCATCGCCATGGCCGATGATCACGCCGTCAACCGCGTGGGCCTGCTGCCTGAGCCACTCGATGAGTTTGAGTTCTTCGTTCGCCATGGGTCTCCGGCTCGAGTCCATCGTTATTGTCCATGCCACCCCTGGAGGTTCAACCGCCAAAAGAGTTTGATTGTTGCACGACTACGTCCTGGCCAGTAGGCTCCTCGGTCGTCTCGGTCCGCTCGAGAGGCCCGGACACCCATACAGAGTGAAAGATCCGGCGAGCAGGCATGAATATCATCATCTGCGGCGCGGGCGAGGTTGGCCGCTACACGGCCGAGGTCCTCGACCGGCGCGGCGATCACATTACGATGATCGATTTGTCCTCCAAGGCGCTTGGGCGTTTCGAGGAGGACGTCGATGTCCGCGCCCTTCAGGGGTCGTGCTGTTACTCCACTGTCCTCAAGGAAGCAGGCGTCGAGCGCTGCGATGTACTTGTTGCCGCGACCCAGCAGGACGAGATCAACCTGCTCACCGCCGCGATCGCCAAACGCATGGGTGCGGGCAAGGTGCTCGTACGTATCCACCATCGCACGTACCTCAACCGCTCTCGGTTCGATTACGCCGAGAGTCTCGAGATCGACCACTTGATCTGCCCTGAGTATCTCACCGCGATGCACATCGCCAGGACGCTGTACAACCCGGGGGCCATGGCCATCGAGCGTTTCGCACAAGATCAGGTCGAGATGCAGCAGTATGCCGTCAACAAGGACTCACAGGCGATCGGCGTGAAGCTGATCGACCTCGAGCTGCCACCGGGAATTCGCCTGGCGACGATTCGACGGAACGACAACGCGTACATTCCCAGCGGTACCTCCATGCTCGAGGCGGAGGACGTCGTAACCGTCATCGGCGACCCGCGGCACTCGGACAAAGTGAGCAAGATGTTCGGCCAATTGCGTGGTGCAACGCAGAAGATCGTCATCATGGGGGGCACGACCATGGGCGTGTGGTTGGCGCGGGCCATGGCCAATCCGCGGTTCTCGGTGCGGCTGTTCGAGACAGACCGGGCCCGCGCCGAGGAGCTGTCCGACAAGCTGGGGCACGTGACCATTCTGCAGGCTGACCCGACCGATCCCACCGTGTTCAGCGAAGAGCATCTTGATCAGTGCGATGCGTTCATCGGTGTGTCCGAAGATGACGAGCACAACATTCTGGGTGCGCTGCAGGCCAAGTCGATGGGAGCCGAGAAGACGGGCGTCGTCGTCAAGGAATCCACCTATCTTCGACTGCTTGGACAGCTGGGCGTCGATCATCCGTTCAGTCCGCGCATCGAAGCTGCCAAGGAACTGTTGAAGCTGATTGATGATGCGCCGGTTCGTCGGATGGCCACTCTCGAAGCCGAAGTGGCCGAACTCTTCGAATTGTCCCCGGCACGAACCGGAACGGCCATTGACCAGCCGCTCAAGAGTGTCAAACTGCCAAAGGGGTCGTTCGTTGCCGCCATCCAGAGAAATGGCCAGGTCCGTGTGCCTGGCGGGGACGATGCCGTGCAGGTCGGAGACGTACTGATCGCCATCGGACCAGCAGGTATTGAGAAGAAACTTCGCGACCTGTTCGTCGGACGCTAGTGCTCAGCAATTCGCAGTCATAGGACACAGCATTGTCTTACCGTTCGGTCATCCGCCAACTCGGTCTTCTACTGATCGTGCTCAGTGGTTCGATGGTGTTCTCGGCAGGTGTCGCGTTATATGACGCGTCGTCGGCCGAGGAGACCGGCGTCGTGCCCGCTATATTGTGGAGCATCGCGATTGGTGTGGGAGCTGGCCTGGCTCTGGTCCTGGCCGGCCGCAGAGGAACCGGTCAGATCGGGCGCCGCGAGGCGCTGTTGCTCGTATCGTTGAGCTGGTTCATAGGCTGTCTGCTCGCTGCGCTGCCGTTCTGGCTGTGGGCCCGCTGGGGCATGCCTGATGCGGTCAACGAATTCGACTCGTTCGTCAACTGCTATTTCGAGGCCATGAGTGGGCTGACCACCACCGGTGCGACCATACTCAGTGACATTCCTGCGGTACCGCGCGGTCTGTTGTTCTGGCGTGCGTTTACCCACTGGTTGGGTGGATTGGGCATCGTCGTGTTATTCGTGGCGGTGTTGCCCCTGCTCGGTGTCGGCGGCAAGCGGCTATTCCGCATCGAGACCACCGGCGTGTCATCCGAAGGCGCCACCCCGCGCATTGTCGAGACCGCTCGTGTTCTGTGGTTCATTTACGTTGGATTCACCGTCGCGGAAGTGCTGCTGTTGATGCTGGTCGACCAGGACATGACCTTCTACAAAGCGCTGACCCACACTTTCGCGACGTTGGCAACCGGTGGATTCAGCACCGAGAACGCCAGCGCCGGTGCATTTTCCGCTGCGGCCCAATGGGTCATGACGGCGTTCATGTTGCTCGCCGGCGTCAATTTCGCACTGTATCACCAGGTGCTACGCGGGCGTCCGGGACGGCTGTTCAAGGATACTGAGCTCAGGGCCTATCTGCTGATCATTGCGGTGGCATCGATTCTCGTATTCTTCAATATTCGTGGCATGAGCTATCCTGCGACGACCGGGGTCAACGAGGTTCATGGCACCGCCACCGAAGTCCGCGATGCGGTCTTCCAGGTGGTCTCCATACAGACGACCACGGGGTTCTGCACGGCCGATTTCAATTACTGGCATTTCTTCTCGCATGCCATTCTGCTCGCTTTGATGTTCGTGGGTGGCTGCGGTGGATCGACGGGCGGCGGTATCAAGGTCATTCGGATCGTGGTTGCCGTGAAGATCATGTGGTCCGAACTGGAACGTGTTTTCCGGCCCAATGTGATCAGGCCCGTGAAGGTCGGCGCTACATCGATCGATGAATCGCAACGCCTGGCGATCATTGCTTACGTACTCGGCATCGCCTTCATCTTCGGGATTGGAACGGCACTATTGATCCTGACCGAATCGGGGGGTGATATTAACTTGATCACCGCATCGACTGCGGTGATCGCGACCCTCAACAACATTGGTCCAGGGCTCGATCGGGTCGGCGCAGTGGCCAACTATGATTGGTTCAGTGACCCCGGCAAGATCCTGTTGTGCGTCCTCATGGCCGTCGGCCGTCTCGAGGTCTTTCCGGTGATGGTCATCTTCATGCCAAGGTTCTGGCGCAGCGACTAGAACAGGGTCGCAGGTCTATTCTCTGTCGTCCTTCCAATGGACCTTCGAGCATGGCCGGGGCTCATGCCTGTTCGCGGTGACAACCGCCATCACCTCTTCGACCCCGGGCCGCGCCAGGACCGTCACCGGACCCAGTGCACGCCAGACGTCGGGATTCGTGGTCATGAAGATCTGAATGGTTGGGATGCCGAGCAGGGCGGCCACGTGCGTCATGCCGGCGTCGTTGCCGATGTACAGCCGCGTGGCCGCAAGAGTGGTGGCGGCAGCACACAGATCATCGTGGTACACCACCCGGGCCCGCCGTTGGAGGCGGTCAACCAGATCGGGGCCGTGGCGTTCGACTTCGTCGGGTCCCAGCATGAACGACACGTCATCCGGAGAGTCCACTAACGTATCCACGAGCTCCTCGTAGAGTTCGAGCGGCCAGCACTTGTCCAATCCCCCGCTGCCAGGATGTATGACGATGCCCGCTGCTGTGACGCGGCGCGGGGCGCACATCGACCCGCTGACAGCCGTGGCCAGGCCAGTGGCTGTGATGCCTGCGGTCCAGTGGTCAACGATGTGGGCCTGGGTGCGTGGTCGTGGATCGAGGGTGACGAGGTGTCCTTCGAAGCAGTCGCGCAACCGTTCACTCTGCGGTGCGGTCGCATCCCCCAGGAACGAGATGACCGTGTCGAACGATGCGAGAAAGCGTCGCAGGTCGCCCGTGTCGTGGGCGGTCGACTGCCACAGTGGAGCCCAGCGCTGGGCCTCGATGTGCTTCCAACTGCCCAGCATGCCGCACTGGGCCAGGTGACACGCCAGCAGACTGCGGCACAGGCTGTGAAGCGTGCCGTCGGGCGAGCATCGGCGGACACGCTCGGCAGCATGCAACGCGAGCACGAAGTCGCCCAGAGCCCCGGCATGAATGACCAGGGTGGAGGATGCGGCGATCATGGTGTATCGGCCGATGCGTCCGGTCGGGCGATCCATCCGCCACCCAGGCAATCGTCGCCGTGGTACAGCACGATGGCCTGCCCGGGGGTGATGGCCGATTGGGCGTCGTCGAATGCGATGTGCCAGGTGCCGTCCGTGCGGGGGGTCGCGGTGCACGGTGAGGCGTGGTGATGGTACCTGATCTTTCCGGTGGCACGGAATGCAGATGTGGGCACATCGACCAGCCAGTTGAGTCGTTCAGCAATGAGTCCGGCACACAGCAGTTCAGACTGTGGACCAATCTGAACCGTGTTGTTGCGGGCATCGACCTCGGTGACATACACGGGCAGCCCCAACGCGATGCCGAGGCCGCGGCGCTGCCCAACCGTGTAGCGGCCCACGCCTGCGTGTTCGCCGATGTGCTGACCACTGCTGTCGATCACGGGTCCCGGCTTCATGGCGTCGGGGCGACGCCGTTCGACGATTGCGGCGTAATTGCGATCCGGTACGAAACAGATATCGACCGACTCGGGCTTGTTTGCAATGGTCAAATCGAAACGTTCCGCTTCACGACGCACCTCGTCCTTTGTCAGGCCGCCGAGCGGAAACATCACCCGGTCGAGCACATCTCGGTCCAGTCCGAACAAGACGTACGATTGATCCTTCTCGTCATCGACAGCCTTCTGCAGGACCGGGCCGGTGGAGCGGCGGTCAATCCGTGCGAAGTGGCCAGTGGCGATCCACTGCGCGTCGATGGAGTCGGCGTAATCGACGATGCGACCGAACTTCAGATCCTGATTGCACACGACGCACGGATTGGGGGTGCGTCCCGCGGCGTACTCATCAGAAAAATAATCGACCAGCTTGTCGAACTGCTTCTGAAAGTTGAGGGCATAGAAATTGATGCCGAGCTTTCCCGCGACATAACGTGCGTCAGCAGCATCGCTGGCACTGCAACAGCCTCGGTGGCGGTCCTCGGGGACGGGTTGGCCACTGTCGAGCCCTGTGCGCATGAAAAAGCCCACGACCTCGTAGCCCTGCTCGTGGAGCAGGCAGGCCGCAACACTGGAATCGACACCGCCGCTCATGGCGACGACCACTTTGCCGCGCGTGTTCATCGTGGCACTATTCTAGACAGTGGCAGGGGGCTGCGTCGAGCAGTTGAACTGCACGCCTTCAGGCGCCGACCACGCCACCGACGGCCTCCATGACCCGTTCGACCAGGATCGCAGCCTGGTCCTCGTCCCGGGCCTCGGAGATGACACGGATGATCGGCTCGGTGTTGCTGCCGCGGATGTGGACCCAGCCTTCGGGCCAATCCAGCCGGATCCCGTCGGCGTCATTGACCCGGGCATCATCGAACTTGCCCTGCAGCGCCTCGAGGGCTGCGGCGACCTGTTCGCGGGCACAGGGGAATTTGCGTTTGATCATCGTGTAGCGTGGCATGTCGTCAACGATTTCACTGAGCGGCCGCTGTTCCTCGGCCATGAGCTGCAATGTCAGGCTCATGGCCACGAGGCTGTCGCGGACCATGCCGATGCGTGGCTCGATGACCCCGCCGTTGCCCTCGCCGCCCAGGATGCAGCCATGGTTGACGATGCACTCAGCTACATGGGCCTCGCCGACTGGCGTGCGGATGACCGTGCATCCGGTCGCTTGGGCGAGATCGTCGATCATGCGCGAGCACGACAGATTGGCTGCCGCGACACCCTGCATGCGCTTGAAGATCATGCGCGCTGCCAGTGCCAGCGTGTATTCCTCGCCAATAAAACGCCCCGTTTCGTCGACGATCGCCAACCGGTCCGCATCCGGATCCTGTGCGAAGCCGACGTGGGCCCCGCTGAGGGGGACGGCTTTGGCCAGGTCACGGAGGTTCTCTTCGGTTGGTTCAGGAGCGTGGTCGAACGCGCCGTCGGGCGTGCCGCCCATGTGCTCGACGGTACAACCCAACGCAGCCAGGAGCAGCTTGCCCTCATGGCCGCCGGCGCCGTGGTTACTGTCGAGCACGACCTTGAAACGGCGCTGCGCGACGGCAACCGTATCAACGTGTTTCAAGACCGCCGCGATGTGACGCTCGACGGCGTCATCTACGCGATGGCGACGCCCTTTGTGATCATCGTCGACAACACGGAATTCACCCGCTTCACGTCGTTGCCAGATGGGTTCGGCGTGGCGCTGGCTGGGCGCCTGGCCCTCGGGTGTGAAGAATTTGAGTCCGTTCCACTCTGGTGGATTGTGGCTTGCGGTGATCAGCAGGCCACCTGCTGCCTGGGTCGAACGGACGACCAGCGCGGCCGCAGGCGTTGACACGATGTCAAGATCGCAGACATGACAGCCGGCCGCCGTTATGGCCTCTGCGGCGACATTCGCAAAACCGGCTCCTGATGGGCGACCATCGCGCCCCAGTACGATCGTGCTGCCGACTGGACAACCGGCAGCGTAGGCCCCTGCGAATGTACGCACGACATCATCCGTAAGCGTTTCGCCGATGATGCCCCGGATTCCTGATACGCTGACCATCAAGCTCATGCTGCGACTATATCCCGTCCGTTCGGAGTGTCCACAGTGCTCTGCATTGTTCCCTAAAAAAGGTTCTTCAGCAGAATCTGTGGCAGCCAGGTCGCTCTCTCGTCTTCTGGCTCTGGAGCAGGCCAGGGCTAATTGTGCTGAGGAGGCAAAAAAAAACAAGCCGTACCCACAGGTACGGCTTGTTGATGAACAGGACAGAAGTAACAGTTACGTGGTCGCAGTTCCCACTGGGGTTCCTGGGACACCGGGGGCCGCGAGCGGAGTGGGCTCAACGATCGCCGCCGGTGCGACCATCGGTGCAGGTGAGACCGCGGCGGCCGCCGGTGGTTCCGCTTCCACAGCCTGAATGGGCGGCGGTGGTACAGGTGACGCCGGCGGCATCGACTCACCCCCGTCACCGCCGTGGTCCGCGGGGCCATCCCCGTCATCGTAGGTTTCGCTTCGCAGGCCGAGCTGCTCCTCGAGTTCGTTGACGAGGCTGCGCAGCCGGTGGCGTTTTTCTCCACCCGGCGTATTCCATTTTACCTCGTCATCCTTGGCGATGACTTTGTTCAATTTCGCACACGCGAGGATGACGGTGGAATGGTTCTTGTTGCCCATGCACCGTCCGATTTCCGGGAAGCTCATGTTCGTGTGCTTCCGGGCGAGCAGCATGGCAATACCACGCGACAAGGCGATCGTTCGGGTTTTCCGCGACGTGTGCAGATCGGCCGGGGTCAGCCCGAAGTAGATCGACGACACGCTCTCGATATCACTGAGCTTGACGATCGGTGCGGTCTTGCTCAGGTGTTCCTGTAGCGCCTGCTGAGCGAGGGCCAGCGTGATCGGCTGCCGTGCGATCGAAGCGAACGCACACAGCTTCAACAGGGCTCCCTCGAGTTCACGCGCATTCGAATTGATGTTGCCCGCAACGTATTCGATGACCTCGGTCGGGATTTCCCGCTTCATCTGCGAGACGCGGTGCGTCAGGATGCGCACCCGCTCTTCGAAGCTGGGCGGGTCGATCTTGACGACCATACCGGCAACGAAGCGGTTGACCAGCGATTCACTGAGGTTGCCAATCAATTTGGGATGGGCATCGGAGGCCATGATGACCTGTTTGCCCGCCGCGTCGATCGCATTGTACGTGTGCAGGAACTCCTCCTGTGTGCCTTTCTTGTTGGCCAGGAAGTGGATGTCATCGATGACCAGGCAATCCACGTTGCGGAAGTGATGCCGGAAGGCGTCACGATTTCCACTTTTGATGGCGTAGATGAACTGGTTGGTGAATTCCTCCCCCGTCACATAAATGACCTGGAGGTTGGGATGGTGCTCGGCGAGACCGTTGCACGCTGCCTGGAGCAGGTGGGTCTTGCCCAGTCCACACCCACCGTGAATGAACAGTGGGTTGAACTGCGTGCCAGGCTTCTCGATTACGCTTTTCGCGCAACCGTAGGCCAGCTTGTTGCTCGACCCGACTACGAAATCGAGCAAACGTCCGCGCAGCGCCTTTTTCTGCTGCATCGGCCCCTTGCGGCGCGTTTCACGCGCGACACGCTCAGGGTTGTTGTTCATGAATGTGACTTGCGAGTCCAGCTGGCGCTTCTTGAGATTCTTGGCCAGCGAGGGGTCGATTGAGAAAGCCAGCCTGAGATCTTCACCACTGATCTCTTTGGCTGCTTCCGCGATCGTATCAGCAAAGTGATTTTCGATCCAAGCGCCTATGAACATGTTGGGGACCCCGACCTTGAGGTAACCATCAGTCATATGGAACTGAGTCGCGTTGCGAAACCAGATCTTGTAGCGTTGAGGACCTACCTTCTCTGCAATCCGTTCTTCGAGTTGGCGCGCAAAATCCGTGCCGACAGACACCATGGCTCTCCTTCCACGTCTTTTTCAGGCTAGTCCGTTTTCAAAAAAAGAAGCCAGAAACATGTTGGAACGGCCAATCCCAACAACTGGCTTGGAGATGTCAACTGCTTCCGACGGCGGCGAAGATATCAGCCCTCTCAGGGGTCGTCAATAGCATTCCAGATTGCTTTCCTGTGCATAAGATCGTTGACGAACGGGCAGCACTGGCTTGCGTTATGAAGATTTTTTTATTTAACGAGTTGAGCACATGTTCCACACGACAAGTGTGTGTATGACGTGGACAACTTTGGTTATTCAACATCATCGATAACGCTTATCCATGCAGAGCGACGCTCAGTTGTTGAAAAACCTAGGCTGACGTAAATGTTCAGTGCGAATTGATTTTGTTCATCGACGGCAAGAAGAAGATGGTCACACTCACGTTCAACAGTATGGGTTTGTGCAACGCCGACAAGTTGTCGCCCATAACCTGCGCCGCGCGCACCTGGAACGACTCCGGTGTACACGATCTCGAGCGCTTGGCGCAACGGAACGCGACTCAACAGAAGTACACCGATGGGCCTGTTGTCGTCAAATGCCAGAAACCACAAACCCGGATCGTGTAGACCGGTCGCACGGTGGGCCGCGAGGACATCATCCATTCCTCGTAGTCCAACGAGCCGTGGACAGTCGCAACTGTCGACATACGTGGCAGCCAACGTCTTTCGAAAAAGGGCATCATGCTGTGCAGCGCATGGCACCAATGTTGCTGCTGTGGACGGCGGCTGCCAGCGTCGAGGTGGGGACCAGGCCAGGTAGCGGAGGTGTGCGAGGTGCTCAAAGCCGCAGTCGCCCAGCACGTTAGTCGAGGCACGATCGTCGGGGGGCACGAGAACCTGAATCAGCCGTGCCCCCTGGCTGGCTGCCCAGGATCGGGCAGAGTTCAGGGCCGCCCCCAGGGCGGCGCTCATGTCCAGGTCGTCGGAGAACGGGGAGGGCATGGCCATGGCCACCCGGCCGGGCGTCACCATGGTCAGGCAGGCTCCGAGGAGCCGGGTGCCGGAGACAATGACCCGGTATGAGCCGATGTGCAATTGTTGGGCGGTCAGGTAAGCAAGGAAATGATCGACCTGTGCGTCTGAGGCCGGATGGCCAAGCTTGCTGCCGAGTGCCAGGGCCATGGCCTGGCGTTGCTCCGGCGGTAATGCGTCACGAAGGTTCATCGTGGGGCGCCCTGGGTACGAGTGGACCGATCCAGTTTCCTGGTAAGCAGAGCCTATCGAATTTCATGGCGACCCGCGAGGCAAGTCGTCGTGATGCCCGATTGGGCCGCGCTTGCTGTCTTGGCGGTTCTTCTGATAGGTTACGAAGCAAGCGCCCCATCACCGGCCGGGCCAGTTGACCGATCGGATTCATGGCAGAGGAAGCACCACAGCACGTCAAGTTCGAGATTCGGTCCGATCCGGAGGAGTTACCTGCGGTTCGCGATGCGGTCGAGGTTCTGGCTATGGGGCTGGGCTTTACCGAGGAGCAGGCGACCAAGATCATGCTGGCGATGGATGAAGCGCTGGTCAACGTCATCCGGCATGCGTACGGGGGCGCGCATGACAAACCGATTTTCATCGACATGCGCGGGACTGAGGACAATGGACGGATTGGATTGCGTGTGCTCATTCGCGATGAAGGCCGCAAGGTCGATCCGGCTAAGATTCGCAGCCGTGATTTGGATGACATTCGTCCAGGAGGATTGGGTGTTCACCTCATGAAGAGCATCATGGATGTCGTTGAATTCACGCCGCAAGATCGCGGCATGGCTCTTGAGATGATCAAGTACTTGGACTAAATGGCCTCCTGCAGATGGATGAGGCCGGGGGCATGCAGCGGGCCCGGTTGATCGCAAATCGGATGCTGCGCGTGCTCACGGGGGCGGTCCATGGCGGAAACGTCACAGTGTTATGATGTCATTGTTGTTGGGGCCAGCGTCTCGGGCGCTACCGTGGCGGCGTTGCTCGCTGCGGGCGGAAACTCGGTCGCACTGCTCGAGGCGGAGGCCCTGTCCGATATTCCCCCGGCGGCCTCGCTGCTCAATCCGGAATGCGGGGCCATCCTGGACACGGTTGGCTTGAACCAGTCCGCGGTTGGAGCCGCAGAGCAAACGTCCTATCGCTTTCACCTTGCCGATTTCTCCAAGACCATTACCCCGAAGAAGCCCAAGGACACCGTGCATGTCGTTGAGCACGCAACGTTGATCACCAGGATGATCGAACAGGCGGCGGCCCATCCCGGATTCACGGCCGAAGCCGGTCAGCGGGTACTCAGAATGGTCGCCGGCGAGCGCGTCATGGCCTGCCATCTGGAGAATGGCCGGATCGTGGAAGGGCGTCTTGCCGTCCTGGCGACTGGAGCAGGATGTCCGTTGGCCGAGCAGCTGAGCATCTGCAGTGGGATCCGTGAAGCGGGCGTGTATGCCGCCCGCTACCGGTGTCCGGGCGGTGATCTTGGTCGCCTCGGGCACACGGATTGCATCCTGGGGCTGGGAGGGGGCGACGGCGTCGGGTACCGCCTGACGACCGGTGAAACGTTGACCGTGGCGGTTGGGGTGCGGGATTCAGGGGCCCGCGCGATCAACGAACTCATGCAGATTTCTGCCCACATGGTTGCTGCCGGCCTGCTGCCCGCCGACTGGCAGACGCATGCGGCGGGAACCCGGGCGCAATGGAGCCCGGCGGGCGGGGCTCTCGAAATCGAGAATCACGTTGGGAAGCTGACCGTTGCAATCGGTGGCGTTGGGGGCTTCGTCGCAGGGTTTACGAATGAAACCGTTTATCCGGGCATGTGGTCGGCCCAGCTGGCAGCCAACGTGATTTCAGAAGCCCTGCTGTGCAGTCAGCCACAGGACAAGCTCCGCGACTTTGATCGTGAATGGCGTATGACCATGGCGGAGTATCTGCGTCCGCCCAACACGGATGCGCAATCGCTCCTGCCGCTGATCTTTTCGAACCAGCAAATGGCCGACAAGATGCTCGAATCACTGGTTCTCGGAACCAATTTCTAGCGCAAGCCATTGTCCAGTAACAGCTTATTTGTGCCGGCGCGCTCGTTTTCGGGCTGTTTGCGGCGGATGGAGACGGGATGTGTGTCGGCCTGGCGACGTGCAGGTGATGCGGCCCGCCAAGAGTTCGTGAAATTTTTCACGAACCCCGTTTATCAGCATTGATTTCCTCAAGGATCCGAACCTCTGCCGCCGATAGACTGGTGTCGGGCGGGCCGCCCGGCCGGGCACGAGGATGGTTGCCCGCAGGTTTGAGTCAACACGCGTCTCTGGGCACACCTCTCACTCCCGGTTCATGGATGAATGGGTTGGGGCGGGCTGCGGTTCGCCGATGTCGACAGGCATCGGGTATTCCGTAGCGCGGCAAACGGTGGCGCGCGCCGTAAACCCTGGAAGGATCCTCAATGGAACATGTCAGCAACGTCAGCAGCCAGTCAGGTGCCGACCGTCTCGCCCAGCTACGCCTCGCACAAAGCGAGGCACAAACACACCCCGTGGCGCCGCCGTCGACTGCCGAACCCCGAGCAGACGAGGCGGAGATTTCCGAGCTGGGTCGTATCCTCGGGCAGGCCCACGAACAGCCCGGTATCAGGGCAGATAAAGTGGCGGCTGCGCGACTCGCACTTCAGGAAAACGAAGAACTGTTCATTACTGAACGCCTGGGTCCGACCATCGACAGCGTCATCGCTGAACTTGACGATGCGTGAATGACGCACATTCGAAGAACATGACGGCCGCACCTCGGGGTGCGGCCTTTTTTTTTGGTTGTTCACGGATTTGCGGGACCGGACGTCCTCCAGCCGGTTTCGCCGCATCTGGCCCCGATGCGCGACTGCAGCTATAGTGCCGGCATGATTCTCGACGCCGAGACCACGAAGCAACTGGCCAAGGAGGAATTCGAGGCCTGGGCGCGGACCTACGATCGGTCGCTGCTCAACTATTTTCTATTTCAGCCTTCGTCCCACATGTTCCTCGAGGAATTGGCCCATTGGCACAAGGATCACGCGACGACGTTCGACATCCTCGACATCGGATGCGGGACAGGTACGTTTCTTGCCATGATCGCAGCGAGTTCGTTGCCGGCGCGTTCGCTGGTTGGTTTGGACTACGCGATGGAGATGTGCCTGCAGGCCAGCAAGAAGGCTGGCGCCGCCGGGGTCGAGCGCATGCCGTTCATTCACGGCGACAGTGAGCACCTGCCCTTTGCCGACAGCTCGTTCGATATTGTGACCTGTGCCAACTCGTTTCATCATTATCCCAATCAGCAAGCCGTCGTTCGCGAAATGCGTCGTGTGCTGCGTCCCGGTGGGCGACTGATGATCATCGATGGGTTTCGGGACAACGTCATCGGTTGGGTCATGTTCGATGTGATCATCACCACGATCGAGAAGTCGGTGTACCATGCGCCGGCGACGATCATGCGTGACTATTTTGCCGAGGCCGGACTGGTCAACGTCCATCAACGTAAGTTCAACCTGCTGTTCCCGGCGTTCGTGACCGTCGGGGCGGTGGAAGCATGATACTCTCATAGGACTAGAGGACGCCGGTGTCATCTTCCCGTGACAAACAACTCGCTGATCTCAATACGCTGATTGACGTGTCGCGTCAGCTTGGGGCCGAGACCGAACTCGACCCGCTGCTCAAGAGCATCGAGCAGGCGGCGCTCAAAGTCCTCGATTGCGCGCGTGCGACCGTGTTCCTGTACGATCGTGCGGCGAAGGAACTGTACAGCCAGGTGGCAACGGGCGTCGAACGCATCAGCTTCCCGGCCGACCGCGGAATTGCCGGCGAGGCTGCACAGACCCGTAAGACCATCAATGTCTCGGATGCCTACGCCGACAGTCGGTTCAATCCCGCCGTGGACAAGGCAACGGGATTCACGACCCGCAACTTGCTGAGCATTGCTCTGGAAGGCTCTGACAATCAACTCATGGGCGTCTTGCAGGTCTTGAACAAGACCGCCGGCTCGTTCACCACCGAAGATGAACGGCTGGCCGGTACGTTGAGCGCCCTCGCGGGCGTGGCCATCCAGCGCCAGCTGCTGCTCGAGGAGTATGCCGAGAAACAGCGGATCGAGCGCGACCTCGATCTGGCACGTGAGATTCAGCGCGGGTATCTGCCCGATACCGATCCGGACGTCGACGGCTTCGATATCGCCGGTTGGAACCGGCCCGCTCTCGAGACCGGTGGGGACGCGTATGACTACATGGATGTCGACGGTCAGGTCGGTCTGTTCATCGCAGATGCAACTGGACACGGTGTCGGTCCGGCCCTGATGGTCGCCGAGTGCCGGGCCTACCTGCGCTCGGTGGCGGCGACGACCTCAGATGTCGTCCGCATCATCTCAACCACCAACCGGTTGCTCGCTGACGATCTCAGCGAAGGACGCTTCGTGACCGTGTGCCTTGGTGTGCTGAATCGCGACACCGCCGAGCTGACCTACCTCAGTGCCGGGCAGGGCCCGATGGTGCAGTACATTGCAGCTGAGGACCGCTTTGTCGAGATTTCCGCCGATACGGTACCGATGGGCATTCTGGACGAGCTGCCGCCACTCCAACCCAAGATCATCGGGTTGGCCCCTGGCGACCTCTTTGTCATGCTGACCGACGGATTCATGGAGTGGGCCCGACCGGACCGTGAACAATTCGGCTACGACCGCGTTTGCGAGGTCCTCCGCTTGAACCAGGACAAGCCGTCCAGTGACATCATTCGCATTCTGTATGACCAGGTTGTCACGTTTGCTTGCGGGGTTGCCCAAAACGATGACTTGACCGCCATTGTGATCCGGCGCGAGAAATAGCGCCCCGTCCTCGCGTTTTCAGGCCATACCCTCTTCCAGATCAACGCCCAGCCCATCCGCAATCCTGTTGATATAGTTGAAATACGCTGCTACCTGGGCGATGTCGTGGATGGCCAGGTCGCTGAATCCGCTGCGTCTTAGAGTATCGACGTCGTCGCGGGTCATGGCCCCGGGCGTACGCGTCAGTTTGACAGCGTAGTCGAGGGCAGCGCGGGTCTGGGCGTCGACCGCGGCGGTGGTGTAGTCGCTCTTGATGGCTTCGACCATCGCGTCATCATCGATCTCCGACCGGAGATCCTCAGCATGGGCTTCGGTTCAGTAATAGCAATCATTGGTGCGTGAGACGACGGTGGCGATCATCTCGCGGAGGCTGCGGGGGACCGGTGATTCTGCGATTGTCGTGGCTTGATACAGGCCCATGCTGGCGCGCAGGCTCCGAGCATTGAGGCTTTGAATCTTGAGAATCTGATAGACCTTGCCCGCACGCCGACGGGCGTCAGCGTAGATCTTGGCCAGCGGGCCATCCGCTGCGTCATCACTGACGGTTTTGATCCATGCCATCGTTGCGTACCTGCCCGGAGTTGTAAGATTTTGCGATTTTTTGTTGCGCGATTGCGTGTGAGCTCAGTCTTTATGGATGAACACCGGCACGCGGTTGGGCGACGTGACCCCCAGCGGACTGAGCCAGAAAGAGCTTCCGACACACAAGCTCCTTCCTTCCCTGCCTCGGGGAACTTTGGCCGGGCCTGGATCCCTCAGGGGATCCAGGCCCAACTCCGTAGCTCAATCATCGTCGTCATCATCATCATCGTCATCGTCATCATCGTCGTCATCGTCATCGTCATCGTTGTCTGAGTCCGACTGACTACCGCTCTCATCCTTGATCTTGTCGTAATCCAATTCATAAGGTGGCGGCGTACCTCCTGCACCCTGGAGATAATGTTCCATCCAGCGCATCAGACGAAGGTTGTAGTCCAGGCGGGCTGCCGATTTGCGGTTGCCGTGACCTTCGCCAGGGTACAGGACCAAGCGGACCGGCACCTTGCCGAGGGTCTTGAGATAGCGATACAACTCCATTGATTGTGACGGATGAACGCGCGTGTCCTCGCGGCCGTGCATGATGAGGATGGGCGTGCGTGCCTGCTCGCTGTAGGTGATCGGGCTGCGCTCACGGAAGAACGCCCAGTCGTCCCACGGCCATTTGCGGCTGTGGACATAGAACATCTCGTTGGGGATGTCGGTCGTGCCGAACTTCGAGATCTGATCGCTGATGCCAACGAACATCACGCTTGCCGCAAAGCGCTTGGTGTGATACGTCGCACACCATGCGGAGGCAAAGCCGCCGTACGAACCTCCAGTAATGCCGACGCGCTGCGTATCGACCAGGCCGGTGCCGACGAGGTGATCGACAGAGTCAATGAGATCATCGAACTCCTTGCCGCCATAGTCGGACTGGCCCAGCTTGGAGAATTCGACGCCGCGCCCCGTACTGCCGCGGTAATTGGGATAGAACACAGCAAAACCACTGGCGGCACCAACCTGTCCCGGACGCGAGTAGTACGTCAACCAACCCATGCGTTCGTGGGCCTCGGGGCCACCATGGACGACCAGGATCAGGGGATAGCGTTGCCCGGGTTGCTCGTCCAGCGGACGGATCAGGATGCCCTGGATCTTCATGCCGTCTCGGGCGGCAAACTCTACGGCCTCCTGTCTGGCAAAACGCATGTCTGCCAGCCAGTCATTGCTCGTGGTCAGACGTCGCGGCGCGGTCTGGCCGTGGCGGATGGTAAAGACTTCGGCCGGGAATTCGGGAGACTGTCCCAGCATCGTGGCCGACATGCCATCGGAGGACAACGAGAGGCCACTCAGGACGTGCGCAGTGGGCTCGACGATAACACTGCGAGTGCCGGACGTGACATCGACTTTGGCCATTTCCGTATACATTCCAACGTCGCCGAGGTACATCACCGCTTCGTTATTCTGCCAGGCGATGCTGGACACATGCCCGAGATAATCAGGCAGAATATCCTTCCACCCTCCACCGGCGACTGGCGTGACCCACAATCGTCCTTCTGCTGGATCATTGATATCGACAGCTGCGATCAGCGCGATGTGCTTGCTGTTGGGGCTCCACTCGAAGCTGCCGATCTTGCCAGCCGTGTCGAGCACGCGGGTGACCGTGCCACTGTCGACATCGACGATGTGGATTCTGGTCATCATGTAGCGGTCATCGATGCGCGGTGACGGCGACACGCCGACTGCAAGCTGAGTGCCGTCGGGACTCCACTTGACCGCCGTGCACGATCCATCGAGCTCGATCAAGCGGTGTTCGGCGTCTTCATGGGCCCAGGGATCACTGACCGGTTGCCCAATCCACAAGTGGGTCGCGTGCACGTCTTCCTCGTACACTTCAGCATTGAAACCCTGCTCCTTCAGTGACTTTTTCTTCTTGGGTGTCTTTTTCGTGGCCAGGAACGCCACATGCGTTCCGCCGGGGTGCCAGGTGTAGGTCCCGATACCCGTGTCATGAGTCATGATCCGTCGGGCCTCGCCACCATCGATGGGAATGACATACAGGCTCGTGTGGTCGTCGTCGCCGCGTTTGGATGTAAAGGACAACGCCGTGCCGTCTGGCGTCCAGTCAAGTCCGCCAATGCTTACCGGGCCGGTGATGAACGGACGACTGACGCCATTGAGATCTACAACGTGCAGCTCGTTGTACGCCGAACCACTGTCGTCATCGAAAGGCCTCCGAGGCACGCTCAGCCGGTAGGCAATGCGTGCGCCGTCGGGTGAAATCGTCGCCGAACTGCACGAGCGCAGTTTGGCAATGTGATGTGGCGTGAACACGTCCTCGGCGCCGGCACCCGTCGACATGAGTGTGGCTGCCAGAAGAATCAAGGTAGGCAAAGGGGTCAACATGAAAACACCTCTTCTCGGGTACGGATGACTGAATATTGGGCTCACTTGCACACTCGGTGCGCTGCCTCGACGGCGGAATCCACGGACTGCGGTCTCGGGTCAGGGGGATCCTCAACAGTATCTTGTGGTGACCCCGTCAGTGACAAGCATGCGGTGTATCGTATCGAGGCCATCAACGGCGTCAAACCTGTGTGTTGAACCTGCTCGTGCACGCCGATTACGGCGTGTGATTCTGTCTTCATAGTCGATTGCGTGCAGACCGCCACGATCGGGATTGCCGTATCTTTGCGCCGGCGACCAGCCATTCGATTCGAGCGCATGCGCGGTGTACAATACTTTGACACATGGAGGCACTCCTCACAGTCGAGCAAGTCACCGTGGACTATGGACGTTTGCGTGCACTCGATCATGTCGAGATGACGCTTGCGGGCGGCGATCTCGTCGGACTCATCGGTCCAAACGGTGCAGGCAAGACGACTCTGCTACGGGTCATGGCTGGTCTGCAGCCGCCCACGCGCGGGCGGGCGGTGGTCCTGGGCGAGGAGGTGCTTGGCGAGGCGACCACCATCCGAGGCCGTATCGGTTTTGCTCCGGACTCGCCACCGGCATACGAGGAGCTGACCGTCGAGCAGTTCTTGCATTTCATCGGGCAGGCCCACGGGCTGGCCGCGGCCGAGCGCGAAGAACGCATCGACTACTGGCTCGAACACGTGTGGCTGATCGACAAACGCCGCGAGCGCATCAAGAACCTGTCCCGCGGCATGCGCCAGCGCGTGACGCTCGCGCAGACGCTGGTGCCCAATCCGACCGTCGTGCTTTTGGACGAGCCTGCATCGGGGCTCGATCCGGCCGGGCGGATCCAGCTCCGTCAGGTCATTGCCAGTTTGCGTGATCAGGGCAAGGCCATCGTGGTGTCGAGTCACATCCTGGCTGATCTCGAGGAATACTGCACCCATGTGGCGATTCTGGAACACGGCCGTCTGTTGCGCTACGCCCATGTCGGGGACTTGCATGCCAGTCCGGACCAGCGCTGCGGTTATCGACTTACGGTCGCTGACGACGGCGATGTGCAGAGTATCTTGAGCGAATTCGACGACGTTGATGAGATCGAGCAATGCAATGGCGCGGTGATGTTTCGTTTTGACATGGACACTCGACGGGCGGCGGACCTCCTGGTTCACCTGGTGCAGCGTGGGGTCCGCGTCAGTTCGTTCGGCGCGACACGAGACAGTTTCGAAGATGTCTATTTGAAAACCGGCGTGAAACAGGTGGACTGATGCCCGGGACTGATTTCGTAGCACTTCCAAATCCGCTGTGGTCCTGCCAGTTGCACATCCTGGGTGGGCCGCGTCGAATGGCGGTGGTCGCAACGGTGTACGCATCGGTTCTGGTGGGCCTGCTCCTGCTGTTCCGCATGCCGTTCAAAGACGTCCCCATTACGGGGTTCGCCCACGAAGCCCTCAAGTACCTCGCTGGGTGGCATTGCCTGCTCGTGACGCTCGGTGGTTGCGCCGCGATCAGCAAGGCACTGCATCGTGACCATCAGACACGGATGATCGAATCTCACCGGACGTCTCCGATGAGCGGGGTGACCGTTGCGCTGGGTTATATCATCGGCCCGAACCTTCAGATTCTGGGTATCCTCCTCGTCGGCGCCGTGGTGGGAGTGGCACTGGTGTGGATCGCACGCGATGACATGCAACTGTGGATCATGAGCCACGTTTATCTCGTGATGGTGGTCATCAGCGTGTGGTCCGCAGCCGTATTCTTCGGCATCGGGACCAGCCAGAGACGTTCGCAATTCGCGACTGTGTTCGGTATCAGCGCAGCGACCATCGGGGCATGGCTCTCGATCATTCCGGCATTCGCCGTACTGTCCGGTATGGGGTCGGTGCTGTGGTGCTATGGCATGCTGTTGGCCGTGCCGGGGATCGAGCGGGGCATGGGGCTCGTCCTGGGACTGGCGCTGGGCATGTCCCTGTTCTGGATCGGTTCTGCGGCGCGGCGCTTTCGCCATCCATTTCAGTCTGCGTTGAATCCCCTCTCGGCAGCCGTGCTGGTCACGATCTGGGTGATCGTGTCTGCTATTGTCACCCAGGTTGGCCCGTCGAACCTCGGATTACTGAAGAACGTGTTCTCTCTGCGAATCGCGGTGTGGTGTGTGCCCCTCAGCGCCCTGTGCATCGCACCGCTGCCTTTCGCCATGGCGGCCATTCAGCGTAGAAGCGCCATTCAATCACGTGCCGGACGGCCGGCGCAGTCGGCGGCGCGGTGCTGGCGGTGGGCGGTGATCGGTGTCGCATTGTTCGGGCTGGCCGAGCTGAGCGTCATCGGCGTCAGCCGTGTCAACCCTGAGGTCAACCGCGTGGTCCAGGGCATGGACGCCAGCGCCTGGCAAGTCCTTCTGGTCAGTGGAACGCTGGGAATCTTCACGGCGTGTGCAGTACTCGAGTCCGCTTTGATGCTCTTTGGCAAGTTCCTGCTGGGATTTGTGGCGATTATCTCACTGTGGGTGTTTCCACCGATCGTCGACTTTGTCCGCACGAGTCTTTTTGAGACCACGGGTCCCGATCTGGGGGTGTTGTCGGGCTGCTCGCCCGCCGGCATGATCGCACTGATGGCCCTGCGGGGTTCTGATCACGTGTGGGTTGGGCTTCTCGTGCAGCTGAGCAGTGCGGTCGTCGCCATGCTTGGTGCCCGTTTGGCTGTTCAAACGCAGTCCGGGCTCGTCCCGCGCTGAGCCCGTTCGTCTTGGCGCAAGTCCATGATTCGGCTAACTTGTTCCGTCTTGACACGCATCCAGCTTATCCGCTCAACGCGTTGATCCGTTGCCTCGTGACGATCACAGCGAGAATATTGACGGACACGCCTCGATCTCCCCGGTCATGGGATGGGTTTGGCTCCATGTCGTGTCGGTCCTCCGGGCTCAACAGGAAGGGGATTGCTCATGATCCGATCGTTGTTTGCCATCGCATTGCTTTGTGCGCCCGCTGCCGG
The DNA here is from genome assembly GCA_942492115.1 of uncultured Planctomycetota bacterium. GTDB lineage: Bacteria > Planctomycetota > Phycisphaerae > UBA1845 > CAIVHJ01 > CALODL01. Next base: position 256,925 of record CALODL010000002.1, read on the forward strand.
GCAGGACACACCCGAGTCGGCCGACAAAGTGGCCGATTTGTCTGACGCGCTGCATCCGCGCGTCAAGATGACCACGTCGATGGGTGACATCATTCTGCTGCTCGACGCCGACAAGGCGCCGGAGACGGTCCTGAATTTTGTCAAATATGCGCGTGACGGTCACTACGACAACACGATTTTCCATCGCGTGATCAACGGTTTCATGATCCAGGGTGGCGGTTTCACCGGAGACCTGGTTCAGAAGCCCACCCGTGCCGGCATCAAGAATGAGTGGCGCAATGGTCTGCAGAATGCCCGGGGCACGATTGCCATGGCCCGTCTCGGCGGTAAGCCCGATTCTGCCACCGCGCAGTTCTTCATCAACGTCGTGGGCAACAGCAACCTCGATCGACCACAACAGGACGGCGCGGCCTATGCGGTGTTCGGCAAGGTCGTAGACGGACTCGAGGTTGTTGACGCCATCAAGGTCGTGGCCACCGAGAAAAAGGGCGCCCATGCCCATGTCCCGGTCGAGCCGGTGGTCATCAAGTCGGTGACTGTCGTCAGTGACTTCGACGAGGCGGTCGTGCGTCAGACGCTGGTCGACGCCGCCGCGCGCGAGGCGGCGTTGTTCGACGCTACGGTCGCGGAGATCGAGGAGGAGACGCACAAGAGATTCGAGAAAACCGAAAGTGGTCTTCTGTATATGGTCATTGAAGAGGGGACCGGACCGTCACCGACACTCGATGACCGCGTCGAAGTGCACTACACCGGATATTTCCTCAATGGCCAGAAATTCCACAGTTCGCACGATGGCAACCAGCCACTGTCCACGAAAGTCACGGGTTTGATAAAAGGCTGGCAGGAGGGGTTGGTCAAAATGAAGGTGGGCGGAAAGAGCAAGCTCATCATCCCTTACCACCTGGCCTATGGTGAACGTGGTCGTTCGGGGATTCCTCCCAAGTCGGACCTGCATTTCGATGTCGAGTTATTGTCCATCGAGTGATGCGCCGGACACACCGGATGCGGGGCTGCTGTCGCGTGTGGCCGCACAGAGGTTTGTTCCGCTCGGTCTGGGGGTTGCTTAACGCTCTGCTGGCGGGCGTTGTATAATACACGGTCGTGAGCAGGCGCCGGATCAAAACGACCTCATCATCACCAGGCCCACAAGGTCGCTGCGTGTCATTGCCGGTCATGGCGGGGGCAGGCCCAATCAAGACTTCGCGGTCCAGCCGCTGGCGGGCGGCCGTCCTGATCGGCATTCATGTGCTGTTCATCGGACACCTCGTGCACTGGCGCCTGTCGGAATCAACGGTTGCACCCCTCGAACCATCCGAAGCCATGGCCTTCTCCAAGGAAGGTTTGATCAACGCCGGGTTCGTGCTCTTCGCTATCGCCATCCTTTCGACGCTCATCTTCGGTCGGTTCTTTTGCGGATGGGGTTGTCACGTCGTTGCCCTCCAGGACCTTTCACGGTGGCTCCTCCACAGGGTTGGCATTCGTCCCAAACCCCTCCGTTCCCGTGTGTTGATGCTCGTACCGCTGGTCGCCTTCGTATACATGTTTCTGTGTCCGCTCATTTACAGAGTGCTCAAGGATCACCATGTCACGGGGGGGACGGCCCTGACGACGACGCAGTTCTGGGCTACGTTTCCACAGTGGTTCATCGCCTTGTTGACATTTTTCGCCTGTGGCTTCGTGATCGTCTACATGCTCGGCGCAAAGGGATTTTGTACGTATGCCTGTCCTTACGGCGGGATCTTCGGTGTTGTCGAGCAACTGGCCCCATGGCGCATCCGGGTGACGGATGCCTGCGAGGGGTGCGGTCACTGCACTGCGGTGTGCACGTCCAACGTCCGCGTGCACCAGGAGGTCCGCGAGCATGGCATGGTCGTCGATCCTGGTTGCATGAAGTGCCTGGATTGTGTCAGTGTGTGCCCAAACGAGGCTCTCTACGTCGGTTTCGGACGCCCTACAGTCGGAGTGTCCGCGGCGGCTTCCGCACGGTCGTCGTGGGGCCAACGCATCGTGTCGGGGGCTGTGACTGCCGCTTTCCTGCTTGCCGCGCTGGCGGTCTTCAACTGGAACGATTTGTCCGTTGCGTGGTTGCGCGACAACATCGGGTTCGTCTGCGGACTTGCGGGAGGGTCGTGGTTACTGATCATGTTGCTGCCGTCCAAGTCCGGGCGCAGCCGGGCCGACTACACCGTCACCGAAGAAATCCTGATCGGGACGCTGTTTCTGGCCGGCGTAGTTGCATTTCGCGGGACCTATGTCGTCGTGCCCGGAGGACTCGACATGGGGCTTGCGGGTGAGATCCCATTTCTGTGTGCCCTGGGCCTGGCTGCGATCGCCGCGTACCTTGGCATCAATGGCCTGCGGCTGTTGTACAAGCGCAATCTCACGTTGCATCGTCTGACCGTCAAGCGGGCTGGTCGCGTGACGCTCGGAGGCTGGATCTTTGCCGTATTCATGGTCGCTGGTACCGTGATGTCGGTGCACGCCGCATCCGTTCAGGTTCATGTCCACGCTATGCGCCGGGCTTCGGGAGCGCTGCAGCACATGCAGGCGATGTGGTTCAATCCGAATCGGGAGTTGTTGAGTGCGGATCATAAGGAAGCCATCGCTGGCGGCCTGACCCATGCCCGTGCGCTGCCGCGCTGGGCTCGAGTCGGCCATCCTGAACGCGAGCGCATGGCAGCGTGGTATGAGCTGATGAGCGGGAACGGGTCGGCTTTTGAAACGCGTGTTCATGGGCTGCTTGAACTGCGTCCGGGTGCCGCTCTGTTGCGTCGTGAGCTGGCCGAGTACCTCGTCGCCGAGGGGCGCTATGATGAAGCCGTTGCGCAATTCGAGTGCCTCATGGACGGCCAGCCAACGGTTGAATCCTATCTGCGATTCATCGAGCTGCTTGCCGGGCTGGGTCGTTTTGAGCACGCTGTGCACGTCGGTGAAACAGGAATTGTCCAGCATCCCGGTAATGCTTCGTTGGAGTATAGCGCAGCCCTCGCAGCCCAGATGGCCGGAGATGTGGAGCGCGCGTTGAGCGGCTACCAGGAAGCCATACGGTTGCAGCCCGATTCTATCGAGGCTCGGGAAAACTACGCTGGAGCCCTGTGTGAAGCCCGCCGTTTCGATGCGTGCATCGCTGAGTTTGCGGCACTACTCGAAGCGCACGGTGACGATGCCGCGTCGCATTTCAAGAAGGCGATCGCGCATCTCAACGTTCAACAGTACGCAGAGGCCGAAACGCACTTTGCCCGGGCTTCGGCCCTGGCGCCGGAAGACCCACGACCGTACATGGCCCTGGCTGATCTGGCCCGTTTGCGCGGTGATGAACTGCAGGCCGCCGAGTACATGCTGCAGGCGAAACGGATCCTCGAGCTCGAACAGGCGGAACAGCCGAGTCAGGCGTTCGACAGGACATCGGGCGGCAACTGAGCGCAGGTGCAACCAGTGCTCGTTGCATCGTGCGCGCTTGCTCCACCATTGATCGAACAGGTTTAGAAACCGATGGTGTCGATGCTTCCCGAGCGTATCCAGGCTGTACGGCTGGCATCCGCGAGTTGAATGCGCGTCCAGTCCCCACGTCGTTCAACGATCCGCGCTTCCGTACCCGCCGGGAGTGGATTGGAGAATACCGGCCGAGCGCCCGGGGCATCGGCCGACAGGGCCGGTTCACCTCCCCGCGTCACAATGACGCCCTCCCGGTTGCCGCGGTCAGGTTCGAAAACAACGGATCCCAGGAGGCCCAACCATACGATCCCACACAGTATGGCGCCGTTACGCAGCAGCGTTTTTCTCCAGCGATATGCGGCGGCGTACATCCCCACACCGAAAGCGAAAAAGAGCGCCGCGAGTGTATTGCGTTCGCCGAGTGCCAACGAGCGATGCCAGAAGAAGAATGTATCCATAGCAGAACTGGGCTGTGGGCGCGGCACCCATGCGGGCAGAAGGCTGCGTGTGTGTTGTAGATTCTGAGTCGCGCGCGGATGGTCTGGGTCGATGCGCAGCGCGCGACGGTAGGCCAACACGGCTTGTCCGAGTTCCTCGGACTGTAAGGCGGCGTTGCCCGCATCGGCGTAGAGATCCGCGCTGTGCACACCCTCGCTGATGATGCGATCAAAGAGCAACTTGGACCGCTGAAACTGGGCAAGCCGGGTGTCGCGGTCCGCCTCGTTCATGGCAACCTGATAGGTTCGGCGAGCGCGGAACAGTGTTCGCCCCAACCTGGAATTATTGTTCAATGGTGCCCCAAGGAGCGCAAGCGTCAAGAACAGAACAGTCACGAGGCCACCTCCCGAATGCGGCGGGCAGCGTCACGAGCGCGATCGACCAGCCCATTGTCGGTGCCCACTGTTGCGTCGTCCGGCGCATAGACCACGACTTCGCATTCCGCCAGCAAGTCGTCGATTGCCGCCGACCGTGCCGCTGGAACCTCCGCCAGCATGGAGCGCAGTGCCGCCGCAACTTCCGCGGCTGCTTGGCGGGGGGGTGCGTGCCCGCTTCGGCCAGGCGTCCTGCGGCGGCAGCGAGCGTCTTGCGGCGTCGCAGAATCGCCGGATCGATATCCGCACGATGTCGCAGAAAGATGGCCATGGCCAGGGTCAGCAGCGGAACGCCGTAGAGTCCGACCAGCACGATGCGGTTGCCCCAGGGTTGATGGTGCGCGGCCAGTAGTTCGGTTCCCGTGGCCAGGCTGAGGTCCGCGCCGGTCAATGTAAAGGTCGGGCGCTCGGTCGGCGTTGCGGGCGCGGAGGGGCCGGCGGTCGGCTCGGCAGCCGTACGGTCGTTGACGCCAACGGCGTCGCGCGCCGTGACCACCTCGCCTTCGCGGACAGCCAGCGCGATGGGGCGCGATCGAGTGGTCTGGTAGGTGCCGCTATCTGCGTCGAACCAGCTGTAGGCGATGCCTGGAATCTCGTCGACGTCGGCGTTGCGTACACGGACCTTGGTCGTAAACACCTTGCTGCCGTCCTCCTGCACGATACCGGCTGTCGTTCCGGTGGGCAGACTGAACAGTTCAGGTGACAGTCCGTTGTCGGCCTCGAGATCCGGCAGGCCGGCGGCCTCGAGATTGCCCTCGCCGTGAAGGGTGATGGTCAGTGTGATGGGGTCGCCGACCTGAACGACCGTACGGTCTGCGGTCACATCTATGGAGAATCCCTTGCCAACGGCGCCAGCGAAGCTTTGCGGTTGACCCGCCCGAGGCATCTCACGAACAACGAGCGTACGGGGTAGATCACGGGCGCGTACCTTCTCGTACTGCGGGCGACGGCGTGGAAAGAGGCTCGAGCGATCGCGCGTCCACCCGACGATGCGTCCCGCAGTGATACTGGCGGTCCCGAGATCGAATTCACCGGTTTGCAAAGGGACCATTACACGCTCCGCCGAGAGCACGATGTATTGCTGGCCGTCAAAATCCCGGCGGCCGATGTCGACCTTGAGTTGGATATCGCCGGCATCACTTGGAAAGGTCAGTGCATTGTCTCCACGTTCAGCGATCTCGTCGATGAAATTGAAGGCCGAACCCTGAAAGAACAATGGAATCGAGAAATCGTAACTTGGTTCGCTGAGCATGCTCTCACGCTCGGACTCGAGCACCCACCATTCCACTCGAATCGGGACGCGCTGGCCGACGTAGACGGGTTTGTCCGGCAAGACCACGCGCAAACGCATGCCGTCGAACAGCTCGACGTCTTTGACGACGATGCTCGTCGTGCGACTCGTGACGTCCGTGCCGTTCTGGCTGACGGTGAACGGTCCAATGCGGTAACGACCCGGTTCATCGGCAATGAACGTATAGCGGAATGATTGTGTCGTGGTTACGGTCTTACGACCATTGATGATAGTGATGTTCTGACCGGTTCCGTAGATACCCTCGTAGGTCAGCGTCCCGCGCTGTGGTTGGGGCGCTGTGCACGTCGGAGCGGGATTCGCATCAAAACCAGATACCGCGATCTCAATGACGATGGGGACACCCGTGTAGTAGGGCGCGCGCGACATCCGCAGGTCGGCCTGCTGGCCGAATGCCGTCGTGACACAGAAGAGTAATGCCCATGGAGCTGCGGCGCGCATGATTACCAGTCCTTCTCCACGGGATCATATCGCCGACTCTGTTTCTGATCACGTTCCGCACGGCGCTCGGCTTCACGATCGCGCAGTCCCTGGAGCAACTGTGCGAGGTTTTGCTGGGCCTGCTGGTCCTGTTGCTCCTCGGGCTCCTCACCCTGTTGTTGCTGTTGTTGTTGCTGGTTCTGCTGGTTCTGCTGGTCCTGCTGTTGCTGCTGCTGCGGGGGCTGTAACAACTGGATGGCCTCAACCAGCTGTTCAAGGGCCGTACGTTGGTGTGTTCCAATAGCATCGAATTCCGGCGTCACTGCAGTCAGGTCCACGCTGGCTTCGTCCATCTCGCCGGCAGCCGAGTAGACCAGCTCAGCTGCGCGGGCAAATTGTTCCTGCATTTGACGCAGCTGTTCCGGGTCCGGGGCTGCGCCGCCGCCTTGTTGAGCCTGGGGGTCAGCTGTCGATTGCTCTGCAAGCGCCGCGGCGATCTGATTCGAAATGGCTGACAGTCGTTCCTGGCGCTCCGCGAGTGGTGCGACGACGGTCTCTTGCGCTGCGGTCAGCGCGGCCGTTTCCGTGGTATCATCGTACAGTTCACCTTGACGCCGTGCCGTTTCCTTGAGGTGTTCGATGAGTGTGAAGAACAACTGGCGCAGTTGCTCGATCAGCTCGATCGAGCGGTCGACTCCCGCATTCGCGCCCTCCATGAGGGCGGGGATGTCCTCTTCGTCGAGCGTTGTGGTCTGTTCGAGCAGGGTGCGCGTTGCCTCCATGTGCTGCAGGGCCTGATCGGTCAATGTAACAGCCATCTCGAGGCGCTGGCGCTCGGCTTGATCGGCCGACGGTTCGGCGGGAGCGGATGCAGGATCGGGTTCTGCGGCTGCCGGCAATTCGGCAAGGCTGTCCGACAGCATGGTCTTGAGTCGCTCGGCCCGTTGGATGTCCTTGTCTTGAAGCGGCAGTCCGCTGGCGATACGGTCAGCCAGTGGCACCTCGATCTCAGCTTCACCGGGCGCAGCCAACACCTGTTGAAGTTGGACCTGTGCGGCGTAGAGCACTTCGATGAGGCCTTTGATGTCGAGGAAGTATTCGCGTGCGGCGATGAGTGCTTCAAGACCTTCCACCTGGCTGGTGACCGCGTCACCAAGCTGTTCGGAACCGAGATAGGTGGCCGCCGCGCGCTCTGCGGATGCGGCAAGCTGCAGCGCAGGCAGTGCTTCGGTGATTTGATCCAGGAACTTCTGAGTGTCGGGATCGATCTCGGGAGTGGCCGCCGCGGGGTCCTCGGCGTGCTTGACGCCGCCTTCGAGCCGCGCAGTAAGTTCTTCGGTCCGATCGGCGAGGTCCTCCTGGGCGTCGAGCACATACTTGTTATCGAGCCACGTGGGCAGTGCTGGTCGCGCCTCAACGGAGGTGTCGGCCAGGGAGGCCCGCTGAGAAGCCTCGAGTCGGGCAGTTTCCTGCAGCGTACCGTTGGCATCGTTCATGATGGCGGTCAGAATGCTGATGGGGTCACGCAGCTGATCGCGGGCCCGCTTCAATTCCCGCAAAGCAGTGGCCGCACGACGACTGGCGCGCGCGCTGCGTTTTTGACGCAATTGACGCCGGGTTTGCCCGAGGCGCTCGCTGCTCCGATGGAGGTAGTGCAGCAAAGCGGTCAACTGCGCGGAGCGGACCTGCTCTTCGGGGGTTCTTTCTTCTTCGCTCTTGGCCGTGATGCTGTCCTGCTCGGCGCCGGCATCCTGGACGACGCCGGCAGTGTCCGACAGGATGTGCCGTTCGGCGCTGGCCAGGCCACGGTATTCGTCGCGCAGTAGCTCGCTGTCGCCATCCAATGAAGCGGCGCGTTCGTTCAATGCACGGATGTGCACCAGGAATGTTCGCTGTCTGTCAATGAGCGCGTCAATGCGCTTCGCCAATTCTTCATCACTTTGATCGCGCAACGAATCGGCAAGGGCCAACGCTTTGCGCAACACGACTTCGAGGTTGTGTCGTGGAGCCTCTTCTTCCGGGCGCAGGCGTACAGCATCGCGGAACCAGTCTGCAGCCGTTTGCAGGGCGACGAGGGCTTCCTCGGGATTGTCGTCGAGCAGCGTATCGTGCTTCTTGACGTACACCCAAGCCAAACTGTAGGTCGCGCGGTAGCGACACGGTCCGTCGGCACCCGCTGCGCGACGTGCTGCGGTGAGAATGCGTTCTGCGTCGTCGAGCGCGCCATCTTCGAGATGCTTGCGGCCCAGGTTGTACGCCGTGCGCGGATCCTCGGGAATGTCGGCCGGCTCAGGTCTTGCGGTTGTCGCGGCCGGATCCTCTTCTCCCTCAGGCACTGTCGGAGACACCGCCGGTGGTGATGGAGGAGGCGACTGCACCGCTTCGGCCCGCGGGCATACGGCGGCCATGAGCACGACAAGCAACACGTGGTGCGGGGCGCGGGCGCGCCCACTGGTGATACCAACCGCCGCGACAAGGACGATCAATGCAATCAGGATGGCCCACTGGAAGCCGTCCTGGTGCACCAGCCGACCGCGCCCGTCGAGTTGGCCGCGGGTCAGTGGGGCGAGCAGGTCGCGGTAGATCGAGTCGAGATCGAGAACCCCCGTCCCAGCCGGGATGTAAGCCCCTTCGGTTTCGAGAGCGATGTCGCGCAGCGTGTCACCATCGAGACGCGAGATCACCGGGGTGCCATTGCCGTCAGTCAGTCGTTGGCGCGCACCGCTCTGAGGATCCGTGACCATGACTTCGCTGCCTTCTTCAGAACCAAAGCCCACGGTGAAGATCTTGACGCCGCGTTCGGCGGCCTTCTTCGCCGCCTCGACGGGAAAGGAGTCGTGGTCCTCTCCGTCAGTGATCAGCAGTATGGCGCGCGAAACGTCTCCTGCGCCGCCGAAGCCATTCACCGCTTGCTGGATGGGCGCTGCCAGATTGGTTCCGCCACGGCTGACGCTACGTGGCCCGGCTTCTTCGAGCACCATGCGCAGAAAACCGAAATCGGGCGTCAACGGGCACAGCACGGTCGCCTTGCCGGCGAAAGCGACCAGGCCGACGTGGTCGCCGCGCAAGTAGCTCAGCAGGTCGAGGATCTCGGCTTTCGCCCGGTCGAGGCGCGTGGGCGTGGCATCCTCGGCCAGCATCGACTTGGAGACATCGAGGCAGATCATCAGTTCCGTGCCTGCGCGCGGCGTGGCTTCGTAGGTGGCGCCCCAGCGCGGCTGGGTCAGGGCTGCGAGTAACAGCATGCAGGTCACGCCCAGAAGCACGATGCGGCCGAGTCGACGGCTGCGCGAAGAGCGTGTGACCAGGCGCGCTTGCATGGTGCGCGAGCAGAACCGCTCGAGGATGTTCGAACCCCGCCGTTCACACGCGAGCAGGATGGCGACAAAGACCACGACTGCCCACACACCATGCAGCCACGCCGGCGTGGCCAGGTGAAACCCGCTCATGGCAGCCTCCGGAGATAGGTCGCCGATGTCAGTCCGGCGAAGGTAATGCAGGTGAGCGCGGCCAGGACGAACGGCATGAAGTATTCTGTGTAATTGAGGTAGCGCACTTCGACAATCTCCGTTCGTTCGAGTTCGTCGATCTCGGCGACGATGTCGCGGAGGGCGTCACCGTCGGTCGCCCGGTAGTACCTGCCGCCGGTGCGGCTTGCGATCTGTTTGAGCGTGTCTTCGTCGATCTCGACGCGCGTTCGCTGCATACGTTTGCGACCGAACATGTCTTCGCCCTCGACGAGTGCAAAGCCAGTGGTGCCCGCGCCGATCGTATAGACCTTGATGTTGTGAGCCACGGCGAGCTCAGCGGCTTGCGCCGGCGGGATTTCGCCCGCATTGCTCACTCCATCCGTCAACAGGATCGCCACCCGTGAGTGGGCCTCGTGTTCGCGCAATCGTTCGACGGCCAATGCCAACCCTTCGCCCATGGCGGTGTAGTTGCCCTCGTCACCCTCGCCAATCTCGAGCTGGTCCATGATGGCCAACAGGTTGAGGTGATCGAGGGTCAGCGGGCACAGCCCGTCGGCATATTTTGCAAAGCTGACCAACCCGATGAGGTCGTCCGGTCTGCCTGTGTAGTCCCCCTTGCCGGCGACGAAATCGCGGAAGACCTGTTTGACCGCATCGAGCCGGGTGCTGGGCTCGTCCTCGAGCTGGAGATCGAGGGCGCGCATCGAACCCGACCTGTCGACCACCATGCAGACTGCTATGCCCTCGCGTTTCACCCGGGTCGTCGAATCGCCGAGCCGTGGGCGGGCCATGGCGATGGACATTGCTACCGTGGCCAGAGCCAGCAGCAGCGGGGGGACGCGGGTCATGCGGGCTTTCAATGAACGTGGGGCGCGCTCGACGATACCGAGAGTCGAGTAGGTCACCAGCGCGGGTGTCCGGACGGCGAGCCAGTAGACGACGGGCGCGGCCAAAGCAGCCAACAGGAACCATGGGTCGCGCATGCTCCATTCAGACATGGGCGGTCTCCCGCGACGGCCCCGATGTGTTGACCTCTTCATCGATCAACGGGGCATCGGTTCTGGTATCTTCGAGGAAGCGCTTGGCGCTGTTGATGGATTGCTCGATCTCATTGTCTCCGGGGTGGATGTGGGCAAACTTTACGAGGTCCGCGCCGCGCAGGAAATCGCGCAGCAGCTGGCGGTGCTCAATCGAGAAGTCCGGCGATGTTCCGGCAGCCTCGAGGAACTCCTCAGTAGTGAACTCGGGCGCCCTGACGTCGTAGCGATTCTCGATGTAACGGCGAATGATCCGGGTCAACGTCACGAAGAATGTGTCAATGGCGTCGTTCTGCGGGAGGCCACCGGACAACAGGGCATCCAGTTCCGCACGAGCAATTTCGTATGCGTTCCGTCGCCGCGCCCGCTGGCGCCAGCGGTTGAATGCGCGGATGATAAACGGTGCCGCGACCAGTGCTGCGGCCACCAGTGCGATCGTTACAGGCCACCGCGCTGCGGAGGCTGTACTCCGTGGCGGCAGTGGTTCGAGCAGGCCGATCAGTTCCGGCGCCGCGCCGGCGGGCAACACCGATTGGACGGTGAAGTCCAGCCGCTCCGTGAGCAGCTCGTACGCGTCTTCGTCCTCGGGTGCCGCCTGCCGGCCGGCGCGGTGGTCGACGAACTCCACGAGGATCGACGGGATACTCTGTTCGCCTGACAGATGAGGCTGCAAGGTATAGCGTTGAACGGCAACGGTGCGGTTGCGGTCGTCGAGCTTCTCGGGCACCGGTGTGAAGTTGATGATGCTGAAACGATCGAGGTCGGCGCCGAAGTCGGGCATGATCAGCTCGACACCCGGTTCGGCGGTCACTTCCAGAGTGAAATGCACGGGGTCGCCGATCAGCGGTTCGGCCGGTTCCACCCTTACGATCGCCGTGACCGGACCCACTTCGGTGGTTTTCTCGAGCCCAGAACCAAGTACGGGGTATCCACCCGCACACGCTGCCAGGTACGCCGCACGAATCCAGACGCTGCGGTTCATCGGGCGCCCCTCCGCTCACGCATGCGGAAGAACCGGACCAGTGGATCGACCACTGATTTGGCGGCATCGATGTGGATGAAGTCGATCCCGGAGGCGGTGAAGGAGGAACGCAGGGCAGCGACACGCTCGTGGGCCATGCGGGCGAATTCGCGACGAAATGCGGCCGAACTGGTATCGACCAATCGTTGTGATCCGGTTTCGGCGTCCGCGAGGTTGATCAGTCCGACATCTTCGATGTCCAGCTCGCGCGGATCGGTGATCAACACCGCGATCACGTCATGTTTGCGATTGGCCATACGCATCGCCTCGACGTACCCGTCGTCGAGGAAGTCGCTGACCACAAACGTCACCGTTTTTCGAGAAGTAACGGACATGAGGAATTCCATGGCGCCGGAAATGGATGTTGCTTCGCGCTGACCACGCAGACGGCGATTACCGAGCGCTCTCCACCAGCCGCCGAGGCGTTTCCGGGGGGCGCTCCGGTGTGTCGAGGCCATGGGCCAGAACTTCGCGCACGACACGCAGGGCGTGTTTCTGACCTTTGCGCGGCGGGATGAAGCCTTCGATCTCGCCATGGAACAGTGTCAACCCGACCTTGTCATCGTTGCGGATGGCCGAGAAAGCCAGCAGTGCGCAGAACTCCGCTGCGGCCTCGCGTTTCGATCGCGTTGTTGAGCCGAAGTCCTGCGACGCAGAGACGTCAGCCATGAGCATCAGCGTCAGTTGTCGTTCTTCAACGTACCGTTTGATGTAAGGTTCGCCGACCCGCGCGGTGACGTTCCAGTCGATGCTGCGCACGTCATCGCCCGGCACATAGGGGCGGACCTCGTCGAATTCCATGCCCCGGCCTTTGAATACTGATACATATTCGCCCGCCAGTACGTCGGCCACATGGCGGCCGGTACGGACCTGCACCTCTCGTACACGTCTGATGATTTCCTTGGCGATCATTGCTTCAAACCGGTATGAGATTTTACATTACGACTGCACTACGCCGGAGATGTGACCATGCTTACGGCACGGGCACGTTGTCCAGAATGACCTTGAGCAGGTCGTCCGATGACTTGCCTTCGGCTTCGGCCTCGTATGAGACGATGATGCGATGGCGCAACACATCAAGTGCGAGGCTCTTGACGTCATGCGGGGTCGCGTAGCTGCGGCCCTGTAGAAAGGCGTGTGCTTTCGCGGCCTTCATCAGGCTGATCGAACCGCGCGGGCTGGCTCCGGTTTCGATCATGCCCTCCAACTGTGCGATCCCGGCTTCCAGGGGATCGCGCGTGGCGTGGACGACGTCAACGATGTAATCGCGGACCTTGTCATCGACGAACACCTGATCGACGACCTTGCGGGCAGCGAGAATGTCTTCCGGGTTGCATACCGGGCGAATGTCAGGCGTGCTCTGGCTTCCGGCCATTCTATCGATGACTTTGCGTTCTTCGTCACGTGAGGGGTACCCGATCTTGACCTTGAGCATGAAGCGGTCGACTTGAGCTTCAGGCAGAGGGTAGGTGCCTTCCTGCTCGATCGGGTTCTGCGTGGCCAGGACGAGGAACGGTTCTTCCAGGCGGAAGGTTTCCTTGCCGATGGTGACCTGGCGTTCCTGCATGGACTCGAGCAGGGCGGCCTGGACCTTGGCCGGCGCGCGGTTGATTTCGTCGGCGAGAACCAGATTAGAAAAAATCGGTCCTTTCTTGATGCTGTAGGTGGCCTCTTTGGGGTTGAAGATCTCTGTCCCGAGCACGTCTGCCGGCAGCATGTCCGGCGTGAACTGGATCCGGGAGAACCCCGTATCGATCGCGCCGGCCATCAGGCGGACGGTCAGGGTCTTGGCCAGGCCCGGAACACCTTCGAGCAGGACATGGCCCGACGACAGGATGCCGACCAGCAGCCGGTTGACCATCATGTCCTGGCCGACCAGAACCTTCGAGACCTCATTGATCAGATTCGAGCCCAACTGGGCATGCCGGGCCACTTCGTCGTTCAGTTGTTGCGTTGCAGTCATTGCACCGTTCACTCTCTGTCTGGTTGTTGATCCACAAGGGTTTACGTGTGCTTGAAAGGTCCCAGAAAATAGCACACGCGCCTTCCAGACGCAAGCCGGCGGCGGATCCTGTCAAACAGGTCCCAGGGTCGGTCGCGGCGTACTCCCATAACGACAGGCCGCTGACACTGCTCCCACGGGGATCGTATGTTTGCACCGGCATGAAAGTTCTCATCGTGGACGACGATATTGGTATGGTCAAGCTTCTGGCCGCATTCGTGGAGTATTGCGGGCACGACAGTGCGTATGCCCTCGATGGTGCGAGCGCCCTCGAGCGCTTCCAGGAGTCCGCGCCGGACCTCGTGCTGATGGACATCATCATGCCCCTGGTCGACGGTGTGGCCGCTGCCCGCCGTATCATCGACCTCGACCCCGACGCGGATATCGCCTTTATCACCGCAATGGGGGACTACCCCACCGACATGCCTGCGGACCTGCGTGAGCGGGCGGCAATTCTGTCCAAGCCGGTGACCCTGGCTCGCTTGCGGACCCTGCTCGAGGCTGCGGAGTCCCGGCAGACCTCCCGTTAGTGACACCTGCCGAATTGCAGTATTATTGAGGCTTCAAGACAAGGAGCCTCATGATGTCGAAGTTCGCATGCTGCGCGGGGGTTGTCCTGTCCGCCGTGGTCGCCAGGTCGGGGGCCATTTCTGGACCACCTGCCATGGCCGAACGGGTCCAGGCGTACGCAACGGTGCGCCTGTCTGCCGACCTGGCCGCACTGACACCTACGGAACGTCAGATGATTCCGCTGCTCATCGAAGCAGCCCGGCAGATGGACGCGATCTTCTGGCTGCAGGCCTACGGTGATCGTGACGCGCTGCTCAAGACCGTGCGCGACCCGCACACACGCCGGTTCTGTGAGATCAACTACGGTCCGTGGGACCGCCTCGGCGACAACGCACCGTTCGTCGCGGGCGTCGGCCCCAAACGGCCGGGGGCCAACTTTTATCCACCAGACATGACACGCGAAGAATTCGAGACCCATCTGGCCAAGTACCCATCGGATCGAGCAGCCTTCACCAGTCAGTACACGGTCATCGTGCGCAAGCCTGGAGGAACGTTGTCGGCCACGCCGTACAACGCGTTCTACGGGGCTCTGACCCGTCGAGCCATCTCCAAGTTGAAGGCCGCCGGCTCGCTGACCGAGAACAAGGCCCTGAAGGTCTACCTCTTTACGCGTGCGACGGCGCTGGCGACCGACCAGTATCGCGAGAGCGATCGCGTGTGGCTTGACATGAAAGACAATACGCTGGACATCGTCATCGGTCCCATTGAGACGTACGAGGATCAACTGTTTGGTTACAAGGCCGCTCACGAGGCCTATGTGCTGGTCAAGGACAAGACCTGGAGTGCACGGTTGGCGCGCTATGCTGCCATGCTGCCCGATCTTCAGCGCCACCTGCCGTGTGCTCAGGAATACAAGAACGAGATGCCCGGTACAGATTCAGATCTGGGAGCCTACGATGTCATCTTCTACGCAGGTGACTGTAACGCAGGGGCCAAGACCATCGCGGTCAATCTGCCCAACGACGAACAGGTTCAGCTGGAGAAGGGCACGCGTCGTCTGCAGTTGAAGAATGCGATGAAGGCCAAGTTCGATCGCATTGTCGTGCCTCTGGCCAAAGTCCTGATCGATGAAGACCAGCGGCGGCACGTGACGTTCGACGCGTTCTTCTCCAACACCATGTTTCACGAAGTGGCCCACGGTCTGGGTATCAAGAACACGATCAATGGCCGGGGGACCGTGCGTCAAGCGCTCAAGGAGCAGGCCTCGGCGCTCGAGGAGGGCAAGGCCGACATCCTGGGCTTGTACATGGTTACACGGTTGTACGAACAGGGAGAACTGAAAGAGGGCACGGTCATGGACAACTACGTGACTTTCCTCGCAAGCATCTTCCGTTCAATTCGCTTCGGGGCCAGTTCCGCTCATGGACGGGCCAACATGATGCGGTTCAATTTCTTCAAAGAGCATGGGGCGTTCACGCGGAGTCCGAGCGGATCGTATCGTGTGAATTTCGACAAGATGAAGCAGGCCATGGAGGCCCTGAGCACGCGCATCATTCAGCTTCAGGGCGACGGCGATTACGATGGCACGGTCGAGATGATGACCCGGTTGGGTCTGATTGGTCCGGTGCTGCAGGGAGATCTCGAGCGTTTGCGCGGCGCGCGAATTCCCGTGGACATCGTATTCGAGCAGGGTGTGGACGTCCTTGGGCTGTAGGGCCATCGGCAGCAGACGTATAATGGCAACCAGTGATTATACTCGCTGGTCGTGTCCGTGGGACTTAGGTTTAATGGGTTGTTCAGTGCCGGCCGGACCGGGCGTGCAGCGCTCGCAATACGCAGTACACAGGTGACCTGACCACTAACTCGAAGAGGTGCACATATGGGGCTGTGGGATAAGATCAAAGGCGAATTGATTGATATCATCGAGTGGCTGGATGATTCCAGCCAGACGATGGTCTACCGTTTCGAGCGGTACGGCAATGAAATCAAGTACGGTGCAAAACTCATCGTCCGGCCTGGTCAGGTCGCCGCATTCGTGAACGAAGGGCAGCTTGCCGATATCTACGAACCGGGCACCCACACGCTCGAGACTCAGAACATGCCGATCCTGGCCACCCTCAAGGGGTGGAAGTACGGATTCGAGAGTCCATTCAAGGCCGAGGTGTACTTCGTTACCACGCGCCAGTTCACCGATCTGAAGTGGGGTACGAAGAATCCGATCATGCGACGCGATGCCGAGTTCGGCCCTGTCCGATTGCGCGCTTTTGGAACCTACTCCATTCGCGTGAAGGATGCCGGGAAGTTCATTCACGAGATCGTGGGAACGGACGGGCACTTCACGACAGACGAGATCACCGATCAGCTGCGGAACATCGTTGTTTCGCGCTTTGCCGACATTCTCGGCGAAAGCAGCATTCCCATTTTGGATCTAGCCGGCAACTACGATGAACTTGGCGATTTCATTAAGCAGCGTATTCAGCCCGAGTTCGACGGCTACGGCATAGACATCGGGACCATGCTGGTCGAAAACATCTCGCTGCCCAAGGAGGTGGAGGAGGTTCTCGACAAACGCACGAGCATGGGTGTGGTCGGCAACCTCCAGGCGTACACCCAATTCCAGGCGGCCGAGGCGCTGGAAAAGGCTGCGGAGAATCCGGGAGGGATGGCCGCCGGGGGCATGGGGATGGGTATGGGTTTTGCCATGGCCAATCAAATGGGCCAGTCGATGAGCGCGCCGTCAGCAGGGGGTGGGGCGCCGCCGCCGCTTCCGCAGGGCGTTGCGTTCTTTCTTGGTCTCAACGGCCAACAGGCTGGCCCTTTTGACATCGAGGGCCTCAAGGCCAAGGCGGCCGCGGGGGAGCTGACCCGCGACACACTGGCGTGGACGCAGGGCATGCCCGAGTGGAAAAAGGCCGGCGATGTGCCTGCGCTGACGGCCGTGTTCGGCAGTCAGCCACCGCCATTGCCGCCGAAGTCTTAGTGCTCCCTTTCATGATTGGGTGTAGGGTACTCCGCGGCGATTGTCGTGTTGGGCAAGGCGCGAGGAGGAGGCGATGCCTGACATCGTTGACGACGAGCAACACAGTCCAGGGCGGCAAGCGTCCGGAAAACCCTACAAAGAATTGTGAAATGGGGCACTTAGCTCCCTGACGAAATCGTCGATGATTCGTGAACCCGTCGTGCGCGACCCGCGTGAGTCGTGCTGACCCTCCGACCTGACGCGGGGCCCATGCATGCCGGCTGATCAGGACCAGACGAAGTCTGCGACCTTCAGGCAGTTTCCCTGCCGAGAATGCGGGGCCAAACTTGCCTACGAGCCTGGTACCACTGCGCTCAAATGCATGTACTGCGGGGCAACGAACGTGATCGCGCAGTCCGACGAAGAGATCGATGAGCTCGACTTCGAGGTCGTTCTCAAGGATCTCGAGACCAACGCTGAAATGATGGAGACCCGGACGGTCAAGTGCGGGCCGTGCGGCGCAGACGTCGACCTGCCGGACGACGTCACCGCATTGAAGTGTCCATTCTGCGGCAGCGACATCGTTGCCACCGAACACAGTGGCCGTCAGATCAAACCTCGCGCGGTCCTGCCCTTCAGGGTCCCCCGTGATGCGGCCCGGGAGGCCTTTCGCGGCTGGCTCAAGAGCCGCTGGTTCGCCCCAGGGGCGCTCAAGCACGCCGAACACGCCACCGATCGTCTGCTGGGCATGTACGTACCCTATTGGACCTACGACTGCAAGGCCACGAGTCGTTATACAGGGCAGCGCGGCGAGCACTATGTGGTGACGGTGGGGTCGGGCAAGAACCGTCGCACCGAGGTGCGCACGAGGTGGTATCCAGCGAGTGGGACGGTGTACAACGACTTCGATGACGTGCTGGTCATGGCCAGTCACAGCCTTCCCGCGCAAGTACGCACGCGAACTCGAGCCTTGGGATCTGGAAAACCTCGAGCCCTACAGTGACGCGTATCTCAGTGGATTCGGCTCCGAGCGCTACCAGGTGGGTTTGCGTGACGGGTTCGTCGAGGCCCAGGGACGCATGCAAGAGGTCATCGAGCAGACGATCCGTCAAGATATCGGCGGGGACGTGCAGATGATCAGCACGGTCGACACGCGGTGGGCGGACATTTCATTCAAACACGTCCTGCTGCCACTGTGGATCAGTGCCTACCGCTTCAAGAACCGCGTGTTTCGTTTCTTGATCAACGCCCGCACCGCCGAGGTCCAGGGCGAGAGACCATACAGCTGGATCAAGATCACATTGGCTGCGCTGGCAGCTCTTGGCGTTGTAGGTGTGATCATTGCCCTGTCCCAACAATGATCGTCAGGGCGTCGATACGGGTTGTGGAGGCCGTTCGAAGAATGTATCCGTCAGCTGTACATTCAAGGTCAACCGTCGTTGGTCGACCGGCGGAATATCGTGGTCGGCGCCCTCGAACTTGAAATCATACCACTGCGGAATCTGCACACCGGCGTTTTCGAAATAGGACGTGT
This sequence comes from uncultured Planctomycetota bacterium, assembly GCA_942492115.1. Classification (GTDB taxonomy): domain Bacteria; phylum Planctomycetota; class Phycisphaerae; order UBA1845; family CAIVHJ01; genus CALODL01. The sequence goes on from CALODL010000002.1 coordinate 275,494, forward strand.
ACACGCGCGTCGATTGCCCGAACATCATGTTCGGTCCCTGGCCCCGGTAGCTCATGGTGACGATGCGACCGCTGTCGGGATCGATGCCCAGAACACTGGTGGCGCCGGCCCAGTGCACGGCCACCTGTTCAAGGTTCATGTGTGCGCCCTTGTGTTCGAGAGACATGCCCCCCTGGTACACCGCAACGAATTCGGGGCGTGTCCGGCCCTGCAGGATGGCCAGGATATTGCGTCCGATGTAGATCTTTCGAGCAGCGCTGCACTGCTGGGCATGCAAAGCGTAGTTGCTCTTCGGACTGCTGCGCCAACCCGCTTGCGGCGTCACGATAAGCGTGCGAATGTCGTCTCCCCAGGTCTGGTCCTGGCGAAAAGACAATGTGGTGAGATCGACAGTGCGCATATCCACCGTTTCATGCGTTTCTTCTCGCCACGTTGTATTGCGGCGGGTCGTGGACCTGTAAGTCTTGAGCGCATCAACGGCGGCGGCCCCACCAGCCGCGGCAACTGCCTGGTCGATGAGCGCCCGGCCTCGGGAAACGGCTTCGGGTGTGCCAGTCGGAATGAGGTCGGGTGTGTCGAGGACTCTGTCAGGATTCTTCAGGAACGTTTCCTTGCACGACTTTGAAGCGAAAATGTACAGCTTGTTCTCGTGTGTGGCGTAATAGAAAGTCGTCCCCAATCCGCTCAGTGCGCCCATGCGTCCGCACGCACCGCCGAGTTGAATCTCGTATTTCTCGGGAGCCTCGAGGAAGGTGGCACGATTCTGCTCATTGACGAACAGGTAACGGTAGCGGTAGTGCATCGCGGCAATGTCTTTGTTGCCGTTCGCCTCGTTGCCGCGCAGCAGTTCAACAGGATCGACTGGAAACGTCGCAGCGAAATCCTGGGCGGTGAGCGGTGCGGTCATACTCAAGAATGCAATGCATAGCCTTGCACATTTCAGAGCCATGGAGGTGCTCCTGGATGAGGGCGAATTGTTCACGAAATCCGACCGCATCTTAGCATCAAGCCGGGGGGCATGGCCATGTCTGAGCCGGCGTCCAATAAGCGTGGACCGACCCAATCGTGGAATCGATTCCAGCCGATAGTCTGAGAGGATTCGTGAAGAAAGCCGTTGCCGTGGAGTACCGTTATGTTCAGGCAGGATGGGGCCATCGGTCCGAAACAGTTCCCGTGCGGTCGCTGCGGTGGGCAGGTGTCCTTCGCTCCTGGTGCGCACACGCTGGTATGCGACCACTGCGGAGACAGCCAGACGATTTCGTCAGTGGGCGAAGATGTGGCCGAACTGGACTACGCGATGCACCTGGCACAGCTGGAGTCTGAGGCCCCGGTCGAGGACATTCTGGCCGTTCATTGTGCCGCGTGTGGTGCCGACATTCAGCCCGGCCACGACACCCTTGCCATGCAATGCCCGTTCTGTGCGGCCAGTCTCGTCGGCGTGCCGCAGGCCGCGCGGCATTTGCGACCCAACGGGATTCTACCTTTTGCGACCACTGTACAGCAGGCGCACGATGGCCTGCGGAGGTGGTTGAATGACTTGTGGTTCGCTCCGGCGCGGCTCAAGAGCTGTGCCCGGCGCGAGGGTCCCTTGAGCGGAGTGTATATACCGTATTGGGTGTTCAGTTGCGTGGCCACGAGCTTCTACAGTGGCCGACGGGGTACACACTCGGTCGACCGCAATGGTCACAGTCACATACGCTGGCAGAATGTCGTTGGCTGGATCAAGGATGTGTTGAGTTATGTGCGGATCATGGCGTCAAGTGCGCTGCCGCAGGGCTTGGCCGAGTCTCTCGAACCATGGGATCTCGCCCGACTCGAACCGTATGACGACAGCTACCTGAGCGGGTTTCGGGCCGAACACCATCGTATGGCCCTGGCGGACGGCTTCGAGGCGGCCAAGGTCAAAATAGAACATCGAGTCCGCGTCAGCGCGATGGCGGACATGGGGGGAGACCACCAGGAGATCAAGAGCATCAAGAGTCAGTTTGACGACGTTCGTTTTCAGCTCGTACTCATGCCCGTGTGGGTTTGTGCTTATCGTTTCAAGGACCGCGTCTACCAGGTCCTGGTCAACGGCCGTACGGGTGAGGTAGTCGGTGATCGCCCATACGACGGATTGAAAATCGCGGGAGCCGTATTATCGGCCTTGCTGGTTGCGTGCGGGATTGGGTGCGCGGTCATGTGGCTGGCCACACGCAATGGGGGCATCACGGGCGGTCTCATAAACTGATGTGCCAATTCCTCTATCGTAGGCTAACACAGCAGGTTACCCATTCATTCACAATCACCGAGCCAGAGAGGGAGAGCATGACCCCTGCCGAAGACCACAGCCCGATGGAATCCGAGTTTGGTGCCAGCATGACCGCAAAGAGTCTTGCCGCTGACCTGTATGCACAGGCCTGTGATCGCGGTGAATCAGAATGGCGACGAGGAGCGCAGCGGCGCGACATTCGTGAAGACATTTCCATCGAGGTTCCCGGCCACAAGCATCCCGTGTCCGGATTCACCTATCAGGTGTCGCCCGATTCCATGACAGTGTGCTGCCGTCAGGCATTGGAACTCGAGACCGTCGTAATAGTCCGCCGGGCATATGTCGAGGATGGACTGTGCGACGAAGGAACCGTCATGCACTGCACGCAGACGATTGGTGGGTACAAGGTCGGCATCAAGTTCAGCTAGTCGATGAAGGTCTGTCGTCGGCCGTCCATGGCCAGCGCGAGCAACCTGCAACGTGTGCGCAACGCCGTCTAACGAGGCGGCGTTTTCATGCGCCGTCTGCGGGGCATGCCCAGCAGGCCCGCGCACATCAACAGCAGCGATGATGCGCTGGTTGCCCCACACATGCCAGCGGGAGCCTGGCCCGTATCCGGCCCCGTGTTCTCACGAACGGTGGTGTCGTCGTCTGCGGCATCCAGCATGCAGCCCAATTCGTCAACGGCGACACCGAACGGCGTGTCTTCGCACCGATCGATGCGGTTGACGACCCCGTCGTAGTCGCGGTCTTCATTGCCCGTGTCAGGCAGCGCGCAGCCGGCCAGATCGACCTGTCGTCCCGGGGGCGTTCGCGGGCACTGGTCGATGGCGTCATTGAGGCCATCGTTGTCGGAGTCCAGCTCGAATACGGCACAGCCGAGGGCGTCGACCGGCTGGCCGAGGGGTGTGGTCAAGCAGCGATCGAGAGCATCCACTGTGCCGTCACGGTCCCCATCACGCTCACTGGCTGCACAGCCAAACGCGTCGACCTCTTCGCCGTTCGGTGTGTTCGCGCAGTCGTCGAAACACAGCGCGACACCGTCGGAGTCGTCATCATTCTCCGCCGTCCCGCAGCCGCACTGGCCTGGCGATATCTTGCCCGGATCCAAAGGGCAGTCGTCTACGCAATCAGGGGCCTGGTCTCCATCGGTGTCGGTCTCAGGTTCCCCGCATCCGCAGCGGCGCGGTTCGATCTTGTCGGGATCACGCGGACACAGGTCAACACAAGCAGCGAAGCCGTCTTCATCGGCATCGATATCGGGCTCACCGCATCCACATTGACCGTCCTCGATCTTATCAGCGTCGTCGGGACACCCGTCAGCGCAGTCCGGCGTACCGTCACCGTCGCTATCGGTGAGATCGGCGTCGCACCCGCACGGCTCGGGGTCGGTGCGGTCGGCATTCTCGGGGCAACCATCGCATGCATCACCTATAGCATCCTCGTCGGAATCGTCCTGGCCCGTGTTGGCCACATCAGGGCAGTTGTCATCGTCATTGGGGACATCATCGCCGTCGCGGTCATCATCGCATAGATCACCCATTCCGTCCGAGTCGCCATCCTCTTGTGTGGGATTGAATTCAACCGGACAGTTGTCGATCTCGTCAGGGATGGCATCTTCGTCTGCATCCTCATCTGACGAAACCAGCTGCAGGATGACGTTGACTTTGTGTGGTTGCGGGTTATCGGGATCCTCACCGAGACAGTCGGTGCTCAGCACGGTGATCGTTCCGCTGAGTGGCCCCTCGCCAGGCAGCACGTCGGCAGGGTCGGCGATGACACGTAGTTCGGTCGCCGACGTCGTTCCGAAGTCACTATCGGGCGTGACGCTGAGCCAGTCGCCAGTGGATTGGGCGCTGGCGGTCCAGTCGCGGCCGATGACCGTATCGCACACGGTGTCGAAGGTGACCACGCCTTCGACCGGCGGTCCCCCGGCCACGGCGTTCAGGGTGATCGTCGCGGGAGTGAGGCGATGCGGCGTGGCGTCATCCAGGGCGATTTCGAGGATGACCGTGACCAGTCCGATGTCCAGTGGAGTGCTCAGGCGCAGGCCGTCACAGTCGCTGGCAGACGTGAATTGAATGTTGGCCGCGTATGTGCCGACCGGCAGAGCATCGGCATGAGCGCCGATCGCAATGTCCACGATGCCATGAGCGGCAGGCCCTCCGCTCGGGCTGAGACTGAGCCATTCACCCAGAGCCGTCGGTGGATCGACGGTGGCCCGCCATTGCCGGCCACCGGGCGCAGAACAACCGGTGTCCAGGTGGATCGTCCGGGCCGCCGGATCGGCCCCTGTCAGCAGAACGTTATACGTATCGAGGCTCTGTCCGGAAGCTGCCACGGCCATCAGGCCCGGCAGAATCCAGAACGAGCGAAATGGGTCGAATCTCCCCACGCGTTTCCCCTTAGACATTGAACGCCCAATGCGGCGCATGACCCCTTGGTTAATGCTAGGCATGGACTTATGGCGGGTCAACCACGGTTTGGGCCCCACGGCGCCAGACTTGATCCTTGCTGCCCGTTGCGCCCTGGCGTACGCTGAATGGACGAGTTTGCAAGCAGCCTTGCCTTGTCACATCTCAGAAGTGAGGGAAAAGCGTCATGACCCAGTCCAAGCGCCGCCCGGCCATTTGGTCCCTGTGCCTTTCTGGCTTGCTGGTGATGCCCGTTTCGGCCATCGAAGTGACCGTCCAGAACGACTCCCTGACCGACGGTGGCACAGCCGCGATCCAGCTCGGTTTCGTCGACAACGAGAGCGGCGCAGCCTGGCTGACCTCACCCTGCGACGGCACCATCGTGGCCGTCCAGGTGTTCTGGCGCTCACAGAGTGGAACCGCGGGATTGTCGATTCAGGACTCGATCACGATTTTCGAGGGCGGAAGCTTTCCGGTTCCAGGCGCCGTACTCGAGACGCTCGAGGCCCCCGCCATGACCGACGGCGTGCTCAACGAATTCCGTTTCCTCGATGAGAACAACACTATTCCGCTGTCTGTGCCCATCACGGAAAATGACGTTTTTGTCGTGTCGTTCAAGTTTTTCGAAGCGCCCGCCGGCAACTCGGCGCTACCGACTCTCGTCACAGACATCAACGGCTGCCAGGCACAACGCAACGCGGTCGATGAGATTACACTCGGTTGGTTGAATCTGTGTTTCTTCGGCGCCAGTGGTGATTGGGTCATTCGCGCCGTCGTCGACTGCGACGGCCAGGTGCCGTTCGGGGCCTGCTGCGGCGCTGACGATGTATGCAGCGATGGCCAGAGCATCGGGGCCTGCGGCGCAGCGGGCGGGGTGTACCTCGGTGACGGGACGGAGTGTGGAGGATTCGACTGTTTCACTCCAGCGTGCTGTTTCGATCCGAAGGGCTGTCTTGATCTCACGGTCGGAGACTGTGAGACGCTCGGCGGCGTCACCCAGGGGCTTGGATCGTCATGCAACAACACGGAGTGTTTTCCGATTGGCGCCTGCTGCAACCCGGACGGCTCGTGTACCGATGAGGTGTCGGACACCGATTGTGCCGCGGGCAACGGCCTGTTCCAAGGGGATGATTCTTCATGTCTGGTGGCCAGTTGTCCGCAACCCGTCGGGGCCTGCTGCACCGCGGTGGGCTGCGTTGCCCTGGATGAAGAAGATTGCGGTGTCGTCCCTGGCAGCACGTGGGGGGGGGCGCTGACCGACTGCGCCGATCTCGACATGAATGAAGTGGCGGACGCGTGCGAGGTGGGTGGTGCTGAGTGTCCCGGTGGCACGATCGCCGAGTGTGCTGATCTCGATCGCAACGGCATTCGTGACGACAACTGCCTGTGGTGGGCGTGCGCTGCCGGTGACTGTGTTTCAACGGATGTGCCTTTTGGCGACATGGGCGGGCAATTCGGGACCTGTCCGCCGGATCTGACCGCTGATGGCAACGATCGGTTCCAAGCGCTCAACTGTTTCGCGGACACCAGCCCGGATGGCAGTGGCGAATTCTCCTGTGAGGACCAGCCACCCGCGGCATACAACGTTGATGCCGGCGGGCAGTTCGGCTCATGTGCACCGGATGGCGTGTGTGACGGCAATGATGCATTCGCAGCGCTCAACGCCTTCGCCGGAACAACCACGTGTCTGTGTCCTGAAGGTGGACCCGCACCTCAGGAGGCACCGGTGGATTACGGTCATGCCGGCCTGGCGCTGCACGGTGATCGCCAGACCATTCGCGCTGGTGAAACCTTCGAGGTCGATGTCGTGCTGACCACGGCGCTCGCCGATCTGCGTGGCTACCAACTGCACCTCGATGTCAGTGGTGGCAACAGTGGTGATCTGGAACTCGTCGATGTGTCCATTCGCGAGGGGGTCACGCAGCTGGATCCGGCCAGTGCACTGGCCGTGCGCGTGAAGACTCCCCTCCCGTCCCGCGTTGCCGGTGATGGCTTCACAGTTCGTCAATTGCCCGTCGTCGTGAATCACATGGCGCTCGACGGGGCGGCTGATGTCCGTGGATTCGAATGGCATGCCTTCAACATTGCGACCGCCCAGATGGTCGCCGGAACCGATGGACCGGGCATCGCCATGCGCGCCGGGACTTACCTGGCGAGTTTCACCTACCGCGCCACACGTGATGCATCGGGGACGTTTGTCGTGCACGTGCGTCATGACCCGCGCAATCGAACCGATCGAACGTTCCTGTTCCCAACGGCTGCTCACGGTCGGATCGTCATCGACTCGGCCGGCGCGACCGTGGTACGCGTCAAGACGCCGCGTAACATCCGCACACGTTGATCGTCGATCGCTGTCCAAGTTCATAGCGGGGCAGGTGACGCATACGCCACCTGCCCCGTTGCGTTGTCAGCGCGACACGGTTACGGGCAGATATTCAACGCTCCCGGTGTGTCATCGCCAGCGGCCGGATCGGGATCACCGATTCGCCACGACGAACCGCAGCGCACAACATGACTCGGAACCGCATCGCCGTCAGGCCCGACTTGCGGGGGTCCGTAATGGCACTCGGTCCCGCTCGGAGGCACATCGTCGTTCTCCACGAGCGCAACGAGGTCGACCATTTCTGACCAGGGCATGATATCCAGGACACAATCGTCATCGACGTCGAGGTCGTCGCCCTCAGCCCCGGCGAACTGACGCACCAGTGCGTGCGTGAAGTTGTCGGAATTCTCGAAGTTCAGTGCGAGTGGCAAGTCGGGGACGGCGCCGTTGATCGTCAGCGAAGCCTCGCCTGCGAGAAATGTGCCGGATGAGCCGATGACCAGGCCATCGAGCGCAACGGCGACTTCGATCACACCACTCCCGCCAGCTCCGTCGCCCACGACAAGATAAGTCAAACCGTCAAGCGCCGTGCCAACCGCTCCGGTTAACTCAAAATACTCGTCAACATCGGGGCCGGGTTGATCAATACGCACTTCATTGATCAGAACACCCATCGCCGGAGCGCACGTGACTTCTGTGCACGCCACGTCGTCACCCTGGTAGACTCCGGCGGTGGCTGTGCACGCGGCGCTGGTCACGTTCTCCGTACACGCTGCGGCCACACAGCAGGCGCCGGTTGGCTCCGTACAACTGTCAAGGGTGCAGGTGGTCATGTCGCCGAGATACGTGCCGGCAAGCGCTGTGCAGTCGGTAACAGTGGTCTCGGCGCACGTTGCACCAGTGCAGCACGCACCGATCACATCCGGGCAAGGGTTGTCGGCACACGCAGTGCCGTCACCCTGGTATGAACCGCCCGTGGCCGCACAGGTATCAACCATCACCTCATTACATGCTGCTGCCAGGCAGCAGGCACCGACCGGCGCCAGGCATTTCTCATCAAGACACGAAGTGTCGTCACCGAAGTAGATCCCGGCGCAGCTGTCGGCCGCCGTATCGTCAAAACAGATTCCCGTCACGCAACAAGCTCCGGACGGCGGCAGGCATGGCACGTTCTTGCAACTCGAATCAGCACCCTGGAAGATGCCGTCGAGGGCCAGGCACATTTCGTCCTCGAGACCATCGAGACACCCTTCAGGGGCACAGCAGGCGCCGGTGTCCACCGTGCAGATCACGTCTGCACACGAGGATTCGTCGCCATGATAGGCGCCGTCAAGGCGGATGCACTCGATGCCGGTGATGCCGCCGAGACAACCGTTTGGCAGGCAACACGCTCCGGTCTTGCGGTCCTGGTTGAAGCGGTCATTGTCACAGCGCGCCCCGAGCCACTGAAATGGCGTCTGTGGGTTGTGCGGGTTCGGCCCCCACGTTTCATCGAACTGTACGGTGAAGCTCGGTCCGTGGCCCATGACCGGCAGGGCGGAACCATACTTCGTGCTACTGAGCCAGGTGATGCGGTCCTCGTAACCGGCAGGCTCGGTGCGTGCAGTGAAGGTAATGGGTTGTCCGTCGCCAACGAAGTCCATCCCGCTCACGTGGCTGGTGAGGACTGTTTCATACGTTTCGACGAACAATGCTGGAACCGCATCCGGGCCGCCGACGGTCAGTGCGTGTGTTCCGACATCGTTGATCGCCGCCGTCGTCGAGGCGCCCAGCCAAGTCATCCCGTCTACCGTTCGCCATTCGATCAGTGGCGCGAACCCGGGTGGATCGACAGCGACGTCCACGCGGAATGGCCGACCGACCGAGGTCAGGTAGGTGTCTGAGCTGATGCGTTCGACGCTCGCAATCGATGGTCCAAAGTAATATTCCATCGTTTCGCCGTTGGTCGCAGCTGCAGGAAGGGCGAGTTGTTCTTCCATGATCCGCGGCGTTCCCAGGACGATGTCGCGGGCATGCGTCAGGACCTTGTTGATGACCATCGAACTTTCGTAGCGGGCGCCGTTGTCCGTGGACACGATGGCGCGGACAAAATAGATTCCGGGCTGATCACCCGGGCAGACCGCAACCGAACCTTCGCCATCGCGCAGGATCTCTTCGGCGCCATGCCAAACGACTTGCTCTCCGCGCCGAGCGTATTGCCTGAGTTGAACTGTACTGTCGACGGGTACGTGCGTCGTTGCCGGGGCAGGGTGCCAGGCTGTGGTCAGCCCGGCGACCGGCCCGATCGTCATGCGCCGCGGTCGACCGCGCTGCACCGCGAGTATCGAATTGTCGCGCTGAATGGCTTGAGCAAACACCGGGCTGGATAAGAGCGTTGTGGCCAGTAGGATGCCTGCGGCACTGCGGCGCAGGCTGAATGAAACGAGCATTACAGAACCTCCTTGAGTTGTCGAGTGAGCACATCAACAGTGACAGCGTCCCTGCACCTGAGCCCGGCCACTTCCGCAGTTGCGTCGTGGTAGCCGGAGTCCTATCGACTCCGGATGCGATATCGTCTTGTCGGTTCTCGATGGAGTGCGCTGGGACGCTGCCCGAACGGTCTGTGGGTGGCTGGTCACTGCGGCTCCGCCGCCCGATGCCACCGTATGGGCCGTTCAATAGTCAAGACGGGACGACGACCATGATGCGCAATGAATTCTGGTGAGATCACAGCAAGCATCGGGCGCGGACACCACGCACGGTGATAATCACGGTCATGTGTGTACAATGGCCGACCATGAAACCATTCATCCTGACTCCCGTGCTCGTTCTTGCCAGCTGCGTTGGCGTAGCCCAACGCAATGTCGAGCCCTCGTCCGTTTCGCCGCTGCCGTCGACCGCGCGATTGCCTTCTATCGGCCCGACGGTGGCTGGCAGTACGCGTCATGAGGGACTGCTGACGTGTCATATCGATCGCGAGCGGGGCAAGTTGTGGCTCGAGCTTCCGCCCCCAGGACCACGGGGTGAGGTCGGCCGATTCCTGTACATCGAGGGGTTGACCACGGGGTTGGGTTCCAATCCGGTTGGCCTCGATCGCGGGCAGATCGGCCCGACGCGCCTGGTCGTGTTGCGCCGCCTGGGTCGACGGGTGATCGTCGAACAACCGAATCTGCGCTACCGTGCCCGGTCCGGCGATGACGCTGAGCGCCGCGCCGTACGGGAATCGTTCGCCAGCTCGATCCTGTGGGCCGCCGACGTCGCGGCTGAGGACGATGACGGTCGAGCGGTCGTTGACTTTACCTCATTCGTCGTCCGCGACGCACACGGAGTGGTTCGTACCCTCGAACAAACCCGGCAGGGCAAGTTCACTCTGGATGCGCAGCGTAGTATCATCGATGCAACTGCGTGCCATGTCTTTCCAGACAACCTCGAACTCGAAGCGCTGCTGACTTTTGCCTCGGCGGCTCCGGGCCGTCACGTGCGGAATACGGCGCCCGCCGCTCACTCGGTCACCATTGTCCAGCATCATTCGCTCATCCGCCTGCCTGACGACGGCTACCGTCCGCGCCCGTTCGATCCGCGGGCCCCTTCTTTTGACGTTGCCTTTCGCGACTATGCTGCGCCGTTGTCGGCCCCTCTGGACATCAAGTGGATTGCACGACATCGCCTGGAGAAGGCGGATCCACAGGCCGCACAGGCGCCGGCCGTCGAGCCGATCATCTACTATGTCGACCGCGGTACGCCTGAACCGGTACGCAGCGCGCTCATCGAAGGGGCAGGGTGGTGGAATGAGGCGTTCGAGGCGGCGGGCTTTACCGACGCGTTCCGGGTCGACGTGCTTCCACCCGATGCCCATCCTCTCGATGTGCGCTACAATGTGATCCAATGGGTTCATCGGTCTACCCGCGGGTGGTCGTACGGTGGGACGGTCACCGATCCCCGCACCGGTGAAATCATCAAGGGCCACGTGAGCCTGGGTTCATTGCGCGTGCGACAGGACCGTTTGTTGTTCGAAGGACTTCTCGGCACCACAGCGACCGGTCACGGTACGATGAACGATCCCATCGAGCTGGCCCTCGCGCGGATTCGACAGCTTGCGGCCCACGAAGTGGGGCATACCCTCGGGTTCACGCACAATTTCGCAGCCAGCACCTATGGCGGACGTGCATCGGTCATGGACTATCCGGCTCCATTGATCCGCATCACCCCGGATGACAGGCTCGACTTCAGCACGGCTTACGCCGCAGGGATCGGAGTGTGGGACGAGTTCGCGGTCAAATATGCTTACAGCGTGTTCCCGGAGGGCGTCGATGAGCACGAAGCACTGGTTGGCTTGATCGACGACACGGTTGCGCGAGACATGCTCTTCATCACTGATGCGGATGCCCGCCCGCCCGGCGCAGCCCATCCGCAGGCCAGCTTGTGGGACAACGGCACCGACGCGGTCGCAGAGTTGCAGCATGCGATGAATGTCCGCCGTATCGGTATCGCGACATTCGCCGATGATCGCATTGCGGAGGGGCGTCCGCGATCCCTGCTGCATGAGGTCTTCGTGCCGGTATATTTGCACCATCGTTACCAGCTCGATGCCGCGGTCAAGGTTGTGGGCGGATTCACTTACAGTTATACCGTCCGCGGAGACAGTCAACGTGCGCCGCATCCGTTGGACGGCGCGTGGCAGCGCCAGGCGCTGGCCACGATCCTGCAGGTTGTGACGCCGGCCGAACTTGATATTCCGGATCACGTGGTACAGTTGATGAGTCCGCGGCCGTTCGGCTACAGCGCGCACCGCGAGATGTTCGACACTGCGACGAGCCCGGCTTTCGATGTCGTGGGCGTTGCACGTACGATGGCCGACATGGCCATCCAGGGTGTCCTGCAGCACGAACGGTGTGCGCGCCTCGTGGCCTTCCACGCCTCGGACGAGAGCCTGCCGAGTTTCGAGGAGGTGCTCACGCGGCTTGCTGACGAGATTCTGTTCAAGGATCGGGTTGTCATCGGGCGGCGACAGGAGATCGCGTGGGCGGTGCAGGACCTGCTGGTCGCACGGATGATCCAGCTTGAACTCAATCCGCGGGCGACATCAGGGGTGCGCATGCGTGTCGCTGCGGCGTTGATCGCAATTCGTGATCGACTTGTTGCCGCGGCTCCGCAGGACGCAGCGGTGGTGCACCGCGACCATCTCGTTCGAACCATCACGCGCCACCTGGACCGCTTGCAGGAGAGCGTGACTCCACCGACCCTCGCCGAGCCCGCGCCACCAGGGAGTCCGATCGGGATGAGTTCCTGCTCGTGCAGTTATTGACTGTGCTGGATCATGGGCCGTTGATGATCGGAAAGATGCACAGGAAGTCGGTGACATCGATGTCATTGTCAAGATCGTTGTCATACAGCGCCGCACAGCCGGGGCTCGGGACCCGGTGCTGTGGTGTGCCCGCCGAACCGGTAAAGCAGCTCTGAAACGAGCGATAGCCGTGAATATCGATGGACGGCTGCTGGGGAGGAAGCGGAATCGACCACGCGCCGCGTCCCAGCGTTGCTGCAATGACGCGGTTGTGAGCATGATCGACGACGATGTCGATGATCGGGACATTGGGCATGCCGTCGCCGTAACGCCGCCAGTGGTCGCCGTCATCACACGATAGATACACGCCGGTGTCGGTGCCGAGGAATACGACCGTGCCGTGTCCTCGGCGCCAGGCGGCCACGCAGTTCGCCGGAACGTCCGGCAGGTCGCCGTCGATTGCAACCCAGGTAGCGCCGTAGTTCGACGCGCGCAGGATCTGGTCGGTACCGAACTCGGACACGGCCAGATACGCCAGACCGTCCTGGGTTGGATGGACGGCCAATTCGCGTGTCACGCGTGGCCAGAGTGTGCCACCGCTCCGAACCAGTTCGAACGTTGCTCCGCCATCGCGACTGACCAGCACGCGACCATCATTCGTGGCCACGTAAACGGTCAAGGCATTGGACGGCGCGATGGCCAGGGCGCGAATCGCAGCCGAGCCGCCCCCGGTGACGTCTTCGCTGATCGGGGACCACGACTGTCCGCTATCGACGCTCTCATATATGCGATGCGTCGCGTAGAGCATGCGCGTGCTGCTGCCCGGAATGAATGCGTAGGGCGGCAGGAAGCAATTGCGGTCGGTCTGGACGATACCGGTCCCGGCCCATGACCAGCCCGTCCCGCTGCTCGTCGAACGCCGCAGGTTACCCGTTCCCTGCCACTCTGCGAACACGATGTTCGGCATGTCGTGATCCAGTGCCGTGTAGCCGCCGTCACCGCCGAGGACCGACGACCAACCTGATTGCGCTGTCGTGCGGCGATTGGTGCCGTTGTCCTGGGTACCCCCGATGATGAAGCTCGGATCGGTCGGGTGAGTCGAGAGTCCGGCGTAGAACTGGACGACGCCGAGGGTGTCGTTTCGCGCCACCCAGCTCGAACCACTGTTGTTGCTGATGTGGAGGCCGCCGTCATTGGCGCACAACAATTGGCCGTCGACGTCAAAAGTCAGGCCATGTATATCCACGTGCGGTGGGGTGACGTTGCTGTACACGCCGCCTCCATCGGTTGAGCGCAGCAGATTCAAGCCTCCGGCGAACACCAGATCGGGATCAGTGGGGCCAACCGTAATGGCACTGAGATACCAGCCGTAGGTGGCCTGCAGATTACCGGCATTCGTTGGCGACCATGTCGCACCGCCATCGTTACTGCGGTAGATGTCATCCGTCTCGGCAGAGCCGCCAGAAGAGGTCGCCGGTTCTGTAATCAGCGTATACATGCGGTCGGGCAGGCTCGGAGCGATCGCCAGCGAGATGCGTCCAGGTGTGACCGGCAGACCGGTCGTCAACTGCGTCCATGAGGTGCCGCCGGTCGTCGATCGATAGATGCCGTTGTCGGGACCACCAAAAATTCTGCCGATGGCCGCATAGAGGAGGCTCGAGTTCGTTGGGTGAATGACAATGTCGGATGCGGGCGCCGCCGGCAACCCACCGCGCAGCAATGTCCAGGTGGACCCACCGTCAATGGACTTGAACACGCCGACTGGACCATCGACGCCCGGATGGTTTTTGCCGGCGACGCGTTCGGGGAAACCACCGGCGTGCGTGATTGCTGCATAGAGCGTTTGACTGTTATCGTGGGCGATGACGAGACGCGAAAACGTTCGTCCGCCAAAAGTGTCTTCAGCGAGGTGCGTCCATGTGGCCCCGCCGTCGACGGTCTTGTACAGGCCACGACCATACAGGCTGTGATTGGCGAAATTGGCTTCACCTGATCCGGCGTACAAGATGTCGTCATTATTGGGATCGAGCGCGAGTGCACCGATGATCGTTCCCGGTAGTGCGTCGGTCAGAGGGATCCACGTCGTTCCGCCATCGTCCGTCCGCCACACGCCGCCGCTGGCCGCACCAGCGTAGTACAGTCCGCTCGTCGTACGACTGGCCGCGACGCTCGACAGGCGCCCGGAGTAAGGGCCGTTGGTGATGGGCTGTGGCCCGAGAAACGACCACTCGGCGGCGCTGACGCCGTTGGCGGTACACAGGACCAGCAGGGTGGTCACGATGGCTCTCATCGGTTGACCTCCGGCTGCTCGGCCAGCACATCGAACAGCAGGTCTGCAGTGAACGTCGTATTGTCTTTCGTTCGGGTCGTGCGCACGCGGTAATCGCCGGCGGCGTTGATGGTAAAGTGCGCCGTTCCGGCCGCATCGGTGCGAACCGTGGACACGCCACCCGGGCCGGTGATCGTGAGCTCCCTCCCGGGTTGCTTGTTGCCGTCGAAGTACACCCGGACGCCCATGTCATCGCCGGGCCGCATGCGCAGTGGATCGACGAGAGGCATGATCTCGATCTTCTGCCCGGCCTTGGCCATGATCCCGGGATCACCGTCGGGGGCGGCGACACCGGCCGGCGGTGCAACGCGGACGACCATGCGCGCGCAATAAGTCGTCCGTTGCCATGCATCGCTGAGCCCCGCCAGTGACGGAGGCCCCGCCTCGAGCAGCACGACAGCCGCGCCCGGCTGTTTGAATTGCCAGTTGACCACGCTCGTGTTCCGATCGAGGCCATCGAGCATACTGTCTTGTCGACCTGCTGTACGGACGACCAGGCGGCTGATGTGGGCGTTCTTGAACGTGACCTCGTCGGGGAGTGTGAGGTACAGCGTCGTGCGTTCGCGTGTGGCCACCTGCAGCGTCGCCTGGCGCCGTGCGGACAACAGATGCAGGCCACTGGTATCCGCCGGCGTCTGCGTGAGGGCCATCAGGATCAACGAGGTACTCAGGTGTGGTGATATCATGCCTGGCTCGATTCTCAGTGACGGTCGGTGAGCAGTGATCGGCCCCTGCGGGCCTCCCTGGATTCTAGATGCTAGAGGAGAGAATTCAGAATGCCAAAAAAAAGGTTCTTCACGCACTTCCGGGATGGGCCTGCACACATGATCCTGTTGACGCACGCGTGGCGCAGGTTCCAAAAAAAGAAGCCGCCCCCCGAGCGGGGGGGCGGCTCCGATTGTAGCCCGTTAATGTTATGGCATTCTAACGCGGGCGGACTTCGGACTTCCCGGCAGCGATCTTGATGACCGCCGGACGCGTACTGCTGACGGCGATCTTGGCCCGAGCAGGCGTCGGGAACAGGAAGGTCCGTTGCGCCGGATCCGCGTTGTCATGCAACAGATCGATGGTGAACGTCCCGCGGGCATCACGCCCGACACGATAGGTAAAGGTCGCCAGGTAGGCCCGCCCTGCAGTGGCGATGCCCGGGGTGTCCAATCCCGCGACCATCTGATCGATCCGCGTGTTGAACGCCTCCCAGCTGGCCTCAAAAGCCACGTCCCGTCGCGATTCGATGCTGATGTCGACGAGTTCGAGCGTACCGCGCTCACCACCGGCGACCGCGAGATGCAACTGGTAGCCACGCAGATCACTTACGGCGTCATCGAAGTACACGTCGACGCTGACGAGGTCGCCCGGTCGGGCGCTGCGGGTCGCGGCAATCAGGCTGACGCCCGTGGTATCGACCACCTCGACGGGGGCCTCGACCACCGGCGCTGGATCTCCGCCACAGGGACACAGGTTCTCGCCACCGAAACAACTCAACGCGGCGAAGGCATCGTTGCCGTCGCACGTCGAGTCGAGGTTGCACGACAGGAACTGACCGCCGGCATCGACGTTGTATACCGGGGTCGGCGACTCGTCTTCACACGTGAACGGGCCGCCGTCAGGCGACTGGCCGGAGAAGCAGTTGAGCGCCAGGAAGCGGTCGTTGCCATCGCAGGCCAGGTCGTTCTGACAGGCACCGAATTGACCGCCCATGTCGGACTGGCCCGGACCACGGGGTGCGCTGGTGCACACGCCCGCGACACAGGCATACCACAGACACGGGTCGTCACGCACGCCATCCTGATTGATGTCGGCACAGTCGGCGAGGACCACACACGGTAGATCGCAGACGACCCCGGCACAGTTCGAGCCGTCGCCCTGGTACGTTCCGCCCATGGCCACACACGCATTGTCCGTTTCGATCGTACAGGTGCCGTTGAGGCAGCACGCGCCGGTCGGCAGGTCGCATTCCGGATTCGGACATGTCGTCCCATCTCCGACGTAGGTACCACCCGCGGCCACGCACTCATTCGGTGACAGGATCGAACAGGTCCCGTCTATGCAGCAGGCTCCCGACGGCAGGTCACAGGCCGCGTTCGGGCACGTCGTGCCGTCGCCCTGGTAGGCGCCGCCATTGGCGGCACAATCGTCGCCGGTCTCGATCGTGCAGTTCCCGTCCAGGCAGCAGGCTCCTGTCGGTAGATCACAGGCTGCATTCGGGCACGTCGTGCCATTGCCCTGGTATGTTCCACCGATGGCAGCACAGCCGTTTACGGTGGTCAACGTGCAGTTGCCGTCGAGGCAGCACGCACCGCGACAGACCGGATCACTGGCGCAGTCCGTGTCGTCGCAATCGACGAAGGTATCGCAGTCGTTATCGACGCCGTCGGTACAGCTGGTTTCGACCGGTGGCGGTGGGCCGCAGTCGATCGGGCAGTTGCACTGGTCTTCCGGTGCGTCACAGGCGCCGTCGCCGCAGATGCCCGGACAGACGTCCGGACCACAAGGCGTGTTCGGAACGAACGTTCCACCGAACATGTTCTCGCAGGCCGCCTGGCTGGTATTCACGCAGCCGCCGGTTGGCAGACAGCACGCGCCGGTGACCGGGCAGGCCGCCGGATCACTCGGGCAGAACGTTGCGTCGTCCGGGCAGAAGGTAAACGTGCACATCGTGGCATCCTGCGGGCACACGGTGTCAAAGCCCGGGCAGGTGGTGACGACCACGCCGCAAGTCGTCGGATCACACGGGCAGGTCGTCGGGACCTGTGGGCAGGTCGTTTCGAGCTGCGGGCACATGGTGTCCTGTTGCGGGCACAGCGTCGGGATGTCTGCACACATCGTCACCTGGACCGTGCATTCGGTCGGGATTTCAGGACATGCCGTTGGCGTGTTCGGGCAGCTCGTCGGCAGCCCGGTGTCGCACAGTGTCGGCGTGAACGGGCATGACGTGATGACCGTCTCGCAGAATGTCGGATTCGCCGGGAAGATGGTGAACTCACACGCACCCGGTTGCTGCGGACACAGCGTTTGTTCCACCGGACAGTTCGTGATCTCGCCCGGACAGCGCGTCGGATCACACGGACACGACGTCAACTCGAACGGGCAGGCAGTGACGATGTCACTGCACACGGTGAACGTCGGTTCACAAATGGTGAACTCGCAGAAGGTCGGATCCGGCGGACACTCGGTCACGATGGCCGGGCAGACGGTCGGTTCGACCGGCTGAATCGTCGGATCAGGCGGACAATCGGAGGTCACCGGACACAGCGTGAACTGCGGCGGACAGAACGTTGGAACGTCGGGACACTGTGTAAACGAGCACAGGGTCGGTTCCTGCGGACACTCGGTCGGGAACTCCGGACAGAACGTCTGGTCGACCGGACAACTCGTGGGATCGCACGGACACAGCGTCTGCGTCAGTGGACACGTGGTCTGCAGCTGCGGACACAGGGTGTCCTGGACCGGACACACTGTGACGGTGCCGTCGGGACAGGTCGTCGTGCTGGCGTCACACATGGTCACCTGATCGGGACACACGGTGGCGACATTCGGACACATGGTCGGGGCACCCGTCGTGCACACCGTGGGTGTCTGTGGGCACTCGGTGACTTGCGCCGCGCAGAACGTCGGCACGTCCGGGCACACGGTGAACTGACACAGCGTCGCGGCCTGCGGGCACTCCGTGGGGGCCTGCGGACATGCCGTCAGCTGAATCGGGCAGTTCGTCGGATCACATGGGCATTCCGTGAAGGTGATCGGACACGCAGTGGGCTCCATTGGGAACACCGTCGGGTCAGGCGGGCAGCCCGCGGCCGGATCGGGCGGACAGAACGTTGGCGTATCCGGGCAGAATGTATGCGTGCAGAACGTCACATCCTGCGGACACACGGTGTCAAAGCCCGGGCACGTCGTGGGCACGATCCCGCAGGTCGTCGGATCGCACGGGCATTCCGTGGGGATCAACGGACACGTTGTCTGCAGCTGCGGGCACAGCGTCACCTCACCCACGCACACCGTAGGCGTCGCGGGACAGGCGGTGATTTGGCCACAGGTCGTGGGGATTTCCGGACACGCGGTGAACGTGCCGTCGCACAGCGTCGGGGCACCCGTGACACACTCGGTCGGACTCTGCGGACAGGTTGTGATGGTCGCCGGACAGAATGTCGGCATGTCCGGGAAGATGGTGAATTCGCATTCGCCCGGAATCTGCGGGCACAGCGTTTGTTCGAACGGACACAGTGTCGCGTTGCCCGGACAGGTCGTCGGGTCGCACGGACAGGCGGTCAGTTCGAATGGGCACGATGTCGGATCGATCGTGCATGTGGTGAACGTCGGTTCACAAACGGTGAATTCGCAGAACGTCGGATCCGGTGGACACTCGGTCACGATCTGCGGGCAGAACGTCGGTTCGACCGGTTGAGTGGTTGGATCCGGTGGACAGTCGGGTGTAATCGGGCACAGGGTCGGAGTGGTCGGACAGAAGGTGACCGTTTCGGCACACATTGTGAACTCGCACACCGTTGGAATCACGGGGCACTCGGTGGTGAACTTCGGGCACTCAGTGTAGGTGATCGGACATGTCGTCGGGTCACATGGACACACCGAAGGTGTCACCGGGCACGTTGTTTGCAGTTGCGGGCAGATCGTGTCGGCGACCGGACAGACGGTGGCCGTGCCTGCGGGGCACGTCGTGGTCTGGACATCACACATCGTGACCTGGTCGGGACACACGGTGGCCGTCCCCGGACAGGCGGTCGGAGCGCCGGTTGTGCACATCGTGGGGGTCACCGGGCACTCGGTCAGGATGGGCTCACAGAACGTCGGAACGTTCGGGCACTCGGTAAACTGACACAGCGTTGGCAACTGCGGACACTCGGTCGGACTGTCGGGACATTCGGTGAACACCACCGGGCAGCGCGTCACGTCGCACGGGCACACGGTGAATTGACTCGGGCACGTCGTCAGTGAGATCGGGCACTCCGTCGGCACCTGTGGACAGGTCGTCGGGTTCATCGGGAAGACCGTCGGATCCGGACAGCCCGTGCCATCAGGTGGGCAGAACGTGGCGTCCTGCGGGCATTCGGTGAATGTGCAGAATGTCGGCTCGTTCGGACACATGGTCGTAAACTGCGGACAAACGGTCAGGATGGTCGAGCACGTCGTCGGGTCACACGGACACACCGTTGGCTGTTCAGGGCACGTGGTCTGCAAGGCCGGGCACTGCGTGACCATGACCGGACAGACCGTGGCCGTACCATCACCGCACTCCGTCGGTGCCTGGCTGCACAACGTTGGGACGTCAGGACAAACCGTGAACGACGGACACAGTGTCGGCTGGGTTTGGCATTGCGTGATGTTGCTCGGGCAGACGGTGACCGTCTGCGGGCATTCGGTAAACACCACGGGACAGAAGGTCGGTTGATCCGGGAAGATGGTCGGATCGCACTCACCAGGAAGAACCGGGCAGACCGTAGGGGCATCACCCGGGCATACCGTCAGCTGGCCGGGGCAGCGCGTCACATCACATGGACAGGATGTCGGTTGCATCGGGCAGAAGGTGACTTCGCTCGGGCACTCGGTGAATGCCTGGGGACACACGGTGAATTCACAGACCGTCGGTTCCTGCGGACATTCGGTCGGGACCACCGGGCAGTTGGTCGGATCGATCGGGAAAACCGTGGGGTCGGGTGGCGGCGGGCACTCGCCGGCAATCAGCGGGCACGTCGTCGGGATTTGCGGGAAGATGGTCCATTCGCAGATCGCCGGATCGACGGGACACGATGTAATCGTCGTGGGGCAGAATGTCGGCTGAGGCGGACACGAAGTGGGATCGCAAGGACATTCGGTCATCGTCAGCGGACACGAGGTCACCGCGCTGGGACAGAACGTGGGTTCGCAGACGGTCGGAATCCCTGGACATTCGGTGACGAATCCGCAAACGGTCGGAATCTCCGGGCAGACCGTGGCCTGGCCCGGGCACTGCGTGAACTGGCAGAACGTCGGCTGTGCTTCACACATCGTGGTGTCGCTCATGCACTGGGTCGGTGCCTGCGGACACGATGTCGGATCCGCGCCGGGGCACAATGTCGCGGCTGCGGGACAGGAGGTGACGTTGCCGCAGAATGTCGGCAGGTCCGGACAGACCGTGAATTCGCAGAGCGTTGGGGCCTGCGGACACTGGGTCGGGGCTTGCGGGCAGGTCGTCGGGATCTGCGGGCAGAACGTCGGGCTCGTCGGGAAGATCGTGAAATCAGTTTTGATGCAACCATCGGGCGAGATCGGAATGTCGAGACAGAAAGCGTGGTCGTAATCGGTGACCTCGGCGGCGGTGTACGCAAAGTCCCCATCAGTGTCGTGTACGGCTCGGGCATCTCCGGGCGGTGCGGTTTCCCATGACCACACGCAGTCCCCCGATGTCGTCGCCAGGATCTCGATCCAGCAGCACTGGCCAGCGGCCACGGTCAAAGGAGGATCGATGGTCACCTGGTACTGCCACTCCGGGAACGAACCGCCGACCAGCAGGCCGGTAGAAGACTTGGCGACGGTGGCGAACCCGTAGGACGCTTTGACTGCACCGGGCAGGCCGCCCGCATCTTCGTAATAGGTAATGCGGAACTCGTCAGGTCCACCGATCGGGCAGCCGGCCCCGGAGGCGATGTCGCTGTAGAAGCCCCACCAGCACAGCGATGTGATGGTCGAATCTGCGGTCGGGGTGAAGCAATCGGCAGCGCGCGGAAATCCGGCGATGGGATTGAAATCACTGAGCGCGCCCAGCGTCAGGCCCGCCCCGTGTCCCATCTGGTCGGGCAGCTGGCAGCCGACGGCAGTATCACAGAAGGCGCCGGGAGCCCCCTGGGCCGAGCCATTCACCGCGAATTGTCCGCTGCCGGAACCGAGTATGCGGCTACGGAACGACTTGTCGCGACGCGGCTGGGTTTCGGTCATCTGCGCGGCAAGTGGGCCGGCCAGGACCGCGAGGGGGAGGATGTACGCACACAACATGGGGCGCGGGCGGAACATACCTATTCCTTCCAAGTAGCTTGCCAGGAGCCTGGCAACAACAAAACTGGTGCGCTATTCGGAGATCACCGACCTGCACGATCGGAGGAGTCCACCCATCCGAGATGAGTCTCGAAGTACGCTGTCGACTTCCAGACTGGACGTGTCTAACAAAATGTACCGTCACTTCAATCCTGTGCCAAGTGAATTGGTCAAAAAAATCCCCTGAGGGCGCTGCATACGACTAATTTGCTGCGTAAGATGCTGAACGACATTTCTTTCTATCAGCCACAAAAGATTCGTGTCCCTGAGAGGTACACTGCAGGAGAGCGATTCTTTTGGAGAATCCCGAAGGCCCACGCGACCAGGAGGCTGGACATGAGAACCATGGTGGTGACGATCAGCGGCGGCTTGCTCGCCCTCGTCGGTGTGACTGTTCTGGCAATGGCAGATGCCAATCTCTTCGATGAGGATCCCGAGTTTTCACCACTGTATAAAGCCACTCTGGAAGACGCGTTTTCACGGTTCAAGGCCAGTGAGGGACGCGTACCGCCCGGCGGGTCTGCAACCCCTGAGCCGCGTCCTCAACCACCGCAGCAGCCGATCGCCCGCGCGACCCCGCAGCCGGGCGCCCGGGGCGGCTTGCTGGGCATCAACAAGAACGCTCCTGTCGGCAACCAGCGTACCCTGCCCGGCCGGACCGGCGCTGCCACACCGCCGACCCACGTTCATGACGACGGTGGCCCGCACATGCAACGTGGCTCGCAATTGTCCGCCCAGAGGCAATACGACCAGGCCATCGCCGAATTCCGCCTGGCGTTACAGGAGAATCCAAGTCGATCGCTGGCGCAACACTACATCGGTGATGCGCTGCGCGCCCAGGGTAAACACGATGAAGCGATTGCGGCCTACCAGGCGACCCTCGCCATCAAGCCGGACTACTACTGTTGTTATACCCACATGGCTGAAATTCGTGAGGCCCAGCAGAACACGGCCGCAGCCGAGGCGTTCTACCAGCAGGCCATCGCGGGATACATGCAGCAGGTCGGTGCCAACGGTCCGCAATCGAACATCGCCGCCTACAACCTGGCCAAACTCTACCTCGACAAGAACCGCGGCACGACGGCCGAAATCGTGCGCTTCGCCGAGAAAGCTGGAAACGTCAATCCACCCCAGGCGCCGTATCTTCACGTCCTCGCGCGGGCGTACGAAAAGGCCGGTCGCCGGGATGAGGCGCTGGCCATCATGAACCGCGTCATGGGGATGCAGATGGAGCCGGTCCATCGCCAGTACTACGACAACTACCGCCGACAGCTGACGGCTCAAGGGGCTGCGCCAGGGGCTGCTCCGGGTGGCCCACCCGCCGCCGGAGGACGTTGAGCGGCTTCGAATCCTCCGCACGGTCCACCTACAGGAGTTTTCTCGTGCAGTTCTTCAGCATTTTCTTTGCCGTCCTGGCAGTCGGGTTCGCTTCCGAGTCGGCCGGGCTCTACGCCCACGAATTCAACAACGCGATGGCCGTGGTTCTCCTGCTGGTCAGTGCCGCCATGAGTCCGGCGCTGGCCCGACGCACGGCTCCTCCGGCAGACGGACGTCCTGCGTTGTGGCCGGGCGTGCTGGCCGTGATCATCGGACTGGTCCTGGTCCCGGCGCCGCAGATGATGCGCTTCTTTGGTCTGGCGTTGTGGTTCTGGGGGATCGCCCGCATCGGAACGGTACGCCGTGCCCGATCTGACGCCAGCGAAGCCCTGGCCATTGGGGCCGTCGCGCTCGGGTTCTATCATCTGGCCAGCAGTTTGAGCCTCGTGGGCTGGTATCAGACACAGGCCCTGGCGCCGGAATTGAGCGCCCTCGCCCGAACCCTGACTGACAAACCGATCGAAATCGGCCCGACGTTCAACGTCATCGCTGTGGTGGTCTTCGCAGTCGGGTGCTGTCTCGGTGGAGCATGGATCGCGCGGCGGGCGGCGTACCTGCGCTTGCTGTGCGGCCTCGCACTGCTCACGGCGGTCTACGTTGGATATTTGTGCCTGTTCGCGGTACTCGATCCAAACATGCTGGCTGCAGAACTTCCGCGCGCGGGTTGGCTGGCCCTCAACCTCGACTGGTTGACCTGGTTGCATCCCTTGCGCATTCCACTCGTCGGTTGTGTCGGGGTGGCCGTGGCCGTGGCCCTGACCTGGCAGGGCGGCATCGAGCCGGAACCGCACCGATCCTCCGTGTTCAGCGCGGTCGCGGTGGTCATCGCTTTCTGCGGTATTATTGCGGTTGTGTTGCAGCTCAACTGGCCTGCGGCACCGCGGGCGGACGTCAAGGTTGCCTTGTACGAACATGGCTTCATCAACTGGCTCAAACCGACACACGATCGCCCGAGCAATGCCTACGGCTCGCGCAGCTCGGGGATGTTCGGGAATCTCGAACCGATGATGGGGTGCATGGGATGGTCCGCCGAGCGTATCGATACGATTTCGGCCGCCACGCTGGACGCCAAGGACATCCTGGTCATCATTAATCAAAAGGAACCTCTGCCGGAACAGAGCCTGGCGGACATCAGCCAGTGGGTGCAACGGGGCGGCAGCCTGCTCGTGCTCGGCGACCACACCTTCGTCAAGAATGGCGTGTTCAGTCTCAATGAGCCGCTCGAAGACAGCGCCATTCGCGTCGTCAACGATTCGGCAGACTACTTCATCGGTGGATGGCTGCATTCGCTGGGGCACTGGCCGCACCAGACCTCGGCATTTCTGCATGATGCCACCAACGAAGCGGGTTGTGTCGTAGGTGCATCGCTCGATATTCAATATCCTGCGACGCCGCTGGTCATCGGCCGCTACGGTTACTCTGATCCTGCGGATATGTCCCAGCCTCAAAAAGGCTTTCTCGGGACGCTGGAGTATGAGTCCGGTGAGCGTCTGGGGGACATCGTGCTCGTCGCCGGGCAGGACGTCGGCGCCGGCAAGATCGCAGTCGTCGGTGATACCTCGGGTTTCGTCAACGCCATCCAGACACAGACCTGGCCGTTTACCCAACGGGTTTTCTCATGGCTGGGGAGTGCCGGTCGCGCAGCCGTTTCACGTTGGCGCGATATCTGCGGACTTGGATTGTTCATCATCGTGTTCAGCGCCTCCGTCGCGCTGAGTCGGCGCAGTCCGTTTGTCGTACCGATCGTCTGCCTGGCGATGTGTGCAGCGACGTATGGAGCGCGCCAGGTCCTGACGACCGTGGGGCAGCCGCGTCCGCTGGCCAGTACCGTGGACGAAGTCGATGGGTTGTACAACGTTGCCGTCGTGGATTTGTCGCACAACGGGCGCCATTCACTCGAAGGGTGGCGCGAGACTGCGATCAACGGCGTGTACTTGAATCTCATGCGCGATCAGTGGTTTGCCATCGGTTCAAAGACATTCGATGCCGATCAGATCAAAGCAGCCCGCCTTTTCGTGAGCATCGCGCCCACGCAGCCGTACACCGCAGCGGAAGTTGCAGTGCTCGAAGACTTCATGGAAGCCGGAGGCACTGTCGTGGTTGCCGCGGACTGGGAGGACCGTCACGGCGCGGGCAGTCTCATGGCTCTCGCCGGGGCCGAACTGGTGCACAAACCCCTGGGCCGCGCTCAGACGAACGTGCCGGGGTCAACGGTTCAACCCGCGTTCTGGCGGGCATGGCCGGTGCGTGGTGACGAGCACTGCGAAACCTGGGTTGCTCTCCGCGATGAGCCAGTGGTCGTCCGGCGGGCAGTGGGCTCCGGGCAGATGATCATCATCGGTGATGGTGAATTCCTGTTGAACAAGAACCTCGAGAAGGAAGAGGGCGCTATCCTGTCGAACGTGCAATTCTTCCGTTGGCTGTTGACCCGTATCCCCAAGTCGATGTGAGCGGTAGGTGGCATGATGAACGTCGAGATGAGCAGTGAATCCAGGAAGGGTGTGGAACAATGATCAGGTGGGCTGCCCTCTTACTCCTCACCGTGAGCTGGTTGTTTGCGTTCGGGCACTATGCTCCAGCCGAGCCGCTCGTGCAGTGGTCGCTCATTGGAGCGGCATGGTTGTGCGCGACTGTCGGCCTGACGCGCTATACGGGCCGCCTCCGGTTACCTCTGATTTACCTGACACTGATCTTGCCCATCAGCGTGGCGGTCGCGCTGGCTCCGCCGCCGTTTCGTCCGGCCCTGGCGTTGCTGGGTGTTGGCATACTGGTGCTCGGTGTCATTTCTCCACTGAAGTCAGGCTGGCTCGAGCCGCTTGGCATCGGGGCGCTGGTGTGCGGAACACTACTGGTCCTGCAGAGCCCGGTGTGGTGGATGGTGACGGCGTTCACGGCCAAGAGCCCTGTGGCGGCGATCAATCCCGGCGCGGCCGCGGCTGCACCGTGGATCGTGGACATCTTTGGACGGACCGTCGCCTGGCTCGTCGGCTGGCTGGGGAGTGATGTCAGCTACTCCGGTGGCACCGTGTTCGTGCGCACGATGCGGCATGTCCATGAGTTCCCCTTGACCTGGGGCCACATGGGTCTGCTCACGATCGCCCAATTGTGGATTGCCGCAGCCGCCATCATCTGGTTGGATCGCGGACGGCGCGGCATCTGGACGCGATTGATCGCCCTGAGTTGGGGCCTGTTCGGGTTCAGCATCTTGCGCGTTGTTGTGTTGATGACGCTGTTTGTCTGCGCGATGGCATTCGTCGAGCATGAGAGTGATACGGTGCACGTGGAAGTCTTCTGGCTACCATCGATTGCGGCCGTGAGCTGGTTGTTCTTTACTCCGTTTCTTGCACGCATCGTCGACTGGCCGCGCAGCGGCATGGGGCCGGCGTTGCGCGTGCGTCGTGCGGGCGCCCGTATGCGTCGTCTGGCCATCGGTTTGCTGGCACCGCTCGGCGTCGCAGCGATCATCGTCGGTGTGACGTTCTTCGATCCCGGCACGCGCAACGGTGGTCGCATTCTGCTGGACGAGTCCCATAGCCAGTGGGAGCGTACGGATCATGAGTTCGATACAGTGTGGTACGGTCACGAGTCGGTCTACAACTATTACTGCATGGCGCAGTACCTCGATCACTACTACGATCTGGATTTCAACATGGATGGCCGGCTGACCCCCGAGATGCTGGCAACCTACGACGTGTTGATCCTCAAGACGCCGACCGACCGCTACGATGCCGAAGAGATCGACGCCATTGAAGCCTTCGTGAACAACGGCGGTGGGCTCTTCGCCCTCGGAGAACACACCAACGTCTTCGGGTCGAGCGTCTGCCTCAATCCCGTCGTCAAGCGGTTCGGGATTCAGTTCCGTCCCGATTCGGTGTTCGACATCGACCGCAAGTGGGAGCAGGTGCATTTTCCGGGTGGGTTGCATCCGCGTCCCGACATACAACGCGCCGCAGCACGAGCCGGCCGCCGCCTGCAGCGGCTCGTGGGCGTGGATCCCGCACCCCCTGCGGCAGAGTCCACCCGCATCGGGCGAGACATCCGGCGGCCCGAGTGGTGGCGCCGTCTGGGCGTGCATCCCATCATGCAGGATGTGCCATTCGACCGCTTCGCCGTGTCCTGTTCGATCGCTTCGGACTGGGACGTGCGCTCGGTCATCCGTTCCCACGGTTTGTGGGATCTGCCGGCGGACTATACGGCAGGCAACTTCTACCCCCACGTCGAGGATACGACCTATGCCCGTTTTGGTTCGATGGACCAGATGGTCAGCGTCGAATCCGGAGCGGGACGTGTGGTCGCATTCGGTGACAGCACGGTCTATTCCAATTTCCTGGCGTTCTACCCCGGTAAGGCCGAAAAACTCCTCGGCACCATCGAGTGGCTCAATCGCAGCAATGCGAGGTTGTGGATCAACAAGTGGTGCGTCGTGGTCGGTTGCCTGATGCTGTTCATTGCGTTCCTGATCGGGCTGACTGTCCGTCCCCACGTTCCGTTTGCCGCAACTGTCGTTGCGTTCTCGGCGGCGGCCGGTTGGGTGGCGCTGTGGGCCACGACTGCCTGCAGCCGCTCGGCTTACGCCACCCCGGAACCACACACGCCGCCGCGCATGGTCGTGTTCGCCCTCGAACATGCCCAGGGCCATCCGCCGACCGTCGAGCTGCCCCTGTTCGGATTCACGCAGAACTACGCCAACAGCTACGAAATCTTCTACCAGTGGGTCTTGCGTCTGGGCTATTTCACCGATGTTGCCTTTACACTCGAAGACGCGTTGGCCCGCACCGACGCGGTGGTGCTGGCGAAGCCGCAGGTGCCGTTCAGCCCCGCGGAGATAGACGCCGTCGAAACGTATCTCAAGTCCGGGGGTGCATTGCTGGTGCTCGATGGGCCGAGTAATGCAAACTCGACGGCCAATGCGCTATTGGAACGGTTTGGCGCGTCGTTCGGCCCACCCATTCGCGGCGGAACACTGGTCGAACCGTCCAGCAGCGCCCAGATCTGTACGCTGTTCGCAGCACGAACCGTCGAGGGTGGAGAGCCGTTGCTGCACACGGCGGGGGGGGCTGTTCTTGCCGCACACGTGCGTGTGGGGGCAGGCGAACTCATCGTGGCCGGTCTGGCCGATCGCTTTTCGGACAGTCGGATGGGGGGCAGCCCGCGTGCCGTGCCCAACCGCGAGATGCGCGCGGTCTTCGAGACCGAGTACGCGCTCATCCGCGGCCTGGTCGACGGGGATATCGCGGGTGAGATGGTCAAGCTGGGCGAGTACTATCGCCCTCAAGGGTCTGCTGTTCCGGTGTCACCCGTCGAGGGCACGCCTACGGCAGGCCTGCTCGATAAGCGTTTCGGTCGCCCCCTGGTGAGCAGTCAATAGGCTGCGACGCGGGCCTGACCTCCAGAACCGTGGGCGGGTGGGAACGCGCGGCCGTGATCATCGGAGGCGCTATTCGGGCAGACTGCGCCCGTTCCACGGCTCGAAGCCATCCGCGCCATTGAGCACATCGAGTAGACGGAGAACGTCCATGGGGTTGATGTTCTCGCTGCGGTCGATATCGGTTGCGTGAGGCGGCAGCGCGCGCGTGCCGTTGAGATGATCGAGCAACGCCAGGACATCGAGCGGGCTGACGGTGCCGTCGCCATCGACATCGCCCGGCAGGTGGGCGATTCGCAGCTGATCACGGGTTGGGAGATAGGTCACATACGTCCACGCACCTGCAGGAATCGCACTGTCGAACTGCACCGTGAGCGCGTTTCCGGACAATTCGATAGCGACCACGTCCGGTGCAAACCCTTCGGGCTCCGACGACAGGACAATGTCACCCGTGGCGATGTTCGCGGGCGGCGCGCCCAGCATCAGCGTGATCGACGACCAGCCCACACGCCGCCGTCCCGTCAGATCAGAGGGCTGGCGTGCGTCGATGGCCTCCGCCGCCGGTGTGCTGGCGATGATGCCATCGCCTGTTGGAACAGCCAGCGCGATGCCCAGTGGTCGTTCGACATGGACCACAGTCTCGATAGCGGTGCCATCGAGGTTGGCCCGCTGGATGAGCCCAGTGCCCAGGTCACTCCAGTACATGAGTCCGTTAACCACATCGAGCGCCAGGCCCTGGACCGAGACGAGCCCGGTCACGACCAGGGTTTCGACCTCAGTGCCATTGAGGCTGCTGCGATGAATGCAGTCCGCGCCCACGTCGCTCCAGTACATCATCCCCGACTGGGCATCGAGAGCAATGGCCACAGGATTGGACAGGCCTTTGATGGCAATGTCTTCCTGTGCGCGACCGTTGAGATTCGCGCGGCGGATGCGATGTTGTTGTGCGTCGCTCCAATAGATTCTGTTTGCGAGTGTGTCGAGGGCCAGTCCGGCGGGCAGTCCCAGGCGGGCGATGATGATCTGCGGTGTGCCGAGGGTGAATCCGCTACGCCAGATTTCGCCGTGTTCGACGTCGGTCCAGTAGACCGTGTCAGACCGCGGGTCGATCGCGATGGCTCCGGGGTGGGCGGAGCCGGCGATGGGCAATGTTTCGCGGACGCTGCCGTCGAAGTTGGCCCGATGTATGACAGCATTGCCCAGATCGACCCAGTAAATCTTGCCAGCAGGGTCGACCGCAAGGCCATAAGGGATCGCCAGGTCGTTGGCTACGATGGCAGGCACGTCGTCCTGCCCCAGCTGCAGGCTGTTGATCCTTCCAGCTCCGTCGTCGATCCAGAACAGCAGCGGCTCCGCAGCGGCGGCACCGGCTACGGTGACGGCGAGCGTGGCACACATACCAGCGATACACCAAAACAGATTCGTGTTCAATTCAAGAACCCCGTGTCGAGGGCTGCATTCTATGGCCGCGGTGCAGGAATGTCGCCCACGGAATCCATGGCCATCTCAGACATTGTGCCTGACGGGGTTCCGTCGAATGATGAGACCGGCTGCAGCAATGATCAACAGGCTGCCAAAGAACCCGATCGCCATTGGCGACAGCGCCGGTGCGATCTCGTGCGGCACGAAGCTGTCCATTGCAGTGGTGGGTTCGAGTCCCTGAACCACGCCTCCCGCGGGTGCGAGAATGCGGTCGTCGAGGGCGACTGCCGCGATTCCGTGGCGCGGCCGTGGCATGGGCGGGGCAGCCAGCCATGTGTCGAGCGTGACGTCATAGGCCTCGTGGACATCGAACAGTTGAGGAATCTCGCCACCCGCGACATGAATATAGTGGCCAAGGGTTGCGCACATCGTGGCGCTGCGCGCCGTCGGCATTGAGGCCATGACGGTCCAGCTGTCGAGGGCCGGGTCGTAGCGCTCATTGGCCGCAGTCGATACTCCGCTACGCCCGCCGAGGACATATATGAACGGACCGGCCACGGCTGCATTGAGATGCTCTCGTGGGGTCGGCATGTTCGCGCCGCTGGACCACGCCATTGCTTCCGGGTCATAGATGAAGGTGGTGGCCTGCGCCTGGCCGCCCGGATTGGCACCACCGAACAGGTAGATGCGCCCCTCGAAGCTCACCGCCCAGGGGGCTCCGCGTGGCGCCGGCAATGCCGGGCCAGCGGTCCACGCGCTCGTCGCCGGATCGAAGACGTAGACTTCGTCGCGGGCGCTGAAGTCGCCGCTGTAGCCGCCGATGACCCACAGTTTCCCGTCCAGGGCAACGACGGCCGCGTGGTCGAGTCCGACCGGCATGTCCGGGGCGGCGCTCCACGTGTTGGATGCAATGTCGTACGCTTCAACCGATGGCGTGGCCATCAGGGGCAGGCCTTCGAGCAGGCCTCCGACGACGTAGACCGTGTCGCCGATGCGCGCCGCACCGGTTTCCTGGCGTGCGAGCGTCAACGGTGCCAGGTCGATCCAATCGCCCTCGACTTGCGCCGGGGCATCGGCCGCGCAACCGGTGAGGAGGGCGGTCACGATGGCGATGTGTGGGTGTCGACGCATGAGGGCCATCATACCCTGTGTCGTCCCGTGGCGGGTCGATCGTTTTGTCGCGGCCAGCGCACAGCGGCCGGTGCCGCCGCTCGGGCACGATGCTCCGTTTCTGCTGCATTACTCCGTCGGCACCGTGCGGTACTTCCAGTACTTCGCGGGCATTTCGGTGGCCATCTTCAACGCCCCGTTGGCTCCGGCGTACATGGGTTCTTCGACCGCGGTGACCCGGCCACCGCCGAGAGTACTGAGCCCGTTCTCGACGAGCAGACTGAGGCCATTGAGGCAGCTGCCACCGCCCGCCAGGATGACGTTGTTGCGCAGTCGCGCCTGGAATTCAGGGTCGAAGGTTCCGATGAGCGTATGGATCGCTTCGATGATCTCGGGGACGATGCTGGTGCAGGCTTCCCGCAGCGGTTCCGTGATGTCGTACTCACTGGGGCGGCCCATGTCGGTGAGCGTGACGATGCATTGCTGGTTCGTATCGCTGACGAATCCGTATTTTTCTTTGAATTGGCGCGCCATGTTACGCGTCACTTGCACCTGGGGAAACGCTTCGACGATCTTCTCTTCGAGACGAACATCGACGGTGTCGCCGCCGTGGTACAGGGTGATCTGGTCGCTCTCCTCGGGCATGGTTCCATGCATCCGACACAGGTCGGTCGTGCCCGCACCGATGTCGACGATCAACGCTTCGCTGAGGACGCCCAGGCCATAGGCCACCGAGAAGGGTTCAGATGCCACCATTGCAGAGCTGACCAGCGGCTTGACGGCCTTGAGGATTGCCCGCTGGTTTTCGATGGACGCGCGGGCCGGGACCCCGATGACGGCGTAGACGGCACGGCCGCGCGTCGGGCCGCAGGCGTCGATGACCGCTTTCAGCAATGCCTGCACGGCAACCTCGCACCGGGGGTCGTCGGTATCGATGACGCCGCGCTTGAGTGGCTGAACCATGTCGAGTGCCAGGCGATTGTCCAGGGCCTCGTCGCCCAGCAGCACATCGTGACCGAGGCGCTTGCGCGCGATGACGTCCTTTGGATAACCCACCCATGACCGAATGGTGTGGCGTTGACCGTTGCTCGCGGAGATCGAGGTCCGTGACGTGCCGAGGTCGATCCCGATGTACAGGGCGTACTCACCATACCCCATCGGCATGGTCGTATCATCGTGGCCCTCGGCCAAGCGGCCGGCGACCGGGCGGGTGGCCGCGGTCTCATCGCCGTGGCTCTCGGTGAACTCGGTCGAGTCCAGGGTGCTGTGTGTGTTTTCTTCGGACATCGTTGTCATCCTTTCATGCCTTGTCAGTCACTCGGTCGTCCGCTCGTCGTCGTCCTCGAGTGACTGCCAGAGGGCGAGATTGTTATTGAATATCTGTTCAAGGATGCCGTCCTTGCCGCCGTCCTCGGAAGAGGACTGTCGCGGGGGCGGGGGCGGCTGTACCGTCATGTGTGCTGGGCCCGCCATCGGAGCAGGGCCCGTCAACGGAGGCGGCGGAGTGACTGCCGTGGATGGGCTCGAGGCCACCCGTGCCCGAAGGTCGGCGATTTGGGCTTCGAGGCTGGACATTCGCAGGATGAGGCTGAGCAGCGCCTTGCCACCGGCCTGTCCGGATTGGTCGACCAGCGCTTCGATCTCGCGCGGAGACAATCCCAGGCCGGGTTCGTCGGGATTGGCAAACGCCACGGGCACGTCGTCGGGTGGCTGCGGAATGGTCGCAGAATGCGGGGCCGGCGGTGACACCGCCCGGGCATTCGCAATCCAGGCGCGCTGGCGGTCCTTGAGGGCTTGCAATGTGATGAGCAGCACGGCCATTCCGTCGGCCTTCGTGTGAATCAGCGGCTTCCAGCCGTCAGCATTCTATTTCGAGATCCAGGTTCGCGGCGGTCATGCGCGCCACGGATAAAGAGACGTAGGGGTCCAGACTCAGAACCGTCACCATGGGGGGGGCATCGGCCGGGGGTTCGGAAATGCCGTCGGCGCCCTGACCGTCGTCATCGGGCACGACGCGCAGCAGATCACCGTTCCAATGGCACAGGTAAGCGCCCGGACGGTCGATGTCGCTGAGTTGAATGCGTTGCCCGACGCGTTGCACGCGTGTCTCCACAGTCTGACAGGCATTGTTGTATCACAGTGCGTCGTCAGTTCAAAGACACTTCGAGGCCCGTTCTGTGAGCAAATGGCAAATCACAACGCGGCGCTGCGAGGCATGCGTCTGCCGCCTCGACGATCCTTTCTTTGAAGGCCATTGACAGGGCCCGCGCCGCCCGGTTTACTCAGCACTGCACCCTCAACTCAGGAAAGGAGTCCGCCTGATGAACATCGATAGCACTCACCAGGGGTTTGGCGACACCACGGCAGTCGGGCAGGTCCTGCCGTTCGACAAGATCAATTCACCGGGAACCTACGTGTGCAACTGGAGTGGTCACCTGTTGCGCGTTCCGCCCGACGCCGTAACACCCGGTCGCAGCCCGTTGATGAATCTCGTGGGGACGGAGACCCTGATGGTCACGCGTATCGCCGACGATCCCTACGTGCCGCTGACCAAGGCGCGCCTGCTCGCGGCCAACTGCGACATCGCGATCAACTTCTGACGCTGCCGGCGCGGTCTGACCTGGGAAGCGGTTGACTCTGTGCGGCGCGCGCTCACTGCATGGCCCACGCCCGTTGGTCCGGCATGCCGAGGCCGACCACTCGGATCAGCGCTGCCGCGCCCGCATGCGGACGACCGTGATTCGCGCCGGTGCGACACTGACGACGGCAATGCGCGTCTGAGGGGCCGTCGGGAACAGGAACGTCCGATGGGTCGGGTCGTTCGGGTCGGCCAACGGTTCGATTGCGAACGTGCCGCGGGCGTCGGCACTGACACGGTAGGTGAACGTCGCGAGGTACGCTCCGGTCGGGGATGCGATCCCAGGTGTGTCCAGGCCAGCGACCATCTGGGCCGTAGCAGTGTTGAAGGCCACCCAATGACCGACACGGTTGAATGCGTGGTCGGCCCGGGGCCGGGGGGCAATCGCCACGTCAACGAGGGTCAACGAACCGCTGCGACCGCCCGAAACACCCATATGTAGCTGATAGCCCCGCAGGTCATTCAGGGGCCCATCGAGCATGACCTCGACTGCCACGGTGTCACCCGGGGCCACCCGGCCGAGCACCGGCCGGGCCGCGAGCCGGACACGTTCGGACACCGCGATGTGGGTCGTGCCGGTGGGCGCGGGCCCGCCATCTTCCGGACAGCTGCACCCGGATAACCCGCCAAACGCATTCAGCGCTGCGAATGCATCGTTGCCATCGCATACGCCGTCCGGGGCACAATCACCGAATTGACCTCCGGCATCGACGTTGAGTGCTACGGGCGGATGATTCGGGTGGGGTTCACAGGCATATGCCGCACCGCCGTTGGGGTCTGTATTGGCAAAACAGTTGAGCGCGTGGTTGCGGTCATTGTTGTCAGCTGTCCCGTCGGGCGCACAGTCCCCGAATTGTCCGCCCATGTCGGCGAAGGGTACGTCCGTCCCCGCACAGACGCCGTCAATGCACGCCCACCAGATGCAGTTGTCGTCGCGGATGTCATCGCCGTTCACGTCCGCACAGTCGGACAGGTCGACGCAGTCGGGTTGAACGTTGGGGCCGCCGTTCGACCAGATGCTGACGGTGTCGGCGATCTCGTCGATCAAGGCCAGATCGAGGTCGCCATCGTTGTCGATGTCCATGGCAAGAGCGCACGACGCGTTCGCCGGCGCGAGGAATTCACGGTCGAAAGTGAACGTTCCATCTCCGTCATTGGTGTACATGAACCAGTCTCCGCCAAAGCTGGCATTGACCCAGTCGAGGTCACCGTCCCCATCGAGATCGCCGAGATCGGTCGCCAGCGAGAAGGGATCGGTCGGATAGGTGTCTGCGGCTCCCAGGTCTCCGGTCCCGTCACCATGCAGGATCAGGCCGTTGCTGGTGTTGACGAGGGCGACGTCTTCGTGACCGTCGTTGTCGACATCACCGGTGACCAGCATCCAGGCCCGTCCGCTGTGGGCGTTTTCGGACACGATCGAGAAGGTGCCGTCGCCGTTGCCGCGGTGTACGATCACTTCATTCTGACAGCCGACGACAAGATCGAGAATACCGTCCTCGTCCAGGTCCGCGGCCGCCAGGCCCCATTCACTCGTGCCCCCGCCGTCGAACGACGTCGGCCCGGAAAACGTTCCCGTTCCATCATTCAGCATGATTGTCAGCGTACCGCTGCCGTTGTTGGTGTTGACCACGTCGATGTCGCCGTCACCGTCGGCGTCGAGCACGGCGATTCCGCGCGGCGTGCTGCCGACCACGATGAATTGTTGTGGTCCAAACGTGCCGTCGCCGTTGCCCAGTACGATCGAGACGCTGGAATTCTGGGTATTGGCCGTGCAGAAATCGGCGTTGCCGTCGCGGTTGAAGTCACTGGGCTCCGAGGGGCTCGGGACCCCGCCGGTGGTGGCGGTGATTGGCGTCAGGACGTCATCGAAGCTGCCCAGCCCATCGGCGCTGTTCAGGAGCACGCGGATGTCGTTGGTGTCCTCGTTGACCGTGGAGATATCGAGCCAACCGTCGTTGTTGAGATCCGTGGCATTGCCACCGTATGGGCGGCTGGACTCGAGACCGACGTTCGTGGACAGCACGTCGATTTCCGTGAAGTCCATCGACGCCGGGGCCGAAGCGGTCCAGAACTGGAACGAGTAACCGGCAGAGCGCAGGAACGTCCCGTCCATGGCCTCCAGGTCATGGGACAGGATGACCATGACCATCTCGCCGGGGCTGAACGGTTGGTCGGGAGTCAACGTGACACTCTGATTGCCGTTCGAGAAGGAGAAGGCTCCGGACACGGTTCCACTCCACTTGCCAAACGCCCAGAAACTGCCCAGGGCGGTGACGGATCCGGGCTCTATCGGGCGGTCGAAATGAACCACGATCGGGCTGTCGACCGCGGCAGTCACCGTTCGGGCAGGCGGCTCTACATTGGTGACCGTGAGCTGGTCGCCGGCCGAGACGGTACTGGCCAACACGCAGGTCACGGCCCACGATGACAGGAACTTGTGGTCGGTCATTGAGTTACCCCTCCATATCAGGTTCACGGGCGCTCCCCCGATGATACAGGATGATCGCATGGTGTCACCGCGGATTCCCGGGGCCCGGGGCACCCCATTCTTGATCAGCGGCCCAGGATGCCGGGTCCCCGCGGTGGTCGACGGTGGCCAACGCCCTCGGCCCCATCAGGCCTGAGCAACAGCACTCTCTTTTAGGGGCCAATGTTGTCAAGAGCACTAGAATCAGATACATATGGCTGTTGGGGACTCCTTCGAAATAACCCTTTGTTGCATTGCATTCCCCCGATGTCGCGGCACGGCGACTCGGTATTTCGAGCTGGAACCCCTCTTCCTGATGGAACGGCGTCTCGAACAGTGAGCAGGGCGTCGCGCTCCCGGCCGGGATCCACGGATCGGACCTCGGCGTAAATCCTGTCGCTGCTGGGTGTTACTGCGACAGGGGCAGGCCGTGAGTTTAATTGCCGCTCCAGAGGAGTTAATCTGGAGTCGTGCACCCCCCACAATGGAGGCTGAAGAATGACCCGTATCGCAACCGTACTGGCCGTCGTGACGATCACCACGTCGACGGCCGCTCTTGCCGGCGACGCTCCAATCATTGCGGAACGCGTTGCTCTGGGCGTCACCGCCCCGGTTTACGTGACCCACATTCCGGGAAACTACGACTATGCCTACATCGTGCAGCGCGGCGGTCAGATCCGCGTGCTCGACATCACGGTCAACCCGCCCGTGTTGCTGCCGACCCCGTTCATGGTGGTCAGCCCGATCGTCAGCGGTGGCGAACAGGGCCTGCTGGGCCTGGCGTTTCACCCGGACTTTGAGAACAACAACTACTTCTACGTGTACTACACGTCACCTTCGACGGTCATTCGGCGTTACACGGCCAACAGTCCGCTGTCCGGCAATTCGTCCACCGGGACGACGCTGCTGACCATCGGGCAACCGTTCAGTAATCACAATGGCGGCTGGATCGGCTTTGGTCCCAACGACGGCTACCTGTACATCGCGACGGGTGACGGTGGTTCGGGTAATGATCCGGGCAACCGCGCCCAGGACATCACCAACCAGCTGCTCGGCAAAATGCTGCGGATCGATGTCGATGGTGGTACACCGTACGGCATCCCTGCAGACAACCCGTTCGTCGGCGTGACGGGCGACGACGAGATCTGGGCTTACGGTCTGCGCAACCCCTGGCGGAATGCGTTCGATACCGCGACCGGCGACCTGTACATCGGTGATGTGGGGCAAGGCCAGTGGGAGGAAATCAGCTTCCAGCCCGGCACGAGCACGGGTGGCGAGAATTACGGTTGGCGCTGTATGGA
Organism: uncultured Planctomycetota bacterium; assembly: GCA_942492115.1. Taxonomy (GTDB): domain Bacteria; phylum Planctomycetota; class Phycisphaerae; order UBA1845; family CAIVHJ01; genus CALODL01. The sequence goes on from CALODL010000002.1 coordinate 312,783, forward strand.
AGGCGATCACTGCACCGGCTTGAGCGGGTGCACGTGCAACTCGTCCAGCCTCGTTGATCCCATTCACGAGTACTCCCACGGGGGCAGCCCGTTCCGCTGCTCCATCACAGGCGGGGAAATCTATCGCGGTTGCGCGATTCCTGAAATCGATGGCACTTATTTCTTCGGTGACTACTGCAGCGAGCAAATCTGGAGCCTGCAGTATGACGGCAGTTCCGTGTCGAACTTCCAGGATCGCACTTCGGAACTCGATCCGCCCGGTTCGCAGGCCGTCGATGACGTTTACGGGTTTGGTCGCGACGCATACGGTGAACTGTACATCTGCGATGGCCAGAGTGGCGAGGTCTTCCGCATCATTCGAGAGGGAGGCCTGGTCTCCGATTGCAATGACAACGGTATCGAAGACGCCTGTGACCTGGTCTCGGGAAACAGCCTCGACGAGGATGGGAACGATCTTCCGGATGAATGCCTGCCGCCATGCAAGTCGATTGCAGACTGCGCCGATGACGACAACGATGGCATTCGCGATGACGGTTGTGTGTTCTGGGTGTGCGATCATGCCGAGTGTGTCAGCACCGATATCAAATTCGCGGACATGGGCGGTCAGTTCGGCAGCTGTGTCGTCGACGGCACGTCCGACAACAACGATCGCAATCACGCACTCAACTGCTTCGCGGACGAGGACACCAACGGCAAAGCCGGAGCCTATCCTTGCGAAACCCCGCCGAACGCCTACAACGTGGATACGGGTGGCGAATTCGGCAGCTGCCAGCCCGATGGCGTATGTGATGGCAACGACGCGTTCGCTGCACTGAACGCATTCGAGGGCGTCTCCAACTGTGCCTGTCCGGCGGACGGTTCCCCGAGTCCCGAAGCCCCCGTGGTCGTCGTGGCACGCACGGGCCTGCGGGCCGTGGCCAACGTCAAGCGTGCCGCGCCGGGTGATCTGGTCGAAGTGGATGTATACACGACGACCGCGTTGTTCGACCTTCGCGGTTATCAGCTGCATCTCGCTCCGACCGGAGGACGCAGCGGTACGCTCGAGTTGGTGGACATCGCCGTCTCCGACGGAGCCGCGCTCGAGAATCTTGGTGCGTGGCAGGCCTTCAGCCTCCACGCTGGCCAGATGGTCGTCGGTCTTGATTCGGCTGGTGTGCAGACTGCCGCAGGAGCTTACCTTGCAACCTACACCTACCGCGTTGGTGACAATGCGGCCGGGACATTCGTGATCGAGTTGCTCGCAGATCAGGATGACACGACTCAGAGGACATTCCTGTTCCCCACCCTGCCCAATGGGCAGATTGCCGTGAAGGGCATCGAGTCGGCCTCCGTCACCGTGGTTCCGCGGCGCTTGCGGACCCGTTGATCGTCGCAGCATTCCAGTAGACTCCAACGGGGTCGGTCACACGCCATGTGCGGGTGTCCGACCCCGTTTCCATGCGCGGTCCTTCCGTGTGGGATTTCGTGGGGCCGCGCCCGCGGAGACGTTTTCCACCCATGATATTTGGCATATGTCAATAATTGCCAAATGTGCATCCGCGGCTCCGCGGAGCACAATAATGGAGTACCTGCCGGAAACATGATCAAGTTTCGCTGACCCGGCAATCACGCGGTGTGCATTGCCCGGGGGGGCGGTGCGCGGATCGGGAAACATCACAAGCCCGGTCGACAAAGGAGAGCTGCTATGAGCAAGACAGGAATGATCAACTGGTTCACGAGGATTGCGGCCCTGGGGACCGGCGCCGTCATGTTTCAGGGCCAGGGCTGCGCGGTTGATCAGGCCATGGTCGAGGATTTGACCAATGTGGCTGTGCAGGCGTTCGTGACCTCGATGGTGGGCGGCGTGCTGTAACCGCACCAGGGACCACGGGCGTCGTGCCACCAGCTGGCGCGACGCCCGCTGTCCGATTGGCGCTAGAATATGCGGGGGCATGTCCAGAGCGCAACAGTCAGGAACGATTCAATGACAGGCAACGCTGGAGGTCCCGGGTGGAGTCGCAGAGATTTCATTCGCACGACGATGGGCGCCGGTGCACTGGGGGCACTGCCGGGCTGCGCGACCACAGTGTGTCCGGATCCGGACACGATCGAGACGATCGACGATGAGGCCGGGGTGGTGATCGTCGGCAGCGGTTTTGGCGGGGCCATCACCGCCGCGCGGCTGACGGCAGCGGGCATACCGGTGACGCTGGTCGAGAAGGGCCGCCGCTGGGACGTCGTTCCCGCGTCGAACGAGCCGTTCTCGCCATCGTTTCCCGCTGATCGCCGGTCGACGTGGTTGAGTGATCGCACGCGCTTGCCCATCGGTATCGACAATCCGATCAGCCGTTATGTCGGCGTACTCGAACGTCAGGTGCACGATGGCATTGATGTCTACAACGGCGTCGGTTACGGCGGTGGATCACTGGTTTATGGTGGTATGACCGTGCAGCCCGATCGGTCGTTGTTCGAGCAGCATTTTCCGTCTGAAATCGATTATGCAGAATTGGATGCCGTGTACTTCCCGCGGGTACGCACCGCGCTGGGCGCCTCGCCAATGCCGGCGGATGTTCTCGCTGCGGCACCCTACCAGGCTGTGCGACTGTTCGAAGATGAGGTGCGCCGGGCCGGACTTGATCTCGTCGATGTGGCCACGGCCACGGATTGGGAGGTCATCCGCGCGGAGTTGGCCGGAACGGTTCCGGCTTCGGCGACGATCGGCGAGCTGATCTTTGGAAACAACAGTGGTTCGAAGAATTCATTAGATCGTAACTACCTCCAACGCGCCGAGCGCACGGGAATCATGACCGTGCACCTGCTTACGGCCGTGCGCACATTGAGCCAGCTTGATGACGGGCGCTACGTCGTCGAATGCGCGACACTCGATGAACATGGGTGCACCATCGGCCGCCGGCGCCTGACATGTCGTCATCTGTTTCTTGCCGCGGGCTCGATCGGAACCACGAGCATGCTGGTCCGCGCCCGTGAGACCGGCGCGTTGCCTGCAGTCCATTCTGCCGTGGGGCAGGGTTGGGGCAACAATGGGAACGTAATGTTCATGCGGGACGATCTGGGTGCGAATACCGGCTCTGTACAGGGTGGGCCGCCGGCGCGGGGGATCAGCGCGCTCGCAAGTCCGGCCGGTCCATGTTTCGTAGAGCATGCCCAGTTTCCCTCAGGCTTCGAGTGTCGATGCATGCTTCATCTGGCGTTGGGTATCAACCCACAACGAGGGGCCTTCGATTACGACGCCGCTGCAGACGTCGTGACGCTGCGCTATCCGGCCAATGGCAACGTGGCAGCGCGACGGGCTGCCGCCCACGTTATCGATCAGCTCAATGCGGCCAACGGCGGTCAGCTGGCGAGCAATTCCTGGATCGACGGCTTGCACGATGGATTTACCTACCATCCGTTGGGGGGGGCGGTGATCGGTCAGGCCTGTGATTTTTCAGGGCGGGTCCTGGGCTACTCTAATCTTTACGTCATGGACGGGTCGCTGATTCCTGGAACGACAGTCTGTGCCAACCCTTCACTGGTGATCGGCGCCCTGGCTGAACGCAGCCTCGATCGCCTCCTGGACGAAGAATCCTTCATCTAGCATCCGCATTTCAGGCCTGGGAGGGCTGTTGGGCGACCTAATTGCAGGTGGTACCGTCGGCTGACCGATGATGTGATTAGAAGAGCAGGAAAAACTGCCTTCCGTTACCCATTTTGCCAGTATAATACGGTACCCACCGACTGGCTCTGTCAGGAACATCAGGCACGGTTGATTTCTAACGGGACGTCCGGTCCCGGCCGCGCCGTGTGGCAGAGAGAGGTCTTGCAGTCAGGCATCGAGCATTGCTCGATCAATGCATGGAGAAACGAAAATGAAGAAAGCTAAGGTTACCTGGTGGATGAGTCGTGCGGTCATGTTCGGGTCGGGAGCCATGCTCCTGCAGACCCCGGCCGGTTGCGCGCTCGATGACGCAATGGTCAACGACCTGACCAACCTCGTTGTTCAGACGTTGGTCAGCTCGCTGCTGACCGGTGGCGTTCCGATCCTCTAGGACCGTCGCTATGACAGATATGATTTGCAGCCGGGTGGGCCATGGTTCACCCGGCTGCTTCTCCTTCCTTCCCTGGTCCTGATTTTCTCCATTCGCTGATCTGGTGCTCGGGTAACATACCCTCATTGCGCTCAGCGGTGTCGTCCGAGGAGATCATGAATCACTCCATTCGTGTCAAGCTGGTCCTGTTCATCGCCGGTCCCATTCTCGTTGTGTTCGTCGTCGCGCTCCTGCTGACCATGGCAAAACTGCGCGCGGACGCCCGGGCCGAGACCGAGGATGAGATGACGCGTCTCGCTCGAAACTATGCGGCGCGCTTCGACGGTGCCTTTCGCGAGGCCGCCGTCATTGCCCGAACGACAGCCCGTTTCCTCGAGACGCACCCTGGCTTGCCGGAAGACGAGATCTTTCAGCAATTGCGGTTCAACGTTTTGCAGAACGATGTCGTGTACGGAGCGGCCATGGCGTTCGAGCCGGGCACGTTTCCTACCGACAAGCCCTTGTTCTGCCCGTACGTATTTCGCGCAGAGGGCGGCCTGCAGCAGATGAATATCGGTATCGATGTGCTGGACTGGTACACCGACACACAGTGGCAGTGGTGGCATCTGCCCAGGGACAGTGGCCGGGGCGCGTGGAGCGCACCTTACTTCGACGAGGGTGCCGGCAATGTCTTGATGGTGACCTTCTCTGAACCGTTCAAGCGCGATGGCGAATTCCGTGGCGTGACAACGGTCGATATCATGCTGCCGACCCTGCATGAGCGTCTCGGGCACGAGATTCTCAGTGACCTCGAGTTCATCATCCTGGCTCCGACCGGCCAGTTCGTCTACAGCCCCATTGAGGACGAGATCATGACCAAGACCGTCTTCGATCTGGCGCGCGAGGTCGGTCGGGAGGATGTTGCCGAGGCCGGTCGGCGGATCATCTCAGGTGAGTCGGGTGTGACGATGATCCAGGGGTTCGATCGGGCTGCACCTGAGCGGCAGTGGGTGTTTTACTCGCCGATAGCCTCGACCGGATGGGGATTCGCCGCCCTGGTGTCCGAGCGCGAGGCCATGGCCGGACACCGCAATCGTATGTGGATCGCAGCCGGCGGCATGGCGGGGACCGTGCTCGTCATCATCCTGCTCGTGTTGGTGGTCGCCGGCAAGATCACTCGGCCCATCGACCTCCTGCACCAGCGGGTGCTCGAGATCGCCGACGGTAACCTCGATGTGCGCGTCGATCACATGCACTCGCAGGACGAAATTGGCGAGTTGGCCCGCGGCTTCAACACCATGACGGAGCATCTTCGACAGGTCGTCGGGCGGGTCAAGCATGCCAGTATTCAGATGCACTCGACCTCGACGCAGCTCCTGGCTACGAGCAGGGAGCAGGAGGCCACGGCGTCATCCTTTGGGACCTCGGCCAATCGCATCGCCGCGGCGGTGACCCAGATCTCGGCGACCGGCAGCGAGTTGGCCACTACCATGGGACAGGTCAATGACGCGGCCGTGCACACGGCCCAGCTTGCAGGCCAGGGGCACGATGACCTCCAGCAACTCGAGGCCACCATGCGTGGTCTGGATGCGGCGACGAGCTCCATAGCAGAAAAGCTGGCAATGATTCGCGACAAGACCTCGAACATCGCCACCATCGTTCGCACGATCACCAAAGTTGCCGATCAAACCAATCTCCTGTCGGTCAATGCGACGATCGAGGCGGAGAAAGCCGGGCAGTACGGTGTCGGGTTTCTCGTAGTTGCCCGTGAGATTCGGCGGCTCGCGGACCTGACGGCCTCGGCGACCCTCGATATCGAGCGGATCGTGGGCGAGGTCGATTCGTCGGTCTCCGCCGGGGTGGTGGAGATGGATCGTTTTACCGGGCAGGCCCGAGACAGTGTCAAGGAAGCCGTGCTCGTCAGTGAGCAGATGGGCACGATCATCGCTCAGGTCGCCGCCAGCACATCCAGTTTCGAACGCATCAACGAGGGCATGCGCAACCAATCCAGCGGTGCTGAGGAGATCAGCTCGGCGATGGGGCAACTGAGTGCCGATGCCACTCGGACCACAGAGGCCGCCCGCGAATATGCGTCCGCCGCGCATGACCTGCAATCAGCAATTACCGCGCTGAAATCATCCATTGCAGCGTTTCAAATGAAACAATAGGCAGCGGGTTCCTTGCACACCGTGTGTTGCGGCACGTTCGCTTTGCGCTGTCGACTGCGCGTTCAAGGCAGCGGTATGTGAGGATCGCCCGGGGGTCAGGCCGCAGCGCATGAAAACGCCATGCCCGTCGACGAGTTACGGGCATGGCGTTCTCAGGATCGTGAGCCGCGCTCAATCGCGCGACATGAACAGGCGCAACACGTACCAGAACAGCAGGGCGACCGACGCGAACAACTGCGTCGCCGCACTGACGTGGGCGCCCGGCGGATAATGATGCAGCACCTTTGACGTATCCCACAGGATCGCGGCGCCGGCAAATGCGATCATCGCGACACTGAACATCGGCCCCAGAGAGAAACTGAACAGGGCTCCCGCTATGATCAACAGGAATGCACAAATCCCCGCCCAGCGCAGGATACCCCCAAGAAACGAGAAGTCCTTGCGCGTCCAGAAGACGATGCCGGTGAGGGCGGCAAAGCCGACGAGGGTGACGACCGCTGCAGATGAAATGACCCCATCAAATTGTGTATCTGCAATGTACAGCATGGGCACGAAGAGGAATGCGTAAGCCAGTACCATCAGCGCCAGGCCGAGGTATTGCATCGCAGGGGCCCCCGGTCGTTGGGCGAAATGCGTTGCTCCCCAGCTGACCAGCATGAAGACGCCGAGAATCGGGAGCCAGCCTCCGGGCAGGCTGTACATCCAGGTCGTGATGGGCTCTGCATAGCCGCCGGTGAAAATGGCCAGCTCGATGAGCGTGAAGGCGATGATGGCCCCGAACAGGTGGGCGTAGGTTTTGGCGATGAACGAAGCACGGGCGTCAACGCCCATGTCCCATACCGCTTCCCGTGGGGCGCCGGCCAGCGGAATCTCGTAGTTGTTGCTCATGGACTGCTCCTGAGTAGTGTGGGATCTGATCCAGGCATCGTATCGGCGTTTTCAGTGACTGGCAATCAGCTTCACGGCGCATATCCTGACGGGGCGACCGGCCGGCCAACGTCCGATCTTCCGTGGCACCCGTCCACTTCGACCTGTTGAGGCAACTTCGGTGGCCCTGACCCCGCAGCGAATACGGAGATATCAGATCATGTGTTTTTTGTGTGTATTCGTCCAAGTCGTGTTTGGTGCCGGATCATATGCGGTGGATGAACCCGCGCAGCCCGCCGAATCCATCCGGACACAGATGGTCCGGCAGGCGACAGCCTGCCAGCCATTGGTTCGCAGCAGCGTGGCCAGGAGTTTTCTGGACGCCGCAGCGCGCGCCTACCTGAGGTTCGCGCGCGCACCATCTGGCAGGCTGCCGATCGCAGCGCGGCGTACACCCCGGCACAGGTTGCAGAACTCGATGCGGCGGATCGAGCCGTGCTCGAGAAGGTCGTGCTCGACGAGGCATTCTATTACACCACGCGCTACGGTACACCCGTGGCATACTGTCGAGCGCTCGATATTGCTGCGGCGCTCACGGGGCCGCTCGATGGGCGAGCGGTGCTTGATTTCGGGTATGGGACAATTGGTCACCTGCGCATGCTGGCCGACGGTGGCGCTCGTGTTGTGGGCGTCGAGGTCGATCCGGTACTGGCGACACTCTATTCCGAAGTGGGCGATCAGGGGCCGGTGGGCGTCCGCGGTGGATCGCTGCGTCTGGTTCACGGGCGGTTTCCGGCGGATCCTGCAGTGACACGGAAGGTCGGCACGGGCTTTGATCTGGTCATATCCAAGAACGTGCTCAAGCGTGGCTACATTCACCCCGAACGCGAGGTCGACGAGCGGATGCTGATCAAGCTCGGCGTCAGTGACGCGGTGTTTTGTCAGACCGTGTTCGATATCCTCGAACCCGGAGGGGTGTTCATGATCTACAACCTGTCCCCGAAGCCGAGCCCGCCGGACCAGCCATACAAGCCCTGGGCCGATGGACGTTCGCCCTTCAAGGCCGAGCAACTGCAGGCGGTCGGATTCGACATCGAGGCCTTTGACGTCGATGACACGGCCGCCGCGCGGTCTCTTGCCCGGGCCCTCGAATGGGGCGCAACGGGGATGGACATCGACAATGACCTCTTTGGACATTACACCCTCGCACGGAAGCCCGTCGCCGGTGTCGCGCCGTGAGGTGGCCGCGCGAGCCTGGTGGTCCTCCCGGTTTCTGCCACGAATTCTCGAGCCGGGGAATACGCGGCCGGCAGCCTCGAATAAGCGGGTGCTTCTGAGTGTCGACCCCCTTTTCGAGGCCCTGAAATGCACCAACGAAGACGATTCATGGTGGCCATGGGCGCTGCCCTTCTCGGAACGCTCGCGTTTGTTGCTGCACAACCCCGTTTCGATCTCATTCCCGCGGGAACCGCCAAGTTCGCCGGGATTGCCTGCTTTCTGGTCAGCGGATTGTTCTGGGCAAGCTACGGGTTTGGCGCCAGCCGCGAGTAACGCACCGGGTCGGTTGCGCGTCAGCCCCCGGCTACATGGTTCCAGTGCGGGTTCCGGGCAACCGGGTTGCGTGGAGCCCGGGCGGGCCATCCCGACATGCCATCCCAATAAGAAATGTCGGATCTTCAGCCGAATTGACGACTATAAGGTGGGTGCACCGATGATGGACGAGAGTGCAGTCATGGACGGTTGTTGCGGCGGGGATGCACATGTCAGGACGACATCAATGGGGACTTTGGGCAGTGGGCGCTCTGTGCGCGGTCATCGGGTTTGCAGGTGTCGTCGACGCCAGGGCGGGGCAGCAATCCGCCGTATGTGGTGACGGCATCGTCGGGGTCGGCGAAACCTGCGATGACGGCAATGCCCAGGCTGCAGACGGGTGTTCAGCCACATGCCATGAAGAGACCGGGTTCACGTGTACCGGCGAGCCGAGCACGTGTCTCCAGATGGCCCGCACTCCCGTGTTGACGCCCGTGGGGACCATGGTTCTCATTCTTGCCCTGGGCGGGGCAGTGATCTACGAAACGGCGCGGGTCAAGACGGCTCGAAACCGCTAGCACCACGCCTCAGTTCACGGGCGTCGACTTCGTTCTTACCCAGGTGTCCAATGCCGACAACGGACGTCCAGTCCGGCGGTGGACCACATGTCCAGGTGCCGGTGTGCACAACAACGGGAAATGGATCCCGTGACCCATTTCCCGTTGCCGACGCTCCATTGCAGGGACCCGGCCGTGACACTCAGCACGTGGCCGTCGCGGCGCGCGTGAGTTGTGCGATCAGCTCGGTTTGAACCCTGTCGCACTGGTCGTTGACGATCTGGCACGTGCCGGCGTTGGCATGCCCGCCGCCGTCATACTTGAGCGCCAGTGCGCCGATATCGACGGAACAACTGCGGTCGAGAATGGACTTACCCATGGCGAACACCGTGTTCTGCTGCTTGAGGCCCCACAGCACATGCATGGACACATTGCACTGGGGGAACAGTGCGTAGATGACGAAACGGTTCGTGACGTAGATCGTTTGCTCGTGACGCAGATCGAGCACCACCAGATTTTCGTGCTGTGTGGCGCAGCGCTGAATTTGTGAAATGGCTTTAGCCGCCTGCTGATGGTACAGCTCGACGCGCTCCTGAACATCGGGAAGGGCCAGGATGTCGTCAATCGAGTGTGCCCGACAGTAGTCGATCAGCTGCATCATGAGGTCGCGGTTCGAGACGGTGAAGTCACGGAAGCGGCCCAGGCCGGTCCGTGGATCCATCAGGAAGTTGAGCAGAACCCAGTCTTGCGGCTTGAGAATGTCCTGTTCGTTGAATTGTGCCGCGTCGCACTGGTCCACTGCGTCCATCATGCCGGGATCGATGGCTGCGAACCGCTGCGGACCACCGTAGTGACGATAGACGACGCGTGCGGCCGACTCGGCGGTATCATCGATGATGTGGTTGTCGGCCTGGCCGCTGGCAGCGCGTTCACTCTCGCTGGAGTGGTGATCAAACGCCATGTGGCAACCGGCCACGTACGGCAGATTCGTGGTGATGTCGCGGCCGCTGATATCGACCTTGCCATCCTGCATGTCTTTCGGGTGTACGAACTCGACATCATCGATCATGTCGAGTTCCTTCAAGAGTACTGCGCATACGAGGCCGTCGAAATCACTACGCGTAACCAAACGAAACTTTTGCGACATGTCGTCCCCCGAAAAGGCTGGTGTTGGTGATAACAGATTGAATCCGTGCGTCTTAGCAGCGGCGGTGCAGTATTATGCAATCCGCAGCGGGCGGATGACGGATGGGATGGGTCCGGGCTGCGTGCTTTAGCCCAATGTGGGGAAAACCGCGGGGCGGGGCCGCCCGCTTGCCCGGAAGATGCTGTTCTATCAGACGGTGACCGGATCACGATGTCCGATATGCTCACGGTTTCGGGAGGTTGATCAATGGATGCGGGTCAGCGGGATCGTGCCACAGTGCTCGAAATGTGCGTCGATTGGGATCGACGAGGAGTTTGTTCTCGCAAGTCCCGTCGCGGGCGAGGTCGTCGGAACACTCCACTGCGCTGTCGACCTTGACCGGCAGGCTGCCGTCGTCACTGATGAGCAGGATACGAGACACATCCGGAAAGACCACGATACTCTCGACGGCGAAGCCGGTGCGTTCGGGAGGGATGAGTCGGATTTTCGACGGGGGATCCGAGGCCACACCAGACCAGCCCATCAAGACGCCGCCGCGATCGCCCGTGTGCGGACCGGCGATGAAGTAGAACGTCTTGTGTTGCGGAGAATACTCCATAGCCCGCACACCATATCCGCCCAGGTCCCAGAGCAGGGGTGGACCGAATTCGGCGGGTGCCTGTTTGTCGACCACATCAGCCGCGTTGGTCAACGGGATGACCACGGCCTGCGGAACACCCGAGTCCGAGAGCGGGCGAGGATTGCGCAGGCCGATGTACAGGATCCGTCCATCATGCGAGGCTGCCAGCCCTTCGATGTTCAAGCCCTGTTCTTTGGGGGCGAGCAGCTGACGGAGTTTCTTGGACGGTTCAGGGCCGTCGAGGTGCATCGCCATCCTGAGATCCAGATCCTGCAGGGCCGGGGACGTGGCCAGCGCTTGCGCCAGTACCGAGCATGGTGCGCCGACCAGTTTGAGCCCCTGCAGGTCGGACGCAGCGGGGACGGTCGTAGCGAAGAAGCGATAGCGGTTCGGCCGATTCTTGCCGGACTTGTTTCGGCCATGGGATGTGATCCAGTAGATTCGCTCACCGACCCGTGTGCATCCCTCGAGGTCCGCTTCAGGGTGTTCGGGGCTGAGCTGAAGCAGTTCTGAGATGTCCCGTGTCGCGACAGGGGCGGCCTGACCGAGTCGATGGATACGCAGAACGTTGTTCTCGTCGTCGCCCACGATGATGTGCTGGTCGTCGAGGGCGACTGCGGCAGACGCGTCGGACGATCCCGTGAACGTCAGCAGGTCCGCAGCGCGGCTTGGCGGGTCTCCGGGTATGCTCAGGAGGACGCAGATGGCAGTCGTGCAGGTAAATATGGCGATGACCAGACTCCTTGGATCGAGGAGCCCGTATTGTGCCACAAACTCACGCCGAGGGGCAACGGGGCCCGGCCCGTGGTGAGCCGGGATGAGGTGTGCGGTGCGGTCAGCGGGCCTCGGTGGGCAGGCGAATATCGACGCGGTCGGCCAGCGCTAGAACGGCCTGGCGCGCGTCACAGGCGTACGCTTTGAGGTGGCGTCCCCCGGGTCTGATTGTTCCAGCGACAATGACGCCATCCCGGCGGTAGACGTCCACCGGGAAGCCGGCGTCCTGCAGGACCGAGATGGCTTCGAGGGTCGGGCCGGCGAGTTCGCGTTGCGGCACCGCGTGCTGTACGGAAGCCCGCGCGGGCTTCACGGCGCCCATGACCCACTCGTGCAGGCGTTCCCAGCGGCGTGGTGTCGTGATGGCTGCATTCCACATGACAGTCTCCCCATAGGCAACATAAGCGTTGGCTTCTGCACGTATTATGCGCCAGGCAAATAAGAGCACGGTGAGGAGTACATCAGGATCGTGTAAAGATTGACGTGCTGGACACGCCGGTTGGGGGTGGAGGCCTGATCGGGGGGCTCAGCGCCCGCGTAGCCCGCTCACTGCCCCAGACGTCTGGGCCAGTAGTCGTTCGGTTCCGCGGCGGCGCGATCCCCCGCGTGGCGGATGTGATCGAAGAGCGTCTCTTTGAGCTTGTCGTAGGCGATTCGGCCATTGACGATGGTCCAGCGCGTGTGGGTCATGTAGTGCAGGATATCACCGTCGGTAATGGCGAAATCGGCATCTTTCCCGATGTCGATCGATCCGACCCGATGATCGATCCCGAGGATCCGGGCGGCGTTGATCGTAATCGTGCGCAGGGCGTCCTGGTCGGACATTCCACCACGAACAGCGAACGCCGCCTCCATGTTGAGGTGCAGCAGGTCACGGCCGGCGAGGCCCCACAGCGTGATCGAGGTCGACGGCGGAATAATGGCCACCGGGATGCCGTGACGATTGAGGATCGCCGCATTTTCGATCGAGCGCCCGGTCGGCCGGTTGAGCCGCTTGTCTTCGCCGGAGCCCGAGTTGAACATGGACGAGCGCAGGCTCATGATGGCCGAGACATCCGATCGCGCCATGCGCGCCGGGATGGTCCAGCCTTCCATGGCGCCGCGGAGCACGAGCTTGAAGCCGTACTCATCGGCCAGATCGCACAGTTGGATGATCTCGTAGGAGCTGTTGGCCGAAGCAACTGCGGTCAGTTCTCCGGTCATCAGCTTGAGCAGCTTGGTGTACTCGCCCTTCAGCCACTCCTTGTCAGGGGCCTTGGCTTCAGGATCGTTCTTCCTGGTTTCCTCGTGGCGTTCCAGGTCGCGACGGTACTGCCGTACCTTGTCGAGTTTCTCGCGTAGCGTCCGTTTTCCAGCGGGGTCCGCAGAGGTGTATGTCAGGCTGTGGAACAGGTCGCGTTTGACCACCAGGTCTTCGAGGGTCCCGAAGCTCAACTTGCCGGCTGTGTTGCCGCCGACTGCAGTGGTGATTCCTCCGGCGAGGGCGATCGTCATGTTCAAGCCGAACACGTCCGTCGTATCCTCGATGGGATTCGAGCCCAGGATACCGCCGCTGTTGACTGCGACCAGTCCGGGGTAAACATGGTGGCCACTGGCGTCAAGAACATCAGCCTTCTCCGGGATCTCGAGGTCGGCCCCGATATCGATGATCTTGCCGTTCTTGGTCAGAATCGTGACGCCATACAGGTCGCCGCGCGTGACGGTGTGAACGACGTCGGCGTGGATGGCCAGAAAGCGGTCCTCTTTGCTTTCTTCATCCTTCTTGTGGTCCGCGTCGTCTTCGGTATCAGTCTCGGGCTGAACGTCGGTTGGCGGCGGCGTGTCCGGCTTCGGCTCGTCGGCGCGCAGCGGACCGGCCGGGATGAGCAGTATGGCAACGACTGAGAGCAGGCTGGCGTAACGATACATCACTGTTGATCATCCGCGTTATAGACCGTCTTCCCCATGATCAAGACCCGCTGCACTTCGGTGTGTGGATCGAGCGGGTCACCGTTGAAGAATACCAGGTCCGCCCGGCGATCCTTCTGGATGCTGCCCATGCGGTCCTCGAGCCCGAGGACACGGGCTGGATGGAGCGTGAGCATTTTGTAAGCGTCGTTCTTGTCGAGCCCGGCGCGAATCACCTCGGCGAGTTGCTGGCGCACGTCGGTCAGCGCTGCACGGCGGTCGGAGCGCGGGATGATCGAAATCTCGCAACCGGCTGTTGCGAGTTCCTTGATGAGGTTGTAGCGGATCCGCGTATCAGGCAGCAGGTGAATCATCGGCCGCATGACGATGCGCGCCGTACGTTCTCCGAGCGTGGCCACCACGTGATGCAGGTCGGATGAGGTCCGCGCCGTGATGTTCAGTACGTGGGCCAGCTCATCGTAGTGTTGGAGGACATCATCGAGATGCAGCACGCCTGCGGCTCGTGTCACGCGGAGCATCATGACCGCGCCCGGTTTTTTCTGGATCAGATCAACCAGGGGCTGGTACTTGGGGTCGATGGGCGGCGGCTTGAACGTGTCATCGTCGGTTTTCTTCTCCGCGTCCGCAGCGGGTGGGTCACCGTTGTCTTTGTTGGGCTCATCCTGCTCGGGGTCTCGCGGCGCCTTGTCCGGCGTCGGTGGCGTAGGCTGGTCCTCGGGCTGCTCCTCGGGTGTTTCCTCGTCCGGCTGCTCCGCCTCCTTCTTCCTGGCTTCTGCCTCGGCTTTCTTTTTCTTCTGTTTCTCGTCCCATTCCTTGCGCGCCTTCTCGACCTTGTCGATCTCGGCCTGGGCCTTCTTGAGTGCGTCGCGCAGCGTCTTCTTGTTCGTGTCCTCGACGTCGAGGTAGGCGGTCGCATCGAGCAGCCGCGTGTCCGGCGCGCCTGCCGTCAGGTATGCCGATGCCATGCCCGTAATGCCCCGGCCGCTCGGCACGAAACACGCTGTCGTGAAACCGGCTTCGATCAGGTCGTCGAAAGGAATGGTGTCGAGGTACACTTCCGCCGCGGCTGTTTGATCGCCCTGTACGCCGGAACGGCTGAAGTCGACCAGGCCGTAGCGCGTGCGGGCCAGAATCATGCCCGGCATGACCGTCGCCCGCGGCGCGTCGATGACCTCCGCCGTGGCCGGAAATTCGAGACCCGTCCCGACCGCGGTGACCTCGCCATCCTCGATGACGATCACGCCTGGTGTGAGGTCCTCTCCGGAGACCGTGATCACGCGTCCCGCTTTGATCGCAACGTAATCAGGGGTTTGGGCCGCGACGGTGCTGGTCAGCGCGGCGAGGGCTGCGGCGGCCCTTACGATTCGGATGTGAAGGTGACTCATCACTAGAAGCGCCTCTTGACCCGGGCGTCATAGACGACCTGGCCTTTCACAAACGTCAGTTCACAGCTGGAGCGTGGATCGAGCGGATCACCCGTCCACAGCCCGAAGTCCGCATCTTTCCCTACTTCGATCGACCCTACGCGCTCGTCGATCAGCAGGGCTTCCGCCGGCATGCGGGTCATGCCTCGAAGGGCGTAGTACGGCAGCCAGCCATACCAGCACGCCATCGTGGCCTGATAGGACAACTCTTTTTGCGGGACGACCGGGGCATCGGTATTGAGGCCAAGCTTGTGCACGCCGCCCTGCCACCACCGCGCGGCGTTGCCGTACATCTTGCGTGTCGTGCGATCGAAGAAATACTGCCGCGGCCCGTTCATGGTGTACATCCCTTGCTCGACAACCAGCGGGGCAGTCTTGTAACCATCGAACGTGGAATGGTCCAGCACGGTCTTGATGCCCATCTTTCGTGACAGCATGTCCACCGTGGTCATGACTACCTGATAGATTTGCGTGTGCACCGACGCCGGGTATTCACCGGAGAACAATCCGCGGAACTCGTCGAAGATCGGGTCATAGGCCGGTTGGTCGCTCGTCTGCCCGCTCTCGAACGCGATCCATGAATCATGGTAGGCCCGGGCCTTGAGCAGAGTCTGCCGAGTGTTGTAATTCATGTAACTGCGACCTACGCCAAACCAGTACCATTCCGGATTGCCTGCCTGGGCGATCTTGAGTGAACCGGGGGAGCGTTGCACGACCTCGTTGACCGTGTCGCCCCCGGTCTTGGCAATGGTGCCGAATCCGCTCATGTTGGTTCCGCTTCCGGGAATGAGCAGGACGGAGGTGACGCCGCCTGCGCGGGCATCGACGATCAGGTCGTTGTTGGGGACAACGGTCTCCAGCGTACGCAGGCCCGGGTTGGTCAGGTAGACCATGTCGTTCAAATCACTCAAGGACCCGGCCGTGTGATTGTGCGGATCGATCAGGCCCGGGACCAGCCACAGATGCGGGCGGTCGACAATCCGGTACCCGGCGGGGATCTCGATGTCGCGACTGCGTCCGATGTGTTCGAACCGGCCGTCCTTGATCAGGGCGACCGCGTTGTTGATCACGTCGTCATCGGGGTTCATGGTGATGATCTTGGACACGCGTACCGCGATACGCCCCTCGTCGGCGGCAGCGCGCTGCAGGCCCATGCTCAGTGTGACGGCGGCGAGGACCGCGCCGGTGCGTTTCAGTGCTGCAAGCTTCATCGCACTGCCTCCCCGTGGACGATGACCCGTTTGACATAGCTTCCGGTTGCGAACGGATGGCCGCTGAAGACGACCACGTCGCCGTGGCATCCGGGCTGCAGGGAACCGATTTCGTTTTCGAGTTTGAACATTCTGGCGACCTCCGTCGTCATGGCCGCAAGTGCCGCATCGGCCGCGAGGCCACGTTCGACGGCGTACAGTCCGGCATGCGGCAAGCTGCGGGCGCCATCTTCGGCGTCGCTCTGGAAAGCGATCGCGATGCCCTGGCGCTGGAGGTCGTCTGCCTGGTGATACGGCCGATTCAAGACCCGTGTGACGACGCGCGTCGGAACCACGACGCCCGCCTTGGCCTCGGCAATGGCAGCGGCGTGCTCGCGGGCACCCGGGGCATTGCGCAGCACGTACGGCGTTTTCCATTCGGCCATGAAATCAACAACCACCTTGATCTGCGCCGGTTCCACGACGTGGACCAGGGCTGGAATGTGACCTTGCAGGACCGCGCGCAACGGCTCGAGCGCCTCATCGACCTTTGGAGGCAGCGGCCGGCCGTCCTTGCCGCGGGTGCGGCGTTTGGTGACTTTGAATTCGACGGCGGTCTTGTCGGTGCGCACGGCGTCGAAGTCGATGCTGACATTGGCCACCGCCACGGTGCCGACCAGCCTGTCTTCTTCCACGAGGTCGGCCTCGATCTTCGGCGTCCCCATACCACCGGTATCCATGTCGAACTCGGCCGAAAGATGTTTGCCGTCGAATGTTCCGACGACGCGCACTTCTTCCGGTGCGCCGGGAATGGCGATGCGGCCCTCGACGTCTTCACCGGTGAGTCGGACCCGCATCGTCACGGTCTGCGGTTCCGGGATCGGGCCGCCCGACACGGTGACCGACCATGTGCCGCTCAACGGGTCCGGCGTGCCGTCGGCTTCGGTGGACACTTCATCCTTGGGCGCAGCGTCTATTGCTTCGCCCTTGGCCATTTTTTCCTGCCACTCGGCGAGTTCCTTTTCATACTTCTGCCATTTCTCGAGGTACTTCTTGCCGGCTTCGAAGCGGCTCTTGAGTTTGCCGCTGATGGCCGCCGGATCGGTGTCGGCAAAGTCGAAGTACACACCGGCCGTGTCCCGGACGATGCGCGCGGTGCGTGTCCGGCCACCCGTGTGGATTGCTGAGATCTGCGAGCCGGAACCTGCTGCCTTGTAGGGGGCTAGCAGAACGGTGGTCACCCCGGCGTGGGCCACACGCATTTCCGGTCGGCCGGCGGCGCCGACGAGCTTGCTGAGCGTGATGTCGGGGGCCGTCGATCCCCGATCACCCATCAATCCCAGATGTCCGTGGGCGTCGATGAGGCCCGGCGTAATGAAGGCGTCGGCACCGCAATCGATGACCCGCGCGAAAGGTGGATGGGGCACGGTCCGGCCGACGGCGCTGATACGGCCGTCCTCGATCAGGATGGCGCCGTCGTGGATACGCTCGCTGTCATTGACCCATATCGTGCCTCCACGCACCACCAGAGCGGATGACTCCGGCGCCTCGAACGCAACGGCGCCACCGATGTACACCCGGTGGACGTGTGTCGAAGTGGCCAGGGGGTCACCGGACAGAATCAGGAGATCGGCGTCCTTACCCGGTTCCAGACTGCCGACGCGATCCCCGACACCGAGGATTTCGGCCGGAATCCGCGTGATTGCCGCGAGGACGCGGTGTGGTTCGAGGTCGGCGCGGAGTGCAGTCGATGCTGCCAGGCGCAGGTCGACGACCGCCGCGCCCGGCAGGGTCGCCAATGCGACCGGGATCCCGTCGAGGTGCCGCAGCGCCGCGATGTCACGTTCGAGAGCATCCGGGTCATAGCCGATGTCATCCGATCGCCGCAGCGCGCCGCCCAGCTCGTATACGATTGCCAGGCCGGTGGTGCGGATGCGTTCGGCATTGAGATGTGACTCGGCGCCACCCACGAGATAGGCAGCGCGCTTGTGGCCGGTGATCCAGTCGATGGCATCCACTTCGTTGGCGTAGCGTTCGGCCTGAATACGCAACGGTGTCCGATCGGCCCACAACCTGGCCAGCGCGTGGTGATGCCCCATCGGTGAATCCTGTGTGGCGGGCCAGGCCAACGCTTCTTCGATCGCCAGCAGCGCACCGATCCGTGAAGTGGGTCGTTGGCGCGTGGGCATCGGCAGGGCCACATCGGAACTCGACGGTGTCTGGAAGTACAGGAGATCGGGCGGGCGGTAAGCGGACGCACTGAGCGTGATCGTGAGGTCGGCGCTGTCGAGCATGACACGCTCGTTGTCGGGGCCGCCGAGTTTGATGACGGCGCCCTGACCGGTCACCAGGCGGTGCCGCCCCGGACTGAGGTGGGCGGTCGTGACGCCTCCCGCCAGGGTAGCGCGGTAATTGGCCAACGATCGGAAACTGTCGATGGCGCGATAGCCCGCAGCGATGGCTTCGTCACCGTGGTGCGCGCGGACGAGTGTCGATGATGCTGCAACGATCCCCGGCATGACCGTTGCGTCGGGCATGTTGAATACAGGCAGGTCAGCGGGGAGCGCGAGGCCCTGGCCCACGGCCACGATCTTGCCGTCGCGGACGATGACCGTTCCGGGTGACCACGCCTGTGGTCCCTCCTGTGAGACGGGGATGACCGTCCCGGCGTGCACGACGAACGATCGTTCTGCTGCACGTGCCGTGGTCAGCAGTGCCGTCATACCCACCGCTGCAACGAGGACCGTTCGCAGTGTGTGACTGGATTGGCTCATCGACGCGTTCATTGGCCGTTGTGTTCCGTTCTCTGGTTGTCGTCGTTCGGGACTTCATCGGCGGGGGCCGGCGGCGGCTGGACCTCGGCGCCCTTGTCGTTGTCGTCGGTATCCGCGGCAGCGCCCTGTGGATCGTTGGCCTCCGGCGCGCTGCTGAACAACCGTTCGAGTCGCGGATCTTCGGCGCGGTCGTAGGCCTTGATGCCATTGATGTAGACCTGCTCTACCCAGGCGTTGAAATCGAGGGGATCACTGCTGAGCACCACGAGATTGGCCTGTTTTCCAGCAGCGATACTGCCTACGCGATCACCCATCTCGAGTGCCCGGGCAGCGTTCTGGGTAATGGCCTTCAGCGCTTTCTTGCGCGACACGCCGTTACGGACGCACCGTGCTGCCTGATAATTGAGGTAGCGCTCGGCCATCGAGGCATCGGGACTCGGCAGGATGGCGAAGGTCAGCCTGGCGTCGGCGAGCACCTTGGGGACGAAGGTCTCTTCCAATTCGCCGGTCAGTGGGTCGCGTTCACGATGGATGAGGGTCGGGCCGATGATGACCGGACGGTCGGCCTCCACGAGGGCATCGATGGCTTTGTAGCAGTGTGTTCCGAGCACGAAGACCATCCGCTCGAAGTATCCGTTGTCCCGAGCGACCGTGATGGCCCGCTCGACATCACTGGCCATTGCACAGTACACGAAGGCCGGGAGTTTACCGCGCGTCAGCTTGACCAGGTTGGCGTGTTTGTCATCGTAATCGGAGAACGTCACGAGCTCGCGACCCCGTTTGCGGGCTTCGTCGGGGCCGACGTCGATCTTTTCGTCTTTGTCCTTCAGCGATTTCTCGTAGGTGCTTTCTGCGAGATCGTCGAGATAGTCGGCGAGTTCGAGGAACGTCTCGCGGAGCGTTGCCATCTGGATCATGCGATCTGAGCCGCGCTTGGGTGCGATGCTGATTTTCAAGGCCGCATCGGCTTTTTGCGTCATCTCGTCGGGCGTCAGTCCGATGGGGTGCACGACACGACTGAGGCCCCCGATCACAGTGTTGTTGCCGTGAATGACGTGAATCGAGGTCACGCCATCTCGCAGCGCATCTTCGAAATACAGTTGCGATGGATCGATCGAATCATAGACGTTGAGGAACGGCGTCACCGGTGCGTTCTCGTTGCTGATGTCCATGCCCCGTGAGGCATGGGCATTGATCATGCCCGGAAAGATGACCTTTCCAGAGACATCGATGACGACGGCGTCGTAGGGGATATCGACGGTCTGGCCAACCGCGGTGATCTTGCCGTTTTCGATGAGGACCGTACCTTCGGCAATGTCCTCGTCGCTGACGGTGATGATCCGCCCGCCTTCCAGGGCCACCTTGGATGGCGGTGTCGCCCACACCGGGCTGGCCAGGAGCACCGCCCACATGCATATCAGTTTGCGAATCTTCACAGCACTGTCCTCAACGTGTCTGGCGGGCCGCTGCCCGCGCGTCGTTGTATTACTTCTTTCGTCTGTCGACCACGACTTCGCCACCGATCAGGACGACCTCAGGTCGGGAGTCGGCGGCAAAGGGAGCTCCACTCCACACCACGACATCGGCGCGCCGGCCGGTGGCGATCGTGCCCATTTCATCCTCGAGCCCCAGGAGTCGTGCAGGATGCGCCGTAACCGCTGGCAGGACGTGTTCGAGCGCTACACCGTTGCGCATGGCGTACATCGCCTGACGAGCAAGCCCGCTCTCGTCGCGCAACTCGTGGGCGGTCAATGCGGTCATGATTCCCGCGTCGAGCAGGGCTTTGAACGTGCTCAGCCGGTTGCGCTCGGTCTCACCGGTCCGCGCCCGAAAACCGGTTGCGTCGATGTACACCGGTCCGAAGATGACCGCGAGGTCTGCATTCTTGATTTCGTCGAGGCACAGGTATGCCTCGGTTGCTTCCTCGAGGACGAACGGCACGTTGAATTCGTCGCTCAGGCGCAGGGCGGCCACGATATCGTTTTGCATCCGCGCCTGAATACGCAGTGGAATGTTCCCGAGCAGGACCTCGTGCAAGGCGGCCAGCGCCGGCGGTGTGGCCGTGTCGGCTCCGTGGACCTTGAAGCCGGCGGCTTGGCGCCGCGCGTCGTACAGGGCTTTGCGGAATACCCAGGTCACCCCCATTCGCGTGGTGGGGCGGCGCGTATTGAACGTCAGGAACTTGCCAAAGGGCTGACGGTTGCGCATGCCCCGGCTGATCGGGTCGACGCCGATGGCGGCCTGCACGGCGTCCACCTCCCGTACGATCCGATCCCGGCGCGCTCCGGCAGTGTGCACGATGGCGCCGCGGGAGCTGATGACCGCGGCCGTGTCCGGTGAAACATACACGGTCGTGACCCCGCCGCGGGCCAAGCGGTCGAAGTCCGGGCTGCGCAGATTGACCGTATCGATGACGCGTGTATGCGGGATGACCTCCGATGACTGCTCGGCGCGGACGGCCGTCGATTGCACGCCGACGGCAAAATCAGGCCTCTGATCAGGGAAACCACATACCGGGCACTTCAGGCCATCGGCATGCTGGTGATACTGGGGACAGGTTGATCCGCAACAGCCCATGCGGTGCTCGTGGCCAGCGGGGTGGAACATCGCGTGCACGATGGTGTGGGCATCGGGTGGCGGCGGGGCGACCGTGTCGGTCGGTTCGATCCACGCATTGGCATCGATCAACCCGGGGGTGATGGAACCGGATGCGACGTCGATGACGGTGGCGCCATCCGGCACACTGGTGCCCGATCCTGCAGCAATGATGCGGCCGTCGCGGATGACGACCATACCCTGGTCCACGACCTGGCCGTCACCCACGTACAGGTGGGCGGCCTTGATCACCATGGGCGCGTCCTGGGCGTTTGCCGGGGCCACAGTCAGCATACAGATCAAACACACGGCACAGGTTCGGCTGATGGACACCATGTCACCTCCCGGCGTTGGGTTCGAGGTCGGCATAAACGCGCGCTCCATCGATGTAGACGGCCAGTACCCGGGCATCCAGCCGGAGTGGGTCGTCGGAAAAAATAACCAGATCCGCATCGTAGCCCGGCGCGATTCGACCGATGCGTTCGTCGACCCCGGCGGCGCGGGCAGCGGTGATCGTCAGCGCCTGCCGTGCGGCTTCGGGCGTCATGCCATAGCGCACGGCGAGGGCGGCGGTCATACGCATGCTGTCACGGCCCGACTGCGGGAATTGGCCGGCCAGGGCAACGGGCACACCGGCCGCGGACAATGCGCCGGCGAAAGCCAGCGTTGCCGGCGGCGTATCGAATGCATAGGGCCCAACGACCGCGACGGTGTCGAGGTCCGCAAACTCGACAGCCAGATCTTGCTCATCGCCGGTGTAGACCAGCGCGCGCGGTGGGTGCTGAGCGAGTGCCCGGAGGGCCGCGCTGACATCCATGGCGGCTGCGCAGAAGAACATCGTATCCTGGTCGCCGCTGACAACTGCCTGCAACCGGGCAGAGCCCGCGCCGGCGCGGGCCGTGTCGAACGCTTCACGCAGCATGGCCAGTGAACCGGATCGCGATGTCGGGGCACGATCATAGCGCCAGACGTTCGGTCCCAACGCCAGAGTCAGCGGTCCGTCGTGGCGGACAACAGTTCGGTGTGCCGCAGCGGTCTTGATGACCGTAGCCGCGCCGGAGATGAGGTTGTCCTGCTGCGGCGCGATCAGCGCGGCGGTCATGCCGCCAGCGAGCGCGGCGGCGAAGTCGCGGTGTGTCCAGTCGATTGCGTGGATGGCACTGACATCGGGATCGATCGAACGTGACAGGTCCGTGCGTGACGCATGGCTCGACAGTGTCGAAGCGAGGTCGATCAAACCGGGTGACAGTACGGCGGTGGGGTAGGACGCGACGTCTTCGCCGGACGGTGCCGTCCCTGCATCCGTGATGCTCGAGATCTTCGCGCCGTTCAGGGTGATCACTGCTCCACCGGCCAGGGTGCCGTCGGACGTTACGTAGCGTCCGACGAAGAGCGTCGATGATGTCTGGCCCGCACTCGACAGCGCGGTGACCAGGGCTGCGGTAGCAAACGCCACCACCTGTGTGCGCGTGATCATTCGTCTGCTCCCGTTCCCCTGGAGTCGTATGCGACTTGTCCACCGAGGATGACCATGTCGACACGAGCACCGGCGGCATCCGGGTGACCCGACCACACCACCAGGTCGGCAGGCATGCCCGGACCGATGCGACCCAGGCGGCGCAGGCCGAGGGCGCGGGCGGCACGGACCGTCACCAGCTCCAGCCAGTTGAGCGAGGTGCCTCCATGGCCGACCGCCAGCCGGGCATTCATCTCGACGAAACGCGCCGTACGCGAGGTGCTGGCACCGCTGCCCAGCGACCAGGGGATTCCGGCCGCGGTCAGTGCTGCGGCATTGCGCAGGGAATGATCCAGGTAACCGGCAGGATCGAAGAGTTCGCTGCGGGCCACGGGGCCCAGCACGACCCGGGCTTTGGAATCGGCGATGGCCTCTGTGACCAGGTGGCCCTCGGTGGCGCCCTCGATGATGAGTTCCAGTTTGAATTCCTCGGCCAACTCGATGGCGTTGAGGATGTCGGCACTGCGCTCAGCCGTTACGCGGACGGGCAACTCATGATCGATGGCCCGGAGCAGCACCAGGCTGCGACGATCGGGCGCCGGCTTGTCAGGCTTCTTGAGATCGTCTTCGTCTTTGTCCTTGCCCTGACCATTCTTGTTCTCGGCCGCCGGAGTGGCGTCGTTGTCTGTTTCGGTGGCCGGGGAGCGGTGACTGCGACCGACCCGTGTGTCGTCGTCCGGTTTGGGATCCGGCTCTGGCTTGGGATCGGGCTGCGGTTTGGGATCAGGCTGCGGTTTGGGGTCGGGGGTCGGTTCAGGACCGGGCTTGTCTTCCGCGCCCTCGTCCGTCTGCGCTTCGTCCTCTGCAGGTGCATCGTCCTGCTCTTTTGCGGCATCGTTTTTCTTGCGGCGTTCCTCGAGTTTCTCGAGATACTCCTCGAGGTCCGCTTCGTAATCTTCGAGCGCCTGACGGTAGTCCAGGGCGGCCTTGAAAGCGCTGCGGACGTCTTTGTATGTCTTGAGCCGCTGAATGGGCGTTTGGTCGGAACCGAGGTTGATACTCAGGGCGACATCGTCGTCGATGACGACCGCCCGCGGTGCGCTGTCACCGGCGGTGGCCTTGATGATCGCGCCGATACCATTGATACCGTATCCTGCACCAGGACCGACATATGCGGCGGTCACGCCGTTGCGCAAGGCATCGGTCATGGTCTGATGGGCATACGTTGCGATGGATGACGCTGCCCGCGATGTGGGATCGGCTGCGGTCGAGCCCCCCAGATGGGCCAGGGCACTCCACACGTCGATCAGGCCGGGCGTGATGGTCTTGTTGCGCGCGTCGATCTTGCGCGCGAACATTGGGGCCTTGACCTGCGCACCCATCTCGACGATCCGGTTGCCCTTGATCACGATCGACCCCTGGGCGAGATCACCGCCGGTGCCGGTCACGATCTGCGCATTTTCGATGATGGTTGGGCGATCGAAGAGTTGAGCCAGAGCCACGGATTGCACGAGGCCAAAACACGCCAGCATGAGGGCCCCGTGCAGCCCGATGTGCTGTGTGTCGATCCGCGTCCTGCGGGCGTCTTCCGTGCTCTCAACGGTTGCGGTCGTCGGAAAATTCACTCTCTCTGCCCCCATCCGATGATTCGAGGTACCCCGGATTGACCCGGAATACGTCGGCTCGAGTTCTGTCATTGTAGCAGCTTGCCTGGTATTCACCAATGTCGCACAACGACATCAGATCACAAGCCGGGGTTGCACAACACACCATACAACTATATGCGGGGTGCCCTCCTGTGTGTTGGGCCCCTGTGCGGAGGGGCGCCTGGCATCAGTGGGCCTCATGCCCACACTCCGGGCAGGCACCGTCCGAGCCGCGCAGGTCGTATGCGCACTTGACGCACAGACCACGATGTTTTCGGCGGCGGAGACGACCGAAGCCGACCAGGGCCACGACGGGCCACACGCTCAGAAGGGTGATCGGTAGCCACAATGGAGCCGTACCGGATACTTCACGCTGATAGGTGGTCGTTCCCGGGCTGAAGTAGGCGTCCCGTTCGTAATAGGTCGCGCCTTCGTGGACCGCGGCACTGAGTCCAAGAAAGTTCCCGGACCAATCCGTGACGGGATCGTCGGTGACCGTTGAGATGCGGACGGTCAAGTGACCCTGCTCCGCAAGCAGGGCAATGCCTCGACGCTCGGTATAGTCTTCGGGGTCGAGAACATCGCCAAAGTCCCATTCCAATTCCTGTGCGTTGGGACCGAAGTGGATCGAGCATGGAATGTAGACGGCAGTCTTGTAGCTGAGCACCTGCAGCGCCAGGGCAGCGCAGGCCAACACAACCAGCAGCATGATCAAGCCATGGCGAATCATGACGTCCTTATCGAATGAGCCACCGTACGCTGCATGTGGCACTCAGGCCTTCGACTGTCTTGCTGCAGAGCCTAACCCGTCTGCGGTCGCCGTCAAGTCCGGTAGATGACTTGACGCCGCTTCCGTTGCGCGTAGCCTGTGACCGCATACAGCGGTCCACACGTATTCCTGGCATCACTTCGCGGTCATCACCGCCGGGCGTTGTTTCAAGACGCCTTCAGGAGCAGAAACATGTCGATTCAAAAGTACGTCGTCGAATTCATCGGAACCCTCTTCCTGGTCTTCACCGTCGGGATGACCGTCATTTCTCCTGGTGACGCAGGCACCCTGGCACCGCTGGCCATCGGGTCGGCGCTCATGGTCATGGTCTACGCCGGAGGGCATGTGTCGGGCGGGCACTACAACCCGGCGGTGACGCTGGCGATCGTCTTGCGCGGCAAGTGTTCGATTGGCGATGCCATCCCCTACGTCATCGTTCAATGCGTCGGGGGGGTGGTTGCGGGCATGTTCGTGCTCTATCTCAAGGTCGGCGAGACCGTCACGGCGGCAACCATCGAGGTCGGACCGTCGCTCATCGCAGAATTCCTGTTCACCTTCGCGCTGTGTTATGTCGTGCTCAATGTTGCGACGGCCAAGGCCAACGACGGCAATTCGTTCTACGGACTGGCCATCGGAATGACTGTGCTCGTCGGTGCATATGCTGTTGGCCCGATCTCCGGCGGAGCGTTCAATCCGGCCGTGGCCATCGGTTGCGGCACGATGGGGATGGTTGGATGGAGCGACCTGTGGGTGCACATCGGCGCCGAAGCCGCAGCAGCGGTTGCCGCGGCCCTGGTGTTCAAGTCTACGGTCAGTGATCAGGGCTAGAAGCCCGGGTGGTCATGATCCGACGATCACGCTGATCGTGATTGAACGGTCTTCTGCGGACCGTGCTGTCTTACTGACTTGTTGGTCTTCTGCGCGAGCTGTACACTCGAAGCGACGCTCATGGCGTTTTGCCGGGGGGAATTCGTCACGACGACACAGCGAATCAGGCATGTGTTCTTGCGGCCACGGGCAGCCTTGTGCTCCACCGCCGTCAGATCCGCAGATAAGTCTTGTCTCATCCGCCTGGCCAAGACGTACAGTCTGGACGACGTTAGCCGGCGCTGTCCAGCACAGCCTTGAACGCCTCGGCGTCGAACGCGCGCAGCATGCAGGTCGATACGTTCCCCGACTGCGCCAGCCCGAGTACCAGACTGGCTGCGGTGGCGTCGTCCGGGGCGTCGAGGATCAACAGCCCGTCATATGCGCCGGTGGTCCACAGTACGGTGTCGATCGTGGCGCCGACCTTTTCCGCCTGGGCGCGGAACGCCGCCGCCCGTTCAGGCGAATGCTTGATCTGCGTGATACCCTTTTCCGTGAAATTGATCAAAACGACGTGCTTGCTCATGCCTGGGCCTCTCGAAACGCGGGTCTCGTGAAAGAGTCTGTTGGTGAGTCCGGAGTCCTCGAACCGTCCGGGTCCGTCGACCCATTACGATACCACAAGTTCCACGTCCAAAAACAGAGACGAGGGTCGTCCGGTACGCATGGCGCGACCACCGCACGGAATCAGTCACTGAGCTGGAGGATGGAAGCCTTCCGGGCGCGCCGTCCACTTCGCTTCACGAGGGCGCAGGCCACGGCAGCGGCTCGGAGGAAGCAGTTGCGTGACTCGGTCTGAAGATCCGTCCGAGCAGCAGGCATTGTGCAATGGTCAGCACGACGCCGAGTTGATCGGTGAGGGGCACGTCATCAAAGTAGTGCAGGAGAACGAACTGCACCGGCACGATGCCCAAAAGACGTGTCAACCATTTCGTATTGGTCCGTCCCCATGCCGGGATGGGGCAACGGTCAGTGGATCGCAGGTCCCGGACAACCCACAACAGGCTCAGCAGGAAAAACCCGCCGCACAGCATGGGGCCGACCCACGCGAGCGACACATCCACGCCCAGCGTATCTCCGCGGAAGCGGTACTGTTCCGGATCGGTCCAGGCGGCGTAGACCGCGCTGGTGGCCATGAGCGCGTGCCATGACAGCAACACGCCGTGGAACGGCCAGCGCCCCCCGCGCCATCCGCGCCACAGAATGGTTAGACCGATGGCAACTTCGATCAGCAACACCCAATAGTCTCCGCCAACTCCAGCTCCGCCAATGACCCAGCCGAAGTAAGATTTCCCCCACATGTAGGACGCCCCGTCCATCAATCCGCGGACCAGAGGCAGCCAGGTCAAGAGCAGGGTCAATGCCGTCCATCCGAGAATGAGCCGTAACAGACGATCGTTGCGTACCATGAAAACTCCTGTGTGTCTTGACCGTTTCGCGAGTTGCACCGCATCAGTATTCAACGCGCTTTCGATGACGATGTTCTGCTCGATTGAGCGGCACGGCGTCTTCGGCGATCGAGGAGTCTTATTCGGCCACGGACATCAGAACTGTGTTCGGTGGGATGTGGAAGCCCCATTTCAGGATACGCGACGTCGCTGGACGACGGCGATGCCCATGAGGAGGAAGACGACGAGAGCCACCATTCCGGCTGGATTCACCGCGGGCAGCGGTGCCGGCTCGAATTCACAGCGTTGTGAGCAGCCATCACCGTCCACGGTGTTGGCGTCGTCGCACGCTTCATGACCCTCGATGTGCCCGTCGCCACACACCGTGACATGAATGCTGAGCGGCTGGAATTGCAGATTGGGTACGATGGGGCCCTGGGGTCTGAAGAGGAACGTGCCTGGGGGCACGGTGTTGTACGCGAGCTGAAAGGTGCCACTGGCCGCGCTGGACGCCACCACCGCGAACTGCGCCAGGTACTGGGGGCCGGGCGGAATGACCAGCCCGTCATCTGGTTGGAGCTGGTTGACGATGACCCCGATCAGTGTCGGGTCGGCCGAAGCGCCCTCGGAATAGAACGGCGGCAAGGTGATGATGTCCGCATAGAGGTATTCCGGGCGTTGCTGATCAACGAGGAGGGTGTTGTTGTTGTCCACGTCAAAACAATCCTCGGGGTTGCCTCCGCACGTAGCCGGATCATCGAAATCACACAACGCGCCGAAAATGAGCGGATCCAGAGTGAAACACGAGGGCGCACCGGCCCGATCGATGTACACCACCGAACCGCTCGAGCCCGCAAGCGGCGTGGCCTGCTTGGGCCACACCAGCTGAAAGCCGTTGACCAGTTCCTCCTGGTCGTCATCGACCAGCCACGCGGTGATCATCGTGGAGCCACCACGGGGAACGTAAACGGTCGTGGTCTGTCCTTCGATCACGTCATCCTGGCCGCCATCGGCAACCATGAACAGTCTGATCGTGGCCGATGCGGGAAGCAGGCAGGCGGTCGAGAGCCCGAAGACCATGACGGGGGAGATCATGCGCACGTGAGGTCCTTCCATGAGGGATGGTGTCGATGCGGAGCGTCTCCGCATAACAGCAAGCGACCATTGGACCGCGTTGCCGACATGATCACTGGAAAATGGTTCTTCAGCAGAATCTGTGGAAGCTGAGTAGCTCTCTCGTCTTCTGACTCTGGAGCTGGCCAGGGATGCCCCTTGCGCCTCGGCCCCGCCATCATCGCCAAGGGCCCTTTGGGCCGCGGCGGGCGCGACCGACGCTGACGGCGACGGAGCTCCAGGGGCTCATCGGCGATCGTGTTGTGCATGAAGCAGCGCTCGAAGCCCGCAGAACGTTGTTGCTCAACACGACGTTCGTGGCCATTTATCACGCACCTGGAAACCTGCCCCAACCAGGACTCGACCATGGGACCGTTCGTACCGTCCATTTGAGGCGAATGATCGAACGGGATGACGTGGAAGGCAGACACGTTCCCACCAACAAGCTAATATGGGGACATGATCCTTGCTCAGCGTGCGTTCGCCGCGGGCATGGGGTGTTTGCTCTGCACCACAGCCTATTCGAACGACGTCGCCTATCTCGAACCTTGGCGCTGGACCCAGTACGGCCTGGAGTCCGGCCTGCCCGGCACCCGCGTCTTTCAACTCTTCGAGGCGGTTGATGGCGTGGTGTGGGTCAAGTGCGACCATGGGATCGCGTGGTACGACGGTTTCACCTGGCATGCACTGCCGTCTCCCCCGCACGTCAATCTCTCCCAGCAGACGTGCATCACCCGCCATCCCGACGGGGGGCTCCTCCTGACCAACGAAGGTCGCGTGTTCGTGGTCCAGCGCAGCGGATTCGCGCGAGTGGATATCCGATCCGAACGTACGCTGTGGATCAGCAGCGCGGTCGTCGGCCGCGACGGGGCCATCCTGTTGTCCGATGAGGAAGGCCGGTTGTACCGCTATGACGGTCATGCGACTGTCGCGCTCGCGAGTCCTGACGGTGTCGAAGGGCCGGCGACATGGAATGCCAGGCCGTTGCGCTCGACGCGTGCAGGCGATGTCCTGCTGCAGACACATCGCGGTTTGTACGAGAGGGTCGACCATGATTGGGCCAAGCTGGTGCCGCTGCAGGTTGCCACCATCGAACGGTCGTCCTCCGGCGTGTGGTTGGCCCGCGTGGCCGATCAGGAGTTGCGCACATTGTGGATGTGGGATGCCGACAGCGCGCCGGGACCGGTTCCCGACGAACCGGGCGATCTGAGAGCGGCCGATATGGCACCGAACGGTGACGCAGTGGCCATTTATCAATCCGGTGTCGTGCGCGTGCGCCAGGATGGCCAGTGGCGGTGGTTGGACGAAGTGCCTTCGGCGCTGGGTACGGCACGGACCGTGCGCTTTCAGTCCAACGGAGACCTGTGGTCTTCCTCCGACGGCGGCCTGCATTTGTGCGTCCGGTCCACACGACGCTGGGACCACTGGGACGATGTCGGTCTCAAAGTCAACGCCATCATGAATAGTCGAGAGGGGGACATCTGGATCGGGAACAGCGATGGCCTCGTCATCCGGCGGGCCGATGGCACGGTCGACCAGATTCATGCGATCGGTGACACGGCACTGGGCATCATTACCGGCATTGCTCAGGATGCGACCGGCGCGGTGTGGATTTCGAGCGGAGCAACGTTCACGGGTGTCTTTCGTTTTGAGAACGGCGCATGGCGGCGGTTCGGGGCCGCAGACGGTTTGCCGAGCGCGCGGTTTCACCGCGTCAGCCTCGACAGGCGCGGACGCCCGTGGTTTCTGGGGCATCCGGCAGTCACTCCGCCGACGCCCGAGTATCCCGATCCGGGTGCCTTCGTCTTTACCGGCGATCAGTTCGAGCCGTGGGGACCCGCCCAGGGATTGGTGCATGGCCGCGTCTATGCGTTTGCCGAATCGTCCACTGGAGCTCGGTGGTTTGCCACGCATCTGGGCATCAGTCGCTGGGCCGAGGGCACGTGGACACACTGGACGATCCAGCAGGGGCTCAGGTGCCCCCGGGTGTTTACCCTCGCGGTCGCGCCAGACGGCCGATTGTGGTTCGGTCACTACGCCAACGGCGGCGGTTTGGGTCGCATCGATGTGGATGGGAGCGTGTCCTACCTGACGTCGTCCGACGGGTTGATCGATGACCGCGTGTGGGAGGTCCAGTTCGGGCCCCGCGGTCGGTTGTGGATCGCGACCACCGGCGGGCTGGCCAGCTATCAGGACGGTGCATTCTCATCGTTCGGGCAGAACAGTGGACTGCCCGACGCGTACTTGTGGCCCGTGCTGCCCGAGAGCGATCGTGTACTGGTCGGCACGCTGGCCCAGGGGGTCTTCGTGCTGCACCGCGACGAGGAGGATCACCCTGCGGCAGTGGTCAGGATCAAACCGGCCACGACCCAGGAGGACAACGCGGTGGTCGGGTGGGAGACTTTTCCTTACCGGGGTGAGCAGCGCGCTGCGGAGGTCGACACGCGCTACCGCTTCGACGATGGCAAGTGGTCCGCATGGAGCACCACCCACGAGGCCACGGCATTCAGCATTGCGGTCGGTGCACATCGCATCGAGGTGCAGTCCAAGAGCCTGTTCGGTCACATCGGCCCGGTCACGGCGGCACGCTTCCGGATGCCGGTGCCGTGGTACTTGCACCCGTTGTTCATGGCCACGGTGGCGGCGTGGTTCCTGGCGCTGGTCGGCATGGTGGCCCATCACTCCCGCAGGCGCCGTCAGCAGATGGAACTGTTGCGCGCCAGCGAGGAACGCTACCGCAATGTGGTCGAAGACCAGACCGAGTTCATCGTTCGCTGGCGGCCGGGCGGCGAATGTACATTCGCCAATGCAGCGTATTGCAATTACTTCGGCTTGTCGGACGCAACCGGCACATCGATTCTCGACAGCATCGTAGAATCCGATCGGGATGCCCTGCACGCCAAGATCGCTGGCCTGTCGTCCGATCATCCGGCGGTCACCGGCGAGCGCCGAGTGTATGCATTCGATGGTTCGATCGGCTATCAGCAGTGGACCGACCGGGCCATCTGGAACGCTCGCGGTGAAGTCATCGAGTATCAATCGGTCGGTCGTGACATCACACATCTCAAGCTCGAGGCCGAGCGGCGGCAATCCCTCGAAGCCCAACTGCGCGAATCCCAGAAAATGGAGGCGGTCGGCCAGCTGGCTGCCGGGATGAGTCATGAGTTCAACAACTTCCTGACCGCGCTGATGGGCTACACTGACATGGCCGCCGACCGCGCGGCCAGTGGCGAGACGGTCATCCAGGAGCTCGAAGGCATCCGCACGACTACGGAGCAGGCGCTGGGTGTGACGCGTTCGCTGCTCACCTTCTGTCGCAAAAGCGCGCTGGTGACCGAGCCGGTTCGCGTGGTCGACGTCATCCGGAGTGCGATGCAGTTCCTCGACAGTTTCTTGCCGAACCACATCCACCTGGTTCTCGATGCCCACGATGTCGACGAGGCTTTTGTGGCGGCGGATGCCACGCTGTTGCGACAGGTCATGGTCAACCTGGCGCTCAATGCCCGCGACGCGATGCCCGTGGACGGGACCCTGCGCATCGTGCTCGAACGTGTGCCGGAACCCGCCGGCGGCCATGGCTCGATTCTGGTGCACGTCGCCGATCAGGGCGTCGGTATTCCCGAGGACATTCGCGACCGGATCTTCGAGCCGTTCTTTACGACCAAGACCCGCGAGCGCGGGACGGGTTTGGGCCTGGCCATCGTGCACGGCATCGTTAGCGAGCATGGCGGATCCATCGCGGTCGAGTCGAAAGAAGGGCAGGGCACAACGGTCACCGTGACCCTGCCATGTTGTGCGCCCGTCAACCCGGTCACGGTGCTGGAATGATGGTTGCAGGTGCTGCGCCCTGAGCTTACCCGCAGTCGAGCGGTGTACCAGCTCGGATACTGTGCTGCATATGCGCGGTGGAAGGCTCCTCGGCGGGGCGCGGGAGTTCTTTTGCTCCGTTCCTCCGTTGCGGGTGCTTACGCACGTTGACTATCTGTCGTCATTGCGCAAGAGAACCACCGACTTCCCTCTCGCCGGGCGTCTTCGCCCGCACGAGCGCATATCGTCTCAGTGCGCCTACTCGGCTGCACTCCTGCCAGCCAAAGGACGCCTCGAGACCGGTTGTCGCGGGACGGTCCATCGGTCCTCCTTGGGATGATTCGATGCGCGGAGCCGGGTTGTCTATTGATCCACAGGAAACGGCAGTCGCGCATCGTTCCACGGCTGATTCGTAGAATCGACATTCACCGATGTCGGTATGTCGGGCCCAACGACGCATTCTAGAATGTAGGATCGTCATATTGCCATTTCAGTCCAGCGTGTACCATGGCTCATTCGGAGCATCTGTGGCTGGTTCGGTGAATGCGCGGGCATGTGCACAAAGGCCCGCGGTATTGTTTTCTCAGGGGACATTCATGTGGTGCAGGATCTCTGTAGCTGGCGTTATTGCTGCCATTGTTCTCCCGTTCCCCTCGCGAGCCGAGACCCCATGGGCGGATTTCGCTGATGAAACTGCCGCCCGGCTCGTGCTGAACTCCGACACGCCACAAACACCCGGAATGCCCGACGACCTGCCCATCGGGGACAACTGGAAGGTGGACATCGCCTGGGGAGATGTGAATCACGACGGGCTCGATGACTGCGTTCTCGTGTATGCGCCCACATCGCCCGATCGCGGCACCCATCGTAACTGGCTGTTCATCAACGAGAGTGGCGTTCTGGTTGATCGTACGGCTGAATGGGCCTCAGAGTCGGACGTTCTCGATGACGAAGGATTCCTGACGCCGACCAGTGACAGCGATGTAGTCATTGTTGATGTCAACGGTGACGGGTGGAACGACATCATCACTGTCGTCACCAGAGGCGGGACATTAGACGGCGAGATCGGACTCAAGCACGACAGCCATCCACGCATCTACATCAACCAGCAGGACGACGAACGGGGTTGGCAGGGGTTCGTGTATGACGACGTCGATCGGGTCCCTACGTTACCTGCGGAGCCGCGGTTTTCAGAAGCCGCGGTGGGAGACGTCGACAATGATGGGGACGTGGATTTGTTTTTCGTGGACCAGGAACAAGGGGGGGCACGACCCGTAGACGTCAACGACAGGTTATGGATCAACGACGGCAACGGTTACTTCTCCGATGAGTCTGAAGAACGCCTCCAACCCACAATGATCGAGTCCACGTTCGCGCCGACTGCGGTCATTGCCGACATAAACGGCGACGGACACAATGACATCGTCAAGGGCGAGGTGAGTCAGCACCCGACTTCCATTGAAATCTATTTCAACAACCTCGGGAACGAGGCTGCTGCCGATGGGTTCTTCAACGTGGCACAGTCAGTCGGGTCGGCGGGGGCATACGATCTCTCGGTCGCCGACCTGAATAATGACCAAATAGGTGATCTGGTCGCCACCTTCGAGACCTTCAACCGATTCTATTTGAACGCGGGGGTGGCCCCGTATTTCACATCGCCGTCGCTGTTCGATGGGGATCAGAGTCGCTTCGTCGGTCACAATGTCGTCGCCGATTTCAATGGTGATGGTTGGCGAGACGTTTTCATCTGCAGCGCTCAATTGGATCCGACAATATGCGAAGAGCGCGGACAGATGTACCGCAACTCGGGTGGCGAGGTGGGGGGTGCGATTGAGCTGGCCTACGACGGGGACGTCGGAATCGCCCTCGAAGCCTATATGGGCACGTACGATGTGGCCACCCCCGACATCGATGCCGATGGTCGTCCCGATCTCATCATAGGCAGTTGCAACGGCACATGGGTGTACCTCAACAAGCGCATTCCCATGCTGGACATCAGTTATCCAAACGGCATCGTTGAGTTGATCGATCCCGGGACGGGGTCAGAACTCGTTGTCCAGGCGACGCCTGACGCCGAAACTTCCGCTGCCGTCAATGCGGTCCTGTGGCTGTCGATCAATGCAGGGCCCTACGAAGCTATCCCCATGGTATCCCAAGGCGACGGCGTGTTCAGTGTCGACTTGCCTGCCGGAGCGTGCAACGATCGGTATGAGTACTACTTGGAAGTCGAAACCAGCGCTGATGGCGTGTTCCTCGATCCGCAGGATGCGCCAATCAATACCTTTTCGACTGTCGTGAGCTACGGCCTGCAGACTGTTGCGGCGGACAGTTTCGAGACCGATGCGGCGGGATGGACGGTGCTCAATGACCCGGCGCTGGAAACCGGTGCGTGGGAGCAGGGCGTGCCTGCCCCGACGATTTCTGGTGGTGAACTGGCCGCCCCGGACGGAGACGGCGAAGATGCACTCCATGCGCGCAGAGCGTTTATCACGCAGAATTGTCCAACCTCCATGCTGTGTCCGGCAGCCGATTATGACGTTGATGGCGGCCCCACGCATTTGGTGTCGCCGTCTATCGATTTGTTCGGATCGGGAGGTCGCGTCTTCTACCAGCGGTGGTTTTACTGTAGCGGTGCGGGCACCCCGGATGCCGATTTCCTGACCGTATGGGTCAGCGCGGATGATGGTCAGAATTGGATCCTGGTCGATACCGTGGCCACGACTGAACAGACCTGGGAGCGAGCGACCATCGACCTCAGTGAGTTCGTCGGGCCTGTGGATACAATTCGCGTACGGTTTTCCGTCGCCGACATGGCTGGCCCCTCGATTACTGAAGCGGGAATCGATGCATTTCGTGTTGAGCGACATGCATGCAGCACGTGCGACGCCTGTGATGATGGAGCCGAGTGTACTGCAGATTATTGCCTCGCCGGTGCATGTCAGAGCAACAATGTGGCCATCGTGTGTTTAGACGGCGGGGTGTGCTACGACGGGACGTGCATTGGTCCCTGCACTGAGCATGAATTGTGCGCCGATATGAACGGCGACGGCATCCGCGATGACAACTGTCGGTGGTGGACATGCAACGAAGGCGTGTGCGAATCGACCGCAATCGTGTTCGCAGACATGGGTGGCCAGTTCGGCGCCTGTCCCCCCGATGGCACCTCAGATGGTAACGACCGCTTTATTGCGTTGAACTGCTTCGCAAACCAGAACGCCAATGGCTCTTCCCCGAACAACTGTGAGACGGATGCCCCGGCAGCCTTCAATGTCGATGCGGGCGGTCCGTTCGGTGACTGCAATCCGGACGGTATCTGCGATGCAAACGATGCCTTTCACGCCCTCAACTCGTTCGAGGGCATGTCACCGTGCAGTTGCTCGCCGGGTCCGATGCCCGTCTTCGAACCCGTGGTTACAGTGCATGCGACCCTGGAACTGCGACCCAACAAGAAGTCTGTTCGGCCTGGCGACACGATCGCCGTCGAGGTCTATCTCAGCTCGCCCCTCATGGACTTGCGGGGCTATCAACTGCATCTCGGTGTCGCCGGCGGTGCCGGCGGTCGACTGGAACTGGTCGATATCAGTGTAGATGAGCGGCGGGATGCCGTGTTCGCAAACCAGACTGCGTGGACGGCGTTCAACCAGAAGACTGGGCAGGTGCTTGCGGGCCTTGATGCGCCAGGTATTCGCGCGGAGGCCGGGGCCTATATGGCGACGTTCACCTATCGTGGATCGCGGGAGGCGGTCGGGCCGTTCCGCATCGAGGTGTTGCAGGATGGGCTGGACACGTCGCAGCGGACTTTCCTGTTCGCTACGGATCCGCAAGTGGTGATGGAGATCGCTGGGGATGTGGCCGTCGTAGACGTGGTTGAGGGCACACCGCGGAGAGCGGGGCGGTAGAGCGTGGCCGGTCGCTGGCTTTCTAGCGGGTACAGACACCATCGAAGGCCACGTCGAACAGTAACGACACCGTACTATCCCACCTGTTGGCGGTGGCAATGTCCAGACAACCATTAGGGTCCAGATGGCTGACGACCATGGCTCCCGGGCCGTGGCCAGTGGAGTGCGTATGACGCTGGGAAAAGCCGCCAGCACCGTCGTTCAGCAGAACAACGACTTCATTCTTGTCATATAGCGCGACAGCGAGGTCGGCGTCTCCGTCCGCATCGATGTCGGCTGAATGGAGTTCGACATCGGAGCCTTTGAGTGCGATGAGGCCTCCTGCGCTAAAGTGCCCCTTTGAGTCGTTGAACGCGGTGACCAGCCCGCCGAACACGATCGATACAACGTCTGGATCCCCATCATTGTCGAGGTCCAGCGTAATACCTCCTTGGAATGAGAGGTCAAACGGTACTGGCTGCGCGGTCATGTCGCTGAGATCGCCATTGCCATTGTTGAGGTGGACGATGATCTCGTCGGCATCCGCATCGATGATCACAATGTCGATGTAGCCATCTCCGTCCGTATCGGCACTACCGGCCAGCGTTCCTGTCGTGTCGTAGCGACGTGGGTCGGGGCCTTCCGGACCCTTCAGGAAGACCAGTAGGTGCCGAGTAAAACTGACGCCTCCGCCGACGATGAGGTCAATGTGGTCATCCTCATCAAGACTGCTGAATTCGATCCGATCGATGTGCAACAAGCCGATATTGCGCGACTTCCAGAATGCGAGCCTGCCAGTACCGTCGTTGCGCCAGAATTCGAGTGAACTCCCGCCGAGGACCAGGTCGTTGTCGAAATCGGCGTCGAGGTCAGCGACAGCCATCGCGCCAACCCATTCTTCGAAGGGCTGGTCCAGGGTGATTCTGTTTTTCTCGAGGTCATCAAAGATGTTCAAGCTCATGCTCAGCTCGTTGAAGACGATCAACTCATCTGTGTCATCACCAGTGAGGTCTGCCGCCACAATGACGCCCGGCTCAAAATCAGTACTGAGTGTCGCATCGCCGGCTCGCGGCATTAGCGTGAAGCCGAGATCGTCGACATCGATTCGATTCGACAGCCAGTTGCCTTCAGAGTCTTGCGGAGCATCAGGCATGGGCACGACCATGTGACCGACCCTATCGTCAATCGTGTGGATAATCAGCTCGATCTCCTTCGGCGGAGGCGTGGCAGGAATAGAAGATGGCCGTCCGAAGAAGAGGGACCCGCAGCCAACCGCGTCCCCAGGAAGCCTAATCTCGAACGTTCCTTCACTATCTGTACGGCTGACTCCGCGCGGCCAGGGTTGGGCATCATTGCGGCCATCAATGCTGCGGACCTGGATCATGGCGTTGGACAGCGCACGGCCCGAATCGGCATCGGTCGCCCGAGTGTTGAGCAACCAGTGCGAGGCACAGCTGCAGCCATAACAGACGGAAAGGAGAAGCGCCGGAGACACTATGAGCGACCAGTGTGAGACGGAACCATAACGACGCGACATGAGTAGCCTCCAGCCAGCGGCCCAACTACGACGGGAATCCAGGTGTTGGGCGCTTCCTCTGATCATACCGCATCAACAAAAGATGAGCAGGTACAAGTTCTCGCACTTGGGAATATGACCTTCGATGTCCTCGAATTCATACACGCAAGCAGGCACCGCCCATGCCTGGATAGTCATCCATGCGGGACCCAGGACACGAGCGCGGAATCACCGAGTTCATTCTTGTGCGCTGATGTATATGTGCTGCAGGCGGTTGATTTCTGCGGCACAATGCCGCGCTCTGCCGCGTCCCCCGAGCTGCTGGAACGGGCACTTGAACAACGTAATCCAGTGCCCCTTGATCTTGAACCATCCTGTCCACCACCTGTACCGTGCCAACTTGATGTCGGACCACGGTATGGTCTTCAACTCGATGCCCGGGTGATCGAATTGGACGCCCTCGTGGTTCAATATCAGGCGGCGAGGCAACCCCACCCGGGAGATGAACCGGAACCAGGCACGAATGATGATCAATACAAGCAGTGGGATCAGCACGACCAGAGCGATGAGTACATCATGATCGACATCGCCCAGCACGCTATTTAACCGCAGGAAACCGATTGTGTCGTCGATGGCCCGGTCGATCTCATATCCTTCGTTGCGAGCCATGGCGACGATGTAAAACGCCAGTCCCTGGAGCATGACCACACTGATCACGTCCGGGCATGAACCCAGGAATGATCGTCGGGGGAAAACGCCCCGAGGCCCACCCAGTTCGATGATCATCATGTGCGGATCATACGCCAGGCCGCATTCCGGACAGGTATGCCGCGGTGGCAGTTCCCGTAGGTTGTAGCCACAATTCTGGCATAGCGAGTCGCCTGAGAGTGGTGATCGTGTAACCGTCATTGAGCTTGTCAGGACCTTCTCGCGCCTGTGGGGCGGCCGCATTCGGGGCACGCCTCAGTCGACCCACGAAGATCGTAGCCACATCCCGTGCACCATCCAACCCGTTTCCGGCGAAAGTCACGATAGTCCAGGTACTCGTGCCGGGCGCAGTTGACGCAAGTCATGATCATGAACCAGCAGAGTACGCAGGCCGCCGCTTTGTGCCAGTGGATCTTCGTGATCTCACCGTTGACGACGCGGATGTAACCGAGGGGCAACCCCAGATTGTTGATGACCGGCCGGGGAGGACTGTTGACTGACGCCGATTCTAACCGTCCGGTCAGATTGGGCCATGGGCTCACCGGGGACACGGCAGTCAGGATAAGTGCGAGCCAGACTGACCTGAGTGAGCACGGATTCCTCATGCTCCTCGCCCCATGCGTCGGTTCCTGGAGGTGTCCTGAATCGTGCCGCATTCGGGGCATGCCCCGGTCGATCCGCGGAGGTCATACCCACACCGGGTGCACTGGCCGAGGCCGCGACGAAGGCGGCGACGCGAGAAGGGCATGAGCAGCCAGAGAGGCCACAGAGACGATAATAGAACCGGGAGATACAGGGGGACACTGATCATCAGCGTGGCGTCGGATGAGTCTCGGCTATTCCATAGGGTGGGGAGCGGATGCCATGCGCGTGCCGGCATGGACCAGGAACCGCCCATGCCCCAGCCATAAGCCGACGGAGGGACCACGGCTGGCGATGGATTGAGCAGTTTGATGCAGTGGACATAGAGTGAACCCGAGGCGGCCCACATGACCTGGTAGTCTGGTGGTGACTTGTACTGCCAGCAACCCATGCCGCGGAAACTTGCGATGAATAACGTCGTGCTTCCGACCAGCCCGACGAGCGACAGAATGAGCAGGGTCTTGCGCATGAACCCTCGAACTCCGGGCATCGACGCGTAGTATTCCCGAATGAGGCGATATCCGCGGCCGGCCCGGACCATGGCACACGTGGCGACTCCGTGGTCTGCGATAAGCGGGCACACGATTCGAACTGTTACATACGCCAGCACAAGACAGCAGAACACGACCAGCGCGGTCGCAGCCTGCTCCGAAACGGCGGACACGCCGACTAACCAGTCAACGGGATCGTGCGGCCTGAATACCGTTTCGACGCCGCAAGCGATCGCCAGGACCACGAACGGGTACGACACTACTGCGCCGGCTCGGACCAGCCATACGACACGCGGTGTTCTGATCAAGCCGGCTCCAGATCATGGAAGGTCAATTCAACCGCTGTCTGGCGTCGATGGATATCCAGGAGAACAATGACCACGCCACTGGCCTCATGCACTTCCTGAACCACGCCTTCGAAGTCCTTGAACGAGCCTCTGACTACGATGACGCGATCGCCTCTCTGCGGGCTGCGGAGCATCTCATCACCTGTGTTCATGGCCGCACTCTGGCCACCTACCCTGTGATACGCGCAGATCGACTCGCCATGAAAACGGCCCTGCCAGCAATACGCCAACGGTGCAAAAATGCAAACCTTCGGGCAGCAATCGGTACTCGAGTGTGTGGTTCCCGAATGTGCCGAGGCCCTGCCACACGATCGGACTGTGTGGGGAGGCGGGCCGAATTGATCTGGCGAGTCATCATAGGTTCCCGTCGAAAATGCAGATACGCTGTTGGGCGGAAAGGCATCCTGTCGTGCGGCGCGGGCACGGGCCACTATGCGCACAGACCTTCAATCGTTGATGCTCTCCGACCAATTGACCAGGACGGACATCGGGGTGCGCTCATGATCCTCGATCGCGATGTTGATCAGGATCGTTTGGCCATCGGCGGTGACATCGAAATCTTCGCCATCATCAGGGAAGCGCGAGTCCGTTTTGAACAGTGCCACGGGTGGGGCGGATGCCCGGTACGTGTTGTCTTCGAAAGCGACGACCATGATATGGCCATCGGGCGCGCGGTAGAACAACTCTTTGCCGCCGCTCCGCCATTTGGGACCGAAGCCACCGGCGACGGATATCTGGCGGCGGTGTGTCGCCTCCGGAAATGACTGCACAAAGACCTCGCGCTGCCCGGTTTCATTGGATTCGTATGCGACCCAGTGGCCGTCCGGGGCGAAGTCGAGGTTAACTACTGTGAACGGGGATTCGACGAACGGTCGTGCCGTGCCATCGTCCAGTGAGAGCAGCCAGATATTGCCATCCTGCCCCTCGGTCACGGCGTTGTTGAATGCCAGGAGCAGCCCGTCGGGGGAGCAGTCCGTCGGCGTCGTGTACGCGTCGTTGATCAGAACGGGTTGTTCAACGGCGAGATGACTCAGATCCTTGGCG
This sequence comes from uncultured Planctomycetota bacterium, assembly GCA_942492115.1. Taxonomy (GTDB): domain Bacteria; phylum Planctomycetota; class Phycisphaerae; order UBA1845; family CAIVHJ01; genus CALODL01. The sequence continues at coordinate 354,015 of CALODL010000002.1, forward strand.
AACATGCTGTCCGGTCCCCCTTTTCCAGACAGGTAGATGATGCGATCATCCTCGGGAGACCATATGGGGCGGCTCTCGTCAGCTGGATCAGAAGTCACGCGCATGGCGGTGGGCGTGTCGACGCCGAACACCCAGATGTCGCCATTGTTCTGCACGCCGCTGCTATCGACCGCCACGAGTGTGCCATCGTGCGAGAACCGTGGCGTGTAGTAGTTGCCCGGCTGCCCGACCGTGCCGACGGTCTGGCCACTGCGATCTTTCAAGATGAGTTGAGACTTGGCGGTGGCGCTGTGACCTGGATGAAAAGCGAGGGTGCCGTTTTGCGAGACAGAAAACAGTGCCATCGTATCGGTCGGTTCAAAACGGACCTGGCGGGCCACGACCACAGAGTCTCCGATGACGGTTTCTGAATCGACATCGAAGCGCTGGAGGCGCACTGCGCCGTCGCGCCAGTACAGCACGTGCTCAGGTTCGATGAATACGGCGTTGGAGTCGACCTCGAGCACGCGACGTGGTGCCGTGCCATCGAGATTGCCGATCGACACGCCGTTCTTGCCACCGATTCCTCGTCGCGTGGAGAACAGGAACCGCCGTCCGTCTGGGAGGAACCACGGTGCGCGATGGGCGAACTCGTTAACCGACCGATCGATCTCCGTGACCTGGGAGGGCTGGCCACCGGACGCCGGCACGGAGAACAGCCCATCGTTCCCCAGCGGTCCTCCGGTGAACAGAATAATTCCTTCGCGGTTCCATGTTCCACCGCCCCTGGCACCGTCGGCTGCGCAGATGATGTCGGGTGAAGCTCCACGCACATCGACGCGTTTCAAATAGCTGCCATCGAAAAACCCTATCGATTGGCCGTCCGGTGACCAGAACGGGTACGCTGCGCCGGCGGTGCCAGGGATGTGCCGCACTGTCGCACGCGGCAGATCGCGAATCCACAGCGACCGGGTCTCGTCCCTGAGCGCCAGGAAGGCGAGCATGCGCCCATCAGGGGACAACGCGGGAGGACCCGACCGATAGGTATAGACAGCATCCTCTGGTGGAGAAAACTCCGCCTGAACGATCGGGACCACCGCCGGTGGTGTCCGCCGGACGAGCGCACCATAGACGGCCGCCAGCGCCACGATACACGCCAGGCTGGCGGTGACCCACGCCAGACGTTCCCGTCCGCGCAGTCGGCGGCTCACGATCGCTGGCGACCCCACTTGTGAACCGCCTTCGCTGATCCATTGCAGCTGAAGCTTGACGTCGTGAGCGGTTTGGATGCGATCATCGGGGTCCTTGGCCAGGCACATGCGCACCACATGATCCAGAGCAGGTGGAGACATCGGCTGAATGTGCGAAATGGGCGCAGGTTCTGTCGACATGATGGCCGTGATCAAGCTGGCGCGCGTACTTCCGGAGAACGCGCGCTGACCTGTGGCCATTTCGTGAAGCATCGCCCCGAATGCGAAGATATCCGTGCGCGCGTCGGCGTCCTGACCTTCCAACTGTTCCGGGGCCATGTATTGGAACGTGCCGAGAAGGGTGCCCTTGGTTGTGAGCGGCTCGGTCAAGGTATCGGCGCCAGGTGCGGTGGTCATGCTCGAGCCGTCGAACGCGCTTTTGGCCAGACCAAAATCAAGCAGCTTGGCGCCCGTTTTGCTGAGGATGATGTTGCCCGGTTTGAGATCACGGTGCACGATCCCCGCGCGATGAGCGCTATCGAGGGCCGCAGCCACATCGATCCCTATGCGGACGACCTGCTCCACTTGCAGCGGCCCCTTACTGATGCGCTGCGCCAGGGTGTCACCCTCAATGAGTTCCATGACCAGATAGTCGCCGCCGTTGTGCTCGCCGATGTCGTGCAACGTGCAGATGTTGGGATGGGTCAGGTCAGAGATGACCTGTGCTTCGCGCTGGAAGCGCTGTCTGAACTCGTGATTGCGCGACATCTGTTCGGGCAGCACTTTGATCGCGACCTCGCGATCGAGACGCGTGTCCCGCGCCCGATAGACCTCGCCCATTCCGCCTGCCCCAAGGGGAGCGACGACCTCGTAGGGGCCCAGTTTGCTGCCAGCATCGAGCGGCATGACCTGTCTCCAGTTCCAAAGAGGAATCACATGGTGCTTGATTATCCGCTAGGGCGTCAAGAGACAAGTACCAGGCACCAGACGTTGCGCCGCGGCTTCCGGGATCCTACGGGGTACCCCAACCGTGGAATCCGCCAAGACAATGCATGGCGTGACGGCAGTGGTTGTGAGTGCCCGCACGACGAGCACGCGGCTCCTCGTGTCGGGTGCTCTTCGATGAATGCCTGAGTGATCTGTCGACGAGAGAGTTGACAGGGGTCCAGGTCGAGTACGCCTTGCTGCAGACACAGCACTGTCCTGTCCCCAGCGAACCACCACGGCCAGTACGAAACCCCCATGCCACAGGGGGGCTCACGGGCAGCCCGGCAGAGATGACTGTGAGTGTGCGACGGAGCATGAGCGGCTCCCGGTTCGAGCGGACGACCTGCTGATCATACCCGCTCCCCGCAGAACGATTCGGCGGGCAGGGACATGAGGGACGATCGGGACGGTGTTCGGGGGTATACTTGGGTGACAGGTTCGAAGTGTCAGGGTATCAATCAGCGGGTAGGCGTCCATGTACTGCCGCAAGTGCAAACACGATCTCCAGGCCACGACGACCGGGATCTGCCCCGAGTGTAGCACCGCTTTCGATCACCAGGATCCCGCAACCTACCACAGCCTGAACGCTGGTCCCTTTCCCAAAATCAAACGGTTTACGCTCGTGTGCTGCAGTGTCCCGGTCCTGTTCTGTGCCGCTCTGCTTGGTGCCTGGTGCTGTGGATGCCGCGCTCTTGGTTATCCGCCAATCGCGGCGACGGATGTGCACAGCTTTCAGGGTAGCCTGGGGGTGACGCTTTTCCTGGGGACAGCGGCCCTGTTCGGGATTCTGATACCGGTTGCTTTCCTGGGAACCGCTGTCTCAGTCATTGTGCATGGCTCCTTGGCCGTCGGTCATGAGCAACGCCGCGAAGAACTGTGGAAGACGCTGGCAACGGCAGCAGGGGTATGGTCGGGCTATATTCTCCTGGTTGTCTTCGATCCGCTGAGTCTGATGTCGTGGTTTTTTCATTGAGCCGTTCCACAGACAGCGTCACCGGTCCTCTACTCAATCTCCTCCACCTCGACCATAGAGCAGGTCGATGATCGGCTCAGGTCGTCATCAGAACCAGCGTGTTGCACGAGAGAACCTCCTCTCGGCCGTGTGTTCCAGAACGAGCAGGCCGCTAACAGGAGCGCTCCTGCAGAGATGACCGTGAGCGTGCGTCGGAGCATGAGGGCCTCCCGGTTCGAGCGGACGACCTGCTGATTATATCTTGTCGGCCAGCGTGATTCGGCGGGCAGGGTCATGAGGGCCGATCGGGACGGGGTTCGGGGGTATACATGCGCGGCAGGGTCGTCAGGGACGATAGGGCCGCAGTCTCAGGGTATCAATGAGCGCGTACGCTTCGATGTTATGCCGCAAGTGTGAATACGATCTTCAGGGAACGCTCGCGGGAACCTGCCCAGAGTGTGGAACCGCATTTGATCCGGAGAACGTCAGAACATGCCGCGGTTTACAGATAGGGCCATGGTCGTGGATCACACTGGTCTGTAGTTGCACGCCAGTTTTTGTCGTCCTCGCTGTCTACGCGGCATGGTGTCGTGCGACCGTAGGCAGTGCTCTTCGCTCATACTTCCCCAGAATAACGTCCCTAACGACCTGACGTTCCTGCAGAAATCCACGCACAACGCTTGCGAACCTCTGAGGCCTCTCTAGAATGCGTCCCTGCCCGTGACACCTACGCCGAAATACGTACGCCGCCAGCTCTGGTTCAATCTTTCTGCACATCCACTCGCCCCGGATCACCTTGCCTCCGATTGGGGTCGGGCCTGTTGCGTCAACAATGCAATGTCCCTGTGGATCATGGTTCGTTGGCCAAGAGCATCCGGTATCATGGTCGGTACAGTTCGTTCATAGAACGCAATGCTTGATGCTTCTGAATAGCAAGGGTGTGATCCGATGAGAAGCGCAGCTCTGGCGAGTGTTCTGACTATTACGGTGAGCTGTCCGCTGGCCGCCCAGGTCCGCGTGTTCATGGCCGCGGAGGGTCGCCAGCACATCGCTCCAGTCTCAGGTCCGACGTTTCACGCCATGGAGCCCGGTGAGACGGTGCGGTTGATGGCATGGTTCGTAGAATCGAAACCGCCCGGCACCTATATCGAAGCCTATCAGCTGATTATTCAGTCCGCTGGACAGGGCGATGATGGTTCCGTTGGCCAAATCATCTACGTGGACGATGATCCAGGAAGAAGCGGTGGGGATTCGATCCTGGTCAACACCAATCGCGATGATTGGCTGTACAGTTGCGGCATAATTGCTTTTGAGCCCGTTTACAACGAGACCCCCGAGAGCGGTTTCTTCGGCGTATTCTACGCCACGGCCATCTGCGATTTTTCCCCATGCAATTGCCCGGATGGCATCCACTACTTGGTCGAATTCGACTTGCGAGCGTCCAAGGATGCCTATGGCCGGTTCGAGATCGGCTTTCTCGTGGATCACGCTCCGGGCAGTGCATTCATCAGACCGGGCGGAATGGAGTTCGTCATCGATGAGTTTCAGACTTTGCAGGTGATCATCGGTGAACCCGCCCCAATCTCGAGCGAACCCCACGACGGAGCAATCGATCCCCGGTGTACGGTCGAGAAGGGTGTGGTCATCGGCCCCGATCACATCACCGTGCACTTTGATGGGACGGTCACCGTCAGCAACAACGACGAATGGTCAGTCCAGGTGACCGGAGATGATGAGTCGCCCGTTGTCGATGGTGTGCTATTCGCCGGCCCGACGGTGACGCTGCAGTTTGATCGCCCGCTCCCGCTCGGCGAGTGCACGACCATCACGCACCTGCCCACCGCCTGGCATACGCAGATCCGCTCGCTACCGGGCGACGTATCCGGGGACGGGGCGGCAAATCCGGGGGATATCCTGACGCTCATCGACCACCTCAACGGCATTAGCGATGTGGCCGAATGGCAGTGCGATGTCAACCTGTCGGGCGTGTGCAACAGCCAGGACATCCTCGGGTTGATCGACATCCTGAATGGTGCGACTGGACACGAACGCGTCACGCTTCCTGAGTGTCCGTAGGTTGAAACCGTGGACCCGTGTCACCGCGACGACGACGATGCTTGCCCAGGAGTGCGAACCCGCAGCAGTAGATCAAGAGCATGAGCATGCTCAAGCCGGACCCGAAAATCCGAGTGGATGCTCCTTGGAGTGTGTACCGTGCTTCGATCCGCGCCGCTCCGGAGGTTGCCAGTCCCAGCCTGGAAGAGCCGGACATGTTGGACATGTCGCTGTGCATGTCGTTGCTGGGGCGTTTCGATCCCGACCTTGCTCGTGTCGTCGCTGCATCGGCGCGTCTGCCGGAGCCGGTGGAGGCCGGAATCGTGGCCGGCTGGAGCGGTTCCGTTCAATCCGGGAGAGAATCAAGGTGGGCCCTGATGTGCTCGACACCAGGAACACCAGGGTAGTCATCGAAAGTCTCTCTCAGGAGACACCACAGTTCAAGTAGCCTGGGCGGAATGTCGGACAGCGTATTCGGCTTTGGAATGAACGTGACGTCCTTGACGGAGCCCTCATATTCAATTCTGACGGTGTGATGCGGTGGATGGGTTCGCTGATTCGGACTGCCGTAGAGATCATTCAGCTCGTCCAGGCGGGCCTCTTCAACAGCCTTCCTGAGTGCAGTCATGCTTTCCTGTGGGACTTGGAACTCGATAGCAGCAGGAGGTATATGCAGGACAGCATCCCCTGAAGCGTCTATGGTCAACTCCCATGATCTTGCGGGCCTGAAGTTCGCAAAGTACTTCGCAGAGATGGACAGAGGCTGTTGTGCACCGTCATCGTTGTGGTCGAGGAGGCTGCTGTCCTTCTGATCCGGCAACACGGCGTTTTCGACGGGCGGAGCCAGGGTGACGGAGATTGGATGAAGGTCACTTCCCGTAGCAATCCGGCCCCTCTCTCGAATCACGAATTCCTTGCCGACCACCCGCCATCGCGAAAAGTGAAAAAGCCTGGCGACGCTGTGTATTGCGTACTGCAGTGTCTCGCCCTCGTTGTACTCAAGGATGGGGTTATCTTCCACGACCTTGAACGTCACGATGAATCGGGGATCCATTGACGTGCGTGTGGCCTTCGTTGCGGCCCGTCGATGGGTTCGGTGGATGTCGATGACTTGGGCTCGCAGACTCAGGAGGCCTTCGATTTCTTCTGTTACACCGGCCAGCGACTGGGATGTCCTGAATGGCGACCTTGGGCTGGAGAACCACTCGACAGTATCTTCTTCCCCGGTAACGAGGTACTGGCCACGGTGGTGGTTAATCGTCACGTAGGTTCCATCGACAGCCTTCAGAAACACAAGATACCGAGCATCGGGCTCATAATTGGCCTTGGCACAAATGAAATTTTTCCTGGCGTGAATATCGAATTCTTTCGGCAACTGCCCTTTGATGACGCTCTCGGCAAGACAGACCGCACGCTGACGATAAAGCCGATGTCCAACTCTTCGCCCTGCGGGCTCCGTGGTGGCCACATGGATCACAGCAATGATGTCCGCCGTCCGCACCAGCTCGTCACGTTTCATGAAGCGAGCTTCGCCCAAAGCAGGACTGGCCGGAACCACGCAAGCGAGGAGAGCAAATGTGATGGTGCGATTCATTGTTCTTCGAGACCTGACAGATACGATGGCCGTTAGACGCTCATCCTATTGTACGGTTCCCCCGAGAAATGCGAATCTTTCGTAGCCGACCAGGTGACGGAACTGTAACTAAGCCCCCTCCCCCAAGCACCCCAGCGACCGATCTCAGGAGGGGATGAATGGCCTGACATTTCTCATTTTGATCCTCGGGATTCCGGCTGAGCTGGTTCTCAAATAGCGATGAAAACGCCAAACAGGGTGAAGTAGATATACGCAAAGCGGTATGGCCCGCTCAGATTCGGCTTGTGTTCGAGGCTTGCGGCCACGCTTCTTGCTTTCGAATGCCAATCGCCTGACCAATATCCATTGGTTATCGACAGCACAGATTGAAACTCGGCCTCAATCGAATCAGTATCGCCCTCTGGTGCCACCACAATGTGGATGTCGCAATAGACGCGGGTTCGAGCATGACAGGCTACGGCAAAGCTGTCGGCAGCAGGCAGAATATCCAGCATCCCTCCTTCGGATTTCATCTTTCGAAGGATCACCACCGGTGACTCGATGTCAATCGCCGATGCCGCCTCACGCCACCGAGCAGGCATGTCTGCATTCGGCGACTTCAGCTGGCCAGCGACATGAGTGATGTCGGCCGAGGAACATGCCACGATGGTCACGTGAGCGTTTGGAAAGGCCACGTGGACTGGGAGTGTCTCCGTTGTGAGGTTATCCCAGGCGATGGGTACTGGTGCTTGATAGATCGTAAGTGCATCACGTTGCAACTCGTCTATAGAATCCTCGTGCCTCAGCCTCTCTCTTACCCCTCCGTTTGAGTCTTGTGTGATCCATACGTGGATGAAGCGGAAACTGCTCGTGCCGATGCTCTGGGGCATCTTGAAATCCCACCCGCCCATCAGCCTGACGACCGGATTCAACTGAGTCACCTCGGAAAACACGATGTTGTCGATCGTGCTGGCCTGCCGCGACTGCAAGTGACCACTGTACTCATTCCGCGGCTTGAACCAGGCGTCCATCTCGCGATTCCAAGGGTTGCCCTCGGCAAGAAGTGGTTTAGCCCGCAGAATCATGACTGATTCAACTTGATCGGGCATCGCTGCGATGAGCTGAGCACTACTCGATAGCCTGTCCAAGCTCTCGCGATTCCCGCTGCTGGCTTGCCCCATGGCGGAGCTGACTGCAAGTACATGCACGAGGACAGATGATATGATGGCACGATTCATGGTAGTCAGACCTGTCTGATACGAATTGCAAACATTCTGCATGTCGGCTCTCTCCCAAGCATCCCAGTGACCGATCTCAGGAGCGGATGAACGCGTGACATCCGAGACTGGAACGTGAGATGAGCGGCAGTTCCGTCTCCGGTCATTCGGCTCGGATGTGCCAGTTTTTCATTATCCGGAGCCTGTGTCGCACCAGAATGTGAAGTCGAAGCATCTCTCGTCTCCACCATCTTCGTAGTTGGCCTAATTGTCGGTCCTGATCAACATCGCGTGACAGAAATCGTACCAGCAATCGATTGTCCTCGATCGGCTCCTCAACAAGCCGACGAACGAGGTGGCCGCACTCGGGACACACTCGTCCCAGACTACGGAGGTCATAACCGCACCTGGTGCATACTAAGATGTTTGCTTTCCGGCATTCGGCAAGAATAGTGCGATGAAGAATCGATTTCTTCATGTGGTAAGGGACAATAACCAGCAAAGAATGCGGAAGAAGTGACACGGCTAGGGCAAACCCAGGATGCACCACGCTCGCCATCGAGAGATACAGGAGACGTGAGAGGACCATTGCAATTGCTGTCACAGCCGTCGTCAGCAACCCAGAACCCAGTGCCTGTTCCCTAACCCGCTCCACAACCCGAATCTTCGTCTCACACGGGAGCCAGTAGAACGCCGGGTATCTTCCAAACAATAACCCGATTCTTCTATTGGCGAACACGGTGACACCGATAACGGCCAGCGGAAGGCTCACGTACCAGGCAGCGTTCCACGCTCCCCTGATAACCATCCAGATCCAGAGCACGCATAGGAGGATAATCAAGCCCCAACATACCACAGCTGCGATTGTGCGTTTCATTGGGCTCCGATGAGCAGGGTCTTGCGGATCACTTGGCAGGCTCCATGGTGTGGCCGCATTCTGGGCACTTGTCAGGTGTGCCTTGGAGGTTGTAACCGCAGCGGGTGCAGAGACCTTGACGACGGCGGCGGTTCCGTCGATGTACGCCGACTAACACCAGGGCCGGGTATGAGCCGAACACGACCACTGGAAGCCAGTACGGACACCTGCAAGTTAGAATCTTATGGGCATCCCTGAAAGTTCTATCCTCGTGCCTGCGAAAAGATCCCGTGCCCGAGTTTGAAAGATAGAGCCACCGGTTATGCAGCAGGGCGTTCGGTCCACTTAGCCGGCGGAGAAGCGGGTGATCCTCTCCCCAGTAGCAGAACGACATACGAAACTCGTGTCTTCGCTGGTGCGAAAGAATGATCTTTCTTTGCGATCGGCCCGTGACGGAGTCATTCTGCACGAGCATCCATCGATCGCTGTCTTTAGGCCAGCACCACAGGACCACAAACGCCACACACAAGAGGCACATCGTTCCGCACACAACTCGCCTGATCACCATGCTCAAAGATGAAAGGGTGCGGCGGAGCATTCATTTCCCTTTGTGGCCGCATTCGGGGCAGGTGTCCGATGAGCCACGGAGGTCGTAGCCGCAGCCATGGCATCCGCCCACAACAGTTCGTCGTCGTAGGAGCAATCGGGCTGCGACACCGAAGAGCAGAACGGGCTGCCACATCGGAACGACCACAGTATTGTTCGTCCATCGAGGATATGGCAGCCAGGATGAAGTTCCCCTAAACCCATGGATCCGCAGTCCCGAAGGCCCGAAACATTCTGGCTCCGTGATGAGTGTCAGTGTTCCGCTGAACAGACCCAACCTGAATGATTCTTCCCCGTACAGCAATGACCAGTGGCTAACCGTCCACAGCCCCACGCTGAGCACCAATCCTGCGATCGACAGGATGAGCAGGCTCTTGCGGATCACTTCGCTGTCTCCATGGTGTGGCCGCATTCAAGACACGCCCCATCTGATCCTCTGAGGTCATAGCCGCACGACTGACAGAGCCTACGGAGACGGCGATGTTGACGCACAAGCATGACCCAACGCAGCCGTGCAACAAAGTAGCCCACGAGAACACTGGGACCCCACACAACTATCTTCTCACCTCGCCATCTGTCCTGTGGCAGAGTGAAACGATCGGGACCAGCCAGCCCGTTCAACACCCCGAGGACGAAAGCAACAAGGCAACATGTCCCTAAGCCAAACACTGCCGCGTTCAGCACACGTGCACGAGGACCGATTCTTCTGGGTCGTTTCATGCTGCCAATTGCCCACACTCAGGACACGCCCCCTCAGTTCCTCTCAGATCATACGCACACCCCACGCACAGCCCATGCGTAGAACGCCATCGCCGCCGAACGCAGGACACGATACCGCACACGGGCAGGATGGCGAAGGCGAGGGTCGGGATCCAGAGGGGAGCAATCCGGTGTGGAATTGGGGCAGTGCCAAAGAGCGTGGCGGCCTCGCTTGTCCACTGCGGTACCCATTGGGTTCTGGAGATGCGTTCGCTCCCGTCCAAGTCTGCACGCAGTGTCCACTCTTCGGCTGGACTTGAATCGGTTCGGCTGGGTCTGGATGCGTGATGGACTTCGACCCATTCCAGTGCACCATCACGCAACCACATGACTACATCATGCCTATCGCACCGCCAGCTATCATACGAAACCTCCCAAGCGACAAGCGTGATCAGTAGCAATGCGGCAGAGATGGCGGTGAGCGTGCATCGGAGCATAAGCGGCTCCCGGTTCGAGTGGACGACCTGCTGATTATACCCGCTCCTCTGCCAGTGCGATTCGGCGGCAGGGACATGAGGGACGATCGGGACGGTGTTCGGGGGTATACTTGAGAGACGCAGCGACTTCTGTCACCTTGTGGTGTGAAACGGAACGACGAGTATGGATATCGATGTTGGTCTTGCAGTACCGCGAGCGGTTCGCCTGAACGAGCGTCTCACCGAGGTCATGGACTTGTCCGCGGAGCTGGCCCGGACGCACGGGCAGCAGGTCACAACACTACACGTTTTGAAGGCACTCATCGAGAAAGATGAACGACTACTCAGTTTCATGGGAATCGATCAGGAGCATCTGTCTGCGGAAGTGGGTTGTACATTGGGCCAGGTGCCGCGAGGATCCGACTCAACAATCTATGCATTGTCCCCGGCAGTTGAGCAAGCCATCGAGATCACACGCAGTGAGGCTCGTAGCCACGAGTTGACAGTTGCAACGACTGGGCATCTTTTTCTGGGACTGCTTCAATGCGGCGATAATCTGCTCCCAGAGAAGATCAAGAACTCGCCGATCGATATTCTCCGGGCACGCCTCCATAGATTCTTCCTCGGCGACGTTGCGGTGGCTCCCGGTACTATGCCCTCATCAACTCTGAGAGAACGCTGCACCGATCGGCTCAGGCTTGCGTGGTCTTCTGCGGTCACCGAAGCCAAACGTCGCGAACAACGGTGGATCAGAACGAGCCACATGGCCTACGGTCTTACCAAAATGCAGCCGGGTGTCGGTATCACGGCCTTGCAGGAGATGGGCATTTCCGTTGCGGAATGGGAAGGTCACGCCGTATCCCTCCTGGTGCGAGACGATGGCGAATCGAGCACTGAACTCGGACTCAAACGTGTCCTGATGGCGGCGTGTTCCGAGGCTGTGGAACTGGTACACAATTACATTGGGACCGAGCACTTCATTCTCGGGTGCTTTCGAGAACAGGATCGTTCCAGCAGCAATTCTATGGTGTTCTTCAAACGACCTCTGGAAGACGCAAGGTCTATGGTGCGGCATGTACTCGGAGAAATCGACCCGGAGCCTCAGGAGATCGAGGAAGTACGCGCGAAACTACAGGGCGTCCGAACCATTGATGACATCAGAGCGAGACTGGGTGCCCCTGATCACACTGGGGCTCAATTTCCACCCAACGGCAAGCAGTCGATCGTTTACGAGACGTTGATGGGGACTGTCCGAATTCACGCCTACGAATACGAGGACGGGGGGCTCAGTGTGTGTTGCGGTGGGAGGAGGAACTTCACGGGGTAGCGTCTCTGTGACCACTGCGGGATTCTACTCAGGGTCATCAGGGTCGTTAGGGTCGTTGCTCAGGAGAGTATGTATGAAGCGATGGCCCATGCCCACAGTGCAATCGTGGAAGAGCTGGCGTGCCAGAAGAATTCACCGGATATTGTCTGAAGTGCGGGTATTCGCTGCATGGGCTTGAGGAATCCTCGTGTCCCGAGTGCGGCCATGGCTTCGACCGTAACCAGCCGTGGTCCTACAGTTCAGTCCCTTCATCGCGGAGGCTGTGGTTCACGGGCCCGCCGACGTGGTATGTACAGATTCTGCTAATTGTCTTCACGGCGTGGGCGATCTATCGGTTCAGCGAATGGCGTAGCCTGGACTTACGCGGGTTGTGTGTCAGCTTCGTCGTGATGGGGTGTGTTCTTCTTGACTATTGTGTTCGTGCATTGCGAACGGGACGGTACAAGGACTACATCGATCGGTCGAGTGTCTCGCGATGGATTGTGACACCGCTCTGCATGGTGCTGATCCTGTCGTTATTGCCTGATGTGTCGTGGCCACTCCGAGTACGGTTTCTGCTAAGCAAGTCCGCGTTCGAACAAATGCAGACAGATTTTCAGTCTGGAAAAACGATAGTACTCGGCAATCAGCAGGTCGGGTATATGCAAGTGCTTCGGGTGACCGAATTGTCGATCCCACAGATTGAATCGCCCGTCTTTGAGATTGGCACCCTCATGATCGACTATGTTGGCATCGCCAAGTGTTCGGGACGGCCTGATTGTGGTCATCGAAAGCTCAGCGGCTCATGGTGTCTTGTGTACTGGTAAGAGTTGATCATTGGATCACGTGCGGGGATTTCAAGGACCGTTTTTCTTGCTTCCTCAGATAACGACCCTGTCGTCCCTGCGGAAATCCACGCACACATTGGAGGGTCGGGAGGGTCAACAGGGTCGGCTTTCGGAAGTATGATCAAGCTGTATGCCCAGGTCCCATCGCAAGTCGGCCATGTCTCAGCACGCTCACAGGAAGGATCTGTGGTCGCTGTGGCAGATTGCAATAATTGGCTGTCTCCTGGCTACTCTCTCGGCTGTGGTCGTCACGCTTGCAGCCTGGCTCACGGTGTCAATGGAATCGTGGTTGTGGTGGGCGAAATGGACTCTGGTAGCCGTTGTTATTGTTGGCCTGCCGACGGTCACGCAATTCGTATCACACCGTCACCTGAGGAAGGCCCGGCATGCAGCATTGCTGGGGTGGTCCTATGGTATTGCGATCGTGTTCTTAATGCTTGTGGTCGGTATCGGGGGCGTGAACAGCAGCAGCGAGATGTTTCTTGTGTGCTCCGTCTACGGTGCTTTCTGGGCCGTTCTCATGCTCGTGTGCTGGTTCGTATCACGAAAGGGGCGTGGACGGCTGCGGGTGACCGACGGTACGAGATGCCCGAATTGCCAGTACGAGTTGACGGGTTGCGACAGCGGTGTGTGCCCGGAGTGTGGCGAGCCGTTCGAGGCCGAAGAGTTGGAGTTCACAGGGCAGGGCGATCACGTTGAAAACGAAAACCGGTCTGGAGAGACTATCATCAACGCCGATGACGGACCGCGAATGTGACTTAAGCTTGCATCTACCACACTTTGGGTAGCGAAATCGGGGGATGGGGAGTTGGGTCATCGCCGAGCCGCACTGCTCGGGAGATGGGGGGCTCGGCGAGTTACGACTTAAACTCCACAGTGTGGCCCTCCAGCCCGCCGCCTACTCCGCACGACGTACGCCGACCCCATTTGCGATCCCTCATGTCGGTTCCGCCCATCGAATGTCGCATCGTTCAGTGTGGATCTTAACACTGTGGCCCGGCCCGTCGGGTATCATGGCCATGGTCACGTCTGCAATAGCCCGGGAGCGAACATGAGATACACCGCCACACTGCTGACCACGCTGGCCTGCACCTTCACGACCGCTCAGGCCGCCGAACTCAACATCGCGATCACCAGCAGCGGCCAGGACACGATCGTCGTCGAGCCGGGAGCCACGGTGGATTACGAGGTCACCGGCGTGCTGACCGACACCGCCAACGAGGGCCTCAGCTTCTTCATCTTCGACCTGGCCTTCGACGGCGGTCCGCTCGATGCTGCGGACAACCCATTGGCCATGCCCCTGACCAACTTCACCCCACCCGAGGGCTTCACCAATCCGGAGGGCTACGGTGGGGCGGTTATCGATGGCGTTGTGCATCAGGTCGGCGGGTCGCAGAACACATTGAAGAGTCCACTGATGTCCGGATCGGTGATCACGGGGCTGGGGCATAGGCCGATCGTGTTGGCGACCGGGACACTGACGGCTCCGATGACGGACGGGGCCTACACGCTGACGGCCTCCGAAGTGCTGGGCCGGGTCATCGAACAAGGCGCGGACGGAAGTGGAGAGACCTGGGCGACGGCGTGGGCGTTTGAGGGTGATGTAGCCGGGCTGCAAGTGCTCGTGGGGCCGGAGTGCACGTCGATCGCGGACTGTGCGGACCTGGACGGTGATCTGATCCGTGATGAGAACTGCGTGTACTGGCAGTGCATCGGTGGGCTGTGCGTGGGCACCGACACGGTGTTCGGCGATATGGGCATCAGCATCGCCCATCCGGATGAGTGCGTGGCAAATCAGGCGACTGACGGCGGAGATGCCGGGCTGGCTTTGACCTGTTTCGGAGGTTCAGCGGACTGTGAAGATAACCCCCCGGCAGCTTACAACATCGACGCGGCAGGTCCATTCTCCTGTGTGCCGGACGGTGTCTGTGATCTGCACGATGTCTTCCAGGCCCTGGCTGCCTTTGGCGGGTTCGGTACGTGTGTTTGTGAAAGCGACCCGATGCCACAGGCGCCTGGGGACATTTCACGTGTTCGTATGGGTATCGGCAACGTCCGCCTGTTCATGGCCCCCGAGGGCATGCAGGACGAGGTTGCTTCGATTGGTAACACGACGTTGTTCATGGAACCGGGCGAGAGTGTCCGGGTAATGATCTGGCTTGAGGATCTCAGCTCTACTGGAGATCTGCTGACTGGTTACCAACTCGTGTTTCCACGCGACGCGAGCCCACTGCCTGCCGCGACCGGTTCAGTCAACTACATCGATAACAATCCGGGCTTTACAGGCGGAGACTCGGTGTTCATTGATTTCGATCGTCCGGACTGGGTGTTTTCCGGCTCCATCGCGATTCCGCCACCGGTGTACGCCGAGACGGTGCACGATGGTTTTGGGCTGGCCTTCAAAACAGCCATTCCTCTCGACGACGTAGACCCGGCGGTCACGCGTGGCATTCATTACCTGGGTGAGTTCGAGGTCAGTGCGTCTCCGGATGCCTCCGGTCAGTTCAACTTGGCACCATTGACGACACCAACATCAATTCCGCGCCCTCTCACGGCACTGTTCGCCCCGGGTGGCCTGGAGCCCTACGTGGTCGATGAGCTGCAACCCTTGACGATCGTGATTGGTGAGCCCGATTGCGAGTCTGTAGCCGACTGTGCGGACCTCGATGCGAACGGCATACGTGACGACAACTGTGTGTGGTGGGCCTGCGGAGCCGGGGTATGTCAGGGAACTGACATCGTCTTCGCCGACATGGCGGGTCAGTTTGGCGACTGCCTACCGGATGGTACCGCCGACAGCAACGACCGTTTCGCTGCGTTGAACTGCTTCACCGGTTACAATGCTGACGGCGTAACGCTGTACGACTGCGAGGATTCAGCTCCGACAGCGTTTAATGTCGATACAGGCGGTGCTTTTGGCAACTGCAACCCCGATGGTGTGTGCGACGCCAACGATGCCTATCACGCCATAAATGTGTTCGCAGGCATCAACACGTGTATCCCTACTTGCTCCGCCGGTCCGACGCCCGATGTCAATCCGATCGTCACGAGCCGGGCCACGATCGAACTGCGACCCACCAAGAAACAACTCCACCCCGGTGACACGATTGCAGTCGAGGTGTTCCTGAGTTCACCGCTCGATGACTTGCGGGGTTATCAGTTGCATCTCGGAGTGGCTGGCGGAACGAGGGGGCAATTGGAGCTTGTCGATGTCAGTGTGCACCGACGGTGGGATGCGGTGTTCGCGGATCAGACTGCATGGACCGCGTTCAATGTGAAGACCGGCCAGATGCTTGCGGGCCTCGATTCACCGGGTATCCGAACGAATGCCGATGCCTACCTGGCGACGTTCACCTGGCGGGTCTCGCGGGATGCAGTCGGGCCGTTCCGGATTGAGTTGCTGCATGACGTGGCGGATGCGTCGCAGCGGACCTTCCTGTTCAGCACGGATCAGCGGGCCGTGACGGAGATCGAGGTTGAGCCGGTGGTCGTAGATGTCGTCGCTGATCGAGAGCATGGGCGTGTGCGGTGACAGTGCAGCCGGTCATGGCCGGTCCTCCAAAGCTGGACAAGAAGCGGATGCCTCTTAGCGGAAGCCCGGAGCCCAAAATCCCGAGTCATCATGGTCGGGCGGATTCTTCAGGGGTGTGCGGTTTCGTCTCGGTTGGCCCGGGCATCGCGGGGTGCTTTGTGGCCGCACTCAGGACATGTTTCCGGTGAGCCTCGGAGGTCATAGCCGCAGGTTGTGCACAAGCCCGGTGGGCGACGAAACAGATTGCATATTGCGTGACGTTGCAGAATGCCGAGTGCAATAGTGCAAATCATCGAGGGAATCCAAAGCGGGTACCAGTGCTCGTGAGCGGGGACTTGGCCCACTGCTCCGAACCACGGCAACCATATTGTTCTTAGAGTTCTGAAGCCCATCGAAGGCGACCAACCTGGCTTGTTCCATTGCAGGGTGTGGGGCCTGCTTTCAAGCCAAATGATGCAGCCATTGCTCGCACACGCCGCGTCACCACTTCGGAACCGATAGGCAACGTGGAAGTAACTCGCCACCCACGCACAGAGGCTCAGAACCAGTCCTACGATCGACAGGATGAGCAGGGTCTTGCGGATCACTTTGCCGTCTCCATGGTGCGGCCGCATTCTGGACATGTGTCGGTCGAGCCTCGGAGGTCATAGCCGCATTTCGCACAGTTCCCCCTCAGCCTGCGTACGTTGCGTTGGCGAGCCGACCAGCCGCACACCAGCAGAGGGCACATCGCGAAGGCTAGAATGGGTACCCACAATGGATACTTGCGTGCTGCATAGTCGACCATACCGAAGTTCCTTAGCTTTGGATCTTGATTGCCACCACTGCCGTAGTGCACCCAGCCGCTTAGGTTAAGAGCAT
Source organism: uncultured Planctomycetota bacterium (assembly GCA_942492115.1). Classification (GTDB taxonomy): domain Bacteria; phylum Planctomycetota; class Phycisphaerae; order UBA1845; family CAIVHJ01; genus CALODL01. The sequence continues at coordinate 371,152 of CALODL010000002.1, forward strand.
TCGGCTGCCGTACCAGGTGGCCATCTCGCAGCCATACTTCGAATCCGAACGGCGTGCAGTAGGCCACCCAATAATTGCTGGCGATGTACGCGGACATGCTTGAGGCCAGCCCCACGATCGACAGGATGAGCAGGCTCTTGCGGATCACTTGGCCCCCACAGTCACTGCTCTCCAGCCACACTCCGGACAGTGGCAGGGCGTCGCTCGCAGATCGTATCGGCAGACGGGGCAACAACTCTTCGAGATCCTTGACCGAGCCCGCAAGCTACGAACCAATACGGCAATCGGATAAGCACCGAAGATGACAATCAGCACCCACGTGGGGAATCGCAATTCGTATGTGTTACCTGTCGTGTCAAACGCGAACGTGGTCAGTCCGCGGTTGTGTATGCTTATCCCATGCAGAATCTGGCGAGTACGGCGAACCGGGCCCTCGGGCTTGAAGCGTGGGAGTGATACTGAGAGATGAGCATTACGCTGGGGGTATGGAGGAGGTGGTGGGGGTTCACTCCACAGCGTCACCATCAGGCAGCACTGCACGTGGGCCACATCTAAATTGAGGGCGTCGACCGCAACGAGTTCATAAAGCTTGCCCTGCCCTCGCGATCCAGTCCACACACAGAGTGCAACTGACGCCACTGTGAGAGTGCATAAGCCAGCAATGATGATCCGCTTCACGTTCACGCCTGCAATTCGCACTCCGGACACGCTCCCTCGGTACCCATCAGATCATACGAACACATCAGGCTCTTGCGGATCACGTTACCGTCTCCATGGCATGGCCGCATTCCGGGCAAGCGTCCGATGAGCTGCGTAGGTCGTAGCCGCAAACCGCACACCGGCCAAGGCGAATGAGGCGGTGACGACGTGCAATGGGCAACATGGCCCAGATAGCCGCCGCACCACATAAGGCAACGGGCATCCACAGAGGAACCACGATGAAGAGTGGGTTCGTTCTTGCCTCAGGCCACCACCACGTCTCAAGATTATCATATCCAAATGCCGCGAAGTACTTGCCATCGAGTTGTCTAGTGAAATGTGCGATGGTCTCTTCGGAATCAGGCACGGCACTCCGGATCCACACGAACCTGCTCAATGTACTGTTCGAGCTTGTGCTCTATTTGTGTTCGGTCTGTGTGCGTCCAGTGAATTGCCCCACCGCGAAGCGTGATGCATAGCGGCTTGTTTCTGTACTGAACGTAGAAGTAACTGGCCACCCACAGCCCGGCACTGACTACCAACCCCACGATCGACAGAATGAGCAAGCTCTTGCGGATCATCGTTCGAACTCCGTGCCGCACTCAGGACATGTTCTTGTGGGCAGACCTGTGAGATCATAGCCACATCGTTCGCATATGGAGCCGATCTTGAGCTGAGGCCTGGCCCGCACTGAACGCATCACGATCCACACAGGGTAGAGAATGAAATACGTGATCATCGTCCCAACTATGATCAGTACGGAGGAACCGTTATATGAGGCTGTTCCTCTTAGCAGTGCATACGTTTCATAGGTAAGAACGACCCCGACCCAATACGACACGATCAAGAGAAGGCCATGGTACCAAAGCCGAAGCTTGTGTCCTCGCAGGAGCATAAGAAGCGTGGGAACGGTCAGGCTTATCCGCCCAGGCGGCATAAACGCGGTAGGCCATGCGAGGTATGTAATTATCCCGCCCATTGCTCCAGAGGCAACGATCATAGGCCATCCCCAGAACCAGGAGGATCTGACCATTTGGGAAGGACCGATGGGCGGCTTATCGCGAATGGCACGCATGATCGTCGCTCACCAATTGCGAATATCGTCGATGTCTTTGTGTGCAGAATCATCGATCCCGTCTGGGCCAGTGCTCCACAAGTCGAAACTTTCACGATTGTGCACACCTGGAATTCTAAGCTCGAACGGGTTACCCCACGGGTCAACGAGAGGATTTCCAGCATCAGTCGGGACATAGGGCCCCCGAAAACCACCTGCCAGACCGTCAGGAACTTTCACTAAGGCTTTGAGCCCTTCCTCCTGAAGGGGGTATCGGCCGCAATCCGCTTTGAACGTCTCCAATCCAGCAAGCAGTTCGAGGATTTTCTTGTTACATGTTGCCTGTTGTACTGCCGCAGAATCACGTGGAAACTTGGGATACATGATGATGACGACTGCGAGAAGGGTGAAAACGCCACCACAACAGATTCCTAGTGAGAAGTACTTGATCTTCGTTTTATTCATAACGCTGCCCTAAGTTCTGATTCAGATTGAGACACCGCACTCCGGACACGCTCCCTTCGTCCCCCTCAGGTCATACGAACAACTCACGCACAGCCCATGCTTAGTACGCCATCGACTCCGGACCCAAGACACGAAACTGCAGGCGGGCAGGACTGCGAAGACGAGGGCGGGGATCCAAAGTGGAGCAATGGCGTGATTGGCGGCGACACGGCTTGAATCAAAGACAGGCTCCCGTCTGTACTCTGGCATCCAATTCGTCGCGGCCCCCGAGTAGCCATCACGACCTCGGGTTCTTGCCGATACCGTCGAATCCAACACCTCTCTGGCCCACTCAAAGGTGTGACGTTCCATTCCGCAGCTAGAACCTCGCCTGTCCTGTAGATTCACGAAGGACTGCAGCAACGGAGAGAACTCCTGCCGAGCCTGAAGGTAGTCATTACTCCACTCAACGCCCCCTTGTCGCAACCACACCACAACATCATCACCGGCAAACCACCAGTTCCAATACGACGCCCCCCACGCGATGACGGTGATCAAGAGCAAGGTGGCAGAGATGGTTATGAGCGTGCGACGGAGCATGAGCGGCTCCCGGTTCTAGCGGGCGACTTGCTGATTATACACGCTCCTCTGCCAGTGCGATTCGGCGTGCAGGGGCAGAGGGACGATCGGGACGGTGTTCGGGGGTATACTTGGGGGCAAGTAAGTCGTGAGAGCATGCAACCAAACTCCAGGAGCGTAGCCATGAATGAAGAATGCCAAGTTGCGATTCAACAGCTGGAACGTCGCCTCACCGCTTCTCGACGGAGGACATGGGCTGTCGTCTGTCTGGGCGGTCTGGTTGTACTGATGGGTCAGTCGGGCGAACAGCAAGAGCAACCCGCGAACGAGGTGGCAGACGTGTTGCAGACCAGGCGACTGGAGATCGTGAACGAATCTGGCCAGGTTGTTCTGGCAGCATCAGCAGATTCGCTAGGGGCCGGGCAACTGGCGATCACACACGGCGATGGTACCGCCATGGTCAATATCGGGCAGCGTGCGTATGGGGAAGGGGTGCTATCAGAGTACTTCGCGACTGTCCCCGGGCATCCCAAGCAATTGAGTCCGAAGCATCCGCCCGCGATGACCCTGATGTGGCCTAATGGAAAACCGCTTGCGGTCATTGGCCATGAAGAGAAGTATGGCCCGACCGTGGTCGTTTATCCAGTGACGGGCGAGGGTGATAAGCGACTCAAACTGGGAACAAGCTGGTTGGTTGAGTGAGCGACTGTGCTGCAATCGTGATGGCAGGGTCATCAGGGTCGTTAGGGACGTTAGGGTCGATGTCTCAGGGTATCAATAAGCGAGTAAGCCTCGATGTTCTGCCTCAAGTGTGAGTATGACCTGCACGGCACGACGACCGGGATCTGCCCCGAGTGTAGCACCGCTTTCGATCACCAGGATCCCGCAACCTACCACAGCCTGAACGCTGGTCCCTTTCCCAAAATCAAACGGTTTACGCTCGTGTGCTGCAGTGTCCCGGTCCTGTTCTACCTCGCTTTGTTTTCTGCATGGTGCTGCGGACGTGTCACTCTCGGGCATTGGCCGATCGCCTGGACGGATGACCCCAAGTTCCTGGGCAGTCTCGGCGTGGATATCTGCTATTGTGCAGCAAGTGCGGTTGGATTGTTGTTACCGTTTGCTTTCCTGGGAACTGCTATCTCAGTTATCGCGGACGGCTCGTTGGCCCTGACCTATGAGCAACGCCGTAAGCAGTTCTGGACCACGTTGTTGACGGCTGTTGGGGTATGGTCGGGCTTCATTCTTCTGATTGCCTTGGATCCATTCGAATTGGTGAAGTGGTTTGTTGATTGACAGGCGACCCCGGATGAATACTGCACCCGCGAGCCTGGTGTTGATAAGCCTCTGCTTTCTTATGCCTGGCTGCATCGCCCACGCTTACACACGGTACGTTCAAGATGTCCACGTAGTCGTCACACGCCGATCCGATGCTCACCCGGTCTCTGACTGCAGATTGGTAACGGTCGGCAGATCATTCATCGAGTTGGCCACAACTGACGCAGAAGGCAAAGCCGTACTACCGATAGGTTCGACCTCATACATAGGTGTCCCCCGTTCCCTTTGGTATGTTCAACCGGATTGTGTCACCGATCACGAATTTGCGATCGACCTCAGTGCTCCCCAGTTCTCGGAGAACATCCACGGCACATTTCGAGCGGGCGAGCGCATCGAAGGAAGTTCGTTAGCACTGGCGGTAGTAAGCATCGATCAGCCTAGAGTTGTGAAATCGCTGGAGTACGACAGGGCTTTAGACGCCGAGAAGATCCAGGGAAGCAGGAGTGACTAAGGAGGCCGCGTTCTGAAACCCCTCGCAGTTTCGTCGTGAGGCATTGCTTTTGCCTTATACTTCACGAGATAACGTCCCTAACGACCCTATCGTCCGTGGTCGTAGCCCGCATTGACGCAAGCCTCCGGAGTGAATGGCCTGCCGCGTCGCTTTCGTGGACAATCATCATCCAATGACCGACGAACCGGCGAACATCCCCATCGAGCATGTCCCGTGCATCAAGTGCGACTACGACCTGTTCGGCGTCCGCAATGATGAGGTGTGTCCGGAGTGCGGCTGTCCGATCTCCCGGTCGCTCGATCCACGCAGGCTGTTGTTCGCCGCACCTCGATCCTTGCGGTTCATGCAAGCGAGCCTGCTGCTGTGGATTCTCATTCAGTCGAGTGTCCTGGGCGACATGCTCCTGCGACAGTTCTTCATGATGTCATACTACCATCACGTCATGGGCCTGTTCAGGCTGATGTTCGGTGCGTCACTGGTCCTGATGTTCTTTGCGTTATGGCGAGACGGAAGGACGCTGTCGCGAGTGGCGGTTCACGTGTGGATGCTTTTCGCCCTTCTAGAGTATGCACAGTCCGGAGCACCGTATCGCTCTATCGGGGGTCCAATTGGGACGGAGGCTCCGCGATTGATGTGGCTTTTTGTGGCCATGTACGTGGCAGCGACCGCAGGTTATTTCTTGCTGGTGGCTTGGTGTGTCAGCCGGATTCCACGTCGCACTCTCGTGATGGGCTTGTGCATCGTCAGTGTGCTGTGGGTCGTTCATGAAGCAATACAAACGTCCAGCGGCATTTTCTTCCTGTGGACAAACGCTTGGGTGTTGGCGAGCACCGTGATGCTGGTGATTGCCTTCATGGCGATTCGAAGTACGCTGTCGCTCCGAGTTCGACTTGAGGATGCCCAGGCTCTCGAAGTAGCGAGGACCTGAACAGGGTCGCACCTGTCGTCCCTGTTGACCCTGCAAGTCCCGCGAGACACCTGAGCCGATCTCCCTGCACAATCCGCGTATATCTGGAGTTAGGACTCTCAGGCGGTACAATGTGTCTGATGCGAATTGCTGCGTATATTACGCTGTTCACCACTGCTCTGGCTCCCGCAGCCCTGGCCGACATCATCCACGTGCCCGATGAGCAACCAACTATTCAGGCCGGGATCGACGCGGCACAAGACGGTGACACTGTGCTTGTTGCTCCGGGTACCTACACTGGCGACGGTAATCGAGATATCAGTTTTTTTGGCAAGAGAATCACGCTCCGTTCTTCGCAAGGACCGCTCGCCACGACGATCGACTCAGAAGGAAGCCCCACCGAACTCCACAGCGGTTTCAGAATCCTGCATAACGAACGTCGAGAGACCATTGTTGATGGCTTCACGATAACAGGCGGTTACCAGTTCGGCGATACGGGTGGCTTCAATGGCGGTGGAGGAGGTTCGGGAATCTTCATTCAGCGAAGCAGCCCCACGATTCGGAACTGCGTCATTCGTGGAAACCATGCTGCAGCGTTTTCAGGGGGGGGACTTCAAGGCAATGGGGCAGGGATATATGTCGATGAAGCAAGTTTCTCTCTGATCGAGAATTGTATCATTACCGACAATCACGCAGAACGACGAGGCGGAGGGATTTCGATAGTACTTCTACCCTACATTGAAGCCCGCGTGGTCATCAGGAACTGTCTGATCGCCAGGAATCAAGGGGGAGGTCTGCACGTCGGGTTTGCAAGCGTGGATGTCATCAACACGACGATCGTTCAGAACGAACTCCCCTACAGGGGGAGCGGGATTAGAGGTGAAAACGCAGAGGTTTTCTTGTCCAGCAGCATCGTATGGGCAAATCGCGAACTCGCTCAGATTTACACGACGGGAATAGAGCCAGCGATCCAGTATTCTGCCATTGAAGGCGGCCGCGACGCACTGGACGGCGATGTGACGGACACTGCTTGGGGGGTGGGCAGTATTGCGGAGGATCCACGCTTTGAACCGGGAGACACGTATCGGTTGTCGAGTCGCTCCCCTTGCCTTGATGCGGGCGATCCCGTTTACATCGGTCCGGAGACTGATCCTTTCAGACATCCTCGGATCCTGAATTATCGTGTGGATATGGGAGCGAACGAAGCCCCGCATTCCGGCATGCGAGATTGCAACGGGAACGAGACTCCTGATTCGATTGAAATTGGAAGTGGAAAAGCACAGGACTGCAATTACAACGGCGCCCCGGATGCGTGCGACTTGGCCAATGGTAGATCTGAGGACTCTGATGGCGACGACGTACCCGATGAATGCCCCGTGTACATCTTGATCGCCAGCATGCCTCCCGATGGGGCTGTTGATGCACGCCAACCGACGGAACCGGATGGAACAGGCCACTATGGCTGGAACCGCATTGAGTTTGTGTTCTACGCCGAGATGCCGACCCTTGCTACGTCAGATTTCGAGGTGCTGGTGAGTGGCGGCGAAACACCTGTGATTGATGGGGTCGAGATTGATGGTCGTTTCGTGACCGTGACCCTGGACCGCTCGATTACGCCCGGCGAGTGCACAACTGTTGGATTGGTTGATAGCGATGCTCGGGTATCTTTGCGGTATGAACCGGGCAAGGCGGCTTCATGGTCTGGGTCCACAACTGCTAATCTGCTGGGCATGATCGACCACCTCAATGACCAGTACTTTCCGCCCATGGAAATATGGCAGTGCGATATCAACAGGTCGGGTGCGTGCGAGCCCTCGGACCTGCTGCGGCTCATAGATGTTCTGATGGGTGCGGAGTCATTTGAACGCTGGGTCCTGGTACCGACCCCACAGTGTCCGAACTAGGATGCTGAGCGACACCAACAATCCTCTCGACATCTTGCGGCTGATCGATCTGCTGAACGGGGCCGGCGAGTATGACCCGTGGTTGGGGGCCGAGATTGGTCCTTGCCCGTGACACCTACGCGCAGCGGGACAATTCCTCGTACACCTCGGCCATGGCGACTTTTGGAAGATCCCACTGTGGCTTGTTGCTTTGGGCCTTGCCGCACGCCCGACGTGGGTAGCCCTACGCCAGCGATACACTCTCAAGCGAAAACGAACACTGCAGGGAGCTTGTACCGAATGCGGATATGACCTCGCGGGCAATACCTCGGGGAAGTGCCCCGAATGTGGTACTGCCATGGGGGTTTCTGAGTAAGCGGTGAGGGGGCTTGCGGCGGTCGTTGGCTTGCGGCGGATCGGTGAGTCCCGGGCTCCATACTGAAGACGTGTAGTCATGACGCCCCTTCTGTCTACAGGTCACGACTCACGGTTCCGCAAGTGCAGGCAAGCGGTGGCAGAAGAGCTTGAGAACGGCCTTGCGTGATTCGTTTTGGCCGAAGCGACGGTACAATGGCTGGAACGAATGAGTGTGACTGAGACTGAAATCCCTTCTGCTGTGTTCTGCCCCGAGTGCGGTTATGGCCTGCACAAGGCTCCTCGTGAGACCTGTCCGGAGTGCGGGTACTCGCTAGCCACAATGAGGCAGGACGCTTGCCGTATCCCATGGACCCAACGAAGGAAGCTTGGAATATTTCGGGCGTATTGGAGCACCGTGTGGACTGTGCTTTATCGCAACAAGAGATTCTGCGAGGAGTTCGGCCGCTCGCCCGACTACACCGACGCACGTTTGTTCCAGGCCGTGACAGTCCTACAGGCATACGTGCCAATTCTCCTACTGACCGCCTTTGCATACTGTGTAGCGCCGCCGCAGTCGGTACCCACGACAAGCTCGTTCCAGATGTTCCCTCCCGGCATGACTCAATCGGGCCCCTCAATTGAAGAGCACGCGTATTTTGAAATCTGGCCCATCGCTGTCCTCCACGCCTGTTACGTCATTTTCTTGGTGTTTGCGACTGGTGTTCCGAGTTACTTTTTCCACCCCAAAACACTTCCCCCGGAAAGACAGAATGCCGCGGTTGCGCTGAGCTACTATGCGTGTGGCCCTCTGTCTCTTACATTCATGCCGGTCATCGTGCTTGGATTGGCAATGACGCGGGTGCTGTATGGTTTCTTTGCTATCAATGGCGCATTCCTGGCGATGGCATGTGGTGCCGCCGTGGTGCTGTTATGGCTATACAGCCTGGTCATGATTGCCCGGCGAACGATGCCACAGATGAAGAGCCGGAGCACGATTGTTGCGGTTGGAGTTCCTTTGTCGTGGGTTGCTCTTGCCGGCATCACCCTCGTGCTGCTGCCCCTACTGCTATTGTCCATTCTGGTTGTCGCTGCCAGTCTTCGGTAGCTCCTCTGTGGGGGGCTTTCCAGCCAGAAAAAATGGGAGGTCGCTGTTCTCTTGGTCTATCCAACCACTCGAGAGCAGTTGAATGATGCCACCGTTGTCCTGGCCGTCCTTGGCTACGCTATACAGAACAGGATTCTCTGCGTCGGGCCTGTACCGTATGCGTGCGAGGTCCGTAGCAAAGGGGTCTGTCGGAACATGCGACAGGTAGTCCGGCACCAGATCTAAGAGGTCATTGGGGACCTGCCCCGTGTCGACCTCGTACAAGCGGATCGCCAACCGAGTAACGGCCAGGCGTCGCTTCGCGAGGAACTCAAAGTAGAGCTCAAACGCCCGTCTGTGTGAACTGATAGGAATGCTGCTCCAAGGTTGCGATAGCCTCTCAAGTAGGGTAGGGAACTGTGATTCTTCAGGGAGGTTGCTGACGGCAATATGCCAATGATCTTTAGCGGCGGCCTCAGCAAATGCTGTTCCATGCTTCATTGCTCGAACACATTCCAGAATGAGCAGGGGCTTTGCAATCCAGTGCACTAGGCCAGGCATGTCTTCGCCGAACGATTCCAACATGTCATACTGAACAGCTCGTTCGCCATGGAATGTCCTGACAGACGCGGAGCGGAAAGGCTCTTCATCCTGAAGATCAGCGATTAGACTCTGCATTTGTCTGCGTGTTGCCGCTGATGAATCGGTCGTGTCGTCTTCAATCTCCAATGTGGCGGCAAACTCTTCTATGAAGCTGAACGCGATATCTGATATGGCATCAGCAACCAGCTGGGCGGTTAGTGTCGGATACGAGGCGAGAGACGTGCACAGCACGATGATGTCGTGGATGCATTCGAGAGTCTCAGTGTGGTTTCCGGACTGATGATGATAGAACGCGGCAACCCACAGCAACTTCGCCAGCTGACGGTAGCTACTGAGCTCCGAAAGTATGGTGAAATGAGTCACATTTTCGTCAGGGGAGAACCACACGCATTGGGGCTGTGCCCGGGCTTCCCGTACCAATTCGAAGACGGCACGGTTGTCTCGTATCAACTCAGACACGTCGTCAAGGGCACGAAGTGAGGCTTCTGGTTCGAAGAAGAAGTCGTCAATCGACGTGCCGGGGGCGAGGTGAGTGACGGCCTCCCGCAGTGACAGGACGGCGTTTGTTTCCTCCGCGACGTCCATGCCAAAATCGCTGAAACGCACTGGTTGCCCCAGGCTCCGATACCGGTCTGTTTCTGCTTTCAAGCGTTGGGCTGCCTCGTAACCCCACCACCACCGCAAGCAAAGAGAGAACAAGACCAAGGCAACTGCCGAGAGCGCCAACCGCCTGAGCCACCGAAATCTTGGAGGTATCAGGGGTGCGGACGAGCTGGATTGAGCGGTTGATTTGACCATGGCTGAAACTCACATTGTACCGCGATGCCGATCATGAGCCATGTGAAGTGCGATAGGACCCCGCAAGCCCCCTCACCGCTTCACCGGGGCCTCCTCTGGTCGCAAGTGGCACGATGCTCCGGTTGACGTGTTACGGTCTGGTGGTAGGCCCGTCAGGGCCCGCAAGCTACCCACCTCGCTGACCGGACCGATCACTGGCGATGCAACCTGGCTCTACTTCGGCCCGCATCTCTGGCAAACCCCGTCGGCCCCGTGCAGATCATGGCCGCATCTATGGCACTGCCCGCGACGACGGCGACGCTTGCCCAGAAGTGCGAACCCGCTACAAAAGATCAAGAGGATGAGCGTCACCACGCCAAACCCGAGAATCCGAGTGGAAGCCCCTTGGCGTGTGTACCGTGCTTCGATCCACGCGGCTCCGGAGATTGCCAACATGGTTGGAAGAACGACCAGGCACATCCAGCTCCACCGTCTCAGCTGCGGTTTGTACACACTGAGAATGAACGCTCCCACCAGACACAGCAGGGCGGTGATCTCAAGAACCCAGTTCACGTTGGCTGCCCTCAATCTCGCCATCACCACCGGGACATGTCGGATCTGGTTTCACCGAAGGGTCACCGACTAACATCATTTTATACTCGAGGAGGTCGAAAACGGAGAGGGGCAGGGCGAACGTAAGGCCAAAGAGATGTCACCACTTAAGGCATCCATGACACCTGATGACATCGATCGACATGGACAGCCACCGGACGGACTCGAACCGACGACCTGCGGTTTACAAAACCGTGGTGCAGGCTACGCATCGCTCAAGGAGCCTTGCAGTTACGTCTTTTCTAGTTCTGACATGTCGTGCTGCATGTCGTTGCTGGAGCGTATCGATCCCGACCTTGCTCGTGTAGTTGCTGCTTGGACGAGTCTGCCTGATGCGGTGAGGGCTGGGATCATTGCGATGGTCAATGCGTCTCGGGTGCCAACTGATGACAAATGACTTGTGGCAGAATGTCCCCCCCGAAGCCCCCGGCGACCGATCTCAGGAGGGGATGAACCGTCCCACCGCCAAGGAATTAAGAGTACTCAGTCACATGCAATCCGGCTTGCTGGCAATCTCCGGCGACAATGAAGTCCGACAACGTGATTCCATCAAAAGGCGTTATAGAGCAATAGTCCGAAGATGCCGCTGCCAATCCACAAGAGGCAGCCGCCGAATGCAAGTGCGGACCTGGCTGGGCTGGGTTTCACGGCAAAGAGCACGATGGAGGTCACACTAATGATTGCCGCGATCAAAGCAAGCCACATGTTGATGCGTGGAGGCATTCGGCCCCACAGGACTGGCCCCAGGAATACGGCTGCGACGCTACCGAGCGACACCCTTGTGAATAGACCGGCGAGGATGGTAATGCCGACGCAGATACCGAATACAAGCTTGCGAGACTCAAGCGGGTCTCGTTGGTCTCTGATCCTGTGGGCGTGTAGTGCCGCGAGATCAAAAACAGTTCCGCATTCAGGGCATCGCTCGTCATGCAAGCCTCGTAGCGAGTAACCGCACGTACTGCAGCATGCGTTGTCAGTTGCATCATTCACTGCTGCACTCATGGGACGCGATTGTGCTCACGCCCGTTTGCATGAATCAGTGGTCTCACACGAAAGTCTTGCAGATCACTGGACTGTTTCTATGGTGCAGCCGCATTCGGGGCAAGCACCTGGTGAACCGCGGAGATCGTACCCGCAGTCTGCACAGAGGCCGAGTTCGTGCCGCTTGTCTGCAACCCTGGCCCGACGTCTGGCCATCAATCCAAGCAGCACGTGCGATGAGAAGAAGATAATTGCAAGCCCAGTGGCCCAGCGAGGGATGACGAGGGATCTGAGCGGTGGACGCGGGCCAATGTAGTTGAACGTGACAAAATACGTGCCGATACTCAGGACCAGCCCAAGAACGCTGACTCCCAGGGGGACTCGGCACAGGATGACAAGGACGCGACGGAGCATGAGCGGCTCTCGGTTCGAGCGGACGACCTGCTGATTATACCCGCTTGTCGGCCAGCGTGATTCGGCAAGCGGAGACATGAGGGACGATCGGGACGGTTTTCGGGGGTATACTGTGACAGCAAAACCATCAGGACGTCGGGCCGTACTCCATGAGTGTGGTTGCGTAGACCGCAGCAGGATGGGGCCATTGCATGCACAACAGCGACGATGACAGGCCAAGCGAAGTCCGCCAAACATCCGAGGCGTGGAGGTCACACGGACGCCGGGTATGGAAGTGGTTTGCCCTCGGGTCGCTGTCGAGCGGAGCTGTCCTCGGCGGCGTGCTGCTCATGTGGTGGGAGCCCCTGTCTGAGATACGGGTCGGGCACATGAGAATGCCTTTGTCGCATTGCTGTGTCATTTACTGTGTGTTGAGTGGGACCTTCTTCATCATGAGTCTGGGGATGTGGGCCGCACATCGGCGAAGAGCGAGAAAATAGGGCGACAAACGACATTGGGGCCGGCTTCTGGTAGTCGCTGGGGGACGGCTTGGTCGCACGACGGATTCGGATGCAACCCTCGGGACTCAGCAGGGTCAACAGGGTCGTTAGGGTCGTTACTCAGGAGAGTATGTATGAAACGACGTACTGATCTGATGGGCTGGTTGTTCCTCTTCGCGATCCTCACCTTGTCGTCGGCCGGGTGTGCCGTGTTTGGGGAGAGGAGTTGCGAGATCATTTACAACGCTAGTCTGACCGATGGGACCACAGTCCGTGTCAATCGCGAGGTCAATCGGAACCTCGTACTCGGGAAGGATTACAACTACGCCCGCCTCGTCCTCTATCTCGACGAGAGTTCCACCGATGCCCTGCACGCCGAGGTCGCCCGGGTCACGAAGGGCGAACAGGATCCGCAACGCGATGACTTCTGGAGTGGCTTCGATGATGTTCAACTAGAGGGCTGGACTGACGACACGGGAACCAGAGTCTGGATTCGTGATCGTCGCCAGGACGTGATCGTTGCAACCGTTGATCGCAAGACTCGTGCCGTAACTGGACTGGGCGAGCCGATTCCTTCGTGGGCAGACGCGAATGGTGGCCGGCTTCTGGAACCGCATGCGGCCTCACCGTAGGCATTGCACTTCCCTTACTTCCCCAGATAACGACCCTACCGTCGCTGCGGAAATCCACGCACACATTGGAGGGTCGGCAGGGTCAACAGGGTCGGCTTTCAGGAGTATGATCAGGCAAACCCGCATGCCCACTTCGCACGACAAGCCCAGGTTTCAGCATACGCACAAGAAGGAGCTGTGGTCGCTGTGGCGAGTAGTCCTGCTGGGCTGCGTGTTGGGTCTCCTGACCGCAGGTGCTGTCGCAGTTTTCAGCCTCATCAATGTGCCAATCGATTCATGGCTGTGGTGGGCAAGTCGAATCATCTTGTTTGCTGTCGTTGTAAGCTTACCGGTCACTACGCAGTTCGTCTTTCACCGTCGCTTCAGCAGGGCTCGGCATGCGGGCCTGTTAGGTTGGTCGTACGGTTTCTCGATTTGCCCCTTCCTGGTGATCGCCCACGAATTGGGCTGGTTGGACGCCCCGATCATCAACAATCCAGTGCAGGTGCTTCTGGTGAGTCTGGCCTACGGCGTATTTGGAGCGGTCTTCGTATTCGCGGTCTGGGCGGTGTCGCGAAAGGCACGTGGCAGGCTCCGGGTGATCGACGGGACCAACTGCCCGACTTGCCAGTACGAACTGAAGGGCTGCGACAGCAGTGTTTGTCCGGAGTGTGGCGAGCCGTTCGATACGGATGAGTTAGAATCTAGCCTGGCGTAGGTTCCGTGTCCCGCACTTGGTTCTCTGAAAGCCGACCCTGTCGTCCCTGTTGACCCTGCAAGTCCCGCGAGACACCTGAGCCGATCTCCCTGCACAATCCGCGTATGCCAGAAGCGATAGCTCATCCCTCGCGGTATAATGTCCTCGATGCGACTTGCCCTTGTCATTTTGCTTTTCATTGTGGCGGTCGGAGTACACGCTGCCCTGGCCGAGACGCAAGCAGGTCAAGTTGAGGCCGACACGGTCGAGCAGCCAGCCTCAACGGTGGCAGATGATCGCACGGAAGAGCTGGAACTCCTAAAGCTTCAGTTGCTGTCGAACGATGATCTTGTTGTTCGAACCAAGGCTGCGAAGGAACTTGCGGGTATCGCTGACTCCTCCAGTGAGCACACCTTCATCAACGCGATCAAGGATCAACAACAGATCAAGTTCTACGTCGTCACAGCACTCCATCGTCTAGGCTGGCAAATAGAATCTCTGGGCTACTTTGCATTTCGATTCCGTAAGTCCCCCGCGGATGAGTGGATTGCAAGCGAGAGGGCTCCCGGCATTGGCTGGAACGGAAATCGGCCGCTTCGTACGGACTCGGCAATTCTAAGTGCACGAATCGATGATGTGAGTGTGTTTGGATCGAGTGTCTCGGTGAAGGTCTGCATCACAAATGACAGTAAGAACTCGCGGGAGTTCGACCTGTGCAATATGAAGTATGGCATCGTCCGCGGTTTGAAGTTCTGGTCCAACGGGCTACAGCAGTTTCAAATCACACCAACTGCTGAAGCTGTCTGCGAGAAGGGGCGGTGTCTGGCCTCATTCGAACAGCCGTTCGGTCTTCCACCACATCGCTTCACTGAACTTCAGCCAGGCCAATCGATGCTGATCAGTGTGCGGCTGACCCGACGCCAGTATCGCATCAAGAGGCATGACGGAGTCCAAGGGCAAAATGGTCGAGTTATCTTCATGTATCCGCGTGTTGTGACGTGTATTCCCGACGGGGAGTACTTCCTTACAGGTTGTATCGGCCTCAACAGCGGCCTATTGATTAGGTTCGAAAACCCAATCATGATTGATGTTGAGCAGAATTGCTCCGGGTGAGATCGGCAATCAAGGGCTGTCAGCCGCCGAGGTGGACCAGGACGATGTGGCGGCGTTTAATCAGGCGCTAGCCGGTCCATCGACAAACCGTACCCGACTGCGAGGCGATTGAATTGTGCGGGCCGTGAAGGCCAGAAGATCAACATGACACTCTACGGCTTTAGGCAATTCGGCTCCACTGTGGTGTTGCTCTGTCTACTCGCGGGCTGCACCAACGTAGGCGGTTCCGACGGGGCCAAGAACAGTTCCAAGCTTGCTGGGCGATGGCAGATTTCCGTAAAGGACCTGGGTGCATCGTCGGAAAGGAATCTCAGACATCTCGAAGAAGCTGAGGTGGATTTGCAGATTGGGATTCAGATGGTGACCATCAACCGGGACGGCAGCTTCGACTGGTCACGATCGCACATAGGAAAGAGTGAGGGTGTTCACGGCTTGCGTGATGCGGGCGACCAATGTGTGAGTCGCACGTCAAGCGATAAGCACTATCTGGTGGACCACGCTGAATACACGCCGACGATGAGCCGGATCGAGCTGAGACGGCTGGCATCAACACATCCGACCAGGCGGTTCCAAGAGGCCAGTTATTCGTTCGAAGTAGAACTGACCGAAGACGACCGAGCGAAATTGACCGTGACTCGCCCGATCGCAGGACAGAAACGACTGGTACTGCATCGCATCGAACGCTGCCCGCCTCTCCAACAGTCAGTGATCGCAGGATCCTGGTCGATTGAGAATGACCCCAAGATCGCCCTGATCATCCGTCCTGACGGCACCTTCGATTGGAGCGGCACCGATGACAGCCTCTCAACCTATATCTACCAGCTCGAATGTGTTGGTGATCGGGCCATCAGCAGCGACCCGCGTACCGTTCTTGAAGTCATCAGAGTCGAATATGAGCCCGACAAGAGCGTGGTGATACTGCAATTGACAAACCCGCTGGCAACCGGGGACTACTCGCAGAGCTATGTGGCCCAGGGCCTCGAAGATGGCAGTCTGTTGTTCACCGTGGGCATTACTGACGGGACCGCGAGCAACGAGCAGGCTGTACGGTTGGTACGCAACGACCAGGCGGTGGTCCGGCACACTAACTGGCATAGTCGGCTCTTTCCGAACCCCCGATTGCGGAAGACGCAGGCAACTGATTGATCTCGGTGACTCTAATCGACCGGTCCCCGGGCAGGGTCAACAGGGTCGACAGGGTCACTTCTCAGAAGACACACCAAGGCTTGCGGGCTCATATGTTATGCTATCTGGTCCTGTGGCCCATTGTCTGTTATCTGCTCTTTAACACGACAAGGAGTCGAACCGACGACCAAACAAGAGGCAGCACAGTTAGGCATTGGCGTGAAGAAGACGTATGTAAACTGGGAGGCTTGAGGATGGCGATGCGGACTGGCAAGTGGAACCTCTGGCAGTATTGCGTGTTCGTTGCAGCGGGCATGGTTCTTGCGTGGGGCATCCTGAACGATGCGTTGACCTGGGCACGCGACAACAACGCATCTGGACTCGAAACGATGGCCCAGTTCTGGTATTACGTGCTCGGAGTCTTCTCCTATTTGAGTGCCTACTGCCTCTTGCGTTGGAAGAACGGCACTCGCTGTGTCGCATCAAGCTGACGCCTCAAACCTGGATTCTGCTCTCTCACATGCTGGAGAGTTCATGGGTTCGCCGGTTTGTCTTGTCTTGAGTTACCTACCAGAGAAGGCAAACCAGTCTTCGTGGCCGTATCACCTGGTCCACGATTGCCACATCATCCGAACTGCGGGCTTGTTGTACTCAACTCCACACGTGGGACAGAGATGCTCATCTGGCGAGCCCCTGAGATCGTAGCCACAATTCAAGCACAGACAGAAATCTGATTCTTTGAGAGAATTGAGCAGTCTTCTCTTCCCGATCGAATAGAACAAGAACAGGGGAACGACAGGGCCAAACGACAGCAGCCATGGAGGCCCGGTCATGATTGCTGGAGACGCAACGTTTATGCACGAGAGGAGCACGAGGCTGTACACAATGGCGATGAGAAGACACGGCCATCGCAACACACGCCAATACAGTCGCCGAACTGCTGGTGGGAAAGCCCCCTGCTTGGGATGTTTCTTGTAGGCCATTCTTGCCTATTCTAGGAACGGCCCGCTCAAGCGTCACTCGTTTGGCCAAGACGGTGCATGGCTGACCTCTCGCGTTGCCTGTTCAAATCCAGCGGGGGCCTCGACCGAGTCTGTGTCCCATTCATACCTCCAGGAGCCGACCCTGTTGACCCTGTTGACCCTCCCCTTCAGCCAGAATGATCTTCCGGTCCAACCGGTCCAAGGTACTTCCTACTTATTAGTAAACTTTTCAAAGAGAGAAACAGAAGAGTATAGAAGTAGAGATGAAGTGCGATGTTGCCTGGACCGCTTGGACCACGTGGACCGCAAGCCCTCGATCACCCATATTACCCGACTTTTTAAGCAGAAAATGCGGTTCCAATCAAAGGGGCCCAAAACAGCCGCAAGCAGTGGTGCCTTGGGATCCCTCCGATGTGATCGACGTCTGACGGGCTTCTGTGGGCTTCTGAGGGCCTCCTGTGGGCACTGCCTTGCGGGGTTCCAACCGAGTGCGGTGAGGGGCTTGCGGCGGTCGTCGGCGAACGGCGGATCGATGCGTCCCGGGGTCCCCGCCAAGGATGCGTTGTCGTAACGCCTCTACCGTCTACACGTTACTCCGGCTCAGATTCCCCGCAGCAAACGCTCTCCTGGGGGATAGTCGAGATATGGTCAAGTCTAAGTCTTGTGGATTGAACCATGAGCAGGCAGCTCTTCTGGGAACAACCGTTTGCCTCCAATTACATATCTGAGATCTCCGTTCTCGTCGTACACATCCTCGAATTGGACACATGGCGGTGGAGATCAGCGCAGAGAATGACGCAGCAACTTGAATCGATACGCGTGAGCCTGATTCGATCAAGAGTAAGGGGCGGTTCTGGCCCATCGTGATTCCGATAGTCGAACGCAATCCACTCGTGACCACCACGATCTATCAGGACCAAACGTCTGGCAGATCCCATTCGTTGACGAAATACCGAGCGGTCCGAATGTCGCCGTGGCCTCCAGACCTGTTACCGGATGCCTGCAATACTTCCAATGGATACATACCCATCGGAGAGGAAGGGCTGAAGAGGCAGGGATGCTTGGCGATGCAACTTGCACGAGTTTCTCCGAGACGTAGCCACCGTTTTGGTCACGCAGGAGTGAGATGGACGCAAGCAGGCGAACCCCGAGCTCGGATTCCGCCGCGGTAATCAACGCATCCGTTAGAGGCGGATTGGGCGTAATAACGTTCAGCCGCAAGGTAATGGTTGGCCTCCCACACGCACTATCGAATTCCCTGGTCACTTAGTTCAACGTCGATTCTCATCGGTGATCAACAGACGGTATGTGTCTTCCCGG
>CALODL010000003.1:0-91391 GCA_942492115.1 uncultured Planctomycetota bacterium
ACCGTGCCCTCACGCAGTGGGCCGATGCGGTGGGCTGCGGAGACGGATCGGTTGAACCGCAAGATGATCGTGCTGTGGGAGCTCCACGGCGTATCTTCGATACGTGGCGTGCGGCTGGCGAATCCGATCCGCGGCTGGCGCGGGATCGCTGCGGATGCCGACAAGACCGGCTACGCACCGTGGGCATGGATGACGGTGTGCGGTCCCCGATCAAGCTGCTATCGAAATGGGCAACGCCTGGATCGCCATCGCGGCTTGCGTGCCGCTCGTCAATGGGCGTGTGGTCGTTCAGCGTACTGCAGGGGGGCGCGCCGCCGTTGGGCCTGAGTAATGGACAGCGATTTCGGCCATCGAGTCCGGGGGAACCGACCCGCTGCGGCGGCAGTCAGGCCACGATGTAAGTGACCACAACCGAAGGATTCTATTCCATTCTCGTACTCGGCGCGGACCGGACTTGGACTGTCGATCAGGCCAATGTCAGCATCACGGCCGCGCGCCACGAGATCCCGTATGCCTTTCCGGTCGTGGACGCACGGGTTGAGGAAACCCTTGTCGTCGTGGTCGATATGATCCCTGGACTGAGATCGAATCGGACGTGTCAGAGCTGACGAGAATGCTCGTCGGCGTACAGAGTGATCAAGTCGCGGACCAGATGCTTGCCGCGATTCGCACGCGTGGATTTCGGGCGGAGAGTGTGACCTACACAGTTGTGCCCTGAGGCCGACGGATGTCTCCGACAGCAGTCAGTTGGCGCCGACGAGTATGAACGGTGCCCAGTAATAGGGGTGTTCGAACGGATGGTCGTCGGGGCGTTGAGCGACGGGTGCCCCGGCCCGTGAAGAGCGCGTCAGCGTGTCAGCAGCGAGATTCATTGCGGACAACCTCTGTTCCACAACACGTCGGGGTATCATCGGCAGTGTGTGCTTGGCTCAAGCGTGCTGCAGAGCATGGGCGAAAGCCCCTCGTCGAGCAAGCCACGATACATGTCTTCCATCAGTATCACCGTGGACACGTCATTCACTGGCCACAGGGTTGCCAGCACACTGTCTGCTCCGGCATGCAGAAAGCCCCAGGTCAGGGCCACGAATCCATCGTGGTCTTCGAGAGGTCCGCGTGCCGTGCGGCATGCGCTGAGCGTGACCATCTCAGTGCCGTCCAGCTTGCCGGTCCAGTCATTGAGCAGGTCATCGAGCCGCAGCATGCCATCGTCTCGACCGTCGGCCGACAACATCATGCCGTCGAAGCCGCCTGCGAGGCCGATGAGTCCGTGGGTCGCCAGGTGGAGATAGAGCGCGGATGGTTGCTTGCCGCCGAGACCGCCGCACGCGTGGCCTCGGGACCCAGGAGCAACGGACGCGGTTCGCCGTGCCGTGGTGGGCGAGTGCGGCGATGGCCTCGACCTCCCGACGCGTTCCGGGCAACGGAGCCAGAACGCCCCACGTCCCGGGTTCGTTCGGCATCAGCGCGGCGCGAGGGTCTGGCCAACGAAATCGTCCGGGCGGCGATTGCGGGCGGTCCGAACCTGGGGTCGCCGCTTTCGCCGAGCAGCAGCCGCTCGTCCATCGTGTCGATTCGCTGGACTCCGTTGCCGTCGGTTGATGAACACGGTTGCGGATGGGGCGTAGACGACGGCAGGGCCCGTGTCGTTCTCCGTTGAGGCGTTGTCGAGCATCTCGAAGGGCAGGCCGTGTAAGGGTCCGTCCGGCACGACGACTGTCAGGTGCGCCTCGCCCAGGACCGCGCGGATGCGGTCAGGCAGCAGGGCGGCGCGCAGGGGCAGGACATGGGCCGACGCGGATGCGCGGAGCTCGATGGCTTCGAGCAACTCGCGGATCCGTGCGGTCAGCGACGGAGTCGTCACCGCGGTCCCGTCTGGCCAGCTCAAAGCGTACGATGCGATGCCTTCTTCCGGACCCATACCGCCTTGAGCAAGCCACAGTATGCTATCCTGAAATCCTATGTCGTAGATCAGCATGGCTTCGCGTGGGCCCAGCTGCGCAACGATGTCGCGTGCCGCCAGCGGCACGACACCCCGGCTGACGAGGTGATCCCGGGCCAGGCCGAACATCTCCCGCGACGATTGCCGCAGGTCCTGCTCGGCCTGGGTGTGCTCGGCGATGGCTTGCTCCTTGAGCGATCGCCGCTCATCTTCGGTCATTTCCTCGGCCCGAAGTACGGTACGCAGCGAGAGAGAGTCGTTGCCCCTTCTCACCAAACATCCACGGGAGTAGTTTGCCGAGCAGGTACGCCTCGTCAAGGTTTTTCACGGAAACAGAAAGCATTGTTTTCGTTTCGTCGCCATAACGCTTTCCGCTTCTCATATCCATCGGCTTTTGCTTCTTGTCTGCTATGTAGAGCTTTAACCCAAGTCTTTCAAGGATATCAACAGCTTTTGCTATAATTCCGCCATCGGTGTTGTATAGCTTTATCTCTGTTGTCACCTTTGGTTTGCTCTCCGGCCTTCTTACGGCATCCAAGTATGACGCTCGTCACACTCTATAACGCCCGCAAGCCAGGCTATTTCTCCATCTGTCGGGATTTCCTGCTGATTGTCTTTCTGGTTTGTCATTATTTTCACCTAGGTAGTAAATGACTTTTTAAAGAGTTTCCAGCATACAGTGAGGTTTAACGCGGGGCATATACCTTTTACCCGCCGAGGGAGTTGGTTGCCCAAACTTGTCCGGCCATTGTTTTATTCCTTTAATATGGGCGCATACCCCGGTTGCTTCTCATTTCGCCGATAGTGTCCGCCCGTTTTTGGTTTCACCGCAGGTTTCTCCGGCTTTCTTCCGCTTGCCGGTTTCCTCCCCGGTGACATCTTTCTTTCAGCGATTGCGTGGGGGTTTTTTCTTCCTGACCTGGGGGAGAACCTCGCATAGACCGCTTTTGCCGCCCTGTCTATCACCCTCTATCTCCGACAGATCTGGCTCTTCCGCCGATATCTCCCCGGTGCGCAGGTTGAAATCAAAGTGCATCGTCGGGTCGCTGGCGATATCGCGATAGGCGGTGTGGTAATGCTTGACAATCTTCTCCTGCCGCGTTGCCGCTTCACGCTCCCGATCCTTCTGCACCCGTCGATACCCGCCTGTCCACGTCATCGAGTTTGCTGGTAATCCTGGACACAATCTCCGCGACCTTATCGTCGTCCTCGAACAAAGCCTCGGCGAACTCCTTGCCGAGTGTGCTTGACTCCCTGTGTCGGGTTGGGATTTTGCGAGAAGGCGTTCCTCCATCTGGTGCAGTGACTCCTCGCGCTCACGGAGTTTCGCTTCGATTTGTGCCGCCTGTCTGAGACGTTCATCGGCTGACGTTTCTTTTTGCAGTGTGCGAATCCCGGCGGCGATAACATCGCCCTTGGGGACGCGCATGTCCTTGTCGTTTACCTTGAGAACAATCTGCTCGTCTTCCGGTGGCTCTGGTTCGACAGGAATCTCTTCCTCCTCGCCCGGTTCGTCTTCGTCCACATCACGGTTAGACGCACGGTCTGCAAGGATTGCTGCCATTGCCATAGCGCGGGGGTCAGGTGCCTGCTCCACTTCCGTCTCCACTTCCGTCTCCACTTCCGAAACGTCTGTTACGATAGTTTCTTCGTCTTCCATATCTTCTCCACTGTTTGTCGAGCGTCCCTGGTTGCGGCGCGTCCTTTGTGGTGAGATAGGACCGCTAATATTCTTCCTGCTCTATCTTGAATGCGCACGCCCGACCCTCTTCGATGAGTTCGGACAGCCACTTGATAAACCTGTCTGGGGATATGAGTGACGCGGAATTTGAGACGGCAAAGCTCGGCATCGAGGCGGAGCATTTTATCAGTTCCCCTCTCGGCCAGTATCTCGTCGCGATGGCGCAACGGGACGCAAGGGAGGCTGTCGAGGAGATGAAAACCGTAAACCCGGCAGACATGGAAACTGTACGGAGCATACAGACAAAGCTCAACACCCCAGACAGGTTTATCAAGTGGCTGTCCGAACTCATCGAAGAGGGTCGGGCGTGCGCATTCAAGATAGAGCAGGAAGAATATTAGCGGTCCTATCCCTCACCACAGGGACGCGCCGCAACCGAGCCATCCTTCACCGGACGCTCGACAAACAGTGGAGAAGATATGGAAGACGAAGAAACTATCGTAACAGACGTTTCGGAAGTGGAGACGGAAGTGGAGACGGAAGCGGAGACGGAAGCGGAGCAGGCACCTGACCCCCGCGCTATGGCAATGGCAGCAATCCTTGCAGACCGTGCGTCTAACCGTGATGTGGACGAAGACGAACCGGGCGAGGAGGAAGAGATTCCTGTCGAACCAGAGCCACCGGAAGACGAGCAGATTGTTCTCAAGGTAAACGACAAGGACATGCGCGTGCCCAAGGGCGATGTTATCGCCGCCGGGATTCGCACACTGCAAAAAGAAACGTCAGCCGATGAACGTCTCAGACAGGCGGCACAAATCGAAGCGAAACTCCGTGAGCGCGAGGAGTCACTGCGCCAGATGGAGGAACGCCTTCTCGCAAAATCCCAACCCGACACAGGGGAGTCAAGCACACTCGGCAAGGAGTTCGCCGAGGCTTTGTTCGAGGACGACGATAAGGTCGCGGAGATTGTGTCCAGGATTACCAGCAAACTCGATGACGTGGACAGGCGGGTATCGACTGTGCAGAAGGATCGGGAGCGTGAAGCGGCAACGCGGCAGGAGAAGATTGTCAAGCATTACCACACCGCCTATCGCGATATCGCCAGCGACCCGACGATGCACTTTGATTTCAACCTGCGCACCAGGGAGATATCGGCGGAAGAGCCGAATCTGTCGGAGATAGAGGTGATAGACAGGGCGGCAAAAGCGGTCTATGCAAGGTTCTCCCCCCAGGTCCAGGAAGAAAAAACCCCCACGCAATCGCTGAAAGAAAAGATGTCACCGAGGCCGAAGCCGGCAAGCGGAAGAAAGCCGGAGAAACCTGCGGTGAAACCAAAAACGAGGGCGGACACTATCGGCGAAATGAGAAGCAGCCGGGGTATGCGCCCATATTAAAGGAATAAAACAATGGCCGGACAAGTTTGGGCAACCAACTCCCTCGCTGACCGCACGGATTCGCGCGAGTTGCTCGAAGCCATCGAGCTCCGCGCATCCGCGTCGGCCCATGTCCTGCCCCTGCGCGCCGCCCTGCTGCCTGACCGCATCCGCTCGGTCCTGGGCGAGGCGCACCTGACAGTCGTCGTGCCGGACGGACCCTTACACGGCCTGCCCTTCGAGATGCTCGACAACGCCTCAACGGAGAACGACACGGGCCCTGCCGTCGTCTACGCCCCATCCGCAACCGTGTTCATCAACCGACGGCAACGGAGTCAGCGAATCGACACGATGGACGAGCGGCTGCTGCTCGTAGCAATCGGCGACCCCCAGTTCGGACCGCCCGCAATCGCCGCGGACGATTTCGTTGGCCAGACCCTCGCGCTCGCTGATGCCGAACGAACCCGGGACACGTGGGGCGTTCTGGCTCCGTTGCCCGGAACGCGTCGGGAGGTCGAGGCCATCGCCGCACTCGCCCGTCACCACGGCACGGCCGACCGCGTCCGTTGCCTCCTGGGTCCCGAGGCCACGCGTGCGGCGGTCTCGGCGCTAAGCGACCATCCGCGCTATCTCCACCTGGCGACCCACGGACTCATCGGCCTCACACCAGGCGGCTTCGACAGCGCCTTGATGTTGTCGGCCGACGGTCGAGACGATGGCATGCTGCGGCTCGATGACCTGCTCAATGACTGGACCGGCAAGCTGGACGGCACTGAGATGGTCACGCTCGGCGAGCCGCATGCCGCACGGCACGCGGACCTCTCGAAGACCACGATGGATTCGTGGCCCTGACCTGGGGCTTTCTGCATGCCGGAGCAGACGGTGTGCTGGCAACCCTGTGGCCAGTGAATGACGTGTCCACGGTGATACTGATGGAAGACATGTATCGTGGCTTGCTCGACGAGGGGCTTTCGCGCAGCGCTGCGCTGCGCCGAGCCAAGCACACACTGCGCACGATGCCCCGACGTGTTGTGGAACAGAGGTTGTCCGCAATGAATCTCGCTGCTGACACGCTGACGCGCTCTTCACGGGCCGGGGCACCCGTCGCTCAACGCCCCGACGACCATCCGTTCGAACACCCCTATTACTGGGCACCGTTCATACTCGTCGGCGCCAACTGACTGCTGTCGGAGACATCCGTCGGCCTCAGGGCACAACTGTGTAGGTCACACTCTCCGCCCGAAATCCACGCGTGCGAATCGCGGCAAGCATCTGGTCCGCGACTTGATCACTCTGTACGCCGACCAGCATTCTCGTCAGCTCTGACACGTCCGATTCGATCTCAGTCCAGGGATCATCGCCGACCACGACGACAAGGGTTTCCTCAACACGTGCGTCCACGACCGGAAGGCGCCACGGGATCTCGTGGCGCGCGGCCGTGATGCTGACATTGGCCTGATCGACAGTCCAAGTCCGGTCCGCGCCGAGTACGAGAATGGAATAGAATCCTTCGGTTGTGGTCACATACATCGTGGCCTGACTGCCGCCGCGCAGCGGATCGGTTCCCCGGACTCGATGGCCGAAATCGCTGTATCCGATACTCAGGCCCAACGGCGGCGCGCCCCCCTGCAGTACGCTGAACGACCACACACCGATGACGAGCGGCACGCAAGCCGCGATGGCGATCCAGGCGTTGCGCTTCGATAGCAGCTTGATCGGGGACCGCACACCGTCATCCCATGCCCACGGTGCGTAGCCGGTCTTGTCGGCATCCGCAGCGATCCGCGCCAGCCGCGGATCGGATTCGCCAACCGCACGCCACGTATCGAAGATACGCCGTGGAGCCACAGCACGATCAGCGGGCGGTTCAACCGATCCGTCTCCGCAGCGCACCGCATCGGCCCACTGCGTGAGGGCACGGTATGTCTCGTCGTATTCAGGTTCCTGTGGCATCATGACCTCTGCACTTAACAATCCCTCGATCCTGCTGAATGCGCACCAAAATCTGAAACGCGCGTGGTCAGCAGGCGCCCTCCCTTCACTCGGCCTCAGTCACACCCTTGTCCTCCAAGCACATTCGGAGGCGGGTGCGGGCCTCAGCAAGCCGATTCCGCACTGTCGCCTCGGCGCAACCGACCAGGGGAGCGATCGTCCGAAACGAGTATTCAAAGAGCACCCGCGTGATGACGATGGCGCGCAACTGTGGTTCGAGTCCGGCAAGACAGGCATACAGCGCTGCGTGACGCCTGGCACCGTCCTCCGAATTCGGCCGCGGCGATCCGCCGAGGTCAGGGAACGCATAGAGCTCGGAATCCTCGACGGCCAGCTCCAGGCGGCGGCCCGCACGCTGTGCCGCGCGCCGCGCGACATTGCGGGCGATGGTCGACAGCCACCCACCGAAATATACGGGGCGTTCGAGATCCAACGTAGTCAGGCCCCGCAGGGCATGCAGAAAGCTCTCCTGCATCAAGTCCCAGGACTCGTCATATGAAAACCCCAGTCCGAGAAAGGTGGAAAACACGAACTGATGGTAGCGGGAATAGATTTCATCGAAAGCCGCTCCATCACCGTCGCGCACACGGATCAAGAGCTCTCGAACATTGCCAATGCTGGCGTCGGTCCCGGCCATTGTGCTCAAGCACCAGAAGGATGTCCCAGCCGATGGTAGATGAGGCGACTGAGCACTTCGCGGCGATATTCAGCCGTGGAGCGCAGGTCATCAATCGGTGCGACATCCTGATCGATGAGCGCCCGTACTTCGTTCGAACTGCCGAACGTTCTGCCGGCATCGAGGGCTTCTTCCATATGTGTACAACGAACGACCTGAGGTGCGACACTGTTGGCCACCACCCGCCAACCGTCAGGACTGCAGACCATGGCCACGCCGACCTTGGTAATGGCCTGGGCGCTGCGCGCGCCGACCTTATGGAACCACTCCAATGTGCGCGGGCGGCGCGGAACGCGGATGTCGACAATGAGCTCCTCGTGGCGCCGGACCGACTGGCGGTAGCCGGTATAGTACTGATCGAGCGGCACCTCCCGTATTCCCTGTGCAGACTGCAACGTGACTCTGGCATCATAGGCCATGAGCACCGGAACCCCATCGGCCGCTGGCGAGCCATTCCCGATGTTGCCGGCCCACGTCCCGCGCGTCTGGATCTGGACAGCGCCGACCAACCGGGCCGCTTCGACGAGTAATGGAAACGCGTCTCCAGACTCGGCGTCGGTGATGATGTCCCAATAAGTCGTCAAGGCTCCGAGCGTCAGGGCATCGTCTGTCAATTCATGACGCCGTAGCTCGTCCAGGCGGCTGAGGTCGAGCATGGTCAGACTGGTGTGATCGTGATGCGGCCACGACACGAATAGATCGGTACAGCCGGCCGCAGGCGTCGCAGCCCCCTCGGCCAGCATGACGAGTGCTTCATCGAGTGTCGCAGGGGTGAGGACGCGCACCTAGGCATCCTCCGTGGCGTGGCGTTCGCCCAGCGCGGCCTGCACGCCTTCAATAATGCCATCGTAGCCCGTGCACCGACACAGGTTGCCGCTCATGAACGACCGCAGAGTAATCGTGGACAACACTTCGGGATGATTCAGCAACCACCGCGCCGTCATGACCACACCTGGTGTACACGCACCGCATTGTGACAACCCGCAAGCGTTGAACGTCTCGGCCAGCGCCGCAGACATGCTCTCCACGGTGTCGACCCGCCGCCCTGCGACCTGGAACGCGGGAACCAGACAGGAATTCACCGGCAAACCATCGAGATGCACCGTGCAGGCGCCGCATTCGCCCTCGCCACATCCCTCTTTGGTTCCCGTGGCATCGCAGTCGTAACGCAGCACGTCAAGGAGGCGTGCGGTAGTGGGTACCGTACGTCGCACGGTTGCCCCGTTGAGACAAAACTCGACCTCGAACTTACTCACCGCCTCGGCCCTCGACAACACTCAGCAATCGTTCGGGTGTCAGTGGGATTTCGGCAATCGACACGCCGAGCGCATGGCAGACCGCGTTGACCACGGCCGGGGCAGGCCCGTCCATGGGCAGTTCACCGATACCCTTCGCTCCGCGCGGACCGAACTCACCACCGTGTTGCTCGAACAGCACGCGAATCGGCGGCAAGTCACCACTCGCCGGAATGATGTAATTGGTCATCTGGTTGTTGGCCATGACGCCATCGCGCATGATGACCTCTTCGGTCAGGGCCCAGCCAATCCCCTGCACCACGCCACCCTGGATCTGGCCAGTCGCCAGAACGGGGTTGACTACACGTCCGATCTCCTGAGCAGCCACGTAATCAGTCATCCGCACCCCGCACGTTCGAAGATCGACCTCGACCGCTGCCACGTGCGTGGACCACGAGAACGTCGCGTAGGCATCACCGCGGTAGTTGTCCTCGTCCCAGAGAATGTGATCGGGCTTTTTGTATCTGGCCTTGCCGAGAAGGCGCTGGCCGGGATGAGCGGCATGCCATGCTCGAATCGCAGAACCCACATCCTGGCCGTATCCACCAATGAGCGTGGTCACCTCGTCACACGCCTGCTCCAACAGTTTGCCCACGACCATGGCGGTACGACTGGCCACCGTCGGCCCGCTGTTGGGTACGCGCGCCGTGTCGGGCCTGTTGAGCACGATTTGATCTACGGCAATACCCATGGCATCGGCAGCCACCTGGGACAAGATGGTCTCGGTTCCCTGGCCCATGTCGGTGTTGGCCGTCAGCACCTCGATGCGCCCATCCTCGAGTCCTTCGACCCATACTTCCGAGGCCAGGTACGTCTCGCCACTGCCGGTGAATCCTGCACCATGATGAAACGTCGCGAGCCCGATGCCACGACGAAGATAGGGATGCGTTGCATTGAATTCAGCGTATTCGGTCAGCCTGGCAGGATAGCACGCCAACTGCAGCGCCCGGTCCTGCAGGCCGGCGAGATCGATCGGCTCGTCGATGACCTGCGTGGTGGCCGTCGTCTGTCCCTGTTTCAGCAGATTGGCCCTGCGGACGGCAGCCGGGTCAAGGCCAAGAGTTCGGGCGACGACGTCCATATGGCGTTCGAGCGCGAAGAATGTCTGGGGCGCGCCGAAGCCACGAAACGCACCGTTGGGTGGCGTATTGGTCAGTACCACCTCACCGTGAATTCGGACATGTTCGCAATGGTATGGGCCGGCGGCGTGAATGACTCCTCGACTGAGCACGACCGGCGACAGCGTGACATATGCGCCCCCATCCAGAACGACCTCGATCGACATGGCCAGCAGTTTGCCATTTCGATCGACTGCCGTACGATGGCGCACGCGACTCGGATGGCGTTTCGTCGTGTACGCCATGTCTTCCATACGGTCGTAAATCATCTTGACCGGTCGACCGCTCTTCTCGGCCAACAGCGCCGCGTGAATGGCCAGAATCGAGGGGAAGTCCTCCTTGCCACCAAACCCTCCACCGGTCGGCGTCTGGATGACCTGGAATGCCTCGTCCGGGCGGCCAAAGAAATGTGTCAATGAATTGAGCACATAGTAAGGGCACTGCAGCGTGCCGCGGATGACCATACGACCGTCCGCAGGCTCGGCGATCATGCCCTGGGTCTCGAGGTATACGTGTTCCTGCGACCCAGTGTAATAGGTCCCCTCGATCACGTGGGCCGCGTGCGGAAAAACGATGTCGGGCTCACCCTTGATGATATCGATTCGTTTGAAGACGTTGTCTTCGCCATGCTGGACCTGATCGGCAGGTAGCGGTGCAAAGGGTGTCAGACGCGGCGCAAGCTCCTCGACCTCCACGGTCACACCGCGCAGCCCGCGACGCAATTCGGAGATAGAGCGATGGGCCAGCAAGACGACCGGCTCACCCTTGAACCTGATCTCGTTCGCCACCAGCGCCGGATGATCGGCGGTGATGAAGAGGACCTCGTTGCGCCCCGGGATATCGCGATGATCGATGATGACGAACTCGTCCCAATCGATGGTCGGGTCGAAATGGATGGCCCTGATGCGGCCGCGCGCAGCTGGACTGCGCACAGTCCCACCGTGTAGTACACCGGGGATGGGCAGGTCATCGACATAGCGTGCGGTGCCCAACAGCTTGCGGCACCCGTCGACGCGCGGGATATCGGCTCCGATCGTCGCCAGAGGCGTGTCTCCTTTAAGCTTACAGGATTCCAGTATAGCACAACCCGCAGCGCGCGTCCCCTGCAGCGCGCAGCGCTCAATGTTCGACAGTGGTCGGGTCGACCAGGCTCGGCCCCGACTCCGACGGTCGTTCAACCGCTGGCTCGTCGACCGTCTGGTCAGCAGTCGCACGATACCGCGCATGCATGAGGAACAACCCGGCCATCAGCGCATAGCCCGCAGCAATCTCGAACGCACGATACGCTGTGGCCCCTTCTCGCGGCTGGGCGCCGATGAACAGATGTTCGATCTCGTTGCCGCTGATTTGATAGGCGTGCATCAGCCCGACGAGAGTCAGCACCGCGGCAATGGCTGCCCACCACGCAGCCGGGATGAACTTTCTATCGATGAGCAGAGCTGCGATGCTTGCGATCACCATACAGGTAAAGATGTATCCGCGTTCGAGCAGGTTGAGGCCGTGCACGAGAAAACCGTTGAACTCCGTGTCGATGTTGCTGTCGAGTAACGTCTGGACGGTCGGCACATCGGAGCCCGTGAAGCTTGCGGCAATGAGCGCCCCCGTCACGATCGTCGCGCCCCACGCCGCAATAGCGGGAAACAGGCCCAGAGCCACGGCAGGGGCGTGCGCACTGGGGGTGGCCTGGTAGGCCTGGGCGGTGATGACGATGCCGATCCACAACACGATCGCGATACCGGCCTCCATCGGCACGATGCTGTTGATCAGCGACACCGTGCCGGTCAGGCAAATCGCTGCAATGACCACCGCGTTGAGCGTGGAGTAGCCGGCCCGGGCCCCGAGCTTCTTCCACCCCGGGTGGCCAATGTAGATCGTGGTCGGAAAGCAACTGCCGAACAATGCTGCCGCCAGTGTCCCGACCCCATTCACCGCCAGCGAGGACCCGGTGCGATAGCGATCGCCCCCCGCCGCAGCGGACTCGATGTTCTGCAGGCTGCCGGCCAGATTGAACAGGCCCATGGGGAGGATGACTGACAAGAGCGTGACCCAGTTCTCGCTGGACAGTCCGCGAAACACATTGTACAGCACGGGCCCGCACCAGGATGGCCACGCGGTACCGCGCTCGGACCACGCCGTAGCAACCGCCTCGATCGACATGGTCGGCACCGATCGCAGCATCGAATCCGGCAGGACGACCGACAGCCCCCAGGCGGTCAGCGTACCGAGGATGATCCCGACGAGTCCTCCGGGCAGCCCCCAGGGAAAGCGCACGTGGGCGAAGTAAGTCATCATGACGACGCCGAACGGCAGCATTGCAACCAGCGGGCGCTGCCAGATCTGGAGCGCAAACATCATCGCGATGAATGTGATGGCGATGCCGGCCAGTGTGGCCAGCAACGCTGCCCGCGGCGTATTGCGGCGAACCTTCTCGGCCACAAACGATCCACACAATTCGATCAACCCGCTGCCGACGCAGGCGACCAGACCCATCTCCCACGCGGCCCGGGCGCTGCCCGTCGCTCGATATGTCGGCGCCATGACGAAAAACACGTAGACCAGCAACGACGGGGTGTTGATGCCATACGGGAGGGCCGTCACGTCATCGCGGCCCTCGCGCCGCGCCAGCAGGTGTGCCTGCACGGCGTAGAACAGATTACCGATGACGATCGACACCGCCGCCCCGGGCAGGATGAACGACCGAACCAGATCGGCATCCTCACCGGTCATGCCGCACATGCCTGCACACAGCGTCATGATCAGCAGCAGCTGAACGAGATTGTCGACGAACAGACCGAAGAAGCCGTCGAGATCCCGTTTGACGAACAGAGGTAGAGAGGCGCTCATGGTGTCATCCTGAATTCAACAGGCCGCATTCTACAGCGACACGCGCTTGACGCCACCGCCCGATCGTAGGAACATCGGGCTCGAGATCAATGGCTGCGCACGATCGATGCGCGGTGGACACTGCAGCGCGGTGAGGTGCACATCATGAAATGCGATACGGTCATCAAGGGTGGAACGGTGGTCACGGCCGAGGGACAAGGCGTCGCGGACGTCGCTATCCGGGGCGAGAAGATCGCCGCCGTCGGCAAGGGGCTTGCCCGTCAAGCGGACGGCGCCACGATCGTCGAGGCCAAAGGCAAGTACGTGATTCCCGGCGGGCTCGACGTCCACGTTCATCTCGAACTGCCGTTTTGCGGCACGGTGTCGAGCGACGACTTCAATACCGGCACCCGCGCCGCAGCACGAGGCGGCGTCACGACCGTCATCGATTTCGCCATCCCCTACGGGCGCGAGAGCATGGAAACGGCGTACAAGAAGTGGCGAAAGAAGGCCAGGAAGGCCTGTGTCGATTACTGTTTTCACATGGCCATCACCAACTGGGAGCGCCATGGGCCCGAGATGAAGAAAATGATCGACATGGGCTGCCCGACGTTCAAGGAGTTCATGATCTATGAATCAGAAGGCTGGCAGTCCGACGACCGCGCCATCTACGGTGCTCTCGAGAACTGTCGTGATCTGGGCGGCATGCTGCTCATCCACGCCGAATCGAGTCGCGTACTCGACGAGTTGATTGCTCGCCATCACACCAAGCCTCTGATGAAGAAGTACGGCGCCCAGCTCCACGGTATGACGCGACCGAACTACATCGAAGCCGAAGCCATTCAACGGGCCATCACATGGTGCGAAGTGACTGGGGGGCGCCTGTACATCGTGCACATGTCGACGGCCGAGGGCGCCGATCTCGTCAAACAGGCCCAGGCCCGCGGGGTCGATGTCTACGCCGAAACGTGCGCGCAGTACCTCGTACTCGACGACTCGTTGTTCAAGGGCAAGGATGGGCACCTCTACGCGTGTTGCCCGCAGATCAAGAAGAAGACTGATCAGAAACGACTGTGGTCCGGGCTGAAGAGCGGCGAAGTGTGTGTGGTCTCCACCGACACGTGCACCTTTTCACGCAAACAGAAGGCGATGTGGAAGGGGGACTGGACCAAGATCCCGATGGGCATGCCAGGGCTCGAGACGCTGCTGCCCATCGTTTACACCCATGGTGTACTCAAGAAACGACTCACCATGAAAGACTTCGTGGCCAAGTGTTGCACGAACCCGGCCCGCATCATGGGGCTGTACCCCAGAAAAGGCACCATCGCCAGGGGTTCCGATGCCGACATCGCCATCCTCGATCCCACCAAACGGATCAAGGTCGACCACCGCAAGATGGAGACAGGAGCGGACTGGAATCCGTACCAGGGCTGGTCGCTGGCGGGCTTTGCGCAGATGACCTTCTCCCGCGGCCGGAAGATCGTCGATGACTATTCTTTCTGCGGAGAAAACGAATGGGGCCAGTGGCTACCGCGCAAGAAAGCAGGCAAGCTCTAGCGGGCCTGCCGGAGCAGACCGCGCGGGCGCCATGTGCCGTTCTGCAGGCTAGCCGTGACCTGTGCCCTTTGGGGCACACGGTTGTTGTGCTATGATGGCCTTTTCAAGGCACCCCCCGGGCATTTGACGCACAGCGCCCGCGGGCACCGTGCGGAGCGTGATCGAACCCCTTGCTGGAGAGCCCGATGCCCGAAGCCGGACAACTCCTCGACGCCGACCAACTGCTGGCCAACTTCGAGGACTATCCCCCCGCCCTGGCCCCCGACGAAGCACTCGTCGAGGCCAGTCATTGCCTGTTCTGCTACGACGCCCCGTGCACGCGGGCCTGTCCCACGCACATCGATATCCCGAAGTTCATTCGCCAGATCCTGCATCGTAATTCGCTGGGGGCGGCACGAACCATTCTCGAAGCCAACATACTGGGCGGCAGTTGCGCCCGCGCTTGCCCCACGGAAGTACTGTGTGAAGGCGCGTGTGTGGACAACACGCTGATGAAGGCGCCTGTTCAGATTGGCCGACTGCAGCGCCATGCTTGCGATGAGGCGCGTGACAGGAGCGTTCGATTCTTCGAGCCCGGCGCGCCCACCGGTCGGCGCGTTGCAATCGTCGGCTCGGGCCCGGCCGGCCTGAGCTGTGCTCACGAATTACGCAAGGCGGGACACGAAGTCACCGTTTTCGAGGCCCGTGATGTCGCGGGTGGTCTGAACACGCTGGGCATCGCCGCGTACAAGATTTCGACCGAGTTCGCTCTGACTGAAATCGAGCTGGTCAAACAACTCGGAGTTGACATCCGCCTGAACAGTCCCGTCGACGGGGCAGGCGTCAAGACGCTGCTCGACGACTTCGACGCCGTGTTCCTCGGGATCGGTCTCGGGCGCACCGCCAGCCTCGGTATCGAGGGCGAAGAGCTTCCCGGGGTCTATGAGGCCCTGGACTTCATATTCCAAACACACACCAAGCCGTTCGAGAAGTGTGCCATCGGTCATCAAGTCATCGTCATCGGCGCAGGCAACACTGCCGTCGACGTGGCCACCGCTGCCGTCCGGTTGGGCGCGGATCACGTGACCATCGCCTATCGCCGTGGCGAAGAAGCAATGCCGGCGTTCGCGTATGAGTACGAACTGGCCAAACAGGATGGCATTCACTTCGAGTGGTTCGCCCGTCCGGTGCGAGTGGTTGCGGAAGACGGCAGAGCCAGTGGAGTCGAATTCATCAACACCGAACCCGAGGACCCCACATCACGTCGCAGC
Source organism: uncultured Planctomycetota bacterium (assembly GCA_942492115.1). GTDB lineage: Bacteria > Planctomycetota > Phycisphaerae > UBA1845 > CAIVHJ01 > CALODL01. The sequence continues at coordinate 15,705 of CALODL010000003.1, forward strand.
AGGCTGAAGGACATTGGCGGGTCGAACTTCGTGCTCGAAGCCGACATGGTCGTCAAGGCGCTGGGCCAGGATCCCCTGCACGATCTATTGAACAACATCGCCGGGCTGAAAGCCGAGCGCGGCAAGATCGTCGTCGACAGTGCGACCGGCGCCACGAGTGTCGCGGGATTGTTTGCCGGAGGCGACTGCACTTCCGGTGGCGCGGAAATCGTCGACGCCGTCCAGGACGGCAAGGTCGCCGCTGCGGGAATGGCGGCGCTTCTGAAGTCTAGATAAGGGACACTGCATGCCTGATCTGAGCATCGAGTTTTGTGGCGTCAAGGCGCCCAATCCATTCTGGCTGGCTTCAGCCCCACCGACAAACTCCGAATACCAGATCCGCCGCGCGTTCGACGCCGGCTGGGGCGGCGCCGTGTGGAAGACCCTGGCACATGAGCCGATCGTCAACGTCGCTTCACGCTATGGCGCCATCGACTATGACGGTCGTAAGGTCGTCGGCTTGAACAATATCGAACTCATCACCGACCGCACGCTCGACGAGAACCTCGCCGAGATTACGCGGGTCAAGAATGACTACCCGAATCATGCACTGTTCGTTTCGCTGATGGTCGAATCGAACCAGAAGGCCTGGCATGACATCACGAAACGGACTCAGGACGCCGGCGCCGATGGCATCGAACTGAACTTCGGCTGCCCGCATGGCATGAGCGAACGCGGCATGGGGGCCGCAGTGGGCCAGGTCCCTGATTACGCGAGGATGATCGTCGAATGGGTCAAGGAAGTCGCGACGATTCCGGTGATGGTCAAGCTGACGCCCAATGTCACGGATGTCACCGTGGTCGGCGAAGCGGCAGTCGCCGGAGGTGCCGATGCCCTGTCGCTGATCAACACGATCAACTCGATCATGGGGGTCGATCTCGACACACTCGCCCCCAGACCGGCGGTACGCGGCAACGGCTCGCACGGCGGGTACTGTGGCCCGGCCGTCAAGCCCATCGCCCTGAACATGGTGTCGTCGATCGCCGCCCACCCGGGGATCAACGTGCCCATCAGCGGCATCGGCGGGATTCAGGCGTGGCAAGATGCCGTCGAGTTCATGCTGCTCGGCTCGGGCTGCGTGCAGGTGTGCACGGCAGTCATGCACTATGGCTTTCGCATCGTCGAACACCTCGCCAGCGGCATGGAGAACTGGATGCTCGAAAAGGGCTACCAGACCGTGAGTGATTTCGTTGGACAATCCGTACCACGGATCATGTCCTGGGGCGACCTCGACCTCAATTACAAGGTCGTGGCCGAAATCAGCGAAGACAAGTGCATTCATTGCGGCTTGTGCTACATCGCCTGCGAAGACGGCTGCCATCAGTCGATCAATATCGACAGCATTGGCGTCAACGACTACATCAAGAACAACGGTCACGCGCCGATGATGCAGTCCGGAGGCGTCACCGTAGTCGCCGGCGCCGGCCAGGACCGCATCAATCTCTTCAGCATCAACCAGGACACCTGCGTGGGATGCAATATGTGCAGTCTGGTGTGCCCAGTTCACGGCTGTATCACCATGAAAGAAATCGACACCGGCAAGCCCCCCATGACCTGGAACCAGTATCAAGCTGGCCTGGCTCAAGGTACAGTGGCCAAAATCGAGCCGCCAAAACATGTATAATGCCAGAGGTGGGCTTTTTGCAGAATCGAAACTCTAACCGTATCGAGTGGATGTGATGGCACAGACGGATTTCTTCAAACAATCAAAACACGAGGGCCTGCGCGTGGTCGTCACCGGCCAGGTGGGCATGGACAAGCGTCCATTCCTCGAGATGCTCAAGGCCCATGCTGAAACCAAAGGGCAGAACATCACGTTGTGCCATGTTGGCGAAATGATGTACGCAGAAGCTCCGGATGTTAAACCAGGCCGCATTCTCGACCTGCCACGCGCCCGGTTGGATTCCTTGCGCCGCAGCGTGTTCAAGGACATCGCTTCGATCTGTGAGCGCGAGCGCAACGTCATCATCAACACGCATGCCACCTTTCGGTGGAAACACGGACTGTTCCCGGCCTACGACCAGGACCAGATGGAAGCGATCGACGCCGACGTCTACATCACGCTGATGGATAACGTCGATGCCGTGCACGAAAGGCTGACCGTCGAACACGATGTCCGCCACTGCCTCAAGGACATTCTCGTATGGCGCGAAGAGGAAATGGTCGTCACCAAGTGCCTGGCACGCTCCTTGCGCGGCCATGGCACGTCGTACATCTTCGCCCGCGGCGTCGAAAAGGATAATATTGAAGGGCTGTATCGTCTGCTGTTCGAACCGGAGCGCAAGAAGGTCTACCCGTCGTTCCCCATGACCCACGTCATGGGCATGCCGGATGTCCTGGCCGAGATCGACTCGTTCCGCGCCGCCCTCGCCGAGCACTTCATCACTTTCGATCCGGGCGACCTCGACGAAAAGCGGTTGCTGTACTACGCCGGTGAAGCGATCCAGGATGGCCGCAAGTCTTTCGAGTTGGAGGTCCACGGTCGCAAGATGACCTTCGACGCCCTCGAGGTGTCCAACATCGCCCCCGACATCGATGGTCAGATTTATGCCCGCGACTTCGAATTCGTCGATCAGTCCGACATGATCGTCAGCCTGATCCCCGAACTGCCCGATGGTACACCCGGTCTGTCCAGCGGTGTCGAGCGCGAACTGCAACACGCTTTCGAAGCCACCAAGGAAGTTTACGTCGTGTGGAAGCCCAAGAAAGAACCCTCGCCGTTCATCACCGAAACGGCGACCAAGGTGTTCCTCAGCGTGAAAGAGACGCTCGAGTATTTCCAGAAGGTCGGCTATATCACCGAGCTGCAGCTCAGCCTGCCAACCGGCGGGAAGGCCTCGGAACGCGGGCGCTTCGGGTAGGGCAGCGTAAGAGATCGGCTGGCACGCCACCCCATCTACTTCTTGTTCCGAGGATCACTGAAACACAAACAGGGGCATGCCCGCATTCGCGAGCATGCCCCTGTGGTGTGCTGGTCTCAGCGGTCGAATGCTAACCGAGGTTCAACGCGACCAGCTTTTTCTTGTCTCGGGCATACAACGTCTTCCCGACGACGGTCGGAACGGTCCAGGCCGTGTCGTCGAACAGTTGGAACTTCGAATGCACCTTGAGGTCTTCCGGCGTGGCGCTGGCGAGGTGCATGTGGCCTTGCTCGTCCAGGATGACCAGGCGTCCGTCGACTCCGATGCAGTTGCTCTTTGGGAAACCCCGTTTGCGCCAGCCGACCTTGCCGGTCTTGACGTTGATGCTGGCCATGAAACACGCCCGCTGGCCCGTCGAGCCATAGACCCATCCGCCGTCGCGCACGGCCGTGATATGGTAGAATTGAATCTTGCGCGTCGACCACACTTCGTCGACCGACCACGCACTGCCGGTCTGCGTCAGCTTGAGACCGCGGGCCCCGGCGTCCGGCGAAGATATCATCAGAATATCCTCATGCCATTCGGGCATGCAGATATTCTGACCCCACTGGTTGCCGTGCTCGAAGCTCCACAACAGTTCACCCGTCTTGGGATCCAGACCCACGACCTCCTGAGCCATGAAGGTGATGAGTTGGGTCGTGCCGCGAATGTCATAAATCTTGGGCGTCGCATAGCTGTTCTTGAAATCGTGCTTCTTCCACGCAATCTCGCCGGTCTTCGCGTTGAACGCCATGATGCTGGAACCTTCGCCTCCGACCAGCGCCATGACATGACCTTCGTGATAGATCGGGCTCGACGAGTAACCGTGTGGTAACTTGGTTCCATTGAACTCGCCCCACAGATCATGCGACCAATGGGACGTGCCCTTGTTCTTGTCGAGACAATGCATCATGCCTGACACACCAATCGTGTACAGACGGTCACCGACGATCAACGGCGTCGAACGCGGGCCGCGACCGAACTCATCGACATGACCCTCGGCCGGAGATGAATCGTAAGCATGTTCCCACACGGTCTTGCCATCAGAGGCGTTCAGACAGACTACGCGTTCCTTGTCGTCAGCGCGATACATCGTGTACAGACGGTCACCTTCGACGAGAATTGCCGAATACCCATCCCCCAGATCACGACTCCAGATCTGCTTGGGGCCAGTTTCGGGCCACGCACTGGCGATGCCCTTTGAATCGGCTATGAAGTCCGCACGCGGACCGCCCCACTGGCCCCATTCCGGCTCCGAGGCCACAGCCTGCGGACACGCAGCACAGATGGCAGTTAAGGTCACGATGTGGAGCATCCTGGATGGAATGCGCTTGACGTGTGGCATGTCGTATCCTCGCTAGGACCAGGGTATCGTCAGATCGCTCGGCGCGCTGACAGGGTATTGAGTGTATGCGGCATGCCACCTAATCGCCAGATCAGTGACGCCGGGCCGCAAAGGCCTGCAGGCCGACAGGCCGCTCGATGTCCAACTCAATTACGCGTCCATGATCCACTTATGACGATCACCAGGCTCAGCCCCGGTCGAGGAATCTGGGCCGTGTCGCGATGGATCCTCCGATCGACCGGTGGTAGCCTGATGGCCCCGGGCCGTCGAATCCGCTCCATTGGAGCGTCGAACTGCATGCCCGTGCAACCACAGGAGGTAAGCCCTTGGGTAGCCACTGTGCAGGGCTCTGTGCTGCCTACGGCACCGCCATGATATGCTGGTGGGGCCTACATGCAGCGTTGCAGTCAAGCATAGTTGGCGGAGTTTTCAGGCAGAGCCCAATCTCAAGTCGAAAACCGCGCCGCTACCACGGCGTTCAAGTCCGTGGCCAGACGTGTCTCATCCGCGGTATACAGCCGCCCGTCGTAAACCACCAGCCGACCATGCACATAGACCTGATCGGCCCGCGGTACATGGCACAGCATCAATGCGCCCAATGGGTCCTGGGCCACTGATCCGGCCAACGCGATATCGTCCGCCCGATAGAGTGCCAGGTCGGCCGTACACCCCTCGGCGATACGGCCGAGGGTCGGTCGGTTGAGGCAGGCCGCGCCTCCGACGGTTGCCAGCCTGAACGCGTCGGCCACGCCCATGGCATCGGCACCATGTTCGACGCGCTGCAGCAACAACGCCTGCCGGGCTTCGGCCAGAGCATTGCCGCCGTCGTTGCTGCTGCTACCATCGACCCCGAGACCGACCTTGACGCCGGCAGCGATGAGCTCCCGCACTGGCGGAATGCCCGAACCCAACCGCATGTTCGAACACGGACAGTGGGCCACGCCGGTCCCGGTCTCGGCAAGCAGCCTGATCTCGTCCGTGTCAAGACACACGCAATGTGCCAGGTACACGTCAGATCCCAGGAACCCGTGGTCAGCGAGGTAGCGAATTGGACGTACTCCGAAACGCTCCTGGCAGTAGACCTCTTCGTCGACGGTCTCCGCGGCGTGCGTGTGCAGCAGCACCCCCAGAGACCGCGCCATTCGCGCCGTCTCGGCAAACAGCTCGGAACTGACGTTGAACGGACTGCACGGTGCGAGGTCGATCTTGCGCAGGGCATGCGGGTCCGGATCGTGGAACCGTTCGACGGCGCGCTGGCAATCGGCCAGAACGTCGGCATCGACCTCGGTACAGATATCCGGGGGTAGACCACCCTTGGACTCACCCACCGTCATGCTGCCGCGGCACGCGTGGATGCGCATGCCCAGCTCTTCGGCCGCCTCGAGCACGGCCTCGATGCGCACGTCAGTGCCCTGGGGAAACAAATAGAAGTGGTCACTTGTCGTCGTGCAACCCGACAGCAGCATCTCGGCGATACTGACTTTGGCAGCCAGCTTGACAGCTTCGTAGTCCACGAACTGCCAACGTTTGTACAGTTCAACCAGCCAGGTAAACAGCTTGGCATCCTGTACCGGACGCAGCCCGCGAGTCAGGGTCTGGTACAAATGATGATGCGTATTGATCAGACCGGGGATGACCAGGTGCTTCGATGCATCGACGATGTTCTTGACCTTGCGTCCATCGACCGCTCCCGTCTTCTGCACGGCAACGATTTCATGACTATCGAGAACGATGTCGTGGTGTTCCAGCACGACTACGTCATCGCCGCGCGCCGTGATCACGGTCGTATCTTTGAGAAGAGTGGTCATGAACGGAACACTCGGCGGTTAAGGCCAGGAGGTCTGTCACGGCTCATTGCCGGTCCTACTGGTGGTCATGGTCAGGTATTGACCGTGCTCAACACTTCGTCCAGGCAACTGACCAGGAATCCAGCGTCGGCTTTGGTGATGCACATCGGCGGTTTGATGCGCAACACGTTGCCGAAGCGCCCCCCCTTTCCGAGAATGAGACCACGATCCTTGCATTTTTCCAGCACATCGGCGGCGGCGGTCGCAGCCGGCTCTTTGGACTGTCGATCGGTGACCAACTCGACACCGAGCATCAGTCCCATACCGCGCACGTCACCAATCAACGGCTGGCGGTTCTGCAAATCGAGCAACGCATCTTTGAGGAACGTTCCGACCTCATGGGCATTGTGCTGGATGTTTTCGGCATCGATGATCTCCAACGTCGCAAGGCCCTGGACCATCGATACGGGATTGCCGCCGTAGGTGTTAAAGTGCACGCGATTGGCCATGACTTTGGCAATGTCGGGGCGCGTGACCATCGCCCCGAGAGGCGCCCCGTTGCCGATGCCCTTGGCCATCGTGACCATATCCGGCGTGACGCCCCAGTTCTCGAAGCCCCAGAATCGTGTGCCCGTTCGTCCGAAGCCCGTCTGCACTTCGTCCGCAACACACAGTCCACCGTAACGGCGTACGATGTCGTAAACGATCTGGAAGTACTCGGGAGGTGGCGTCACTGCCCCGCCGACCCCCTGTATGGGCTCGGCAATGAAGCATGCCACTTCCTCGGAAGTCTCGTGGCGGATGAGATCTTCGACATCGGTTGCACACTTGACGTCGCAGCTCGGGTACTCGAGACCGTACGGACACCGGTAACAGTAGCCTGGTGTGGCGTGCTTGATACCGCTCGGCACGACCGATTTGAATTTCCAGTTGCCGTGCGCGGTCATGCTCATGGTCGCCTGCGTTCCGCCATGGTAGGCATTACGCAGAGTAATGATCTCATGGTTACCGGTAAACTCCCGCGCCGATAGGACCGCCAGTTCGTTGGCCTCGCTACCGGAGTTAGTGAAGTACGATGCACTCAGATCGCTGCCCGCGGGCATGTGGTCGGCCATGAGTTTGCCGTACTCTGCTATCGTCGGATGCAGGTAAATCGTCGTCGTGTGCTGCAAACGGCCGACTTGTTCGCGCACCCGCTCCACGATTTTGGGATGACAATGGCCTACCGAGACCGTCACGATTCCGGCAAAGGCATCAAGATACTGTTTGCCAGTCTCGTCGAAGAGGTATTGCATGTGTCCTTCGACGACCATCAGCGGATCCTTGTAGTAGGTCAGCAGGCCCGGCGACAGATACTGCCGACGCATGGCCAGCACCTCATCACGCGACGGGCCTGAGTACGGCTGAGGGGTGTGCTGACACACTGGCAAGCTGATCTTTGAAGCGGATGTCGACTGGCTCATGGCATGACCTCTCTCAAACATCTGAAACTCAAGGCGTGTGGCCACCTGACACAGACCCGTATCAGGCCGCCCCTTCTGACACGTTGGCCCCTTCCGGCACCATCAGTCGCAGGCCGCGTTCTTCGGGTGTTCCGGGAACGAGGTTGTCCAGAACGATGCCGCAGATCGCCGCAACGGCCATTCCTGTGTTACCGATAGCCCCGACCATCGAGGCAATATCAGGCGGAAGACTATCGAGTAAGGGCCCTGCTCCAGGTGGATACATCCCGACCACCGAGCCATCGAAGTAGGCCGGAACACTCAGCCCCATGAACAGGCTGAACCCGGCAATGAACAGGTTGCGGTCACTGCTGAGGTCGGCTTTGGAAAGTTGCTGGATACCGACAGCCGAGATCAAACCGAACAGGGCGCAGTACAATCCCCCGACGACCGGTCCGGGAATGGTCGCCGCAAAGGCCCCAAACTTTCCAAAAATCCCCAGCAGGATCAAGATGATTGCTGCGATCTGCACGACGTAGCGTGACGCGACTTTGGTCAGTCCGACCAGTCCGATGTTCTCCGAATAGGACGTCGAACTGAACGCGCCAAGCAGGCCCGTCAACAGGCATCCGACACCCTCACAACCGATGCCCCGTGAAATCTGACGCGGCGTCGGATCACCGGCACCGGCCATGTACGAACAGGCGTGGTAATCGCCGAAGGACTCGACCATCGAGGCCATGTACCCGGCGAGCGCCGCCATGATGAAGCCCAGCTGAAACTTTGGTGCACCCCACGGCAGGATGAGATCATTGGGACTCAGACGCACCCACGCACTGGCCCCAACGGCATCGAGATTGATATTGGCCGGATGCCCGGACGGGAACGTGCCCGTCTTTGATAGCACGAAGCACAGCCCACACACGATGACGATGGCGCACAGTATTGGAAAGATACGGAAGAATCGACTGTGCCGTGACAAGATCAGCGAGAACAGAATGACCAATCCAATGGTCAATCCGCTGATCGGCCAGTACTGGCCTGCTTTCGGCGCGCCGTGCTTGAACAGCGCCAAACCGATCAGCATGATGACCGGTCCAATGACCACTGGGCTGAGCATGCGCCGAACCACGCCCATCAACCCGGAGAAGCCGATGGTGATCTCGACGACGGCACCTACGATGATACTGCCCGCGATGTACTGCATCATCTCGGGCGGCGCCAAGCCTTTCTCGTTACAGTCGTTGATGACCGCGATGAACGCAGCCAGAAAGCTGAAGGATACGCCCTGGATGATCGGCAAACGGCTGCCGAAAGTCACCTGAATCAAGGTGGCCAGACCTGCACACAACATGACCGCTGAGATCATGCTGGCAATCATCGACTTGGCCGCCGCCGAAGTCGGATCGTCGAACATCATCGGGCCGAGGAGCAGCGGAACCGACACGGTCGCCCCGAACATCGTCAGAGCATGCTGCAATGCCAGCACGACGGCACGCGGAAACGGCGGCCGGTCATCGAGTCCGTAAATGACTTGGTTGTTGTTCGCCATATCGAAACGGTGACCATCGAGCGATCACTGGGTAGTGGTACCACGACTTGCCTGGCCTCCTTGCGGAGGCGCACGCAAAGGCGGTGCGGCCATGTCCCATGAAGAGACCGCAGCGATTTACAGCGACGCCATCTCCGCATACGTTTCCGGGCGACGGTCGCGGAAGAACTGCCAGGTGTTCCGGACCTCGCGAATCATGTCCAGATCGAGATCGGCGATGACGATGTCGTCGGTGTCACGAGACCCTTCGGCCATGATCTGACCACGCGGATCACAGAAATAGCTCTGGCCGTAGAACTCCCCGATACGCCATGGTTCTTCGAAACCGGGACGATTGATCGCCCCGACGAAGTACTGGTTGGCCACGGCGTGCGCCGGCTGTTCGAGCTTCCACAGATACTCACTCAGACCGGCGACCGTGGCTGACGGATTGAATACGATCTCAGCCCCATTGAGCCCCAGGAGGCGCGCGCCTTCGGGGAAATGTCGGTCGTAACAGATGTACACCGCCACACGGCCGAACTTGGTCTGGAACACGGGATAGCCTAGATTGCCAGGGCGAAAGTAGAATTTTTCCCAGAACCCCGGAGCACAATGTGGAATATGGATCTTGCGAAACTTGCCGAGGTACGAGCCATCAGCATCGATGACAGCGGCTGAGTTGTAGTATACGCCGGTGAGATCTTCCTCGTAGATCGGCACCACGATGACCATCTCGTGCTTCTTGGCCAGGTCGCACATCAGCTTGACCGTAGGGCCATCTGGAATGGGCTCGGTCAGGTCGTACCATCGGGTCTCCTGCTCGGCACAGAAGTACGGTCCGTTGAACAGTTCCTGCAGACAAATGACTTGTGCGCCCTTGTCTGCGGCCTGCGCGATGAGGTCCACGTGTTTGTCGGTCATCGCCTGTTTGATTTTCTTGACCGGGCTGGTCGTGGGCTCGCACAACGTGGCCTGGATCAACCCGCCTCGCACGACTCGCGCCATGGGCTCACTCCTGCTCTTTAAGACATGTTGCAAACGGCATATGATAGGCTAATATCGGCTGAGCACAAGGGTTTGCTACATTCGGAGTTATCCATGCCCACACCCACGACAGACGTCCAACAGGTTCAATTGCTCTATTCCGGCGCGTGGCAGGACAGCACCGCGTCCAAGTGGGGCGACGTCCATAACCCATCTACTGGCGAGGTCATCGCACGAGTTCCGATGTGCACGGCCGACGAGGTCGACCGCGTGGTCCAGTCTGCTGCCGCCGCCCAGCCAGAATGGGCCGAAACACCCGTGGTCGAGCGGGCTCAGATCCTGTTTCGCTTCCGTGAACTGTGCCTGGCACACTTCGACGATATCGCACGCACCGTCACCCGTGAACACGGCAAGACCCTCGCCGAAGCGCGGGCCTCCGTACAACGCGGGATCGAGATGATCGAGTTCGCCTGCGGCGCGCCGAGTCTGGTCATGGGCCAGTCTCTCGAGAACATCGCGCGCAACGTCGACTGCGAAACGATCCGCCATCCAGTTGGGGTGTGCGTTGGCATCACGCCATTCAACTTCCCCGCAATGGTTCCGTTGTGGATGTATCCGGTGTCGCTGGTATGCGGCAACACGTTCATATTGAAACCGTCGGAAAAGGTTCCGCTCAGCGCCATGCACATGGCCAACCTGCTCCTGGAGGCCGGACTTCCAGAAGGCGTATTCAACATTGTCCACGGCGGCCAGGATTGCGTCGAAGCCTTACTGACCCACCCAACCGTACGGGCCATATCCTTCGTGGGATCAACCAAAGTCGCCAGGATCGTGTACGAAACCGGCACCGCCCACGGCAAGCGCGTGCAGGCGGCCGGGGGTGCCAAGAATCACCTGATCATCATGCCAGATGCGGACCTCGATCAATCGGTCAGCGCGCTGATCAGTTCGGCCTACGGCTGCGCGGGCGAACGGTGCATGGCCGGCAGCATCGCCCTGCCGGTGGCCGACATGGGCGACCGTCTCGTCGAGCACCTGTGCAAGAAAGCAGGTGAGATGAAGGTCGGCCCAACCCATAATGGGGGCGACGCCGACATGGGGCCGGTGATTTCCGGAGAACACCGTGACCGCGTTGCGCGCTATCTGGACATTGGCGCCAGTGAAGGCGCTACCGTGGCCCTCGATGGACGCAAGAACGTACCGTCCGAAGGATTCTTCGTCGGCCCGAGCGTCATCGATCGAGTCAAACACGACATGCGCGTGGCCAAAGAGGAAATCTTCGGCCCGGTGTTGTCGGTCATCCGCGCCGACGACCTCGACGAGGCTCTGGCGATCGGTCGTGACTGCGAGTATGGCAATGGTGCGTGCATCTTTACGCAGAGTGGCTATGCGGCCCGCCAGTTCAAACGTTATTTCAACGCAGGCATGATCGGCATCAACGTGGGTGTGCCCGCCCCGATGGCCTGGTTCCCGTTCACCGGGTGGAACAATTCGTTCTTCGGCGACCTGCACATTCAAGGCACCGAGAGCATCCAGTTCTACACCCAGCAGAAAATGACCATGACCCGCTGGTTCAAGACCGCTTTCGATTCGCACCATGATCCGGTGTGGAAGAGCGGCGCCCCGGGCAGCAAGTAAGACTGTCGCCGATCCGATGAATATTCTGGGCATTTCCGCGTTCTATCACGACAGCGCTGCCGCGCTCGTGCGCGACGGCGTCATTCTCGCGGCGGCGCAGGAGGAGCGTTTTACGCGGCGTAAGCACGACCACCGCTTTCCCGAACAGGCCATCGCTTACTGCCTCGAGGAAGCCGGCATCGGCCCCGATCAGCTCGACTACGTGGGATTCTACGACAAGCCGCTGGCCAAGTTCGACCGCCTCCTCGAAACCTACCTCGCCTGTGCGCCCGCAGGCCTGCGTTCGTTCTGCAAGGCCATGCCTCTGTGGCTCGGCCAGAAACTGCACCTGCCACGCATCATGCACCGCGGCCTGGGCAAGCAGTACACCAAACGGTTCGTATTCTGTGATCATCACGAGTCCCACGCCGCCAGCGCCTTCTTCCCCAGCCCTTTCGATGAAGCGGCCATCCTGACCATAGACGGTGTCGGCGAGTGGTCCACCGCCACGATCGGCACCGGCCGTGGTCACGCGCTCGCGCTGCACGAGCACCTGCGTTTCCCGCACTCACTCGGCTTGCTGTATTCCGCGTTTACCTACTACTGCGGCTTTCGGGTCAACTCAGGTGAGTACAAGCTCATGGGCCTCGCGCCATACGGTGAACCACGGTTCGAGCACCTGATCCGCACCCATCTCATCGATCTCAAGGATGACGGCTCCTTCCGCATGGACATGTCCTATTTCAACTACTGCCAGGGGCTGACCATGATCGCGCCGAAGTTCGAAGCCCTGTTCGGCCAGGCGACCCGCCCCGCCGAATCAGAGCTCAGTCCGTTCTACATGGACGTCGCCGCTTCGATTCAGGCAGTCACCGAGGACATCGTGCTGCGCATGGGCCGTCACGCCCACGCCCGTACCGGGCTGGACAACCTGGTCATGGCCGGAGGCGTGGCCCTCAATTGCGTGGCCAACGGGCGACTGTTGCGGCAGGGTCCTTTCGACAACATCTGGATTCAGCCGGCTGCCGGCGATGCGGGCGGTGCGCTCGGTGTCGCTCTGCTGATCTGGCACCAACTGCTGGACAACCCGCGCACGACCAGTGCGACTGACCACCAACGCGGATCGCTGCTCGGGCCGGCCTATTCCAACGACGACATCGTCGCGTTCCTCGACAGCGTGGGCGCGGTATTCACGCGTCTTGGCGAGACGGCCCTCATTGACCGTGTCACGCAGGACATCATCGACGAGAAAGTCGTTGGCTGGTTCGGGGGGCGTATGGAGTTTGGTCCGCGGGCGTTGGGGGCGCGCAGTATCATTGGCGACGCGCGCAGCACGGCGATGCAGTCAATGATGAACCTCAAGATCAAGTTTCGCGAGTCATTTCGGCCGTTCGCACCAGTCGTGTTGCGCGAAGCCGTTGCAGATTACTTCGACATGCGCGCCGGCGAAGACTGTCCGTACATGTTGCTCGTTGCCGACGTGCACCCGCAACACCGTGTGGCTGGCAACCCCGACGAGAGCGCCAGCGGCATCGATCGACTGCTCAAAGTTCACCGGTCGACTGTCCCGGCGATCACCCACGTCGACTACTCGGCTCGTGTGCAAACAGTCGATGAGCCGCGCCGCGGCCGGTTCTATCGTCTGATGAAAGCCTTTCATGACAAGACCGGCTGCCCTGTGCTGGTCAACACGAGTTTCAACGTCCGCGGTGAGCCCATTGTATGCACGCCCGAGGATGCGTACCGCTGTTTCATGAGCACCAATATGGATGTGCTGGTCCTCGAGGACATCGTTCTGCAGAAGTCCGAGCAACCCAACAAAACAGAACACGAGGTAGATGCCTACCTGGCACAGTTTGCACTGGATTGAGTGAGACCAGAATGAATATCAATTGGACACCGCATCACGATACGCTCAAGGCCTTCGGCGCAGGGTCGCTCCTCGGCTTCGGCGGCCTCGGGGCCATGGCGTGGTGGCGCTGGGACATGCCCGGACTCGCCGGCACATGTGTCGGCGCAGGGGCTTTGTGTCTGATGTGCGGGCTGTTTTTCCCACGCGCGGCCCGTGCCCTCTACCTGGGCACGATCCTTCTGTGTTTCCCCGTGGGATTCGTGATTTCACATATTCTCATGGCCATCCTGTACTATGGTCTCATGACGCCGATCGGCCTGATTATGCGGGCCCTGGGCCGCGACCCGCTGCAACGGACGATCGACCATGACGCGCCGACTTACTGGCAGGCCCATCCGCCACCACGCAGCGCAGAGCGCTATTACAAACAGTACTGAACAACAATATGAGCGCACCCACACCGCCCGACAGCCGCGAGCAGAACCAGTCCACCGAATTCGAACAGGCCGGTCGCCAACGCCGCCAATCGATCGTGAGCGAATTCTTCGAGTTTCTAAAAGAAGACGGCAAGTGGTGGATGTTGCCCATCCTGGTGGTCATGGGCCTGGTCGGCTTCCTGATGCTCGTCGGCAACAGCGCCGCACCGTGGATTTACGCGCTATTCTGAATGGTGGCATCTACCGTGATCTGCGCACCGACATGGCCTGACGATTGCACATGCTTCAGGCGTCGTGGCAGCGCACCAGTTGCCGGCTGGAAAGTTGCCGACCGATCACGCCGCTGATGAACATACCGGCATCGATGAGCCTGTCGAAATCGACCCCGGTATCGATCCCCATGCCGTGAAGCATGTACACGAGGTCCTCGGTGGCGAGGTTGCCTGAGGCACCCGGGGCGTAGGGGCAGCCGCCAAGGCCGCCGGTGGAACCGTCGTAGGTCGCGATCCCGAGCTGCAATCCGGCCAGAACATTGGCCAGTGCCGTACCGTAGGTGTCGTGCATGTGCAGTGCGAGCTGTTCGACCGGGACCTGCTCGATGACATGGCCGACGGTGTCAAAGACATCCGTTGGAACCGCGGCGCCCACCGTATCACTGATGGCGACCTCATGAACGCCCATCTCGATGAGCTGGGCGGTCAGGTCACGAACAACGGTTCGATCGACGCGACCCTCGAATGGACAGACAAAGCACGTTGATACGTAGCCGCGCACGCTCAAGCCGGCCTGCAGCGCTTCGGCGATAACCGGCCGGAAGACCTCGAGCGATTCCGCGATGCCCATCTTGATATTGTTCTGATTGAAGCTCTCTGACGCCGCAGTGAACACGGCAATGTGTTGGACACCGCTGTCGATGGCCCGAGCCAGCCCGCGGGCATTGGGCACCAGCGCCGAGTACCGCACCGGCCCGGCAAGCGCCAGAGCAGCGAGCACGTCCGCTGCGTCGGCCAACTGCGGAACCGCCTTGGGGTGGACGAAGCTGGTGACCTCGATGTTGCGCAGATTGGCTTTGGCCAACAGGTCGATGAAGTGAATCTTGTCCGCCGTCGGAATACGATCCGGCTCATTTTGCAGCCCGTCGCGGGGTCCCACTTCGATGATCTTGACGCTTGATGGTAAGGACATGATCCGACGGCAAACTGGCAGACGGCTCACGCCTGGTCTCCGGTTGCGACCTCCTCTTCGCCGGCCTTCTCCAACTCCGCGAGGATGGTGCCACGATCGACGAGTTGACCAACCCTGCACAGGATTTTCTTGACACGACCCCCGTGTGGCACGGCAAGGCTCATCTCCATTTTCATCGACTCCATGATGATCACCGGATCATGGGCCTCGAATGACACGCCATCGGTGACGCGAACCTCGAGGATCGTTCCCGGCATGGGCGCGGTGATCGCATCAGAGTGGGCGACGGCGGCGCCCGCCCCGGCACGACGTGCGGTGTCATCGAACAATTCGACGCGCAGGGTCTGGCCATCGATCCACAACTCAATTTCACCCTCGTGCTGCCGGACGAAGAAACGGTAACGGCGGTCTCCGAGGGCGACGGTGCCGCGCCCGCTGTCATCGACCTCGAAATCGAGTTCCAGCGGAGCGTAACCCACTGTCACGGAGCATCCATGGCGTGTCTTGCCAGACGGCTTGAATGAAACCGGTACCGGCAGGCCGTCGAGACCAACGAGGGTCACCTTGTTCACCCGTGTCCCCCTCTCCAGTGCCCGGCAGTAGCCCAAGGATCGGGATGACTGATTGTGGCAGCAGGCTGGGCCGTGCCCCGCGCCGCCATGGCCGCGATGGCTTCCGCCAGGTGGGGCGGCAAACGGTCGACCTGGGCTGCGATGGTGTGTTCTTCAAGAAAATGGGTGTGCAGATTCCCAGCGCGAAAGGCCTCATGGGCAACAATGTTCTGTAGAAACTCGAGATTGGTCTTCACGCCGACGATTACGAACTCACGCAATGCCCGGGCCATACGCTGTGCGGCCTGGTTGCGCGTCGGTGCCCAGACGATGAGTTTGGCGAGCATCGAATCGTAATGCACCGTGATGGCGCTTCCGCGGTCGACGCCGCTGTCGACGCGCACGCCTGGACCGGTCGGCGAAAGGTAGTGCTCGATCCGGCCAATCGACGGCACAAAATTGTGCGCTGCATCCTCTGCGCAAATGCGGCACTCCATGGCCCATCCGCGCGGTCTGATGTCATCCTGCTCGAGGGCCAGCGGATGTCCAGCCGCCACTTCCAACTGGAGGCGGACGAGGTCGATGCCGCACGTCAGTTCGGTCACAGGATGCTCGACCTGGAGGCGTGTGTTGACTTCAAGAAAATAAAACGAACCCGTCTCGTCGACGATGAATTCAACAGTGCCCGCACCGGTGTAGTCCATGGCCCGAGCCGCCTCAACCGCCGCGGCAGTTATTCGCGCCCGACCCGCGTTGTCCAGTCCCGGCGCCGGTGACTCTTCGATGATTTTCTGATGCCGCCGCTGAATCGAACACTCGCGCTCATAGAAATGCAGGACGTGCCCGTGGGCGTCACCCAGGATCTGAACCTCGACGTGACGCGGGCAGGTGATGTACTTCTCGAGAAACACACGACCGTCACCGAAGGCGGCCTGTGCTTCACGCCGTGCAGCGGCCATGGCTTCTGCCAGATCGTCCGCTGCAGGCACGACGCGCATCCCCTTGCCGCCCCCACCGGCGGCGGCTTTGACCAGCACTGGATAGCCGATATCGTCGGCAGCGGCCGCCAGGGCCGCGAAATCATCAGTCGTTCCACAGTAGCCCGGCACGACAGGCACGCCGGCTTCCGCAACAGTGTCTTTCGCAACGATCTTATCACCCATGCTGCTGATCACCGCAGGGCTCGGACCGATGAAGGTGACGTCGGCCTCAGCGCACGCTTCGGCGAATTCAGCGTTCTCGGCGAGGAAGCCATACCCTGGATGGACGGCGTCGATGCCGTGATCGACCGCCAGCCGAACGAGGGCCGAAATATTGAGGTAGGTCTCGGCGGGACCGCTGCCTGCGAGACGATACGCCTCATCGGCCGCGGCAACATGGCACGCATCCTCATCACTGTCGGCGTAGCACGCCACTGCCGTGATGCCCATTTCCTGCAGCGTCCGCGCAATGCGAATGGCGATCTCTCCGCGATTGGCAATAAGGACCCGCTTGAACATTTACACCCAACCCGGTTTGCGTTTCTCGAGGAACGCCTTGAGCCCATCCTGGCCTTCGCCTGACACCCGCCGCTGTGCGATTGCACGCGTGGTCAGGTCCTGTACGCGAGGCCAATCGACGCCATCGACCCGCGACAAGACGTCCTTACAGGCAGCCAGCGCCTCAGGCCCATTGCCTTGAATGTGCTTGACCATGCCGGCGATACACGCATCCACATCCTGCACGGTATCCGCCGTCTCGTGCACCAGACCGATTCGTCGAGCCTCGGTACCATCGAAGCGCTCTGCCGTCAAACCGTAGCGCCGGGCCTCACCAGGACCGATTTTTTCGAGAACGTACGGCGAAATCACTGCCGGCAGAATGCCGAGCTTCACTTCGCTGAGGCAGAACACGGCCGTGCTCAATGACACCGCGATATCGCATGCGGCCACAAGCCCGACTCCGCCACCGATGGCCGCGCCGTGAACACGGGCGATGACCGGCCGCGGGCACTCGCGAATCGCACGTAACATGTTGGCCATGGTCGCCGCATCCTGCACGTTCTCGTCGAAGGAGTAATCGACCATCCGCTTCATCCAGTTGATGTCCGCTCCGGCACAGAACGACTTGCCTTCGGCAGCAAGGATGACCGCACGAACACCCGCGGCTTGTCCGGCGTCACGTACAGCCGCTGTCAACTCATCGATGACGACCTCGTTGAACGCGTTGTGCAGTTCCGGGCGGTTCAGTCGTACGGTCGCCACGCCATCGGAAATGGAATGTTCTATGAATTGTCCCATTGAGCGATCCTTACATTCTGAAGACACTGTGCGCGCGTGAGCGTGCAGGCGCGTTCAACGCGGCCGAGATCCCCAGGGCCAGAACAGTACGCGTCGCTGTCGGGTCAATGACACCGTCATCCCACAACCGTGCCGTGCTGAAATACGCCGAACTCTCGTCCGCATATTTGTCGAGAATCGGCTGCTTGAAGGCCTCGCGCTCTGACTCCGGCATCGGCGGTTGTTTCTTGTGGGCCAGTTGATCCATCTTGACGGTCAGGAGCACATTGGCCGCCTGCTCGCCACCCATGACGGAAATACGCGCATTGGGCCACATCCACAGCATGTTGGGCTGAAATGCTCTTCCGCACATTCCGTAGTTTCCGGCGCCATAGGAACCCCCGATGATGACGGTGAATTTGGGAACAGACGCATTGGACACCGCGGCAACCATCTTGGCGCCATTCTTGGCAATGCCTGCCGACTCGTACTGGCGGCCGACCATGAAGCCAGTGATGTTCTGCAGGAAGACGAGCGGAATACCACGCTGGCTGCACAACTCAACGAAGTGCGCCGCCTTGAGGGCACTCTCGGAAAACAGCACGCCATTGTTCGCGACGATGCCGACGGGATAGCCCCAGATTCGAGCAAAGCCGGTCACGAGCGTGGCGCCATACAGGGCCTTGAACTCATGAAAGCGGCTGCCGTCGACGACACGGGCAATGACTTCACGAACATCGTATGGCTTGCGCGTATCGTGTGGAATGATCCCGTATATCTCGGACGCCTCGTAGATTGGGTCCTCGGGCTCGTGATCGGCCAGGTCGTGACGCTTCGTCGATCGAACGTTCTGCACGATGTGCCGTGTGATGGCCAGTGCATCCTCATCATTGGCCGCATAGTGGTCGGCCACCCCCGACTCGCGGCAGTGCACGTCAGCACCGCCCAGGTCCTCCGCCGATACCTCTTCGCCAGTCGCGGCCTTGACCAGTGGTGGCCCGCCCAGAAAGATGGTGCCTTGCTGGCGAACGATGACGGTCTCGTCACTCATCGCCGGGACATACGCTCCCCCAGCGGTACACGAACCCATGACCACGGCGATCTGTGGAATCCGCATCGCCGACAGCTGCGCCTGGTTGTAGAAAATGCGCCCGAAATGATCGCGATCAGGAAAGACCTCGGACTGTAGCGGTAGGAACGCACCGCCCGAGTCAACCAGGTAGATGCACGGCAAATGGTTCTCACGGGCAATGTCCTGGGCCCGTAAGTGCTTCTTGACGGTTATGGGATAATATGTTCCGCCTTTGACCGTCGCGTCGTTGGCCACGATGACACACTCGCGCCCGCAGACGCGGCCGATGCCCGTGACAACGCCCGCCGAGGGTGCAGCACCATCGTACATTCCGTCGGCCGCCAGTGCGCTGAACTCCAGAAACGGCGTATCGTTATCGAGCAGTTTGTCGATGCGATCGCGCACGAAGAGTTTGCCACGTTGCCGGTGCTTGTCCACGGCTGCAGCACCGCCGCCACGCTGTACCACTTCGAGCCGAGCCTCGAGCTGACCGATGTGCTCCTGCATATGGGCGCGATTCTCGGTGAACCCTGGATCGGAGCTGTTGATCTTTGACTGCAGAACATCCATGGCGAGACTATATCGTGAGGTGTGCGGGCAGGCCAGTCGGCCGCCTCACTGCGGCTTTCACATGGGCGCGGGCACACCCAGCGACTGTAGTTGTCTGCCGCCGGTCTCGACGTCCTTGACCAGTTCCTCGAGGTCGGAGACGACCCAGTCAGCTCCGGCCTGGGTCAGTCGGCGCCCTGAACAATCACCGGTACTGCAGCCAATGACCGGCAGGTTGGCGCGGGCTGCAGAGCGTACGACTTCGGGCGTGGAAGCAACCACCACGACGCGGCGACGGTCGTCGGCCAACGCGGCCAGTTCCGAACTGCGGCGCGCGGCATCCGTGGACAAGCCACGCATCTCGAGGAACAGATCATCGAGATTGACGGCACTCAACGCGGCTTGTCGTGCACTGCGATTCTTTCGGGCAGTGACCAGGACACGCTCACTGGAAGGACTCAACCGCTTAACGAGGGCCGCAACATCATCGTGCGGTTCCAGGCCAGCGACGCATGCGTCGCTCTCGAGAACTTCAAGCAACGTGGCTTTGAACTGGTCGGCCTGCTTGGGGGTTGTGTAGCGCACCATCATCGCCGGCTCCGAGCCCGTTCGAACCAATCGCCAGAATGTGGCCTCGTCGGTCCGCGCCGCCCCCACCGCCGTCGCCGCCTGTCCATACGCCGCCCACCAGCATGGCTTGGGATTCATCAGGACGCCGTCCATTTCGATGATGGTTCGCAGGGGAATCGAGTGCTGCATGTCTCTCCTCGGTCAACCGTTGCGGGGCGCAGGTCGTGGTCTATCAAGAAAAAAGTTCTTCACGGATTTGCGGGACCGGACGTCCTCCCCGACTGCGGGCTCGAGCGCTTGACCGTCCGCCGGAGGCGGACCATGCCTCGAACCCTCCGCCACGCGTGTGTCAACAGAATCATATGTGCAGGCCCATCCCGGAATGTCGTGATAAACCAAAAAGAAAGCCGGAGAACGATGTTCTCCGGCTTGTTTCGCGTGACTTGATGATGCGGTTGTGCGAGCAACCTTCAGAGCGCAACTACACCATGTCCTTGAGATTCTTGAGCGGGCGGGCCTTGATGACGGTCTTGGCCGGCTTGGCCTTGAACATCGTCTCTTCACCAGTGAATGGGTTAATGCCTTTGCGCGCCTTGGTGGCGGGCTTCTTCTGAGTCTTGATCTTGATCAAGCCAGGAATGGTGAACTGCCCGACGCTGCGGGGTCCGAGGTCCTTCTCGATGAGATCCGACAGGGACTCGAAGATCGAGGCTACTTCACGACGACTGATGCCGTTCTCTTCGGCGAGGTATCCGAAGATCTCGCTCTTGGTGCGGGCCTTGCCCGACGCGGGCTTGACCTTGGCCCGTGCTTTGGTCTTGCTGGCGGTTTTCTTAGCAGCCTTCTTACCGGTCTTCTTCTTGGCGGTTTTCTTACCTGCCTTTTTCTTAGCTGTCTTTCTCTTGGCCATGGCGATTTTGTCCTTTCTAGGAAGTTCTTTCATGTGGGTCGATCATTGTGTGGTCGAGCCAACGTGGGCGAAAGTATCCCGTTTTTGCGGGGTATTCAAGCAAAGACTTGTCTATTTCCCGAGAAAAAGCGTCGTTCAGAACACGGCCGCAAGCCGTATCCCTGTGAATTCCTTACGGATCTTGAATGATCGGCAGGTTGATGCGCCGTCCGCGAGGCGTTTCCCGGCCTACGAAAACAGCCTGATCAGTACGATCGCGTGGCCCCTCGATGCCCTTTGTCACAGGCATGACTATCGACAATACAGCCATCCAATCCACATAAAAATACGGCACGTCCAAACGCTGGTGCAGCGCCTTGAGCTCATCCAGTAACGCCTCGGTCGCCGGGCCCTGCCACCCCGCGGCCTTCGGGTCACAGTAGAAAATCCGGCAACCCAGCGGACGAAACGGCCGCACCTGGCACCGTCCGCCCACTGCATGCGGGCAGCTGTCCTCCGCGGCAGGATCCAGGTTCGACACGTGCGCCAGGTAGTAGCACACCTCCAACGCGGTGACGTACAGCCGGTGCCCGAACTGACCGAAATGACAGCACTCTGACTTGTTCCAGCAGGTTCCCGGCTGGTCCGCGATCAGGGCGTCGGCCCGGGCGTAGAATGCGGTCATGGCGGTGATCACGTCGGAGCGGCTTGCAGCCCGGCGCAACGTGACCAGCGAGACCCCTGCGATGCTGTCTCCCGAATCGGACATAGCCCCTATCCTAGCTGTTCCGAAACCAATACACCCGCATTGATCCGGACTCTCCGCGAGGCCGGGGCATCGTCCCATTGGATCACCGAAGGGCTCTTGCGATAGAATGCGGCCGAATTCGAACGAGCGGGCGTGTCATCTGGGACATCCAGATCGGCTGCTCATCGATGACCGCGAGCACGACCATTTCACGAAGGAGCACAATTCATGAACGCAAGAAAGTCCCTGATCGCAGTGATTGCCGTCGGCGCGTGTGTCGCGGGTGCGCGCCTGGCCTTGTCGCAGGACACGACGGTCAAGACCCCCGAGGGCATGCCGGACATGTCGCCCGAGGACATGGCCGCAATGCAGGAATACATGAAGCTGACCCAACCGGGCGAGCCGCACAAGTTGTTGAAGTCATATGTCGGCACGTGGGATACGGTGACCAAGATCTGGATGGGTGGCCCCGGCTCGGAGCCCATGACGTCGACTGGTTCTTCGGTTTTCACTTCTGTCCTGGGGAGTCGTTGGATCAAAGAAGAGCACACCGGCACGATGATGGGCATGCCTTACGAGGGCGTGGGCATGATGGGGTATGACAATTACAAGAATCTGTACGTCAGCACATGGTTTTCGAACATGGGCACGGAGATGCTGCAGATGTCCGGCGCCCGCAACCCGAAGACCGGGGTCGTCACGATGTACGGCACCATGGATGAACCCCAGATCGGCGTTCACGGCCGTACCGTCAAGTATGTCATGACACCACAGGATGCCGACCACTATACGTTTTCCATCATTGATCTCCACGCCGGCGATGACTACAAGGTTATTGAATTGAGTTACTCACGACGCAAGTAGGGTCACAACACTTGTCCCCGGTGCGGCGGACGCGTGGTGACCACCACAACAGCGCCAGTACACCGCGGGCCGGACATGATGCGTCGGCGGCAACGCCACATCAACCGTTGAGCCCGCATGGCCTGCCATTCCTCTTGATTGGAAGAACGTGTTCAACGCCCTGAAGCAACTCGACGATCTGCTCCGTGGACACAAGACTGCCCCCGACCAGCTGGCACGTGGGGATGTAGACCTGCCACTGTGGGTCTTCGCCCCACTGGCCGTCGCGTTGGGTGCTACGTACGGTTTTTTCATGGGATGGTATGCCGTCGTCACGCGCGAGCCGGCCACGTGGATGCAAGTTCTTGCCGCAATGATCAAACTGCCCGCCCTGTTCTTACTGACCCTGGTGGTGACCGCTCCGTCTCTGTATGTCTTCAGCACGCTTGCCGGCAGCCGTTTGCGCATGGCGTCGGCGCTGAGATTGCTGGTGGCTGCGATCGTCGTCAATCTTGCAGTTGCCGCTTCCCTCGGCCCGATCCTCGGGTTCTTCACGTTCAGTACGACCAGCTACTCGTTCATGATCATTCTGAACGTGTTGCTGATGACCATCGCAGGCACCGTCGGCCTGGTCTTCCTGCTCCATACCCTGCGTCGTCTGGTCGATCGACCAGTAGACACGGCCGAGCAACCGGACGAGGCACCGGGGCCGATCGAGCCGCTGAACACCTCTGAACGTGCGCTGGGGCAGGCCGGGTTCATCTTTCGCGTGTGGGTCGTGATCTATGCCTTGGTCGGTGCCCAGATGGGTTGGCTTCTACGACCGTTCATCGGTACACCCGACATACCCTTTACGTGGTTTCGTGAGCGCTACAGTAATTTCTTCGAATCCGTGCTCATTCACATCCGTCACCTGATCAACGATTGAAGGCACCATGCGCGCACTGGCCTTCACCGACGCATTGCTCAGAGGCACCGGCCCATTCGAACCCTCGGCGGCCCACCGTGTGGGACCCGCGCGGATCATCTTGCTGGCCGTGGTTTTCGGCCCGATCTACGGCGCATTCATGGGCAGCTATGAACTGACCACGCCCGCACGCGCCCTGCAGATGGGCTTTGCAGCGTTGAAAGTGCCGTTGCTGTTGTGTTCGACGACTGTACTGTGCCTGCCCGCATTCACCGTGCTCAACACGCTTCTGGGATTGCGCAAGGACTATGGCGCCGCCTTGAGAGCTATTCTGTGTGGACAGGCCGGCATGAGCATCGCTCTGGCCTCGCTGGGACTGCTCACCCGTATGTGGTACTTCTCAGTACCCCACTATCGGGCCGCGCTGCTGTTCAACGCCATGATGTTCACCCTGGCCACTCTCGCCGGACACCTGGTCATGCTCCGCTACTACCGCCCGCTGATCGCCCGACATCACGGCCACATGATCGCCCTGTGCGCGTGGGTCGCGATGTTTGCATTCGTCGGCATCCAGATGGGCTGGATGTTGCGACCGTTCATCGGCACCCCCGATCTACCCGTCATGTTCTTCCGGCCCGAACCATTCGATAACGCCTACGTCATCGTGGCCCGCCTGATCTTCAGCTAACCCTGCACCGAGCTGGCAGCCCAACGGGGAGAATCAAGCATGCCGCAGCAGACGGCCCCCTACCAAGGGGCTCTGTGCGAGAATCAAACAAGCCACACCAGACGGGGCACGTCACCCGGAAGACCACCACAAGCAATAACAAAAAGCATCCCCGCCCCGCGAGGATCCAACGGGGCAGAGCCCCTTGGCAGGGGGCTCGGGGGACGGCCGTCCCCCGAAGTTGAGTCTGACATCCGGGCTCGGGGGACGGCTGTCCCCCGAAGTTAATTCTGAAACCGGGCCGCCCTTGCGAGTAAAAAGCTAGCCACACCAGACGGGGCAACTCACCATGAAGAACAACACAAGTATTACAAAAAGCATCCCCGCCCCGCGGGGATCCAATGGGGCAGAGCCTCTTGGCAGGGGGCTCGGGGGACGGCCGTCCCCCGAAGCTAAGTCTGACATCCGGGCTCGGGGGACGACCGTCCACCGAAGTCAAGTCTGACATCCGGGCGCGCACCAACGAGCTGACAGAACGTTTCGCGAACGGGGCATTCATTCGAAAGAATAACCCCTCCACGATTGCCAAACGCGCTAGGCTGCCCCGCGAGGATCCAACGGGGCAGAGCCCCTTGGCAGGGGGCTCGGGGGACGGCCGTCCCCCGAAGTTGAGTCTGATGTCCGGGCTCGGGGGACGGCCGTCCCCCGAAGTCAAGTCTGATATCAAGCAGGGTGAATGACCCGGCCTTCCATGCCGCCGGAAACGGGCAGGATGGCGCCGGTGATGTGGCCCGCCAGGAGGCTGGATGTCAGGAAGACGATGGCGCCGGCCATGTCTTCCGGTTGGGCGATCTTGCGCAACGCCATCGTCGAGGTCGCGCGGTTGACGATGGTCTGGTCCTGCAGGGATCCGGAGGACATCGGCGTATCCGTCCAGCCTGGACACACGCAGTTGACCCGCCCCCCGGCGCACAAACCGACGATTTCGTTCTTGAGGGTGCGGGTCAGACCGTAGGTCATGGCCGCTTTGGCCGCCGCGTAGTCGGCGTGGCCTGCCTCGCCAACCATTGCCGCAGTCGATCCGATCAACACGATGGAAGCGCGGGCCGGTCGAGTGTCGGCGACATGCCGCATATAGGCACGGCAGGTCAGAAACACGCTGGTCAGGTCCGCCTCCATGGTCGCGTGCCACCGCTGCAGTGACATCTCGTGCAGCGCTTGGTCGGGTTCCGGCCAGATGCCCGCATTGACCACAACACCGTCGAGGTTGCCCATGGCTTTGATCGACTGGGCGAAGATGCGGTCAACCTGAGTTTCTTCGCGCAGGTCGGCGCGCAAGGCAACGGCATCGGTCGACAGACTCGTGCCGAGCTGCTCGGCACGGTCTTTGTTCTTGTGGTAGTGCAGGCTCAGACGTGTCCCCTCGGCGGAAAACGCACGAGCGGCCGACTGGCCAATACCACCTGAGGCACCAGTGATCAGAACGTGCTTGTCGCGAAGTCCCGTATCCATGATCGCGGTCCAGTCCTCATGAAGGTCTGACTCATTCCAAGCCCGCCCCGGGCAGCCCTTCGGGTTTGTCGCCAAGCCGTCGTGTTCACACAGAGCCTAGCCAAAGATCTTGAAAATGTCGTTGAACGTCACCAGTACGAAAATCGTGCCGATCAGTGCCAGCCCGAACATCTGCGTCGCAATCTGAATCCGGATGTTGACCGGGGAGCCCTTGATCTTCTCGATGAACAGAAAGACCATCAGTCCACCGTCGACGACCGGCAGCGGCAGGAAATTGATCACCGCCAGATTGGCCGACAGCAGGCCGAGAAAGTACAGCATCTCCCAGATGCTGACTTGAGCGAGTTGCCCACCGATGTGCAGAATCCCCAATGGACCGGCGACGTTCTCGACGCCGACGGACCGTGTGAAGATCATCCGCTCGAACGTCAAGTACGCTTTGGCAACGGAATAGTACGTCTGTGTCACGCCGGCCCAGATCGCCGCTATCGGATTGGTATGGCGATTGGAGTATGTGACAACGTTGGGGAAGATTTCAACGACGTAGTAGGCGCGCGAGTACCATGGGTCGGTCATGTCGGCAGTCACCGCCACGGTTTTTTCGAAGGTCTGCCCGGTGGCCGGATCCTCGTAGGTCACGGTGACGTCTTTACCAATGCGTTCACGCAGGAAATAGCCGATGGCGGCTGAATTGTGTGCGGGATACTCGACCGACTTACCATTGACATCGACGAGCACGGCGTCACGACCATCGAGCAAGAATGTGAACGCCTGCGTCGAAGGTGACATCGCTGGCAATTCAGCAATCGTCGACAATGACCGCGGAATATCCATTGTCGTCGAGGCCACCGTGCCTCCGCTCGAAACCTCGTATTCAATCTCTGCCGTCGAACCGGCACGGATCCGGAACGCCTCGAGGACGTCGCCCCATCCACTGACCGCTTCCCCACCAATGGTCAGCAATCGACAGCCCTTGGACAACGTCGAGGCAGCGGCCGCCGTCGGACGGCCGAGGATCTCGTCAAAAGCCAGCGCCGCGGCGATCACCAGGTTGTCCTGTTCGATCGCGCCAAACTTGAAACCCAGCATGGGCCGAACCGGGCTGCGGTAGTGAATTGGGAAACTGAGGGCCTTGTCCTCACGTTCGATCCACACCGGTGTATCGACCTGACCATGGGTCAGCAGGTAGGTGTTCAGTTCGTCGACAGTGGGATGGTCGAGCGGCCCCCAACGCAGGATGACATCCCCATTGCGCATTCGGGCAGATCCGGCGCGACTCCGGGCCGCGACATTTCGCAGGATCGGTGCACCGCTGGCACTGGCCTCGAACTCCAGACCAGCTTCCGGGCTGCGCGCGGCCATGGGCAGGCGCGCTGGCGCGGTGCGGCCCTCGATCACAATGTCCGCCCCGGCATCGGGATTGGCCACGAGGTGGGCGGTCAACGCGGTCCGCGTCGGATGATCCAATGTCCCCCACGTGGTCACCACGTCACCTGGCTTGAGTCCGGCACGCTGCGCCCGGCTGCGTGGCGCGACGCGCGCCACGACCGCGCGTGTTTCGGCCATATCGAATTCGAGCCCCAACGCAGGCGGCGGGGGCGTCAGGGTCATCGGACGATAGATCAGCCGTTCGGTCAGCGGCTTGCCCTCACGCAGAACACGAACCGGCATATCACGACCGATGCCGGCTTTGGCCGCCTCCCAGATCTCCCGCGGCGTGGGGTGGGCAATGCCGCCCCATGCCGTAATGATGTCGCCCGATTGCAACCCGGCCTGGTCGGCAGCGGAATGCTTGGTCACATCGCTGATCTTGACGCGGGGAACGAGGCCGAGGATCTCCCGCGGGCTCAGCTCGGAGTCGCGACCATTGGGTGCAAGCCACACGTTCTTGTGTGCCTCGATGGTGTGTGTCTCGATCTCGTCCGGGGCGTCAGCCGACGCGCGTTCGACAGTGAACTGCACGGGGTCGTTGCGGCCCTGATTCAACAGATTGAAGACCTTCCAACCGTCCTCTCGCGCCAACGGCATATCGCCGATGGCCGTCACGATGTCTCCGGGCTCGGGGTGCGGTGGCGGATAGTTGTAGAAATCCCGCCCAACTCCGAGAATCTCGGTGGTATAGGCCGGTCCGATGCCGATCTGCAGCAGCTCCGCATCGCTGACCTGTGGTTCGATGTCTTTGGTCAATTCCTCGCCGTCGCGTTCGACCACGATACTCAGCGGTTCAAGAGGATCTGCAAGCACGACCGCCATGCGGACCTGCTCAAAGCTGCCGATGGGTGCGTCATTGATCGACTTGACGCGGTCGCCCACGCGCAAGCCTGCTTTCTCCGCCGGCGAACCGGGCTTCAGAAAGCCGACGACTGGTGAGACTTCCGTCTTACCGTTCATGAACACGATCATGAACAACAGCGCTGCCAGAACCAGGTTCATGATGACGCCAGCAGACACGACAGCCATGCGTTGCCCGACGGTCTTGTTCTGAAATGACCGCGGATCCTCGGGCCCGATACCTCCCGTCGGGTCGGCATCGAAATCCTCCTGCCCGAGCATCTTGACGTACCCACCCAGTGGAAGGATGTTGAAGACGTAGCGTGTCTCGCCCCATTGGAACCCGAATAACTCCGGGCCAAAACCAATGGCGAACTTCTCGACGCGCACGCCGACCCATTTGGCCACGCTGAAGTGGCCCAACTCATGGAAGAAGACAACCAGACTGAAGCCCATCAACAGATAGACGTAATACTTGGCCGTACCGAGAAATTCGAATACGCCACCAAGCAGCATGGTGTCACTGGCTAGCATTTCAGACATTGACGAACCTCATTCCTCGCCCACGCGTCCGCTTCGAGCAGCTCATCCCAGCCCGGTGCTGCCACCCAGTCGTGACGATCGAGTGCATCACGTGTTACGCTCGTAATATCGCCCAGCTTGATCAGTTCATTGCGGAACGCAGTCACGGCTTCCTCGTTGGCAGCGTTGAACACCGCCCCCGCCGAACCTCCGCGTGCCGCGACCTCGAAGCCCAGCCGCACAGCCGGAAAACGAGCTTCATCCGGCGGCTCGAAGGTCAGCTGCCTGATTTCAGACATATTCAACCGCGCTGCCGTGGTCGGCGTTCGGCGTGGATAGGTCAATGCATATTGAATCGGCCCGCGCATGTCGGGCAATCCGAGCTGAGCAATGACCGAGCCGTCACAATATTCGACAAGAGCATGGACCACCGCCTCGGGATGGACCAACACCTCGATGCGATCGGCCGGCAGATCGAACAACCACCGCGCCTCGATGACCTCCAGCGCTTTGTTCATCATGGTCGCAGAATCGATTGTGATCTTCGGGCCCATTGCCCACACCGGGTGGTTCAACGCCTCGGCCACGCTGGCCGCGGCGATCCGTTCGCTGGGCCACGTTCGGAACGGGCCGCCGGACGATGTCAAAAAAATCCTCGCCACCTCATCGGGACGCCCGGATTGCAACGCTTGAAACACCCCCGAGTGTTCGCTGTCGATCGGGATGATGGCCGCGCCTGTCTGGCGCGCCAACGTTGTCAATAACGGGCCGGCCACGACCATTGCTTCTTTGTTGGCCAGAGCCACCTTCTTACCGAGCGCGACCGCCCGGACGGTGGCCTCGAGCCCGGCGACACCAATGATTGCGGAAACCACGCAATCACAATCCGTCGCTTCCACCATGTCGGCCAGACCGCCGGCTCCACTGACGACGTTCGTCCCTGCGGGCAGCGCGTCGCGAAGGGCCGCCTCGTGGTGCGCATGGCCGATGCCCACGAAACTCGGGCGCCACACGGCTGCCTGCTCGGCGAGCTCGGACCATCGTGATCCGGCCGCCAACCCCACGACCTCGAATTCGTCGCGCAGCGTCGTCAGCACGTCGAGTGCGCTGCGGCCAATCGACCCGGTCGATCCCAGGATGATGATGCGGTTCTTCAATGGGAGCTTTGCTCAGGACCTCAGTGGCCCGTGTGGCCCATGGCAGCCGGGAGCGCCGCCCTGCTCGACTGATCGCAGAGCCATCCCAGGCTGACCGATTCCGGGCGTTGATCTAAACTTCCGGTGGCCCAAAATCATAGACGCGCGCAGCCATCGTTGCAAGAATTGGACCCCGACTTTACACCCGTTAAACCCCAGGCCTATAATGACTTCCGATGAACGACAGCCTGGTCCTCAAGCCATCCGCCCGGTCCACACAACTGCGCTCGGAGATATTCTCGGTGCAGTCGTGGGCATTCGATGACCCTCATATCGGTCGTTTCGAACGTGATGTCGTTGTTCATCCCGGCGCAGTCCTGATTCTGCCCCTGGTGGACGCCAATCACGTCGTCATGGTCCACAACGCCCGCCACGCCGTGGGGCGTGAGTTACTGGAACTGCCGGCCGGAACCCTCGAGGCTGGTGAGCCCCCCGGAGACTGTGCCGCCCGCGAGCTTCAGGAAGAGACCGGCTACCGGTCCAGCGATGTCAGCCCGCTGGCGACATTCCACACGTGTCCGGGGATCTGTACCGAGTTGATGCACGCATTCGTGGCCCGTGGTCTCGAGCCGGGACCGCAGCGGCTCGAGCCGACCGAACATATCCGCATCGAGATCTTCGCCCTGACCGACGCGCTGGCCATGTGCGCTGATGGGCGCATCCTCGACGGTAAGACCATCGCAGCCCTGACGATTCATCACCTGAGGGAGACCACCTGATGGGCTGGCAGGATCGCGACTACGCCCGCGAAGAGGCGTACCGCTCGGCCCGCTCCGGCCGTGGCCTGGGTGCTGGCTTGAGGGTGATGCGCCTGACGACTCAGCTGATCATCATCAACGTGGCGATTTTCGTGCTCGAAGCCATCACTCGATCTGACTCTGCGGACTGGATCTTCGAAACCGGCGTGTTGTACACACCTTACGTGCTCGATGGCCAGGTCTGGCGGCTGATCACGGCGCAGTACCTGCACGCCGACCCGATGCACCTGTTCTTCAACATGCTGGGCCTCTATTTCCTTGGACCCTACCTCGAGCAATTGTGGGGCAAGTGGCGGTTCTTCGGTTTCTATACCGCTTGCGGGCTGGCTGGAAATCTGTTTCTCGTCCTGCTTCAAACCGTCGGCTTTCTTCCGGCAGGGCCGGCACTGGGCGCATCAGGATGCATTCTCGGAATCCTCGGTGCCTGCGCGGTTCTGTTCCCCGGCATCACCCTCATCCTGATGTTCTTCCCCATGCGGATTCGGACAGCAGCTCTGCTGTTCGTGGGACTCTACACGCTGAACCTGCTGAGCAAGGGGTTCAACGCAGGCGGTGATGCCGCGCACCTTGCCGGCCTCGCAGCAGGTGCCGGATACGCCTACTGGAAGCGCGGGGGCTTCGTGCCCGATCCGCGGGTGTTTGGCCGCAGCCGTACAGTGTCTGCACGCACGCGGAGGCCGGACAACCCACGGCCCGATCCGAATCTGCAGCGCCGCGTCGATGCAATCCTTGATAAGATAAAGACGTCTGGTATGAACAGCCTGACCGCGCAGGAACGCGAATTGCTCTCGCGGGCTTCGCGCCAGGAGCGAGAGCGGGGCAAGGCCCATGATGCCCGCTTCGGTCGCCTCGACAAACTCTGAGATCTTCTCTCGGCCTACGCGGTCGAGCCTTTACCATGAACGGACCCGGCAGCTTCACCGACAACCCGATCAACTGGTCGTTCCCGGCAGGAAGACTATTCAACATCCGTATCCGGGTGCACCTGTTCTTCCTGCTGTG
Source organism: uncultured Planctomycetota bacterium (assembly GCA_942492115.1). Taxonomy (GTDB): domain Bacteria; phylum Planctomycetota; class Phycisphaerae; order UBA1845; family CAIVHJ01; genus CALODL01. The sequence goes on from CALODL010000003.1 coordinate 47,142, forward strand.
GATTGCCTTCGAGCTGCTGCGCGAGGTCCTCGCAGAGCAGCCGCAAATGGGTGCGGCCGTGGTCTTCCTCGGGCTGCTGTTCGGTATCGTGCTGCTGCATGAGCTGGGGCACTGCTTCGGAGCGCGATCCGTCGGGGGCGATGCCGACGAGATCCTGATGTGGCCGCTCGGTGGGCTGGCGATGGTCTCCCCGCCGCACAATCCGCTGGCTCATCTGGTCACCACCGCTGCCGGCCCGGCAGTCAATCTTGTGATCTGCTGCCTGACTGGGAGCATCATGCTTCTCGGCGGGCTGGGCAACTTGATCACACTCAACCCGTTCAGCCTCGGCTTCATGCCCGGGTCGCCCTTCGGCGAGTGGGGCTTCAGCGGTTGGCTGGTGGCCTTGTGGGTCATCAACTACCTGTTGCTGCTGTTCAATCTGCTCCCGATCTTCCCACTGGATGGGGGTCGTCTGCTGCAAGCCGTGCTGTGGCAGCGCAAGGGTTATCATCAGGCCACGCTGACCGCTACGTTCATCGGCATGGTCGGCGCGGTCGTCATCGGTCTCATCGGGCTCGCCACGGACCAGACCATCATGGTATGCATTGCCGTGTTCGGTTACCTGACGTGTGCCAACGATCGCCGGATGCTCAGACACGGGATGATGGAACACCTGTCGGAGTTCGGCGGATTCACAACTTTCGGCGAAGAGGAAGAAGAGCGTGAACCGACGTGGCTTGAAAAACGGCAGGCCCGCAGGGCGGCCCGGCGCGAACAGCGCGCCCAGGCCGAAGAAGCACAGCGTGAAGAGGAGATCGACCGCATCCTCCAGAAAGTGCACGACCACGGGATGTCGTCGTTGACGCCGCGCGAGCGGCGGACCCTGCAGGCCGATACAGAACGCCGTCGAACCCCCCGATGAAAATGGAACACCATGTGTACTCATGAGTGACGTCGCCTATCAGAAATGCATCAACTCGGCCTGCGGCGCAGTCTACGGCGTCGACGAGGTTCTATTCGCCTGTGCCCACTGCGGCGCATTACTCGACGTGTGCTACGACTGGGACCGCGCGGAAGTCCCCGGGAGCCTGCGGTTCTTCGAAACACGCTGGGGAACGTCCGGACGTGACAACCGCGGCCTGCTGGATTTTTCTGGCGTGTGGCGTTTTCGCGAACTGCTGGCCTTCGCCGATCGTCGGGATATGGTCACACTCGGCGAGGGGCGCACACTGTTGCAGCAGGCTGACGCGCTGGCCAGCCAGCTCGCGCTCAAACCAGGCCACCTGTTCCTGCAGTACGAAGGGATGAACCCCTCCGGGAGTTTCAAGGACAATGGCATGACCGCGGCCTTTACCATGGCCCGGCATCTCAAACGCAACCGCGTGGCTTGTGCCTCGACGGGCAACACCAGCGCATCCATGGCCCTGTACGCGGGTGGCGCCACCAACCTGGGCGGTCCGCCCATGCAGGCGGTCGTATTCATCGGCAGCGGCAAGATCGCGTTCGGCAAGTTGTCGCAGGCACTCGACTATGGCGCGTTGACGCTGCAGATCGAAGGTGATTTCGATGCGTGCATGGAACGGGTCCGCGACGCATCCAACCGCCTCGGGTTGTACCTCATGAACTCGGTCAATCCGTTCCGCCTCGAGGGGCAGAAGAGCATCATGTACCGCGTGCTCGAGGGGCTGGACTGGGAGGTTCCTGACTGGATCGTCGTCCCCGGCGGCAACCTCGGGAATTCCAGCGCATTCGGCAAGGCCTGGCAGGAACTCTTGCACCTGGGACTGGTGGACCGCGTCCCACGTCTTGCGATCATCAATGCCAGCGGTGCCAGCACGCTGAACAGGTTGTACAACGATGTCGGCGTGCGGTGGAACGGCGGCCAACTCGATCTCGACGCCATCACGGTGTATTACGAGCGTCTGAACGCTTCCGGACAGCGGGCCAGCACGGTGGCCAGCGCCATCGAAATCAACCGCCCGGTCAACTTGCACAAAGCACTGCGCTCCCTGGAAGTCATGAACGGTGTCGTGCGCGATGTGCCCGACAGTGCGATTCTCGATCACAAGGCACTCGTTGGACGCTATGGCCTGGGCTGCGAACCAGCCAGCGCGGCCAGTGTGGCGGGCTTGGCACGCCTCATCGAGGAAGGTGTCATTGGCGCCGACGAACGCGTTGTGTGCATCCTCACGGGCCACGGCCTCAAGGATTCCGACGCGACTGTCAAGTACCACATCGGCGACCGCAACTCGGCGCCGGGTGAACATGCCAACAAGCCCATTCGGGTCCGTGACGACATCGAAGACATTTGCTCAGCAATCGAAGGAGCCCGACAGGAAGCGGAATCACTCAGCTGAGTCGCACGAGCGAGCTCCGTATCGACACAGAATCGCTCATTCGCGCGTACGCTCACGCCATCGATGACGTGTCTCGCCACAACACATGCGGTCCTGTAGGATGGACTGACCGCGTCTCTTGATGTCGAAACCCTGGTGACATCAGACATGCCATGCTAACGCCTAACGCCGGAACCAACGCCATCATGCGACTCATCATCGACCCCCCCCTGTCCGGCCCGGAAAACATGGCGCGCGACGAAACGCTCCTGGAGCGTGTCCGCCAAGGCAGTTCTGCAGCCACGCTGAGGCTGTATCGCTGGTCACCGCCGACCATCTCACTCGGATACTTCCAGAAATTCGACGAATATGACCGCCTGCCGGCGCCAGCGGGCGTCCTCGGGGTGGTTCGGCGAACGACCGGGGGCGGCGCGATCCTCCACGATTCCGAGTGGACCTACAGCCTGGTGGCCCCCGCCGGTGACCCGCTGCTCGAGGGTCCCGCGATCAGCCTGTACGAGCGGGTCCATGATGCAATCATCGACACACTGCAACTGCTGGGCGTCACCGCCACCCGGTGCGGCATCAGCGACGACAGCACACCCAAGCGGGGCCCGTTCTTCTGCTTCGCTCGACGCCACTGCACGGACGTCATCATGCCCAACGGTGCCAAACTGGCAGGAAGTGCACAACGGCGCCTGAAAGAGGCGGTCCTGCAGCATGGCTCCATCATCGTTGCCGCGCGCAATCCCCAGCAACCGGCCGCCGCCATCCGCGATCATGTCGATGTGTCGGCGGAGGACGTTCTCAGGCCGTTGATCGATGCCCTGGCCAATCGCCTGGAGGTCGTCTTCGAAGAAGACGAGTGGACTTCTGAGGAACTGGAGATGGTCGAGGCGCTGGTCGCCAAGCACGAAGGCGATGAATGGCTCACGAAGTATTGAGCTGCGCCGCTTTCGCCTGATCGCAATCACGCGGTGCGGTCACCGAACCACATCGGCCATGCTGTACCACCCTGCAGGCTTACCCGTCAACCAGGCACAGGCATGCAGGGCTCCGGCAGCAAAGGTGTCCCGCGACAGGGCCTCGTGCTGGATGGAGATGCATTCGCCGGGTCCGGCGAACAACACGTCGTGTCGACCGACGATATCGCCGCCGCGTACCGCGTGCACACCAATCTGCCCGGTGGGACGAGCGCCGACATGGCCGCTACGGCCCCCGATGACATCGTCACGCGTGGCCCCGGTGGCTTCGAGAATACTGTCGAGCAGCGCCACAGCGGTCCCACTGGGGGCATCGACTTTACGGCGATGGTGGGTTTCGACGATTTCGATGTCGAACGCCTCGCCCAGACGCCGTGCGACCTCCGGCAGGAGAGTCAGGAGCATGTTGACGCCGAGACTGAAATTGTCGGCCCGCAGCACCGGCACGTCACGGGACGCCGTTCGCAAGATCGCGAGGTCTTCGGCGCTCAACCCGGTGGTCCCGGTCACCAGGGCTGCCTGGCGCTGCTGACACCGTTCGGCAAACGCCCGGGTTCCCGCGGGCAACGAGAAATCGACGAGGCAGTCGAACGTTTCGTCCTCGGGCATGTGGCTGCGGTCGTATTGTCCGACCACGGTGAACCGCGGGTCGTGGGTCGCCAGGGCAACCAGCCGTTGTCCCATGCGCCCGGCGCTGCCGCCAATGGCAAGATTGATCATCGTGCACCTCGCAGGATGTCGTGTCGTCGTTCGGAAGCGCCCACCGCGATCAGGCTTGCCAGCGCAAGACGGGCTTGCGCGCGGCCCCGACCTCATCCAGCCGCGAAACCTCAGCGTGATGCGGTGCGTTCTTGACCACATCGGGCGTGCTGCGCGCTTCGGCGTTGATCGCGATCATGGCATCGGCAAACTCATCAAGGACGCGCAGCGCTTCGGTTTCGGTGGGCTCGATCATCAGGCAGTGTGGCACAGGCCAACTCATCGTCGGCGGATGAATGCGGTAGTCGATCAGGCGCTTGGCGATATCTGTCTCGCTGACGCCCGTGTCCTTGAGCTTGGGCAGAATGATGAATTCATGGGCGTACGGACCGGGGACTGGAAACTCGAAGTGGTCGCGCAAGCGAGCCGCAAGATAGTTGGCCGACAGCACGGCCATGTCGCTGGCCTTGCGCAGCCCGGGCGCCCCCAGCGAACGGATGTACGTGTAGCACCGCACGAGGACACCGATTTGACCGAAGAACGAGCGCACACGCCCGATGGAATGAGCCCGCTCGTGCTCCAGGCTGAAACGTCCGTCGGCGTGACGCACGACCTGGGGCATCGGCAGGAACTCGCTGAGCTCGGCCGTAACGCCGACCGGCCCCGAGCCGGGGCCACCGCCGCCGTGTGGGGTGCTGAACGTCTTGTGAGTATTGAAGTGCATGACATCGACGCCGAAGTCACCAGGTCGCGCGACGCCCAGGATGGCGTTCATGTTGGCCCCGTCGAGATAGAGCAACGCGCCGGCCTTGTGCATGATGTCTGCGATATCTCCAATCTGCTCGTCGAACACCCCAACAGTGTTCGGATTGGTGATCATGAGTGCCGCCGTACGGCCGTCGACCTGGCGGCGGAGATCGTCGAGGTCTACACGCCCGTCCGGCCGTGACTTGACGGTACACGCCTGACGGCCACAAACGGCACAGGTCGCCGGGTTCGTGCCGTGGGCACTGTCCGGAGTCAACACCACCGGCCGATCCTCACCGCGCGCCTGGTGATAGGCCGTGATGATCATCAGCCCGGTCATCTCACCGTGGGCTCCCGCGGCGGGTTGCAGCGTCACCTCGGACAAACCGGATATCTCCTCGAGAAACCGGCGGGTGTGCCACAGCAGCTCGAATATGCCCTGCAACTGCTCCTCCGGCTGGTAAGGATGCAGGTGAGCAAAGCCCGGCAGTGCCGCCGCAACCTCATTGAGGCGCGGGTTGTACTTCATCGTGCATGAGCCGAGCGGATAGAAATTCGTGTCGATACTGAACGTCCGCTGGGCGAGGCGTGTGAAGTGCCGCACCAGGCTGAGTTCCGCCACTTCGGGTAACGGCGGTGGACCATCGGCCACGGCATGGGCGGGCAACGCCTCAGCCGGATCCGTTGACGGCACGTCGCTGGCGGGCAAACTGAAGCCAACCGCTCCGGGCGTGCTCTTGTCGAAGATCAGGGGCTCGCCGGCGTTGAAATCCGACGCTGAACCTTTCGCGTTCTGCGAACCACTCACTGGATTCTCCACCACCAGTACGCCACTGCGGGCTGCATCGACCGCAGACTGGCGTTGATCAACTCCACTACCCATGCACCCTACCCTGCTTTCAACGCATCGACCAGGCTGTCGATGTCACTCCGCGTCCGACGCTCGGTGACCGCCACCAGAAAACAATCGGCCAGGTCCGCATACCACCGCCCCAGGGGAACACCGGCCAGGATACCGGCATCCCGGGCTGCGGACATGACATCGGCCACCGGTCGCGTGGCGCGCACGGCGAATTCCTGGAAGAAAGGCGCCTCGAAGGCCAGCTCGAATCCATCGACCTCGGCGATCCGCTCGGCCGCGTAGTGGGCCTTGTCGAAACTCTGGCGGGCAACGGTCGAGATGCCCTGCGGTCCCATCGTCGACATGTAAACCACGGCCCGCATGGCCAGCAGACCCTGGTTGGTGCACACGTTCGATGTCGCCTTCTCGCGACGAATGTGTTGTTCGCGGGTCTGCAACGTCAGACAATAAGTCTGGCGGCCGTCGCGATCGACCGTCTGACCGACCAGGCGTCCCGGCATCCGTCGCATGTACTGGCTGCGACAAGCCATGAGACCCAGAATCGGCCCACCATATGATTGGGGAATCCCCAGCCCCTGTCCTTCGCCGACAACGATGTCCGCCCCACAAGCCCCGGGCGACTTGAGCAGCCCGCAGCTGATGGGATCGACAACGACGATGAGCAGCGCCCCGTGACGGTGGGCGATCTCGGCGCACGCCGGAAGATCCTCGACGTTGCCAAAGAAATTGGGCTGCTGAACGATGATGGCCATCGTGCTGTCGTCGACCGCCGCTTCGATGGCATCCAGCGGAGTCACCCCGTCGCGCGGAGCGATCTCGGACCGCGTGACGTTCTGGTGCGCCGTGTAAGTCTGCAGCACGGCGCGGTGATCCGGATGAACCGCCCCCGCGACGACGACCTGTTCGCGCCGCGTCACGGCCTGGGCCATGAACATGGCCTCCGCTGCGGCACTCGACGCCTCATAGAGCGAGGCGTTGGCCACGTCCATGCCGGTCAACTGACATACCATGGTCTGGAATTCGAAGAAGGCCTGGAGCGTCCCCTGGCTCGCTTCTGCCTGATAGGGTGTGTAGGCCGTCAGGAATTCGCTCTGCATGGCCAGACTGTCGACCAGCGTCGGGATGAACCGCTCGTAGATCCCAGCGCCCAGAAAACTGATCTGATCGTGCGTGGTGACGTTGCGTCCGGCCAGGTGGTGTACGTCTTGAAGCAACTCGGGTTCCGCAAGGCCGTCGGGGATGTCGAGCAATCCGTTCACGCGATGCCCCGCCGGAATCCCTGCAAACAACTCATCAACCGATGACATGCCGATGGTCGCCAGCATGTGTGCCACGTCGTGTTCTGTCAGTTGTGTGTAGTCCATAGTCGTCGATCATGTTGAAGAAGAAGCGGATTGCACCGGTGACTTGCCCCGTGCATACCCAGGTTCGGTCCTCAGGCCCGGGGCGGCCTCAATTACCCTCGGGAACCACGTCCCTCTTGTAGAGCTTGGTACCCAGCGCCGGCAAGTAGTTTGTCCACACCGCATTGGGATCTTTGTCGTTGTCGATGGCGGAGAGGGCTTGATTGATCTTGGCATCCATGACGTCGAGGTGATGAACGCAAAACGCTTCAGGGGTCGCGGGAAGCTTGGGACTGCCATATTCGTACTGCCCGTGATGCGACAACACGATGTGCTGGATGGCGTGTTTTTTCTCGGGTGGAAACGGCTTACCGGTTTCGCTGGCGACCTGGGCGGTTTTCTGTTCGATCCAGATGACGCACTGAGCGATGTGGCCCACGAGCTGCCCGGCATCGGTGTAAGTGAAGTTGATCTCGTAGCCCAGTTCTGCAGTCTTGCCAATATCGTGCAGGAACAAGCCGACCACAATGAGGTCAAGGCTCAACTCCGGGTATCGCGGCACGACAACCATCGCCAATTCGAGCAGGTTGAGCGTGTGCTCGAGCAACCCGCCGATGTAGGCGTGGTGCATCTTGATGGCCGCCGGCGCACGTTTGAAGCAATCGACCATTTCTGCGTCTTCGACGAAGCAGCGAATCAGCTGCAGCAGATCGGGATCCTTGACCGTCCGCAGGATCTCCAGCAGACGCTCCCACATTTTCTCGATGTCGTGGGTCGTCGCCGGCAGAAACTGGCCGAGGTCGAGCGCGCTGCGCGGCACCGCCTCGAGACCATCGATGATGAGTTGCAGGTTGCCTTTGTAGCTCTCGGTTCGCCCACGGATGCGTATGAAACCGCCATCCATCGATTTGTACATGTCCTCGGACGCCTGCCACATGCGGGACAGCACCTCGCCCGTGCGATCGCGTAGAATCGCATGGATGTACAGGCCGCCGTTCGTCGTACTGCGCAGATCCTTGTCCGCAACCAGATAGATCTGGTCGGAAAGCTGCTCGCCGGGCTTCATCTCATTTATGAATCTGTGTGGCATGGTGATTCGCTGGCGTACACTACTGGTTCACCGACCGGAACACAACCCGGTCCGCAGGCTTGCAAAAGGTCTTGCGGGCCAGTATTCATCTACGTTTCGATTTATCAACAGGCCCTGTTTGTGAGGCGGTCGAACGATGCGCTGGACCCGGTTCTTCATCCCGACAACGAAAGAAACACCCGCCGACGCCACCGTGCCGTCGCATATCCTCATGGTCAGGGGCGGCCTGGTCAAACAGCTGGTGGCGGGCGCCTATATCTATCTGCCTCTGGGCCTGCGTGTTCTGAGCAAAGTCACCGGGATCATCCGCGAAGAGATGAACGCCGCAGGCGGAATCGAGCTGCACATGCCGGCGATGCACCCTGTCGAACTGTGGCGGGAGACCAATCGCGTCGATGCCATGGGCGACACGCTCATCCACCTGCCGGATCAGCCGTGGCGCAGCGGGACAGTGCTGGGCCCGACCCACGAGGAAGTCATCACCGATGTCGTTCGCAGCTTCATCAACAGTTACAAGCAGCTGCCGATCAATCTGTACCAGATCCAGACCAAGTTCCGTGATGAGAAGCGGCCCAAGAGCGGTGTGTTGCGGACCCGCGAGTTCCTCATGAAGGACGCATACTCGTTCGATCGCGACCTCGAGGGGCTCAACGCCAGTTACCAGAAGATGTACGATGCGTATTGCCGGATCTTCGCTCGCTGCGGCCTGCCCTACGTGGCGGTCGAAGCCGATAGCGGTGCAATCGGTGGTGACGTGTCACATGAGTTCATGGTGCCGACCGACGCCGGTGAGGACATCCTGGTGCGGACGGCGGATGGCTCCTACGCCGCCAATGTCGAGCGCGCGGAAATCAGGCCGCTGCCTGGTGCCGGCACGGCCGGTACCGCCGCCATCGAAGAGATCCACACGCCGGGCCTCGGTTCGATCGAGCAAGTCAGTACGTTCCTCGGATGCCAGCCACGGGACATGATCAAGACGATCATATTCGTCGCCGACGATGCGCCGCTGGTCGCGCTGGTCCGGGGTGACCACGAAGTCAACGAGGCCAAACTGCGCAAGGCCGCCGGCGTTGCCACGCTCGCGGCAGCCGAGGCCGACGTCATCAAGACGCTCACCGGAGCCGAGGTGGGTTTCGCGGGCCCGGTCGGATTGCAGGCGCGGATCATCATCGACCAGGCCGTCGCGGTCATGACCGACGCGGTCACCGGCGCCAACAAGACCGACTACCACATGAAGGGGGTCAACCCGGGTCGCGATTTCATACTCGAGGAAGTCGCCGACATCCGTTTTGCCGCCGAAGGTGACCACGCGCCGAGCGGCCAGCCCTTCGTGTTCGAAAAATGCATAGAAGTGGGCCACGTATTCAAGCTCGGTACGAAGTACTCCGCAGCAATGAAAGCCAACTACCTCAACGAAAACGGCAGCAGTCAACCATGCGTGATGGGGTGCTACGGAATCGGCGCGACCAGGATCATTGCAGCTGCAGTCGAGACGCACCACGATGAGGAGGGTATCAACTGGCCCATGGCCATCGCGCCCTTCGCGGTTCAAATCTGCTGCCTTGACCCGAAAGACACCGCCGTCGCCGGGGCCTGCGAGACGATGCACGACGAACTCGAGGCTCAGGATATCGAAGTCCTGCTCGACGATCGCGACATCCGCCCAGGGGTCAAGTTCAAGGATGCGGATCTGATCGGGATTCCGGTTCGGATCACGGTTGGACGGAAGAGCATCAAGGACGGCGTCGTCGAGTTCAAAGCCGCGCGGGGGGCCGATGCCGACAAGATCAGTCCCGCCGAGGCCGTGCAACGGGCCGGCGAGGCAGTCCGGTCGGCCCTGGCCACGCTGGCCTGATTCTCTCGGCCCTGGTCGCGCCCCGTGCGCGGATGCTGGAGTGACAGAGCAGCCAGTCTGTTCGGGAATCACGGTACCGCGTACATGATGTGATGTGCGGTCGCGCTCAGTGAGCGGCGCGCCGACTCATCGCTCGACGGCGATGCTCGACCTCGAGCAGGGCTTGCTCGAGCAATTCGTGATCGGCTCCCTGGACACCCATCCGCCGCAGCATGCGCACCGCGTTGGCCAGATCGGGTTCGAGGCTGTCCAGATCGACGGGCGGGCTGACGGCAACGGCCTCCGGTGGTGTGCCTTCGAGCGGCGTGGCCGATCCGACCTGCAGCGGGTCATTCGTTCGCGCCCCCGACTCCGCGGCAATGTGATCCGGCGTCAATTCAAAGTCGGCATCCGACGCCGGAACGACCGGGGCAGTGCCCTCGAGGTTGGCTTCGCGAATCTGCATCTGGCGAGCGCGGGCCTCGAGACGCTCCATTTCCTGTTCCGTCGTGCGCGCCTGGTTTCGAACAGCGATCTCGCGCTCCGCCAGTTGCTCCTCGATGTCGTTGAGTTCTCCACGCTCCTCCTGCAGCCGGGCTTCGGCCTTCAGCAGTTCCTCCTCACGAGCCCGGAGCTCCTGCTCGCGATCACCGAGAGCCGAGTCCGCTGAATCGAGACGGCGGTCGGACGCATTCGCGGCAGTCTGAGCTTCGCCTTCCGCCTGCATGGCCTGCAGCCGCGCGCGTTCACCGTCAATCGTCGATCTCTGGGTTTCGAGTTCGGCCGCGAACTCATCGAGTTGCCGCTGCATACGGGCACACTCTGATTCGCGTTCACTGAGCAGGTGCTGTTCGACGCGCACGCGTTTCGATTCGGTCTCGACATCCTTTAGCGCCTGGGCGAGTTCCCGGTCACGGGTGTTCAAGTCGAGATCACGTGCGGCCAGTTCCTCCTGACGCCGCTCGAATAATGCCGAACGGGCCGCGAGGCTGCGGGCCTCCGAGGCCAATTCATCTTCGCGGCGTTGGAGGGCCGCGAGTTCACCGGCCGCATCGGCCCGCGATTTTTCGAGCCGAGCCTGTTCCGCAACCAGGGCCTGGCGCTGCTCGCTCAATGTATCCTGGTCGCGCTGGACTTCGTCGCGCAACCGGGTCAATGCGTTGTTTTCCTCACGCAATTGGGCTGCGACCTCTTCCTGGTTGCTCACACCATCGAATTCCGCCAGCCGGGCGCTGAGCTCGCGACACTGCGCCTCGCGGCTGGCCAGCTGACCTTCAACCTCCGCAACCCGGTTCTGCTGGCGAGCAAGATCCGCAACGACACGCTCGTGTTCGGCACGATCGCTCTCGATTTCGTGAGCGGTCTGGTCGAACAAGCGGACACGCGATTCGCCCGCAGCAAGTTGTTCCTCGCGTTCGGCCAGCCGCTCGACCTGGTCCGCCACCTCGGACTCGCGCCGCTGCAGGCCCGCTTCCTGTTCCCGCAATGTGCCGCTGAGTCTCTCTTCGAGTTCCTGAACCGCGGTGCGCTCGCGCTCCAATTCACTCCGCTGCCGTTCGATGTCAGCAGCATCGCTCAGCAGAAGACGTTCGCGGTTCTCGAGGTCCGTGGCTCGCCTCTGGATCTCGGCGTCCAGGTTTGCCAGGTGCCCGGCTCGACCAGCCAGCTCGCGTTCCTGTTCCGCAAGCTCCTCCTGCCGTGTCCGCTGGGCGGTCCGGTCGGCTTCGAGTTCCGCCTGCCCGGCGGCGAGGCCGCTCGTCGATTGTTCTAATTCCGTGCGCAGTGTCGCCAGGCGCTCGCCCTCTCGAATCATCAACGAACGCTGGTCGTCCACTTCTCGGCGCATCGCGTCGAGTTCAAGGACATCAGCGTCCAACTGCGCCTGGCGATCATCCAGTTGGCGTCGGCCGGCAGCCACCGTGGCGGCGCGGGCATCGAGATCGGCGCGTTCCTCGCGGGCAGAGCCGGCCTCGGCTTCGATCTGCTTTTCGCGAACGTCGATAGCGGCCTGGCGATCCGCAAGCGTTCGTTCTCGACGCTGAAGTTCCTCGGTCGCCTGCTGAATGCGTTGCAGGGTCGTCCGACTCTCCTGATCTTGTGCGGCGAGGTGCTCGAGCTGTTCCTGCAGCTGAGCATTGATGTCGTCGAGTTCTTCCTCGCGGCGCACCAGCTCGTTCTCGCGCCGCGTCAGTGCCTGCTCGCGCTCGTCGAGTGCCCGACCGCGTGTGCGCAGCTCATGGTCGAAGCGTTCGCTGTCCTCGGAACGAGCAACGATGTCCTGTTCGAGCTGGCGCATGCCGCCTTCCCATGTCGACAAGGATGCGGCCAGCCGGTCCTGTTCTTTCGCCCGCACATCGATGGCGCTCTGCATCTCGGCAAGGGCTTGTTCGCGGCGCTCGATGTCCGCTAAGCCGTCGTGCACGCGTTGCTCGCGGGCGGCGAAATCGCTACGGCTCGCTGCGAGCGTCGCCTCGGCCTGCTCCAGTTCGGCGCGGCGCTCCGCGAGTTCGACGTTCTGCGCCGCATGGTGTGCGGCCTGCTCTTCGAGGGCGTCGAGCTGGACGCGCCGACGTTCCAACGTCGCCTCGAGCTCTGCCAGACGGGCCGCCTCGGCCTCCAGAGCCTGTCGAGACGCGTTCGATTCGGCCTCGGCCCGCGCCGAAGTCTTGACGCGCGCCAGTTTGTTCCTGAGATCTTCCTCGCGCTGACCGATCGCCGACTCCTGGCGATCGAGTGCCGCTGCGCGCTTCAACGGTCCGTTGTGCCGCCTGACGTGGTTCCGGGCGCGGTGGCGGATCCGCGGCAGGAACCGCCGGGTCCCCCGAGGCAGCATGGTCCTGGGCGGCTACAAGGTCTGACAGGTCCAGCGGTTCCAGATCGACCGACGGATCGTCGCACGTCAACGAATCGCCGATGGCCTGATCGAGCGAGCTGGCAGTATCTACGACCCGCACGCTGTACCTCCGCGGACCGATGCGCAGTTCATCACCCGCGCGCAGGTAACACAGGCTGATGCGCTCTCCATTGACCTCGGTACCATTCTGGCTGCCCAGATCGGCAATTGCCGGTTGGCCGCCGACCTCGAACAACAAGGCGTGGGCCCGTGACACGCTGCGCGACTCGATGGGCAAATCGTGCTCGGGCAGACGGCCGACACTGGTCACCGGGCGCACCAGCCCCGCCGTCGGCACGTCGCCGGAAGTCGTTTCGAGTGCCATCCAGGGCGTGTCCGACGGAGTCCACGCTGCAGGTGCAGCTCCGCGATAAGCAATCGACATCCTGAACTTGAAGGTGTGAATACGAAATTCATCGCCGTCGCGCAATTCAGCCAGATCGATGGACTCGCCATTGAGGCGCGTGCCTCCACGGCCACCGAGATCGCGCAGGAAAACGCGCGTACCGGTCTGGATGATCGCGGCATGGTGGTTCGAAATCCTGTCGTGGACCAGGCGGATCTTGTTCCCTTCGCCCGAACCGATGAGCGTCACGCACTGGCTCAGGCGCAGTGAACGGGCCTTGCCCGGATCACTGCGGACCGTGGTGAGCTTGACCCGCGGCGCATCATCAGGCAGAGTTGGTTGGTCACCGGTCGTCGTCGTCGGAGGCTTTGAACTCATAGTTCGCCCGTCTCCCCCAGTGGGTCAGTGTCTCAAGATTCTACGAGCAGGAGAGCTCGTCGAACATGCCGGCAACCGTCTGGCGCCGCCGCTCCATCCGCGCCGTTCGTGGATGGATGTCCTGATGAAACGCCCGCCGGCGCTTCGCTTGTCTTAATGAGGGCTAATTCATGACAAGTCTAGGCCGACGAACAACCGAAGTCTATCGGGGCGAACGAGTGTAGATTGGCGGCCCACGCTCTTCCGATAAGGACCCCGGGGACGGCGTGTGATCATCCCCCTCTCGACCGCATGGAGGTATCGGACGGACATGGGCGCGATCAAGGCAGTCCAACCCGTGAAGGTGCTCATCGGATTCCTCGGAACGGACCCCGATGTGGTGGCCGCGGCACGGGCGAGCGTCGCACGGGAACTGGGTCAATCCGACCTGGCCAGCACTGACTGGACCTTCGACTCCACGCAATACTACACGGCGGAGATGGGACCGGACCTGCGGAAGAGTTTCTGCACACTGGCGATTCCAGCCGATCCGGCCGGACTCGCAGACCTCAAGATTGCGACCAATCGCATCGAAACACAGTTAGCCGGCCGCGACACGGGCCGCCGGGTCAACATCGACCCCGGGTATGTCGGACTGGGGAAACTCGTGCTGGCCACAACAAAAGACCACGGCCATCGTATATATCTGCGTGACGGGATCTACGCCGAGGTCACGCTGACCTATCGCAACGGCGCGTGGCAGCCGTGGCCATGGACCTTTCCAGACTACGCCACCCCGCGCTACCACGCCTTCTTCAATGACGCCCGGCGGCGTCTGCGGGAGCAATTGGACTGATGCACGATCTAGCACTGTGGTCAACCGCCGCTGCCGCTATCACGGGTTTCATCCTGTGTACCGTTCTGACGGCGGTCGTACGGCGGGTGGCGCTGCGTTTCGATTTCGTCGATCACCCGGGAGGCCACAAGAGTCACAAGGCACCGATCGCACTGGGTGGCGGGGTGGCCATCACAGGAGCACTGTTGGCGCCGATGGTCGGCGCCTTCGTCGTGTTGTTGACGACGTGCCGCGAAGGACAGGACATCGGCTGGCTACCCGCTGCCGTTCAAACCCACATTCCCGGCCTGTTGAGCAAATCTTTCCCGGCTCTGACCATTGCTGCGGGCGCGGCCGTTCTGCACATCGTCGGGCTCATCGATGACCGCTGGCACCTCAGCCCCTGGACCAAGCTCGTCACCCAGCTCGCCGTCGCCGCGAGTCTGGTGGTGTGGCTCGACCTGCGTTTGATGACGTTCCTGGGACCGGTTCCGGCATGCGCCATGACCATCGCCTGGATCGTCGTCGTGACGAATGCATTCAACCTCCTGGACAACATGGACGGTCTGTGTGCCGGCGTCGCCGCCATCGCGGCCACCGTATTCGCGCTGGCCGCACTGCGGGCCGGACAGTTGTTCGTCCCCACCATGGCGTTCCTGCTGGTCGGAGTCATGCTGGGCTTTCTGCGGTTCAACTTTCCACCCGCGCGAATCTTCATGGGCGACGCAGGCAGCCTGGTCACCGGCTACTTCATGGCGATACTCACTGTCCTGACGACCTACTGGGACTCCGCGCGCAGGATCACCTCGCCGGTGTGTTCATCCCACTCATCGTTCTCGCCGTCCCGCTGTACGACACGACCAGTGTGATCGTGATCCGCTTACGACTTGGCCTCAGTCCGATGCGCGGAGATCAGCGGCACTTCTCGCATCGCCTCGTGCAGCGCGGCTTGTCGCCGCGCAATGCCGTGCTGACCATTTACCTGGCAACCCTGGCAACGACGCTGGGGGCCATGATTCTGCCCGACGCGCCGTGGCCGGTCGCAACCATCGTGATCTGCCAGTGCATTTGTGTCGTGCTGATCATCGCCATTCTCGAAGCAACCGATAGTCGATCGGGGGCGGAATGAGCGGACCGTCGTCCTGCGACACCCGGATCGTTCCACGCTGGGCCGGGTGGATGCAGTCCGCCCTGCTGTTCGTCGTGCTGGTCATCGTCGGTGTTCGTCCGCTGATCCCGGAAACCCACGACACCGGCTTGCCACCGTTGAGTGCAGCCTTGACCGGTCTTCAGACCACCACGCCGCTGACCACCGGGATTCTCGACCTCGTCGTGATCATCGCCGCCGGATTGACCGCCATCCTGTGCGCGGCCGGATACCTGCCGAGGCGCGCCCGCAGCGGCCTGGCCATGGCCACGGCATTGCTCGCGGTCGGCGCCCTGTTGTCGCTGAGCAAGGCGAGCAACTTTCGATTGGCCATGACCGCCAGCGTGGACTGGTTGTGTGGCCCCCTGGTGGCCATGGTCCTGGCGGCGCTCATCCAAACGCAGCGTCAACGCGTGCTGACGCTCGCCGTCCTGCTGGCCGGAGGCGTGGCCACGGCGATCTACTGTCACGACCAGATCTGGGTCGAGCTGCCGGCCACGCGGGCCCATTATTTCGAAGGGAAATCCGATTTCTGGACGCGCCAGGGCGTCGCGCTCGATGCGGCCCAGGTCACCTTGTTCGAAAGGCGGCTGAACGATCCGCGGGGGGCCACCGGCTTCTATGCCTTCAGCAATGTCGCAGCGAGTTATCTGCTCCTGCCGTTGTTCGTCGCCGTCGGTCTGGCCTGGGCGGCCCGCCGCCTGATGATCCGCCTTCTCGCAACCGCTGCGGTCGTCATCATGGGGTCGGCCATGTACTGGACGGGCAGTCGCGGAGCCATCGCCGGTGGCTGCGCCGCCCTCGTCCTCGCAGCCGTGTACCTCGGCGCGCGGCGCCTGTGCGGTGGAAACGCCAGCACGGCCCTGCGGGTGACCTGGGGCGTCATCGGTGCCGTAGCCCTGAGCGCAGGTGGGTACGCCTGGTCGGCGGGCGGTTTTCCCGATGGATCGTTGACCTTTCGATGGTGGTATCTCGAAGCCAGCGTCCGGATGTTCGCCAGCTCTCCGCTCGTAGGCGTCGGTTCCGCGCAATACGGCCGGCACTTCACGCACTTCAAAGAGATCAAGTGTCCCGAAGAGATCATGTTCCCGCACAACTTCGTCGCCAACGCCGCATGTTCGTGGGGCCTGCTCGGTTTACTCGGAATCGGGGTCGGGCTGTGGAGCGGCGTCCGCACGCTGGCCCGCGGCCCCGTTGATCAGGGCATCGCCGATGTTCGAGGCCCGCCCCCCACGACCTCGCGTGGCCTCCAGGCGACGATGATCGCTGTGACTGCCGCGGTCTTCATGCTCAGAACGCTGATCGTGGGCTACAGCGACCTCGACTACATCATCGCGACCACAACGTTCCCGCTGATCGGCTGGATCGTCACTCTGACGTTGTGCGCAGCGGCCGAGCCGACCCGGCTCGACACAGCCCGGGCGTGGTGGTGCGTTGGCCTGGTGGCGTTCCTCGCCCACAATCTGCTGACCTTTGCGTTGTTCATCCCGGGCCCGCAAACAACCTTCTTCGCGCTCCTGGGCCTGGCGCTGGCCACGACAGCATCACGCCCCGGCGCAACCGTCCGCGCTCCCCGACCGGTGCGGGTCCTGGCCCTGAGTGCGGTCACGGTCATGGCCGGTGTGGTGGTCGTGGTCTTCGTCGTGGCACCGCTGGCCCGCACACGCCCCCTGCTCGAACGGGCCCGCAGCCTTGCGGCGCACGCCCCTGAGCAGGCAGCGGAGTATTACCGTCGTGCCGGGGCCGCTGACCCCAGTGATCCAACGCCGATCCGCGAAGGGTTGGAGCTCGCTCTGGCCACGGGCCGGCCGGCAGGCGTGTCCGATCAGGACCTGATCCTGCGCGATTCCGCAAACACGGACACCTACCGACTGATCGCCGCCCTCAGGCTGCGTCACGATGATCCAGCGAGCCTCGAGCAGGCCTTCGCGGCTTATGGGCTGGTCATTCAGCGGTACCCGTCCAGTCCTGATGACCACCTCAGACACGCGGCCATCGCCGACCGTTTGTATGCGCTCACCTCGAAACGCGAGATGTTAGAAGCCGCAGTCACCGGTTACGGCCTGGCACTCGAGCTCAACGCACGCCGGGCCGCGGACGAGATCCGGCGGTTCACACCGGAACAGGTCGCTGCCATCGAGCATGATCTGGAGCGGCTGCACGCTCTGAGAGCGCCTGAGCCGCTCAGCACCCCTTGATGCAGTTCGTTTTTTTCACACCCCGGCGGCGCGTTCGAAACCTCTTGGTACAGGTCAGTTGTTGCGGCTGACACGCAGTTGTTTTTTTCGGAGGTTGCCGAGGTGCTTTCGCTATTGATCGGTTTCAAGCCAGAGTTATAATTTCGTTGGCGTTGTGGTCAATGGTCAAGATAACCCTCCGCCAACTGGGAACACTGAGACAAGGAGGTTCATCATGTCCGGCCCCAACGCTGAATTCCCCACGACACTCGGTCCCGACGCCACCTTCAAGGGCGAGCTCAAATTCGAAAAAGGCGTTCGCCTGCTCGGCCAGTTCGAAGGCCAGGTCCATAGCAAGGGCGAACTGGTCATCGCCGAAGGCGCCAATCTATCCGGCGAAGTCAAAGCCGGCTCCATTCGCGTTGAAGGCACCGTCAAGGGGAACCTGGAGGCCGGCGGCAAGATTCAGCTGACCTCCTCGGGACGTCTCGAGGGTGACCTGGCCACGAATCGCCTGGAAGTTGCCGACGGCGCCGTGCTCATCGGTCGCATCAGTGTCGGTTCCAATGGCAATGGCTCGGCACCCAACGGTGCCAAAGCGCAACCGCCTCAGGCACAGCCTCCGGCCAAGAAGTAAGACCGTCCTGCAGCCCATGATCTCGTCGCTCAGCCGGGCTTGACCTGCAGGTCCGGCTGGCGCCCCGTTCTCATGATCAGCAATCCGGCGATTACTGCACTGGCCGCAATGGTGATGATGTGCGCCGGGAGATGGGCCAGCGGGTCGTCGATCAACTCGGACATCCCCAGCAACCGGTGGAACGCTTCCCGGCCAAACGGCAAACCCGCAACGACCATGATTCCGTTGTGCATCAGATGGATGACGATGCACGGAAGAAGCGATCCCGTTTGCCAGGCTACGTACCCCAGAAGTGCCCCCAGCGCGTAAGTCAGCGCGAACCGCTGCAGAAAATAGTGGAATGCGGCGAATATCAGGGCCACTACGAGAATCGCGGTCCACGGCCACAGTACATTGCGCAACGCCCCCAGCAGCATTCCACGAAAGAACAGTTCTTCGCACACCGCGGGCACGATGGCCAACAGAACAATTGCCCCCACAGGTGGCAGGCCAAGAAGCCCCTGTTGCTCAGCAGCGAACTGTTCGAGCCACGCATCCGACACTCCGAAAAACCCGAACGCGCGTTGAATCAAGAGCAACTCGTGCCCCAGGGCCCAGGTTCCCGCTCCAACCAACAGGGCTCCGATCAGCGCGCGGGCAGACGGCCACCGCCAGCCAAACGCCGTGCGCCAGCGCACGCCAAAATAGCGGAGAACGACCATGGGGCCGATCGCGAACAAGGCGACCATGAGAATCTGAATGATGATCAGTTGTAGGGTGAACTGGTCGGGCAACAGCAACTGGAGCCCGCTCTGCACATAAAACCACGTTGGAAACAGTACCGCAACGTAAATCAAGGCCAGAACCGGTTTGGGACGATCCGCAACCTGTCGGGTACCGCGGCCGAGATAACTGCGCCACGACCCGGCGTCAGAGAACAGCACGGCCTCCTGACCGAACACTCGAATGGCCACACCGACTGCAGCTGCGGCATACAGCGCCGTTGACAGCACCACGATGAGTACGGTCCCCACCGTCACCGTGCCCACGAGTAACTCGCGGGTCAGCAGCACCATGTTGGCCACCGGCAGGACCATCATCGTCGAGGTCAACTCGACTCCCGGCAACGCCGCGATACCTGCAGGCATCAGCGCCATGATGATCACCGGCGTCACGTAACTCTGCGCCTCCTTGAACGTCTTGGCGTAGCTGCTCACGGCCAGCAGCAGCGCCGAGGACAGCACCGCCAGCGGCACGAGACACAGCAGCACGACCGGCAGAGCCGCGAAGGGCACTTCGGTCTCACCACCGACTTCCAGGGCTTGCTTCAGGCCACCGAACTGGATGGTCAGTCCCATGCTCGCGAGGTTGAGCGTCGCGCCCAACAGCGACACGATGACCACGACGAGGAACTTACCGATGATAATCTCGGAAATCGGGATCGGGCACACCAGCAGGGTCTCGAGTGTCCCCCGCTCGCGCTCCCCGGCGGTGAGGTCGATCGCCGGATAGATCGCTCCCGTAATCGTCATGAGAATCAGCACCAGTGGCAGGATCTGGCCGAGCAGCGAACCGCCCCTCTTGACCGCCGTTGCGACATCGATCTCGCTGATGACCACGGGTCGGATCACATCCATGCCGTACCCGCTGGCCCCCAGAACCTGTTCTGTCTTGTCCTCGGCGAAGCGCGTCAGGACAGCGCGCAGTGATCCCTCGGCGATCTCGCTGCGGATCTCACTGGAGTCCTTGATGACATCCAGACGCAACTGCTCCACCCGTGGATCGGTGGGGCGCTCGACGATGGCAGCGACGTGCAACGTACCTGCAGCAACTAGTGCGCGCAGCTCCTCGGCCGATTTCACGATAATCTCTGATTCGTAGATTCCGGGTGGACGATCCTCCTCAGGCGTGTCCTTGAGCATCGCGGCATCGACTTGCGTCAAGCGCCCAAGCCAGTCCTTGAGAAACGGATCATTGACCCCAATCAGGAATCTCTGCTGCTTGAGGCGTCCGGCCTGGATGCTGCCCAGCTGAATGAAACACAACATGAGCCCCGGGTAGAGCACCAGCGGCACCACGATCAGCGTAATGAGGGTGCGGCGGTCACGCAGGATATCGAGCAGATCTTTGAGAAACAGTCGCTTGATGCGCGTGGCATTCAACATGATCACCCGTTACGTCGGCACGCTCTGCCCAATGAGATCCAGGAAGACATCACTCAATCTCTGGCGACCGCTCTGCGCCCGCAGTGCATCCAGTGTGCCCTCGGCCACGATGCGCCCTTCATGCATCAACCCGATGCGATCGCACAGGTCTTCGGCTTCGTGCATATGATGGGTCGAGAGCAGGATACTCTTGCCCGCCCTCCTCTCGCAGCGAATGAAATCGAGAATCAGTCGATTGCTCAGCACATCGAGCCCCAGTGTCGGCTCGTCAAGAATCAGCACTTGCGGATCTGCCACCAGAGAGCGGGCGATGTTGACGCGCTGCCGCTGTCCTGTCGACAACGCCCCACAACGGTGGTCGGCAAACGCCGCCATATCCAGCACGTTCAGCAATTCGATTGCCCGGGCTCGGGCCGCGCGGCGCTGGAGGCCATGCATCTCGCCGAAGAAGGTCAGCGCCTCACGCGGGGTCAGCCGTGGATACAGACCGGTGTTGGCGGTGAGGAACCCGATCCGCTTACGGACCTCGACTGGCTCGCTGGAGACCTCGAAGCCGCACACCCGCGCCCGGCCGCTGGTCGGCGACATGATCCCACTGAGCAAGCGCAACGTCGTGGTCTTGCCTGCACCGTTGGGACCGAGCAGTCCGTAGATTTCGCCGGCCTCGATGCGCAAGTCGACGCCATCGACCGCGCTGTGATCAGATCCCTGTGGTCCCGGGAAGACCTTCACGAGACCACTGGCCTCGACCCGAAGTTGTCGACTATGGGGTTCCATGGATATTCAGGGCGGCGTCCCGATCGGGCTCACCGCTTTCTCAGCTTCTGTGATGTCAAGGTCAAGACGTGCCACCAGCGCCTGGCTGCACTTGAGGCTCGCGACTCCTTGCCCGACAATGACCGCACACCGTGAAGACGACTCACTTGAGTCGCAGTGATCGTTTTATCCGACATTTGTTCAGGAGCCAACCATGGCCGATACGCGAATCGAAAAGGACAGTCTGGGCGACATGACGGTACCTGCCAGCGCCTACTGGGGCGCCCAGACACAGCGGGCTGTCGAGAATTTCCCCATCAGTGGATATCGCTTCGGAAGGCGGTTCATTCGTGCCCTCGGCCTGATCAAACGCGCCGCGGCGCGCACCAACCTCGGCCTCGATCGCCTGCCGGCGGACCTCGCGCAGCTCATCGAGCGGGCGGCGGACGAAGTCATCGAAGGCAAACTCGACGACCAGTTCGTCGTCGACATCTACCAGACCGGGTCCGGCACCAGCTCCAACATGAACGTGAACGAGGTCATTTCCAATCGCGCCATCGAGATGGCCGGTGGACAGATCGGATCCAAGACGCCGGTCCATCCGAACGATCATGTCAACATGGGGCAGTCATCCAACGACGTCATCCCCACCGCCATGCACGTGTCTGCCGCCGAGTCGTTCAAGCATGATCTCATCCCGGCGTTGACCACGCTGGCCGAAACGCTCGAGGCCAAAGCGGCCGAGTTCGACGGTGTGATCAAGATCGGCCGCACCCATCTGCAGGACGCCACGCCGATCCGCCTGGGTCAGGAGTTCAGTGGCTATGCCGCCCAGGCCCGCCTCGGCATCATGCGTTGCACAAAGGCCATTCGTGCTTTGCGCGAACTGGCCATCGGCGGCACGGCTGTCGGTACGGGTATCAACACACATCCGGAGTTCGGCGCCCGCGTGTCCACGGATCTGGCCGCAGCGACGGGCATCGACTTTGTCGAAGCGGCCAACCACTTCGAAGGCCAGGCGGCCAAGGATGGGATGTGTGAGGCTTCGGGCCAGCTCAGGACCATTGCGGTCAGCCTGACTAAAATCGCCAACGACATCCGCTGGTTGGGCAGTGGACCACGATGCGGCCTCGGCGAACTGGCCATCCCCTCGACCCAGCCCGGCAGCTCGATCATGCCGGGCAAGGTCAATCCGGTGATGAGTGAAATGCTCGTGCAGGTCGCCGCTCAGGTCATCGCGTCCGACACCGCGGTCGTCCTCGGCGCCCGCGACAGCATCTTCGAGCTCAACGTCATGATGCCGATGATGGCCCACAACCTCCTCGAATCGACTCGAATCCTGTCCGCCGCTGCCCGCACCTTCGCCGAGCGCTGCGTCGCCGGCATCGAGCCCAACCGCGAACGGGCCGCCGAGCTGATCGAACAGTCCCTGGCCATGTGCACCTCCCTGGCCCCGGTCATCGGCTATGACCAAGCAGCCGCCATCGCCAAGGAGGCATTCAGCACCGGCCAGACTGTCCGACAGGTCGCCCAGGCGCACAAGGTTCTCGATGATGCTGAGCTGGATCGGCTGTTGGATCCGCGATCGATGACGGAGCCCAGCTGACCCCTGCCGAGAGCCAGAAGAACGTGCCGGCACCGTCGGAACCTGGCGTGATACTCTACGAGGGAACGCGGTCAGGAGCTCACGAATCGGCCTTGTCTTCGTCGTGATCACCGTTCACCGGAGCATCCGGCAGTGGAGGTGGCTTGAATCGGGCCATGTAGTCCGACCCATCGTACGCGGGCACATCGACGCTGCCGGCTGAAGTGTCCTGCGGCGGTTCGTCGGGGCGTGGTCGGGGCGTGTTGCCGGCGCGGGCCTCTGCACCTTGGATGGGGATGGCCGTCCCGTCGGCGTCCAGGGGCCGGCCTTGCTCGCCGTTGAACAACGCAGCAGCTGGATGCACCGCGGGGGTTGGTGTCGGATCCGCAGGGTTTTGTGGCGGCTCGCCCACGCCGCTGTCGACCACCGCGTCGTCTGCGCTACCCGACTCCGGGAAGTCAGGTTCGCGCAACCGCGCGGCGATGTGAGCCTGATCCATTGGAGTCGGATCGTGGATCGCCTGCGGCCGTCTCCACCACAGAAGGCCGATGGCGATCAGAATTCCATAAGACAGCTGAACGAACAGTTTCTGGGTCAAATAGAAATAGTCGTTCGGAGGAGGAAAGCCGCCCCACTTGAACAACACGTAGAAACCGGCCATCGACGTGAGCGTCGCTCCGGCAATCCATCCAGCCGTCAGCGCATGCCAACGCCGTGTTCGCGGCGATCCCATCAAACCGGCCACGGCGCTGCACAACATCATGACGCCGGTCAGGATGGTTACCACGGCCCAGACGGCCATGGTGACGCCCTGGACTTTCTGATGGCGCCTCTGCTGGTTCTTGAACGCGAGTATCTGGCGGGCATATTCCAATCGTCGGGCATCCTTTGCTTCGCGGTACTGCTGAACCGCAGCCCGGGCATCGGCGGCGTTCTCGATCGAACCGTCGTACTCGACGGGCGGCGGTTGTGGAGGCTGCACGCCCATGAGATAACCGATGTTGATCATCAGGAAATTGCGGGCCACTTCCCGCGAAGCGTCGTATCCACCGATCATCCAGCAAACCAGGGCCAGCGCGGTGCACATTCCGGCGAGCCGCGGTTGTATGCGGCCCATGATCATACCGGCCGATTCGCCAGCATTGAGATCGTCGAACAAATCGGATTGTCGGGCAGTGGACCGTGCCATCATATGCGCCTTCAATCTTGAGCGGGTAACCAGTCGCGTGGACCGACGCTGATGAAATGCCCGCCCGTGGTCAGCGGGTACTGTTCGAGGTAGGCGACGATGGTCTCCGGCGTAATCGCATCGACTTCGGCCAGTCGCTGCTCCACGGTCCGTGGCCCACCGCGATAATCAATGTCGTCGAGCAATTGGTTCAGCCGGTAGTACGGCGCCTCACTTTCCACGGCCAACGAGGTCCGACGGCGATTCTTCACCCGTTGCACGGCGGCGTCACTGACCCCCTCGCGGGTCATGCGTTCAGCCTCGGTGGCCATGGCATCGGTCAATGTTTCGCAGCTGTCCGGATCACATTCCCCGTAGAGCATGACCATGCCGCACTCGGAATAGTCCACGCGCCACACGCCGGCCCGCGGGGCAATGCCCTTTTGCATGATTTCCCAGTAAAACGGCGAATTGTCACCGCCGAGAATCTGAGCGACAGCATCGGCGGTCTCGCTGAAATCGTCAACCCCGCCGGGCGCCGGATACACCGCTGCGATGACCTGCAAATTGAACCGCTCGTGCACGCTGCAGGATTGCCCGGTCATGAATGCCGGAGCCTGGCGAACCGCCATGTCCTCGGCGGCGGCAAAGCCGCCACACAGCTGTTCCGCGTGAGCGATGATGCCATCGGGATCGACGTTGCCGGCCACGACCAGCACGAGGTTGTTGGCCGCATAGCGTGACCTGAAGTAGGCCATCATGTCCTCACGGCTCATGGCCCGCACCGTCTGATCGTAGCCAAGAACGGGCCACCCCAACGGGTGCTGTCCGTAAATCTTCTCATGCATGAAGTCATACGCCAGGTTCTCGAGCGAATCGCCCGCCATGGCGATTTCTTCGAGGACGACGTTCTTCTCCATGTCGAATTCTTCCTGTGGCAGCGTCGAGGCCATCATGTCGGCCAGGAGCTCGATCTGTTTGTCGATGTGCTGCTGCGGTACCCAACCGTAGTAGAAAGTGCGATCCTTGCTCGTGTAGGCGTTGTACGAACTGCCCAGTTCATCCAGTTCGACAGTGATCTCGCGCCATGTTCGCCGCGGCGTACCTTTGAAGCACATATGCTCGAGGAAGTGTGATACGCCGGCCTGGTCGGCGACCTCGTCGCGGCCGCCGGTTCGCGCGAAGAACCCCGCAGCAGCGCTGGGCACATCGCGCATGACCTCGATGACCACCTGCAGGCCGTTTGAGAGCGTGTGCTGGACGAAGGGGCTGTGGCTCATTGTACGCTCCCATTTGTATGCACGCGATTGACGGTGGTTGCAGCAAGCGCTGCCGGGCCCAACGTCAGAATATTGAGGTGTTCACGCGGATAGGCTTCGAGGTACGCCTGCACATCCGCAACCGTAACTGCCTTGATCCGCGCAATCTTGTCGCTTCGCGGAATGATCTTGCCATGGTGAAACAACGAATCGGCCATCTCCGAGCACCACGCACGGGTCAGGTCGCCACGCGTCTGGACCTTTGCGACAATTCCAGTAATGGCCCGCTGCAGTTCCACGTCGTCGAGATCCCGCCCGAGACGGTCGACCTCACTGAGCAGAGCCGAATAGGTCTTGTCCGCATTCTGCGGTGTCGACGACCCGCCGAGATAGACGATTCCCACGCCACGCGGATGCTCTGTCCAGGCCGTGACCCAATAGACCAATCCCTGCCGCTCACGCAATTCTGTGAACAGCCGACAGCTCATGCCACCGGCCAACAGGGCCATGGCAACGCGCTGGGCATCGCGCATGGGCGCGTCGAGTGTGGCACCGGGATAGCAAATCCCGATCTGCACCTGCTCGACATCACGTTGATGGTGACTGAAAGCCTGCTCGAAGCTGTAGTCGACGGGCGTGCGACCCGCGCGCTCGGCCGGGCGCCATCCACCGAACAACTGTTCGAGCTGTGCGCACACGTCGGTGAACCGCACGCCTCCGGCGATTGCGACCTGCATGCGGCCCGGCGAATAGAAGCGTTCCCAATGGGCCACGACGTCTTCGCGGGTGATGGTCTTGACCGTCTCTGCTTCACCCAGAACATGGCGACCGAGAATGGGACCGTACACCTGTCGATTGAACAGCACCCCCGACAGCTCCTGCGGATCGTCCTCGATGTGCGCGATCTCGTCGAGGGTCAGGTCAGCCGCAACCTGAACACCGTCGGCCGGAAAAGTCGGCTGCGTCAAATACTCAGCGTGCAGCGAAAGACTGTCGGCAAAGAATTCGGAGAGGCAGGTGAAGTAGTACCCGCTGGCTTCGCGACCGGACCACGAATTCCACTTGACACCCAGTGCATCGAACGCGTCGAAGAGCCCGCGACCGTCACGCTGTGCGGTCTCTTTTGCGATGGTTTCCTGGACGATGTAGCTCAACCCCAGCTTGTCCTCGGGCTCGTCCACGAACCCGGTCAGGAACCGCAGTTCCGCGGCCACCGTCCGCCGCCCGGGCAGTTCGCATACGGCCACCTCGATTCCGCAGTCCAGAGTGGCGTGGTGGACACAGATACCGTCTTCAGTGTGATGTTGTGTTGCCATATGATTACCTGATTCTATGATCGGTTGGCCGCTGACACCGATTCTACACCACTCTCACGGCGTCCGATAAGGCGCGCCATCCACGTAGCCACTGGCCAGCAGATCCCGTTGTGGCGCATGCAAGGGAATTGAGCGGCGGATTGAATGCGGACCCCCTTCAGTGATCGACGGGGTCCCCGAGGCGCGGTCTCAGCTCGTCGAGCTTGGCCTCGAGTAGCTCGGCCGTATTGGCTTCGAGGTTCAAACGGAGCAGTGGCTCGGTGTTCGACTTGCGGACATTGAACCACCATTCGGGGTATTGCACGGTTACACCATCCAGATAGTCGACCTCCGCGCCATCGAATGCTGTCCCCAGCGCCTGAATGGTCTCATCCTGGTGGTTGTTCTGGAAGTTCAGCTCGCCGCTCGCATGATACTTGCGCAGTGGCCTGATCAACTCGCTCAGTGGGACATTCGCGGATGATACAACATTGAGGAAATGGACGAAGGCCAGCGCCCCCGAATCGCAATACCAGTTGTCCTTGAAATAGAAGTGCCCGGATAGTTCACCACCGAACACCGCTTTCGATTCGGCCATCGCTTTCTTCATGAACGCGTGTCCGACGCGTTCACGGCGTGCCGTCCCACCCAGCCGACGAATGGTCTCCGACACGATGCGGCTCGAGCGCAAGTCAAAAACCACGGTCCCGTCAGGATGTTCACCCAGAAAACGGTCGGCCAACAATGCGGTCGCCAGATCGCAGCTGATGATCTCGCCCTGCTCGTCAACCAGCATGCACCGATCAGCGTCACCGTCGAAGCACACGCCAAAATCGGCCCCGATTTCGCGGACGCGGTCGCAGGTCCATTGCAGATTGGCGGCCACCAGCGGGTTGGGCTCGTGGACGAACGTGCCATCGGTCTCGAAGTGCAAGGCGTCGATGGTCAGGTCGTCCACGCCGTCGAACAGCAGCGGAATCCACTTCCCGGCCATCCCGTTGGACGCGTCGATGACTACGCTCAACGGCTTCTGCAGGTCCAGGGGCTTCAGCACGAAATCGCGGTAGGCATCCGTCAGGCTGGCCGTCATCACCTCAGCATCCTGTTTGGCCTTGTGCACGGAGATGTTGGTCGCAATGGCCTGGATTTCCATCAGACCCGTTTCGGCGCCGACGGGCACACCTCCACGCCCGCAGATCTTGAAGCCGTTGTAATTTGCCGGATTGTGGCTGGCGGTGGTTTGAATCCCACCGCAGCAGGCAAAATGGTTGACTGCAAAGTACAACTGGGGGGTATCGATCATGCCGATGTCTACGACACCGGTGCTGCTGGCCCGCAGTCCACCAATGAGCGCATCGGCCATCGATGGGCTGCTCTTGCGCATATCGCGGCCCACGACCACGCGGTTCACTTCGGGATTGGCCCGGTCCACCCCATGCAGTGAACCACGCAGAAACGTCCCGACGGCGAATCCGATGCGCCATGCTGCATCTTCATTGAGCGGATCGGGGTAGATGCCCCGCACATCGTAGGCCTTGAATACTTTATCCATGAATTCCCTCCCCCCGCTGCTGATGGTCACCCCGGGGACGACGACCTGGCGGTTGACCTGTCGAGCCCGCTCGTCATCGTTGAATTGACAGCCCTTGCACTTGGGATAGTGACGACGACGACGGCCAAAGCACACAGCATCAGAGATCTTGATGTGCTCTTCGTCTGGACAGTAACGGCTGTAGTTATCGAGAACCTGCATGTCCGTGCGGACCTCGTGCCGCCCGGCCCCGGCACGCCCGTCCACGCCAGAACAGGGGCCCCGGCGATGAAGTCTTCCCCCGGGCTCCTGCCGAGGCCTTTTTTCACCACGCCACGCGGGATGGTAACACAAAACCACGGCGAGATCACCACCGTGGTGACCAACCTTTGATGAGAGCCGCTCGTCACTTATAATCCGCCGATCCCGAGAACGCGTGGGGCGCGCCACGTGTTCACGATTGGACATGAGTTCTTCAAGACGCCACCAACGCCCGGCCGACGCATCGGTCACATGGATTCAAATATGATCTGGTTGTTGCATTTCCTGCTGGCATCTGTTGTTTTCGCCCAGGCGGACCCCCAGGATCCCGTCGTGAATCCCAAGCTGCCGCCGCCCGATCAGAAGTCGGCCGCCGAGGAACTCGCGCTCGAAAGTGAGACCTCTCAGATCGAGAACATCTACGAAGACCTCAGGTTTCAGGTTCCCGACCCGGTGGATGCCCGGCTGTTCATTGCCGAACAACTCGACAGCGACCTCCAACCTGACGAACGTGAGTTCTACAATACAGCGCTGAACTACATCGATCAGATCGATCGTCCGGTCAAATTCGAACTGACCCTGCCCGAGGCCATCCAGAGGGCCATGAGTAACAGCTACGTCGTTGCAGGCCAGAGCTACGCGCCAGCAATTGAATCGACGCGGGTGGTCGAGGCCGAAGCCGTCTTCGATGCCGTGTTCTTTGCCAATGCAAACTTCAATGACCAGAATTCTCCTGCGTTCACCGACCTCCAGGCTGGCAACTCGTCGGTGAGGCAATTCGATGGCGGCATTCGCAAATTGCTCCCAACCGGTGCCGCGGTCACGACCGGCCTGCGGATCATTCGCCAGGCCCGTGATCTCGAGTTCGACGCCCAGAACCCGACCTACTTCACGCAGTGGAACGCCACCATCAATCAGCCGCTTCTGCGTGGGTTCGGCATCGATGTCAATCGCGCGGGCATCGTGGTCGCCCAGAACAACCGCAAGATCTCGGAGTACACATTCGAACGCGATCTGCGCGATTTTCTGGTATCGGTGGAGCGCGGCTACTGGGAGCTCGTCGCCGCGCGGCGGTCGGTGGTCATCAGCGCTCGTCTGATTGCCGAGTTCCAGCGAAAGTACGACGCCCTCTACGCCCGAAAGGACTTCGATGTCACCAAGGCCGAGCTGACCGACGCCAAGTCCCGTCTGGACGCCCAGATCGCGGACTACGTTCAGGTACGCAACTCGGTGTTCGACAGTGAGGACAACCTCAAGAACCTGCTCAACGATCCCGAGCTCAACATCGTGGATCAGGTCGAGATCCTGGTGACTGAGTTCCCCACCGCCGAGCCCATCATCATCGATCGGCTCGCCGAGCTGCAGACCGGGTTGGATCGCCGCAGCGAGATTGCTGAGGCCGAGCTGGCCATCAGCACCGCCCGCGTCATTCTCGGGCAGTCGAAGAACCAGGCCTTGCCGAGGTTCGATGCAGTATTTACCTATACATTCGACGCTCTTGGCGTCAGTTACCACGATGCCTGGCAAAACCTCGGCGACATTGACTTTCACTCGTGGACCGTCGGCCTGCAATTCGAATGGCCGATCGGCAACCGGGGAGCCCGTTCGGCAATCCGCCGCGCCCGCCTCGAACACGACCGCGCGGTCATGTTCCTCAAGTCGCAGATCGAGCAGATCATCCTGGACGTCGAAATCGCCATTCGCGATCTCTATACGTCGTATGAACGCATCGGTGCAGACCTGCAGTCTGTAAAATCACAAATCGAACAGGTGCGGGCTCTCGAGGAACGTGCCGAGACGCAGAACCCCGATCAGTTGAACCGCGAACTGAACGCCCGGTCGCAACTGGGCGCCGCCCGTCAACAGTTGCTGCAGTCGCTGATCACCTACAATTTTGCGATCGCCGGCCTCGAGCGGGCCAAAGGCACGTTGCTCGAATACAACAATGTCTCGATCATCAAAATCGGCGGCGCTCCTCAGTCCACGTCGTGGGGCCGCAAGCGGTAGCCCACGCGCCCCCTCCCAGGGAAGCGGTCGGTCCGCCTCCGGCGGACTGCGGTCAAGGGCTCGAGCCCGCAATCGGGGAGGACCTCCGGTCCCGCAAATCCGTGAACAACCAAGAAAAAAGGCCGGACGCACGCGTCCGGCCTCTTGGTTCAACAGCGGATCGATCAGCGGCCACGGCCGCCCCGGCCACCGCCGGTCAGATCATCGACGACGTCCTCGATCGAATCCCCCGAATCCGTCATGTCATTCTCATTACCCGTTCCGCCATCACCCGATAGCCCGGACGGCGTGGCCTGCCCCAACGAATTCGTCGAGAAGGAAACGACGATATAGTCTCCGGCCCGGCGGCCGGCCTGCTGGGTCAGCGACGGTGCCAGCTGGAACGAGTTGTTCGCCAGACTGTTGTCAATCGAACTGTTCTGCGCGTTTGGCCACAAGGCACGTTGGGAAGCGATGCCCTGAAGGTCGAATGTGCTGATGACGCCACCCCACTGCAGGTAGTCGACCATGGCCGAGGCGTCGGTCGGATCGCTCGGGGAGCTGCCGAAGTTGTACAGTGCAATCTCGCCGACATCGGGACTCACGCGCAGTGACACCAGTGTGTTGGCGATGGTCGGGTCGAAGTTGCCATCGAGTTGCACGACGAGGACATCGCTCGGCTCCAGCACCACGTTATTGAGTCGGTTGCTGCATTCGTCACTGGTACAGAAGGCCCAGCCATCCATTTCAACCCGGATGGCACCGGGATTGAAGATTTCGATGACCGCATTGTTCCCATCGTCAGCCAATTCGCTGATCACGATGGTATTGTTCGTCAGGATACCGCCGCCATCTCCACCGCCGGCCAGAGCCGCAGGCAGAACCGGCAGAATCTGATTGAGCAGCGTGAACAGCACGGAGATCACACCGAAAATGGCGGCATTCTTGAGATCGTCGTCTGACGGTGAGGCTTCGGCAATCGTCTCGCTGGTTTCGGTGATCGTCGGTCCACCGAGCAGCTCCTGGAGCCGCCGCCCCGGAGAGCGCGTCGCGAAGGCGGAGGAATCGCCGTTGATGGCCGCACCCTGGCTTCCGGCTTCTGCGCCGACCTGTCCGAACGCGGATCCGGCAAGACACGTGGTCGCGAACAGACCCAGTGCCGCCCATCGAATGATCTGGCTCATGAAGACTTCTCCCTTTTGGACACCCGAATCGTCCGGGTGGTTGGATTCCGGGACTGACAGATTGATTATAAGCGGGCCTGCCCGTCGCGGTTGCGAATATTGGCCTGCCTGCTACTCGCCGGCGGTTCCAGTGTCTGCATCGCCGGAGGCGGTCTCACCCGCATCCGCGGGAACCGCTCCATCGGAGTTCTCATCGGACCCGGGTGGGTCGTCCTCGTGGGCCACCCGGGTGACGGCCACGACACGATCTCCGTCATCCACGCGAATCAACCTAATCCCTTGTGTAGCACGACCTATCTCTCTGACCGACGCGAGCGCTGTCCGAATCATGATTCCGCCGGCCGTGATCATCATCAGTTCGTCGGCATCGCTGACGGTCTTGAGGGCCACGACTTTACCGTTTCGATCGGTGGCCTTGATGTTGATGATTCCTTTTCCGCCGCGATTGGTGACACGGTACTCTTCTATATCGGTCCGCTTGCCGTATCCGTTCTCACAAACTGTCAGAAGCGATCCGCACCCTGCCCGCACAACGGCCATATCCACGACGTCGTCCTCACCGCGCAATTCCATGCCGCGAACCCCACGGGCATTGCGGCCCATGGCGCGCACCTTGGATTCATCGAATCGAATGGCCATGCCGGCGCTCGAGCCAAGAACGATCTGGTCCTCTCCGCTCGTCTGGGCGACACCGATGAGTTCATCGTCGGCATCGAGCCCCACGGCGATGATCCCCGTCGAGCGCGGATTGCTGAATGCCGCGAGCGGCGTCTTCTTGACGACCCCTTTGGCCGTGGCGAAGAAAACGAAATTCTCCTCGAATTCCTTCACCGTGAGTACGGCCTTCAGCGTCTCGCCTTCCTGGAAATTGACCAGATTGGCCAGCGATCGACCGCGGGCCGTACGGGCCATGATCGGCGCACCGTACACCTTCAGCCAATACACGCGTCCCCGGTTGGTAAAGACCAGCAGATAGTCGTGCGTACTGGCCGTAAACAGGTACTCGATGTAATCACCCTCTCGGGTGTCACCACCCCGGATCCCGCGTCCGCCACGCCCCTGGGTCCGGTAGGTATCCATGTCGACCCGCTTGATGTAACCGCCGTGACTGATGGTCACGATGACCTGCTCATCCGGAATGAGCTCCTCGACGCTGAATTCGCCGACCTCTTCGGAGATCTCGGTGCGGCGCGGGTCGCCGTACTTGTCCTTCAGCTCGTGAGCGTCCTCGCGAATGATGTCGAGCACCAGCCGCTCATCGGCCAGAATGGCCTCGTACCCGGAGATCTCGTCGACCAGTTTCGTGTATTCATTGGCCAGCTTCTCGATCTCCAGACCGGTCAAGCGCTGCAGCTGCATGGACAGGATGGCGTCCGCCTGCACGCGCGTCAGGAACTGGTCGTTGTTCGTTGCCGCCGTCACGAACTGCTCGGGCAACAACCGCCAGAGCGTCGCCTGTTCGATCAAACGCAACGGACGGGCCATGAGCGCTTCGCGCGCCGCCTTGGGATCGGGCGACTTGCGGATCAAGTCGATGATCTCGTCGATCGACGACACCGCCAGAAGCAGCCCTTCCAGAAGGTGGGCCTTCTGCTTGGCTTTGCGGAGCAGGAAGCGCGTCCGACGCCGAATGACGACCTTGCGATGATTGACGTATTCTTCGACCAGCTGCTTGAGGGTCAGTGTCCGCGGTTGACGATCGACGAGGGCGATATTGGCAATGTGGAATGTCGTCTGCAACGGCGTATAGCGGTACAACTGATTGATGACGACCTCTTCGTTGGCGTCCTTGCGCAGATCGATTTCGATACGCAGGGGATTCTTGCGATCAGACGCGTCGTTGACATCGGATGCGTCCTTGAGGTTGCCATTCTTGATATGCTCGGCGACTTTTTCGACCACGGTCGAACGCAGTACCTGATACGGCAACTCCGTGATCACGATGCGCTTACGGCCGACTTTGCCATCTTCGACGAATACGCGACCGCGCAGTACGACGGCCCCGCGACCAGTCGTGTACGCATCGTAGATGCCTCGGCGGCCACATATGATACCACCGGTCGGGAAGTCCGGCCCCGGCACGATCTGCATGAGCCTGTCGATCGCAATCTCCGGATCATCGATGACCGCGATGACCGCTTCGCAGATCTCGCAGAGGTTGTGTGGCGCGAGGTTGGTTGCCATGCCCACCGCGATACCTGTCGATCCGTTGACCAGCAGGTTGGGCAGCTTGGCCGGCAAGACGGTGGGCTCGGTGCGTGTCTCGTCATAGTTCGCTTCGTGATCGACCGTCTCGAATTCGAGGTCAGCGAGGAGTTCGGTGGTCGCCGACTGCATGCGGGCTTCCGTGTAGCGCATGGCCGCCGGTGGGTCTCCGTCGAGCGAACCGAAGTTCCCCTGGCCGTCGACCAGCGTGTAACGCATGTTCCACGGTTGCGCCATGCGCACGAGGGTCGGATAAATGACTTGTTCACCGTGCGGGTGATAGTTACCTGACGTGTCGCCAGCAATCTTGGCACACTTACGGTGGTTGGACCGTGGCCCCAGGTTGAGGTCGTTCATCGCCACGAGAATACGGCGTTGCGAAGGCTTGAGCCCGTCGCGCACGTCGGGCAAGGCCCGGGCCATGATGACGCTCATGGAGTACGTCAGGTATGAGTCCTGCATCTCGTCGACGATAGAGTAGTCGACTATCCGTTCGTTGTTCTGCGCTTCATCAGCCATGAATGATTCCGTTCGTCCGTGCGTGTCTCAACCCGCGCCCCGGGCCGAAGATGATGCGCGGACGGGCATTGTTTTCGAAACCGGTATTTTACCAGTATGATGCACGACCATCCAGCGGAGGCACAGCACTCATGAGCATGACGCATCTTGCTGACACGGCCCCTCGAATCGAGATGATCACCTTCGACTGTTACGGTACCTTGCTCGATTGGCGTCGGGGCATCGGAACCGTGCTGCAGAATCACGTGGAGCGTGCCGGAAGGTCCTGGAGCACGACAATCTTCGACGACTACGTCCGGAATGAGGCACGAATTGAAGCAGGGCCGTACAAGCCATACCGCGACATCCTGACCGCCGCAGAACAGGCGACCATGGCGGCCTTGGACATCGATGTAACGACCCCATGCCTCGCCACGTCCGTGGCCGACTGGCCACCTTTCCCGGACACGGTCGCCGGCCTTCGACGGCTGCAGCAGCGCTACCGGCTGGGCGTGTTGTCCAACATCGATCGCGACCTCTTCGAGGCCAGTTTCGGACGATTGGGCATCGATCTCGACCTCCTGGTCACCGCTGACGAGGTGAGGTCCTACAAGCCTGAAACGCCCCACTTTGACGCCATGCTGGAACGCAGCGGCCTGCCGCGTGAGGCCGTGCTGCACGCGGCCCAAAGTCGCTTCCATGACATCGCCGCATGCAATCGGCTGGACATCGCCTGCGTGTGGATCAATCGTTACGATGAACCGGACATGGGGCCGGCCCAGCCGCTGGCCACGCTGCCGGACATCGCCAGCCTGGCGGATGCGCTGATGGGCCGTGCCTAGGACCGGCGCGCGGCCCGCGGCTTGTCAGCCTCACGCTAAATCGGGATACTAACTCCCATGACCCACGCCATCACAAAGCCGATACCGGCCGGCACGCACGTGCGTGTGCAGCAGACCATCCGTTCGCGCGCTGAAGAGTGGACCACGACTATCGAGGGCGAAGTCATTTCGCACAAGCTGGAACCGACCGGCAGCTGGTACGCGCACGACCCCAAGGACAAGCTGCTGCTGTCACGCCTGCGCCTCAAGAAGGCCGACGGTGAACTCACCACCTTGAATCTGGACGACGGTTCCATCGTGACCCTCCTCGGCTAACCCATCCCGCAGACAGACGGCCGCGAGCGCCAGAGTGGAGGACGGAG
The DNA here is from genome assembly GCA_942492115.1 of uncultured Planctomycetota bacterium. Lineage (GTDB taxonomy): Bacteria > Planctomycetota > Phycisphaerae > UBA1845 > CAIVHJ01 > CALODL01. Next base: position 82,486 of record CALODL010000003.1, read on the forward strand.
GGCCCGCCGAGGGCCGCCGGCAAGACGTGGTGGATCAGGTGCTCTGGGTGGAGAAATCGAAGAACTGTCCAAGTCCGGCGAGGACCGAACTTCGCGACATCGGTTCGTACAACCAGGTTGCAAAGCCCAGGGTCTTGAGTGCCTCGCCGTGCGTGCGGGCAGTCTCGGGCAGGACACCGACGATGGGCACGCTCTCATTATGGCGGCGGAGGCGCGGGACGATTTCGCCCAGCTCGATCTCGAGGCCTCCCAGGCACACGATGACCACGTCATAATCGCCATCCACCATTTCACGATCGGCAGCCGCCAGGTCGGGGACACACACCGTGTCGATCCCCATATCGTTGAATTCGCGCACGATGCGTGTGCGCGGATCGACCCGGCCAATGAGCAGCAGGGTGCCGCGCATGTGGCGGATGACTGCCGGAGGCGGAGGCAACATGGTCACATCGTTCATCAGGCCACCGTCGTCCGTGGATTGCCGCAACCGCGCCCGCTCGTGCCCCCCTGGGCCGCCGAAGTGCAGCATGACACCCGATGCACGTTCGAGCTGTTGCACAACCTCTTTCAACCGCGCGAGTGGCCACTCGACGGTCTGGTCAGGAAGTTCCTTCTCCCCCCCGGGCAGAACGGTCCTGATGTCATGGGCGAGACGGCTGATCCGCCGGGCCTCAGCCTGGATGGCGCGAATGCAATTCAGTCGGTCCGCAGGATGTGGAGCCCCCGTGACCATGAGTTCCGCGTGCCCGAGGACAGCCGACATCGACCGGCGCAAGTCGCGCAGCAACACGTGAATGAAATCTCCCTGGGTGGTGGCGTATTCCGTACTGCGGGCCAACCGCCCGGCCAGGTCGGCACTGCGTTGCTGTTCCGGCTCGAGCAAGCGGGCGCTGGCCTCGTCGAGCAACTCTGCAAGTCCCTTGAGCTCACCAAGTTCGTCGGCCAGGGCTGCAGTGTCACCGAGACCATTGTTCTCGACCTCGTCGACCAGCTGCTTGATGGGCGCGACGACCCCGCGACGCAGCAACACCCACACCAGGACGCCCGCGCCGAGTGCCAGGATGGCGCCGCATGCGAGCATGGTCAGCATGCGCCGCCTGGCCGGCCCTGAGACGGAACCGTAGCTCAACGATACGTACATCCAGATCGGCGCGTCGTCGGGCGTGTATCCAAAAACGGCAATCCCCTCGAGTCGTGGCGGATCGCCGTGTTGTGCCACGTGGATCCCGCCGTCAGCTGGCAACGTCGCAAGGTGTTCATGCAGGGCGGGCCGCACCAGGGCGAACTCACCGTCGAGCCCCACGAGACTGGCGTCGCCCGCAACGATGATCTTCGAAGCAGCCCCGATGACCGCGCGGCCAAAGGTACCTCTGCGGGTTTCGACTTCCAGCACGAGACGCAGGGCGCGTTCCCCCTCTGCGCTGGTGCCCCCGCCCAACGCTGCGGTGTCGAGGATCCGCTGGGCGTCAGCCTTGAATTGGGCGATCCGCTGCTCGGACTCCGCGTAGCTGAGGTACACGGCCACGGCGATCGCCAGACAGAACACCCCCACACCCGTGCACAGCGCACAGGCGCCCGCCACGCCACAGCGCTGACGCAGAGCCGAGAATGATTGGGACGCGATAGACACTGCCGATCGTATCGGTCCAATGGCTCCGGTACGTCAGCCACGGGGCGACCGCCACCCGTTGCCCTCGATTATCGGGACCACTGCGAGTAGAGCCGATTGCCAGCTCCCCACTGACGCGATACCCTCTTACCCGACACGGCAAGCCTGCCTCACCGGCGTTGCGGACACCCGGTAGGCATGCGGTTGGAGATGACAATGCATATTTCGATCGAATACTGCGTACAGTGAAACTACACCCCCCAGGCCGCCAGTTTGGCGGATGCGATCAAGGACACGCATGGCGTGGATGTCGAGATGATCAAGGGCGGCGGAGGCATCTTCGACGTCAAGCTCGATGGCCAGCTCATCTACAGCAAACACGAGACGGGGCGTTTTCCCGAAAACGAAGAGGTCCTGGCGAAGATCGCCTGAGCATTCCTGCGAACCAATCGCGTCGAAGCGTGCAACGGCCCGAGCACCACGCGGGACATTCGCCGGGGCCGTCCGCAGACACGAGGAACCGTCAACGGCTGATCAGTCGCGCGACACTCGGAGGCGCGGCTCGTGCCGTGCCGAACCTAGGGCGTGAGGATCGGGCTGTCTTTGATCGTATGCCGCTTGAACACGACGAGACCGAACGCGCTTCCGTCTGCCGGCCACACCCCGAACCGTTCGACCTCGACATAGTGCGCGACCACCCATTCCCACAACAGCAGGCCGTAGTCGACACCGAACAGTGCTGCGCCCATCTCGCTGGTCTCGCGGGTCGAGACCAGGATGTACTCCGGGCGCTGAAGGTCGATCGCCGCCAATACCGCCGACTCGCCGACCAGTTCGAGTTCGAACGGGGTCACGTTGTAGTACGGAATCGATGCGCGCCGCCGGGTCAGGTAGTTCAGTAGAGCGCCTTCGGGCCAGACGATCATGTCGTCGTCCGGGTCGACCTGCGTCGCTATCCACTCCATGGCCTCGAGCAGAACCGGGCCACTGCGGCTCGGCCCATCACCTGCCACCATGATGCGGTCGCCCCCTTCGCCGAGCGGCAGCGTTTTCTCACGATAGTGTCGCACGGATGTCCCGCCATACCACGCGAGAATGGCGGCCGCAACGGTCCACACAACCGTGAGACCCATGGCCCGGTTGCCGCAGCGCCGCTCGAACCACGCAGGCGCCACATCGAGCCACAGTACGGCCGCCAGCACGATGGCTGGGGCCGCGAGTGCAAAGCCGTAGTGGTCCAACTGCACTCGGAGAACGATTTTCAACATCAGCGCAAGAGCCAGCGTGGTCCACAGCAGCGGCTCGAGCAAGGCCGGCCGCCGGCTCACACCACGAAACAACGTCCACCACAGAATGGCGCACACGAGCGGAAGTGGGCGAAAGATGTGCAGCCACAACGCCCGCGGCCCGCAGACGACGGCCACACCGCACAGCACGACGACCGTACCGGCCAGCACACGACGCCATTGCCGATGCTGCGCCGTCCACCGCGCCGCAGCCAACAGGGCGACGCACACCAGCACTTCTGCACCACTGATCATCAGGATTTGGACGATGTTTCGAAGCATCGCGGTGAACCCGCTCAGGTCACCGTAGAATCGGGTGCCCGCGACTGTCGAGCGCAATGCCAACTGCCATGGGCTGATCAATCCGAACGGCCAGCGCACGGGACCGAGGATGGCCCGCGCCACGACGATGGCCACGGCGGCGGTCACCATAAGATTCAAAACCACCCAGGCCCACGTCTTGAGCCCCGCACGCCGTCCGACGCAGAACCACCCCACGAGCAGGACCGCCCCGCCGGCGATGCACACTTCCGGCTTGGTCAGCAGCGCCAGCCCCATCAGCACATGGGCCACAACGGCCCACCGCATGCGACCGCTGGCCGCAAAATGCCCGAAAGCAGCCACCACACCGACCACGAGGGCCAGGCCGTGCGTCAGGGGCTGCGCATACGGGGACATCATGTTGTAGTTGCCGACATCCTGGAGATGGGGGAACGCGCACAACACGAGGAATGCAATGCACACAGCCGCGCCGTGCGCGGTCCAACGCCGTGCACTGCGGTAGATGACGCCGCACAAAGCTGCGACGAGCACCAGATTGCTGACCATGATGACCGTAGCGTCGACGCCCCCCACGCGCAGCAGCATGCTGTTGAGCCATGCCGACAACGGACCGAAGGGGTAGGCCAGATCGGCGTACAGCGCACGGCCCAGACTCATTTGCCACGGCACGTAGAGCTCGCGACCGTAGTCGATCAACGGATCGGCCCATCGGCGCCAGCTGAGCGCCACCATCGTGACCGCAACGACGACGACGGCTGCGGCACGTACGGTTTTCACGGTTGTGGATCGTTCGACGTCTACCACTCCTGGATGACCCGACGAGCTCCGGTAATCACGCGGCTTGCAGGCGGTGAAGCCTGCTATCCAAGAAACTCACGATACAGTTCACGGCTGATCGTTACGACCCGCCCAGCTTAACCCCGATACATCGTGTCCGAAACTCAGCCATTCTAAGCTATGGGTACACCCATGCGCTCAAGACCGACTGATGAGGGGGACCGAGGATGCAACGACGTGTTTTCCATTGGCTTGCAGGATTTGCCTGTGCACTGGCCACCGGGCTGAATATCGCAGGCTGTACCATCGACACGACATCGACGTGCTTCGGCACGACGAATTGCTCGGCCAGTGACATCGCACCGGTGCAGGCGAGCATATTGAAGCAGCTCGCTATTTTCTGAGCGCCAATCCAACCCCGTGCCCGGGCTGCTCAGGCCCACCCCTCGAGCATCAGCTCGAGAGTCGAGCGCTGCACGCCGGTCGGTGCCGACCACACCAGGAAGAACAACGCTTCGCGGGTCAACCGTTGCGCCCGGTGACCGCGTCCGTAGCCGGTTCCTTTGGCCAACAGCTGGTTGATGAGCGCCACGCGCACAACCAGATCGTTGACCTGGACCCGCACCTGCGCGGCATCGAATCCTTCCGGATCGCGTTCGAGCTGGTGTGCGCCGTCGTGCAGGGCAGCACGCACGACGGCGAATCGTGCGGCAGCCCGCTCCACGGTTCTTGCGAATTCGGGCGGATAACGGTCCAGCAGACTCCGACTGTGGTCGAGAATCGCGCGGGCGACACCGACCCCCACAGCGGAAACGGTCAGTGGTTTGACCGTCGATCGGCGATCCAGCACCCTGGCGGCCGGGCCCCGGACCACCTGGGCGGCCGACACGGGGGTCTCGCGACAATCGATGAATGTCGTCCAGGTGGACTCGAGAGCCATCAGCGCCATGTGCTCGCCGACGGTCACACCCGGGCTATCGAGCGGCAGGCACACCAGCAGTTGAGCACCATCTTCGAACACCGCCCCCGTCACGACATCGTCACACCGCTTCGGAGCGGTGGACCATGGCATTCGTCCGGTGAGCACGTAGTCCGTTCCGGCGCGCTCAGCGGCCAGCTGGCGCGGACCGGCGCGCGTCGACGTGGTCAGTTGTGAGATACCCAACGTACAATGGCGGGTTCCTCGAACGTATTGCGGAAGGACCCGTGTACACAGGTCTCTGTTGTCACCTTCGACAATCAGCTCGCAGGCGCCGTGCTGCTGCGTCACCACCAGAGCGACGGCCAGTGAGCCGGCTGCCAGATCCTCGTAGCCGCGCAGGCGTTGTACGCCATCGAGCGGGCTCCCGCCGTAACACTCCGGGATGACCCAGCCCCATACACCGGCGTCCTCGACGATGCGCAGCGCCTCATCAGACCACGACGCCGTGCGATCATGGGCATCGGCCAGTGTGGCCAGCTGAGTCAGATGCGCGTCGGTCAACATGATTCAGTAACCCTGCTTCGAGAAATACTCGGCGGTTTCCATGGTGATGCGGCCCTCCATGTGCAGTTGGCGCAGCGATTCCTCGAGCGTAATCATGCCCTCCGCGCGTCCGGTCTGGATGGCATTGTCGATGGTCTCGATCTTTCCCAGGCGAATGGCACTGGCTACGGGCAGCGTGTTGAACAGGACTTCGAGGGCCAACGCCTGTTTTTCGCCGGGCTGAGCACACGGCACCAGATGTTGACTGATCACGGCCCGCAGACTCATCGCCAACTGTGATCGGATATCGCCCTGGACCGCTTGCGGAAACAGATCTGCATAGCGCGTGATCGCGCCACGCGCATCCCGCGTATGCATGGTCGTAAAAACCATGTGCCCGGTCTCGGCGGCACTCAGCGCCATCTGGGCCGTCTCGCGATCGCGGATTTCACCCACGAGGATGACATCGGGATCTTGGCGCAAGGCGAACCTCAACCCGTCGCCGAACCCCCCCACGTCCATCCCGATCTCGCGTTGCGTAATGAGCGACCCCGTCGTGCTGCCGAACAGATACTCCACCGGATCTTCAATGGTGACGATGCGCTGCCGGCCCTCTCGACATAACTTGTCGATGCACATGGCCAGTGTCGTGGTCTTGCCCGAACCTGTCACGCCCGTCACGATGACCAGCCCGTTGCGAAAGCTGATCAACCGGCTGGCGAGGGCCTCGGGGAATCCCGCCCAACCGAACGAGGGGATGACATCGGGAATGATACGAAAGCAGGCACCATATGTGCCGCTGTTGCGAAAGTAGTTCACGCGGAAGCGGTGTACCGTCTCACCATCAGTCAACTGCAACGAGAAGTCGACATCGAACCGTTGGAGAAACTCTGCCCACTTGTTGTCCGGACACAGTGTCTTGAGCCGCGCCTCGATTTCAGCGCCGCTCAAGCAGTGCTCGTCGATCACCTGCAATTCCCCGTGCTGGCGTACGGTCGTGCCGTAGCCTGCAGCAAGATGAACATCGGACGCGCCGCGCCGGGCGGCGTCGAGCAGGAGCTGCTGCATGGTCATGGGACCTCCCGATTCACGGCACTGGATCGCCAGGCACCGATCGCACGACCGCGGATTGCGATCGGTTGGATAACTATTATAGTGGAATGCACTGGAGACCCGCGATGCACGTAATGATCCTTTCGATGGTGCTCGGCGCCTTGTGCCAGACGCCGCTGAACGACGATGGTGAACTGCAGAGTGTCTTGTCCCGGGCTGCCGGATCGGGGCAACCCCACCTCGTAGCGCTGGCGCAACGCATCTCACAGATCATCGAGTTCGACCCCCCGTCAGATCCAGCTGTTTTCAAAGAAGGTGCCATGCGAGTGTTCAGGCATGCCGACACCAGGCAGCATCAGGTCGCCGACATGTACCTGTTGTTGACGCAGCAACAGGTGGTCAACGATATCCTCGAGGACCAGCAGGTGGCCAACAGCATCGTGATCGACGGTGCCAGCAAGGACTGGCCGGCATCGGCGCTGATCGATTTCCCCAAGCAGGAGCCGGCGGCCCAACTTCGGCGTTTCGGCGCGGTCCGCGGTAACGCATTGCACCTGTTGTACGAAACCGCCTACATGGTCGTCGATGAACCGCGGTTCGTGTATGGCCTCGAGATCAGCACGCTCGAGAACCGCTTCAGTGGCACCGACTACCTCGTGCGGATCTCCAGCGCGATCACCCGGGCCTACGATGCCGCAGGCAACGAGATCGAGGCACCACCCGACAGTCCGATCTCTGTCAAGGCCGGCCCCAAGACGGTCGAAGTCGCGATCCCGCGACACAATATACAACAGGACATGCGCAGCGTTGCGGTTCGGGGTGTGATCTTCGGTCCAGGTGACCAGCGCCTGATCGAAACGCCGTGGATCGCCTGCCCGACCGGCCCGGTCACCCTGCCACTGCAACTGCTCATCGAGTTCGCCGTTGCCCGCGACCTGCAGGCGAACAACACGTTGCCATTGGCCATTGCTCTCCAGGAAGGCCTGCTGCTGACGCGGTGCCATCCGGATATTGTCGATGCCGTCCGCACCGACGCGACCGCGTGGTACACCCTGGCCGCTGATCTCGACGCCCGTGCCGACCTCGGCTCGTTCCTGCCTCCCAGCGGACTGCCTCCTGCAGCGCAACTCGCCTGGGCCTGTCGCTACGATGGCCACGCAGCCCTCGACAGCAAGGACGCTTATTTGTTCCACGTGCCCACTGCCGAGACCCTGAAGGAGCTCGGCACCCAGGGGCGGCGTGAGGGATACGCCGTCGACACCGACGTGCCCGGTGCGTTGGCGCGGATCACTGCAGCGCTCAACGACTTCGAGGTCTACGACTGGCCCAGTGTCACCGCACGCGCACAGGGCATGGAGTGGGTTGACGACCGTGAAGACGCGTATATCGCGCGCGGGGACAACAAGCTGCTGTGTTATCGCGACATCGGAATCAACGAGCGCCACACACTGCACCAGCTCGGCGCCCCGCTCAAGGGCAGTCGCAACCAGGCCGTTGCGTTTCAACGGGCCCTGTGCCAGGCCCTCGGCCTGCCCACGCTCACGGCTCGATATGCCGCCGGCAACGTGGCCGTGGACTTTACGCTGTCACTGGACGGTTCCAAGAAGAAATGGCTGGCCGCAGGCGCCATTCCCCCGCCCGAGACCCATCCGCACTATCTGCTGTCATGGTCGACACCGTGGTCGCGACCGGAGCGTTTCGCATTCTGGCACGACGCCGCGGCCCGGTTACCCGACGGCGATTGTCGGATGCTGCTCGACGCCTACGCCGCTGAACAACCTGGGAAACGCTTGACCAGTATGCTCGAGAAGGGCATTCCGCACAAAATGATCGATCGGACGATCACGCCCAACTGAATGGCGACGGATCGATCATTTTGTGCGGAATGCCCTTCTCGAGCATACTGGTCAAGCGTGCAAGGTTGTTCAGCGGCATAGGCGTCGGCAACTCCGGCAATCGCCGTCAACAACCGGGCCGCGGCGATGCGCAGGGGTGCGAACGCTCCGGTCACTGTCGACCATGACGTTAACGCACTGCTCGACGCCTACGCCGCTGAACAACCTGGGAAACGCTTGACCAGTATGCTCGAGAAGGGCATTCCGCACAAAATGATCGATCGGACGATCACGCCCAACTGAATGGCGACGGATCGCCTCGTGTTCGCTGCCGAGGGTCACACGCGTCCGCCGTCCCTGATGCTGACTCATGTTGTCCACTTCCATGCATCAACTGACTACCCAGGACTGGGCATGGATCGTTGGATTCCTGACCCTGGCTCTCGGGCTGGCTATCTACCACTCACGTCGTTCCGTCCAGTCGGTCGAGAGCTACTTCGTCGCCGGACGGCACACGCCGTGGTGGATCCTCGGAACCTCGATGGTCGCAACGAGCTTCGCCTCCGACACGCCTCTGGTCATTTGCAAGATCGTCATCA
>CALODL010000004.1:0-63813 GCA_942492115.1 uncultured Planctomycetota bacterium
GAAGCACAGTGAAACAAATCTGGGATAAACCCGTAGTATGGATGAGCCGTCGCAAGGATGACGTTGAGATCGAGTGGAGCCTCTACCCTGCCCGGTTAAGCGATGAAGCGGATGTTCTGCTCTTTAGAGAGTTCGTTGATGACTACAATGAGCAAACTCGGGAAGCTCGCGGGACCTCCAAGCAGCTGCTCGCGAACTGGGGCCCAAGTGCAGGCATGATGCTTGTTCGGAAAGAGCACGTCGATGAGATCCTGGCCAGGTTGATGCACTTCCTGAGCGATCACCGGTTTCATCACGTCTGGGATGAGCCGTGGTTGGATGTCCCCGAGTTCATGAAGCCCGACATAGAAGCTGTGTGGGCGGAACGCCTGGCCAAAGTGAAGGACGAGTTCCCGGGTGACTTCGGCGACAATCCGCTAGTGGGCTTCAACGCCTCCAGCAACTGATCCGCTGACCACATCACCAAGACACGTCCTTCCCACTAAGTTCCCATCGCCACTCCGGTGCCTTGTCGGCAGTCGCACAGCCACCGAGGGAGAAGAACCCGGCGGTCACGCAGACGGTAAAGGCTACTATGGCCAACGTGTAGAGTCCGGTCATGAAGAAGTCGCTGTCTGCTAGTCGCTCAATGGTGCGTTTCATGGTAGTTCGCACTCCTCTCGGAAATAACATGCGTAGTCCGGGTCACAGTCGTCCTCGCAGCACCGGCCAGTCTCGCGACACACGCCGACGTTGTTGTTGAACTCGACCGACGATGACCCAATGATCCAGCCCTGCAAATCGTCAACGAAGCCCATCAGTTCGTTGATCTTGTCGGCACGCACGCCGAAGGTCTGCTGCCCAATGGCCGCTGCGTTGATACCAACAATGCGATTGCGTTCGTCAAACAATGCCGACCCGCTGGTGCCTGGTGTTGCGTCCAGGTCGTACTGGATCGCGAACGTGTTCGACGGGTTGGCCGGTAGGCCATCAGTGAATGGCCGCATCGCGGTCACCTGTCCCGACAAGCATGTCGCGATTGGCCTGTTGCGGTCGATCATATTCAGTTCGCCAGGAAAGCCGCAGAAGCTGATGTCGTCGAACCGTTCGAGCTGAGAGGCCACAGAGTTAGGTGCGACGCCAATGAACGACGGCAGGAACCGTTGCCCTGGTTGGACCTCGACGATGCCCACGTCGGCACTCAACTCGCCTGGGTCGTACTCAGGGTGCGACCATATCGCGTGCAATATCCACCGCCGTCCTGTTTCGCTCTGGATCGCGACAGCAGACGTAGAGAATTGCCTCATGTCTTCGGTGACGTGTGCGTTGGTCACGATGGTGAACCCGTCAATGGCCCAGCCCGTGGCACTCGCACAACCGAAGTCATTGCACCACTCAAGAAGATACGTTGAATCGACGATGTCCTGTACCGACCGAACCGGCTCGTTAGGGTCAGGCAAAAGCACGCATGCACTCCCCTCGAGAACAAAGCCCGGCTGGCACTCGATCTCGGCGTTAAAGCATTCGCTACCCGACACAGTCAGCCTGCACACATCAGTCGTACCAGGGTCGCCGTCGTCACAGAATCGGTTGTCTGGTGCGTGGGTGCACATTCCGCTGGCCACGTGGCACGTGTCGAGTGTGCAGCCGTCAGGGTCGAAGCAGTCGTTGTCGGTTTCGCACTCGCGGGCGTCGGCCTCGGCAACACACGCGGCACCTTCGCGAACAAAGCCCGTAATGCACACGCACCGGGTCATGCCGTCCTGCGTCAACAGTGCTGCATTGTCGGGACACTCAAGCACTGGCGGGTCCGGGTCCGGGTCCGGCTCTGGCATTGGCATGGTGCCGCAACCGACGAGTATCAGTGGTAGCAACATCGTTGCGTGTCTCATCTGGATAACCCCCTGAATCGAATTAGCGACTGGTCGACGACATGGTCGGAATGGATCCGAGAGTCGTCACGTGGCCTGGGTGCGTCGAGTGGTACGCACGATTTTGGTTGCCGCGAGAATGGCACCGGCGATGAGTCGTGTGAGTTTAGACATAAGATTGTGCTCCCGTTGAAGTGTGATCGCCTAAGATCGATTCTAGGAAAAAGAACCCCGCCCCTCCACGATGAAAGAGCGGGGCACGGACTAATGAAGTAAGTAACTGGTTCTGTCGGAAGCAGTGACATACTCCATCTGTTTAGAACGGGTCTCCTTTTCCGTCATAGGACGGGGCTGACCGGCAAGAAGATGAGTGCCCTGGTGCGATCGGGTCTGGAGAAGTGTCTGGTGGAGATGCTCGCTCAGTGTTTGGAGTTAGCGAAGGACCCGCAAGTTCCGGGCTCGGCGTCGTATGCAGATGATGCTGGTCCGGGAACGACCATTCTGTTGAACTCGTCGATATCGGTCCGCAAGAAAGCCCCTCCCACCAGCACCCCACGAGACCCGGCACAGATAGAGCAATGGCCTGATATTTTCTGGGCCACTTTTGGGAATTCCGTCGCTAGCTCCAATAAAAATATCCCAAAGACGTCGTTGCGTAAGAGTTGCCAGAGCAGTCATTAACAGAAACGATGGCCTGCTAGCACTGGATTGCTCTGGTGAAAATGATTGAACGTGGGCAAGGAGTGAGTTATGCTCGGGTCTTGTTTTGTCTATTTTTTGAGGGAAATGCTTGAAGAGAGAGTTGCGGAGTGACCAACGTTTGACTGTTGGAATCATAACCCCCGCCAAACACTCTTTCAAGCGACATTCTAGTTTGATTCGCAGGTACGTCAGAGTTCTTTGGGCTCTGTGACGGGAAGCGATCTGCCTCCAGGTGCCGACTGGTAGCACGGGCAATCTGAAGCTGTGCACACAGGGCATGCTGGTTGCGGTCTCTTTGCGTCTTGTGCCTGACGATATTTTGCGGACGCGGTCTGCACGGACCGAGCGTTGGTTGCTCGTTGCGTGGAAGGTGCGTGTTCGTCTTATGGCCAAAGGAGGTGCAGCGTGATGAAGCGAGTGGTGAGTGCCGCAGACGATCGGACGCAGTTTCCGATGATGGCATTCTTCTTGTGCGTGTTGGACCAACTGTGCGACGCTCGCGAGCGTGTCGGTTCAGCAGGAAATGTTGCATGCGAAAGTGAGGTGGACATGCCTATGAAGAAATAAAGCCCGCAGAAGCGAGGTTGCCGCTGCAGGCTCTGTGGTGTTGACACCCACATCCTATCACCGGCGATCTCCTTGTCAACAGAGTTTTTTGATTTCTCGACATTCGGACACAAGCTGTTCGTTGTTCGGGCAATCCGTACTTCACTGTCTCATTTCGTCGAGACAAAGGAGAGAGTCTGTATGTCTAAACGAAAACACAAGAAGAAAAAGCTTAAGCAGTACAAAGATGCGGGACGCGATCGCCGTGGTAAGGGACCCGGTATGAAGCAGCCGAAGAGAACCCGCAAGAACTCCGATCCCGCGACACCAGATGACGCAACCCTCTTGAATCAGCATGCCCTGCAACTCAAAGCCTCTGGCCTATCTGATGAATTCGTTAAGTGGGCTGGGCTGCATTCGGCTGATGATAAGCGAATTGCAGAGATTCTAAACTGGACACAACCGCAGGGTTGCGAAGGCGGACTCGTTATTCCGTACTACGACGTGAATGGCGAATACACGGGCTATTCGCGAGTACGCCCCAATGTCCCAAGGAGTATCGACGGAGGGAAGTACGAATCCCCCATTGGGGCCTCGAACAGGGCATATTTTCCGCCCGGCTTTGAGAAGAATGCAAAGTCCATTCTGATTACCGAGGGCGAAAAGAAAGCGTTAGCCGCGACACAGGCTGGGTACACATGCATTGGAATTCCAGGAGTGTGGAACTGGCAAGTGGCAGATTCTGATCCCCGCGAGCTGATCTCAGATTTGGAAGACCTGGAGTGGCCAGGCCGCAAGGTATATCTAGTGTTCGATTCCGATGCTACGGACAAACTCGTGATTCAGCACGCGGAGAGCGAACTCGCAGCGGTCCTGAAGAAGAAGGGAGCAACCGTTTGCATCGTTCGGATCCCTGGGAGCAAAGAGACCAAGGTTGGGCTCGATGACTTTCTGGTTGCTCATGGTGAGACAGGCCCGGCTCGGTTACAGCAGTTGATCTCGCGAGCAAGGAAGGCCGAGCCATGGGATGAGAACAAGTACAAGAAAGTGTCGAACCAGAGCCTGGCCCAGGATTTCTTGGATTGCAGGTTCATGCATCCGGATGGCCCAACCCTGTGCTTTTGGAAGGGCACCTTTTGGAGATGGGTTGAAACACATTATGTGGAGTTGTCTTTTGATCAGCTCAAGGCTGAGATTGGGAAGTGGCTAGTCGTCCGCGGGATAAATAGGACGAAGAATCTGACAAGTGAAGTCATCGAGTGCCTTAAAGACATTGTGATTCTCGATGATCACATTGAAGAGCCCGCCTTGCTAGATCGTGCTCACAACGAGATTGATGACGTGATCGCCGTTGAGAACGGGCTTATTGCGATGGACGAGTTGCTCTGGTCTGACACGGCAACCCCTGCCCCTCATACTCCGCTGTGGTTTTCCGCATCAGTACTTCCGTATGCATACGATCCCGAGGCGAAGTGCCCGAAGTGGAAGAACTTTGTGTACGAGGTATTCGAAGGGGATAGTGAGCGGACTGCCTTGCTGCAGGAGATCATGGGTTATCTGCTGACCGATGATACGTCGTTCCAGGCAATCTTCCTTCTCAAAGGCACAACTCGGTCGGGCAAGGGTACGACGATTAAGACCATAATCAAGCTTGTAGGCCCGGAGAATTGTGCCGCACTTAACATGACGACTCTTGCCAACCAGTTCGCCGCTTCAGCATTGATTGGCAAGCGTGTCGCAATCTGCTCTGATGCTGAACTGATCCCGCAAACCAGTAGGCGAGTCCTTGAGCTGCTGAAGTCCATTAGCGGCGAGGATGCAATTCAGATTGACCGCAAGCACAAGTCGCTGCTTACCGTGAGGCTGAAGACACGCATCGTCATTGCGGCCAACCTATACCCCCAATTCGATGATACGGAAAACGCCCTTGCTGCACGGCTACAGATTCTTCCTTTCCGGGTCAGTTTTTACGGAAGAGAGGATCTCAAACTCGAAAGCAAATTAGAGGCGGAATTGCCGGGCATTTTCAACTGGGCAATGGAAGGTCTCAGGCGATTGAAGCAGAGTCAGCGATTCACGGAGTGCCGTGAGTCCAATAGAGAACTAGGCGAATTCAAGAGGCACAGTGCTCCGGTAAGAGCTTTCGTTGAGGAGAGGTGCGAAAAAGGAGCCGCGTATTCGGTGCCCGGCCAAGAACTGCTTGATGAATACGCTAGCTGGTGCGACGAGAACGACGTCCACAGAGTATGCGGCGAGTCCGTATTCGGCAAAGAGATGAAAGCTCTAGGTGTGCAGAAGTCTCGACCTGCCACTAATGGAAACCGATCGCGGGTATACACCGGTATTCGGCTGAGAGCGTCTCGGCCAATGAACGGCACGTCTAGTACGTATCGTAATGCTGATCCCGGGAAGGAGGCAGGCAATGTCTAAGTCTGCTTCAATCGCACAACTCCCGCTTCTCTTGACCGCCAAGCAAGTCGTGAATCAGCTCATCCCGATATCACTCCGGACCTGGTGGCGACATGACAGCTCGGGGAAGTGCCCAGCCGGGATCAAGCTCGGCGGCGGGAAGTTCTGGCGTCAGTCGGACATCGAGCAATGGGTGGCCTGGAAATGCCCGGACCGCCAGAAGTTCGAGGCCCGGATGGAACTGGAGGCCAAACGCTTGGCCGGTTAGCCAATGAGGCTGACTATTGATTCGTATGAACGATGTCGTGATGCGGCTGCCAGGGATGCTCGGTTGGATCGGTGAGTGCGGATAAGATGTACTCTCTGATGTTCCGGGCTCCCTGGTGGCTGCTCGCGGTCTCTTGATAAAGGATGAGTGAGTCATGGCAGGAATTTATAAGCCTACATATACGGAAAGACGGACTGTGCGTGATGCCAACGGCAAGATCGTGATGGAACGAAAGATCGCCACCAAAGGGAAGAACAAAGGAAAAGAAATCGAGGTGAAGAAGCAGGAGCCGGTACTGGACGAGCACGGCAAGCCCGTACTGAAGAAGAACAAGAAGTGGTATATCGAGTATAGGGATGCCAATGATGTCCTGAAGCGGGTCCCCGGGTATGCGGACAAGAGAGCCACTGAACAACTGGCTGCCAGGCTCGAGAGGGAGGCCGCCCAACGGAAGGAGGGGGTGATCGATCGCTTTGCTGATCATCGCAACAAGCCGCTTGGGGAACACCTCGAAGATTGGCGGAAGGACTTGCTCGCGAAGGGCACGACTGAGAAACAGGCCAAGCTTGTCTACTCTCGTGCAGGTCGAATCATCGAGGGATGCGGGTTTGTCTTCTGGGCGGATGTGTCTGCATCAGACGTACAGTCATTCATTTTTGGGCTTGGTGGACCTGAGGGTATTGGTATTCACACATGCAACTTCTACATTCAGGCGATTAAGCAGTTCTGCAAGTGGATGGTGGCGGATCAGCGTGCTTCTGAATCGCCCGTCAATCACTTGAAACCTGGAAATGCACGTGTTGACCGGAGGCATGACCGACGTCCGCTTGAGACGGACGAATTGCGGTGTCTGCTCGAAACAACATGTCGATCAGCGACTCGATTTGGGATGAGTGGGGCGGAACGAGCGAGGGCCTATCGGTTTGCTGCCGAGACCGGTTTGCGTGCTGGAGAAATGAGGAGCCTCACGCCTGAGTCCTTCGACCTGGACGGGAGCCCTCCTACTGTGACAGTGCAGGCAGCGTATTCTAAGAACAGAAAGCAAGCCGTTGTGCCCATGCGTGTTTCTCTGGTAACGGAACTTCGAGAAGGGTTGAAGGGCAAACATCCTGACGAGCCAGTGTTCAAGCTGCCGGAGAAGACTGCGAAAATGCTGAGAGCAGATCTGGAAGATGCAGGCGTTCAGTACGTTGATTCGAACGGGCGTTACGCAGACTTCCATGCTCTACGACATACTTTCATCACGAACCTCATCAGGTCCGGCGTGCAGCCCAAGGTGGCCCAAGGACTGGCTAGGCATGGAACGATTGGGCTGACCATGGATCGGTATGCCCACAGTGATGCCAAGGAGCTGTCCGAAGCACTTGAGAGCCTGCCAAATCTGGATAGTTACGATCGCTCTGATAGATCGGGCGAGGAGATTGCCTATCCCAGTCTGGAAGAGCCGGACATGTTGGACATGTCGCTGTCCATGTGGGAGCCATGTTCACCGATAGGTAAACCACTGACATCAGTTGACACTCAAGAGGTCGAAAACGGGGTGGGGGACGGCGGACGTAAGGACAAAGAGATGTCACCACTTAAGACGTCTGTGACACCTGCTGACATCGATCGACATGGACAGCCACCGGACGGACTCGAACCGACGACCTGCGGTTTACAAAACCGCTGCTCTACCAACTGAGCTACGGTGGCTGGATTCGGTTCTGGGCGCCAACACCTTGGGTCTTTGGTCATGGGCACAGAACAGTCAGTGTACCCAACTTGCGGGTGATCGCAAGTGTCGCTTCGCTCACAGCCAATCCTCTTGGGCGCATGGAGATTGTGTTCAGGCGGGGGACGCTAGCGGGGCGTCAGGGATCGGGCTAAACTGGACGGTGCCTCATTCGGAGGAAACGAAGAAGCGCTCTACGGCACGTCCAGGAGGAGAAAGTCGTGGCCAGTCACCGCACATTGTTCGCATCCGTATTGTTCGCCATGTTGTGTTCCACCGTCGTCTTTGCGGGCGATGAATGCTGTCGGGTCTACATGGCCGCAGACGGCGAGCAGGGCAGCCAGCCGACCAGCGGCGCGACCCTGGTCACTGTCGACCAGGGCGCTACCGTGACGATCATGGCGTGGCTTCATGCATCGCAGATGCAGATGCAGGGGACCAATGCCTATCAGTTGATCTGGGAGACGGATGCGATTCCTGAGCCTGGATCCTCGGGGACCGTGCAATACGTCGATGGCCAGATGGGCACGCCGGGCGTCGGTGATTCGATCGTGCTCGACACCACCCGGTCGGACTGGTTGTTTGCCAGCATCGATCCGATCCTGACACCGAGCTACTGCGAGATGAGCGGCGGGCCGGGTTGCGGTTTCGGGGTGATCTACTCGACGGTCGATGGTCTGGGGGTCGATGTGACCAACCCGTCGGATGTCCCGCTGCCTGGCGAACCCATGTATCTGGTCGAGTTCACCATGCAGGCCTCAAGCGATGCATGCGGTTCGTTCAGCTATACATTCAATAAGACGGCGCTGGGTGACGAGCCGCCGACGACCGCATTCTTCTCGCCGTTTGGTGCCGGGTGGAATCAGATCGTGTTCCAGCCGCTGACCATTTTCGTCGACTGCTGCGGCAATGGCACACTGGATCCAGGCGAAGACTGTGAACCGCCCGGAGGCTGTTGCGACGACGCGTGCCAGATCGCCGGTGCCGGCGAGGTGTGCGACGCCGGGGATGGTAACTGCGTCCTGCCTGCAACGTGCGACGGGGCGACGACCGACTGCCCGACCAACGAGGTCGAGACATTGTGCATCGACAATGACGGCTGCTGCCCGTTCGGTTGCAGCGCCAATTCCGACAACGATTGTCCGCCCATCTGCGGTAACGGCATTCTCGAGATTGGCGAGTGCTGTGATGATGGTAACCTCGACGAATGCGATGGGTGCGCGTCGGACTGCCTCTGTGAGGGGCCATGCCTGATAACGGTGCCGGTGCTGTCGCAATGGAGTATGGCGGTGATGGTCGTCCTGTTGTTGCTCGGTGTTGCACTGCTCAGCCGCAGGCAGGCTTCAAGCCTGTTGTAGGCTCGAGTGACGGCTTTGATGAGCCCTCGGCAAGTGCGCGGGTGCAAGGCTCCTTGGCGGGGCGCGGTATTTCTCATGCCATGCGTTCGCTCCGCAAGTGCGGGCCTGGCGGCCGTGTGATGTCCGTCGCTCACTCCGCCATGAGAAACACCGACTTCCCACTTGCCGGGCGCCTTCGCACGCACGAGCGCATGACGTCTGCCCGGCGCCTACTCGGCTGCACTCCTGAGCGGTCAAAGGACGCCTCGAGATCGGTCGTCGCGGGACCGCGTGAATGCGGCCGTGTGATACCGCACGCCCACGGATTCCTATGAATAGTAACTCCCCGCCCAGTAGCTGCTGCGGTTCACTTGTTCTTGGACAGCGCCCACCCGATCCACGCCCTCGCTGGCGCTTTGGGCGGGTGTGTGCGTTGGGTGGAGTTGTTTCCGATTCAGGTCTGTGCTGCTTGAAGCACAGGAGTCGACGGTCCGTTGGCTTGAATCGGAAACCTGACGTAGCAATCGAAGAGAGGACCTCTGCATAGTCTCCACCCAGTAGCTGCTGCGGTTCGTGTGTTCCTGGACAGCGCCCACCCGATCCACGCCGTCGCTGGCGCTTTGGGCGGATGTGTGCGTTGGGTGGAGTTGTTTCCAATTCAGGTCTGTGCTGATTGAAGCACAGGAGTCGACGGTCCGTTGGCTTGAATCGGAAACCTGCAAGGCAGCCAACCTGAGCGTCGCGTAGCGACGATCAGCGCATCGGGTGGGCACATCAAAAAAGCGGTTTGGGCCAGTAGCCAACTGGGTGGGGAGTTCCTTTTCATAATGATTTGGGCCATACCCAGGTACACATCCTGCCATCCCATATACGCGGTCCCAGTGCAACCATTCTCGAGGCGTAGCCGAGTAGTCACGGTCCAGCCGCAGCGCGCCCGGACGCTGCAAGCACGCACGAACAGAAGGAAGTCGGTAGCTCTCTTGCGCAGATGACGACAGACAGTCAACGTGCGTAAGCACCCGCAACGGAGGAACGGAGCAAGAGAACTACCGCGCCCCGCCGAGGAGCCTTTCACCTCGAGCCTTCTCGGTGGTAGGCGATGTCCAACAGTGGGCGCCTCTCGCCGATCGTCTCGCGCCATGCGTTCCGCGCCGGTCGCCGGTAGTCTGTCGTCGGTCGTGGCCCCCCGAACTCGATCCCCGCACCAACCTGAGCGTCGCGTAGCGACGATCAGCGCATCGGGTGGGCACATCAAAAAAGCGGTTTGGGCCAGTAGCCAACTGGGTGGGGAGTTCCTTTGCATAATAATTTGGGCCATACCCATGGTATACATCCTGCCATCCCAGACACGCGGTCCCAGTGCAACCATTCTCGAGGCGTAGCCGAGTAGTCACGGTCCAGCCGCAGCGCGTCCGGACGCTGCAAGCACGCACGAACAGAAGGAAGTCGGTAGCTCTCTTGCGCAGATGACGACAGACAGTTAACGTGCGTAAGCACCCGCAACGGAGGAACGGAGCAAGAGAACTACCGCGCCCCGCCGAGGAGCCGTTCACCTCGAGCCTTCTCGGTGGTAGGCGATGTCCAACAGTGGGCGCCTTCTCGCCGATCGTCTCGCGCCATGCGTTCCGCGCCGGTCGCCGGTAGTCTGTCGTCGGTCGTGGCCCCCCGAACTCGATCCCCGCACCAACCTGCAAGCACGCACGAACAGAAGGAAGTCGGTAGCTCTCTTGCGCAGATGACGACAGACAGTTAACGTGCGTAAGCAGCCGCAACGGAGGAACGGAGCAAGAGAACTACCGCGCCCCGCCGAGGAGCCGTTCACCTCGAGCCTTCTCGGTGGTAGGCGATGTCCAACAGTGGGCGCCTCTCGCCGATCGTCTCGCGCCATGCGTTCCGCGCCGGTCGCCGGTAGTCTGTCGTCGGTCGTGGCACCGCGAACTCGATCCCCGCACCAACCTGCAAGCACGGACGAACAGAGGGAAGTCGGTAGCTCTCTTGCGCAGATGACGACAGACAGTTAACGTGCGTAAGCACCCGCAACGGAGGAACGGAGCAAGAGAACTACCGCGCCCCGCCGAGGAGCCGTTCAACGGCGCATCGGAATCAGAATGTATTCTTGTCGCCGGATTGGCGGTAGGTTGCTCTGGCTGCGGCGTATTCTTCGGGGGTAATACTCAGTTCGTCCTGCGGAGCGTCGGCCTGTTCGACGGCGCGGCGTTGAATTTTTTCGAGGAAAGGAATGCACCATCCACATCCGGTGCCGGCCCCCAGGCATTGGGTCATCTGGGAAGCGCATTGGGGCCGCTCGCGCCGCGCGTAGTTTTCCAACTTGCGCAGCGTGACGTGGTAGCAGTAGCAGATGTGATCGTCAGGCTTCATGAGGGCGAACGAATCTCGGTGGTTAGCCGGCGCATCGTTGTAGAACGTTCTACGCGAAGTGGGACGATGTGTCGCGGGTCAACGCGCGCTCAAGGCTGGCTGGCAATCGCCTGGGCCAACGGGTTGACGAATAATGGCACGACCTTGCTGGCCGCGATGTCATCGGCCTGTTCGACCATCGCGCGGTAGCTACCCGACAGGCTCGTGTCCTGTGAGTAGCCCCAGTACTTGCGAATGGTCAGGTACACGGTCAACGGTTGTGGTTCGTACGCACCGGTACGGACTTCAAAGGTCGCCGTACGGCTCTTGACTTCGACGTAGGCCTGCAGGTCGCAATCCTCACTGAGGGACACGCCAAAATAGGGTTGCATGTCGATGACGTGATGGACGTCATCAGAACGCCACAGTCCGGCTGCCGCATGATCGGGAAACAGGGCCTGGGCGATGAGTTGATCGTGGTTGCCGGCGTACTCGAGGTCGAAGGCATAGACGATCTCGAAGTGATCGTAATCGATCTGACTGAACGTCAGATGGAACGGGGCCTGTTCGAGAATGGAGTCTGCCAGGCTGTGGACCTCCTCCATGGTCGGCGGCGCGAAGAAGCCGAAGCGCAGCGAAGACGGTTCGAGCCGAATCCAGCGGCGATTGGTGCGATCGCTGGTATCTTCTTCGAGTATGATCGCGCCGTCCTCACGGCGGCGCATGCGCGTCATGGCGGGATAGACTTTGCGCAGCTGATCGAAGAAATGCAGCACCGTCTCACGGGCCAGGGTCATGTCGAGCTTGAGAAAGAGGCGATTGCTGACGTAGAAATCATCGCAGGTCGCACCCCAGAATGCGCTCATGTTGGTCCTTTCGCTCGGATCCAGATCACTTGGGAGTCCCCGTCAATTATTCGGTCCCTGCACCCTGTGGACAAGTCCGGGGGTCCGAAAGCCTACGGGTTCTTGTGGGATCCGTCGCACCACGGGGCGTTACCGCTGCGGTGGCACTGGCAAACCGCTTTTCTGGCCTCTTCGGTAATCTCGACCACGATGGGCGCCAAGCCCGTCCCTTCACGACTGTGCGCCCCGTCGCAATAGGGCAAATTGGCCGACAGGCCGCATTGGCAATACGCTTTCTTGCCAGGCGTTTCTTCGATCACGATCGGGTTATCGCCATGAACAGGCTCGGACATGCAGGACTCCTTTCAGCGGCATACTAGGCCGGTGACTAAACTCTGGCAAACTCGGCGAAGAAGGCCGCCGCCGACCGGACTCCATTCACGAAGTCCGACACATGGAGGTGCTCGTTGGGCCCGTGCAGATTGCAATTCGGCTCGGAGAAGCCCATCAACACGCTCTCGGCGCCGAGTTCCTTCTTGAACAGGGCCATGATCGGGATCGTACCACCCTCACGGATGAGGGCCGGCTTGACCCCAAAGCCCGTTTCAACTGCTGCCATTGCTGCCTTGAGCGCCGGGAGGTCGAGCGGGGTGGCATACGGGGCGGCGACACCATGGGTATCGATTTCCAGACGCACGGTGTCAGGGCATTGGGCGCGCACGAAGTCATCGAATTGCTTCGAAATCGTCTCGGGATCCTGGTTGGGGACCAGCCGCATCGAAACCTTCATGCCGCACATCGAAGGAATGACCGTCATGGCGCCTTCACCCATGTAACCGCCGTACATGCCATTGACATCGAGTGTCGGGCGCGCGCCCTTGCGTTCGAGGGTGGTGTAGCCTGCTTCACCATCGAGTTTGGGGCAGCCGAGGTCAGCTAGAAACTGAGCGTCATCGAACGGCAGGGCCGCAAGCGTTTGGCGCTCGTGGTCGGTCAACGGCACGACATCGTCATAAAACCCCGGAATGCTCACGCGATTCTGGTCATCGCGCATGGCGGCTACGATCGATGCGATGACGTTTCCGGGGTTGGCCATCGTCCCGCCGAAGCAGCCCGAGTGCATGTTCTGTTTCGGGCCGAAGACCCTGATGTCTTTGTATACCAGGCCTTTGGTTCCGTAGGTGATCGCCGGCGTTTCGATGCTCAACTTGCTCGTATCGGAGATGACCACGATATCGCAGGCGAGGCGCTCACGATGCTCGGCCACGAGGGCATCGAGGTTCGGCGACCCGATTTCTTCCTCGCCTTCGATGAGGAACTTTACTCGACACGGCAGTTTGCCGCCGGCCTTGAGCCAGGCCTCGGCGCCGAACAGGTGGCACAACGCCTGGCCCTTGTCGTCGGCGCTGCCCCGGGCATAAAGGACGCCATCGCGGACCTGTGGTTCGAACGGTGGGGAATCCCACAACGCTTCGTCACCGGGGGGCTGCACGTCATAGTGACCGTAGACCAGGATGGTCGGTCCAGACCCTCCTGTATCGGCGAAGACCGCCGGATGCCTGGGAGTCTCGATGATCTGGGCCTCCAGGCCCATGCTCAGGAACTGTTCTTTGACGAACTCACAGGCCTGGCGGACGTCGCCGGCGTGCTCGGATGCCGTCGAAATGCTCGGAATGCGCAACAGCGTGTTGAGGCGTTCGACGAAATCGGATTCGTGTTCCTTGATGTATTCTTCAACTGCGGGGGTCATGATGAAATCCTGCCTGAATAGTGGAATATGGGGAAGTGTAGAGGATCGTCCGAGGATGGGCCAGCCTGCGGATCGGCAGCCGGTCAGGACTCAGTTCCGATTACGTTGTTCAGCCAGGATTCCCAGCGTATGAAGTGCGATCATGCGTTCTTCGTTCGTCGGCAGGACCCACACCGGTGTACTGCCGGAGCGGGAGATCTGCTGCGCGTTGCTCGCGTTGGCGTCGGGATCAAGAGCGATGCCCAGCCATTCCAACTGGCTGCACACGCGGGCACGAACATCGGGCGACTTCTCTCCGATCCCCGCGGTGAAGACGAAGCCGTCGAGGCCGCCAATCGCCGCGGCGAGGCTCCCGGTGGCGCCGGCGATGCGATAGGCGAAGTATGCGATGGCCTCATCGGCCAGGGGGTCGGAGCTGGCCAGCAGGTCGCGCATGTCATTGCTCACACCGGAAATGCCCAGCAGGCCACTGCGTGTGTACAGCATGTCTTCGAGCGCGTCAGCTGTCATGCCCGCACGAAGCAGGTGGAAGATGACGCCCGGATCGAGATTGCCACAGCGCGTGCCCATCGGCAACCCATCGAGCGCAGTCAGCCCCATCGTACTGTCCACGCTGCGTCCGTTGCGGATGCCACACATGCTGGCGCCGCTGCCAAGGTGGGCGATGACTACCCGGCCGCGGGCGATGTCGGGGGCTACGGTCAAAAGTGTGCGTGCGATGTATTCGTAGGACAGACCATGGAACCCGTACCTGCGGATGCCCTGCTCGAAGTATTCGCGGGGAATGGCGAAGTGTTCGGCGACGCTGGGCTGCGAACGGTGAAATGCGGTGTCGAAGCACGCAACCTGTGGCAGATCCGGACGGGCAGCCGCCACAGCGCGGATGGCCGCGAGGTTGTGCGGCTGGTGCAGTGGGGCGAAGGGGACGAGTTCCTCCAGGTGTGCCAGGACATCGTCGGTGATTCGTGCAGGTGCCCGCAGCGTCGGACCCCCATGGACCACGCGATGGCCGACGGCGATCGGCGTGAGGTCGTCGAGTTGGGCGGTCATCCACGTCGCGATGCGCTCGAACGCTTCGGCGTGAGTCAGGCGCGCGCCCGGCTCTGCGACGGCCTCGTCGATGAGTACCGTTCCCGCGGTGTCTCTGGCCTTGATGCGCGGCGCCGTCCGCAACCCTTCGATCTGGCCGCGCAGGATCAGCGGGGCTTCGTCCCGGGCGCCGTGAACCGAGAACTTCACGCTGGAGCTGCCGGCATTGACGACGATGATGACGTGACTCATGCGCGGGCTCCCGCGCCCGCCTGGCGACGTCGGTGGGCCTGCAGGGCTGCAACGGCACACGAAGCCATGCGCGTGCGGACATCGTCGGCCCGGCTGGTCAAAATGATGGGGACGCGGGCGCCCAGGACGATGCCCGCCGCATCGGCGTTTGCCAGGAAGGTCAGTTGTTTGGCCAGGATGTTGGCGGACTCGAGGTCGGGGGCCAACAGAATGTCAGCCTGGCCGGCAACCGGCGAGTCGATCCCTTTGGTCGCCGCGGCTTCGGGGCTGATGGCGTTGTCCAGGGCCAACGGGCCGTCGAGGACGCCGCCCGTAATCTGGCCGCGGTCGGCCATCTTGCACAGCGCCGCGGCTTCGATGGTCGAGGGAATCTTGCCCGTGACGGTTTCTACGGCGGACAGCAGAGCCACGAGCGGCCGCTCGATGCCGAGTACGTGGGCGATGTCGATGGCGTTCTGGCAGATGTCACGCTTGATATCGAGGTCCGGGAAGATGTTGATTGCCGCGTCGGTCACGATGAGCAGCTTGGCATAGGTCGGCACGGCCATGATGAACGCATGGCTGATGCGTCGAGCCGTACGCAAGCCGGTCTTGGATGATACGACTGCTCCCATCAACTCGTCGGTGTGCAGGCTCCCCTTCATCAGGATCTCGGCCTCGCCGGCGCGGATCAGTTCAACTGCTCGGGCCGCCGCGGCATGGCTGTGCTCGACATCCTCGATGCGACACAGCGAGATGTCCAGCTGCGCGGCCTCGGCGGCCGCATGGATGCGCCCTGCCGGTCCAACGAGAATCGGCTGCACCAGCCCGGCGGCGGCGGCCTGCACCGCACCCGACAGCGACGCCGCGTCGCACGGGTGCGCAACTGCCGTAACCACCGCATCCAGCGGGCCGCACCTGGCAAGCAGTTCGGCATAGCCATCGCGGTGCTGCAATGTGACCTCGGGCATGTCCGGGGCCACCATGGTCGTCTTGGACGTGGGTGCCTGGACCGTGGCCGTTCCGGCAAAAACACGCTCGTGTCTCTGGTTGAGCCCGAGGCAATCGAGTATCACGGTCTGATTGCCGGCATCCTTGCCGCTGACGGTCACACTGACAGTCAAGGTGTCGCCCAGTGCCACCGATCGGACGAACTCGAGCTGCTGGCTGCGGTACACGGACCCCGGGCCGGGCAGGTCATTGCCCAGCAGTTTGGAAATCAGCGACGCGCCCCACATGCTGTGGCCGACGATGCCGCCGATGTGCTGCTGCGCGTAACCGGCATCGAGGTGGGTGGGGTTGACATCTCCGGTCACAGCCGCAAACAGCTCGATGTCACGATCCTCGAGCGTGCGCTGCAGCACGGCCGACTGGCCGATGTTGATCTCGTCGAACGTACAGTTGGTCAATACCTGATCGGACATGAAGGTCCCTCATCACGAGCCCGGGTCATGCTGACTGCGGGACGCGCAGATCGATGTCCAGGATGTTTTCCAGTGTGCTCACCAGGGCGTTCTGCGGACCGATGTCCTCGGGTTCGGCTTCGAAGACCTGGCGAACGAAATCCGCGGCACCCTCGCGCTCGTTGGCGGTGGGTAACAGCATGGCCAGCCCTTCGAGGGCGCGGTTCTCGTCGAGCCGCAGTACGGCAGCCTGGTCGCGAACGATGCGTTTCATCTCGGCGTCACTGAGGTCCCTGAAACGGCTGTTCATGCGCAGGTGGCGGGCGATGCGCATGGCCCGGCGTTCGATGCGGCCGGTCCGCAGGGCGACCGCGATGATGATGCGCACGGCACCCTCGAGCGGCGTTCCGCATTCGAACTTGTGCTCGAGCGCCGTGCTGCGTGGCACGCCGTCGAGAGCCTCGGGAGATGATTCGGGCGGAGCCGGTGGCAACATGACGGCCCAGGGGCTGGCACCGTAGATCCACTTGAACGCGGCGCGGTTGCAATCGTCCCGGATGTCACGACAGGCGTCGAGGGCAGCGATGATCATGTCCGAGGCCGCCTGCTCGGCGATGAGCCACGGGTTGTCCGGGGTACAGGCTCTCCGTTGGGCCCGTACCGTATCAGCCAGGTGAGGCAGGAACGCAAGCCACGGGTTGAGGCTCGATACCACGGTACGCTGTAACCGGTGTGGATGCGTGTTGCGCAGCCATTCCGCCGAGGTGTCCGAGGCCAGGGCGCGGATATACGGCCGGGCCAGGGTGCGGTACATTCGTTCGTTGATCGCGGAGGTCGCCTCGACGGCTTCGAAGTAGGTCTCCTCGCGGCGCCCGTCGTCGAGATCGAGAATGTTCTGAATGGTGCGGGTCTCGAAGTGCACGGCGAATGCCCCCGGTTCGACGGCGTGACCGGCGCCATCGTCGTGCTTCTCGATGACCATTTCATACAGGCCGGGTGGCAGGCGATCGATCATCTCGAGCGTATCGACGAGCTCCGTGGTCTCTTTCCGAGCCACGCTGCCCGATACGAAGATGCCGAGGTGTCCGATGTGATCGTTGAGCAGATAGACGATGACATCGTCGTTGGCCACGATGTGGTCTTCGTGGCCGTAAACATCGGCGATCCAGTTGAGCGCTTGTTGTGGCGGTGTGATATTGTCGCCGAACGATGCGAAGACGATGATTGGCGAGCGGATGTTCTTCAGGTCGATGGTGCGACCGTCTTCGATGACGATACGGCCGCGGGCCAATCTGTTGCCGATGAACAGATGACTGACGATGTCATCGATTTCCTCGGCGTTCATCAGGAAGAATCCACCCCACCATTTCTCGAAGTCGAGGTAGCGCGGTGCCTCGGTGTCTATCTTGGAATACAGATTGTACTGTTTGGTCCACAGCGTGTTCGCCGGGTTGAGGTTCTCGAAGTTGGCCACCAGGTGGGCGCCGTCGAACAGTCCGTTGCCCAGGTCACTGGCCAGAGACGCCAGCCACTTGCCACCGAGCAACCCGCCGGCGTAGCGCATGGGATTCTTGCCGTCGACGCCTGACCAGTACGACAAGGGCGCCCCGTTGAGCATAATGGGACCGACGAGTTCCGGACGCAGGGCTGCCAGAGCGGCGACCGCCCAACCGGCCTGGCAATTGCCCACGACGCAGGGCTTGCCCACGGCCTCGGGATGGCGTCTGGCGACCTCCTCGATGAACAAGGCCTCCGCCCCGGCGACGTCGTCGAGCCGTTGACCGGGGACCGGCCGGGGGCTGAAGGTGACGAAGTACACGGGATGCCCGGCACGCAGCGCGACGCCGACTTGCGAATCGAACTTCGAGCCGCCAATGCCCGGGCCGTGGCCAGCGCGGGGGTCGATGATGACGAACGGACGCGCACCGGGCTTCTGCTGCACGTCGTCAGGGGCGATGATCCGCAACAAGGAATAGTTGCACGGCTGTTCGAGGTCACGGCCATCCATGATGACGTCGTACCCGAAATCGAGCACCGGTGGATTGCCTTGCTCGCGGTGTTCGAGATAGATGTCTCCGCGTTGGCGCAGCGTGTCCCAGAAGAGGATCTGCCGCTGGCTCGCGTCGCGCCAATAGTCACGGGCGTACTGCCACCAGTTGCCCCACGACAGGAGGCTTGGGCCGAAGTTGTCCATATTCATGATCAGTGCCTCTGTTCGGCGTGACCTCTGACCGCCGGGTCGAGCCGATACTATATTATTTAGCGCAGAACGCCCGCTGCCAAGCGAGCCGTGGGTCGCTATCATGATGCCGTGATCAAAACGATCACGAATGATGCGACGTACAAGCGACTGGTCGCCAGAGTGAGCCAGGGTGAGGCGAAGGGCCCCTTGGCCGCCGAAGGCCTGTGGGGATCCTCTGCGCCCATTGCCGCCGCACTCCTCGCGCGGGACAGTGGTCGGCCGGTGATCTACGTGACCGCCCACCTCGATCACGCCGACGAGGTCCGCGACGATCTCGAAAACGTGGTCAGTGCCGGGGGTCTGCTGCCGGCCTACGAGAGCTGGCCGCCCGCCGAGGGGTCCAGCGACACGGCTGCCGGCCGTCTGCAGGTGTGCGAGCGCTTGCGGCATCAGGACGTCCGAGGCCAGGTCGTGGTCGTGCCCATCCAGGCTCTGATCCAACCCGTGTTGTCTGCGGCGGCGATCGAACAGGCCGGCCTCGAAATCCGTGCGGGTGGCGGACCACCCCTCGACAGCCTGATCCAGTGGTGTGTGGATCAGGGTATGGAGCGGCTCGAATGGGTCGAGGCGCCCGGGGACTTCGCGGTCCGTGGTGGGATCGTGGATGTCTTTACGCACGATTTCGAGGATCCCCTGCGCATCGAGTATCTCGATGACCAGGTCGATTCGATCCGGCGCTATGACGTGTCTACCGGGCGGTCGCTGCAGGCAGTCGAGCAGGCGCGCATCAGCGGGGTGGCGGCCATTGCCGGAGCGTCGGCAGGTGACCGCGTTCCGTTGTTCGAACACCTGCCCCCCGAGGCAATCCTGTGGTGGCATGAGCCGATCGAGATCACCGAGCTGGGCCGCACGTACGTTGATCGGGTCGACAATGAGCGAGGGCTCTATCCGGTCGAGCGACTGTTCCAGTCGGCTGCGGCGTACACTCAGATCTATGGGATCCGGTTCGGGGGCATGGCGGTGGCCGCTGGGGACGACTACCGTTTTGACGTCTCCAGCATCCAGCGTTTCGAAGGCCGCGCCGCTCAGACCGTAGCCACGCTGATCGAGATGGCCGCGGACACCCGCATCACCGTATGGTGTGAGAACGAAGCCGAGGAGCAGCGGTTGTCCGAGCTGCTCGCCGACCATCCGGGGGGGGCTCCTGATACGCTTACCCTCGAACGGGGCTTCATCCATCACGGCTTCGATTGGCGCGCGCGCGGTCACATTTTCATCGGCCACCATGAGTTGTTTCGTCGCGCGCGCCGAACGCGGCGCATTCGCAAGGCCTACGCGTCGCGGCCACTCGAAACGTGGCTCGATCTCGAGACCGGTGACACTGTCGTCCATGTGATTCACGGTATCGCCCGGTTTCGCGGGCTCGCAGCGATGCGCAAAGGAGCGGGGCAGAAGAGCGAGGAGTACCTGACACTCGAGTTCGCCGGCGGCGCGACGATTCACGTGCCCAGCAGTCAGATCGAGCTCGTTCATAAGTACATCGGTGTCGGTGGCAATACTCCGGCGTTGTCCACCCTCGGCGGCACGCGGTGGAAGGCCACGACCGAGAAAGTCGCGGAGGCCATCAGTAGTTTTGCCGGCGAGCTGTTGCGTGTGCAGGCCATGCGTGCAGCATTGACCGGCACGACTTATCCGCCGGACACCATCTGGCAACGCGAGTTTGAAGGTGAGTTCGAGTACACCGAGACCGAAGATCAACTCAAGGTCATGGAGGAGATTCGGAGCGACTTGTGCTCGGGGCGGCCCATGGATCGCTTGATTTGCGGGGATGTCGGTTACGGCAAGACCGAGTTGGCCATGCGTGCGGCGTTCAAGGCGATGGAGTACGGCCGGCAGGTCGCAGTGCTCGTGCCGACGACGGTGCTGGCGGAACAACACCATCGCACGTTCAGTGAGCGGATGGCCGACTACCCGTTCGAAATCGGCTGTCTGTCCCGTTTCCGCAGCAAGGCGGAACAAACGCGGCTGATCAAGCAAACCAGCAAAGGGCAGGTCGACGTGCTCATCGGGACACATCGCATGCTCAGCAAGGATGTTGGCTTTGCCAACCTCGGTCTGGTGATCGTCGACGAGGAGCAGCGCTTCGGTGTCGAGCACAAGGAACACCTCAAGCGGTTTCGTGAAACCGTTGATGTCCTGACCCTCACGGCGACGCCGATTCCGCGTACTCTGCACATGGCCATGCTGGGCGTGCGTGATATCAGTGCTCTCGCGACACCACCGTTGGACCGCCGCAGCATCGTGACCCAGGTGCGCCACCGCGACAACGATCTGGTGCGTGCGGCGATCATGCGCGAGCTGAACCGCGAAGGCCAGGTGTTCTACGTGCACAACCGTGTTCACGACATCAAGGAGGTGGCCCGCCAGCTCGCGGCCATTGTCCCTGAAGCGCGTTGTGTGGTCGGACACGGACAGATGAGCGGCGACGCGCTCGAAGAAGTCATGATGAAGTTCCTGGACCGCGAGGCGGACGTCCTGGTGTGCACGACGATCATCGAGAGCGGGATCGATATTCCGACGGCCAATACCATTATTATCGATGACGCCGATCGCTTCGGCCTCGGCGACCTGCATCAACTGCGCGGCCGCGTCGGCCGTTATCGTCATCGCGCCTACTGCTATCTTCTGCTATCGCCGGAACGGACGTTGACTGACATTGCCGCTAAACGACTCAAGGCCATCGAGGAGTTCAGTGATCTCGGGGCGGGTTTCAAGATTGCCATGCGTGACCTCGAGATCCGTGGGGCCGGCAATATCCTGGGATCGGAACAGAGCGGGCACATCGGTGCTGTCGGTTACGAAATGTACTGCCGTCTCCTCGAGCAGGCCGCTCGGCGTCTCAAGGGCGAGCAGGACGCCGAACCGCCGCAGGTCCATGTCGAGTTGGGTGTCACCGCCCTGATCCCGCGCGCCTACATGCGCGCCGAAGCGGCGCGCATGGAAACATACCGCCGCCTGGCCTCGTGCAGTCGGGCGGACGAGGTGCTCCAGGTGGCCGGTGATTTGGCTGACGCCTACGGCGTCCTGCCGGAACAGGTGCAGAATCTCATTGATCTGGCTGACGTGCGCGTGCGAGCGGCGCGGTGGGGGGTCCGGTCGATCATCGCCCGGTCACCCGATGTCGTCTTCGAGGTCACCGACCTGACGTTGGCCGACACACTTTTCTCACAGCCGGCTGCCGCCTCCGGCACCGTGCGGATGCCCGATCCGAAGACCATCCACTGGCGCTTGCCGCCGGCGTATTTCGAGGGGCCGACGTTGCTGGCCATCTTGCGGAAGCTGCTGTGAAGCCGCATACTGCGCACATGTGCCGATACACATGCCTGTTCATCCTGACAGTCTGTGGTCTGATGATCTGTGGGTGTTCGTTTTCGAAAACGCCGCCGTCCAAGCGGCCACCCAGTCGCTCATCCGCCTCGAACCACGACAACGGACCGCTGGTCATCCCGTCGTCCACGGCAGCCGAGCCGCCACCGGTGTCGTTCGAAGAAATTGACGTCATGCTCATCAATGGCGACCCGATCGAAGTGGCCGAGATGGTCGCGATCGTTCGCGAGCGCCTCGGCGATACGCCGCGGCCATCGGTCGAACATGTCCAACGCCTCGTGACCGAAGTCGTGTACGGGCGGATTCGCAATCAGCTGCTGTATCAGGAAGCCAATCGCGAGTTCGATGTTGCCGAGGCAGAGGCCGGGCTCGAGCGGGCTGTCGATCAGGAGATCAAGGACCGTGTTGGACGCGAGTTCGGCGGCCGTCAGACACGCTTCGAAGAGCACCTTCGCCAGGACGGTCGAACGATTGGTGACATTCGCGCGGAGGTTCGCCGCGACGTGGTTGTCCAGAAATACCTCTACGACAAGATCATGCCGCGCATCGAGGCGCCGACCCGTCAGCAACTGTGGGATTTCTACCAGTCCCATCTCGAGGACTACCGCCAGGAAGCAAGTCGCGAGTTGTTTCTAATTCAGGTGTCCAAGGGAGCAGATGCCGCGGCAGCGCGGACACGCGCCGGGGATGCCCGAGCGAGGATCATTGGCGGGGAAGCCTTCGACGCCGTCGCGCGCGACGTCTCCGACGGCATCCACGCGAGTGACGGTGGGGCCTGGGGCCAGATTACCTCGGACCTCCGAGGCCCTTACGCCATCGTGTCGCGGACGCTGAACAGTCTGCCAGCCGAAACCGTCAGCGACGTCGTCGAAGGGGATACGGCGTGGTTCATCGTCAAGTCGGGGGCTGTCAGCGACGCAACCGTGACATCATTCAAGGACATCCAGGATGACTTGCGCCAACGGTTTCGTATGGAACAACTCAACGCCCACCAGCGCCGCCTGCTCGGCATGCTCGAGAGCCGCGCCATCGCCGAGCCCAACGAGCGCGTGTTCATCAATGCGGTGTTGTGGCGTTTGGGCAAGGAGCTGACCGAGTGAGTGTCCTTGCGTTGTGGATCGTCGCGCCGTCGAGCGGGTTGCTTACGACTGGTTGAACTTCACTCCGAAATCGTGCTTTTGCAAGCTGTCAACGATTTCGCTGGCCATCCTGACGGCCGCGACTCCTTCCTCGCCCGAGACTTCGGGGTGGCTGCCGGTGCGTAAGGCGCCAAGGAACGAGGTCAATTCCGCCCGGAGGGGTTCGGTGTCGTCGATCAGCAACGGCTCGACTTTGACCATGGACCCGAAATCGGAGTTCTTCATCTGCGAGAGGTCTTCGAATTTGCCTTCCCGGGCCATTTTCAGAATGTCGAGGTTGGCATCCTTGGTCACGGCAATCCCGGTCTTACGACCGAAGTCCATAGACAGATAGGCGTCTTCGCTGAACACCCGAATGGTACGCTCGGTCTTGAGCGCCAGGCGGGACGCGGTGAGATTGGCCACGCAACCGTTGCTGAAGATAACGCGGGCGTTGGCGATGTCTTCGTGGCTGCGCACGAGCACGGGAATACCCACTGCCTGGATGATGTAGTCCGTGTCCTTGGCCAGATGCAAGACGATGTCGATGTCGTGGATCATCATGTCGAACACGACGCCAATATCGGCAGAGCGGAACGTGAACGGGCTGATACGGTGTGTCTCAATGAACTTGGGAACAACGTTCATGCGTTGCATGGCCCGCACGACCGGATTGAATCTTTCCGAGTGTCCGATTTGCAGTAGAGCGTTGTGCTTATTGGCTGCATCGAGCAACGCGACCGCCTCTTCGACGTTCGGAGCGATCGGCTTTTCGACGAGGACGGCGACACCGCGCTGCATGAGCGGTTCGGCCACGGCGCGGTGGTAGACCGTGGGCACCGCAATGCTGGCGGCGTCCAGGTCGAAATCGATTTCGTCGATCGAGGCGAAGTGTTGGCAACCGTACTTGCCGGCGATTTCTGCGGCCCGCTCGACATTGGCGTCGATGACGGCCACGAGGTCGCTCTCAGGCATTTCGCTGTAGAGGCGTGCGTGGTGTCGGCCCATGTGGCCTACACCGATTACGGCTGTTCTGAACGGGCGCGCCATCTATTGTTCTCCAACGGTCTTCAGTGCGTAGAATGCGCGGTTGTCCTCGGAGTGATCGCGACGCTGCGATTCGAGGTAGCGTCCCCGTTTTCCATCTGACAACGTTCGACGAACGAATGCGCACAGGCTCGTGACCACCTGGTTGTCAGCATACGTCTTTTCGATGCGGTCAAGACGTTGGGCAAACGGATCGTCTGCCTGACGTTTGCCGTACAGGGTGCGATACGCATCGGTCAAGGCGGTGATGTCACCGTCATCGATTTTCCACCGGCGCAGCCCGGCGAGGTTGACGCCGCGCGGCCGGGGTTCGTATCCCTGAGTGATCAGGAACGGTGGGACATCCTGACTGATGCGCGACATACCACCAATCATGGCATAGCGCCCGACGGTGACGAAGTGGTGCAAGGCGGCATGGCCGCCCATGTTGACATAATCCTCGATGCGGACGTGGCCGGCCAGTCCAACGCCATTGGCGATGACGATATGATTACCCAGATGGGAGTCATGAGCGATGTGCACACCGATGAAAAATCGATTGTGATCACCAATGGTTGTGACGCCGCCGGCGACTTCGGTCCCCGGGTGAACAGTGACGTACTCGCGGAACACGTTGTCCTTGCCGATATTCAGCTGGGTCGGGCCACCCTTGTATTTGAGGTCCTGGGGCTCTTCGCCGATGACGCAACCTGGAAAGAACACGCAATCGGGGCCGGTCGCCGTGTGGCCGGTGATGGTGACGCCGTTGCGCAGCTCACAGCCGTCGCCCAGTTTGACGTGTGGGCCGATATAGCTGAAAGGGCCGACCTTGACGCCCGTTCCAAGTTCAGCGCCGGTCTCGATGACAGCCGTTGGGTGGATCATACGGTTCTCCGCTACATCGGGTCTGCATCAGCCATCATGAATTTGATCTGGGCTTCGGCGGCCAGTTCGTCTCCGACCCGGGCGCTGCAGAACAGATGTCCCAGACGTGATTTCACACGCACGGTCCGTGCTTCCATGATGAGCTGGTCGCCTGGCCGGACCGGGCGACGGAATTTGACTTTGTCCATACTGAGCAGCACGGCCACGCGGCCTTTTTGATCGAGCTCCTGGGCCAGGAGGATACCACCAAGTTGGGCCAGAGCATCCAGAATCAGGACGCCCGGCATGATCGGTTGCCCGGGATAATGGCCCTGAAAGAAGGGCTCATTGTACGTAATGTTCTTGATGCCTACTGCCCGCTCGATACCGTCTATTTCAATGACGCGATCGACGAGCAAGAAGGGGTAGCGGTGCGGCAGCAGGCGCTGAATCTGCCGGATGTCCATGACCGGCGGGCCGGTGAGAGTGCTGCTCAGCCGCTTGGCGTCTTTCTGCGCGAGGAGCTTGCGGGCCATATCGTGATTCAGTGAGTGGCCTGATTTCCGGGCATAGATCCGCCCGGCGATGAACTGCCCGAACAGGCTGAGATCCCCGATGAGATCCAGGATCTTGTGCCGCACGCATTCCTCGGGGAAACGCAGTTCGTTCTCGATGGGGCCATTGGGGCCAAAGATGACGAGGTCGTCGTAGGTCAGGTGCTGGCCCATACCCTGTTTGCGGAAAGCCTCGGCTTCCTGCTCGAGCAAAAACGTTCGTGCCGGTGCGATTTGCGCTTCAAAGGCTTCAGGGGTGACCTGCAGCATGTACGATTGCCGACCAATGGCGTTGTTGTCGCCATAGTCGAGTAGATAATGAATTTCGAAGACGTCGGGAGCGGTCGGCAGCGGGGGCAGGGCGATCAACTCGGAGTCGCCCTGTTGTACCCGAGCCATTTCTGAGATGACGTAAATATCGCGTTCGGCTTCCTGTGCGACAATGCCGGCCTGTTTGATCATGTTGACGAACGGCGCGCAGCTGCCATCGACACCTGGGACTTCATGACCTGTGAGTTCGACGACGAGGTTGTCGATGCCCATGCCGGCGCAGGCCGACAGGCAATGCTCGACTGTTTCGATGGCTGCCGTCCCGTTGCGGATAGCGGTGCGTCGTGCCCGTTTGGTCACGTTCTCGAGCCGCGCCGCGATGCGCACGGGCTTGTCACGTTCAATGAGGTTGAACACGATGCCCGCATGCGGTTTGGCCGGCTTGAATCGCAACAACGTTTCTTCGCCGGTGAACAAGCCGCGGCCGGTGAGTTCGACTGATTGCCTAATCGTTTGCTG
Source organism: uncultured Planctomycetota bacterium (assembly GCA_942492115.1). Taxonomy (GTDB): domain Bacteria; phylum Planctomycetota; class Phycisphaerae; order UBA1845; family CAIVHJ01; genus CALODL01. Next base: position 26,363 of record CALODL010000004.1, read on the forward strand.
ATTCAAGTTGTTCGACCCGCTTGATCAGATCCTTAATCAGTTTCATCGCTTCCGGCAGCTTGCGCAGTCCAGCCAGCTGTCGGAAGTGGTCCATCTTCGTGGTCGCGGGAATCCCGACCACCACCTCTTTGTCGGCGACATCGATGCCGATGCATGTGCATGCGGCGGCCCGAGCCTGGTTGCCGATCTTGATGTTGTCACGGACACCCACTTTGCCGCCGAACAGCACGTAATCGCCAAGTACCGTGCTGCCGCCGATGGCGACCTGCGATACCAGGCAGCAATGGGCCCCGATCTTTACGTTGTGGGCGACCTGTACGAGGTTGTCGATCTTGGTCCCGCGCCCGATGACGGTTTCGTCGCATTTGGCACGGTCGATGCAGCTGCAGGCTCCGATTTCGACATCGTCTTCAATGCGGACGGTGCCAATCTGCGGAACACCTTCATAGTGATCGTCGACGAAATTATAGCCGAAGCCGTCAGCTCCGACGGTCACATTCGGATGGAGCGTGACGCGGTGGCCAATCGTGCAGCGTTCGCGGATGACGACCTGCGGCCACAACACGCAATCCTCGCCAATACTGGAGTTATGACCGACGTAGGCGCCGGCGTGGAGAATGCTGCGGGCGCCGATTCGGGCACCGGACTGTACGACGACCAGGGGGCCGAGGGCCACGTCTGGCCCCAGGATGGCCGCCTCGTCTATGACGGCCGTGGGGTGCACGCCGACCGGCGGGTGATGCACGGGGGGCCGCAGGTGTTCCAGTACGGCAGCCATGGCCCGGTCGGGATGGGGGCACACGACAGCAGGGGTCGCGCCGAAATCGATATCTGGCCCCGCGATCGCAGCCGCCGCACCGCTTTGTGCAAGAGTGGCTGAGTATCGACGCAGGCCGACCCACGTCAAGGCCCCCGGGCCCGCCGTTGAAATCGGGGCGATATGCGTGATCGCCGTCGCTGCTGTGCCGTGCAGCTCACCACCTGTCAATTCGGCAACATCGCCGAGCGTCAGAATCGGTTGTTGTTGATCAGGCACAGGTTCTCTCCTCGCATGGCCAGCGCGACGGCCGGCCCCGCGCGACGGGCCCATTCATGGCGTCGACAGGGACGGTCGTGGGTGTCCGCTGCGAACTGGGTCACTGCGGTCCCGCTAATTTAGCGTCGTGCGGCTAGATGGCAATATTGATGCTGTTGGCGCCTCCCGCCTCCTCGAATCGGGTGTTGAGCCGCGTGACGATCTGCGCGGTCAAATCGACGTGCGGACTGGCGTATATCACGTTTTTCTGGCGAATCTGGCCGATGAGCGCCTGCGCGTCCGGGACTTCGTACTGAATGGGATTGTCCGACAGTACCACATGGATGCCCGCGGACTGGGCGATCTCATGTGTCGAGTCGACGGTCTGCTGGTAGATCTTGCGGAACCACTCCATCCGGACGCGTCGGAGGTGGTTCTGACGACTGCGGAACCAGGCCTCCGACTTGGCTTCCATCTCGAGCAGAGCTTCTTCGCGTTTGCGATAGTCCTTGCTCTGCGGATCGAATGCCGCGAGTTCCTGTCGTTTGATGCGGATATCGTCCTGCATCGCCTTGGCCTCACGGTCGAGGTTTTCGGTTTGCTCTTTGAACTTTGATTCCAGTGCGGTGGTGATCGTGGCCTGTTCGAAGACGGCAGCGACATCACACACGGCGATCTTGGTGCCGGTACCGGGCGTCTGGGCGTGGGTCACGGCCCAGGCGATCGCGGCGACGGTTGCCATCAGGTACAGCGTCTGTCTCGTGGGCATGGGAGCTCCTCTCTCTATGGATGTCGGTGTCATGGGTTCTCGTACGGCTAGAACGTAATTCCCAGGGCGAAACTGAATACCTGGGTGTCGTCGTCGCCATCCTTGAAAATCGGCGTCGCGAAATTGAATTCGAACGGGACTGGAGCGATCTGCTCGAGCAGCAGGCGGAACCCGAAGCCGACCGACATGCGCCAATCGGACAGTTCGACGTCCTCCTCCACGGTACCCATGTCCGTGAACGTGACACCCCGCAGGATGTCCCCGTACAACGGGAACGAATACTCGGCACCGAACAGCAGCTGGAAGTCGCCGCCGATTTTCTGATCGTCATCGATAAACGGCAGCGGGCCGTCACGTGGTGTGACGCCGCGGAAGTCGAATCCGCGCATCGAGCCGATGCCGCCGGCGTAATAACGCTCGAAGACTGGCGCGTCGCCGAGCAGGAACCCGACCTGGCCCCGAAGAGCGAGCACGCTCTTGCGGTCACGGTCATCGATACGCAGGGTCTTGAACCACGTGTACTCAGCCTCGAGCTTGGTGAACACATTGCTCCCAAAGGCCTGCTCTATGGATAGCGAGCTGATGTCGCCGGTTGAGGGCAGCATGCGGCTATCGGTCGTGTTACGCGCCAGGCGACCCTTGAATGAAGTCAGCAGGTTATCTCCCTCGGCATCCGCGATATCGTCAGCCGGGAAGAAGTCGAGATCGTCGATGCGGACACTTTCGAGACGAAACGCGACCTCGCCCGACCACCCGGTGAGCCAGCCCTCTTCGAATGGACGTCCAAGGCTCAGCAGGGTGCCGAGACGGCGTTCATCCCAATCGTCGCGCCCACGATTCCACAGATACATGTTGCTGCCGAAGTTGAGCTTTTTGTCGAGAAAATACGGTTCACGAAACACGACTCGAAAACTCGAGACCCGCGTACCCGGAGACAGTTCGGCTCTGAAGTACTGCCCTGCTCCGCGAAACGACCGTGCCCGCAGGAACTCACCAAAGGTTTCGGGCCAGTCAGCGATGTCGAAGTTGCGCGACTCGAAAGTCACCGAACCGGCCAGGCCGCTGTTGCTCCCGATGCCACCACCAAGCAGAAAGTTGGTCAGCCGCGTAGAGTCCGAGGCTTCTACCAGCACGTCGCGGACGTCGTCGTCACGCGGCGGCTGAGGAGTCACCTCAACGAGATCGAACAATCCGGAGGCTCGGAGGTTCTGTTCGCTGCGGCGTACTGCGGTGGTGTCGTACACTTCGCCGGGAAAAAATTCCAGTTCACGGCGGACGACTTTGTCTTGAATGAATTCGTTGCGCCGAACATAGATCAGGCCGACGCGATAGGGCAGGCCTTCCAGGATCTCGAAGGTCAGCTCGACGATGCCGGGCTCTTCAGTGAATACGGGTTGGGGGGTCCCGACCTGTACATCGAGATAGCCGCGCGCGCCCAGCGCGTCGCGAATGGCGTCGACGTCAGCGCGAACATCCTTCAAACGGACGACGCTGCCTTCGGTCAGCAACATCAGTGCGCGCAGTTCTTCGTCGTCGAGCACCGTATTGCCTTCGAAGGTGATCTTGGAGATGCGGTACGCCTCGCTCTCGTTGATGAGGAATACAACGGCCAGGTCACCCGCAGTGGGAAGACTGTCGGTGCGATAGCTGACCCGCGCATCGAGGTAGCCGTGGTCGCGATAGTGCTTCTGGATCGCTGCGGCATCGAGGGCCGCGCGATCGGGGCTGAAGTCGCCGGTGCGGATGAGTGGGATGTATGTCTTGGTGCTGAGCAGGCGTTTGAGTACGGCGTCATCGAACCACGTATTGCCTTCGAAACTGATCTTGCGAATGCGGACGCGCGGCCCTTCTTCGATCGTGAAGACCAGTCGACGGGCATCGCGCATCTGGGCTCGATCGAGCGAGACCTGGACCCGGGCGTATCCGGCATCACGGTAGCGCTGCTCGATATGGCGCGCCCCGAGCAGCGCGCGCGGTTCACTCAAGGGGTCGCCCGCGAGGAGTTGCAGATCGTTGGACAGCGTCTTGTCGGTGAACTTGACGTTGCCGCGAAACTCGATGCCTTCGATCAACGGCCGCTCACTCAGAATGAAGATGACGCGGATACGGCCGGGGTCCAGGGGGGCGGTATCGACGCGGACCTCGAGGAACTTGCCGGTGCGCCGCAAGCGACGAATATCCTCCTGCGTGGTGGCCGCAGAGTAGCTGCGACCCTCGGCGGTCAAGATCTGCGCGCGGCAAAAGGCCGTACTGACGGTCGTCAGGCCCTGGAACTCGACCGCGGTGACGATCAGTTCTTCTTCGCCGGGGATCTCGGGCGCCTGCGCCGATGCCGGGCCGGTCAGCGCCGCGCAGCACAACGCCACCATGATCGCTTGTGATCTCATATCGAGTCTGCGTACCTCTGCGTAGCCGCGGCCGGAGTCGAACTGCCGCGGTGGGGTAACAGTCGGCGCCAAACGACCACGCCGGGATCTGGTCGTGACTGTCATGCTGCCCGCTCAGCGGTCGAACCCGAGAGTGGGCAGTACCTCTTGACCGCGCATATGCTCTGGCATTCTACGGGCTGAGGGGGTGAAGTCAATTGTGTAAGTTGTTGGTGTATAGGAGCATATGAGGCATCGTCGGCATGTTCGGCCCGCGGCCGGGACCGCCCTCTGACTTCGCGCCGGGGTGCGGCCCCGTGAACTTGCTGCAAGTCTTTGACCGTCTTCAAAAAGGAGCCGGGCCACCATCGCCACCGCCCATTCCGCCACCCATACCCGGATCGATCATCTGATCCGGCGGCAGAACCGAAAGATTGTCGAAGCGTGTCAGACTCTTGTTGAAGTGGAGCTTGACGGTTCCGGTGGGGCCGTTGCGTTGTTTGGCGAGGATCAGTTCCGCTTGTCCCTGCACACTCGTGTCCTGAGGTTTGTAGTACTCCTCGCGGTGCAACAGGATGATCACGTCGGCGTCTTGCTCAATCGCGCCCGATTCGCGAAGGTCGCTCATGCGCGGTCGGTGTCCTTCGCGCGATTCGGTCCCGCGGTTGAGCTGGGCAAGTGAGACCACGGGAATGTGCAACTCGCGGGCCAGCGCTTTGAGGCCACGGCTGATGTAAGCAATCTCCGCCTGCCGGCTGTCGAGTCCGGTGGCGTGCATCAGCTGGAGGTAGTCGACGAACACGCAGCCCAAATTGCGCTTGAGCGCGAGCCGGCGGACTTTGGCACGCAGTTCGAGGATGGTCATCCCCGGCGTGTCGTCGATGAGCAGTGGGGCGTCTTCGAGGCTTTGGCACAGGTAGCCCAGTTGGGCGATCTCGTCGTCCGACAATCGTCCGCGCCGCATCTTGTGTGAATCGATACGGCCACGCGAACACAGCAGGCGTTGAGCGACCTGCTGGCGGCCCATTTCCATCGAGAAAAACACCGTCGTCGTCTTGTCGTCAACGGCGATGTGCTCGGCGATATTCAGGCCCAGCGCAGTCTTGCCCATACTCGGACGGGCCGCAACGATGATCAACTCGCCAGGTTGCAGACCGCAGGATAGCTCGTCGAGTTCCAGAAAACCGGTCGACACACCACTGACGTGGGCACCATCCCCGGTTTCGATGAGGCGGTAGACCTCCTTGAGCATGTCGCCGAGCGGCTGGGCCTGGTTCGAGATGCGCTGCTCGGTGACTTTGAACAGATCACCTTCCGCGCGATCGAGGATGTCGCGGCACGGTTCGCTCTCGGCATACGCCTCGTTCATGATGCGGCCAGTGCACGCGATGAGATCGCGCAGCATGCCTTTGTCGCGCACGATGCGGGCGTAGTGTTCGGCGTTGGCCCACGAGCCAACGCTCTGAACCAGATCGATGAGATACTCCTCGCCGCCGACCGCCTCGAACAGGTCGCGACGCTGCAACTCATCACGCACGACGACCAGGTCGATGGGCTTGTTCTGGTCGTACAGGTCGATCAATACCTTGAACAACTGTTGGTGATCAGGTCGGTAGAATCGAGATTCGTCCGCTGCAGTAATGACTTGCAGCACCATCTCGATGGCCTCCCGGCTGAGCATCATCGATCCAAGCAGGCTCATCTCCGCCTCGAGATCCTGAGGCGGAAGGCGGTCATTGGAGACCGCGTCAGTCCTGCTCGGCGCTCGCGTCGGCGCCGTCGCCATAGTCAGATGCCTCCTTGCTGTCTTCACTGTCCGCGTCTTCCGGCAACTCGCTTCCGGCTTCACGCACAACCCACACCTTGACCTCGGCAGTCACATCGTCCGTGAAATGCACCGGCACGACGACGTTGTCGAGGTGACGGATCGGGTCGAGGAGCTTGACCTGGTCTGCTTCAACGGAGTGGCCTTCCTGGCGCAACGCCGCTGCGATTTCACGTGGTCCCACTGAACCGTACAGTACGCCTTCGGCGTTGACCGCGGCCTTGATGGTGACCTCGAAGTCAGCGAGGCGTGCCGCGAGTGCGACTTGTTCTTCCTTGCGCAGGCGGCGCTGTTCGGCCGCTGCTACGCGAGCCTCTTCGATCTTCTTGATGTTCGAATCGGTCGGGAGCGCCGCGATGCGCTGCGGCAGAAGGTAGTTGCGGGCGTACCCTTCCTTGACGTCGACCACATCACCGATGTAGCCGAGGTTCTTCACGTCTTCTTGCAGTAGCAACTTCATAGCAGAATACTCTCTTATCTCGTGTTGTTCTCTTGTTGTCTATGCTGTCTTAGCTAGAAAGGAATGTCCTTGTCCGCCGGTGGGGCGGACATCTCCGTGTCCGGCTGTCCCATGCCTGGAGCGGGCTCTGTCGTTCGGCGTGCACCACCGCCGCCGCCACCTGATCCGCCACCGCCGTCGGCACTGCCGCGGCTGTCGATGAAGGTGAACGACTCGACGATGACCACGTGTTTGCTGCGTTTCGAACCGTCCTGCGCGGTCCAGTTCTGGAACTGCAACCGGCCTTCAATCAGCAGCGGGCGACCCTTGGTGACGTACTGGTTGATCGTTTCGCCCTGGCGCCCGTAGGCCCGGCAGTCGATGAAACAGGTTTCGTCGCGTTGTTGTCCATCCTGTGTGCGGAAACGGCGGTTGATCGCGAGGCCGAACTCGGCGACGGCCGTACTGCTGGGCAGGTACGACAATTGCGGATCGCGGGTGAGATTTCCTGCGAGAATCACTCTGTTGAAGCTGGCCATGAGCAGTCCTTCGTTTTCGCGGGTGGTCGAAATCCAATGACACGGTGCGCGCTGGCGCTATGACGCCGGTGCGTCCGGAGCGTCGGTCTTCTCGGTTGCACTGGCCACGAGTTCGCTTTCGCCGCCACCTGATGCGGCTGCGGTCTTCTCGGGGCGGCGGTCATCCCGACGGTCATCGCGGCGGTCGTCCCGACGGTCGTCGTGGTCACCGTAGCTTCGCCGACCGCCACGGGTGTCGCCATCGCGTTCGTGGCCGATGCTGAGGGTTGCGTTCTCCATTTTTTCCTTCGACAGGCCGTCGGCCCGGAGAACGAGAATCCGCAGGACCGTCTCGGACAGCTGCACATCGCGTTCGAGTCCAGTGATTCGCTCACCGTCAGCCTTGAAGTAGCACAGCACGTACAGGCCCCGCTTGCGACCGTCGATCTCGAACGCCAGGCGTCGTTCTTCGAGCTTCTTGATTACGAGCAGTTCACCGCCGGCACGTTCGAGCAGCCTGTTGACCTCGGCTTCGACGCCTTCCCAGTTCGCCCCTTCTGTTGGGTCGAAAATCATCATCATCTCATAGGTATTCAATGGTGTTCCTCCGGATTGTCGTCCTGTTCTTTTTTTTTGTTCTGTGGTTGTGTGAGGTCGCGGTTGTATTGATTCATCGTTGCCGCGGTGCCTTCGGAAAGCCAGTAGGTCACGGCGTCGGCCGCGCGCCGCACCGCAGCGCGGATGGCCGGGCGTTCGCTGTCCTCGAAGCGGCCGAGGACATGGTCCACGGCATTGTAGGCCGCGGCGCCGATGCCGATGCGCAGACGCGGATAGGTCTGGGTGCCCATCATGCGGCTGATGTCCGCGAGCCCCTTCTGTCCGCCAGCGCTGCCGTCGGGACGTATGCGCAATTTGCCGGTGGGCAGCGCCAGGTCGTCGACGACGACCAGAAGGTCTGCGAGATCGAGCTTGTAAAAGCTGCAGATGTTTTGCACGGCGGTCCCACTGCAATTCATGAACGTCGTAGGTTTGGCCAGCGCTACGTTGTGCTGGTCGATGCGTCCGGTGCCGAACCAGGCGTTGAAGCGTTCCTGGTGGACGTCGATATGATGACGCCGCGCCAGCTCATCGACGACCATGAAGCCGATGTTGTGGCGGGTCGCTTCATACTTCTTACCGGGGTTGCCCAAACCTATCACGAGTTTCATCCCAAGACCGGGGTCAGCCGGCGTCCTCTTCTTTCTCGTCCTTGCCCCTGTTGATGACTTCCGGTTCTGCGGAGATCACGTCCTCGTCTTCTTCCGGCGTCTCTTCTTCGGCGATGGCCTTGACGATCGCCACGACCTCGTGCGGAGCGTTCTGCACGGTGACGCCATCCGGAATCTCGAGGTCTGCAACGGTCAACGATTCGTTGACGTCCAGATCATTTACCCGCACCTTGATGAGGTCGGGAATGTCTCCGGCGCGACACTCGACGTGCAGATGCTGCAGTGGCTGATCCAGCACGGCGCCGCCCTTGGCGCCCTTTGCCGTTCCAACGAGTTCAATGGCGACCTGAACCTCGACGGTTTCCTGGAGATCAACCCGCATCAGATCGAGGTGGATCGGATCACTTCCGAGGTGGTTGTACTGCACCGACTTGATCAGGAACGAGTCGGTCTTGCCACTGAGGCTCAGCTTGACCAGCCGATGGCCGTGCTCGAGTTCGCGGTTGAGTTCATGTGTGTCGACCGAGAACCATTCCGGCTTCTCGCCGTGTCCATAGATGACTCCGGGCAGGCGTCCACTGTCGCGGAGCTTACGCGCCACACGCGTTCCTTCCGGTGCTCGGGACTCTGCGTTCAATACTTGTGCTTCCATGGTGTCTGTCGTCTCCAAACTTCGCTGTCGCTGTCAGCTCTCAGCTCTAGCAGTGGTCTCTTGAAATCAGCTGATGACTACCTATTTTCATGTACGAACAAGGCGCTGACCGATTCGTTGCGGTGGATCCGTCGAATGGCCTCGCCCATCAATTCCGAAACGCTCAACACGGTGATGTTGTCCAGTTTGCTCTGGGCCTCGGCGGTCAGTGGGACCGTATCGGTGACGCAAATGCGATCGATGGCACTGGCCAGGACGCGTTCGATGGCTTTGCCGGCGAATATCGGATGCGTGGCCGAGACCACCACCGACTTGGCGCCGCGTTCTTTGAGAAAGTTGGCTGCGCTGCACACGGTGCCGGCCGTCGTGATCATGTCATCGAAAATCAGTACGTTGCTTCCTTCGACCGAACCAATGAGGTTGGTCATCTCGATCGAATCGCCGCTCATACGGCGCTTATCGATGACCGCGAAGTCACCGCCAAGCATGCTTGCGTATGAGTTCGACTTCTTCATGTGGCCGACATCAGGCGAGACGGTGACGAAGTTGTCGAGTTTTTGCTCCATCAGGTAGCGGACGATGACCGGCTCGGCGGTCAAATGGTCGAGCGGGATATCGAAAAAACCCTGAATCTGATCGGCGTGCAGGTCCATCGTTAGAACGCGGTCGGCGCCGGCGGTCGCCAGCATGTTGGCGACGAGCTTGGCGGTGATCGGCGTACGGCCCTCGGTCTTGCGATCCTGGCGGGCGTACCCGAAATACGGAATGACCGCGGTGATGCGCCGAGCCGAAGCCCGCCGCATGGAGTCGATCATCAGCATGAGATCCATGAGGTGGTCATTGACCGGCGGAGAGGTCGACTGCACGATGAAGCAGTCGCGCCCGCGGACGTCATCCTCGAGCTTGACGGTGCTCTCGCCGTCGGGGAAGCGCCCGACGTGGGCTTGCCCGACTTCGATGTCGAGATAGCGCGCGATCTTTTCCGCAAGACTCTGGGAACTGCTGCCGCCGAATACTTTCAGTCCGTTCATGGGTTACGCCTGAAAAGGGGCTTCCTGGGAATCACGGTCCTGCATGATCTGCTCGATCCGGGCGAGGTCTTCCGGTGAGTTGACACCCATGGCCGCCGAAGGCGACAGTCCGGGCATCGTCGCGGTTGACTTTCCTGCCTTGACCAGGATGTGCACGGCATCGGTGATGTAATACTCACCTTTGACAGGGTTGGGTTCGATAAGCCCCAGGGCGGTGAACAGGCTCGGTCCATCGAAGCAGTAGTAGCTCGGATTGACCTCACGAATGGCCCGTTGGGCGGTCGTACAGTCACCCTGCTCGACAATGCCCACCAGCTCGCCGGCGTCGTTTCGTACGATGCGGCCGTATCCGGTGGGGTCGGTCAATTCGGTGGTCGCCAGCGTGACGCTGGCGTTGCTGCTGCGGTGGGTATCGAGCAGTTGAGCCAGGACCTGGCCACCGACCAGCGGCATGTCGCCGGCAAGCACGAGGACGTCACCAGTGAAACCGGCCATGGCTGGCACACACATCTGTACCGCGTGTCCGGTTCCCAGTTGCTCGGTCTGCTCGACCCACTCGATGTCATGATCAGGGAACGTGGCGATGACCCGATCCTTCTGATGGCCGACCACGAGGAACATACGTTCAACGCTGGCGGCCCGGCACGCCGCGAGGGCATAGGACAGCATGGGCTGACCGCACACTGGATGCAGGACTTTGGGGAGGTCACTGCGCATCCGCGTGCTCTTGCCGGCCGCGAGAATGATGGCGTAGGTCGGTTTGGTCATGTATCGACGTCGCTACCGTGTTCTTCAATCACAACAGTTGAACGGCGGGTTGAATCTGTTCCTCTGATCACCGGTTGTTGTGCTCTCTCACTGTTCCAGTGTCGCCGACCGACACTGGAACTAGCCCGCCTGGACTCGAACCAGGAACGCCAGGACCAAAACCTGGTGTGTTACCATTACACCACGGGCCAATCAGTCATGACCTCGATGGTCACACCGAAACCACAACCACGAGGCATCGAACTCAGGCGCGATGCCATTGTTGAAACATACAGGACAGAGCGTGCTAAGAGGTGCCGCGGCACCGGCGCCGATACCGAGGACTGAATCTCCCAGCCGCGAGGAGGGAAACCCATTGCCGCTTCCGCGGCGACCCCAAGGGGCATCGGGTGCGAACCACCATCTTTTTGAAAGATCCCTGCGGATCTTCCGGGCTGCCGAGAGTACCTGCAGTCGTCCGGAGTGTCAAGGATTTCGGGGGGTTATGGTCATCGGGAGGGGGCGGGGCCATGCGGCCATTGAGCATCGGTGAGGTGCCCCGGGCGAATCGTCCCCTCGACGATCGTCCGGCGCGATGCGGTGCCGGGTAGCACCGGGTCAGTCGTCATCGGTCGATGTGTCACTCAGATCGAGGTCATCGATTTCGAAGTTCATGCTGCTGCCGTCCGCCAGAGCCTCGAGCGCCAGATCACTCTCCCCCAAGGCATCGGTCATGCTGTCGTCAGCCCCCGGCGCGGTTGACCCGGCCAGATCGTCCAACGTCTCTCCCTTGGTTCCGGATGCTTCGAGGTCTGGGGCGGGCATCAGCTCGTCTTCGGGTTCCAGATCCGGCTTGCGGCGCAATTTGGTCTTCGCCGGCTTGATATCGTCGGGGGTGCCGTCGATCTGTACGGTGAACACTACGGGGCCGATGACCACGCGGTCTCCCGGCTCCAGGTCGTGTTCCGACACCCGTTTGTTGTTGACGAAAGTGCCATTGGCGCTCTTGAGGTCACGCAGACGAACGATGGCCTCTTCGATGTGGAACTCGGCGTGTTGGCGCGAGACCTCAGCGAGAGGGATGCGAATATCGCAGTCCTCTTTGCGGCCCACGACCGTCTTCGCACCGTTGAGCGCGAATTCCTTGCGGTCGCCGTTTTCCTTGAACATCACCAGCTGCACATCCACTATGGTTCTCCGCTTGTGACGAATAGCCACAAAAGCCATGCCCACCTAAGTTTTAGGTTGCTGGCAGGTGTGTGCGTCCCATTCTACAAACAGGGCAGGCACGACGCAACGACCATTTGGCCGCCAATCGACCTTGCATTTGGCGGTTCCCGCCGAACAATCAGCACTTCTATGTGCGGTATTGCCGGTGTGGTCGATTTCAAGGGGCGTGACGCTGATCCTGCGCGGATGGACCGCGCGGTGGCTGCCCTTGCACATCGCGGCCCGGACGACCGCGGGACCTGGCATTCGGCCGGGCCGCCGGCCGTCATGCTGGGCAACACCCGTCTGGCGGTGATCGACCCGCGGCCGGAGGGCCGCATGCCGCTGGTTGCGGCGGATGGTCGCAGCGTGATCACCTACAACGGTGAGATCTACAACCACGCCGAGTTGCGCGCCGAGCTCAGCGGTTGCGGCGTCACCCTTCGGACGCGGACCGATACCGAGGTGATTCTGGCCGGCTTCATCCACTGGGGCCCGGCTGTCTTCGACCGCCTCGAAGGAATGTGGGCGTGCTGCATCTACGATCTCGCGCGTCGGCGCGGGGTGCTGTGTCGCGACCGCTTCGGGATCAAGCCGCTGTTGTATTGCGACTTCGACGGCACCCTGGCGTTCGGTAGCGAGCTCCGGGCTGTGCAGATTCTGTCGGATGCGCCGCGTGATCTGGATCCGCCCGCCGTTGCGCATTTCATGCGCTTCGGGTACGCCCCACCTGCTTCGACCCCCTTGTGTCATGTTTGTGCACTGCCGCCCGCGCACTTTGTGGACTTCGATGCCGCCGGGGCGACTGGGCCCCGACGCTACTACGATCTGGCCGAGCACGCGCTGGCGACGGCCGACGCTGCTCCGGAGCACCGCGTGCGTGCGGCCGTCCGCTCCGGGGTGACGCGGCGAACCCTCGCAGACGTACCGCTCGGGGCATTCCTTTCCGGGGGAATCGATTCGAGCATCGTGACCTGCGAACTCTCGGCAGTGCACCGCGGGGTCAACACGTTCGCAGTCGGCTATCGCGATGAACCGCGCTACGACGAAACGCGTTACGCCGAGGCCGTGGCCGAGGCGTGCGGGACCACACATCACACTTACCGCGCCGGCCTGGACGATGTGCTCAACGCCTTGCCCGTGGTACTCGATCACATCAGTGAGCCTCTGGCCGACGCCAGTCTGATTCCCACCTGGTTGGTCAGTCAGCACGCGCGCAGCCGCGTGACCGTGGCGCTCAGCGGTGACGGCGCGGATGAGTTGTTCGGTGGCTACCAGCGCTATCGCGGACACCGCGCTCTGCGGCACGTGCCCAGGTGGGCACGCGGGGCGGTCAAGCAGCTTCTGGCCCGGCATGCCCCGGGCTCGAAATCGGGAGCGGTTCAGGATCGCCTGCGGCAGCTCAAGAAGTTGTTGCGCACGACGGCCTCCGATCCCTTTGTACGTCATCGTATGTGGTCGCGCATCCTGTCCCCCGAGGCGGAGGCCCTGCTCGACCCGGGCGGAGTCTGGACGGCCGAACGGCCTGCGTCCGAAGTCGTCCGCGCGACGGTTGGCGATGCCCTGTGGGACCGCTGGCACGATGACCCCTTGAATGTCATCCTCATCTTCGACCTGCTGTATCAACTGCCGGCCGACATGCTGCGCAAGGTCGACAACGCCAGCATGGCCTGCGGCCTCGAGGTTCGCGTGCCGTTTCTCGATCGCGACATCGTCGAGCTGGCGGTAGGGCTGCCCTCGGCCGTCAAGATGGCCGGTGGACGGGGCAAGGCCCTGCTCATCGACGCCTACGCCGACCGGCTTCCCGCCGAGATTCTCCGCCGCCGCAAGATGGGTTTTGAACTGCCCATCGGTGAGCTCCTCCGCGGCCCGCTGCGCGACATGTTCCACGATACGGTCAACCGTGAGACCGTCGAGTCGCTGCCCGGGATCGACTATGCCGGGGTCATGACGATGTATGACGCACATTGTGCCAGGAAAGATGACTACGCGGATGCGTTGTTTGGCGTATTGGTGTTGTGTCGGTGGATTGGGAATCAGTAAGAGAGAACAGGGGAGAGGGCCATGGGCACCTGAGGCCAGGAGTCACAAGCCGGAAGCCAGGAGTCGGAGTCGATTGAACGCTGAACCCACACCAAGACGTGCACGCACCAGGAAGGTCCTGCTCTTCGGGGTGGCCCTGATGCTCGTGTTGTTCCTGGCCGTCGTCGCTACGGTTTACCTCCAGGGCCCACGGCGCTGGCGTGCGCTGATCGACGAGATGGAGGGGCCGGTGACGTTCGACCAGCTCATGGCCGCGGCCGAGCCCATTCCGGACGAGGATAACCTGCGCCTGCTTCTCGAGCCGCTGGCTGAACGTCTGGAGGCGGCCATCGAAGATCCGCGCGTGGCCGGTCTCCTTCCGCCACTGGGTGATTTCGAGAGGGCGGACACCTGGCCGGTGACCTATACACCCGAACGGATTGCTGCGACACGCGCGTTCGTCGATGACCACGCGGATCTCTACGACCAATTGCCACGCTACAGCGCCGGCCAGCGCGGCCGCAGGGAATACGCCAGCGGTCAGGAGATGCTCATGGAGTTGTACAAGGCGGCACTGCCCAGCGCAGCCCGCCATGCCAGCAAACTCCTGGCGCTGCGGACACACCTGCTGGCGCTCGAAGGTTCCAACATCCTGGCCGTGGGCGATATTGAGGCCATGGTCAACCTCGCGTGGTCGTATCATCAGGAACCCACATTGATCAGTGGGCTCATGCAGGTGGCCGTCGTCGCCATGGCCGTGGATGCTCTGGAAAAAAGTCTCGTGCATGTGGAGTTGGACGACGCGACAGCTTCTCGTCTGATCGACGTGCTCTCCGAGCGCGCTGCTGAGGATGTGGTGTACTGGGCGGTTCGGGGTGAACGGGCGTTCATGATTGGCACATCGAACGCGTTGATGGCACCCGATGGGGGCGCGATCATCGATCTGCCGAATAACCCGTTGCGGCACGCCCCGTGGTTGATCAAGGCCGATCTGGTCCACGCAGTCCAGCGCATGACCGAGTTGGTCGACGCCAGCGAGGACGGCCCCGCCGCGCTCCTGGAGGTGGCGAGGGCTCAGGATAACGACACGCTACCCGCCTACGCCATTCTCAGCGGTATGTTGACGCCTTCAGTCACCCGCGCCGTGGAGATGTTCCTGCGCGGTGATGCGCAACTGCATTCCGCGATCACGGCGCTGGCTTGCGAGCGCTACCGCCTGGCTCAGGGAGCGTGGCCGGAAGCGCTCGACGAACTGGTACCGCGCTACCTGCCGGCAGTGCCCATCGACCCATTCGACGGGGCGCCGCTGCGCTACAAGAAAACCACAGCAGGCATCGTGATCTACTCGATCGGCGAGAACGGAGTCGACGATGGGGGCGATCTGATTAGCAGGAAGAAGCCCACGTACGGTTACGAGATCCCCGACACGGGATTCAGGATCATGACACACCGTGGTGTGCAGTGAGCGCGTCGACTCATGAAGTTGACGATTGCTTTCTTGCAAATGCCTGGTCAAGGGCTCCTCGGCGGGGCGCGGTGGTTCTCTTGCTCCGTTCTTCCGTTGCGCGTGCTTACGCACGTTGACTGTCTGTCGTCATCTGCGCAAGAGAACCGCCACTTCCCACTCGCCGAGCGTCCTCGCCCGCACGAACTCGGGTCGTCTACATGGCGTCTACTCGGCGGCGCACTCCCGCTGTCGAAGGACGCCTCGAGATGGGTGCATAATAAGATGGGCCCGCCCGGGCATACACCTTGTCACCGCATCCAACGCGGATCCCCGACAACCGATCTCGCGGCGTGGATCGACCGGGTGCATGACACCGCCGAGTAGACGGATCGAGACGGACGATTGCCGGACTCCAGGTGCGCGCGGATAGAGGCGAGTCGGGGTTTCTCCCTGCGCAGTGAGCGACCCTGGCCACACGGCCGACAGGCCCGATAGACGAAGCGAACGGATGGAGGGAGAATCACCGTGAGCCGCACACGAGCTGATTCGACCGTGACGTACAGCGCGTGTCGCGGGCACACCGGCTGATTCGACTGTGATTCAAGTACGGTGCGATGAATCAGTCTTGCAGGGCGTTGGCCTGTTCAACCACACGCATCCAGGCGGCATACGGAAAGCGGGCGCCGATCATTGACAGCCACTTGGCATCCGGGTTCTTCTCGATGACTTTGAAGACTTCGATCTGGCGGGGCGACAGGTATTGCTGGGGATCGGTCTTGTGGAACAGCGCCCTGTTGACGCGATTGGCTTGTGCTTCGGTCATGGGCAGGTAGCGGTACGCTGAATTGAAAATGTAGTACTTGGGCTGTTTGTCGATGCTGATGGGCTCGGTACTGCGCACGACGTTCGAGCCTGCGATCTCGGTGGCGATCTTGTGCTGGGCTTCGTTGCGCGCAAAGACCGTGCTGGCGCATTCGGCCTTCCTGGCGGCGGTCAACAATGTGCGATAATCGACGCGGCTGGGGTCGTACTGCACGTCGACGACCTCGAGTTTCTCGAGGAAGCCGGGACGGGTGGTGGCGACGCCCGGGATGGCCCCGAGACGCATTTCGCCTTCCCAGAAACAATGCATGGCGAACGTCGCGGTTTCGAGCTGACCGACCGGTTCATCGGCGAGCAGGTGCAGGTATTGCGGCGCGTCGAGATCGAGCATGGTCAGTGAGGCGACCATCGCTTTCGCCAGGCCGACTGCGGTGTAGTCCCCGGCCACGCGATCGGCGAGCATGGTGTGGTCGGGGCGCATCATGCGGACCACCGGGTTGTTCCACGAGGGCTCCTTGAAGCGCTTGAGGACCTTTTCGTCTTTTCCTTTGATGTTGTTGTACACCGCTGCGGGGACGAACAGTGTCTCAGCTGCTTCGACGATGAGCGGGTGACTGAGCACCGCGCTTCCGTAATTCACGCAGGTGGCACAGCCGGGCACTTCTTGGAACAGAACCAGCAGTGGTCTGTTTTCGCCCTTGGCGCGGGCGGTGGCCGTATCGAAATCGCGGTGCCAGTGAATGACACCGAGCTCGCGCGGGTTGTCCGAGGGCTTCCGCAGGGTTGCGGGAGGCGTAGCCAGGGCGAACGCGACGGTGCAGCAGGTCATGAACATGGTCAAATCTCCGGGATCGGTCGAGGTTATTCGAAGCGGTCGCCGGCTGCAATGTGCCGCCCGTTGACGTATTCCGGCCACGTCATCAGGCGCCCACCTGCCGCCTTGACCTCGAGGATTTCGAGCAGCCCATCGCCGGTGGCGACGTACATGCGCTCGTCGATGGTGCCGGGGGGCAGGTCGACGGGTTGGCCTTCCGCGGGCCGTGCCCGGGCGATGATGAGTTCCTCGCGGCGGGCGCCATCCTGGCTGACGAAGGTGGTGGAGGCACCGGGCCACGACCACATGGCACAGATGTGGGCGGCGACGCGGTCGACGGGCTGGGCGAATGGAATGCGACCATCTTCTTTGCGCAGTTTTGGAGCGAGGGTCGCGGCGGCCTCGTCCTGAACCGTCCCGGGGGTCGTGGGATCCGCGGCCAGGCGTTCGAGGGCCCCGCTCATCGCGTCGACGGCGATCCCTGCCAGGCGGTCGTGCAATTCAGTCGTGGTTTCGTCAGGGTCTATGGCCGTTCGGCGCATGGCCAGGATCGCGCCGGCATCCATGCGGTCGGTCAGGCGAAAAACGGTCACGCCGGTCTCCTCGTCACCGGAACGAATGGCGTAATGAATGGGGGCGGCTCCGCGATGGCGCGGCAGTAGCGATGCGTGTGCGTTGATACAGCCACCAGGCAAACCGTCGAGCAGGCCCGGTCCGACCTTCTGACCGAACGCCACGACGACACCGACGGTTGCTCCGAGTTCCAGAAGCCGAGCCGTGACCTCAGGATCGTTGACATCACGTGGTGTCATGACTTCGAGGCCGAGCTTCTCGGCCATGGCCTTGATAGGGGTCGGTCTCGTCTGGCGGCCGCGGCCGCTCGGACGATCGGGCTGACTGATGACCATGGCGATGTCATGCTGTTGAGCCAAATTGCGCAACAAGGGCACACCGAATTCACCTGAGCCCAGAAACAGAAGTCTCATGGAGATATTGTCTTGTCGTTCTCTGAGCACGGATACCTCGACTGCTGTCCTCTTCAGGCCCAACGGAACAAACGAAAACTGCACTAACGTCGGCGAAAGTCATCCTCGAGTTGCTTGATGGCCCGACGGTTGGCCAGGCGATCGGCCTCGTCCATGTAGCGCAGGATCAGTTTTCCATCGAGATGGTCGTTCTCGTGCTGCCATACCCGGGCCTGCAAGCCATCTCCACTGACCTCGAATGGTTCGCCCTGGACATCATGGGCCCTGAGCCGACAGGTTTCGGGGCGCCTGACCTTGACGGTGACTTCGGGGATGCTGAGGCAGCCCTCGTCGCCCTCGGTGGCCCCCTGGAGATCATGCAGCTCGGGATTGACCACGATGCGGTTGTCGCCCGGTTCGCCGGTGTGGTTGCAGACGAAGAGCCGCACCAGGATACCCAGCTGGGGGGCGGCGAGTCCGACTCCGTTGGCCTGGGCCATCATGACCAGCATGTGTTGGGCCAGCCTGGCCAGATCAGAGCCAAATTCGGTGATCGGCTCGGCCCGCTTGAGCAGGCGGGGATCGGGGTAGCGGATGATCGTCAGGCGAGCGAGGTCTATGTCGTTCATGAGCATTCGTCAGGTGGCTGAGTCCCGTGGGGCCCGGTCGCGGTTCTGTGGCGGCCTGGATTCTATGGCGTCGAGCGGCCGGACGCCAACGTTGGGTCCCGGCTGCTGCAAGTCCTTCCAGGAACTGGACGAAACGAGCCTTGATGGCCTGGCCCATGGTCTGTAGAATACTCGATCCTTGAACCCTGACTAGAAAGCGATTGAAAGCATGAAGGTCAAGCAGAAGACACATAAGGGTCTGAACAAGCGCGTCCGGGTCACCCCCAGCGGCAAGGTCAAGCGCAAGGCATCGTTCAGTGGCCACCTCATGAGCCACAAGAGCGGTAAGCGCTGTCGTCGTGTGGGCAAGATCATCATGATGAGCAAATCGGATACCGCCCGGACCATCGCAGCCTTGAACAATTAACGGTTTGTTCAGAGCGCGCACAGGAGCACGGCTATGCCACGCGTAAAGTACGGCGCCGCACGGCACCGCAAGAAAGTAAGAGTTTTCCGCAGCACCAAGGGCTATCGTGCCCCGCGCCGAAACCGCTGGCGTCTGGCCATAGAGGCCGTGACCCGGGCGGGCGTTAACTCGTACCGCGACCGCCGCCGGCGTAAGCGTGAGTTCCGCAGCCTGTGGATCGTGCGGCTTTCGGCAGCGTGCAGCGCACGTGGTCTGCAGTACAGTCGATTCATCAACGGTTGCCGTCTGGCCAACCTTGACCTGAACCGCAAGATGCTCAGCGAACTGGCGATTCATGATCCTGCGGCTTTCGACGCCGTGTTCGACCTCGCCCGTCAGGCCCTCGACAAGAAGGCCGCCGCCTGACTCATCTGCATCAGTCTCACTCACGCATACAGTCCAATCACCGCTCCACTCGTGGGGCGGTGTCTGCGCGCCGGGCGGAGGCACCTGCCTCCTATCCGGTTCCACGTCGATTTTCTGCATAATTGGGCCGCCGCCTCCGTCCCTGAGGGTACGGAAACAGTGGAGCTACAGTGCCCGCTCAACAGCACGAACAATTCAACGGCTGGTCGGAGTTCTTCGCGTGCCACGAGCACCGCTTGACGCGCTATGCGATTCATCTCACCGGCGACATGGGTGACGCCGAGGACCTGATCCAAGATGTTCTCGTCGGCCTCGTCCGTCTCGGCACTGCTCCGCGGGCGGCGTTGGCTTATGTGTTGCGGGCGTTGCGCAATCGCTGGATCGACATCGCCAGGGCCCGGGCGATTCGCCCGGAGGCCCGTGCCGTGGATCTGCAGGGCGTCGAGATTGCCGCCGCTGCTGCCTCCGACGACCGCCCGCGGCGTCTGGCCGGGGCGCTGGCGCGTGTGCCGGTGGCCCGGCGAGAATTGATCGTGCTCAAGGTCTATTGCGGGCTGACCTTTCGTGAGATGGCCGAGTTGCTGGGTCGGCCTCTCGGGACCGTGACCAGTGAATATGCCAGGACGATCGACGAGCTCAAGACATTGGTGGGTGAGGAGGTGACCCGTGGGTGATCCGCTGCACGACGATGCACTCGAGCATGACCTGATGCGTCTGCCCCAGCCCGAGCTGTCGGATGCGGCCCGCGAGCGTATTGGTGCTGCGATTCGCGTTGCCGAACAACGCCGCATGCCGTGGTGGAGTCGGCCGGTGGCACGGTGGCAACTGGCGGCCGCCTGCATTCTCACTGGCGTCGTAGGGTTCGGTGTGGCACGTTATTCCATGGCCCCGCGAGTGGAACCCTCCGTGACGCCGCCCGTCGTGCGAATGATGACCGTGCGGCAATCGCTGTTCAGGAACGCATCCGCAGACCCCGTTCGGCGCTTGAATATTGCCCGCTGGGCGCAGTCCGATTCGTAATCGATTGCAGGAGATTGTTTCATGAGCACAACCCTTCCGCAAATTGTCATGTGTATCGTCGTGATGAACGCCGAATCCACGCCGAGCGCAGAGCGTGGTGTTCTCGTCGAGATGCAGGTCGTCCAGGTCAGTGCCCAGCGCAGTCCACTGCGAGCACCGGGCCGGGGTGTGAAGACGACAGCCGGTGGCTTCCTGTTCGAAGCATTCGAGCAAGTCGAATTGCGCGACGTACTCGACGCCGTGCGCGCCGCACCAGACGCCAGTGTTCTGACTGCACCACGGCTGATGACGAACGACGGTCAGCAGGCCTCCATCAGTATCGGTGAGCACGCCCACTATCTCGTGGCCGACGCTGATGGTTGTCTGCGCCTTGCGGAAACAGAGGCCTTCGTCGAAGGTCTGTTGATCGAAGTCACGCCGACCATCGGGGATAGCGGGACCATCGAGCTCCGCTTCGACCGCATTCGACTCAGTCGCATGATCGGTCGCGAAACGCTCGAGGATGTGCCGCTGGATGTGGGGCGGCCGGTGGTCAGGACGATCGAAACGTCCGCGACGCTCGAGTTGGCCGGGCATACGGCTGCAGCGATTCAGCTTCCGACCGATGCGGCCGAGGACGGTGTTGTCACGCTCTACGTGACGGCCACGATCGTCGATCTCGAGGACCGCGCTGAGGACGGGGCTGCTCCGACTGAGTGATCGGGGTCAGCTGCCGCACGCACGCAGCCGGGCGTAGAGTGTTTCGAGCTGTTCGACCATCGTCGTTGCGGCGAAACGGTCGAGGCACAGTGCGCGGCCGCGGCGGCCCATGGTCGCGCGGCGATCGCGATCACCGGCCAGATCCACGAACGCAGCGGCCAGCCCGTCGATGTCGCCCGCGCGAATCAGACGGCCGGTTTCGCCATCGCGTACGACTTCCGGGGCGCCATCGTTGTCGAACGACACGACCGGCTTCTCGAGTAACAGGCCCTGTACGACGGCACGCGGCAGGCCCTCCCATTCCGAGCAGTGTGCAACGACGTCGAACGCCTGCATGACTGCACCGACTTCGCGCGGCGGTAGCAACCCGGTGAGGACCAGTCGATCGCTCACGCCGGCAGCGCGGGCTGCGGCCACATAAGCCTCGCGGTGAGGACCGTCACCAACCCACACAAAACGGAGCGGTTGTCCGGAGCGTACCGCTCGGGCCATCGCCGGGATGAGACTGTCGTAGCCCTTGTTCTTGAACAGTCGTGCGACTGTCCCGACCACAATCGTATGGTCATCGGCACCCACACGCTGCCGAGCTGCGGCCCGGGCCCGTGGGTCGGGGGTGAACCACGATGTGTCCATTCCCGAATAAACCGTTGCAAAGCGTTCGGCGGGGGCCACACCCGCTGCGACAGCCTGGCGCGTCATGGCGTCGGCAACACTGACGAACAGGTTGGTGTGCGGTGCAACGAGACGCTCGCATGCGCGGTACGCGTGCTGGACGAACCACGGCTGCGTGACGTTGAAGCTCATGCCATGAATGGTGTGCACGACGTCCGCCGTCGGGCAGCTTCGCGCAGCCCACCGCCCGACGATACCGGCTTTGCTGCTGTGTGTGTGAATGATGTCAGGCTCGAATTCCGCGAATGCACGCCGCAGTTCTCCGATCGAGAGCCAGTCGGCCACGGGCCTGATGGACCGGTGCATGTGTGCGATACGCCCGCAGGCATATTGTCCTGCCTCGACGCGCGGCCACATCGAGCCCTCGGACCCGGTGTCCGGTCCCGCCAGCAACAGCACGTCGTGTCCGCGCGCAGCCAGCCCTTCGCAGGTCAACACCGTGTTCTCCTGCGCCCCGCCAACGATCAACCGGGTAATGACATGACAAATCCGCATCGTGACCGAAGTGGGTCTCCTCCCAAAAAGGGGTCAGGAGCCGTTTTGCGCCGCAGGCTGTTCCCGGGGAGCGGGTTGCGATCGGGCGTTGCCGGCCGCACGGTTGTCCGGACTCAGGGCGTAGTACGCACCGCCGGCCAGAAGGGTTCATCGGCAATCCCCGCTCGAAAAGGGGTCAGGAGCCCTTTTTCGAGCGCAGGTTGTTCCGGGAGAGCGAGTTGCGCGGGGGGCGGGGCGCGGCGTGCCCGCCTGGGCTCAGGAGACGGCACACTCTGCCGTTCCGGCGGGTCGATCAGGCAATGCATGGTCGGGCGGGTAGCGCACCCACTGCAGACACAGGCCGCGGGCTCCGGCCGTTGGGCCCGCCGTCGTGCGGTCGCGCGAGTCGAGAATGTCGTCGATGATTTCGGGTTCCCATTGGCCGCGGCCGATTTCCAGAAGCGTGCCGACCATATTGCGGACCTGGTTGTACAGGAATCCGGTGCCGCAGGTGTCAACGATGATGGTTTCGAAGCGGCGGTAGACCTCCATGCTCAGGATCGTCCGAACATAGGTCGGACGTTCGGCACCGCGCGTCGAGGCCATGGCCTTGAAGTCATGGGTGCCCACGAGGCGGGCGGCGCCAGCGCGCATGCGTTCGATGTCAAGTGGGTGCCAGTAGTGGTTGACGTAGCGTTGATCGAATTGCCGGACCGGACGGCGTCTGCTGTTGTGGATGCGGTAGCGGTACATCTTGGAGATGGCCGATCGGGTCGCATGAAATCGAGCCGGTACTTCGCGGGCACGGATCAGCGAGATATCGTGCGGTGTGCGCACACCGATCGCATACTGAATTTTTTGCGCCGGAATCGGTGACGTGGTCTTGAAATTGGCCACTTGACCGGCGGCGTGGACACCCGCGTCGGTACGCCCGCTGGCGATGAGGTTGACCGGATGGCGCATGACACGCCCGGCAATGCCCTCGATCTCCTCCTGCACGGTCCGCAGGTTCTTCTGCGTCTGCCAACCGTGAAAATCGGTTCCGTCATAGCTGATGATCAGCTGGATGTTGCGCTCGCTCTCGGCCATCACGGCAGTGTACGTCACGTGCATCAAATTGACGAGCCTGCGCGCCGGCGATACGCTGTGGTGCACCGTTGGTCTGATGGAGCCACAACTCTGAAAGTCGACCTGCACACACATATTCTGCCACGCGACTGGCCGAATCTCGAAGAACGCTACGGGTACGGCGGGTTCGTACAGCTGAATCATCATGCCGCCGGTCAGGCACAGATGATGCGCGACGGCTGCTGTTTTCGGGTCATCAAGTCCAATTGCTGGGACCCGCAGCAGCGTATCGAAGAATGTCTGGCCACAGGTGTCGACGTCCAGGTGTTGTCGACCGTACCGGTCATGTTCTCCTACTGGGCCAAGCCGGACCATGCTCTCGATTTGTCGCGGCTGCTCAACGATCACATCGCCGAAATCATGCGGGCCCATCCGCGCCATTTTTGCGGCCTGGCGACTGTTCCCATGCAGTCACCCGATCATGCTCTGCGGGAGTTGGAGCGCTGCATGACGGAGCTCGGTTACTCTGGCGTGCAGATCGGGACCCATGTCAACGGCCGCAACCTCGACGACCCCGAACTGTTTCCGATTCTGCAGGGCGCCGCTGACTTGGGTGCGGCCGTCTTCGTGCATCCGTGGGATATGCTCGGCCGCGAGCGGATGGGTAAGTACTGGTTTCCGTGGCTGATCGGAATGCCGACCGAAACCGCACTGGCGATTGGTTCGTTGATCTTCGGCGGGGTGTTCGAGAAACTGCCGAATTTGCGCGTGGCCTTCGCGCATGGTGGCGGGTCGTTTCCGAGTATCGTAGGACGGCTGGCACATGGCTTCGATTGTCGCCCGGATTTGTGCGCGACGGACAACGACCGGCCTCCCAGGGAGTACCTGGGCCGATTCTATGTCGATTCCCTGGTCCACGATGCGCAGGCGCTGCGTGGATTGATCGATCTGGTCGGTATCGAGCGTGTGGCCCTCGGTTCCGATTATCCGTTCCCACTGGGTGAAAATCATCCCGGTGCGCTCATCGAAAGCCTCAGCGGTCTCGATGACAATGCGCGCGCCCGGCTGCTGTCGGCCAATGCACTCGAGTTCCTCCAACGCACTGCCGAGAGTTTCTGCTGAGCGGCCCTGTTTGACGCGCCTGCCCCCGACTCCGCACAATACCGCCATGATCCACGATTCCTCCGACGCATCATTCAAATCGTCTGAAGATTTCGCGCGGCAGCTGGATATCGATGATCCGCTGCGCGGTTATCGCGAACGCTTCCTGATACCGCCCGGTCAGAAGGGTGACGACGCGATCTACCTGTGCGGCAACTCGCTGGGCCTGCAGCCGGTGGCCACGCGGGGCCTGCTCGAGCAGGAACTCGACGATTGGGCACGGTTGGCCGTCGAGGCCCACTTCGACGGTCGGACACCGTGGTACTCATATCACGAGGTTGTCCGCGATAGCGGCGCCCGTCTGGTGGGCGCCCGCCCGACGGAGGTGGTCATGATGAACAGTCTGACCGTCAACCTGCACCTCATGATGGTGTCATTCTATCGACCCGTGGGGCAGCGGCGCAAGATTCTCATGGAGTATCCGGCGTTTCCGTCGGACACCTATGCAATGCAGTCGCAATTGATCTGCCACGGGTTCAACCCGTCCGAGGATTTGCTGACCGTGCGCGCGCGCGAAGGCCGCCATGATTTCGCGCTGGACGACATCGAGGCGGTGCTCGAGGCCCACGGCAGCGAGATCGCGGTCGTCATGCTCGGTGGCGTCAATTTCTACACCGGCCAGTTGCTCGACATGCCGCGCATCACGGAGTTGGCTCATCGCCACGGCTGCCGCGTCGGCTTCGATCTGGCCCATGCAGCCGGGAACGTGCCGTTGGCGCTGCACGATTGGGATATCGACTTTGCGGTGTGGTGCTCCTACAAGTACCTCAATGCGGGCCCGGGCGCCGTGGCCGGCTGCTACGTGCATGAACGTCACGGGACCCACATCCATCTTCCACGCTTTGCCGGGTGGTGGGGCAACGATCCTGCGACACGGTTTCGCATGCACCTCGAACCCGAGTTCATCGCGCGCCCCGGTGCGGATGGATGGCAACTGAGCAATCCACCCATCCTGGCGCTTGCGCCGTTGCGCGCATCGCTTGACCTCTTCGATGCCGCCGGCATGAAACGTCTGCGCGGCAAGTCCGAGCTGTTGACTGCGTACCTTCAGCATTTGCTGACACCACTCGTGCCCGACCGTCTCGCCATTCTGACGCCTCCCGAACCGGACCGCCGGGGATGTCAGTTGTCTCTGGTCGTGCGACGCAACGCGCCCGCATGTTTCGAGGCCCTCAAGGCGGCAGGCGTCATGTGCGACCTGCGTCCGCCTGATGTGATTCGCGTCGCGCCGGTCCCGTTGTACAACACGTTCACCGATGTGTGGCGCGCTTTGCCCAGGTCATTGACCAAGCTACGGCCGCAGTCTGAGAACCAGTTATGCCCGACGACAAACCCACAATCACCATTGTCGGCGCCGGTTTGGCCGGCGCGTTGATGGCTTGCTATCTCGGCAAGGACGGCTATCGCGTCGCACTGTACGAGAAGCGTCCGGATCCGCGCGGTGGCAACGTCGATGCAGGGCGGTCCATTAATCTCGCGCTGTCGACCCGCGGCATCTCGGCGCTTGCAGAGGTCGGCGTGGCCGAACGCGTGCTTGCGGAAGCGGTTGCCATGCCCGGGCGCATGATGCACTCCCTGGCAGGCGAGCTGACCTATCAGCCCTACGGAACAGCCGCGGGTCAGGTCATCAATTCCGTGTCGCGCGGCGGACTCAATTGCCTGCTTCTCGATGCGGCTGAAGCCCATGACACGGTGACATTGCATTTCGACTCACAGTGTGTCGACGCCGACCTCGATCGCGCCACGGCGATGATGCAGAACGCCGATGGTCTGGTTGAGGAAGTGCACGGGGATCTGCTCATCGCATCCGATGGTGCGTTTTCCGCGGTGCGCAAACGCATGCAGCGCCGTGACCGCTTTGACTACAGCCAGTCATACCTCAGTCATGGCTACAAGGAGTTGTGTATCCCGCCCGCCGAGGGGGGCGGCTTTCGCATGGAGCGTAACGCGCTGCACATCTGGCCGCGCGGGGGCACGATGATGATCGCGCTGCCCAATGCCGATGGCTCCTACACGGTGACCTGTTTCTGGCCGCTCGATGGACCAGGCAGTTTTGCTGCCCTGCAAACCGATGACGATATTCGCAACTACTTCAACAGGGTCTTTCCTGACGCCGTGCCGCACATGCCGACTCTCGTCGAGGACTACCGGGGCAATCCGACGAGCAGCCTGGTCACCGTTCGCTGTGGCCCGTGGAATCACCATGACAAGGTCGTGCTGCTCGGTGATGCGGCCCATGCCGTCGTGCCGTTCTACGGTCAGGGCATGAACGCTTCGTTCGAAGACTGTGCAGAACTCAACAGGTGTTTGCAGGAATTCGCACCCGACTATGCCAGGGCCCTGCAAGTCTACTACGAGCGACGCAAACCCAACACGGACGCGCTGGCCGATCTGGCCATTGGCAATTTCTACGAGATGCGCGACCACGTGGCGTCGAAGTGGTTTCTGCTGAAGAAAAAGGCCGGGCGTGCGCTGCACCGCATTATGCCGGGGACGTTCATTCCGATTTACTCGATGGTGACCTTTTCGAACATGCCTTATGCCGAGGCGGTCGACCGGGCAGCGCGTCAGGGCCGCGCGATTCGTACGACGCTGGGTGTGCTCGGTTTCGCCCTGGTTGTCGCGGTATCGTTGTGGTGACTTGAAATAGCCGGCGGGCAGGGGTAGTCTGCGCGGCCATGTCGCTGACCTACACCAACTATCTCGAAATCAACAAGCTCCTGGATCTGCAGCACCCACGGTCGGAGCCTGCCGAGCACGATGAGTCGCTGTTCATTATCATTCACCAGGTCTACGAATTGTGGTTCAAGCTGGTTCTGCACGAGATCGACAAGATCAAGCTGAACCTCACCGCCGGCGATATGTATGGGGCCATCGCGACTTTTCAGCGGTTGCGGACCATTCTCAAGACACTGGTTAGCCAACTCGATGTTCTCGAGACAATGACGCCCATGTCGTTTACCAGCTTTCGCGATCGGCTCGAGTCGGCCTCCGGTTTCGAGTCGGTCCAGTTTCGCGAGCTGGAATTCGTCCTCGGGTACAAGCGGCCCGAGATGATCGCTCATCATGAAGGCAACCCGGCGGGCCAGGCGACGCTTCAGCAACGGTTGGCCGAACGCTCGGTGATGGACCATATTTACGATTTCCTCGAGCTCCACGGCGTGACCATCCCGCAGATGCTGCGCGACCGGCCGGTCGAAGCCCCGTCGGAACCGAACAAGGACATCCAGAAGGGCTTACTCCAGCTCTACCGCACCAAGCCCGATGTGACCATCCTGCTCGAATTGATGACCGATTTCGACGAGGGCTTCCAGGAGTGGCGCTACCGCCATGTGAAGATGGTCGAACGGACCATCGGCTGGAAGCGGGGCAGTGGCGACTCTGAGGGGGCCATGTTCCTTCGCCGGACCTTGTTCAAGCCGGTGTTCCCTGACCTGTGGGCCATCCGCCACGAGCTGTGAGCATGCTGTACGACATCACGCCACCGATCACGCCCGACCTGGCCGTGTGGCCCGGGGACACCCCACCGGCGCGCGAGGTACTGCTGGACATGGCACGTGGGGACAACCTGACGCTGTCGACTCTGCGCGCGACTGTTCACCTGGGAGCCCATGTCGATGGCCCCAATCACTATGGCGTGGCGGCCGAAGCCATCGACTGCCGCACGCTCGACTACTATCTCGGGCCGTGCCAGGTCATTCGCGTGGCCGCCGAACGCGGTACCCGGATCACGCCCGCGCAGATCACCGCCGACATCTCGGCGCCCCGTGTTCTTCTCGCAACAGGGTCCTACCCGGACCCCACGCAGTTCAACGACGACTTTGCCGCCTGCGCTCCCGAACTGGTCGACGCGCTGCATGCCCGTGGCGTCAAACTGCTTGGCATCGATACGCCCAGCGTCGATCTGTTCGAATCGTCCGACCTGCCGGCCCATCTGCGGGTGCTGGCCCATGACATGGCCATTCTCGAAGGGATCGTTCTGGCCGACGTGCCGGAGGGGGTCTACGAACTCATTGCCCTGCCACTCAAGCTGGTGGGCTTCGACGCCAGCCCGGTTCGTGCTATCCTGCGTACGGTGGTGTAGAGCTGCGGGCTGAGTCTTCGTGCCGAGCGGTGCGTTCTGTCCGGCGGGCTTGATTGGCAAAGGGTCGCACACTTGGAGGTTCGACGATGTGGTGTCGAAATACATGGCTTGCAGCAATCGTGGTGGCCGGACTCGGCGTAGCCGCAGTTCAGGGAGAAGATGCATTGATTCCACGCGAGATTCTGTTCGGTAATCCAGACCGCGCTGGCGTCCAATTGAGCCCGGATGGCAAATGGATCAGTTATCGCGCGGCGGTCGATGGTGTGATGAACGTGTGGGTCGCTCCGGCCGACAAGCCTGGCGAGGCCCGCGTGGTGACCCACGACACCCACCGCGGGATTCGCTCGTACTTCTGGGCATACAGCAACGAGCACATCATTTACATGCAGGACAAAGGCGGCGATGAGAACTGGCACATTCACAGTGTCAACCTCAAGACCAACAAGGAACTCGACCTGACCCCGTTCGATGGCGTGGCGGCGCGCGTGCAGGAAGTCAGCCCGAAGTTCCCCAACGAGATTCTCGTTGGGGTCAACAACCGCGACCCGCAGTTGCACGACGTTCATCGTGTCAACATCGATACGGGTCAGCGCACCCTCGTCGCCGAGAACAGCGAGGGCTATGCCGGCTATCTGTCAGATGATGACATGAAGCTGCATTTCGCGATCAAGATGACGCCGGATGGCGGCCAGGAAGTGTTCCGCGCGACCGCGCCGAACAGCTGGACGTCATTCACGAAGGTCCCGATGGAGGACGCCATGACGACCAACCCGATCGGGTTGGACAAAGATGGCAAACACCTGTTCATGCTCGACAGTCGCAAGCGCAACACGGCCGCGCTGACGGCCGTAGATGTCACCACCGGCGTAGCGCGCGTGCTCGCTGAAGATCCCAGGGCGGATATCTCTGGCGTCATCGCCCATCCGACAGAGAAGAACATCCAGGCCGTGCAGTCGACCTTCCTGCGCCGCACATGGCAGGTGCTCGACAAGTCGATCCAGGGTGATCTCGATCTGCTGGCCAAGGTCGCCGACGGCGAGGTCAACATCACCAGTCGGACACTCGACGACAAGCACTGGATCGTAGCCTACATCATGGACACCGGCCCGGTGCGCTATTATCGCTATGATCGTGCGAACAAGAAGGCGACCTTCCTGTTCACCAATCGCAAGGATATCGAGAATATCAAACTGGCCCGTATGCATGCGGTCCCGATCAAGTCGCGTGACGGTCTCGACCTCGTGAGCTACTACACGCTTCCGCGGTGGTCCGATGCCGACAACAACGGCAAACCCGACGCGCCGCAACCGCTCGTGTTGTTCGTCCACGGCGGCCCGTGGGCCCGGGACAACTGGGGCTACAACCCATACCACCAGTGGCTAGCCAATCGCGGCTATGCCGTCCTCAGCGTCAACTTCCGTGGATCGACAGGTCTCGGCAAGAAGTTCATCAACGCGGCCGACATGGAGTGGGCCGGCAAGATGCACGATGACTTGCTCGACGCGGTCGATTGGGCAGTCAAAGAGGGCATTGCCGATCGCAATAAGGTCGCCATCATGGGCGGCAGCTACGGTGGCTACGCGACGCTGGTCGGTTTGACTTTCACGCCCGATACCTTCGCGTGCGGCGTCGACATCGTCGGACCGAGCAACCTCGAAACACTGCTCAACACCATTCCGCCGTACTGGGCACCGATGGTCGAGATCTTCACCAAGCGTGTGGGTGATCATCGCACCGCAGAGGGCCGCAAGATTCTCAACGAGCGTTCGCCGCTCAATCGCGTGGCCGCGATCAAGAAGCCGCTGCTCATCGGGCAGGGGGCCAACGACCCGCGCGTCAAGCAGAGCGAGTCGGATCAGATCGTGCAGGCGATGAAGGCCAACAAGATCCCGGTGACCTATGCACTGTTTCCTGACGAGGGCCACGGCTTTGCCCGTCCCGAGAACAACATGGCGTTCAACGCCGTCACCGAGGCGTTCCTGTCGAACCATCTCGGCGGCCGGTTCGAGCCGATCAGTGACGACATCCGCGATTCCTCGCTGGAGGTTCCGACGGGTGCCGAGGCGATTCCCGGCCTGGTGCCGGTGATGAAGAAACTGATCGAAAAGGTCGAGCCCAACGAGGGGTAGTGCACCAGCAAGAGTCAGGAGCCCGGGTGTCCGGGTTCATCGAATCTTGAACACGCCGTCGACCGTTGGTCGGCGGCGTGTTCTTTCAGATGGCCAGGACGTTGTCGAAGTCGGTGTTGCACAATCTTCGCTGTAATCGGCGCCCGGGCCCGTGAGGCAACCGAAGAACATACCGTAATCCAGTAACGTGACACCATGCTCGTGAGCGAATCTCAATCCTTCATCCGACCGCTGCGATGACCTTCAATTCGATCGCGATCGGCGTCGGTAAGGCGGTGATCTCGACGGTGGTCCGCGTGGGGCGGTTGGTGGCGAAGTGCTCGGCGTACAGGGCGTTGTACGTCTTGAAGTCATCCTTCATGTTGGTCAGGAACACCGTGACATCGACGATGTCGTCCCAGTTGGCGCCGGAGTCTTCGAGGATGATGCGGACGTTGTCGAAGACGCTGCGGCACTGTTCTGCGATGTCATACGATGTGATGTTGCCGTCGGCATCGAGTGTGACACCGGGAATGTCCTTCGTGCCCGGTTTGCGCGGCCCGACGCCGGACAGAAACAGCAAATGACCGACCTTGCGAGCGTGCGGATACGCGCCCACCGGTTCGGGTGCCCGCGACGTATTGAACGTGTCTTGACTCATGGAACTCCTCCGCCTCCCTATCCCCCTCAGCCGCCCCCGGATCACTGTTTCGTCTACCGTTTCACACACACGTTCTTGGGCTCGGTGAAGAACCGCAGTGCCTCGAGCCCACCTTCGCGTCCAACCCCGCTCGACTTCATGCCACCAAACGGTACGCGCAGATCGCGGATCATCCAGCAATTGACCCACACCGTGCCGCACTGCAGGGCATCGGCGACGCGGTGGGCACGGGTGATATCCCGGGTCCACACGGAGGCGGACAGACCGTAGCGCGTTCCGTTTGCATATTCAATCACCTGGTGCTCGTCATCAAACGGCGTGATGGTCACGACCGGGCCGAAGATCTCGTCCTGGTTGACCGTGCAGTCGATACCGAGGTCGGTGATGACGGTCGGAGGATAGAAATAACCGCCGCGACAGCGTTCGTTGATCGGTGGCGCGGGGGCTCCGCCGCACTTGACCGTGCCGCCTTCAGTGCGGGCCAGGTCAACATAGTGGGCGATCTTGTCGAACTGTAGCTTCGACACCACCGCGCCCTGACGGGTGCCCGGCTCGAGTGGGTCGCCGGGGACCAGGTCACCCGCAGCAGCTACGAACGACTCGACGAAGCGGTCGTACACCGGTCGTTCGACGAAGATGCGTGACCCGCACAAGCAGATCTGGCCCTGGTTGGCGAAACTCGAACGTAGCGATGTGTCGACGACCTCGTCGAGGTCGGCATCTGCGAAAATGATATTGGGATTCTTGCCGCCCAGTTCGAGTGACAGTTTCTTGAAGTGCGGCGCCACTGCGGCCGCGATGGCCGCGCCGGTGACCGTGCCGCCGGTAAACGACACCGTACCGACATCAGGATGCCGCACCAGCGCCGCGCCTGCTGTTGCGCCCGCGCCGTGGACGATGTTGAGTACGCCCGCAGGCAAGCCGGCTTCGTGGCAGATCTGCGACAGGCGGTAGGCTGTCATCGGTGTGATCTCGGACGGCTTGGCTACGGCGGTGTTGCCGACGGCGATGGCCGGAGCGATTTTCCATGTCAGCAGGTACAGTGGCAGGTTCCACGGCGAGATCAAACCGCACACCCCCCGCGGACCGCGCAGCGTGTAGTTGATGGCCGCGCCATCGGTGACATGTGACTCGGAGTGGAAGTGCAGGATCGACGTGGCGAAGAAGCGCAGGTTCTCTGCAGCCCGTGGGATATCCAGCGTCCGGGCCAGGTCGAGTGGTTTGCCGTTATCGATGCTTTCGGTCCGCGCGAGATCCTCGCGCTGGGCGTCGATGAGGTCGGCGATCCGCAGCATGATCCGCGAACGCTCGGAGGCGGGTGTGGTCGACCATGCGGTGAATGCCGCGTGCGCGGCGTCGACGGCCGCTGCGATGTCCTGCTCTCCGCTGTCTGGTACCTGGGCGTACACCTGCCCGGTGGCCGGGTCGACATCGTCGAGATAGGCGCCGCCCACAGGGTCGCAGAAGCGGTCGTCAATGTAGTTTTGAATCGTGATCATGACGTGCTCACAGGCATGCCGTCCGGCCGCCATCGACGGGCAGATTGATCCCCGAAATGAAACCGGCGGCAGGGGAGGCCAGGAAGCCGACGGCCGCCGCGGTCTCCTCAGGGCGCGCCAGTCGCCGCAACGGGACCGAGTCGATCATCTCCTGACGCACCTCGTCGACGCTGCGCCCAATCCTGGTGGCTTTGTTCTTGATGATCTCGCTCAGCCGCCCGGTGTCGGTGAAGCCCGGCAGAACGTTGTTGACCGTCACGCCTTGCGGGCCGACCTCGCCGGCCAGTGTTTTGGCCCAGTTGGCCACCGCAGCGCGAATGGTATTCGACACGCCCAGTCCGGGAATGGGCTGCTTGACCGAGGTCGAAATGATATTGATGATCCGACCGTAGTGCGCGTCCGCCATGCCGGGGAGCAGGGCTTGTGCGAGCAGGTGGCTGCACAGCAGGTGGCGGGCGAACGTCAGTTGAAATGCAGCGGTGGTCGCCTCGACGAGGGGGCCGCCAGGTGGGCCACCGCTGTTGTTGATCAGGATGTGGTGA
Source organism: uncultured Planctomycetota bacterium (assembly GCA_942492115.1). Classification (GTDB taxonomy): domain Bacteria; phylum Planctomycetota; class Phycisphaerae; order UBA1845; family CAIVHJ01; genus CALODL01. The sequence continues at coordinate 59,640 of CALODL010000004.1, forward strand.
GGACCGCAATGCTCGATGTGATCGGTCACGGCTTTGTGGACAGCCGCAGGATCGTTGAAGTCCACGCATACCACAGTATGCGTTTGACCGGCGCTCGAGGAAAGCTCGGCCCGCACGCTGTCCAGTCGCTGGGGATCCCGTGCGGCGAGCGTCACGTGGGCTCCGCGGTTGGCCAGTTCGACGGCACAAGCTCGGCCGATGCCCTGCGTGCTGCCGCATACCAGGGCACGTCTATCATGTAAATCGCTCATGGAGGCATATGATCGAGGGTGCGCGAGCGGGGGTCAAGGCGGTGGGTGGTGGGCTCAGGGACGGGGAGACAGGCCACCTGCGAGATGCTCAGAATACAGCGCCATCTCGCACGCCTGGAGGTCATGGAGTTGGAACTCAGTGCCGATGAGATTCCCCTGGGGCGTCGTGGTGACGTGTCGGACCGCTGCCGGAATGCGCAGGGCCGTTGAGTCATACCAGAACAGCCGAACGAACAGCTGGGCATCCATGGCGTGCAGCTCGTCACACATGAAGCCGATGCCGTGGTCGCAGGCGTCGTGCAACGCCGCACTGTGCTCGATGAACACACCATTGTCGATGTGTGAAATCAACAGCGGCCAGGATCGGTGGTAGCGCTGCTGACTGCGGCGTCTCATTTCGGGGTCCTTCGTCGCGCGCAGCCGGGCATATTCCTGGAAACGCCGGATTTCGCGTTCGAAGAGCGCGCGGTAGGGATGGTCTGAATCGGTGTCCACCGATGAGGAATAAGATATGGGGCTGCGCCCCGCCAGCTACCTCGAGATATGGGACGGGGAGCGAGCGGCTGACTGAACGACGGGGGCCCTTGCAGTACACGTTATTCGGTCGCAATTGCGGCGGGGGCCGATACAATGCACCCCGATCATGCACGACGATCGCGGCCATCTTCTGACCGAACAACGCAACGCGCAGTCGGCACACATCGATCGCATGTCCATCGAAGATGGTTTCGATGTGCTCAATGCCGAGGACGCGACGATTGCGCGGGCGGTGGCCGCGGCGCGGGCAGAGATTTGTCGCGCAGTTCACGCGGTCGTCGAGTCGTTCGAACGCGGTGGACGGTTGATTTATGTGGGGGCCGGGACATCGGGCCGGCTGGGCGTGATCGATGCGGCTGAGTGTCCGCCCACGTACATGACACCGCCTGACATGGTCCAGGGCATTATCGCCGGAGGTGTCGAGGCCATGGTCCGCAGCATCGAGGGGGCCGAGGATTGCCCGGAGGCAGCGCGGCAGGCCATCGCCACGCGCCGGGTCGGGGACCGTGACACGGTGTTCGGAATTGCCAGCGGCGGGACCACGCCATTCGTCCACGCGGCCCTCGCCGCAGCGGCTGCCCGCGGTGCCCGAACCGTCTTTCTGGCCTGCGTTCCATGGGACCAGTGTGCCGATGAGGCCGACATCTCGATCCGCCTGTTGACCGGTCCCGAGGTGGTGACCGGATCAACCCGCATGAAGGCCGGAACCGCAACCAAGATGGTGCTCAACATGGTCAGCACGTTGAGCATGATTCGGCTCGGCAAGGTCTACGGCAACCTCATGGTCGACCTCAACCGGGCGGCGTGCACGAAGCTTCAGGATCGGGCTGTTCGGGTGGTCGTGTCCGCGACCGGCCTGCCGCGTGCGGCGGCCCAGTCCCTGCTCGATGTTGCTCAGGACGTCAAGACTGCCATCGTCATGCATCATCGTGGCCTCGATGCCACTGCGGCGCGCACCCTGCTGCAGACCCATGACGGCCAGCTGCAGAAGATCATCGATTTGCGAAACTGAACCGCGAGAGGCCACGTGAGCTCCATGCCATCAGGGGACTTATGACAACGAATGAGATTCGCAAGCTGGCCGGTCGCGTGGTCATGATCGGATTCCGTGGAACCGAGGCCGGTCCCGATACGCTCATCGCCACGCAGATTCGCGAACTGCGTCCTGCCGGAGTGATTCTCTTCGACATCGATACGCCGACGGGTCGCGCAGGCCGCAACATCGTATCGCCGGAGCAGGTCACGACACTGTGTTCACAGCTGCGGGCGATCGATCCGGCGTTGCTGATTGCCATCGATCAAGAGGGCGGGCAGGTAGCCCGACTGCATGCGCGCAACGGGTTCAGGTCGTGGCCGACGCACAGCGAACTCGGCCGGCGCAGTTCTGCCGAAGAGACGACCTTCGTGTCAACGCAGATTGCCGAGCTGCTGATACGCCTCGGGATCAACTTCAACCTCGCGCCGGTGGTCGATCTCAACCTCAATCCCCATAGCCCGATCATCGGGTCGCTGGGCCGCAGTTTCGGGGCCGACGCCCAGCTGGTCACCACCCACGCCCGGGCGTGGATCGACGGTCATCGCAAGCACGGTGTGGCCTGGCCTGCGCCCTTAAGCATTTTCCCGGCCACGGCGGGGCGACCCATGACACCCATGTCCAATCGGGTGACATCGCCGGAACGTTCCAATCCTCCGAGCTGTTGCCCTACCGCGAATTGCGCGACGTCCACGCCGTAATGGTCGGACATCTCGTGCACAGCGGCCTGGATCCGCATCATCCGGCGACGCTGTCCACGCGCTTGATCGACGAGATGCTGCGCAAAGGGATCGGGTACGATGGCGTGGTCATCACCGATGGTATGGACATGGCGGCCGTGGCCGAGCAGTTTCCGTTGGACCAGCGCATCGAGTTGGCGCTCAATGCGGGGGTGGATCTCCTGCTCTTCGATAACAACCTCGTGTTCGACATCGACCGCCCCCAACAGGTGGTCGATACCATCGTCGCGGGGGTCGAGGCCGGTCGCATCACGGAACGCTGTCTTGCGGACCACGCGATGCGCGTGACCCGTCTGCGCGACGCGGTTGCAACCAGCCCGCCAACGCGGCCAGTATGACAGCGCCTGCGCACAGTCCGATGCCGACGGAACGGGGCCCCAGTAGAGCGCAGCCCAGCCCGAACATTCCGCAATACACGGCTGCGGTAGCCAGGACCCAGCTGCCCAACGCCGCGCTGAGCCCGGAGGTGCCTGCCGCCGCCAGATCAGCCGGTGGCACGACTGCACGCCAACCCCAGGCGGGCGGGCGCACCTTCTTGAAGAACGTGTGCAGGATCGCCCGGGGTTCCGGAGTAGAGCCGAACGTCCCGATCAGCGCGCCGAGCAGCGAGATCGGGACGACGATGAGAAAGACCCACGGACGGGCCGCGAACTCTGACGGGATGCGGTCGTACTTCGCGAGGACGTGCACGGCGAGGGTGCTCGCACCGGCACAGGTCATGCAGCCGATTTCGGTCCACGCCGTCACGCGCCACCACAGCCAGCGCAGGATGCCGACCACACCCATACCAGCGGTCAGTGAGTAGAACAGTTCCCACCCGGTGTCGATGTGCTGCATACTCATGGTGACCAGCACACCGCTCAAGGCCGCCAGAATGGTCGCAACGAAGCTGGCCATGAGATAGTGCCGTTGGCTGCGATGCGGAACCATATAGGGTCGGTAAAGGTCGTTGATCAGGTACGACGCGCCCCAGTTGACGTGCGTATCGACGGTCGACATGTACGCGGCCAGCAGCGACACGATCGCCGGGCCGATCAGCCAGTGGGGCGCTGCGTCGAGCAGGACCAGGATGTACGCCCGTTGAGGATCGTGCAGCTCGCCGGTGAAATCGTACATCACGGCGGCACACAGGCCGACGATGACCCACGGCCACGTCCGCAGGACGTAATGGGCAAAATTGAACCACAGGTAGCCCCAGACTGCGTGGCGCTCAGTGCGGGCACTGAGTAGACGCTGGACAGCATAGCCGGTGATGTCAGTCGGCGTGCAGGCCACCCAGTAGATCGTCAGAAAGATAACGATGCCGTACATGGCCTGCGTGCCCCAGGGGGGGAGCATGTCCAGCAAGGCTGCATCGGATCCGTTCAGTGGTAGCGTGGCGCTGGCACGCTCGATGAGTGTGTCAAGGCCACCGACGTGGCGGACACTGTACACTGCCAGAGCGATGCTGGACGCGAGGGCCAGGAAAAATTGCACGAAGTCGGTCCACATGACCCCGTTGATGCCCCCGAGGACGGTGTAGATCACGGTCAACGCAAAGCAGGCCCACAGCGCCTCCCACTTATCCATGCCGGTGCATACGGAAATGATCTCGACCATTGCGAGATTGACCC
>CALODL010000005.1:0-37826 GCA_942492115.1 uncultured Planctomycetota bacterium
CGTCGAGGACGGCTTGCAGCATGCGTGCGGCGCCAGCGCGCAGGATGTCGAGGTAGTGCCGCTGCAGCTGCTGGGCGGTCATCGGCTCGGGTCGGTGGCCGAGGTAGTCCCATCCGGTTTGGGTGAGGGTGAAGCCAGCGGGAGTTTCGTCGATCAGTCCAGCGCGGCGGATCTCGCCGAGGTATGTCGACCAGGTGCCGCCAGTGTGTCTCATGCGAGCGACAGTGGCCCACTGGGCTTTGGTCAGCCGCATTGGGGCCATAGTGGCCAGGGCGGTGATCATGCGGTGGGCGCCGGCGCGGAACCGCGTGGTGGTGGCTGCTGACGGGTCGCTGGGCGGCCGTGACGGTGCGGGCGGGGGTGTTGGCAGGTTTGGCGGAGCGACGGACACTGGGGCGGCCGTGACGGGCCGGGCTGGTGAATCGGGTGGCGCGGCGCGGTCGGTGGTGAGTGTGTCGATCGAGGAGTTGATCAGGTCGATCGCTGAATGCAGTGCGTCGACGGTGGCGGTGTGCGCTTGGCGCTCGGTGAGTTCGTCGACCCGTGCACGCAGAGTGTCGATGTGATGGTCGCGGTCGGCGAGCTGTTGAGTGAGGGTGGCCGCGTGCTGAGTGGCTTCGTCAGCGTGTTGTTTGGCTGCGGCCAGTTCGGTTCGCAGGGACTGGATTTCGATATGAAGTCGGCGTGGATCGTTGTCTTGTGCGCGTTGGCGGGTGGCGGCGATCTCGGCGCCAAGCTCGTCCAGATCGATCTCGGCGCGCTCATTGGGGACGATGCGCCTCTGCCCAGGCTTTGGGGTGGCGTGCGAGTCGAACGTGATGAACATCGGGAACTCGGCGCGTTTAAGGATGCGCAGGAACGCTGGGCTCCAAATCCAGCCGTGCCCGGTGGGCAACGCTGGCAGAGATGAGATGACGGCGCGGGCGGTCGTATCGTCCTGGTCGGCGTTGACCGAGATCCAATCCAGGATGGCCTTGATGGAGCGCGGCCCTGTCATTCGGAGCAGGATCACGGTCTCCATCAGATCGAGTACCGACTTGGCGACCTCTTGTGGTCGCTGGCTGACGACGGTGAGGCCGATCCCGCGGTGGCGCCCGCGTTTGGCGAGGTCTTCCATCGCCCCGAGCAGACGCGCTGTGGCTGCGGTGGAGCGTTGGGGTACAAGGACATCGGCCTCTTCGATCACGACGTGCAGCGGGTCACGGTTGCGGTGGTAGAGCCGCTCGGCGAACGCCGTGGCGAAGGCTCGGGCCTGAGTCTTGCTCATGTGCGAGAGGTCGAGGACCGCGGGGATGCGGTCGTCGACGATGAGGTCGGCCAGCAGCTCGCCGGCGGTCGGCTCCAGGGGCAGGTCGCCGTGGTCGCCGCCGAAAATGTAGAACGGCAGTCCGGGACTGGTGCCGTCGGCGCTGGAGCGGATGCCCCACCAGTCGCCCTTGATGTCGACGACGACCACGGGCAGGCCGGCGCCGTACATCAACTCGACGAGCCGATGGGTGACGGCTGACTTCCCACCTCCACGGTTGGCAAGGACCGCGACAGTGGCCGTGACGATGTCGAGCGGCAGCCGTACGCCAGGGGCCAGATCGATATGGTTTGGCACCTCGGTGGCGGGCGCGGGCTTGGGGTTCATGTCAGCTGAGTTCGAGTTCGGTCCAGTACTGATCGCCGGGGCGGCGGATGGCTTGGGCGTTGGCGCCGTGTTCGCGGCGGGCCTCGGTCTTGGCGTCGTCGACTGTGCCGGTCGCGGGTACCCAGATGGTGGTGTCGAACGGGATGCCGGTGCGGCGGACGAGCCAGGTAGTGACGGTTATAGTGTCTGCGTTCACCAGATGTTGTTCCACTGGGCTGCCATTTGTGAGTTGTTCTGCGCGACTTTGCTGCAGACTTGGGCGATCTCGCGGATCTTGTCCGGGGTGATCGTGCCGGCGGCATTGAACTCTGAGTACAGCCGGTGAAGTTGGGCGCCGACCTGCGGGCTTGGTTCCAGACCACCGAGGTGTTCGAGGATAGCGAGGGTGTCGCGTAGGGCCCCTCCGATCCAGTCGGGATCATCTGGGTTCTTCGCCAGTTGGTCGGCGATGTCCATAAGTCGTCGGGCGGCCTCGGTGTAGGCCTGGGCGAGGGGCATCATGCGGAGGCCTCAACGGTCGTTCGGGTGATCTGGATGCTGTACTTCACGCCGTCCTTGTAGTCGATGGCCAGTCCGCCGTCGTAGTGTTTGAGGATGTGCTCGGCGACCACCCGGATCGCCATGTCGGTGCAGTCCTCGTGGTGCAGGCGCGACAGATAGTCCTCGATACCCGGGACCAACTCACCATTGTCGTCGACGATGTCTTCGCCGCCCAGAAACTCTGTCTTGGCCTGGTTGAGCAGGCCAACGTTGATTTTCCCGGAGAACGGGCCTTCCTCGATCCCGAAGTACCGCCTGGTGTTCGCCTTGCTCATCTGTCATCTCCGTGGGTAGGAACCGGTGGGTTGCTGATCACTGTGGATGCATCGCTGGTTGTTGCCATTGGTGCGGTCCGGGTCGCGGCCATGAATTGATCATGGCTGTCTCCGCTGGTTCAGTGGGCGACGCGCCGAAGTCGTTCGTTGTGACGGTCTAGGACTGCCTGCATGTCGCGGACCACAGCTGAACTGAGTTCTAACCCGCACGCTGTCATGAGTCGCCGGCGCGCTGGCTCATAGCGTCGACTAAGAAGTGATGCTGCCCGCGCTGGGTCCGTCGCCGCCAATATCGGGTTTGAAGTGATGTTCCATGCGTTGTCGACGAGTTTCACGAGCCGCCCGATCGGGTCGATACATGCTCGGGCAATCAAGTCTGAATACGTTTCATCGTCCCTGCGGGTCACGGACTCGATGGCTCGCACCACCTCGGCTGGCATGCCCGCATCGGTGAGGTCCTGCGCTGACAGGTCGGTGTCTTCGAGCGCATCATGCAGCCAGGCGGCGGCCTCTGCGTCGTCTCCAAAGACTGCCGCCGCAGCGGCTATCGGGGCCAAGTGCGCATCGAAGTAATCGCGAGATGCTTTATCCCGCTGGCCCTCATGAACGCGTGCAGCGTGCGCACGCGCCGTGGTGGCCACTCCACTCTTCATGCTCATCCTTCTTCCTGTAGATCCTCATCTTCACCGGCCCGACGCAGCGCCAACCAAAGCCCGGCGCCAATGTCTTCAGTCGGCAACTTATTCCGTTCGGCCATCTCGTCATACGAGCTGAACAGGTCTGGCCAGTCACCGCCAGGCTTCAGCACGGCGGCAGGCAGGCGGCCGAGCGTGACGGCGAGTCGAATACCGAGATGGTCGATGCCGGCGACAGCGAGCCAACCCGCGCACGCGCGGTCACGCCCTGGCTCGGACTTGTGACAGGCAAAGATCGGCGCGCCGAGTCCCGCTTCGTGCCCAGGGGATCCCGCCGTCGTTCGCAACGCCTCATACCGCTCGGCCGGAAACTCGCCCGCTAAGGAATCTCGACGCCACGGACAGTTCGTGCACGGCCGAACGCAGTGCGACAGCTCCATCGATCTCGATCCCTTCACTCGTACTCCACAGCGCTCCGGTTGGTCTCCTTCTGTCAGGTTGTCGGGGCGACGGTGACCGTCGCTTTGTAATCCTCCGGGATAACCATGACCGTGGAGCTCGGGTGCAGTCCGGTTGAGTAGTCGCCGATCTGGACTACGAGCAGCGGCTTCACCTGGGACGCCGTGGGCGCGAATCGGAGCGGCCCAGTGAGCAGGTTGCTTCGGCCATCGGACAGTCGCTTTCGCAGCACCACAGTGAGCCCGACGTGACGTTGGGCAAGCGCGCCGACGTGAATCTCATATGGGCCGAGGTCGGGTACCGCACGAAGTCTGCGCGGGTGCTTGATGATGAGCATTGTCAACGTCCCTTGCGTCAGCTATCTCTCGGTCACGTCGAGGGTCGCGCCGCGCACCACATCGAGCACCAAGTGCCACGCATCGAGTCGATCTCTATATGCGGTTTCTGGTCGTGAGCAACCGTGGTAGTAGTCCGCCCGCTGTTCACTTTCCAGGTAGCCCGGGTGCCAGCCTTCGGGCCGCAGAGCATGTGGGTCTGTCCACCAGAGCCAACCCAGAGAGCAAGGGTGGCCGCGGCCGACGGCCAGCGCCTGGAGTCTTTCGGTGACAGCGGGATGCTCGGCGCGGAGAGCCCGCAGCACAGCCCATGGGATGCACCAGCGTGGTCGACTATCCCATCCTCTCCAGGTCGTACCAGATTCGAATAACAGACCACCACGTCGTCTCGCCCACGCCCAGCCGGGAGTATCGTTCGGTCCGCTCCTGTAGCTGGCGCCACCATCGGTCCGTGATTCGATTACGTCGGGGTGGAGCCACCAGCCGATGAGTCCCGGCCACGGAGTCTGAGTGAGGAATGCACTCGCCGCCAAGCCCGAACTGCGAGCGGCCGACTCTGCTATCTTCTCGGCAGCTTCGATCTCACCGAAAAGGTCGTACTGGATCGCCTGCGACACAATGACCCTCCTTATGTCGGGTCGACACTCGACGTGTCGAATCCGACCAGCGCGGAAACGGGAAACGTCGGACGCCAGGTGTCGTTGGCACAGTCCTCGCAGCATTCGCCGTTTCCGCAGTGCATGTAGCCGTCCTCGCACGGTGCGCGGTAATAAAACTCGTCGGCATAGCAACCTGCGGCGGAAGCCAGGACCGCACGCCCTTCGGCGTCCATGATTGGCACGTCAGGATGCACGCCAATCTCATTGAGTCTCAGTGCGTGCTCGCGTAGGTCGTCCTCGGTGTCGAAGGTGACCAGGCGCGGCGTCACATTCAGAGGGTGGCTGTGGACGCTCATTTCTCTCCTAAAGTTGTGCCTTACGTCAGCTACTTTCGCGGTTTCCGAATACGCCGCACCACATCTCGCTCTTCAAATGCGCAGGAGACCGTGTGGCTGAGGTTGTCGAATGTGCCGTCGGACAGAACGTCCACGTGGCCGACGAGTTTCCCGTCCCTGTATACGCTCGATCGCACCTCCCAGACACCTTCGCCGTCGAGCAATTCATCCATGTCCATGTCCGTGTTCCTTAGCCTCCGGAGATGGGCGCCCAGGTGCACCGCGACACCTAGTGGTCCGTATAGGGAACACGTGGACCGTCGCCGTCGATACGATGCCAGCCGTCCTGATGGCGGATGAGATCCACATGGAGGTCAGGCCGCAACGGGAACTGGACGCGAATCCGTTGACCTGCTTCGAAGTTCATTTGATTGTCCTTACGTCAGGTGGAACGCGCGGCCCGCGTCGGTGAGCCGGTATGTCTTTGAGCCGCGCAGCGGCCTGGCACTACCGTTGGCGCGCCGCCTGCTCTCGATCAGCCCCTTGCGCTCTAGCTGCGCCAGGACCGAGCTGTGATCAGTGCCGTTGCGACCCCCAATCTGCATGGGGATGAACCATTCCCAGACATCAAAACCGGCACGTTGCACGTCTTCCAGTAGAGCCGCTTGCTTCTCAGTCAGGTTCATTTCAGACCCTCTCGTTGAGCCGACAACTTCGCGGCGCGTAAACCCCTGTGCGCGACATACGGTGCCCTTCTTTGCGTCCGCTGGCGATCAGAGACCGACGGAGTGGCTCAAGTCGCCGATCTGAGACAGGAGAAGTAGGCCGAGCGCGACTGTCACCAAAACGATCACCACCAGCCAAAGCCGGGACCAGATTGCGTCGAGACGCTCAAGGATGCTCCGCGCGCGTGCGATCCGCGCACGATCATCCCTGTTTAGGGCTTGCAAGCACGCGAGTTCGGCTTCGCTTGGGTCAGCGCCGGCGAGCAATGCCTCCAGCCGATCGGCTGAGATCGGTCGGCCGATCCGGTTTAGGTCCCGGCTCATGCGGTGGGCGCGGTGGGCGTCATTCGCAATGCCCGCGCTGCCGAAATTCTCATCCATATCAGGATCCTTGTCTTCCATGGTGCTCACTTGCTCTCGGTTCGTGGGGTCAGTCAGTACGGTCGGTGTTCTGCGACGTAGGCCGCTTCTGGTGTGGTCTCGCCACCTGGGTAGCGGTGTTCGGTTCGCCGATCGTGTTCGCGGGCCTTGGCGAGGGCTGCGGCGTTAGACCAGAAGTTGTGGTCGGTGTCGGCGTGCGCGGCGCCGCCGCAGATGAAGCAGTTTTGCGGCGCGAGGTGTGCAGGTGTTGCCATGGTCCGATCATGCTCCTGGGTTCTGACAGGTGAGGGCGACTTGGCGACTGGGGTGGGCCGCGCGGATCGTCCGGTCTCCGCCGCGTCGGCTGATGATGCGATACCCGAGGCTGTGGTGCTCATCGAGTCGCCTCTGCGAGCAGATCGACTGCGCGGCTGGCCTTGTCTCGTCCGTCGGTCACAGCACCGATGACTGAGGTGCGAGAGCGCGCGGCCCGGTCCTCGACAGCACCGCGGTAGGCCCAAGCCGTGAGCACCTGCCCCGCCTCGCCGAGGCGGACGTAGAAGACGTGGTTTGCCTTCGTCCACGCACGCTCGCTGGAAGGGATGTCAATTGCTCGGTAGTCGACCTCGGACCAGCCGTAGAGCGTCGCGGCGGCCGCGATGCGTTCTTGCCCCGAGCCGCGTTCGGTGTCGCGCTTCGTTACGCCCTTGAGCAGGTTGCGGTCCGGTGTCGTAGTTGAGTTCATCGGCCAATCCCTCTCCGTTTTGCGGAAACAGAGCTGCGTTCTCTGCCGCCACTCTTCACGAAAGTTACACGCATGCACGCATGCGCGCAATACTGCTTGCGCGCATACGTGCAGACGATCTAAAATCTGTGCCGTGACGGCGCCTGATGTGGATCCCAGCAAGGTGAACTGGTCGATCAGACTCGATGGAGACGAGGTCGGCCAATGGGACGAACTGCTGTACAGCCTTCGCCGGGAAACGGGCCGCCGAACACTGAGTAAGGCCGACATCATGCGCGCCTTGGTCGATTTGGCTTCGGACGACAGCGCTGCGGTCCGTTCTGCGCTGATCGGCTCCTTAAGGCACGGGGACAGCTAAACGGCCATCCGTCCATCGCCTGTCGTGATGCACGTCGACATCCAGTCCTCGATGCCGAGTGCCAGCTGCACTATCGTCGTCGCCGATGTCGACGCTGCTGCTGTCGACGCTCGGGGCGGCGGCGGAGCGTCGGGCGGTAGATGATCCTGCACGCCTTCCGCCTGCCTTCGCAGTCGCGATGCCCTCACGCCGCGGCCGCATAAATGCCGGAAACCGGCGCTCACGGAGGAACAGGTGGCCGAGGTCCTGGGTCCGTATCCAAACTGGACAATCACCAGCCGATTTTGGCGAATGAACTGAATGAGAGTGCGGGGCTCGGCTTAGCGGGGCCGCAGCGACGCTTCCGTGGAGGGCTCTGCCTCACCGAGCCCGGGCCCTCCTACTCTTCCTTCTTTCCGCCACGGACTCCGCTGGTTTCGCTTGCTTCCGAGTGCACCTGGAGACATCCGGAGGCCCAAGTAGTTCCTCCCATGAGCGTGCGGTGTACCGGCAACGGCCGCTCTCGTGTCGCTCGGTCATCAATGCACGAAAGCGGTTCTTTTCAGCGCTCAAGTCCAGCGTTGCCACATGCAGGCCACGCAATGTTCGTGTGCCAACAGAGCGTCCGGCCACGATTGCTTGAATGCCGAGCGCTTGAAACCGGCCGACACGATCCTCGATCAGCCCGATACCAGCCTCCCCGTCATCAACCAACAGCATCACTGGCTCCGCTACCATCCAGCCTCGCGGAATGGCCAAATTGACACCAGCCAGCTCCAGTGCGCGCCTCTCTGCCATCATCGTGTCCAAATAGGCAGCCGCGTCGTGGGTGTCAATGTGTCGAACGCCCATCAACTGGCCGAACTCACGCACTCGAATGTCGACGATGTTTCGCCAGCCCGCTGCCACAAGCGCAGCGCCAATTCCCCGGACTAGCCGGGTTTTACCCGATCGGGCCTCACCTTGAACCAGCACCGGCAAGCTAGTAGGCACGGTCTCTTGCCCCACAGTGAGGTGCACTGGCCGCCCAATATCATCAGTGCCCAACATGATTTTCGTTGAATCGTAAGCCGCAAATCGCAAGGCTTGCGGATGCGTGGCACCGGTTGTTGCTTGGATTCTGCGTGCAGCGCTTTTTTGGGTGTTGTTGCGTTTCATCGGATCTCCCGTCACGATCACCAGATCGGCCCTACCACCGTCCACACCCGATGATCAGAGCGATCCGTTTCGTTTCGGTATCCAATTTGGCGTATCACCCGGTGGGTGTAGTCCCCTTCCGAGTCCGGTGTGGGCAGCTCGGTCTGCGGGGAGTCCGACGAACGCAGCGACGTTGCCACCAACATATCTGCTTATGAGTCTTGGTGGATGCGACACACCCCGGGCGTTGGATGCAACGATCAGGCTGCTGCGCCCTCGCCCGCGAGCCTCGACCGAGACAAGCGTTTAAGCCCCGCTACCCCTAGACGGCGTGAGGCGGCGAAACGCTTCTCATCAAATGGCAGCCACCCGCACCGCTTGGCCAGCCGCGTCAAGCGCACCGGCGCGCCGGCCGGCGGCCACCCACAGCATGCGGACGGGGTATGGATTCGCGGAGCGCTCGACGACGGCCTTCGGGTAGGACTTCTGGAATTGCTCAGGGTCGTCGGTAGCCCAGAGCACGCTGACTCCGTTCTCATCCTTGACTGCAAGCCTGTTGGCGGTATCGGTGATGAAGTCGTCGATCTTCTGCAGATCGTTTAGCGCCTCCTGGCGCACGGCTCCCTTTCGCTCGTTCGCGAAGTAGGACTTCACGTTGATGCCCAGTAGGTGTGCCGTCTCGGTCTTGCCCAGTCCGACAGCGGAACGCGCCGCGGCCAGATCAAAACGGCGCTCGCCGCGGTACACCTCGACGTCGCGGCCTCGCCGCCTCAGTTCGGCCGCGGCCCGCCCCACGGCGACATACTGCAGTATGACCGGGTAGGGGTATTCGAGTAGTCGCGTGCACGCGTCCGGGCACTCCGAAGTGAACGTTTCTTGATCGACGACAGCGTCGAGTTTCACCACCCCGGTCGCGGGCGCGGCTTCGATCAGCTGTTCGGCTTCATCTGCAACGAACGCTTCCATCTCGGCCAATTCGTCGACGAACTGCTCAGGAACATTGTCCGGACTTCCCTCCCCCGCGCGAATAGCTCGCATCGCACCGCGCCGACCGGCCGACTTGGTCGGAACATCCTGCGGTCTGTCGTATTCGTACGTGAGATACCACGCGGAATCGACTCCTAGGAGCGGGGCAAGGTCTTCAGGCCACAAGCTGAGCGCGTTACGGCGCGCCTTCAGATCCGACCACAAATACTCGACAAACGGCCGATCAGCGATAGCGACGCCACCTTCCTCGCGGTCAGCGGCTAGTGCTGTCGCCTCTGACAGTTCGATGCTCATCATGATCCTCTTCGCGAGTCAGGGGCCTGCCTTATGACCTGCCCTACAGGACAAATGCTATCAGCGATACCCAACCCTTAGGTCCATTCGGGCAGGCGTGGCAGGGCGTTCGTCAGCCGGTCGAATAGGGCGGGCCAGCCTTTCTGGAGCCAGGCGATGTGTCCGTTGGATAGTTTCGATGCGTCGATGATGGAGTCGACCCTGATCTGGTGCTCCGGGACCCCCAGTTTGGCGAGCTTGCGGTAGAGCGGGTTGGGTTCGATGCCGCGGCCAGCCAAGTATTCGAACACCTGGCTGGTCTGCCAGTCCCAGATCGGCCCGTAGGTCACGGTGCCGTCGTTGCGACGGACGACCCCGCCGGCCGCGGCTCGCACTTCCTCGCGCGATTGTTCTTGGCGCGCTTGGGTTTCTGCCGCTAGCCGTTGTCGGTATAGCGCCTTCCGTCCCGGGGCTTCTTGAGTACGCACGCCCCACATCGAGCCGCGACCGTGGCGGCGGTGCGCTTCTGCAGCGGGACGTTTGATCATGAGCTCAGCCAGCTCTACGCCCAGGCGCTTGTCTGGGGCATGGTGGTCGAATCCGCCCAGCATGATCATCACCGTCAGCAGGTCCGGTTCGGCCGGGATGACCTCAAAGTTCAGCTGCCACGCCTCAGCAAGGTCAGCCAGATAGTTCAGTGTCTCGGGGAATTGAAGTCCAGAATCGAAGAACACTACCGGCACGTTGGGATCGACCTGACGGGCGAGATCGACGACGACAGTGGAGTCTTTGCCTCCGGACCATGACACGAATCCGTCGTGCTCATCGAGGTGGGCGGCAATTCGATCCAGAAGATGCCGGTAGGAGCCTGCGCCTCGCCGGCGCGCTGCGATCGCGCGCAGAGCGTCCATGTCGAGGCCTGGCCCTGAGGGCGTCACGTTGGGTCGGTCGGTTGGTCACCCATCTCGCTGACTCGCCCGTCAGTCACCGTGATCGGCATCCCCGGGAATAGTCGTTCGAGGAACTCTTCGACATAGCTCGCTGCGTCCGGGCCGTCCAGTATCGACTCCTCAGTGGTGGTGCCGTCCCACCACCACCACAGTCCACGATCCTTGTACCCGAATGGCAGCGGGACCTCGGTTTCGGTGTGTATGCGGGCGAAGGTGTGCGCCGCACCTACGACGAACAACCAGTCGTAGCCTCCGAAAGTCCTCGATCCGTCTTCGTCAGCTAGGTGAGACAGGCTGTCCGGCAGCACTACTCGGGCCAGGCATTTGTTCTCGGTTGGAATTTTTCGGCGTCGTCGGGGGCGCCCTATCGGCCGGAAGTGTCCGTTGCGGCCTGGTTCATCGGGGCCCAGCTCCGAGCGGTTGGGGTGGACTGTCCATTCGTTCTTGCTCACATGAGCTCCTTGAGTTGCAGGACAAGCCGAGTCCCGTAGCTGTTGCCGATCTCGTATAGGGCGTGCCCGGCTGAGACCACTTCGCACGGCATTCCCCGCGGCAGCACGTGGGTGGTGTCTTCCACGGTGTCGGAGTGTCCGAAGTACATGCCTCGACTGGTGGTCAGTTCGAGCATCAGATAGCGATCGCTGTCGTGGCCGGGCGTTTCGTGCACGCTGTGGCGCGCGATGGTGAATTGGTCGAACGATATTTTTGAACCCGGTTGGAGGTTGTCGGGTAGTTCGTCGATATCTCCGACGTCGCGGTGGGTGTCGGGCAGTTTGACTGCGACATACACAGTGTGTGTCCGGTCGTTTTCCCGCTCGTAGGCCTGGATCACGCGGTCCAGGCGTTGCACTTTGGCCCGGTCGATGTCGGGCAGTTCCTGGACGTCTCCGGCGGCGCGATGCAATGCGCTGTTGATGCGTTGCCACTCGACGGGGTTGTCGTCGGTCAACATGCTCCGAATTGCTCGACGCTGAGATTTCGGGGCCGCGTCGATGACCCTGTTTTTCGTGGCAGACCGGATCTTGCGCTGCCGGCTGCTTAGCGAGCGCCGAAATCCCTCTGGTGAAGGCAGTTCTGCGCGCAAGCGGACCGAGTCGACATGGCTGTCGTCGCGTGGGGTAGCGCGGTCCCTGTCGCGCGTCGCGCGGGTCAGCGACGAGTCAGCGTCCCGCATTTCGTCGCGGACACGGCTGGCCAATCGGTGAAACTCAGCGTCTGTCATCGCCGACTCGGCGACCTCGCGGGCCGCCTTGATGTCTCTGGCAGTGACCACCCCGCCCTCGATATCGAGCTTCACCGGTTCCTGGTTTGGTCTGGCGGTCTTGGCACCCATGTGGCCTCAGGCTTCTCGCTACTCGCTACTCGCTACTCGCTCGACGATCTTCGGGGTCTTTGACGTCCCCGCTGCCGAGGCGTTTCCCCTATTCAACCCATCCTGGCGGGCTGTGGGTGTGACACGCCGGGCCGAGCCGCATCGCTTTGACCTCCTCCCCACTGCTGAAGCCGGGATTCCAACCTGGATCGCGCCGTGTTTGAGGCCTTGGGATAAAGAGGGCGGCTTCGGCTCGGTTGATATCAGCCGAGCCGAAGCCGCCCTGGGACACCATCTCCCAACCCCTATATGCGTTTCGTGCTGTCCACGGTAGCAGCCGCTTCCTATGTGAAATTTTGGTGATCAACCAGCGCGCGCAATGGCCGTATCGTGACCGCCAGCATGCTTTCTGATCCCGCCGCCGTCGCGTGGGTTGTTACCGGACAACCCTCGGTCAATGCTCCCGCGCCGCGAGCTGGCCGCTGTGGCCGGTGCGGCGAGGACGGACCTACGGTGACCAGTTCCCACATCATTTCTGAAAAGTTCACCGGTTTCGACGCATGGCCGTTCGGGTCCCGCCGGCTCTGCGTGCCGTGTGCTTGGGCCTACAGTCGGCCGCCTCGTGTTCTGCCGGCCATGGTGATCACCGCAGACACGGTCACGGAGTATCCCGCCAGCGACAGTCTGCTGCCCCTGCTTAGCGCTGGGGCTCTACCGAACACTCATGCCGCGGTTGTCCCATCTTCGCGGCGCAGGCATATTCTCGCGACTGCAGAATGGGGGCATCTGGCCACCGAAGGCTTGGTCGTGCCATGGGATTCCACAGCAGCGTCACGACTTCTTGATCTGACCCTGACGCGGCCCCCTGTCACGCGGTGGGTGCGTTCCCGGGCCACAGATTCCACGAGCGAGCCTCAGATTGCCATGGAGATCGATCGGACGCTGTTGGGTGAGATGCCGCCCCATGCGCTCTTGACCACGCTCCCCCGGGATAGCTGGCGGCAGTTCCTCACGGCCTGGAGGGCGCTGCAGCCCTGGCGCACAGTGACGCCCATGTGGGCTGCTGCGCGGGCGCTGACCAACGTGTTGAGCGTCTCGGGCGCATGAGACCCGCCGCGCCTTCGCAGCACAACGTCGGACATTCCGCAGATAATCTGGCGAGCATGACCGACTCCGAGCAGCTCACACCCACTCGCAGGTGGCAGGCGCTAGTACCAGAGCTGCGGTGGATGGTCGACGATGAGGACGAGGCCGGCGAGCAATCCGATATCAACCGCGCCGCAGACACCGCCGAGCGGTTGCTGCTATTGCTGCACTACAGCATCGACTGGGACAACACCTGGATCGGCGAGGAGAAGCACCGCAAGGCCTATTGGGATGAGCTGCTTGTCTCGCGGGTGCGGGTGGCTTCCTACCAGTCGGCCACGCTCGACGAGTGGTGGTCCGCAGCTTCATCGCTGCTCGACGCCACGGCACCGCGGTACCCCGACCGTCGCCGCGAACTTGCCGAGCTACTGCGGGAGCCGCCGCTGCCAGTCCTGAGCGTTTTCCAAACCAGCCTTCCCGCTGTGCTGTTGAGGGTCCGCATCATCGCCGAAGCTGTCACCACCGAGCGGAAGGCGAAAAGCAATTGAGCGGGCTCACAAATATCCACTGGGACATAGAGATCGTCGCCCTGTCCTCCATCGTGCACCGCGAGGTATACACCCAAGCAGGCGGCAACTTCGCTCTATTCCGCCGAGAGAAGGTCATCACCCCTGACGGGGTTGCCCTACAAGTTCCGATGGTGTCGGGCAACAGTTTCCGCGGTGTCCTGCGTCGCATCGGCGAGGAGCTCACCGCTGAAGCACTCGACTACGAGTCTGCGGACCTGCCGGTGCCGGCGGCTCATCTACTCACCAACGGTGGCCGGCTTGCCAAGGCTAAGAACCCGTTCACCTACGAGGACGAGCGGCGTATCAAAGACCTGCTGCCTCTGATCGCCGTGTTCGGCGGTTCGGCTTCAAATCGCATCATGTCGGGTCTGCTACGGGTTGGAAAAGCAGTGCCCGAGGTGGCCGAGTTCGCCCACATCTTGCCTCGGCCAACGCAATCGGAACCGCTGCCCGCCGTGCGGGCTCTTGGCGGTGAATGGTTCGGCCACCTATCTGATCATCGCATCAACCTAGGTCAACCACCACGCGTCGATCGTGACGACAAGACCAGCCCACTCACGCGGTTCGGTATCGAGACCCTGCCGGCCGGCACCCGTCTGCAGACCTGGGTAACCCTCACCAACGCGACCTCCTATCAAGCCGCGTTTATGCGCGATGTCCTCCATGCCTTCGCCAGCTACGGTCATCTGGGCGGTCGACGTGCCGCTGGGCACGGCCGAGTCACCGTTGACCTACACCACACTGTGCATCGTGGGCAGTTTCCCGAGGAGTCGGCCGATTGGCGGGCTGAGCTGAAAACCCACCGTGACGAGGCTATTACCGCATTGCTGCAACTCACTTGATTCACCGATGATCGCGCTGCAAATCACTGCCACCACACCCCACGGCATCGTGTTGTCGCGACCCTGGGGAGTCGCTTTCGACGGACTTCTCGGCTCCGTCCTGTGGCATCGACGCAAATGGGCCGCCCGTGAAGCCGGTCAGCGTTTCGCATACGAGCCCGACGGGCCCCAGGAAACCTTGAAGCTGCCGCTGGCCACGTGCGGTGACCCGGAGCACGATTCCGATTGGCACTGGATGGCTACTTTCGCTGATCTGCATCCCCGCGTCCAGGCGGTAGCCGAACCTGACATCCGCTGGAGGACCTCACGCACCGACCATCACCGGCTTCAGCAGCTCGCCCCTGTCATCAGCAGGGCGGTCTCTGATACTGCTGGTCGCTATCAGCGCCGTTTCGTACCTGTCGCGGCACACCCTGCCACTCACCTGACCTGGCGGGCAGTCGGAGATCCCGAAGCGATTCGTGATCTGCTCACCGAGCTGCCGTCGATCGGCAAGCACAACGCCGTCGGCGAAGGTGTGGTCACCCGCTGGGAGGTCACAGAGACCCCTGACGTCGACCAGTGGTCAGCCGGTCACGAACATGAATCTGGAGTCCTCGGCAGAAGCGCTCCCCCGCGCTGCCTGAAGAACGCGACAATCAGCACAGGACCGCTTGGCACCGGAACGCTGCGGCCTCCCTACATCCATCCGGCCAGCCGGTCCGCCGCCTATCAACCCGCCCGGTAGCCGCAGGGTCCGTTCAGGCTTGTTGTCCTCACGACGGGGCGCTACTAGTTGTGGTGTCTCAGCACATTGGTTACACAGCAGGCCGGAAGGGCCACTTGGTTTCGCCGTCATCGAGATAGACCGCGGTGTAGTGGCCGTCCTCGACCAGCAGCCTTGCGTACTGGCTGGCTCGGCTGCCGTTGGCAAAGTGAGCCTCGGCTGACGGATCCGGTTTTCCGGGCAAAATCTCGGCGGTGATGGTGATCGGTGTCGCGCTCATGCGTGTGCTCCTTCGTGTGTCATCGCGTAGCGGCGAATGGACCGAACCGCTCGGTGGGCTTGAGGCCGAATGTCGATGCCTCGGCGGCTGGCTGCGTTCTTACCCACCCGCCGTAGGCGAAGTGCCATCTGGCACCAAATCTGTCGCGCCAGGCGCGGTTCTGGTGGTTGGCTTCGAGGCGTTGCGGATTCATGGTGGTCCTTCCTGTCGCAGGCGTTTGATTGGCCGCGGCGGGGACACGTCGTATTCCTCGATGTTCCAGCGCGACGGTCGGTAGAGCTGCTCAATCTCATCGAGCGGACCAACAAGGCCCCGAATCACCTGCGGCTCACCGTTGACCATGGTCTTGGACGTTGCCTGGTATTCAATCCGGTGGCCGGCGATGTATCCGGTCAGGAGTCGACGGAGCACGCTGGTCAGGTTGTCGCCTTCGCTCTTCGCCTTCGCGTGGCCGGCGTCCCATTCCTCGTCGGGGACTCGCACGGTGCGCCGCGGGGTAAGGCTCATGCCGCACTCTCCAGTGCATTGACCAGCTCTCGTCCGGCGTCTGTCGTGATGTACCCGCCACGGCCGTTCTCGTAAGCGTTTCCGTTGTTGATCCACTGGATAAGGCCGCGCCGAAGCAAGGAGCTCACGGTGCGTCCGTGAATCCAATCGGTGTTGTCGCCATTGAACGCGGCCATGAGAGCCCAACGCTGAGACTCCGAGAGCCGTCCGGCTACTCGCGATGGCGTCATGCTCATGACTCCATAATAGCCGAATTAGCATGACAAATGCAACAGGTCAAGCACGCTTGTCGGTCGTGTTGTGGACACTTCTGTCATGACACTTCGGGGGGCGGTCTGGTGGGGCATGCGAATGCGCCATTGACTCCGGCTGGTCGCCGCCGCTTGTGCGAGCGCGTTGATCAGGGGCGGCCGATCGCACATGTTGCAGCGGAGGCGGGGGTTTCGCGCCGTTGCCTTGCCAAGTGGCATGAGCGTTGGCGCGCAGAGGGTCTGGCTGGTCTTATGGATCGGTCCACCGCGCCCGAACGATCCCCGAACCGCACGGATGCTCACACCGAAGACCTCGTGGAGCTGTTGCGCCGGTCCAAGAAGTACGGGCCGGCGCGCATCGCTGCCGAGTTGGAGTGTGATCACAAGATCGTCATTGCACCGGCTACCGTGCACCGAATCCTGGTCCGCCGCGGGATCAACCACCTACGCGACCTGGACCCGCCGACTGGTGATCAGATGCGGGCGGTCCTCCGGTTCGAGCACGATGCGCCTGGTTCCATGGTCCACGTCGACATCAAGAAGCTGGGCCGGATTCCGACCGGTGGCGGCTGGTGGACGCACGGACGTGGCAGTGACGAGCACCGTGCATCTAAACGTCAGGGCGAAGGAACCGGTCGGATCGGCTACACCTATCTGCACACTGCGATCGACGACCATTCAAGGCTGGCCTACACCGAACCCTTGGAGAACGAGAAAGGCGTCACCGCGGCGGACTTCTGGCACCGGTCCGCGGTGTTCTTCGCCGAACATGGCATCACCGCCATCCAGCGGTGCCTGACCGATAACGGGTCGTGCTACCGGTCGCGAACGTGGGCCAAAGCGTTGGAGGACACCGGAACTACCCACAAGCGCACCCGGCCCTATACCCCTCGCACGAACGGAAAGGTCTGTGAAGATTTGGACCTGATGCTGCACTGGTTCGGTCTGACCCCGGCCAAGGTATGACCACGGTGTCCTGCGTTCGATTTGTCGACCGGACTGGTGCAGCATCGCGGCGCGCACCGGCCAGACGGATCTGACCTGATAGGAGCTTGGACTAGAAGCCCCGTCACAGACCTGTCGCTCCGCCTGGCCGGTTCGCCCACCGTCAGATTGGCCCTAACGGAGGAGCGGATTCCATGATCTCAACAGAAGACGAGACTGTCATCGGTGGTGTCGACACCCACAAACACACCCATTACGCCGCGGTCATCGACCAACACGGTCGACTACTCGGGCACCAGCAATTCCCTGCGAACGACGCCGGTTACCAGGCGCTGCTTGTCTGGATGCGCACACACGGACCGCTTGAGGCCATCGGAGTGGAAAGCACGGGATCATTCGGCGCCACACTGACTCGCGCTCTGATGGCCGCGGGCGAACATGTTATCGAGGTCAACCGACCCAACCGCATCGCACGGCGAATGGACGGCAAATCCGATCGTCTCGATGCCGAACACATCGCCCGCGCCGTCCTCGGGCAGACGTCCACTGCAACCCCAAAGTCGAAGTCCGGCATGGTCGAAGTGATCCGCACGTTGCGCGTCACCCGAAGCAGCGCAGTCAAAGCACGGACCCAAACCTTCAACACCTTGTTCGGGATCATGATCGGTGCCCCATCGCCGCTGCGGGACGAGCTCGTCGATTTGACCAAGCGGACGTTGATCAACCGCTGCCTCGGACTCCGACCGGAGACCACCGATTTCGCCCAGCTACGTGCTAACCCGGAGCGGCTACTAATGGCCAGTATCAAGACCGCCCTGCGAGACCTTGCCCGCCGGTGGAAAGCACTCGACAGCGAGATCAAGACCCTCAACAAACAGATCGAGATCGTTGTCCGTGCCGCCGCTCCCGATCTGGTCGAGCTCTTCGGCGTCGGCATCGAGCTCGCCGGCCAGTTCCTCGTCACCGCTGGAGACAACCCGCAACGCATCCGCAACGAGAGAGCATTCGCCAAGCTCTGCGGCGTAGCCCCACAACCCGCCAGCAGTGGACGAACAACCGGGCGCCACCGCCTATCTCGCAGCGGAGACCGTCAAGCCAACAGCGCGCTCTACATCGTCACCATTGTCCGACTGCGCCACCACGAACCGACCCGAGCCTATGTCGAACGACGCACCAATGAAGGCCTGAGCAAAAGAGAAATCATCCGTTGCCTCAAGCGCTACATCGCACGGGAGATCTACTCCAACCTCCCACGGTCCCAGCAGGAATTACCCACCGAAAGCACTCAACCTGCTGCGGCTTGACAAATATAGGAGCATCGAACGATTCAACGGCACCCTCTCAAGAGAGTGGGCCTACGTCCGCGAATACGGATCAGAAGAGGAACGCCGCGCCGCCCTGGTCGACTTCCTCAACCACTACAACCACGAGCGCCCACATTCCGCCCTCGGTCACAAGCCGCCGGCCAGCAGGGTGCCGCTCGCGACCTATCGACTCACCGCGGAAGGGATCATCGTGCCGACCATCCCCGAACGCCCCGAACAACTCTCGTTCGATGACCTCACCGCCTGACACACACTTTGTGTCCATTTTGGGGTGAACGACGGAATTGACCTCGCCCCAAAGTCTGCTCAAAAGTGCGACCCCATGTAACCAATCTCATGAGACAGCACAACTAGTCCATCAGAACGGACGTTGGATCTCATTGGCGTGCTGGGCAATCCAATCGGTGGTCAGGTCACCGGGGGAAGACACGGTTCCTACACGCCGCCAACCAGCTGCGCCGATCGTCGCATACACCGTGCGGCCGTCATCCCCGACCCGGATCCAACCGCTGGCAGTCCAGCCGGTGGTAGATCTGTCGCCACAGACAGTGAGGCAGTAGCCCTGTGAGCCGTCGGTCGCGTAGCTCGGCGCTTGGGCCGTGATGGTGGCGTTGCGCATAGGTGGCTTCCTCTCCGAGTTTGAGGTGACGACGGTGACCCGCTTGGCCACTGGCCACGACTGCCACCCGCATCATTTCGGCAGTCCGGCTCGCTGTTTGGCCTCACGAACTGCGACGTTGTAATCGGCGGTGGTCAGCAATGTGTCGAGCGAGTCGCTGAACCACACTTTGAACTGGCGGTCGAGCTTTCCTTTGGTGACCAGCACTGTGCCCTTAGGTCCGTCCACCGCGGTCTGATCGAGACCTGCTACGTCGGTGTATTTCCGGACAGTCACGGCAGCTCCTCGGTTTTGAATACGGTCCTGGTGCGGCGGTTTGGCGTTCCTAGCCTGCCGCTTTGCGAAGAACGTCGTAGCCGTCGAGTCGCGCCTCGTCTTGCGACTTGTCGAGTTTGAGGCCCGTATCTGTGCGGATCGTCAGCCACGCGCCAGCCAGGCCGTGGACGGTCACTTCGGCAACGACGTGCTGGCTGGCGTCTGGCGCGATGATGACGTCGCCGACAACCAGTTGGTTAGCTTGCTTCACTGTCGTGTTTTTCAAGACCGGTTTGGACACGCTTCCTCTTTCGTGACGGCTGTTGTCCTATCGCTGACGTGCAATGGCGTTCAGACTGCCCAAAGCGACAGTCGAGACTCATGGACGAATATTTCGCTGCGTTGCCGCTGGCCCGGTACTGAGACTATGCATGTCCACCCGTCGGCTCCGCGAATCGTCTTCGTGACTTTGCCGAATCCTCCTGTGTCGATCTTCACCCGATCGTCAATGGAGAACTTGCAATCGCCCAGGGATTCCATTGAATTCGACATTGCGCTCCTTTCCGTCACTCTCTTGTGGTGCTGTCGCGGGGCCCTGTCGCGCGGAGCGGCCATGTTGCTACGGCTTCTCTAGCCGGCATTGCCGCCGCCGCTGAGCTCTGGCCGGTCGGTGGCGCATGTAGTGATAGCGGCTGTCCGGTCAGCGGTGGTGACGGGGAGGTGGTATTTGCGCACCACTGTCAGGTATTGGACGACATACGGGCACGCCCCGACGGACGGAAGCCATTCTGCGATGGTGGAATCCGACTTTGAGGAGTTGGTCGTGGAGGAAACGGCAAGGAGGTTGTCGGTGTCGTTGGCGAAGGTGACACGCTGCTGCTGTGTCCACTGCCACGCGCCAGCGCTCCAAGCCGCCGATAGTGGAACCACGTGATCGATCGCAATTTGCTTCAAGGTGATCCGGGTCCCGGTGTAGGGGTCAACCCGCCAGCCAGCGGTCACCTTGCAGTTTCGCGTCCCTGGTTTGTACTGCACATCGTTCAGTTGGGCGCTGAGCACCAAATTTCTTGTGTCGCAGCCGGATCGGCTCTGCGGATTGTTCCAGGCTGGCCCGAACACGCATGCTTGCCGTCGACGTGTCTTTTTGTCGGTGCCGCACCCTCGCTCGTATCCAGATGCATGTGGGATCGCCTCTACCACCGTGATTGTCGACAACAGGTCGTTGACTTCGGCTGAGGTCGCCGGTAGGGCTGAACTCATGTTCGTCGCCGGCCCTTGCGCCGCGCTATCGAAGATCCATCCAGCTGCGGCGACCAGCACGGCGGCGACCGTGCTGGCGAGTGCCGTGTTACGGCGTCTCATGGGCCACTGTCTTGAACGCGTATGTCAGCTCCAACTGGGTTGCTCGACGCGACGCGCGGCGCTGATCAACCTGGATCCACGTCGCGAAACCCGCGTACGCCGCCGCGAACAGGAGCAGGATTGCGATCACGCCGACGGGCGCTTCGGTCGCGATAGTTGCTGGGATCACGCCAAGTCCGATGATGGCCGCCGCGCAGAACCAGGAACAGCTGATCGTCCACAGCCCGACGCGCCGGTACAGTCGCTGCGACAGCCAGGCCAGACGGCGAGCTGCCGTCATCACGTCTCCCTCTGGCGGAATGGTGCCGCGTACCGCGGCGCGAATAGCCTCGTTTCGCTCGGCAGGATCCGTGAGATCACTCAGCGCAGCACAGTATTGGTGGGCAAGCGTGCGGGTCGCTGAGGCCAGAACGGCCCCCAAGACGACTGCAGCGGCCGGGGCGGCGATCACGATCACCCACCAAGAGATCACAGCGCCGGCGCAGCTCATCAGGACCAACCACGACGCGAACACCGCAACTATCAGCGCACTGAACGCCAGGATGCGAATCCTGAAAGGGCTCAAAAGTATTCTCGTGAGCACGACTTGCTCTCCTCCCTCGGCTCACCGCGACGCAAGGTTTTTACCGGCAATGGTGGGCCGTTTCGGCTATTCCATGATCGGAACTGGGTTGCTTCGGCGGGGCGGCGGGACGTGATACCCATTGGGGGTGATGGGTTTCGGTAGACCGCCCCGCCGATAGCAACGTCTTTGATTCTAGTGGCCGTTCGGGGTGGGGTGTCGTTTAGAGAGACGACAGCTCAGAACCACGACTCAATGTCGTCGCTCGGTTCATCTGGTGTCGAACCGGTTGCGAGCCCGGCTGTTTGAGCCCGTTCGGGGGCTGCATGCCGCGCTGGACTCGGGGCGTCGTCGTCACGCTTCCACGACCCGAGGTCTGGGGTTTTAGCCTTCGCGGCATGGATTTTCGTTGCGTAGCTGAACACTTCCGACACCAGCTCTGGGGTGGGAATGAAGGCGTCCAGCGCCGGATAGCGGCCGTCGTCAAGAATCAGATTGTCTGGCTCGTACCGCTTGAACACGGCGGCCATGTCAACCAGGTCGGCGTACTTGATGTTCTCGAATGCCGCGAACACCATCGCGCAGTCATAGGTCTCGCCGTTGATGTTGTGGCGCATGATGCCGGTGGGCCAGACGTCGTAGGGCTGTCGCGCCTTGACTTCCACCGAGATCGCCGAAATCCAGGCCATGATCCGCTTATCGGTGTCTTCGCCGATATAGGAGGTCGAGTCGTCGGTAAACGGGGTATAGATCGGCTTGAGCACCGCCACCGGATACCGTTTGAACACATAGGTCTCTGGCTTGCCGCCGGTGAGCGGCGGCGCCTCTACGCGGATCCGCCCGTCACCCAGTTTGCTCTCGATCGTCGACTCGACGTCGACATACCCTGTTGTTGCCATGAAAGTTCGCCTCCCATTAAAGGAATCTCTAGAGATCCGAAGCTATCGCCAAAAGGAAAACCTGTGTTGCGACACGCACTCGGCTTTCCCCTGCACGGCGACTACTCCGGCTACTCATCAGCTTCGCGCGTTCGCCAGCAGGTCCTCGCGCAGCCGCTGGCGGGCCTCAGGGTCGGTCGCTAGGCGTGTCTGCGCTTCCTTCAGGAGCCGGTCGTAGTCCATCCGCCACACCCAAAATGCTCCCTGGATCACCGCATTCACAGTGAAGCTGACGAACTCCGAGTCGCGTTCGCGTGCCTGCTTGTCGGTCAGCGCCAGGGAGAACAGTTTTCCTTCCAACACCACGGCGATGCAGTCGGCGTCGCTGGGCTCATCCGGATTGTCGGACCACTCTCCCATCGCCATGTGGTAGGCGTATTCAGCTGCCAGCTCCTCAGCCTTCAACTCTTCAAGTAGGGCCAGAAGGTTGTCTAGGTTCTTGTCTTGGCTAGTCACGTGGGTCACGTCCTCTAGTCGGGTCGGGTGTTATGGCGCTGCGACAGGGGATGACGTCGGAGTGGGCGACGCCGCGGGGGCTGGCGGCTCCTGGATCGGCTCGGGAGCCCCGGCCGGCAGAGTGACGGTGAATCCTGTAGGGGTGTCGTTTACCGTTGCGACTCTGGCCGCAGCAGCATCCCTTGCCGTGTCAGCGATTCGCTTGGCCGCCGTCCCATCATTGCGGACTGCCAGCGTGAAGTCGGCACCCTTGAAGGTCACTGATTCGACATCGCCATCACGCAGCCTCACGGTGGTCCCGCCAGGGTAGGTGTATTCATTGCCGGTGTATCCGGATGGCCCGGCATCGACCGCAGCGGCCAACGCTGCCGGATCGAAGACAACGGGCGCCTCGCCGAGCAGGGTTTCAGGCACCAGTGCCCAACCTTGGTACGTGGCGGCAATTCCGAGAGCTGTCCATGCGCCCGGATTCACTTGAGCGAACAGTGCTCGCCGCGACACCGTGTAGGTGACGCTGGTGCCGCTGGCAGATGCCCAGGTGCCCAGTGCATCGCCTGTCTTCGTGTTGATGTCGGCGGTAAAGGGGTGTTGCACACCGTCTTTAGTTCGCGATGTCCCGGTTGCGGTGATCACCTGCGCGCTTAGGAGGCGATGTACCGCTTCGGCGCCCTGGCCGCTGTGATCGGGGGGCGGGGCATGCCAGAAAAGCAGTACTGCGACTGTTGCGGCCGCGATCAGCGTAACGGCCAGCGCGGCGATGGCGGCCCTGGTGCGATGAATGTGCTTGCGCGTCTTCGGCGGCGCATACGCGCCCCCACGATATTCACGGGTCGTCATCAACGGCCGTCCTTGTCTGATTTGTCCTTTGGCGTACAAGCCATCATTTCAACCTTGGTCATATTCCGCAGACGGCACGCGCAACGCTGCTGCGGTGCCGCACATTCCGCTGGCTATCCGCCGTCGCGACGATGTTGTCGCGGCGGTTGACGGCATCAGCGCACCGCCTCAGAATTGGCAATCTGGATGATCTGGTCGCCTGATCCGCCCGCTTTCAGCCAGATTGCTCGACCAACAGGTAGCTTGCTGAACTTGACTTTCTCGTGCACGACGACTTTGCCTTCTCCGGGATTGCCGTTGAGGAACGCGTACCTCGTGCTCGTTCCACCGGTCAGCGCCGCTGTGAACTTATTCATCCCGACCCACTTCGGCAGGCCGGCACCGTCAGTTCCGACAAGGAAGTGCACTCCGACGTCCATGACGGGGATCTGCGGCCCTAGCCATTCCAGAGAGCCTGCCGCTGCATTGCCTGACTGCAACGAGCGCAGTGATTCGAATCCGTCGATCACCACGAATACTTCTTTGCCCTTTACGTATTCGCGGTCGCGTATCTGTGCGGGCGTCTCGGTCCCAGTTGGACGACGGCTCTTCATCAATCGCGCGAGATTCTCGATGATTGGCTGCGCGCTTTCGGTGTTGGACGCGAATCTGCCAGGCTGCATGTAGCCGCTGGATTCCAGCGACTCGACCATGTCGGCCAGCCCCATTCGTCCGTCGATGATCAGAATGGCCGCTTCGTGCGGACCGTATACCGTGGTGATCGAGTTGATCCCGGTACGCAGCATGGTAGTGACACCAGCGTGGTCGGTACCGGCCCCGAACATGTGCCGGGTTTCTGCCAGGTTCAGTGCCAGGGCTTGGCCCGTGGAGCGGTCAACGCCCAACGGAAGTACTCGCGCCCCGGGGTGCACCTTGGAGAAGTCGATGTGCTGGTAGGCAGCGATGAGGCTCGAGTAGGGAATGACGCTGGGGACCTGGTGGATCGGCGGAGCGGTGATTCTAGCGCTGGCGCGCTTTTCGGCGCCGGCTTCTTCGATTCGAGTGCTGTAGTCGCGGACCTTGAAGACGGGCATCCCGGCCTTTTCATGATCGGGTTCGATGCGCTCGGGTATCGGGATGAAGACACGGGATCGAAGGATCTGGGGGCGGTTGTTGGAGTCCACGCGTTCGGCGTTGATCGACCCACCTTGCATCGTGATGGGGATGGCCTTGATTGCGGCGCGGACCACGGAATCGACGACTTGCGGGTCCTCCATGTTGTGATAGACCCGGACGGCCGTTTTTTCAACGAGTTTCGGCATGCGGCCGGTGACCGACTGGGTCGTGTACACGACATGCACACCAGCCCGGGGAGCATGCGAGAGAAGCTGAATCCATTTATCGCGCGTGTCCATGTATTCCTGTCCACAGTCATCGAGGATCTGGTCCAGGCCGTCGACGGCGAAAAAGATGTGCCCGTACGGGTCCCCGGTCACACCGAGCTCGTCCTTGCTCGACAGGTACTGCTCGATATTGCGGATGTGCTTGTTGTCGCCGATGACTTTGGTCCGCAGATCGATGATGCGGTGAATCTCACCCCAGAGTCTGGAGAACATGTCGTCATCAGTCTTGGATGCGTAGCCACCCACATTCGGCCATGTGGCCATGCACGCCATATCGGAGCCGGCGTAGTCGTAGATGTACCAGGATGCGTAGTCCGCCGCATACGTCAGCGCGGACGCGGCGATCATGGCACGCAGCGTGTTCGTCTTTCCCGTTCGGTTCCCACCTGCGATGTGCGCGTTTGACTGCGCTCCAGTGAAGTTCACGATCATCGGCTCACGCTTGTGTTCCAGCGGGACATCGATGTCCCCGATCCGCAGTTGCAGTTTGCCCTTTTCGGGTACCCACCCCGTCTCCACATGGGGGATAGACAGCGGGTGACGCAACGGTTCCGTCCAAAGCTCCCGCATCTGATATGGACGGCTGCACCGTTGCACTAGCCGAATTCCGGCTTCGACCAGGGTCATGCCTGACTCTTCGGTGCGCACAGCGGGCACCGACTGCGGCTCGCAGTCGTCTTCTGTCGTACCAACGTTGGGCCGGTGGTACATACCGAACTCGGTGACGTCTTCAGCGTGGACTTCTGCGCCACGTCTGGCTCTTGGCGCCTCCCCCGGGGGGGTGGGTTCAGCACTGTCGCCAACTGGGCGCATGTAGGGCTTCTGCCAATTCCAGGCCATGACCCGCTGCCATATTGTGTCCTGTTTGTTTACCGTCTTGCAGAACAGCGCAACCATCGACTCGGGGAGCCGTGTTGCACCGTCGTTGCCCTTGAGGACGGTTTTCGATTCGGACGGCTTGGTGACCTTCAACGAGATACCGAACATGGCGTGCTTGACGAAGTCTCCAACAGCCGCTTCGTCGAGATACTGCGACGCGAGGACGACCTCCAACCCCAGCGAGCGGCCAAGGCGCCCCAGCCTGATGAAGATGTCGCGGTACTCGGGATGCGCTCCAAGGAACTCGTGCACCTCGTCGGCAATGAACAGCAGGAAGGGCAGGGGCTCCATCTCCGGGTGCGTCCTGGCCCGCTCACGGTATTCCCGAATATTCTCGACATCGGAGTACTGGTTGATCAACTCCTGGCGATAAATCAGCTCGCCTTCGAGGACATCTTTGGTCCGTTCGAGCAGGTCGAGCGCATTCTCCAGGTTCGTGATCGTGGCGACCTCATGGCCGATTCGGCCCTGGAACTTCTTCCACGTCGCCCCGCCTTTGAAGTCGGCCAGGATCAGACGCAGTTTCGACGGCGAGTTCGCCAGGATCAGCCCGAGAACAATTGCAGTCATCGTGAAGGACTTGCCGGTGCCTGTACCGCCGGACACCATCCCGTGCGGGCCGGTGCCACCTGCCACTACTTCGAAGAGGTCGAGTTTGGCCAGTTCGCCTGTCGGCGCGTTGTTTTCGTCGAGGACGTATCCGAACATCGTTTCCAATGTCTCGGTGTACTCGGCCGGATCCCACACGCGGCCTTTGAGGTCGAACTCGTCGATGTTGCCGATGCCCAGGTAATCCAGAATTGTGGGCAGCGACGACACGTCGATCGGTTCAGCTTCGGGGGCGGCCGCTTCCTGCTGGTCGGGGTTGAATCCGAAGCCTTGTGGCCGAATCGGGGCCATGGCGCGCGCGGTCAGTTCGGCGTCAAAGCGTGAGACGTAGTCGGCGCGCGCTGCGCCGGCTTGATGCATCCTGAGTCTGTCACCGTCCACACGCATCCGGTGTCTGCGTTCTGTGACTTCGGCATCGGATTGGACGTTGGCAGCCAGGAATGTCACCCCGGGGATTCCTTGGGTGTATCCGGCGGGGAATCGCAGTGTCAGGTCGGGGTCGTCGACAATGACGTACATCCGAGTTCCCGTGGCATACAGGGTGTCGAACTGGCCTGACATGTCGTCAAGGAACTCTTCGTAGTTCCGCCAGGCAAGCTGCCGGTAGCCGGCCGCGCCCGGTTCACGGAGACGATTCCTACTGTGGGGCAACCATTTTGTCCAACCCCACTCTTTTGTGTCGCGGGAGATGACGCCGACCAGAATCTTGTTCGGCGAGTATTTGAACCCACCCGAAAGCACCATGGAACGAATGAGCCCGTTGATGCGTTCCTGATCTGGACCCCTGAACCCATATGCAGGGGCACTCATTTCCCGCGCCACGGGCACTTCAGGCACCACCGACATCAGCGATCGGAACCTACTCACCGCTACGGCTGAGTACTCCTCGTACAGATGTTCCTCGGCTTCGTCGATGCCGCTGGCGTCCTTGGGCTTGAGTTCGACGGATAGCCGTTCGGTTCCTACCCCGATCCGAAGGACCGCCTGCTCGGCCTCTGCGGTGACATCACCGGACCAAAAGGTCGCGGCGCGTTGCTCGACCAGGCGGCGAATGTTCCCAGGATTGGGGTGAAAGTGCAGTGCGGCCGCCTGCTGAGCGCCGGCAGTTTCGTGCACATCAACAGCGGATTCAGCCAGCTGCCAGTCGATATTTTGACGTTTGCGGTCCAGGTCCCCATCACCGCCGCCAATGCCGTTCAGCACGGCCGCGCCGACGCCGCCGACCATCGTCACAAACATCACCGTGTAGCCCATGAGCATCATGGGATTTGGCTGGCGGCCCATCACGGAGAACATCAGGAACAGGAAGAAGATCATCAGCACACCGACGGCAATACCGAGAACGATCTTCAGGGCGCTGACTTTGCCTTTTTCTTCCCGCTTGATCGGCGACGCGATCACGATGTCACTACTTGGCGGCCGCAGCGGTTTTGCTTCGCGAGGGGTGTACTCCACAGTGCTCACGGTTGCTGACTGTATGGCCGGATCGTCAGTTGTGTGATGACACGCCGTAGCTGATCTCGCGTAACATCAAGGATATGCACACCACAAAGCGCGGCGCCCGGACTCGGCTTGCCGTTATCGTAGTGGCCGCGGTGTGCCTATCAGGTTGCGCACCGCGAGTTGTCGGTGGCCAGGCCGTCCAGGACCCCACCTTCACTCCGGGTCAGCAGAATCAAGTGACACAGACCCAGCAACCTCAGCAGGTGTCTGCGCCATCGGGGTTCGAATACCCGAAAACTGACCGCCCGACCGAGCACCCGGAGGTCGGTCTCGGCGTGCCCACGCATCCGCCGACAGACTTCTCTCTGATCCCCGGCAACTGACGCTGCGTTAGTCGAAGAGGGCGTCTTCTTCGGGGTTTGATGTATTGCGGAATTGGTCGTCACGCGACTTGGCGCGGTAGACATGTTCCCCACCTTGGTATTCGGCACCGCTGTCAGTTTTGTCGCGGTGACGACGCGGGGGGACAGCTCCGCCCATTCCGCCGGCACCAGCGCCAGACGACAGCGTGGTCCCCACCTTCTCCAGCGGGATACCGGTGAACGAGGGACCGGTCCGCACAGCTGTTGACAGTGGTTTGTTGAGTTCGCCGGTGATGCCACCGCCAGCTCCCCCAGTGGCAAGACGCGATCCGAGCCCGCCCATCGCACCAGTTCCGCTACCCAGCGGCAGGCCTCCACGCACCGGCATGCCGCCACGTGTTTGGGCGGGCGTGGATCCCAGGCCGGCGCTGCCTGTTCCCAGCCCGTTACCCAAGGCACCGCTCAGCGGCCCCATCAGCTGGCCCATCACACTCTGGACCGGTTGGAATACCTGTCCCAGCTGCGACGACAGCATCTGAACGAATTGCGCCGGCATTTGGGCGGCCTGCGGTATCGCCTGGACCACCATGGGCAGCATCTTGGTCATCATGTCGGCAGGTTTGCTGGCGGCGTTCTTGCTCGCGAGTTCCTGCGCGGTCTGTGCGGCCGTCTCAGCTGATTGCGAACCCGGCATCGCGGTGATCAGTGGCGGGGGCGGCGGCGAGGGCTTGAACATTGTCGCAGTCGTCGCGGCAGTGTCGTAGGCCATCATGGTGCCAGCATTCTCGGCATGCATTTGCCCGTATTGCACCTGCAGAGCCACTGCTGTCGGGTCGGCTGGGCCAAGGATCGACGTTCCGACGGCCGTGGCATAGGCCGTTCGGTTCGCCAACACCGCTTCCAGCGGCACCATCGTCGCTTTCCCTTGGCCGTAGGCGGCAGCGGCGCCTTGCAGGGCCAATGCTTGGCCATCTGCCAGCCCATGCATGATGCCTAGCCAGCCGCCATATCCGGCGGCCGCTGTCAGCTGCGCCGCGGAGGACACTCCGAACACTTGGGCGGCCAGGTCGGCCTTCTGGGCGAAAAATGTTCCCAACGCGGCGGCGGCGTTGACCGCCATCCCGGTCCAGGCACCCGCTGCGCCCATCCATCCCCCGGGCCCCGGCCCTTCGTATCGGCCGGCATTCATTTCGGGAGGATAGGCACCCCACGGTTCCACAGGCATAGCGGCGTCCCCTCAAGTTTTGCGCGCCGAGGACATTCGTCCTCCACTTCACCTGTTCTAAAGAATAACTGGCAATTGGGGCGGCGGGTTTCGAAGACCTTACGGCGCGGCGCCCGACACAACGCGAATCGCCCATATTCTGCCCCTTGTGACATCACCACTGACGGACCAGGACGCACACCGCAAGGTCACCACAGCCGGGCAAGCTAACGCGCGCAACTACATGGCGCGCATGACGCGGATGGCCGCGTTCCGCCGAGACGAAGTGGCCCTCACTAACCCGTTCTCGATGGTCAAAATCCCAGTCATGTTGGCGTTCGCAGCGCTTGTGGTCATCAGCCTCATCGCCGCACTGTTGGCATGGATTAAACCCCAGCCCGACACCGGGATTGGGAAGTTCCTCATGGGGCAAGAGGGCGGTTTGTTCGTCCTTTACACAGGGCCCGACCACGTGGAGCGTCTCCACGCTGTTCCCAATGCCGCCTCCGGGTACTTGATCGCCAAGTCGGCCGAACGACCCAAGATCGTCAAAGACGAGATCCTTGGCAAGTACCCCAAGGGAATGCCCATGGGAATCGCCGGTGCCCCCAACTCCCTGCTACAGCGCACCGAGTCTGAGTCGGCTTGGCAGGTATGTGATTGGCATGACAGCCGGGCCAATCTGTCGCTGACAAAAGCCGGTTCTCTGCAGACAACGGTGATCGCCGGAACTGACGCCCGGCAGGGCGGAACATCTTTGGGTCAGGACAAAGCGGTCATTGTTCGAGCGCCCAGCGATCCGCAGCCCTGGCTGCTGTTCCGCAATACCCGCGCTGAAATCGGCGCGACGGATTACACAATGCACTCAGCTCTGGGTATACCCACGACGTCTGTCGATGCCCCCATGGTGGTCTCCGCGGGCCTGCTCAACGCCATTCCACCCGTGCCTGCCCTCACACTTCCCGCCATCGCTCAAGCGGGGCGACCTTCCGCGTCCGTCCCCGGTTTCGTCAATGCAGATGTTTTGGCCTACAAGGATCTTGATGGTTCTGACCGATACGCCGCTGTGGAAGATGCCGGGATTCAGGACGTGCCGCTGCCGGTGGCCAGAATGCTCATCGCGGCCGGCGGCGCGCAGAAGAATATCGAGGATTCGGCGGCCGTCGCGCATATGACCCGTGCGGCCGAGATCCCGTTGGACCACTACCCGCCCGCAGTTCCGTCCATCATCACCCCGGACACGCTGTGCTACTCGTGGAACCGCGCGGCCGGTTCCAACACGGCCACCCTCGACATCCTCACCGCGCCCTCGATACCTGTCACCGACAAGGCACGCGCTGCCACCGTCAGCTTGCTGCGACCGGCAAACGCAGAACTGGCCAGCAAGTACATTTCCACACCCGGCAAGGGCTGGTTTGTGCGGCTGACCGGAGATGGCTCGTACAGCGAGGCGCGAGAGCAAATCGGCTATATCAGCGATTCGGGGATTTTTTACGCCATCATCCCCGGCCCTGACGGCGACTACACCCCGACAGCCAGCGCGCTAGGTCTATCCGGAGCACCCAATCTCATCCCCGAATCTGTGGCCAGTCTGCTGCTTACAGGTCCCGACCTGTCCCTGACGGCCGTGCTGCGAGAATCAGTGCAGCCTGCCACCAACAGCGAGGCCCCGGGCGCGACACCGACGAAGGTTCCGGGCGGGCAAACCATCGATCTCCCGCCGCCTCCGCTGCCCACCGTTACGGCCACGGCCACGGCTACGCAGACCGCAACCGCCACGGTGACTGCACCGCCCCCGCCGCCACCGCCCGCCGAGGAGCCGAACCCCGGCGGATAACCTTGTCCGATCGTGAATGCATCGAGCGCCACACCGGAACAAGTCGACACGATCATCGCGCTTCAGCGCGACTTGGCCACCGACTGCACTCCGGCTGAGGTTCTTGCTACGTGGCCTGCAGTGAAGGCAGAACGGCACATTGCGCACCTGACGTCACTGGTTGCCGCCCGCGCTGAGCTGCCCCGCCTGCGGTCCCAGTGGGTGTCTGCGATGCGGCTGCTGGCACTCACCGGCGCTGACGTCTCTGCGATCCCGGTCCTGCCGCCGATGGCCACACCCGCACAGATCGAGGAATCGATTCAGCTGTTGGCAACCCAGCTCGACATAGCCCGAGGCGGCGACGGAACCGTAGGCGTGTACGCGGCTCAGCGCGAAATAGCCCGCGCTGGAAGTGCGCTGAGGGACCGCGGCGCCAACGTTGGCGCAGGCTTCTACCTCTACAACGGCCAGCTCATACGGGTGACACAGCCACCGGAAGGGGACCTTTACGCCACCTTCCGCGATCCGGCGTCCGAATACAGCTGGCAATACCTGAAGGTCAGCATGTATCGCGTCTACCTGCAGGCCTCGGTGGCAACACTGCGTGACCTCGCCGAATGGGGGCGCCAGACGGGAATTTGTTTCGTATGCGGTCAGCGCCTGACCCGTACGCGGGCCCGCGCCGAAGGGATCAACCCAGCATGCCTGGCCGAACTACGCGCCCGGGCGGAAGACGATCACCGCCGACTCCCCACCCGTGCACTTGACCAGCGATGACTCGGGTACGCACGCCATCGTGTAGTCCTGCTCCTTCACCTCCGAGAAAGCCACCACAGTCGCTGCCTGGCATTGC
The DNA here is from genome assembly GCA_942492115.1 of uncultured Planctomycetota bacterium. GTDB lineage: Bacteria > Planctomycetota > Phycisphaerae > UBA1845 > CAIVHJ01 > CALODL01. Next base: position 31,726 of record CALODL010000005.1, read on the forward strand.
CGCGCCTGTGCAGTTGCCGCATACGCGTTGCCAACAGCGAGCACAAACTGGCGGGAGACGTTCTGGGCATCAACCGCGGTCACGGAGCCACACGAGGGTGCGGCCGGCTTCTGGAGGTGCGGATACACCGCGGAGGGAGCGGCCGGTGTGCCGACGCGAACAACAGAACCCGAGGGCGGGGGCATCTGGCTTGGCTGGGGCGGCGCGTCCTTGTGGTGCATGAGAACCCCAGCGGCAACTCCTACGCACAGCAGGACTGCGGCGGTCACGTAGACCGCCCACAGCTTGCCCGGGGTTAGCGTCATTGCGCAGTGCCTGTGTTCATCGTTTGTGGAGTTGGTCTTGGCCGCCTGGGTCGTCAGCACCGTGGCCCGGTTGTCCGCCGTCAGCCCATGTCCACGCTCCGCCCAGAATCAGACGGTCGGCAAAGTCATGCAGGAGTGTTTGGTCATCGGGCACAGGCTCAACGTTGTCTGCCTTGCGGCTCATCTACGCCTCCACGGGTTGCTGGTGATGCCACCGCATTGCATGCAGCTAGCTGTTGAAGATCGCGTCGAGCAGCTGTCCGGCCTGCTTTTGGTGCTTGGAGTACGCGTCGGGGAACGCAGACACCTGAACAGCTTGCGCGACAGCACCCATATCCATCTGATCGCGGTTGGGAATCCCGACAAGCTTGTCGAAGAACTTGTCCGCGGAGGCGGCGGGGTCCATCAAATCGGCTGTGGCACCCCAGCTTTGCCGTTGTTGAAACGGTCCGGTGGAATCGTGATCGTAGCCTTCACCGTCGTTCTCGATCAGCAGCGATTCCGGCACGGCGGGGTTGGCCAGCCGTTTGATCCCTGATTCGGTGAGCGCTGTCATGAGTGCGATTTGAATGTCGTCGCGACTCACGTCGCCGCGTCGCAAACCTGCGTTGACGATCTCCTTGGCGTTCTGCACCTGCTGGGCATCGAGGTTCTGAAAGACCGCGGGGCCTCCAACCCTGCTGTAAGCCGCTGCTTCTCTCACTCCAGAGCCGCTTTGACTACCGCCACCGCCCCCTGAACCGGCGCCGCCGCCAAAGCTCGGGAATGAGAACCCACGGCCACCGCCGCCACCGCCGCCCATGCCTGCCCCGCCACCGCCCATGCCTGCACCCATCGCAGGCATGGCCATCTGCTGAGGGGCAGCCATTCCCCAGGCTTGAGGTTGGGGTGTCATGGCCGGTGCCGGCGGGCCGGCTGGCGCGCTGCCAGGCACGTGGCCCGATGACAGCTCTGTCTTCGCGTCATCCACCCCTTTGATGGCCTCGGCAGATTCGTGTGCCTTGTCTTCGACGTCCTTGGTGAATTTGCGGCCCTTGTCCGATACTTTCGCGCCGCGGTCCAACGTCTCATGAGTCTTGGCGTGGGAGTCGCCCAGCGCCGTATGAGTGCTCGGATCGATCCCCTCCGGGCGAATATGGTCGTTCAGTCCATCGACTGCACGCCTGAACGCCGCCCCCAGATCGAACAGGACGTCGGAAAGATCAGCAGTGGATTGACGATCATCACCAGACATTCAAACCTCCTACGGGAGAATGTTCTTCGGGTCGATCGGCGCCATTCCCGGGACCGATCCTGGCGGTGGCGGATCAACTGGGGGTGTTCCCGACGGGCCGGGGTCCGCGGGAACGATCACTGGTTGCGCCCCAGCTGGCGCAGGCGCGCCTATGGGTGATGCTGCCGCGGCTAGAAGCGGTTGCGCCGCTGCACCATCGGCTGGCACAGGCGCGGCAGCCTGATCGGGCTGGAATCCGGTGTCTAGGCGGAACAGTCCATCTGTCTGGTTGTCGAAGACAGCCACCTTGGACAGGGGATAGACCTTCTTGTCTTCGCCATACACCTTGTCTTCGCCGAGGTAGATGTAGTCCTTGCCGTCGGCACTGGAGACGATATGGCCGGGCTTGAGCTCACCGGGTTGAACGGCAGGTCCGACGTCCTTTCCAGGGGCGCCAATCGGAATACCCAGCTCGTGTGCGGCCGTGCGCACGCTCAGCGGGGCGCCGTCTTCGGCGTTCTTGATCTTCTCTACCATTTCAGCGATCTTGGGATCCTCGAAGTCGACAGGACCCACGCCGGGGATGTTCACCACTGCCGAGGGCGCGGTCGGGGGCACTGGTCCAGGACCGACCGGGCCGGGATGAGCCGCCGGCGCAGTGTGGTCAACTGGGACGACCTTCGGTCCCGGCTTCGACTCGCCGGGCAGCTCGCCATCCGGCTTTCCATTCTTGCCCTCTTTCTCCTTGGGCAGGATCTCATCAGCACGGATCTCGCCCGGGTCCTTCTTCTTCGGGGGCTCGGGAAGGTTCGACATGATGTCGCTGAGCGGCTTGGGCCCTCCTGCCGGCGCGCCACCGCCGAAGGGGTTGCCGCCCATCGGCCCCATCCCTCCCCCAAGTGGTGAACCTGTCGGCGGTGCCAGTGGGTTGTTGAGGCCTTGCGGCGGTGCCAAGTCAGGCTTGGGCAACTGATCTGCCAGGTCGCTCTTCGACGGCGTGGTGACGATCGGGTTCGGCGCCAGCGGTTTCTTCTCCTCGTCAGGCTTTCCGTCGTCTGGCACGTTACGGTCGGGCACGAAAGTATCGGCCGCGACCACATCGTCGCGGTTGGAGCGCACCGCCGCCGTGTTCCAATTCTGCACCGCGGCAGCGATGTTTTTGTCGGCTGCAGCGACCCCACGCGCGGCGTCCTCGATCGCGGGAATGTTGGCAGCAAGGTTGTCGGCGCCGTAGCCGCCTCCGATGAATCCCAGGAACCGACCGTGCGAGTTCGCGAGTTGCTGTCGGGCTTTGGCGTTGCCTTCGCGTACCTGCTGGTAGGCGTCATTTCCTGCCGAAGCCGCAGCGGTCAGCGACGAAGCCATGGGGACACCGGCTTTAGGACCGAAGTCGGCAATCACCTGCGCGGCGCTGCGGCGCGCGTCCTTGAGCTTTTCCCCCCACTGGTCCGGGGCGCTGTTGAGGAGCGCGGTGTAGTTGCCCGACACTTCTGCGGCCTTGGCCGTGGCTTCGTTCAACTTCGTCACACCCGCACTCATATTCGTCAGCGCGGGAACTTGTGAATCCTGCAGGTGCCAGAGCCGTTGGCTGCCCGGATCGATCCCCGAGATGTGCGCATTGAGCGCGGCCAGCTTGATGTCTGCCTGCCTGATGTCGTTCTGGCGGTTGTCATCTGTGGCTGGAAGCCATGTGGTGGTAGGCGGCGCCGGTGGCTGGTTGGCGTCCATCCCCGATGCAAAGACCCCGGTGATCATGTTCCGCATCTGTGGGTCGAGCATCATCGATCCGACGAGAAATCCTGCAGCGACAAGCCAGCCCGGGCCTGGAATGGCCGCACCTGCGGCCAGTGCTGCCGCCCGCAGACCCGCTTGCTTCGCGACAAGCATGGCGCCTTTCTTGGCGGCCATCTCCGCGGCCCGGGTGGCTACTTTCTTGGCCACTGCTCTTTCGGCGTCCGCGGCGGCCTGTTTCGCCGCGAGCTTGCCCGCTTTGGCAGCTTCCTTCTGTACCGCCGGATCCGCCGAGTTACCTCCGGCGGCCTTCAAATGGTCTGCAACAGCGTCCTTGCGCGCCTGGTCGGCGATCGGCTTGAGCTCGTCAGCCGTCTGCTGTTTCACCTTGGCGTCGAGAGTTCCGTCTTTTTCAGCTTGACTCCACTTGCGGGCATCGTCGCGGTCAGTAGCTGCCTGCTGATGCCGGTCCGAGAGGGTTTGCGTTGCCCGCTCTTTCATGTCAGTGAGCCGACCGGAACCGCCACTGGCCTCCCGGGGAATCGCTGCCCATCCGCCGGCTGCCGTTGATCCGGCTACGAATGCGAAATCGGAAAGGTCCGGGCCGGAAAGCCCATTGGGGCCGGACACATCCGACAGGTCCCGACCTCCAAACATCGGCTCAGTGGCGACCTGCACACCAGTGCTAGACACCACTGTGTTGTCGTTGGACGTGAAGTTGGGGAGAGTCATGAAACACCGATCCTTTCTGAGGGCATGCTCGTCTGCCAGTGTGGGAACGATCCTGGGGATGAGGAATACGTGCGGGCGGTATCCACTGCGATCACATCTCCTGCGGCAGCTTTGCCGGCCCAGAGTCGGCAGGCGGATGCCCCACGTATGCAGCGTTTTCCGGGTGAGGGTCGTACCTGAGCATGGCGGGGTCGGGAATCCATCGGCCCATCGAGTCCTTGTGGTCGAGGTTCACCACTTCGAGATGACTGATCTCCGTGGGCGTGAACAGTTCAAAGTCAATGAACCCCAGCGGTTCCGCATTCTCCAAGCTCTCTAACTCCTGCTGAGCCAGAGAAGGCTCGTCCAGGCGGAACCACAAGCGCGGGTGGAGCCGAGGAATCTGATCCGACACAGCCGTCTTGAACTCAGTCCATTCGGTATTCCCCTGCTCATCCTTAGGGAAAGGCTCCCCTGGCGAGTACCCGTAGTACCCCTGGAATTCTTTGACCGCCGTGGACCCCGATTCGTTGTCGTAGGCGGCGATCATCGCCCTACCCGGGAGAGTGTCATCGAATCCGGCAGCCACCCTTAGAACTTCATCTCGCAGCATCGGCTGGAAGCCCTTCTTGACTTCCATCGGCTCAGGTTTAGCCAAGCACACCCGCAAGCGGGCATTGTTCAGCCACTTACCTCGGATGGAATCATCGTAGAGATCCTGCGTCGCCATCAGCATGTTCACCCGAGGCTGACGTCCAATAGAGCCGATCTCATCAATTCGCTTGTAGAGGAACCTTTTCTCATCCGCATCGAGATGGTCCGAACTTGCCCACACGCCAAGCATCGACTTGAGCTCATCAAGAACAAGCAGTACCGACGGGACGTCTTCCCAGCCGTTCGGGTTGGCGAGTTTCCTTTTCGCTCCGGACTTGCGACGTGTATTCATGATCCGGTGTGCCAGTTCTACTACTGCGTAGTAATACATGCCGTTCCCACCCTCGCCGCCGCTGCCTACGGCAACAACCCCAGGCCGGTTCCGGTACGTCACGTAGTCCGTGCCTTTCCCGTCACCAAGCAAACAGATAGCGCCGGCAGCACGCCAGCGTTCAATGTTGGCCTTGATCAGGATCGACTTACCGCCACCTGTCGGACTGAAAACAGCGCCGTGCGGGAAGGTCTTCACGGGCAGCTCCACCGAACCATCAGCGGCGACCCCGAGACGCCATGTCAGATCGCGACAGATCCGGCCGGCCTCTTCGAGGCTTGACACCACAGGCCATTTCGGGGGATACACCTTGTCCGGAATATCTTTCACGCATGAGAACCTGAGGAAGTCAGCTTTCACATCCGGGGTCATCTTCCACGCTCCAGACCCCGAGGGAACGGGCACAGATTTTCTGATCGCATCCTGCACTCTGCGCTGCAGTCCAGATGACGTAAACGCCCCTGACGACACACACTTCAATCCGAAGTCAATGACGCCGTGTTCCGTGCCGGACCTCTCGAATTGAACTGAGTTCACATCGAGGGTCACTTGGTCTCTCAATGTCCCTTGGCACACTTCGACGATGCGGGTGATGGTGGGATCGTTGCGTAGTCGCGCAGGCAGGATCAGCTCACCGCCGGCTGGGGCTGACTCCTCTCCTGGGAGCGCGGCCAATGCGACTGGGTCCGGTGCGGAAGCTAGGCGTTGCGCAACCCACCACATCACTGCTGCCGATATGCCAGCCAGCGGTATGAGTTGTGCGGGCACCGGCGGTCCGGTGGTCAGCGCTGCGACTGCTACTGCAGCGAGACCGACAGCGATCATGCTGGCGGCCTGAGCTTTCCGGGCATTTCTGACGTACACGAGTTGCATTGGGCTCACCGCTGCTCGATGCATCGGGCGTGTGCCCAGGCTTGTACGCGAATCCAGGCGGCTTTGCGTTCGACCGAGCGTGTCCGGATCGTCGGTTTCGGGGACCTCGACAGGGTTATCCCTGGAATGGCCATCAGGGCCGCGCGCTGGACATGTGAAAGTTGCGCGCTGTGCTGAGCATCCAGCCAGGCCCCTACGGCGAATCCATGATTTTTCGCGGTAGCGGCCGGCGCCCCGCCGTGGCGGCAGACGTAGGAAACGACCGCTGCGTACCCATTGATCC
>CALODL010000006.1:0-13417 GCA_942492115.1 uncultured Planctomycetota bacterium
CCTGTGACTGCAGCTGCCAGTCGATCGACGACTGCACGGTGGTGTTCACCGACGACTTTGCCTGCGATCTCGGCTGGGCCGTCCAGAGCGAGAACCTCACCGATGGGGCCTGGGAACGCGGCGACCCCGCGGGCGATGGAACCCGCTGGGACCCCACCGATGACTTCGACGGTGGCGGAGCGTGTTATCTGACCGACAATGTCGCGGGCAACAGTGACGTCGATGGTGGACCGACCCGTCTGTTGTCCCCACAGCTGGACCTGACCCGCGCCGGCATGACCCTGACGTATGCCTACTGGTTCGGTTGGGACGACGGCGAAGGCACCGACAGCCTCATGGTCGAGGCCACGACCACTGGCACCGACTGGATCCTGCTGGCCGAGCACAACGCGATCGACAACGAATTGTGGCAGACCCACAGTATCGTGTTGCAGGACTTCCTGACTCCCACGACCACCACGCGCGTGCGTTTCTCGACCGCCGACAATCCGAATGACAGCGTCGTGGAGGCCGCCATCGATGCGGTGACCTTTGCTGCCCCGTGCTTCGATGACTGCAACCGCAACGGCATCGATGACCTCGATGACATCGCCAACTGTTCCGGTGATCCGGCCTGTGGCGACTGCAATGCCAACGAGGTGCCCGATGGCTGCGAACTGGCCGGCGACCCGGGCCTGGACTGCGACGGCGGGCCTGTAGGCGTCGTCGCCGACGGCGAAGATATCGTCCTGATGTCCTGCTTCGGTTGCCATAACGTCGACGGGTCCGGCGGTGCGGGATTCCCCGGCCCGAACATCCGCGGCAAGAGTCGCGTTGAAATCTGGAACATGCTGAACAACCCGGCGTCGGGTCACCCCGGCGGCCAGTTCCCCAACTTCGAGCAACAGGACTTCGCTGACCTCGAGGCCTTCCTCTCGGACGATGGCAGCCGCGGCCGGCCCGATCTCGTCCTCGACAGCTGCCAGACGCTCGCCGATTGCAATACCGACAGTGTGACAGATGGCTGTGAGCTCGAGGCAGGTACCCAGGACGATCTCGACTACGACGGCGTGCCGGACGACTGCGCGGATCCGTGCGTCGAACCGTGTGACGATGGCAACCCCTGCACCCTTGCAGATGCCTGTGTGGGCAACATCTGTCAGGGAACGCCGGTCGATTGCGCCGGCGCTGGCGATGCGTGCAATACCGCCAGCTGTGACGAAAGTGGGGCTGACGGCAATTGTGCGCTTCTGACGCCCGTACTGGATGGTACGCCGTGCGACGACGGCGATGCGTGCAGCGTCGGTGATGTGTGCGATGCCGGCGCCTGCGTGCCCGGCCTTGGCCCGAACTGCAGCGGAGCCGGCGATCAGTGCAACACGGCGTCCTGCGACCCGGGTGGCACCGAGGGCAATTGTGCGATCCTCACACCGGTGACGACGGGCACCCCGTGCGACGATGGCAACGGCTGCAGCATCGCTGATATATGCGATGCGGGAGAGTGCCTGCCAGGTCTCGGCCCGGACTGTTCCGCTGCCGGCGACGACTGCAACGATGCGGAGTGCGATCCGGCCGGCCCCGAGGGCAACTGCAGCGTTCTGATCCCCATTGCAAACGGCACCGCTTGTGATGATGGCAATGCATGCAGCATCGACGACGCCTGCATGGCCGGGCAGTGCACAGGTGGTCCCGGGCCCAATTGCGGAGCATTCAATACGGCGTGCACGGAGGTGTTCTGCGACCCGGCGGGCGCCGAAGGCAACTGTGATGAGGTGGTCCCGACCAACGAAGGCGGGCCATGTGCGGACGGTGCCGGAACCTGCGAAGCGGGTATCTGCATCGAGATGACGTGCGCGACAATCGCTGATTGCGCGGACCTCGACGACGATGGTATCCGGGATGACGGATGTCTGTGGTGGGCGTGCGCCAGCGGGTCGTGCATCAGCACCGCTGTGCCGTTCGCGGACATGGGTGGTGAATTCGGAGCCTGCCCACCGGATGGCACACCCGATGGCAACGACCGGTTCCACGCCCTCAACTGTTTCGCCAACATCGATCCGAACACGCCGCCACCTGCGGACTATCCCTGTGAATCCGATGCGCCCAATGCACTGAACGTCGACGCCGGTGGCCAGTTCGGTGATTGCACCCCCGACGGCGTGTGCGATGGCAACGATGCATTCCACGCGCTCAACGCCTTCAGCGGGGACAGCGGCTGTACCTGCCCCGCAGGCGCACCGGGCCCGCAGGTCACGCCCGAGATCATCGACACCCTGGGGCTCGAGCTGCGTACGGCCACCCCGATCATCCGCGGTGGAGATCTGATCGATATCGAAGTCTGGACCGACCGCCCGGTGGCCGACCTGCGTGGCTACCAGCTGCATCTCGGAACCGAGGCCGGCAAACGGGGCGCCCTCGCGCTGGTCGACATCCGTATCGCCGACCCGGTCACGACCAAGGCCTCGGGGCACGCCCATGTGTTCGCGGGCCTGGGCTATTGGGATGCCTTCAACGTCGAGACCGGCCAGATGGTGGCGGGTCTCGACTCGCCGGGCATTGCCACGGAAACAGCCGTTTACCTGGCCACGTTCACCTTCAAGGCGTCGGCAGATGCGACGGGTCGGTTCGTCGTCGAGTTGCTCGCGGACCTCGACGATCCTGCCGACCGGACGTTCCTGTTCCCAACAGCTGCAGCGGGCATGATCTCTATCGAACAAGCAGACCCACTCCGGGTCACGATCGAGGCCGGCCCCCGTCGCAGGGCCAGATGACTGTCTCTGGACGCGGTTGGTGCACCGGTGTGTGTACACGGATGAAGCCGCGGAATCCGCTCGCAAGGGCGCGTAAGTACCTGGAGGTGCTCGCGTCGCGCTGCGCTGCAGCCGATTCGCAGCCAAAGGGTTGAAAAAGATAGCATTGCCGTATTTTGAGCCACTCGCTATGATCGGAAAGCCTTACCGTCGCATCAATTCCGAACATAGCAACTGTCGCCGATCGACCTCGAGGCCAGTGGTCACGGCAGGTGCCACCGTGCATCAACGGAGGAGATTTGTCATGCGTTTGACTGGAACGACCCTGCACCTGGCCACCCTCACCGCTCTGACCGGTATGGCGTTGGCCGTCGCGGCCAAGGACACTCTGCGCGGCCCGGATCCGCGGGAGCGGGCGGACCTTGACGCTCAGGTCAATGGCCTGCTCGATGTCAGCACTTCGACTCTGCAGAATCTCGCGGTGACTGCCGACGGCGAGCAGTTGTCCACCCTGGTCGTGATTGACGGCCAACCCCGCACACTCGAACTGGCCTTGCACAGCGTCCGCTCGATCGATTTCCGTGTGCTGGCACAATACGAAACCGACGGACCGCTCGTCGAGGTCGAACCACCGCCGGTCATTACTTACAAAGGCACGGTGGTCGAGTGGCCCGAGGCCCGCGTCCGCGCGTCCTACGATGGTGTCACGTTCAGTGCCATGATCGTGCTCGACGACGATACCATCGCGATCCAGCCGATCGCCGAGTTGGGTCTCGAGAGCAACGCCGCCACCCATGTCATTCACCGTGCTTCTGATTACCTCGACAGCGCTGGCCATACATGCGGCGTTGAGCATCAACCCGGCGCAACCAGCGCCGCAGCACCGGAGGGGGGTGACCGTGAGACCAGCGGCACGGGTCTGCGCATCGCGGAGATCGGGTTCGACGCCGACGAGGATTACTTCGACATCTTCAACACGGTTGCGGCGACGGTGCAGTCCATCGAGGACATGATCAATACCATCGAGACGCGCTACGAGGTCGCGCCGATCAGCATGACCTACGAGGTCACGACCATCGTCGTCCGCACGGTCCCGGGCACGTACACGACGAATGACCCCGACAACCTCCTGGATCAATTCGAAGCCACCTGGGACACCGCGCCGGAAAGCAGCATCAACCGCGACACATCGCACCTGGTGACCGGCAAGAACCTGGCTGGCACAACTCTGGGTATCGCATCCACCTTTACCGGCTGCTCGACGTTCAACTCGTATGGCCTGACCCAATACGTGGTGAACCCCAACACGCGCGTGGCCATCGCATCGCACGAACTCGGCCATAACTGGGGCGCCCTGCACTGTGACGGATGTGCCGCGTGTGCGAGTTGCTGCCGGATCATGTGCTCGGGTATCGGTGGCTGCAGTGGTTTGACCACGACTTTTGGCTGTACCTCTGCAAACGCGATTGCAAACTACGCCAACGCCCAATCGTGCCTGACCGACCAGCCGCCATCGCAGTCACTGCCGTTCTGTGAGGATTTCGAAGGTATCACGCTGGAGCCGGAAAAGTGGATCTACGTCGATGCCCCGGTGGTCACCGGTAGCGCGGTGAATCCGCCAAGCGGCATTTTTTCACTGACCCTCGACGCCAGTAGCACTGCGGAGTACACCGATGATGAGATCCGCTCCAACTTCATCCTCATGAGCACCGAGTCGAACGTCGTCTTCTCCTACTACACCCAGCACCGCGGTGTGGAGGCTGGCGAGGAACTGGTCGTCGAGTTCTGGACCTCGACCCGTCAGTGGCAGGAAATCAACCGCATCACATCCAATGGCGTGGACCAGAACAGCTTCATCTACCACGAACACGTGCTGCCCACCCCGGCAGCCTACCACAACGAATTTCGCATCCGTTTCCGCGCTGAAGTCGACGGTTTCAGCGATGACTGGTTCATCGATGATGTGTCGCTGGACTGTTTCCCGCCGCCCAACTGCGAGGAGCCGTGCAACGACGGCGATCCGTGTACGGAAAACGACGAATGCATCGATGCCACGAATTGCCTCGGTACTCCGGTCGATTGTTCGGGAGTCAGCGATGAGTGCAGTCTCGCAAGCTGTGATCCCATTGGCATCGAAGGCAACTGTGACACCGTCATGCCGGTCAATGAGGGTGGCGGCTGCAACGGCGGCGACGGGTATTGCTCATCCGGCACATGTGCCGACGGCCTGACCAGCGCGCGCCTGTTCATGGCCGCAGACGGCCAACAGAACGGTGTCAACGCCGGCGGGCAGACGACGATGGTCATGAGCCCCGGAACAACCGCAACGGTCGGTGTGTTCATCGCCGACAATACAGCGCCCGGCCCGACGATCATGAATGGCTACCAGATCGTGGTGCCCTACGATGCCGAGGCCCAACCCGGCGCCAGTGGAACGATCAGTTATGTCGATGACAACCCGGGAATGCCCGGTGGCGGCAGTGTGGTGATCAACACCACACGCAGCGACTGGCTGTATGTCGACGAAGTGGCCATCCTCACGCCGACCTACACCGAGAACACCGACCTCGGACTCTTCGGCGTGTTCTATTCGACAATCGATGGTCTCGGGATCGATGTCGCTACGATGCCTGGTATCCAATACCTGCTGCAGTTCGAGATCACAGCATCGGGCGACGCCGAAGGGGAGTTCCTCCTGCCGTTCAATCTGGAACCGAATGATCCACCGCTGTCGGCCGTGTTCAACCCCGTGGGCCAGCCCTATCCAACTGATCAGTATCAGCCGCTGCGCATCATCATCGGTGACGGATTGTGCAGTGGGATTTCCGATTGCGCGGACCTCGACATGAATGGAATTCGTGACGACAACTGCCTGTGGTGGGCGTGTACCGCCGGCCAGTGCCTGTCGACCGAAATCCCCTTCGGCGACATGGGCGGACAATTCGGTCTGTGCCCGCCGGACGGCACCGCTGACGGCAACGATCGGTTCCATGCCCTCAACTGTTTCTCGGATACCGATCCCGACGGGGGCGGCGGGTACACCTGCGAACAAGATCCGCCGACGGCATTCAATGTCGATGCGGGCGGTCAGTTCGGTTCGTGCAATCCCGACGGTGTCTGTGACGGCAACGATGCCTTCGCGGCCCTCAACGCGTTCGGCAACACGACCACCTGCAGCTGCCCGCTGGATGGCAGCCCGGCGCCAGATGCCCCGACGGCAGAGACCAGGGCCCTCCCGCCCGCCACACAGCGCTCGACGCTCAAGCTGAGCACCTCACGAACGACCGCCAGTCCCGGCGACATCGTCGAGATCGATGTTCTGCTCGGAGCACCACTCGCGGACCTGCGCGGGTACCAGTTGCATCTGGCAGCCAGCGGTGGCAAGCGGGGCGCACTGGAACTCATCGACATCGCGATCCCGCGATTGGGCGTTCAGGATCCAGTCAGTGGCCAGGCGCTGTTCGATGACGCATGGACCGCGTTCAACCTCAGCGTGTCGCAGATGCTCGCGGGCACGGATCGGCCCGGCGTAGCGGCGCCCGCCGGAACCTACCTCGCGACGTTCACCTACCGTGTGAGCGACGACGCCCGTGGGCGGTTCATCGTGGAGGCACTCCATGATGCAAGCGATGACGCGCAGCGGACTTACTTGTTCCCGACGGCGGCCCATGGCCGCATTGACGTGGTCTCGGCCAATGCGGCCGTGATCACCATCGACGGCGGACGGAGGAAACCGTCCCGTTCGACGCGTTAGTCACCGACCACACAGCAGACCTGCGGGCCCGGCCTCGTGCCGGGCCTGTTTCGTGCGCACATCCAATCGCGCTTCGGAACACAACAATTTGTCCAACAGCACGTTAGCAGGATGATAATTGCGAGCAAGCGCTGATTCTTCTATTATTGAGGTGCCTTAACCGCACGTTCCATGCAGTCGTCTGAGCCCACGAAATTCTCTGGGGACGGGCCGGACCGCAGGATCTTCGCATCCCAACGGAGGAGAAAACCATGACCCTGAACCACCCCCTCGTGTGGGGCAGCATCGCGCTGACCCTCAGCGGTCTCGCCCTGTTTGCCGGTGCCGAGCAACACCGCACGTCCGCACCCACCGCCGGCGCGGCCGTCGTGACCCAAGCCCGCGACCGTCTGGATGTCACCCAGACTGACATCCAGGACCTGCGGTTCGAGCAGGATAACGGTCGTGTGTCGACTGTGATCACCATCGACGACCACTCTTACGACATCGAGCTTGAACCACACTCCAACCGCTCAGACCTGTTCAGGGTGCTTGTGCAATACGGCGCCGAGACCCCGCTGGTCGAGTTCGCCGTCGCACCACCCAGAACCTATCGCGGGACCATTCCCGGGTTACCCGGTTCCGAAATCCGCGCGACGTTCAAGAATGGCATGCTGGACGGAATCATCTACACCGCAGATGAAGACTACGCGATTCAACCCGTGATGACTCTGGGCATCGACGCCCCCGCCAACCTGCACGTGGTCCACAAGGCCTCTGATGCCCGCAACTCGCGTCCGTTCACCTGCGGTGTCACCCATCCCCCGGTGGATGCGACGCCCGCAGACGCGCAGCGTCAAACCGCGGGTACGGGCCTGCGGATCATCGAAATCGGGCTCGACGCCGACGCCGAATATTTCAATATCTTCGGAAACGTCGCCGACACCGTCGACGATATGGAGAACATCATCAACCTGGTCGAGCCGAAGTACAGCGCATCGCCCATCAACGCGGTTTACGAGATCACCACGATCATTGTCCGCACCGTAGTCGGCGTCCCGTACACCTCGACGACCAGTGGCGGTCTGCTCAATCAGATGGATAGCGTATGGGGCAGCACGCCGGAGAATCTCATCCAACGGGACATCGCCCACCTGTTTACGGGTCGCGACCTGCAGGGCACGGTCATCGGTGAGGCCTCGGGAATTGGCAACGGATGCCAGACATTCAACGCCTATTGTGTCTCGCAGTCGCTATTCTCGATCAGCATCAACTCGCGTGTTGGCTTGACCGCGCATGAACTCGGTCACAACTGGGGCGGTTTTCATTGTGATGGCTGCGGATCGTGCACGAACTGCTGCCGGATCATGTGCTCGGGCCTCGGCGGATGTGACGGCATTCTGACCTCGTTCGGTTGCGTTGCGGGCAACGCCATTGGCAATTACATGAATGGACAGAGCTGCCTCGCCCCGCTCCCGCTGCCGCAAACGGTCCCCTTCTGTGAGGACTTCCCAGCGATTGCCATCGATAGCGATCGCTGGATCTACGTCGATGGGGCCACAGGGAGTGTGACCGCATCCAATCCGCCAAGCCCCAGCTTCGCCCTCAATCTCGATGCCTCGGGTTCCTCGGACTATGCCGACGATGAGATCCGGTCCAACTTCATCCAAACGCAGGGCGAGGTGGACATGATGCTGTCGTACTACACGCAGCACATCGGGGTCGAACCCGGAGAAGAGCTCGTGGTCGAGTTCTACTCCGGTCTCAACGAATGGCAGGAAATCAACCGCATCACCTCGAATGGTGTCGATCAGACAACCTTCGTCTACCACGAACATCTCCTGCCGACGCCAGCGGCATACCATAGCCAGTTTCGCCTGCGTTTTCGTGCGGAGGTCGACGGTCAGAGCGACGACTGGTATGTCGACGATATTTCCCTCGATTGTTTCCCGCCGCCCAAATGCGCAGAGCCCTGTACGGACGGCGACGCGTGCACGGTCGGCGACTCGTGCGTCACTGCCACGACGTGCGCGGGAACCCCGGTGGATTGCTCCGGCGCCAGCGACGAGTGCAGCCTGGCGACGTGTGATCCCATTGACGTCGATGGCAACTGCAACATCATCACGCCCATCAACGACAGCGGAGGCTGCAACGGCGGCGATGGCTACTGTACGGGCGGCACCTGCGCCGACGCCACGGTCAGCGGTCGCGTGTTCATGGCAGCCAACGGTCAGCAGGGCGCCGTCGTTCCCGGCGGCCCGACGACACTGGTCATGAGCCCTGGGAGCACGGCAACAGTTGGAGTGTTCATCGCGGACAATGCGCCGTCCGGCCCCGTGCTCATGAACGGTTACCAGATCGTCATGCCCTACGACGCCCAGGCCCAGGCCGGTGCAACCGGCACGGTCGGTTACGTCGACGACAACCCCGGCACCCCCGGCGGCGGTTCGATCTTCCTCGATACCCTGCGCAGCGACTGGCTGTATATCGACGAAGTCGCGATCCTCGACCCGACGTACACCGAAAATACCGACCTCGGTTTGTTCGGTGTGTTCTATTCGACGCTTCCCGGCCAGGGCCTCGATGTCGCCGCATTGCCCGGCATTCAGTATCTCACGGAATTCGAGCTCACCGCGTCGGGTGACGCCGAGGGCGAGTTCATATTGCCGTTCAACCTGGCACCGAACGCCCCACCCCTCTCGGCGTTGTTCAGCCCCATCGGCAGCGAGTACTCCGTCGACCAGTACCAACCGTTGCGGATCATCATCGGTGATGGTTTGTGCACGACGATTGCTGACTGTGCCGATCTCGACATGAACGACATCCGCGACGACAACTGTCTGTGGTGGCAATGCCTGGCTGGACAATGCCTGTCGACCGAGGTGCCTTTCGCTGACATGGGCGGCCAATTCGGCGCGTGTCCGCCGGACGGCACGGCAGACGGTAACGACCGTTTTGCGGCGTTGAACTGTTTCTCGAACAGCGATCCGAACGGCGTCGGTAACTTCCCGTGCGAGGACGATCCGCCCACCGCATTCAATGTCGATGCCGGTGGCCAGTTTGGTTCGTGCTCGCCGGACGGCGTGTGCGATGGCAACGATGCCTTCGCGGCACTCAACGCGTTTGGCGATACAACGACGTGCAGTTGTCCGCTCGATGGCAGCCCCGCGCCCGCTGGCCCAGCCAGCCGTCCGCTGCCCAAACCGTTTGAGACGACCACCGTGGTGCTGCGTCCATCGAAAACGACCGCCCGGCCGGGTGACGTCATCGAAATCGACGTGATGCTCGGCGACGTCGTCGCCGACCTGCGCGGCTATCAATTGCACCTCGCAACGAGTGGCGGAACCAGCGGAGGCTTCGAGCTCCTCGACATCACCGCGCCGCGCGGTGGTTTGCAGGATCCGATCTCAGGTCGGCCGTTGTTCTCCGGCGTGTGGACTGCATTCAATGTTACGACTGCCCAGATGGTGTCCGGAACCGACGCCGCAGGCGTGACCGTGCCGCGCGATACGCATCTGGCAACGTTCACCTACCGCGTGGCCGACGACGCTACAGGCAAATTCTCGGTGGACCTGCTGCACGATCACCTCGACAACACCGCGCGAACGTATCTCTTCCCAACGCCGGCGCACGGTCGGATCGTGATTGCCAAAGTGAACACCGTGACCATCACGGTCGACGACGCCGCCCGGACCACGCGCCGCTCGAGCCGCTGAAGCGCACAGACGACATGCATGTACCAGGGCCCGGTTATCGACCGGGCCCTTTCTTTGAACCGGGGCTGCCCGTCAGGGGTCCTTGCAACCGCGCGGCCGATCCCGGATCATGGCACCGTCGATGGGTCGCGGACACAAGAACAAACCACGTCAGAAGGCGACTCCGCCCCCGCCGCCCGCCTCATCCTCCGGCGGCACTGCTCTGCTGCTCCTCGCGGGCCTCGCGGTCGGAGGTGGTCTGGCCGCATGTGCTTACCTGTACAACCAGAGTCGCCAGTCCCGCACAGCAGCAGAATCACGACCTGCGTCCATCGCGGACAATGCAATCCCGGAACGCCCCGCACACGTGAGCCGCGATCTCGCCAGTCTGCTGGGCCGTCTCGAACAGCGCGTGCGTTCGGCGCCATCCGATGCCGAACGTCATGCCGAACTGGGGTTGGCATATGAGGCCAATCACATGTGGCCGCAGGCCGCCGCATGTTACGCACGGGCGACCCGGATCGACCCTGATGAGTGGTTGTGGCCACTGCATCACGCCACCGCCCTGATCGAAGTCGGCGCGACGGCCGATGCCCTGCGCGTATTGCGCAGCGCCGGTGCCCGTTTCCCGAACGCCAGCCCTCTGCAGCACCGTCTCGGCGTGCTATTGCTCGAACACGGGTTGTTGGATGATGCTGAGACCGCCCTGGTTCGCGCCCGCACTGCTCAGCCGCAGGCATCCGCGGTTCTGACCGACATCGCCGATCTGCGTTTGTGCCAGGACCGCCCTGTCGAGGCGATTGCTCTGCTCGAAGAAGCACTGCGGCTCGACGCGCACAGTACCCATGCCCGGTATGTCCTCGGCCTGGCCTATCGCGCCGTCGGCCGCTCCGATGAAGCCCGCCGATTTCTGGCTGAAGGCGCAAGCAGCCAGCGCTCCCATATCGTCGATCGCTGGAGTGCACGTATCCCCGAGTTCGAACTGGGCCTACTGAAACAGCTGGAACGGGCGCAAACCATGATCGGCACCCCACGGACACCGGAGGCTGTCATCATCCTCGAGCGCATCAGCCGAACCGCCCCGGACAATGTCGACATCCTGGTCAATCTCGGCGTGGCCTACAACCAGGTACAGCGTCATTCCGCAGCCCTCGATGTCCTTCGGCGCTGCCTCGACCTCGACGAGGACGGCTTCGCCGTACACATCAATCTGGCCGCAACGTACCTCAGCCTCGATCAACCCGCGCCGGCGCTGGTCCACATTGACCGGGCCATCGCCCTCGCTCCCGAATTGGCCCATCCGCGGCTCGTGCGCGGGCGGACCCTTCGACGGTTGGACCGCAACGACGATGCCTTCTCGGCCTTTCTGGAAGCCCGGCGCCTGGACCCGATGAACGGTGATGCCCACGCGGAATTGGGTCAGTTGTGTCTCGATGCCGGACGGTTCGAGGATGCCCGCGCACACCTTGCTGAACTCGTGCGCCTGCGTCCGGGCCAATGGCAGGCGCACCTCCACCTGGCTTACGCCAGCCATCAGGCACAGGCGCATGCTGCAGCGGCCGAAGCCCTTGAAGCAGCCGAGCGGCTGTCGCCCGACAATCCCGAAGTACACCGACTGCGTGCCTGGATCGAGGACAACCGATGAACCGCTCCCCCGCAACAATTGCCGCACGCATAGTGCTCGTCGTGGCGGTGACGGCAGTCATGCCGGGCACCACGGCCTGTCGCCGACACGCCGCGACTGCACCGTCTGACGCGCCGCCTTCGGCAGCCGCCGCTCCGCCATGGTTCGAGGAATGTGCTCATGCCGCCGGCGTGCGTTTCGACCACGTGCCCTACACCACACCACGCTTCAACTATCCGGAAATCTTCGGCGCAGGCGGTTGCCTGATCGATTTCAACAGCGACGGCTTGCTGGATGTCTACCTCGTGCAGAGCGGCGACCTCGACCACCCGGCCGCACAACAGCCTCCTAACATGCTCTTCGAAAACCAGGGTTCCGGCCGTTTCACGGATGTCACGACCGCCGCCGGCGCCGGTGATCTCGGGTATGGCATGGGGTGCGCCGTAGGCGACTACGATGGTGACACGTATCCCGATCTGTACGTGACCAACGTCGGGGCCAACACGCTGCTGCACAACAATGGCAACGGCACATTCACGGACGTCACGCGCCAGGCCGGCGTCGGTGATCCTGGCTGGGGGACCAGTGCCGTGTTCGTCGACTACGACCGCGATGGCGCGCTCGATGTGTTCGTCACCAACTACATCGCCTGGCATCCCGGGATCGAGCTGCAGTGTATGAACAATGTCGATCAACGTGACTACTGCAAGCCCACGAACTACAACGCACCAGCGCATGATACGCTCTATCACAACAATGGCGATGGCTCGTTCACCGATGTGACCACTGCCGCCGGCCTGCACCAGGCGTTCGGCAACGGACTGGGTGTGAGCACGGCGGATTTTGACGGCAACGGACTGGTTGACATCTATGTCGCCAACGACGGCACGGCCAATCAGCTGTGGCTCCAGGAGCCGGGCGGCCAGTTCAAGAATGAGGCCCTCCTCGCCGGCTGCGCCCTCAACCGCGCCGGGGCGGCCGAAGCCGGCATGGGGGTCACGGCCATCGATATCGACGATGATGGTGACAGTGATTTGTTCATGACCCACCTGCGCAGATCAACACGCTGTACATCAATCGTGGGGGCGGCATGTTCGACGACCGCACGGCCACCGCGGGTCTGTCCGCGAGCAGCCTGGCGTACACCGGATTCGGGCTCGGCATCCATGATTTCGATCACGACGGGCGCCGCGATGTGTACATCGCCAATGGTCGCGTGATGCAAACGGCGCCCGTTCCACGATCCACGCGGCCGTACGCCGAACCCAATCAGTTGCTCGTCGGCACCACGACCGGTGTCTTTGGTGAACGCCGCCCGCCCGGCGGCGACGCCTGTACTCGTGGGCAACAGTCCGTGGTGCTGTTCGGCGACCTCGACAACGACGGTGACATCGACGCCATTGTGTGCAACAACAAGGGTCCGGTGCACGTACTCCGCAATGTCGCCCCCAAGCAGGGCCGGTGGATCATGTTCGACATCCGCGATGCCCGCGGCTGCACGGCCCACGGCGCGACCGTGCACGTGACCGCAGGAGGCCGGGCCCATTGGCGCCAGGTCCAACCGGGTTACAGCTACTGCTCATCGAACGACCCACGCACATCCACATCGGGCTCGGCCCGGTGGACGCGGTCGATG
>CALODL010000007.1:0-169511 GCA_942492115.1 uncultured Planctomycetota bacterium
TTCCAGTCCAATCGGTGCCGACCACGGCGGCTACGCCGCCAGCGTTACTGGGCTAGCTAGCTAAAGACTCAGCGCAGAAATCATTGCCCTGTGTACTGGCCAACCAGCAAGCAGTGAGCGTCAGGATCGGCCACCCGCAATTCTCCGTCCTTCATATGTGGCGGGTGGTACACTTCAAACACGACAGATCTGCCGTCATTCGGCCCTGGCTGTCCACAGTATTTCCCAGCGTCATGGAGGCCAGCGTTCAAAAGGTGAGCCCGTAGCTGCTGGACATCGTTTGAGAACATATAAAGCAGTATGGCCTGCTGCTCGGGTCTGACGGGCGCGTCAGCTTGGGCGAAGAAGACCTCGGCCGCAGAGCCATCCGGGTTGCACCTTTTCACAGATGCCCAAATCGCTTCTCCTGTTTGCGTGCGGTAGAAATCATGCTCGCTGAAACCAAGCGCAGAGTAGAACGCGACGGACTGTTCGACGTCAGCAACATGAAGATACGGTACAACTCTATGGACGGAGGAATAGGAGTTCCCCACGGATTCCTTCATTCGGTCATGCTCCGTTATTTTGCAAACATCAATGGGATGTTCAGCCAACGATGCCACTAAGT
Organism: uncultured Planctomycetota bacterium; assembly: GCA_942492115.1. Classification (GTDB taxonomy): domain Bacteria; phylum Planctomycetota; class Phycisphaerae; order UBA1845; family CAIVHJ01; genus CALODL01. Next base: position 608 of record CALODL010000007.1, read on the forward strand.
CCGGCCCGGAGTTCGAGTCATTGTCATCGCCGTTGAGTGGCTCGTCCTCTTGCTCGCCTCAATATTGGTGCGACGACAATCGAACCCTCTGCAGGCCACCGCTCGCCCTGTCTCGGCGGCACCTCGGTTACGCTTCTGACTCGCATCCAATCCACAGCTCATACATCTTGGAGTTGTTGCGCCTACCCACATCCTCAATCATGATTCCGCTCGCTTCCAAGGTCGTCGCCTCATCACGCAACCTCGCGGCGAGGCTTCGAGGTGAGTTGACAGTGAGATTTAGGATCCCCGTCTTCCTGGTGAGAATTCCGAAGGCCCACAATAGATCAGCGGCCGTGCCACGTATCCGTACTCCGTTCGCCTTGCGGTCCGTAATCGCGTCAACATGGTACTCAGACTCAAATGATTCTCGGCCAGCGCTGTGCAGTACTTCATGAGCCAGGGCCCCGATCAACTGTACCAGGCTGCTCGTACTCGACTGCGCCTCCGAAGCAATCGTTCCTTGACGTTGCACGATGCCGGCGACTAGCCGCCTCGCCTCTTCATTCTTGTCGCTCCTCGACAATGAAGGCTGCTCTACTTGCAACATGGCTTCGGCAATGAGACCCATACGCGCGAGAAACTCAAAGGACCGCGCCTTCGGATGATTGCCATGAGTTGAGTCAAGCCAGTCCTTCCACTCGACAATCCCTCCTTCTTCAATTCGCGGCAGAACATGATTCGCGAATATTCGGAGCCATCCTGAGAGGATCAGATTGCGAGCATCCAGCAAGTCCTCAATCGCGGACGTTTCAAGGAAATGCGACTGCCTGAATGATCGTGAGAAGACGAGTTCGTAGACTCGGTCCAGGACTTCGGCGCGACTGAGAGACTCGATTCCATTGATGATCAACAAGCGGTTGACTTCTTGTCGGATCCTCTGGTCATCGCTATTGAGTCGCATTTTCGATCGGACGCCGCCGGTCGCCGCGAATATGACGATATCCTCCATCGATCGACGGAGGTCCTTGTTTTCGACGTTGTCGAGGATCTGTAGCGGCATCCTGCTCGCGTACAAGGCCGCCGCACTCGGACGCACTTCAAGAATATCTGAACCCGCAACAAGACACCCAATCAGACGGGACGCCACGGTTTTGCCACTCGCCTTATTCCCCGAGAATTTCATCAGGATCTTCACCCAGGAATATCCCAGAAGGAGTACATTCGGCAGCCACAGTTTGATCGTGAGGCGATCAACCTCATCGCACGCGAGGCGATCGACCAGCAGTGACTGGTACGCCCCGAGCGCCTCTGCCGTAGACACGTCTTCGACATATTCCAGCGGCGCGAATTCAGGTGGTGCGACCAGGCAGATGTTATCCGGATTACAGCCATTCACGACCTCGTCGACTTGGCCTGGGGACGCGACGACGATGTGTCCATGGTCTTCTCCGCATGAAATGTAGATGCGATTCGACTTGCGATCCGAATGTACCGGGCCACGGGTGGTTGTTCGCTGACCATGGACAACAGCATGGTTCGCAAGACGGTCGAGAGTGAGCTTCCCATCGAGATTAACCAGGCTTAGGTCCGCTACTTCTTGGAGGAGCGCTCTAAACTGCGATGTGTCAGCAATCCTGTATGTCCGGCCCTCATAATGCAAATGGGACTCATACTCGCCATCGGTGAAGAGGCGACCATGATGACAGAAGTATGTGACAACAGCTCGTGCGAGCGCCTCTCTCAATGCGACACCCTTCTGGTCACCACGCATTACTCCGATCGCAGCTTGAAGCTCGGCACTCGACTCGGGCACCACTACCTCGCCGCGATTGAACAAGTGACCGTTGTTGCGGGCCTTCTTGATAGTCCGGTCCATGTATTGTTCAAAGTGTTTGCCAGTTCCTTCAACGGCCTTTTCTCCACAAGGATACCGCGAGAAGATCGCCTTCACCTGGGGATCTGTGAGCCCCTCAGCGACCAACCTGTTGACCAGGGCCATATCTGCCTCCGAGCGTTCTCCGGTACGCTTGGCGTCAAATACTAGAGAGGCGGTAGCAGGCGACAATCGTTGAAGAACCTCGTCATGGTTGACGGCCAGTTGGACTGCCGGTGCCAAGAGCAGATGGTCATCCAGCTCAGGAAGAGTCTCCATTGGGTCACGTGAAATTGTCAGCTGTTGGATGATGTCGTCGATGCTGTATCTCATGCGCGCCGACTGGAGGATTTCCGATGGGAGAGGATTGGCTGCGTCCTTGTGATTCATCGTCCCGGGCAGCCGCATGACCCGGCTCGCATCTTGCACCTTGTCGCCCCCGTACGCGTTCCGCAACAGCCGGTTGGCTGTCTCCAGTGTGCCAATATCCGAACAGAAAGAATCGAGAAGAACGTAACCGTGTGCCCCTCGCCCTGAATTGACGACGGTCAAGTCAAGGTCTCCACCAACGAGGCGAGAGATGCAGTCTCTTTGTGGGCATGATTTGCTGTCCAGGTCTGTCCATAGACACCATCCCCCCTTGGCTGAATCCTTGTTGCCTCTCTTTTGCGACCTGATGGCTGGCGAGAATGCCGCACATGCGTTGTTGAGATTCGAGAGTGCTAACAGCTTATCGAATTCGGAGATGAGGTCGTTAGGTGATTGATACCAATGTTGACCATAGCAGCGGTCTTCGAGGAGGTCGCTGACCAAACGTACTTCGATGAATCCAGGCAGTGACTCATCTGTTGGAAAAAGGGATGTAAGGAAGTCGTGGGGTGTATACATGCTCAAGCTCCTTGCAAGGAAAGGGGCATGCCGCGAACGCCCACGACTACGCTCACGACATGCCCGAGGGAGCATGTATCAAATGCCTACGCGCGATGACATGACCAATCCCCAGACACAATCCGAGGATGGGCATGTCGTGTCGGGGTCGCACGACGAATGCCGTTGTGTTACTCAGTCGTCAGGGGAGTCGAATTGAGCAGGAGCCTGCTCATGGTGTTCAATGTGACGATCGAGATACTATTATACACTTTCTTCGGAACGACCTTCGTTGAAAGACAAAGTTCTTTTTGTAAGAGTGCACTATTTCGAGGATGCCATGTGCCCGTTGAGAAATATTGCGACATCGTTGTGATCGCCGGTAATAAAAAAACTGCACACGGCGGACCTGTGCTTGTCTGCTGCGTACACAGAATGTCCTCCTCTAAGACTCACACAACCGCAATGGAGCCGCCGCGCATCCCGCGTGTTTTCACGATTCGATCAGTAGTCAGGTGTTGTTGGTCATCTTTGTGGCGATGGACACACAATACATGCAGCATGCAACACGAACGCATGGCGAGTATCGCGCAGCGCATCGACCAGGTCGATGATCGCACGCTAGAATATGACTGAACTCGTGCTCGCCTGATCAACCTACTGTGTCTTGAAGATGCTGCAGTTGCCACAGGGAAGGGGATCAGGGGACGCAATCCCCGAATCCCTACCGAATCCCGTAGGGAATCCCTGATTTCAAGTGTTGGCGTGTCAGACACTTATAGCCCATTCAGGGATTCCAGGGATTAATATGAGTATGTGTATGTATAAAAAGAAAAAGAGAGGTAGAGAAATATACAGACACACGCGCCAAACGAATCCCCGAATCCCTGATTGAGCAAGACACAGATTCTAGAATCGCTGTTTGTGCCACACACGCTACGTTTTTCGACGTTCTCAGCGTCAGGGATTCCTCAAGGGAGTCCCCCAACGCCCAGGGATTCGAATCCGTAAGAGACTTGGCAAGGAAGGGATTGCTCCCTGCGTCCCTCTTTGCCTGTGGCAATCCAAAAACAAGCCACGTCCTGAACGGCGACAAGAATAGTGATGAACGTTTTATCGACCGCTAAGAACATGAATGTTGAACACAGCGACCGTGTGCATCTCTGGCGGTGCCTCCAGTCTGGGATTACCAACGCTGCATGATGGTGTGGCTGTAATGTGAGCCACGGATGATATCGTGCTGATCAGGACAGCGACACTGCCTAAATGTCTGGTGCAGTCAGCAGCACGTCAATCCCAGATGGCCCGCCGGTCCTGAGTGTCGTGGCGTTCTGAGGAAGGAAACGATTGACGGCTGAGTATGATGTCCTTGCGGTCGTCAGCTCAACTTGAAGCGGTTGTCGGTTGAAGGCATCTGGCGTGATGAAGAGGTACCGAGGCTCAAATCCGACCGAGGCACAGAAATACCAGAGCCTCTTGCTCGCGTTGGCGCAGCGACCATCGGGAAAGTGAATCACGGTTGTCAGGTGGAGCTGTGGTGCCGGCAGCCACAACACGATGCGAATGAGTGGGTAGTTGTCGCCGTAGGTGTCTTCAGCGACCTCGTGAACAACAGCGTCATAGATGCCGTCTGGCAGCGACGGATTGTCTCGTGGATGTGTCGGTATTCGTGGCATGGAGAATACTGATTCTCTTGAAGCCCACGAATGTCCTGCGTGAATAGAAAGAAATCTATGATCTCGGTCTGGTTGCGAATCTGTAAATTGTCATGGGACTCCAACGGGTCCCTCTTTGAGGCAAAAGGGGACCCATTGAAAGGACGTGACTAGCACTAGCACATCTAGCTTGGGGGATACCCCCTCGAATTGCGAAAAAGGGCCCCAGAATTCTAGATGGGGGTGGGGTTCTACCTGCCGCAGTGATTAACGTCATGACACACAACAAGAGCACGAATAGCACCCGATGAAAACTGAGCTCACTCTAGGTGTTGGATCCCACCTTGCCGATGATGTTCCACCGCGGCATCGCTTGCCCGCCATGATTGGAATCCAGGGACAAAAACGCCAAGTGGGTGCAATGGTCGATCTGAAGTGCAAGAACCGAATCGGCCAAGATCTCCCAAGGAAGCATGGAGGCCGTTAGCCGTCTTTAGTCTGTTGTGGCAGATTGGTTGGACACCTGTGACCCATGTCAGTTACCGCCGCGTTCGAAGAGCGCTCAGTCCCACAAGAATCTACGTCAGGCAATAGATCAACTGAGAAGTCTCTCCGTCGTGTTCAAAGTCAATCACCAATTTGGGCGCCTCATCTCGCCCTCGTCCACGGAGTTCGAACACAGCAATATCCCCTTCATTGCGCAGAGCGTCTAGCAATCTATCTAGCTGTAGATGTTCGTTGCCTCCCTTGTACGTTACCCACAGCTGTCTTGTCGAGGTTCCGGCTGCACCTCCACAATGTTCATCGAATTCGAATTCTCCCGCGTCGCATGCATTACGTGCGTTCTCAAACGCCTGACGAAGTACCAAGACGGAGCCGCTCATGTGACACCTCCAAGTGATCTGGCCAATTCCCGAGTGAACTTCGGTCGTGTATGAGACTTCGGCTCACGCGAACTGACTGGTGAATTGCGTTTTTGGTAGGGATAATGCAGATCACAAGTAAGCCACATTATGGGCCTTGGTCGGTCTCTCAAGCCGTGGGCAATAGGATGACATGAGACCGCAATCAGGCTTAATCGCGGTCATTGAAGAAAGCCTGAGTAGATGTGTCCGAACTGACGAGCCAATGCCTGGATTTGGAGTGCAACGGAAGCAGTATCGCCGGACCTCCAGACCGCCGGACCCGCCCCCCAGCCCACCTTCGACATCTCACACGCCGTTGCAACTCAGGTTTATCGCTGACCGTAAGTCGTTAGCCGTGCTGGCAATCCTGTTGCGTTGGGCTCTTCCCCGAACCGTACGTTTCATTCTCCCCGGAAAAAGTTACGATTTACTCTTGACCTTAGAGCTAACTCGAAGGTGTAGACTCCTGTAGGAGATGACCACAATGGCAGAAAAAGAGCAGTTGATGACGATTGGCCAGGTAGCTCAGGTCACAGGCGTGACAACGCATACCCTTCGGTACTACCAGAAGGAAGGTATCCTCGCTCCCAAGGGTCGAAATGGAGCGGGTTACCGCCTCTACGATGCCGAGGCTCTCGAACGGCTGCAATTCGTTCGTTCCGCTCAGGCCGTTGGCTTTACCCTCGACGACATCCGCACGCTGCTTCGTCTGGACGCGGGAAATGGCAAGTCCTGCCAAGCTGAGGTGCAGGGTCTGCTCAGGCAGCGGCTAGCGGAAGTCAACGAGAAGATGAAGGACTTAAAACGTGTCCAGACAGCTTTGGGGCGAGCCTTGAGACAATGCCAACGCTCGAACGGCGAGTGTACGGTAATAAAACAAATCCGCCCCAAGAGGAGTTGATTCATGTTTAGGAAAGTCATGTTTGCTTTGGTTGCACCGGTCATGGGCGTAGCCCTTGCCGGGGCGGCAGCCTTGGCGACGCCTACTGATGATGGGTGTTGCTGCGTCGTCAATGATACGGGGCAGCTCGTCTGCACCATCACTGGCGAAGTCTTGGAAACGTGCTGCTGCGACTAGCCGCAGCCTGGGTCCGTTCGTGGGAGAGGTACCCTCCCCGGACGGGACACCGCACTGATGATTGAACTGAATGGAAGTCGTGATGAGCCAGCTAGAACTAGACTCTGATACGCCCGTAAGAGCCAAGCGGCCCCGGCCCCCATGGCTGCAAACGCTCATAGCCGTGCCGGCAGCGGTGCTGCCTCTCTTGCCGAGTTTCTCATGCCCGGTGTGCATTGCGGCCTACGCCGGCGTTCTCTCGTCGCTCGGCCTCGGCTTCATGCTCAGCGACCGCGTGCAGAGGCCGCTTATCATTTTCTTCCTCACCGTCATGCTCGGGAGCGTTGTCTTGGCAACGAGGCAACACCGTCGATTGGGCCCGATTTGCGTGGTTCTGCTGGGGGTACTCGCCGTCGTCGCCGCCCGCATTGTCTGGAACGTGCCGTGGCTCGTGTATGCCGGCGTAGCATTGCTCGTTGCAGGAACCGTATGGAATCTAATCCTCAAGCGAGCCAGGCGACCCGCTCCTTCTGCGTAGACTTGCTCTAAAAGCTCTTAGGACAGAAATGGCGGCAAGAAAGTGACCGAAGCATGACCACAAAGCTGAGACCTGCGAACCGTTTGCGAACTCTTTGTTCATCTACCCGTATCCCGTTCGGGTTGGTTGGATTCTTGCTGTCTACCAGCAGCCTATCTGGGCAGATTCTGACTGAGAATGCTGGTGTGACTTCCCCCGAAACGCCAACGCTGCGTGAATACTTCACGTTCTTTGAATCCGAAAACGTAACCGACCTGCGGTTCAACCATCAGCTTCTTTTCGGCCTCAACCCCCGGACTGAGCTCCGACTTACTGTCCCAACGGTCGTGTCTCGCGACGTGTCCTCTGAAGGGTTCGCTGGTTTCAACCTATCCGAAAACATGTCCGGTCTCGGCGATATGTCCTTTCAAATCAAGTATTCGCTTTCTCAGACGGATGATGTGATGTCGTCCACGCGGTGGGCTGTCCTGGGCGAGCTCGTAGCCCCCACCGGACGCGACGACAGGAAGGCCAACGGGATTCGCATGCCGCGACGGCTTCAGCTTGGAACCGGTGGGTGGGGATACGGAATAGGCACAGCATACACCGTCATCCGGGACCGACACCGGTTCTCAACTGACGTTTACTTTCGGCACCGCACGCGACATGAAGGATTTCGCCTTGGCGAATCACTTCATTGGGACCTGGCCTACTGGTACCGTTTGACGCCTGCAACACACGACCCTGAGAACGAGACCATCGAGATTCGAGGAGTCTTCGAGCTACTCAGCACCTACCAATTTGAAAGCCGGCAAGGTAACAGGGGAGCCGGTGATGAAGGTCTGCTGGTCTGGGCCGCACCGGGCCTCCAAATCTACCCGCGGCGAGATGTACTCATTGAAGCCAGCGTGCAAATTCCAGTTGTTCAAACCGGAGACGATGTCATTGGAGACCGTCGTTGGGGCTTCTTGATTGCCGTAAAGTTCCTGTTTTAGCGTGATGAGGAGTTACTCATGCGACTAGCTAATCTGTTCGCTATCGGCTTCATCGGTAGCCTGACCATTGGCTGCCATGGAATTCAAAACCGCCCGGTGGAGCGAAAACTCTCCGCTCCTTCGGGTCTAAAGTGGGTGAAGATAGTAGCCAACGGCATTGAATGACGCCCGTGAGCAAAGGGCGTCGAAGACGCCCTGAGACGCCAGGCTGGCGTCAAAGATGTTCACGTAGCCATTCAAACGAACGTCGTCACCGTTACACCGAAGCCCGACATCTTCGTTGACTTTCCCCAAGTCGCCGCGGCCATCAACGGAGCGGGATTTAAGCCGGGAAAGATGACGCTCTCTGCGAACGGCCGGCTGGAACAGAAAGAGGGTCTCACTGTGTTTTGGATTCGGGGCTGGCCTGAGCCCTATCTGATTGCATTGCCTCCCAAACGCACGACCGACGAACAACGGATAGACGCAGTCGTTAACTATGCAGCGACGCCGCTCAAGCTGCAGAACCTGCACGGCCGCTGAGCCGGGCGTAAATGTCGCTCGCTCTCATCACTCGATACTGAGGCTTGGAATGGCGGCCCTTCGTTCGCGAATCAGGCCTTCGTATATCCCATCTCCAGAAGGAAGGGACTGTTCACCGGCACAATCCCTACAAGCCGAACGGAATCAAACAACCTCCTACCGATCCTCTGAAACCGGGGTCGCTTTGTAGCCCGCTTTCTCGACCGCCGTTAGCAACGCCTCAGTCGGCGGCGGAGATGCTGGGTCGACGGCCACCCGGGCCTGTCTATCCGCGTACACTACAGCAACACTCTCGACTCCTGCCACATTCGCGAGAGCTTTTCGAACGTGTGTAGTGCAGCCCTCGCACGTCATGCCATCGATGTTAAAGGTAACCGTTGCTTGCTCAGCGACAGGCGTCGAGATGTCGTCTGCAATGAGAAGCCCCACGTAGCTTGGGAAGAACGCAAACGCTACCACCGCAACTGTCGCAATCCAGAGCATTGCCCGATTGAACCGCTTGAGCCTTGGATTGGGCATCGAACAGTCGCCCCCGGAGCCACACTCCTGTCGACGGAAGTAGGCAAAGTAGAATCCGCCGCCGAGAAGGATAGCCGCGATTCCGAGGAAGAGGGGCCGGAACTTCTCGAAGGCCGCAGAGACCCCTACCGCTGAAACGCCGAAGGCAAGTAGCAACAAGGGAAGCCAGCAACAAGCGGATGCCAAGACCGCCGAGAGCACAGCTCCTGCAGTGAGGTAACGCCCCTTGGAATCCGAAGCGGGTGTTGTACTGGACGTGGTTTCCGGTCCGCAGCAGCCGACATGCTCCGCGTCGCTACCCTGTGGAACTATTCCGAGCCTCTCACATGCCTCTTTCACTTGTCTTCCAACGGTGCCGAGGCAGCACGTCCCGTGCGGACTCTTCGTCTCGCACCAACATCCGCCCTCCATCTTCTGCTTGATGTCGTCGAGAACAGTGCTTTCTCCAGTCTCTCGAATCTCCGCTTCTATTCCCTCGACGGTATGGTCAAAGCAATAGCAAATTGGTCTCGGTGCCGCCGTTTCCTTCACGCCAACACGAACAACGAGGTCTTGTGTCGTGAAAGCAGTCCCGTCAGCAGCGAAGTAGACGGTCCGGCATTCCGGAGCATTGCAGTAGCGATATTCCCGGCCTCCAATCCGGTCTGCAGCCTCGGTGGTGAGCAATGACTGAAGTGTCACGATGCCGACACGTTTTCCCTTACTCTTACACGAAGGACAAACGAGGGCTTGGCTGCGTGAGTGATTGCTCATCTGGTCATCTCCGCCGACTGTTCGCGGTTGCACACGTTTCTCATAAAGCAATCCTACACCCTGAATCCAGGTGCAAGGTCAACTGAATTCTCATCGGCTCCGTGTGCGTTTGCGGCGTGAGGACGAACCGCGGCGACGACTGGCGGTTTTGAGGTGTTCTATCACCTTGCAGCGGTCCTTTCTCTTAGCCTCTCGACAGAGTTTGAGACAAGACCGGAGCAGGGTCTGCGTTCTTCGGAGGTCCTCCATTCGTTTCTCGGTATCGGCGACCCGGTGTGTAATCAGGGACTCAACCTCGCTGCACGGCTCTGATCCCCCGTCCTTGAAATCAAGCAACCGGGCAATGTCCTCAAGGGTGAACCCAGTAGCCTGGGCTGCACGGATGAAGCGAACACGCTCCACTGCTGCCGCTCCATAGATGCGGTAGTTCCCGCTTGTTCGCCCGTCTGGGCTGACTAGCCCGGAGCGTTCGTAGTACCGCAGCGTTGAGGTCGGAACGCCGACTTCCTCGGCAAGCTCACCAATTGTGTATTCCGTAGCCATTGAATCGATAGTAGCGAACCTTTAAGCTGGCTTCAATGTTGGTCTATCCGGAACAACCCTGGTTCAACGAGTGGATTGGGATGGTTCACGCCAAAAAGGTGTCGATTTGTGGGCGAATCCTGAGCGGGTCAGCTGTCTGAGAGAGTCTGTAGCTTAGCTAGGGCAACCTGCAATGGCTCTTGAGACAGCGACCGCTGAGGCATGCAACGTGCCGTGTTTGCCACGCGGAGATGCCGGCAAGAAACCGGTTTCCATCTATCGATACATGAGTTATGATAGGTACGTGATGATTTCAAGGAAGCGATTCTATCATTCTCTTGTCGTCCCGCTGCTCGCTCTGGCGATGCTCGTGGCGGGCTTGCCGCCTTTGGCCACGGCAGCCGACGGCGTCAATCAACCGGCCAAGTGCTGCTGTGGGGACCATGACAGTCGCTGCTCAGGCATGAGTTGCTGCGTTAGCGACACACCGCAGCAAGATGCCCCAACCTCTCTCCCTGGCCGGAAGTTCGACGATAGCCGTCCCGTCCTGATTTTGTGCAAGACGAAGCCCTGGATTATCTCCGGAGTATCCAGCGAGCATCGAACCTGGGCACTGCCTCCAGCTCCATTCCCGCCGCCAACCTCTCTTTTTTCGCTTGATATCCTTCTTCTAGTCTAGACGACCGGGTTTCTACACAACCGGTCTACCCTCAGCAAAGCCGTAGGCTCCCGCCGTAGTCATCGGGGGGTGCTCTGCATCACCGCTGAGTGGTGGGTTTCATTGCTCACAAACGGAGAGATGCTTGATGACACGCTCTTGGAAGAATCACTGGAAAATCTTAGCAACATCAGTCGTGTTTCTCGCCGTTGGCGGTGCCTCAGCTGTGCTCGTGCTGAAGCCGGAGCTCAGAGAAAGAGTTCTGTCGTGGCTTCCTGCAAGTGCTCATGCAGATGACCTAGACGCCACCTATTGGTGTCCGATGCATCCACAAATCAAACGGCACAATCCGGACGAGCTTTGTCCCATCTGCAACATGGCCCTCGTAAGACTCGAAGCCGGAAACGAAAGCTCGGAGGGCGGTTTGGTCCTCACAACTCAGCACACCCAGCAAGCGGGTGTCGTATTCAAGCCTATCACCCACCGCACGCTCTATCGCGAGCTCGACACCACCGGGCGTCTCGACTACGACGAGCGGCGGCTTACGACAATCACCTCCTGGGTGAGTGGCAAGAGTCGTATAGTCAGGCTCCATGTGAACTTCACTGGGGAGGTAGTTAAAGCGAATCAAGTCCTAGCTGAAGTCTACAGCCCCGGGATTATCACGGCCCAGGAGGAATTTCTCGTATCCATGCGGTTTCGTAAACCGCATCAATCCGACACCACGTCCATGCTCCAAGGCAACCTACGCCAAGCCGCAAGACAGAAGCTGCTAAATCTCGGTGTGACAGGGTCACAAATTGACCTCTTGAGAAAGGACGGGGAAATCATTGACCCCATCGCAATCCATGCTCCGATGAGCGGCACCGTGATTACACGCAACGTCCAAGAAGGTCAGTACGTCGGCGAGGGGGACGTGCTCTTCCAGCTTGCAGACCTCAGCCATCTTTGGCTTCTAGCAGACGTGTTTGAAGAGGACATTGAGCTTGTCCAACCAGGACAAACGGTTGTGCTCTCGGTGCGAAGTGTTCCGGGAGAGGACTTTCAAGGCATTGTGTCGTTTGTTGACCCCGTAGTAGACCCTAAGACTCGCTCAGTGGCAGTGAGAATTGACATTTCAAACGCTGACGGACGACTCAAGCCGGGAATGTATGCCCGAGCTCAGATTCGAAGCGAATTCCCAGACATCCTGACCGTTCCGGAGAACGCTGTCCTTTGGTCAGGTGAGCGACAGGTCGTCATCGTGAGAACATCTAAAGGGCACTTTCGCCCGCAGGAAGTCCGGCTTGGAAGAAAATGGCTGCTTCAAGAATCCGGAGATGAGACCCCAAGCGAGACTCTTTCCTTTGGCTCCAAACACACGAGATACCACGAGGTGCTCGAAGGAGTCTCTCCAGGAGACGAAATTGTGACCGCTGGGGCTTTCTTGCTCAACGCAGAAAGTCAATTTCAGAGCGTGGCAACAAAGCTCCTTCCACCAGTGAGTGACCACGCGACACTCGAAGGGTTGTTAGGCGACGCGGTTGCAAAAGAGCTTCGGGCGTTGCTCGATGCGTACTATCAGCTCAGCGAGACGCTCGCCGAGGACAATCTTGATGCAATTCCCACCCGCGGAAACGAGTTAATGAAAGCAGCGAACGTACTCGCTCTCGTCGCCCGCACTTCGAGTATTGAAACGCTGGCAACGTCTGCAGAGCAGCTTTCCGAACTTGCAGCGAAGCTTCATGCCCGCCCCAAAGACCTTCACCAGGCTCGCACACTTTTTGGCCGAATCAGCCAAACGCTCATCCAGCTCGCGTCCGACCACGGCGGCAAGACTCTCCTTGGAAGTGACCTCTTTGTGTTTGAGTGCGGTATGTCCGGTGTTGGTTACGAAAAGTGGCTGTGGCGTAAGCCTGAGAAACTCAATCCCTATATGGGCCAACGGATGCTTACTTGCGGAACGCGGCTTAGCACACTTGGGCCGTAGTGGAGATAATATGATTTCGAAACTCATCGCATGGTGCATCCAGAATAGATTTCTTGTCTTGGTCGTGACGGCCATTACTGCAGGCATTGGCATACACGCCACGCGTACGATTCCTGTCGACGCAATTCCTGACCTATCTGACGTGCAGGTCATCGTTTACACGCCGTGGCAGGGCAGAGACCCGCAGTCGATTGAGGACCAGGTCACATATCCACTTGCAAGCAAGATGCTTTCGGTCCCGTCAGTCTCCGATGTGCGAGGATACAGTTTCTTTGGCTTTTCGTTCGTCTACCTCATTTTCGAAGACCGCACCGACGTTTACTGGGCCCGAAGTCGAGTGCTGGAATACCTAAACGAAGTTCAAGGACAGCTTCCACAAGACGCAACTCCACGCCTGGGGCCTGATGCCAGTGGCCTGGGTTGGGTCTACATCTACACTCTGGAAGACACCCAGAACAAATACGACCTCGGGGAGCTTCGGGCTCTTCAGGACTGGTATGTCCGCTACCAGCTTACCGCCGTCCCCGGCGTGTCCGAGGTTGCATCAGTCGGGGGAGCCGTGCGGCAGTATCAGGTAACCGTAGACCCTCGACGCATGCTTCTCTACCAAATACCGCTGGAAACGGTCGTCGCTGCAATCAAAGACTCGAACAACGACGTTGGCGGCCGCGTGGTGGAAGTGACCGAGACCGAACACATGCTTCGTGGCCGAGGCTACATCCAGGGAGTGGAAGACTTGGAGAACGTTGTTCTGTCGGCCACAGAAGACGGGACACCCATACTGCTCCGCGACCTTGCCAAAGTGAACATCGGACCAGACATAAAGCGAGGTCTCGCCGAGAAGGATGGCAAAGGGGAAGTCGTTGCCGGTATCGTCGTAATGCGATACGGAGAGAATGCCCTCAAGGTAATTGATGCCGTCAAAGACAAAATCAAACAGCTCCAATCCGGGCTGCCCGAAGGCGTGGTGGTTCGAACCGCATACGACCGTAGTCCGCTGATTCACCGCTCGATAGACACGCTCACCACAACACTTGCGGAAGAGCTCGCGATTACCGCTATCATTTGCCTCTTGTTCTTGATGCACCTCCGGAGCGGTCTCGTGGCGGCAGCGGTGCTTCCTCTTGGAATCCTGATTGCATTCATCGCAATGAAACTCGTTGGCGTCAACGCCAACATTATGTCGCTTTCGGGAATTGCCGTTGCGATTGGTACCATGGTCGATTCCTCGATTGTGATGGTGGAGAACCTCCACAAGCACAAAGAGAGAGCCGGCCCCAAGGCCGACCACTGGGAGTTGGTGAAACGTTCAGCCCAGGAAGTGGGGCCGGGACTCTTTCTGGCACTTCTTGTGATTACGGTCTCGTTTTTCCCTGTATTTGTTCTTGAGGGCCAAGCTGGACGACTCTTCAAACCACTGGCCTACACCAAGACCTTTGCTATGGCCGCCGCCGCCCTGGTAGCGGTGACGGTCATCCCTGTGCTTCTTGGTCTATTTGTCCGCGGTCGCATTCACCCAGAAGAGAAGAATCCGCTCAATCGCTTCATCGTCTGGCTGTACATGCCGCTTATTCGCTTCTCCCTGAGGCACAAAGTGCTGAGCATCCTCGTTGCCTTCGGACTACTCGCATTGACTGCCGTTCCTTGGTCGCGAATTGGAAGCGAGTTCATGCCACCACTTCGCGAAGGGGACATTCTCTATATGCCGACCACTGTTCCTGGTCTCTCGGTCACCGAGGCTCGTCGGACACTACAAATACAGGACAAGCTCCTCGCCCAGTATCCTGAAGTTAGAACAGTTCTCGGGAAAATAGGCCGCTCGACAAGTCCCACCGACCCAGCACCACTTTCGATGGTGGAAACACATGTCTCACTTCGTCCAGAAGAAGACTGGCCATATCGACTCATTGAGAACGAGTACCTAACCGGCGTTGCCCAGAAGATGTATCGCGAGCTCCAATCCGCGGGGTTTCTTGGTGTGAACTCTGATGAAGTCGAAACAGATACGATTAGTGAACAACTAGAACGCATGAGCCGTGCATCGCTTAATCAAAGGACACGTTTAGAACTCATGAAAACCCTGCATGGTGGCATGAGCACGCTTCGCGACGGAATTGCCAACCATCGAATAGAAGCAAGCAAGCAGGGACGTGTATTGAAAGTGTCAGATGAAGAACTCGAGCAGCAGTGGGCTCGGGACATTCTCGTCCAAGACATGCACCGAATTCGCAAAGGTCTACCACAATGGATTATCGACCAGACTACTACGGACCTGGTCGACATTCTTGCGTCAGAAAACAGCCTGTCTTCAAAGCCCCAAGAAGAAGCAGTTTCTCATCTAAGAAACATCTGGCAAGGTCGAATTAATCCCGACGACGTTCCATTAGTGAAGACTACATTCGACGAGCTCACCAAGGAAGAAATGCAGCGAGAAATCAGCGTCCCAGGTATGCCCAACTGGTGGCTCATGCCCATTGAGACACGAATCGGCATGCTCACAACTGGGATGCGGGGACTCCTCGGGCTCAAAGTCTTCGGCTCAGAATTGTCGCAGCTCGAGAGCCTAGGAGTAGAAATCGAGGCGGTCCTAAAGGACGTTCCCGGAACCCAGAGCGTGGTTGCCGAACGGGTCATGGGGGGGCACTATCTTGACGTCGAGATTGACCGCAAAGAATGTGCTCGGCATGGCCTCAAGGTCGGTGAGGTGCAGCGAACCATCGAAACCGCACTCGGCGGGATGAATATCGCCTCAACTATCGAGGGCCGATTCCGATTCCCAATTAGTGTTCGCTACCCCCAAGAGCTAAGAGACAACCCGGAAAAAATCGCAAGAACTCTGGTCAGTACACCGCGAGGCAATCACATCCCATTGGGGCAGGTTGCCTCCATCCGGTTTGTCGATGGCCCATCGACCATCAAGACGGAATCCGGAATGCTGCTCCTTAATATTCCCGTAGACATTGAAGTCGGACTCGACATCGGTACGTACGTCGCCCGAGCACAGGCTGCAATTGACCAAAGCATCGCTCAGGGACGGCTCGTTATGCCCGCCGGCTACTACATGGAGTGGAGCGGTCAGTACGAGTTCATGGAGCAGGTCAGAAAGCGGCTTTCGGTGATTATCCCCATCGTGGTTGCCATCATATTCCTACTGATCTACTTCAACATGCGAAACGTAACAGAGACCGTGATAACGATGTTGACGCTGCCGTTTGCTCTCATCGGTGGTATCTGGGGTATGTATTTTCTCGGCTACAACTGGAGCGTGGCGGTTGCCATCGGGTTCATTGCCTTGGCGGGACTTGCCGCAGAGACGGGAATCATTATGCATCTCTATTTGGACATCGCATACAAGCGGCACCGAAAAGAAAAGGGCCGAGCCCTTACTCCAAAAGAACTCCAGACTGCTGTAATCGAAGGAGCCGTGCTAAGAGTTCGCCCAAAGCTAATGACGGTGCTTACAGACTTTATCGCTCTGCTCCCTATTTTGTGGGCGACCACGCCGGGAGCCGGACCCATGAAACGGATTGCTATCCCGCTCATCGCCGGGGTTATCACCTCGGCAATTCATACGTTGGTGCTCATTCCGGTCTACTACACACTGTACAAACGCTTCGAGCAGTGGCGAGAGAAGCGGCGTGGCCAAGTTGTCGCCGAAGACGTAGCGGTCTAAGCATCACACGGGAAGCAGATGGGCACTGATTGCCAAGGTAGGAAAAGGAGAAGCTGAGAATGATTGCAAGCCCAATGAGGACCACCTCTATTTCTTGTTGGCGTGGGCGACTGCTTCTCTTCGTCGCACCGGCGATATTGTGCGCTACGGCGGCATGCCAATTTGGTCCTTCTAGCACTTCACCCGACAGGGCATACCGTTACTCCAATGAGAAGGCCAGGAGGCCCGTCGCGAGACCCAAGGTGCAAGTGGAGATGGTCGACGACCCTGTCCTCGGCGAATCTTCCACGCTGGAGGACTATCTCGCATACGCGGCACTCAACAACGCGGGTCTTGAAGGTGCGTTCAATCGGTGGCGGGCAGCGTTAGAGCGGGTTCCTCAGGTGAGGTCTCTTGCTGACCCGAAGCTGACATATCGTTACTTCATCCGCGAGGTGGAGACGCGAGTCGGTCCCCAAAAACAGGGAGTTGGATTATCCCAAACTTTCCCATGGTTCGGGAAGTTAGAACTACGGGGCGATGCCGCCGCTGAAGCCGCCAATGCCGAACGACAGAAGTACGAATCCACAAAACTTTCCTTGTTTTACGAAGTCAAAGACGCGTTCAACGAATACTACTATCTCCGTCGAGCCATTGAGGTCGTGCAGGAGAACCTCGACCTTCTCGAATATCTCGAAAGCGTCGCACGGGCACGGTATGAGACAGCGGCAGGTTCACACCCCGATGTAATTCGTGCACAGGTAGAATTGGGCAAGCTCGAGAATCAACGCGAGGCACTGCACGACCTGCGAGGTCCCGTCGTTGCACGCCTCAATGGGGCCTTGAATCGACCAGCCGAAGAAGAGCTGCCTTTTCCGAATAATGTGTGGGACGACCAACTGGCTGGTGCAGACACGTCGATTCTGGATATGCTCCCGCAGTACAATCCGGAGTTACTGGCACTAGACCACTTCATCGAGAAGGCACAGTATGAAATCGAGTTGGCCCGAAAGGAATACTACCCGGACATCACGTTTGGTGTTGACTATACGGACGTAGGACAGCCCCCCAGTCCTACTGCGAGCCCGGCGTTTGCAAGCCCTCTTGCGCTGCGAGGAGCATCCAATATTGCAGGCGGCAATGGAAGTTTGTTGGACCTTTACACGATAGACTACTCCCGCCGGCTCGCGGACCGACCGGCTGACGCGGGGCAGGACATATGGATGGTGTATTTCTCTCTCAATATCCCCATCTGGCACGACAAATATGCGGCCGGCGAGCGCGAAGCTCGTGCTCAGAGATTAGCCGCGAAGAGTGAGCGTAGACAGCGAGAACATGACTTAGCAACGCGAGTCAAACGGGCACTTTACGAGTATCGCGACGCCGAGCGAAAAATCTTGCTCTATCGAGACACGCTTATCCCCAAGGCAAAAGAGTCAATAGCATCGACAGAAACCGCCTTTCGTGTGGGAACGGCAACATTTCTCGAACTTGTAGATGCCGAGCGCTCACTCCTGGAGTTCCAGCTTTCCTATGAGCGGGCCCTATCCAATCGAGCGAGCCGGGTAGCTGAACTAGACAGCCTTGTTGGCACAAGTCTGCCGCGTGCCCCAAGGACTTCGCTACGAGATGGGACCGCGAAACCGTAGACCTCCAACTGGGGCACCCGTGCCGGCGCTGTGAAACGGCACACGCACCGAATCTGAATCCGGGGATCGGTGCGGCCGGTTAGAGAACCCGGACGAATCGCATTGGAGAATGATCGAAGCCCGTCGGTCGTCCTAACGATACGTCTCCCAGGCGGTCTGGGAACGGACGAACCGATTGGGAGAAACGGGACATCGTCCCCAAGAGACGCAGGAGCAGCACATGATTCAGAAATTGTTTTCTTCACTCATCACCTTCACCGCCACATTGCTCGTGGCGCCTGTGGCGGACGCCCAGTGCGGCGGAGGCGGAGCTCGCATGCGCGCGCCGGAGCCGCGGCATCGTGTCGCGGTGGAGCAATGGGAACGCCCGGCAGCGGACGCCGAAATGCAGGAGAGCGGCAACGCCAAGCCGTTCGACGACACAGACAAGGAGAAGGAGAAAGGTAAGAACAAGGTGTTCTACCGTGCTGAGGGCTGCGGCATGTCCTACGAGTCAGCCAAGGCCAAGAAACTCAACTACAGGTGCAGCATGGACGGCAGCCGCCTCGTGCCGACGCTGAAGGTGGGTTGGGGCACGGTCTCGTTCTCAACCAATCCGTGGCCCGCGGGCAAAGGAAAGACGACCGTCGAGGTGCGGCCACTGGACAAGGATGGCAAGGCCGTCAAGGACGCCAAGGTCTCGCTCACGCTGAGTATGCCCGGCATGAAGATGGAAGGAGACGACCAGGTCATCACCCTCAAAGCCGACAAAGACGGCCTGTACACCGCGCCGGCTACACTGTCGATGAGCGGCAAGTGGCTCGCCGCGGTAACCCTGAAGCGCGGTGAGAAGGCGGAGAAGGCGGAGAAGGCAAAATTCGAGTTCGAAGCCGCCGCCAGCAAGCCCGAACACCCCGAGCATCCCAAGGGAAGCGAACACCCCGAGCATCCGAACAACTGAGGGGCCCTTGGGACGCTGTTGGCAAAAAGGAGACACGATGACCAGGAAATCCGGGAGTACGGTTTTGTTCACCGTTTTGGCGATGGCTGTCCTCGAGGTCGGTTCCGTTGGCCCCCCCGTCATGGCGCAGGAGACCGACCGAGCCGGGCCGCAGAGAGCCGGCATCGAGCAGATCGCCGCGGCGATTGAAAAGCATATCGCCGAAGCAACCGAGGCCGGTGGAGGATATTACCGTCTGCAGCATGATGGGAAGGAACTGAGACTGAAACTGGTCCGGA
Source organism: uncultured Planctomycetota bacterium (assembly GCA_942492115.1). Lineage (GTDB taxonomy): Bacteria > Planctomycetota > Phycisphaerae > UBA1845 > CAIVHJ01 > CALODL01. Next base: position 19,921 of record CALODL010000007.1, read on the forward strand.
TCCACATGGAGTACCTCGCGGACTTAGGCGGAGGCGTGCAGTTCGCCTGCGTGGATCTCGCTGGGACCGAAGGGCCGGTTTATGACGTGGATTTCTTCCTGCGAGGCGGGCCGGACGACATGACCGTGACCGAGACCCCCACAGTCCACAAGGTCAACGGCCAGCCGCTGTACCTCTGGAAACAGGAGGAAGATGGCACTTGGGAACGCGTTCCCGTGACGGGCGCGACTCCCCGTTTGCTCGGAGTCGTCCAAGGGCAGGACGAATTCGAGTTCTTCTATCGGGTCCGGCTCCCGCAGCTCGCCGGCCCGGGTAAACTGTGGTTGCCGCTGGCCCGGTCGGATGACTTCCAGACAGTTGAAGTGATGAAGATCACTGCACCGATGAAGGGTCAGCAGCTCAAGGAGCACAAGTATGGCAACATGATATTCTTCCTGACGGCCGGGCAGGAAGACGGAGGCAAGACGATAGAAATTCAGTATCGTGTCCGGCGCGTTGAACAGTCGCCATACCCCGCGGCCAACCCAGAACTGCGAAAGTACCTCGAGCCTGAGCGTCTGGTCCCCGACAACGCCGAATTCCGCGGTATTGCGCAGCAGGTGACCCGTGGCAAGGCCAGCGATCTCATGCAAGCGCGTGCGTTGTATGACCACGTGATCGATCGAGTCCGCTACGCCAGGTTCGGCTCCGGCTGGGGTCGCGGTGACGCGGTCTATGCCTGTGCGGCCAAGAGCGGCAACTGCACGGATTTCCACGCCTACTTCATCGCCCTGGCCCGGGCCGCCGACATCCCCTCCCGCTTCGCCATCGGTGCGGCGATTCCGTCGGAGCGCAACGACGGCGGCATTGACGGCTACCACTGCTGGGCTGAGTTCTACGCCGACGGTCGCTGGTGGCCAGTGGATATCAGCGAGGCGGACAAGAACTCGAGTCTCGCGACCTACTATTTCGGGCACCAGCCCGCCAACCGCATCGAATTGAGCCGGGGCCGCGACTTGGTCGTAAAACCCGGTCCCGCCTCCGGACCGATCAACTTTCTTGCATATCCCATCCTTGAAGTCGATGGGCACCCGATAGAAGTCCGGACCGAGTTCCTCTTCGAGCGCGTAACCCGCGCATCGACGGAAGCGAGGTAAAGTCACTGCTTACCACGACGGTAAGGCAGCACATCGGGAAAACGAACGGCAGGCTCAACACCTTCGGCAACCTGGAAGACGCCATCGTCGATGGTGTTCCCGCAGGTTGATGTTCACAACGGATATCTGCCATGCTTAAGAGTGTACAACTATGAGCGAGAGCTTCAGGAAGGCAACCCATGTTTCAAATCATCTGGGACACTCGAGTATATTTTTTCTGGCTGCTGGTAGTTTCAGCCGTATGCCTCATCCTTGAGCGCATCTGGCCATGGCGACAGCAGCAAAAGATGCTACGTCGCCAGTTCCTACAGGACCTCGTCTGGCTGTTCTTCAACGGACACTATGCTGGCATCTTGGTGGCGTACGTTGCAGCATATCTCTTCGTTTGGGCAACTCCTGGCATTGACTTCGCAAGGTCACTTGAGCTCCTCAGCACTCAACCGCTTTGGCTGCAGTTCGTCTGCTTCTTTTTGCTGAAAGATTTTCTTGAATGGGGCATCCACATCCTGCTTCATCGCATTCCTTGGCTGTGGGAATTCCACAAACTCCACCATTCCATTGAGCAACTCGATTGGGTCGGCAACTTCCGATTTCATTGGATGGAGATTGTGGTCTATCAGAGCTTAACGTATTTTCCTCTGGTGGTCCTTGGAATAGACAGTACCGTCATTCTCATTATCGCTATTGTGGCCACGTTGATTGGGCATCTCAATCACAGCAATATCAACATCTCCTGGGGGCCGCTACGATATTTCGTCAACTCACCACGAATGCATGTGTGGCACCATGACCACGACTGGCCTGCGAATCGGCCATGGGGTGTCAACTTCGCCATCTGCTTGAGCATTTGGGACTGGATGTTTGGCACTGCCCACTGGCCAAGTCAAACGGAGTCGCCAACGCAGCAACCCCAACAACTCGGTTTTCATGGGATTGAGCGTTACCCGCAAAGCCTCCTAGGTCGGTTTTTCTACCCCCTTACCCGCCTGTCTTCATCTAAGACTACACGCACCAAGGCGTAGCCCTCATTCCGACAGCCCCAGTCGGGCCAGCCCTTCGCCAAATCTCAAGCCCAATCGTGAGCACGTTTCCCCGGCCGTCAAACCAGCGATGAACGCTGTTTCGGCTTGTACCACAGCCCGAAACGTGGCATATTCTTCTACGTGATAAACGCATTATCAGGTAGAGCGTTTCCTGAGACCCGGCGATGGCCTACCCTGCCTCTAGAGAGACGTGCTCGTGTACTTCATTGACTTCATCCATGAAGTCGCCTATTGACCACGGCCCGTAGATCGTCAACAGTCGCGTGACTATAGACCATCGTTGAGCGAACATCACGGTGGCGCATCAGAGCCTTGACCTCGTGAAGCTGGGCGCCACGCCGGAACAGATCTGTGCAGAACTGATGCCGTAGAGAATGTGCTGATTTGCCTTCGAATCCATAGCGGGCCAAGAGGAGCCGAAGCTTCTTGGTCATCGTATTCGAACGATATGGACTCCCAGTCTTCGTCAAGAAGAGCTGATGCATGACCGAAGCGCTTCGGAGATTGGGACGGACCTGTCGCACGTAGTGGCGAATGGTTCGGAGGCTGGTGGCATCGAGTGGAATAGTGCCCTTGGACTGCCACTTGGCGTCGGTGATGGTGACGAGCCCGCTCTTCAGGTCAATCCAATTCGGCTGCCTAAGGTCCAGGCTCATGGAAGCGATCTCGGACGCACGACATCCAGTGGCCCAGGCGAAAACAACGAGGGCATGGTCGATCTTATCGATCATTCTGCCATTGCGTGCCTTGGAGCGCAGCTTCCTGAGGAGTTCGTCCATCTCGCCCTGCGTGAAGAACCGGTTTGCTGATCTCATTGGGTGCTTTCCTGAACTGGCATGCTTATGCAATTATCTGCCAGTTCCTATTGCCCAATGCCCATTCTTGACCCCGCCAGGCATGCTTCCTCGGAGCAGAATATGAGCATTTTCTGCCAGTTCTCAACGAGCCAGCAGTCGCCGAGCAATGACAGGCAGCGCCTGCTCCAGGTCAACGGCTTCCTGGCCAAACTCCTCAACGACGAGGGTGGAGACGGTACCTGACACGAGTTGGTCTTCTGGAACGCCACACTGGCGAAGTCCTTCCAGCAAGGACTCGACATAGAGATCTGCCTGCTGCTGCTTCTGGCGGCTTTTCTTCGTGGACGATGGTCGAGCCGTCGGCTTCTTTCGTCGGTGGAACGAGATCTCCTCATCATTCAGCCCGACGCCACCGGTCATGATGCTCCGGATCTGCTCCAGGAGAGCATAGTCGTAGAATGGCATTCCTTTCGCTGTCCGCTTCGGTTCAGGGAACACGCCACGACGGACGAGACGACGAAGGTGTCCCGGCGTCATGCAGAAGATTTCTGCCGTGGACACCATGTTCAGTCGTGCATTTCTCAAATCGCTCGCGAATTTCATCATCAATGTGCCTCAAATGAACGCCAAATGTGCGTTGGACAGCGCTGCCAGGAGGACAGGATCTTGCCGGTGTGTGCGCATGCTCCTGCGTGTTCGAGTGCAAAAGTGCATGCCAATTCGCAAGTTGATGCATCCCAAATGCTCGCCTAGTGTTCCCAAATAGTCTGCACTTCAGTCTTTCAGCAGCTTCCGAACGGCTTCCAGATGCTCGCGCCCTGCGGCGGTCAAGGATCGACCTCCGCTTCCAACAGACAGCAGTCCCAGACGGAGGAGTACTGGCTCGGTCACGTCTCTCAAGGACGACACCGATGACCCGACGGTTAGGGCAATGCTCCTGAGCGAAACGGGCCTTGGGTCACTTCGTGAGATGACAGCCAAGACCTCTCGGTCCTCATGGCGTAGACCAAGGTGGTCTATTCCTTCCATCGCCATTGCGAATTCGCACTCCGCCATGGTTGCTCTTTGCAGCCCCTTTGATTGAACGATGTCGCGAACGCTCTCTGTGAGACGGAGAGCCAGCCGCGGAATGCCCAAAGATCTGCAACCGATGGCATCGCAGACGTCATTGTCGAATACCATGCCCATTCGTTCGCTGATTCCACAGACAATGTGCGACAGTTCCTGCGAGGTGTAGGGCTCTAGCCGCAAGGTATGAGGGAACCGTTGGCGGAGAGGTGCCGAGAGCCCTTCTGGATTCGTCGTCGCACACAGAATCGTTATTGGCGGCAACTCCAATCTGACAGGCTTGGACTGCTGCGGCACGGAGATATTGATCACGCCTTCTTCGCACACGACAAGCAGTTCCTCGGCCGGGAATCGGCCGATTGCGTGGGCCTCGTCAATGAACAGCATGCTGTGGGGCTCAAGTCGGATCAGGATGTTCTTCAGATCCTGAGTTGTGGCGATACATTGACCACTGGTTTCGACCAGCGGGCATAGCATCTCATTGCTGACGATCCGAGCCAACGTCGTCTTGCCCAATCCGCCAGAGCTAGAAGTGATGAGGATGTGACCCAGTTGGTCATTCCTTTGAAGCGAGGCGCCCATGGCGATCCTCAGTTTGCGCTTCAGCGTGTCCTGCCCGATCAATTCATCAAGAGACTGTGGTCGGACATTGGATGTACAATTGGAGTGGTTCCTGTCGTCATGCATCTCCCGAACACTACGCCGGCTAGATCAATTCGCCAACCCCAATCATCTCGCGCCAAACGAATGCTGCACTTATCTCAGGTCGTGAAGCACCTCGCATCGACACCGATTGCCAACGATGTCGGCGACGCATGTGCGGGTTGCAAAATTCTTATTCGTAAGGCTGCTGGCCAATCCGTCTGCAAGAAGGATGGGCGTGCAAGCCAATTCGAAGATGTGTGTCCTGAGCAACGGGAGTTCTGTGTCGAGTGAATCCAGGGCGAGGAGCACAAGCCGTGTTGTCTTGCTTCTGAAACACGCGCTCGCAATTGTGAACATGTTTATCGTGAGACGTGAAGAACCTGAGGCGTATCCATGACGCTGGCGGCATGGATAAAGAAGGCCGAGTGTCACGTATTCACCACGCGCGCGCACTCTGCACAATCAGATCGCTGCAAAAAAGTTTTCAGGAAAATCAACGATTTGGAAAAAGACGTACGTGCTTTCTTGTAAAATAGATAGTCGATCGCCAAAGTCATGTCACCGAAGAGCATCCAGGCTCTTCAGCCGGCCACCCAGCGACTGACAAACATTCGAACTATCGATGCGACCAGGACCAGGTGGATTCGATGCGATGATCGTATCATCGTCTCAATCAACCTCGCATCCACACATGACATCCCTTTTTCGCTTGGGCATGTTGTAGGAGTCGTCCTGGTCGCCTGCAGCATGCCCTTTTCTATACCGGGCAAGAAGGAGATGATCATGAACCGCATTTGCGAATGCTACGGAGAAGGATGCGAAGACCAGGCCACATGTATTCATCTGGAGAGAGACTTTCGCCACGGACGCACGCCCTACCAAGGAGACTGGGTGTACGGTGGTGGCGCTCCCGACCAGGCATGCCTGTTGTGCCGACAGTGCGCGCTATCCACTCAAGACCCACAGTTTGCCGAAGCCTACAAGGACTCCCACGTCGTCTTGCCGTCAATTCCTGAATCCGCCCAAGTGCTGACATGCGTGCTAACGCAATGGACATTGGATTGCTGGGTTGAGCCTCTTACCGATGATCTCAAATCGCGGATCCGCAAGAACGCTCACCACATCTTTAACGATGAGGGTGGTCCATATGCCGACGTATTGGCTCATATCTACGCTGATCATGTTCAGAAACTAGGGTGCACAAACTGGCTCGACTGCTTGCTTGGCGAGTGCTTGCCCGACGATCACAAGCACTGGCCACCTCCACAAGTACTTCTTCAGGCGGTTCCCGACATTGACACGCCGCAGATTCAGCCGCCGCGTCGTTCGGTCACGGCCTTGGAACACTACGGACGCGCGTGTCGGCGAATCAGGCGATGACCGTTACAAGTACGATCGATAACCCCTAACATTTGAAAGAGAGAATCATGGTAGCCAAGAGACTTGAACGAGAAAGAACAACACAAGAAGCCCCCGATCACATATGCCTACTCCCATGCCAGGAAGATCTGGAGTGCCCAGCCCCCGCAGTGGTGCGGTCTCGACCGTTGGAACAGGCGCACACTTCTCAGGAGTACCGTGTGGCGCTACAAGAGAATCGTGTGCTGTGTCAGATGTGCGAGAAGACCGCTCAGTATTTCTTCCTCAAGGTGGACGCAAAGAGTAGATGGATTTATGCGGATGGGCGGGCCAATAGTTGGAAGTCTATCCCAACTGCGGCGATGCCGTTTTGTGACGCCTGTATGCGACACGAGGCCAGCCTTTACCCAATAATAAATATGACACTTGAAGACGGGGAAGAGGCAGTCGTAAGTACACTCTGGTACGTTACAAACCAGCTGTGTACTGAAATGAAGGTCTTTGAATCGATTCCGCCCGGAGCCAAAGTCATGGGCACTATGGTACCGCAGGCAACGGCAGACTGGATGGTTCTTCCGCTGGTTGCCGAATATGCGGCGCTACTGTCAAAGCACGCCGATCTGTTGTGCGATGAGAATGGCGGTCCGTACAACGACCTGATGGCGTGTCTATACTCCGATCTCGTCCAGTACGACGGGCTGGACGGATGGCTGGAGGGCTACATGAAGAATTGAAACGAGATCGTTGACGTTGGGGAATGGTTCTGATTCCGGGCAACGAAATGACGTCGTTCCTGCGGCTCACAGAAGTCACGTCGCCGTTGGCGCGAGGCCTTGCTACACAGGAGTTGTCTTGAGGTTCTGATTGTCTATCCCAACAGTCGTTCCAATTCTGCCGCCTGCTCAGCGAACACAGTGGGCCTGCGATCTCTGAACTTCTCGAGGTTCAGCAACTTCCATCGCAGCGCGGGAAGCTCGGAAGCGTGCGAGCACCGGAGCAATGACCAATCGGGTGTCGCTCGAGTTAGGCTGGCCAGAAACGCCTTGTGCCCGTCAGTCAGACGCTGAGGGAGTTCTTGGAACAACCGCTTGCGCGCTGACTCCAATGTGTCGAGGCTTACGGGCTCTCTCGTCATGCCCACGAAGCTCGATTCGTAAGCGACACGGATATCGATTGGATTCGCGAAGAGCACCTCGTGCGTCGGCCTGTTATGGCCGGCCAGGTAAGTCACGAAACATTCAACCATACCACCCGAGAGACCGCCCGCTTCGTACATCTGCCACACGTCAAAGATGTCACGTGGGTGCTGGCGGTCCAGAGCGGCCACGAGTTTGCTGCCGTAGAGTTCATCGACGGCCAGGACCGGTGCTTCCAATTCTGTGCTGAACATCTCGGCCGTCTCACTGACAAGTGGCCGTCGTTCGATCGGTAGAACCGTGCCACGGAACACGAGATTCACCTCGATCTTCACCTGAGCATCATTATTAGTAACAAGGAGCTTACTTTCGTCCATCCCTTTGGCCGCTATGGTGCGGGTCGCTAGCCCGCGACCTGCAAGGCGAGCTTCGATTGCGCCGATCTCGTCGGCGATCGTTCTCAGCGCCTCGTCTCGCGGCATTTCCCATGGAGTGAAGACAACGTCGATATCGACCGAGAGCCGCGGCATGTCACGAATGAAGAGATTGATGGCGGTCCCACCCTTGATCGCGAAGACACCGCCCGTGAACACGTCGGGCGCCACGTTAAGCAAGAGGCGGACGGTGTCGGCATAAGTGTTATCCATAGGGCTTTAGAGTAAGAAGAGTGCCGTCCTTGAGACGATGCACCCATCGCCTGTCGCTGCCAACGCGTATTCGATGTTGGTCGAGGAGTGCGTCCACATCGAGAAGGTTCGTCTCGCGCGCCCATGTGAGGAAGAGCCGCACGGCCTTCACGCTCGTACAGCAGGCAAGAAGTCGTCCCGTGACTTCTTTGCGGAGGTTGCGGAGCCCTTCAAACACGTGGCGGGCTTCTTCCAGGTTCTCTTTCCTGCCGACTTCATAGAGCATCTCGACCGCTGCACGTTCGGGCGTCGACACCCGCAGACCGTCGGTCACGCCGGGCGGCGTTGTGAGTGTGCGCTCGCGGAGCATCTCGTCGGACCATTTGAACAGCTTCGCCGACACGTACCTCGCGGGCTGCCTAGACGTGAACCACTTGGCAAGATTGTGTCGAGTTTCGCCCCACAACACGAGCCGTTCGCGAGTGCTGAGGTTGTGACGCGCTCCGTGCAGCGCGAGCGCACTCTTGCCGCCAACGTGGAGCCCCTCCACCCGGCGTTGGAGGAACTTGACCATTCCATGGGGAGTAAGCTCGTCTCCCGGGAATGCGTACACTCCGTGCCCGATTCGGACTAGCCAGCCCTCCTTTGCGTAGTGCGAAGCCGTCTGGGCGGAGATCCCCAACTGGCGAAGGTCCTCGAGGTCAAAGGGGGCCGCCCGAGGCATCTGGGCATGTAGCCGCTTGATTAGGCTGTGCCGTAAAGTTCGTTCCATATATGAACTTTATCGCACATTCCAAGCACTCATGCAGGATTTGTTTAGATTTTGCGTCAAAATGAGCATATTAAACGCATATTCATGCAAAATCCAAGCTCTTCCCTTCAAGCAACATAATTGATTGTCTATCTGTCGTTGACAAAATATGGTTCTAGAAGCAAAATATCAATGTTGATTTCTTGTCGGTTCAAGCAAGTGGAGTCAACGTCATGATCGGCGCACGAATCAAGCAAGCCAGAGTCGCGGCGGGGATGACCCAGGACGACGTCGTGGAGGCGTTGAGCAGAGTCGGGGTGTCCCTGACTAAGGGTGGGCTGTCCAAGTACGAGCGAGGAGGCAGCAACCCGAGGGCCACCGTTCTGCGCGGGCTGGCCAGCGTGCTCGGAGTCGACCACAGCTACTTCGTAGAGGAGTCCTCGTGCGAGGTCACCTGGCTCGCGTTTCGCAAGGCGTCGCGACTTGGCAAGACTCGGCAGCAGCGCGTGAAGGCGATCGCAGAAGCACAGATCGAGATGTTTATGTCGCTTCGGCGTGCACTCGAGCCCAATCGCCACGATGAGTTTCCTCCACGCGTCGAAGTGCGTGAATTCGCGGACTCGGAAAAGGCCGCAGAGCGGTTGAGGAGTCACTGGCGACTTGGTGATCAACCAATTGAAAGCGTGACACGAGCCATCGAGGATGGCGGCGGCTTGGTTGTTGAATCAGGAGGCGAAGACGATCTCTTCGACGGACTTTCCGGGTGGGTGGATGAGACAATCCCAGTTGTGGTCGTGAGCGCAGCTGTGTCAGATGACAGGCGGCGATTCAGTCTTGCCCACGAACTTGGGCATCTAATGATGGACGTCGGCAATGTGGATAGTCCTTCGCATGAAAAACTGGCCCATCGTTTCGCAGCCGCATTCTTGGTGACGGCGGTAACGGCGCGGCGGGAACTTGGCGAGAAGCGCAGGCATCTGAAGTTCCGTGAGCTGGGGATGCTAAAACGGAAGCATGGGCTGAGCATGCAGGCGTGGGTGTTCCGGGCCATGGACCTCGGCATCGTCGAGGAATCTCATGGTCGAACTCTATTCGCTGAGATGAGTGCCAGGGGATGGCGCCGAAAGGAGCCGGTGCAGTTTGAAGGCCAAGAGCGGCCAACCCGCTTGCTGCAATTGACAGTGCGAGCGTTGGCAGAAGGGCTACTCAGTCGAGTGCAGGCTGAGCGCATCTATCCTGGAGTGACATGCGACATCGAGGATGAGGCACCCATGGGAGCGATGGACGCTCGGGCGGTGATTCGGTTGCCTAAGACTGAACGCGATAGGCTGATGAAACAGGCGGCGACGACGCTCGGCAGTGAGTACGAACACGGCGGCGATCTTGCCGGTATGGAATCTCTTGCCGAGGAGGATCACCGTGACACGTCCGTCGAAGACTAGCGCGTCGCCGAATCGCGGCCAAATCTGGCGCATTCGTTTTGACTCCGCGAAGGGAGCGGAAATGAGGAAAACCAGGCCGGCGGTTGTCGTGAATCCCAACGCCATCGGCTGGCTTCCTTTGCGCATTGTCGTGCCTGTGACCGAATGGCACGCCAAGTATGCACCCGTCCCCTGGATCGTGTTGATCAAGGCCTCCAGTCGAAACGGGTTGGAGAAGAATTCGGCGGCGGACTGCTTTCAGGTGAAGTCCGTATCAGTGGAGCGATTTGTGGAGCAACTTGGTGAAGTGCGTGCGGACGAAATCGAGGAAATCGGCGCAGGCATCGCGTTGTGTGTGGGTGCATAGCAGCAAAGGACAGAGGTGTAAGAAATGCACAAGGTGACGTTCCATAACCTGGGAAACGCGGACTGCATCCGCATAGACCTGGAGAACGGCAGACAAGCCCTTTTTGATTACGCTCACATGGGCAATCCCGACGACGAGGACGATCTTCGGTGCAACCTGCCGAAAGTCCTGCGAGATGAGCTTGGCAACCGCGACCACTATGACATCGTGGCGTTCACGCACCTGGATCGCGATCATTATGCGCGGGCGACGGAGTTCTTTTTCTTCGAACACATAAAAAAGTACCAGGGGCTGGTGGACGGTAAGTCGCGCATCAAGATCGTCGTGATGTGGGTTCCAGCCGCGGTCATCACCGAGAAACTCCCACGGGACGCTGATGCCGAGGCTAAGGCGATCCAAAAAGAGGCACGGGAGCGATTCAAGGCCAAGAAAGGCATCCGGGTCTTCTCGCGGCCCGATCGCCTGAAGCAATGGTGCGAGGACAACGACGTGGATTTGGACGAGCGCCGAGCCCTCATTACTGATGCGGGCCAGTTGGCCCCCGAATTCACGCTGGCCAGTGACGGCGTTGAGTTCTTCGTGCATTCACCATTCGCAGTACGCCAAGATGCCAATACAGTTGAGGACCGCAATTGCGACGCGTTAGTGATGCACGCGACGTTTGAAGTCGAGGATCACCGTACGAGGATCTTCCTGGCATCCGATGCAGACAGCACCGTGTTGACTGACATCGTGAATGTGACGGAGGCGAAGAAGAACGAAGAACGCCTTCGTTGGGATCTGTTCAAGCTGCCGCATCATTGCAGTCATCATTCCCTGAGTAGCGAGAAGCGCAGCGGGGACAAGTCGAAGCCTGAGCCGATGGTGTCGCGTCTATTCGAACAATACGCGCAAGCCGGTGCGATTGTCGTCTCCACCAGCGCCCCCATCCCGCTCAAAGGGAGCGACGAGGACAAGAAAGGTGCCAACCCACCGCATCGCCAGGCTGCCAACTACTACCGCGAGGACGTGGTTGATGATGACGGAGACTTCAAAGTGACGATGGCGCACCCAACCGAGGATTCCCCGGAACCCTTGTTGATTGAGATCGGGCGACTGGGCACGACGATCAGGAAGGTCGTTCACGCGGCAGGATTGTACGCAGTGTTGTCTAGGCCGCCTCGGGCAGGGTGATCTCGTGAGGGAGGAATTGCTGACGATCGACGGATTGGTCGTACCGCCTACAGCGTTGACGATCCCGAAAGCAGCGGAAACCGCAGAAGCGCTCGCAAACGCAGGTTGCAAGTACGCGTCGTTGGTTGAATGCCGAACGCAGGATGGCCGGGAGACGATCGTCTTTGATGCGCAGGTAGAGAGACCGCAGTTCCCCGTACACGACGTGCGCCATAATGAACGCGTGGCATGTCGGTTCGATACTGGGGATACGAACCCGCCGGTGGTGCTGGCACTTCGGGCCGACTTCCCGATGGTTCCCCACCTAAACATGCGAGAGGCCACGTTCCCAAGGAGCATGTGCCTCTACGATCGTCCATGGGAAGAGATACGGCTGAACTGGACGGGTGGGAGTCTCATCGAACGGGTGCGGTGGTGGCTGGCGCAAACAGCCTGTGGTGCATTGCATGACGATACGCAATCACTTGAACCGCTGATGTTCTCCCATGGCTATGATCTGGTCGTTCGATCTGGATTCGGAATCGACGGGGCATCGACCCTCGAACTCGTTCGTGTTGCCCTGCTGGACGGGAAGGAAGGTCGCGTCTTCGTCGCCGACGACATCCGCAATGTCGCTGAGCGCGGTGGGATTCCGTGCCTAACGATGTATGCCGACACTCCGCCGAGGCCTCATGGCGTAATTCACCGTGCTCCCAAGACGCTGGCGGACTTGGCCGATTTGGTAGACATCGCAGGATTCGACCTTTTGGAGACCCTGCGCAAGTCGTTTCGTGAGTTGCCGGATGTGATCCGCGCGACTGCCGAAGTGCGGCGCACCTTGCAGCCACTCATTGTCGTGGGGTTACCAAAGTGCCGCCACGATGGTGGAGAAGTTGAATGGATCGAGCTGAAGGGATTCCTGTGTATCGGCAGCATTGAAGAAGCCGGTGTCGAGATCGGGGCATGGGAACTGAGCAATGACACTCTAGGGCAGCCGCTAGTAGTAGACCCGAATCGCAACGGCGCGGCTGTAGGCGTAATTGTCGTAAACGTCCTGCGGCGACTGACATGGCAACGGGCTACGTGGGCCAACGGCCGAGATGAGCGACAAACGCAACGCATTGTGGCAATCGGTGCAGGCGCTATCGGTTCTCAGGTCGCACTGAACTTGGCACGGATGGGGTGTGGGTTCTGGACGATTGTGGATCACGACGCGTTGATGCCACACAATCTGGCACGCCACGCATTGATGAGCGATGCAGTGATTGGACGCAATAAGGCCATGTGCATCGCGACATACATGAACTCGATTGCCGACGACGAAAGCATCGCTAGCTACTTGGAAGTAGATTTCCTTCACCCCGGAGAACGAGCGCAGGACCTAAGCGAACGCATTGCCGAGGCTGATGCAATCCTGGACATGTCCGCGTCGATCCCTGTAGCCCGCGAGATTGCTGCGCGGGAGACTGCCACTCGGAGCATGTCACTGTTTCTGTCGCCATCGGGGCGTGACCTGGTATTACTGGCGGAAGATGCAGAACGAACTGTACGTTTGGACGAGTTGGAGATGGTGTATTACAGAGCGATCGCAACGGACGAGCGCCTCTCAGGGCATTTCGACTCCCGCGAAGGCTCTTTTCGATATGGAGGATCGTGCCGCGATGTGTCCAGTAGAATACCGCAGACTCATGTGGCCGTTCATGCCGGGATCGGAGCCTCTGCTGTGCGGGACGCGCTTGAGGACGAACGAGCCATCATCCGCGCGTGGCGGATACACGACGACACGATGGGCGTGACCGTCGTCGACTGTGCCCCCGAACTGTTTCAATCGCAGACGCAGGGCAACTGGAGAGTCTCCGTCGCGGATGATGTGCTCAGAACCGTTTCTGAGCTTCGCGAGCAACGGCTCCCCTCGGAAACTGGTGGAATCCTAATTGGTAGCGTCGACCATCAGCATCGACGAATCTACGTGCTTCTCGCGTTGCCATCGCCACCGGACAGCGAGGAGTGGCCGACAATGTACATACGCGGGGTTCAAGGGCTTGATGAAGCACGTGCTCGCATTGTGACGCGAACCGCTGGTCAGCTCGACTATCTTGGTGAGTGGCATTCGCATCCACCGGGAGTGGATACGATGCCGAGTTCGGATGATCGCATTGTATTCGGCTGGATTGGGGACCTTTTGTCAGGCGATGGCCGTCCCCCGGTTATGCTTATCGGGGGCGACGGCGGCGAGGCGCGCTTGTTTGTCGACGAGTTAGATGGCACCGTGCCCGAAGCACTGTCGGGCGAATACGGAATGCCAGTCGGCAGGGTTGCGCCAAGCAGGAGTATCGATGAAGACATGGCTGTCCTACGCGAGTCTCAGCGACGGATATGAGCGGAAAGCTCGGTTTGCGCCGGCATTACTCACGGTGGTATTCTTGGCACCGTTGTCACTGGCTTATTCTGGACCGCTGGGTGGTTGGCTCAACGTTCTCGTTATCGGCGTTGGCACCGGTGCAGTCGTGGCAATTGGGTTGTCGCACGTTGCCTCCGCCGCGGGCAACAGGTTCCAGCGAAGGCTCTGGCCACGCTGGCCATTCGACTCGCCAACCAATCGCTGGCTACACCCACAAGACCAATCTCGCTCAAAGCAGCAGCGCGACCAATGGTACAGACAGATCCGCCAGGTGACGGACCTAGACATTACTGCTGTTGATACGACCGGTGACAGCGGCTCCGAGATTGAACGAGTGATCAATGACGCCGTCAGCAAGGTACGGTACCTGCTCCGCAACAGTGAGCATGGTGATCGCCTTCGACTGCACAATGCGGACTTTGGATTTGCACGGAACCTAGCCGGTCTTTCTCCGGTCTGGCTGACATGTGCCTCGCTGAGCTGCGCTGGCAGCTGGGGAGCTATTTGGATCGTTGCGGGTGACGTCCCGACGGCGGTTGCGTCGACCATCGTCCTTGTAGGCGCGATCATCTTGGCTGTGATGTTACCAAGTTACGTACGAGTCCGGGCTGACAGCTACGCAGAGAGCTTCTTTGGCGCGCTATCGTTGCTCGCAGACGAGCCAGCCCTGGAAACTCTCCCCCAGGATTCTCCCTGAAACAACGAGACGGGACCTGTCCGCGCGTGCATCGTTGGTTAGGCAATGACGTGAGTGAGTTCCTGCGTATGAGGATCGTTGGCTGCGTGTGCTTTTCGCAACGAGGTACGTCGTGAGAGTAACTAGAAATGAGCCATGCCCATGTGGAAGTGGACGGAAATACAAGAAATGCTGCCTACTCCGGGCAAGAGCCGATCGGGTGGAGGAGGTCAACCGCACGTACGTCGACAGCATGAGTCTATCGGACCGCAACGTGTTCTTACTGGGAAGCATCCGTGAGATCTTTGAGTTTGACCGGAACGATTGGGATCATGTGAAAAGATGCGTGGTCCCGGATCGCGTGCGCGAGCTCTATCTGGGCTAGCTACGACTTGAACTGACACATCACAAAAAAAGAGTTACCCTGGTTTCGACTAACAAACTCGAACCGGAGCACACGCTCCAAAAGGGTAACTCACAATGCATCATAACGACAAGATCATCGGGAACAAGGTTGGACTTCTGACGTTGGCTGAAGAGCTCGGAAACGTGTCGAAGGCATGCAAGATCATGGGCTTCTCACGCGACACGTTCTATCGCTATAAGCAGCTTGTTGAAGAAGGTGGCATCGACAACCTGGTCGAGAAGACCCGGCGCAAGCCGAACCTGAAGAATCGCACTGACGAACGAACTGAGCAGGCCGTCATCAAGGTGGCTACCGATTTCCCGGCGTATGGGCAGGTTCGGGCGAGCAACGAGCTGCGGAAGAGCGGCGTATTCATCTCGCCCGCCGGCATTCGCTGCGTGTGGCAGCGTCACGAGCTCGAGACCTTCAAGAAGCGGCTCAAAGCCCTCGAGGACAAGACGCAAGCCGAGGGCCTGGTGCTGACGGAAGCCCAGGTGGCAGCCCTGGAGAAGAAGAAGCAGGATGACGAGGTCTCCGGCGAGATCGAGACCGCTCATCCGGGCTATCTGGGCTCGCAGGACACGTTCTACGTCGGCACGCTCAAGGGCGTGGGCCGCATCTATCAGCAGACGTTCATCGATACGTACTCCAAGGTGGCGTTCTGCAAGTTGTACACGACAAAGACGCCGATCACGGCGGCGGACCTGCTCAACGACCGTGTGTTGCCGTTCTTTGAAGATCATGATGTCGCTGTGCTGAGGATCCTGACGGATCGCGGCACGGAGTATTGCGGCAAGCCCGAACAGCACGACTATGAGCTATACCTGGCCATCAACGACATCGATCACACGAAGACGAAGACCAAGTCGCCGCAGACCAATGGCATCTGTGAGCGCTTCCACAAGACGGTTCTGCAGGAGTTCTACCAGGTCACCTTCCGAAAGAAGCTGTACACCTCATTGGAGGCTCTGCAGGCCGATCTCGACGAGTGGATGACCTTTTACAACGAATCGCGAACGCACCAGGGAAAGATGTGCTGTGGACGCACGCCAATCGCAACATTCACAGACGGTGTGAGTATCTCGGATGAGAAGACAGTACCAGGCAATGCGGCGTAACTGACAAACAAGCGGTCGACACCAGGGTGGGTGTCAGATCAAGTGTTAGCCACTACACTCTATCTTCGCATCTGCTCCATATACCCTCCGGACACGGACATTGCCAGCATCCTTCCTTCTCCGTCTTCCAACCTCCGTGCACTATATGTCGGCCTGCCAGCGCCAGAGCTGGCTGCGCAGAGTATTTGCCAATTTAGTCTCTACGCTGATGAAATACTCGTGACGAATCCATTTCCGATTCCGTGGTTCTTGAGTAGAGAATACAGTCCACTGCGTCACCCGGAGCTGTACCTGCAATCAACACTGCGTATGCTCGGGTTCATCAACGCTGTATCGCCTTGGATCGCGAAGGGACTGGTCACGCTGGTTCCCAACCCCGGTCATTTCGATGTGCGTCTATTACACGAAACCTCCAAGGCGGCGCATGAACGACTTGGGCACATTTCGAGCGAAGATGTAAACTTGGATGATCCTGCGCTGTTGTCGTCGGAGACGCAAAAGCGCCTTCTCCTGACGATGCCGAGGCAATACCTGGAATCCGTTGTTTCCAAAACATCCCCAGATCTCTCGCCTGCAGAGGTTGATGAACTACTGGATGACATAGAGGCCATGCGCAAGAATGACCCGTACACTTTGCCGCAAGACATTGGCGACTCAGGCGGGCAGTTAGAGATCTTCGATTTGGGGGGCAGTTTGGAAATGACTCTCCTTGTGGCAAGGATGGCGGGGGCATTTCCATACACCAACATCAACTTCAAATGGAGAGAAATCCAACACTCTCAAGGCGAATTGTCGGATTCGGCCAAGATCTGGACGCCTTTGACAAGAGCGTTCCAGAATCTGGAGTTTGAGTTCTTGAACAATGTTGATTCAGACTTCGCCGCCAACCTGCGCGGCGATGGGCGGCTTGAGAGTTTCCGACAATTCCTCCGCAAGGTATGGCAGGCAGCGTCAAGTGACGAGAATAATGAGGAGAGCATCAGGGAGTTCTGTGACGAACTGACGGATGCACATCGCAAAGCCCAGGCAGAATGGGTCGATATCGATCGACGCCTCGTCCACCACTCCGCGGGCAGTGTCGTAGGCGGGTTGTCCTTAGGTCTTGCAGGATGGCCCACAATTGCAGCCCTTGTAGCCGCGCTACTCAATTCGAGGATGAAGCGATCGCAATTCGCCAAGACGAACCCCATGTCCGTATTCATAGATCTCGAGAGGAAATCAAAGCGTTGAGCATGATCCGACATATCTCCCAGATGCAGCGAGCTTGGCGTGCACGAGTGTGAGACATGCTGCCATGGGAGATGTGTCAGGAGGTGATCGATGACAGACGATGCCACGGGATGGTTCGAGGATGAAATTGGCGAAATCAACTCGTTCTTTGTGGGGCTCATGAAAGAACGGACGCCGAACAAAGCGGAGGCACTCCAGCGAGTTGTTGACCAATGTGGAGTCCACTTTCAAGTAGAGCCAGATGACGAACGATGTCACTTCAGTTCCCAGTCTCGGAACGGCACAATCACGGCGGGCCCCAAAGGTGCAGCGCGACCGCCGTACCCCGCGGCTCCAGGATTGGGCTCCGCAGCACCGTCAGTGTAGATCCTCACGTCTCGCATTGCTCGTTTGCCCTTGCGGCCACATTGAGAGCCAGCCTTCGTTCTAGTACGCGAATTCGATGTCTCAGTGAATCGATACGTGCTCGCTCAGCCTGCATCATCTTCAGCTGCGCCTTCAATGCACGATTCTCGGCAAGCACACGATCCACGTAGCCGACCGTACTCACGGTTGGGTTGTCAGTGGTGCCGTTCTGGAGTCCACGGCCATTCCCATTGCCGAAGTCAAACGGCAGGCGATCCATGCGCTCACGAGCCTGATTGTCAAACCAGTGCGTGTAGAGCTTCTGCGTCTCGGGATCAACGTGTCCAGTCCACTTGGCAATCTGATCGAAGGTGTACCCTTGATCAAGGAAGAGGCTGATCGTACTGTGGCGCAGGGTGTGCCATCCCTTCAGGGCCAACCATGCCGTGCCGTCTACCAGTTTCTCCAACAGCCTGTGCGCTCGATCACATCGCGCAAGCACGTCCTTGTCAGAATCAGAATCTCTCTTCTTGCCGCCAATCTGAGCGAACACTGGAAACAGCAGGCGATCCGATCTCTTGAGGCTGCTGAGATGCTCACGGAGCATCGGGATAACGCTGTTGTGAACCTCGATCGTCCGACGCACCTGGCTCCTGGCCTTCGATCCCTTGTCAGATGCAACTGCAAGAGTCCATTTGCTAGTGCTGACGTCTGATTTCTTCGCCGTGACCACTTCTGTCCTTCGAATGCCCGTCACTGCTACCAGGGCCAACGGCAAAGCCAGCTCAGGCAGCTTCTCCATTGCCAAATCGACCAGCTCCGCGACGTCTTGGGCACTGAACAGCATCCTCGATCGCAGATCCTGCAGTTCCTCATCGCTCAAGTCCGTTTCTGCAACTTGCTCCTCAAAATGCTCACGAGTGATGAATTCTTTCCTGGCCTCGGGCTTGATTGTGGGCCAGCCATTCCTCTTGAGCGGATTATCGGCGAGCCATTCCATGTCGACTGCGTGCTCGATGATACCCTTGAGCACCTTTAGCTCCCGCCCGATTGTGTACTCGGCGACCTGGTCGTTGCGGCGCCGCGTAACGTACTTGGCAAGATCCTCGGTGGTCAGATAATCGACCCTGAAGTCATCGCCGAACATGCGGAGGACATGCACGAGGCGGTGACGGATCGTGTTGATCGTCCTCACAGCTTTACCCTCGGTCTTCTTGTGCTCGATCCATCGATCATGGAGATCCCTAAGAACCAACGGCTTCTTGGAAGACTCGGCCAATTCGGCTTGGACTTGTGCTGTGGGGAAAATCACATCGACGACTGGAACGCCCTTACGGATCAGATCGAGGCCTTCACGATCACGGCCAGATTTTAGGGCATCGACGGCGCGTTGCACTGCCTTGGCGTCTTCTTGTGCCCGGCGGCGGTTTCGTGTGCGAAGACTCTTGCGGTACTGGAAGCCGTCGTGCCAGAAGGCAACATGAAAGATCTTGGACTTTGGATGAGCGTAGATCGATGCCATTGCAGTGAAATAATAGCGCGGGGATTTGCTGCCGCCAAGTGCCAACCACTTAGGCCGGTACTTCTCCTCATAGGCTCCACCTTTCCTTGCTTGGGCTTTGGAGGTCCGTTGACAATGACAATCACGTAAGCGGACAGCAAAATCTGCGCGCAATGAGAATTGTTTTTGTGCATTGATGAGGTACGTTGTTTTTTCGAATCGCTGTTTCCAGTCTTTCAACACACCTTTTCGTATTGATGGGCTCATTAATAACAAAACAAGGGAGCTACCTTATCAGCGGCAGAGATAATCCTTGACCACTTTGAAACGATTTGCTAGCACGTCTCGGTAGAAGGAGATTGCTGATGGCAGGCACGTCCGCGATTGAATGGACGGAGGCACCTGAAATCCCATACGGGGATGTACCAGAGTCTCAGAGCGCTGTCCCCCTACCATCGCTGGGGGTTACAACGCTAGCACTGCTGAATTCCTGAACCACTTCCGAATGACGCACTACAGGCAAGACTCTGTAATCGTGCTGGTCGTGGAAGTTTGTGTGGGCGAGTCTTCAACAACCTCGGCAGCGTGGAATTGGATTTGTCGCCCACCGATGACATGTTTGATGCTCAGGTTTCAGCAATCCATGCTGACTCGCAGGCAAGATGAATTGAAGAGGGGCTGATGCAGCAGCTTCTCACAGAAACAAGGTCCGGGTGTCGCTAACGCGGGGAGAAACTCAGAATGCTACTTCCTGGCCCAAGAGGCCCAATAATTGATCTTGGCCTCTCTAATCATATTATCCCATCTGGTATTCACGTTGGTGCGCCTTCTGGTTTCATTACAGCGGCCATGCCACAAGGCCTGTCGGAGTTTGAGCAACTACCGAAGGATAGTCCGGTCACGATTGAAATCACGAATCCAATGCCTCGCACGTACACGGTTGCGGCCAAGGTCGAAGAAGTCGGGAGTGATGGTGCGGACAAGTATCTGTTTAGCACGATGAAGGAGGGAAGACTCGTTCGCCTACAAGACATTACCGAATACGGCGAACTCCTAAAGCGCGCAGCCGAATGGCTTCAGAAGTTTCCGTGCGATGGTGTAATTGTACCCCTCCGAGGTGGAGTCAAACCGTTCACTCAACTCGACGTGCTCACCGAGTTCAAGCACTCTCCATGTTGGCTGCCGTTCACGCAAGGGGCAAACTATGTGAATCATGAGCAGATCAGGGAGATCCTCAAGCAGTATGTAGAGCCTCGAATGGAAGACGGCCCAGCTCGGCTAGTTGTCATAGACACGGCGGACAGTGGCCATAGTTCCCATGCCTTGGCGACCATCCTCAAGGAACTGCATTCAGGCCTCCCCGCCTCGACAAAGTGGGTCGTGGATTTCGTGCTGTTCTTCGAGTCTGAGGGGGGCAAGAAGCCATGCCCACCACTGTCACGATCAATTCCTACTCTGAACACTGACAGACTTCGCTTCCGTGTTTATGCCTGTGGGACAACTTCTCTGCTGGCGGAAGATTGGGACGAGGCTCTTGGTGTGAGAGCGACGTGGGATAGCAACGGCAAGCCCCACATTGCTGTGATTCCATCTAAAGGCCGAATCATTGTCCAGAGTTGCGACGACTCACTGAAGGAATACGAAACCGAGAGACTTGATCAGTTCGTTGACGAGTTGCTTGCCAACGAGGTATCCGATGCGGTCGTTACAGATGAACACCTGAGACATGAGCGAGATGTTTGGCACAAGTATGGGCGAGATGAAGCGTGATCACAGGGTAGGATCGATCACTGGTAATCTCGGAGTTCCTCGAAGACTTGGTCTCGCACCTGCCTGCGTTACAGCTCTGATGTCCGCCATACCACACCTATGCAGTACTTGCTTCTGCTAAGCTGGGCCAAGTTGGCTGTCATGCCTCGCAGCAATTCGCTGTAACTAAAATGGTAGGACATTATTCCCACGCCACATGTGCCCGAGTGATCGTACCGCCCTGCGAAAGAGGCTGCCCGCATAGCAGTCTGCCCTCGGCATCAAAATCAGGAGATGCCGCGTAACCAAAAGCGTTGTGCATTCGGTCCATCTGCCACTTCGCAGCAGTTTGCCATTCGGCCTTGGTGGAGATTCGAAGCTCAGGAATCAGTAGGTGATCTGTCGTTTGTAGCTTGAGCGTATCGCCAGCGTCGTACTGCGAACGTGGCTTGATATAGCTGTTCTTGGTATTCAAAAGCTGAATACCAAGCTGGACAGGCTCCCCACTCAGGAATTGTGTAACAAAGTCGCAGCCGAAACGGGACCACCAGTATGCGCCTTCTTGAATCATGACTTCGTTCAGAAGTAAGTCTTGAGCTGAACTCTGTGGGATTACGACATCTCCACACATAGCAAAGTCCGCGAAGCCTACGCGCTGGATACGCATCATGGACCTGTACTCGGGATTCTGGGCAGTCCTGAGGGCTTCCAATCCATCCAAATCGGGTCGCCTCAAGGCAAATTGATGCGGGAAGTTCATCATTCCAGGTAGCTGCGTGGGCTGCTCAAAGAAACGGATCAAGTCTTGATCGAAGACATCGAGTTTCTCTGGGCCAATGAATTGCGGGACGACGAAGACCCACAACGCAGCATGTCCGCCTGCGAATTCAAGTACCTGATTTCGCCTGCTACTGATGAACTCCCGATGTGCTTGCGATGCATTGTACGTCATGAGTACAGCCTCATGGATCTGCTCAACGCTCATCTTGAGGTTTTGGCGCTCCTGTCGTGTATAAAACTCCCGCTTGTCCCGATGTTCCAAGAGATGTGGTTTGTTGCCGCTATTCGGGACGAAGACGACTACTGCCGATAGATTGCCCTGGATCTCAATGTCTCGGACCCGAAGACCCACGATGCTGGGTTTGATACACTGGTGACATAGCGTTTCCATCCACGATTGCTCGTTGCTCCCACCAGCAATTCCAAGCATCGAATCAGGTACTCCGTCTGGCACGCCTGCCGACCGGTCTTCGGAGACCCCGAGAATCAGATGGCCACCACTCGCATTCGCAAGGCTGATGACATCCTTCAACATCTCTCGTGAACCGCTATTGTCGTGCGTGTAGGCTGCCTGCTTGTAATCGAGCGTGTAACCCTCACGGATCTTCGCTGCAACAACTGCCTGTAAGTCGGCTTCAGAGAGGTCATCTATCGATTTGTTGAATGGCCACATACTCAGAAATCCGATTCCGCCACCCGTCCCCTCGTTCCGTCACTGGAACGTCTCAGCAAGGCCTGCATCGTGGAGACGGCTCTGGGCTGTGATCACTTTGAGCACACTTTAAGCACACCCGACCCTTTTCGAGACCCGAAAAGCGCATGAAGAAAGGCAGTCGGTTCGACCCAACTGCCTTCTTCTCTTGACGATGCGGATGAGAGGATTCGAACCTCCACGTCCTTACGGACACTGGCACCTGAAGCCAGCGCGTCTGCCAATTCCGCCACATCCGCGCGGACGGCCTCGGGTGGCCATCGACAGTCGGGTTATTGTGCACGCGGGATGGGGTGCGGTCAAGCCCCCCGAAGGTCAACCGGCCCTTGCCCCACGCTGGTCAGACCCCCGACTGGACACCAGCGCGCCGGGCAGGGTCGGCACCTCGGCAATGGTGGCCGGCAGTCATCCGTTTGTCCTACGCTGACCGGTCGTTCCGAAGACGGATCCCTGGCGGGTAGAATACACTGAAGATCGGGGGCATCATGCCCCAGTTTCATATCTGGTCACGATCGATGAAGCACGCGGAATTCCCACCCTTCACACCGCTTAAGGAGCAAGACATGTTGCGCACACCTGCATTGCTGGTCGCGGCGACCGTTGGTTTCTGTGTTTCTTTACAGGAGGTCTTTGCAGAAGAGGAACAGCCCACGATTGCGCGAGGCTATCTGCTCGAAGTACTGCCTGGTCATGAAATGCAATTCGAGGCTGGGTTGAAACAGCAGATCGAGTGGTACAAGCAGAACAAGGAAACCTGGCATTGGCATACGTGGGAAATGGAGACCGGTGAGAACACGGGACAATTCGTATTTCGTTCCCCCAATCACCTGTGGAAGGACCTCGATGAGCGCAGCTCCCGAGCAGAGCTGGCGGGAGCGCACTTCAAGAAGGCTGTCAGACCGCACCTCGCATCCATGCATGGGACCATCTCCAAATACCTGCCCAAGGTTTCGAGCTGGCCGGAGGATCTTGGCAGAGTGCCCATGGTGTCGGTCTACAAGTTCCACCTGAACTATGGCATGGGCGAAGAGTTCGTCGAGGTCATCGGCAAGATCCACAATGCCATCCAATCCTCTGACTGGGGCCTGAACTATGCGTGGGTCGCTGCAGTCAGCGGTTCAGAAGTGCCGTCGTTCAGCCTGGTCATCCCGCACAGCAGCTGGACGGACATGGCCGGACCGGAGAAACCGTTCTGGACGATGATGGAGGAGGCCGTGGGCAAGGCCGGAAGCAAGGACATCAAAGCAGGCCTGGTCAAGTGCGTACGTTCGGAGACCTCTGCCCTGGCGCGGTTCCGTCCGGAACTCAGTTATGTACCTGAGGTTCGGTGATCGACGATCAGGTCCAGCCACCGTCGACACGCAGGACCTGGCCCGTGATGTAGGGCATCTCCACGAGGAAGCGCACGGCGGAGGCGATGTCCTGCGGCGCACCGGCGCGCCGCGCGGGCACCTTTTGGACGAGTGTCTCGCGAACATCAACCGGGTAGTCATCGGGAAACGCAGCGAGCCCTGGCGCGACGGCATTGACCCGTATGTCCGGCGCCAGGGCCCGTGCCAATGCCCGGGTGGCGTATTCGATCCCGGCCTTACTCGGACCGTATGCCAGGAAACGCTCAGGCGGTTGCCGAACAGTTGTGTCGCTGAGATTGATCACACAGCCTGTGGTCATGAGTGACCGTGCGGCCGCGCACAACTGCAGCGGGGCAGCAAGGTTGATCTGCATGATGCGCTGCCACGCTTGGGCGTCGAACTCGGCCAGCGCCATCGGCTCGAACACCGAGGCATTGTTGATCAGTACATCAAGATGGCCTGCCTGCCGTTGAACCGAGTCGATGATCTGCCGGGCAGCAACGGGATCGGCCAGGTCACCCTGCACCAGCCAGGCCCGACGACCCAGGGCCACGATGTCCTCCATGGTCTGCCGGGCGGCGATGGCGGATGTGTTGTAATGGACGATCACGTCATGGCCCACCCGTGCCAACTCGAGGGCGATGGCCCGACCAAGACGTTTGGCGGCGCCGGTCACGAGAGCTGTGTGTGGGGACACTGAGGCCATGACTCGAAATGCTAGCTGGAGCGAGGGTACCTGATCAACTCCAGACAGGATTCACGACAACAGGGGACACATGACTGGCCCTCGATTTCGGGGTACCACTCGACAGCGCTCATCGCCAGATCAGTCGCCGGGTGTGCCCATGCTGGGGATGGGCGTCGTCGACGCAGTGCAGGGTCAGGGTCAGGTCATCCGGGGTCACTTCGACACCCAGCCAGCCCAACGGACGGCGCGGATCGAACAGGTAGCCGGATGGTGGCAGATTGATGTGATAAATGCCATCCACTTGCTCGATACCGAAGATGTGGGTGTGGCCGTACACGATGGCCTTGACGCAGGCCTGCGCGGTCACGGCGCGCACGAAACTGCGCGCGTCCATGAGACCGAACAGGCCACGCTGGGGATTGTGATGGATACACACGATGGTCGGCGTTGAATCACTCTCGAGTTGCTCGCGCAGCCACTCGCGCTGTTCCGGACCGACGCGGCCGCTCCACCCGTTGACCTTCTCCAATGTATCCAGAAAGATCCAGCGCACCGCCCCATCGGTTGCAGTATGAACCAGCTTGCCGCCGATTGTTTCGCGTGCCCCCAGGGCCACCTGGATGTGTTCGCGATGATCGTGATTTCCGGTCATGTACTGCAGGGGGACCTTCAGCGCACGAATCGGCTCGATCAAGGATTCGAACGCCACGTAGTCCTCCGGCAGCCCTTTGGCAAAGGCAATGTCACCGGCAAACAGTACCTGCTGGGGTTTCCACGCCGCGACCTGGGCGCTGACCAGGGCCAGGTTGTCCGCCATGTTCGATTTCCGCACGACCTTGTCACGGTCGGCGCTGATGTGCGTGTCCGAGATCAGGGCCCATCGTCGAGCCCGTGCCGCATCGAACGGCCCAACTGCGGCAACGCCCGCGGCTGTTACCCGGCCGAAGAACTCCCGGCGCGTCAGACCTCCGCGGGACAAGAACGTCGAAACCATCGTTTGCCACACTGCCAACAGTCTTCACCTCGAACCATAGACAACGTCCGTGCCGTCACGGACTGCTCTCTGACGATCTATTTCAGCTCGGCCAGAGACCTCATGGCAAATGCGACATGCAGCGCCGTGCCAATCGGCAAAACGTTCTCGTCGGCGATGAACTTGGGATGATGCACGTTGTAAGTTGCGCCGATGGACTCGTTACCGCTGCCGATGAACACGAAGCAGCCGGGCACGCGCTGTGTGTAAAAGGCAAAATCCTCGCCACCCATGATCGGCGGACACTCGGACACATGATCGACACCAACCAGTTCAGCCCCCAGCTCGCGGGCCACTTCCCAGCAGGTGGCATCATTGATCGTAGGTGGATAATCGTGGCCGGGAAATTCGATCTCGGCGGTGCAGCGATTGGCTTCGGCCACAGCGCTGGCGACCTCGCGAATACGCGCCTGCAGAAACGCCAGGTCCTCCATCGCCAGAGCCCGAACCGTGCCGCGCAACTCGATACTCGGGGGAATGACGTTGTACGCCTCGCCACCGTTCATCGCCGTAAAGCTGATCACGCCAGGACTCATCGGATTGAGTTCTCGAGAGACGATGGTTTGAGTTTCGGTCACGATCTTGGCAGCAGTCGCCACAGGATCGCGCGTCATATGCGGCATGGCCGCATGCCCCCCCAATCCGTTGACCCGAATACACATCTGCCCGGCAGCAGCCAACAGGACCCCGGTCCGAGAGGCCATCTGACCTGTTGGTAACGACGGCCACACGTGCACACCGAACACACGTTCGACAGTGGGGTTCTCCAGCGCGCCCTCTTCGCTCATCAACAGCCCGCCGGCGCCACCTTCTTCTGCAGGCTGGAACAGGAGTTTCACCGTGCCATGAATGTCCTGCTCACGGTCCTTGAGCAGCCGCGCTGCCCCAAGCAACATGGCGGTATGGCAGTCGTGGCCGCACGCGTGCATCTTGCCATCGACCGTACTCCTGAACTCGACATCGGCTTCCTCGTGGATCGGCAGAGCGTCCATATCGGCACGCAGGGCCACGCACGGACCATTGCCGTCTCCGAGCTGAGCCAACACACCGGTTTGGGCCATACCTGCCTGAAACTTGATGCCCAGTTCTGCCAGGGTCGCCTGGACGAGCTTGCTGGTCTCGACTTCCTCGTACATCAACTCCGGATGGCGATGGAGCGTGCGCCGCAGGTCAACCATCCACGTCTTGATGGACTCCGCCTGCGGAAGGCACGTCGATGCCGTTCGCATATCCATGAATCACTGAACTCCTGAATTCCTGTTTCGTCGGCCCTGCACCACCAGGGCCGCGATGAAGACCATGGTCATGATGATCATACCCCAGGAGGTCGCATGATTGTGCCCCTCCCAAAGCGAACTGGAAGAATTGAGCCCAACATAGCACGCCGTCCCCAGCCGCCGGACAGACCACCGGGAACTATTGCCCTAACACAATCCCCACCATCGGGCATGTGTGCCGCTGGGACCGCAAAAAACGGTGTCCAGGGGTGTCCCAGGCCATATCGAGGGTCAGGCATGCAGCTTGCTTATTCATTCGAGGCCGCGTGGTTCCGGTACGGCGCGGTGAACAGACAGGACCCCTACGCACGAGGAGCTATCATGCTCAATCACCGCTTTCTGACCCTGCTGACGGGGTTGCCGCTCATGCTGGCCATACTCGGCTGTGGCGGAAGCCAGGACATCCCACGGGACGAATTTGGACAGGTCGATAGTGACGGCGACGGTTTCAGTGACCGGGACGAACATAACGGAACGCCGGGAACCGACCCGGAGGATCCCGCCGACCACCCGGGCCAGGTCCGTGACAGTGACGGTGATGGATGCTCCGACTACGACGAGACCCATTTCAACAACCAGTGTGACAACGATCCACGTACGACAGACGGCAACACGACAGGCAGCCTCTTGAGTATCAGTGGTCGGGTACGGGTCAGCGCGTCCGCAGTCGTCGATGGCGATACGCGCGATCTCGACGATCCGACTGTCGACAACGACGGTCAATCGCTGAGTGCCGTCCAGGAACTGCCCAACCCCTCGACGGTCGCCGGGTACCTCGGCACACTCGAGCGCCGGACCGACTCCAGCGACGTATTCAAAGTGACACTGACCCGTGGGCAACACGTCGCACTACTGCTGGCAGATGCCACCCGCAGCGATTTCGATCTGTTCCTGTACGATCTCGGTGGCCAGGCACTGAGCAGCTCCGAAGGCACAGGCGCGCAGGAACGGGTGATCGCTCCGGACGACGACACGTACCTGATCGAAGTGCTGGCCTACAGTGTCACACAAGGTCAGGATGATGGTGGGTTGTACACGCTGCTCGTGGGCGACGGCGCGGCGAGCCTGAGCATCGATCCGCGCGATCACCTGAGCAGCCTGCTGCCGATGTGTGCGGGTGAAGTCCTGTGTGGCTACACCGACACCGCACGCACCGCGACGGCTCACGACGACGCATTCGATATCGTCGATGCGCCCACCCACGCCGGTGGCGTCGAACGTCGGCGGCTGCGCGCCCGCGGGCGGCAGGCTGCAGCCAGTCTCCCGAATACGGCGCTGGTCCGCCCCTTCTCCGATACGATTGCAGCCATCAAGCAGCTGCGGCGAGTCGAACATATCGCATTCGCCGAACCCAACCTGATCCGCCAGGCCATGGCCATACCGAACGATGAGTACTACGGGAGCCAATGGCACTATCCGCAGATCTCATTGCCGCAGGCGTGGGACATCACCACCGGATCGTCGAACGTTATCGTTGCCGTAATCGATACGGGCGTCGTTCTGGATCACCCTGAACTGGCCGGCCAGCTGGTACCTGGTTATGACTTCATCTCGGATCCGGCTTCGGCCCGTGACGGTGATGGTATCGACTCAGATCCCAACGATGTCGGGGATCTGGTCATCCAGGGCACGCGCAGTTCATTTCATGGCACGCACGTGAGCGGGACGGTGGCCGCCCGATCGAACAACAACATCGGCGTGGCCGGTGTGGCCTGGGGCGTGAAGGTCATGCCGCTGCGCGTGCTCGGGGCAGCAGGTGGCAACGACTTCGATATCATCCAAGCCATCCGCTTTGCCGCCGGCCTGCCCAACAGTTCCGGTACCGTGCCAACACGTCGCGCTGACGTGATCAACCTCAGCCTCGGTGGCCCCGGGTACAGTGCCGCCACGCAGGATGCCATCACTGCAGCACGCGCCGCAGGGGTGATCGTCATCGCCGCTGCAGGTAACGAATCAGCGAACGCTGATTTCAGCACGCCCGCCGGCCTCGAAGGCGTCGTCACCGTCAGCGCAGTCGATGTCCGTGACAATGCAACGTTCTACAGCAACTTTGGATCGAGCGTTGACGTGGCCGCACCCGGCGGCGACATGGGCAGCGACAGCAACGGTGACACCTACCCGGACGGCGTGCTGAGTCTCATGGCCAATGACCAGGGCGATCTCTATGTCGATTTCTCACAGGGCACGTCGATGGCATGCCCACACGTTGCAGGCGTCGCGGCCTTGATGAAGTCGATCAACCCCGACCTGTCGCCGACCGACTTCGACCAATTGCTTGCCGGTACGCATCCGGCCACCGACATCAGAATGACCGAGGATCTTGGAGCAGCCGGACGCGATGATGTTTACGGGCACGGTTTGATCAACGCATTCCGCAGCGTGCAGGCGGCCAGTGCCATCACTGGACGTGGTGCTGTGCATGGACCGATCATCCAGGTCTCGGACTCGACAGTCGACTTTGGAATCCAGCGTACGGCACAGTCGCTGACTCTGCGAAACATCGGTACCGACACGCTCGAGATCACCGATGTGTCGACCTCCGAACCGTGGCTCGACCTCGCTACCGAATCCAACAACGGCTTATCCTACCGCTTGACCGTTGATCGCTCCGGACTGACTGACGGCATGTACTCCGCAACCGTGCGGTTCGAGTCGAACGGTGGTACGGCGACTGTCGCAGTGCGCATGCAGGTCGGCGATACGCTGATCGAGGGCGGCGTGATCGGCACGGTGTATGTTCTGGTCATCGATGCCGACACCGGCGTGGCCGTAGCCGAAAGCACGACGACCTACGCCGTGGACTACACATTCGAAATCGACGGATTGCGGGCCGGACGGTACCTGCTGTTTGCTGGAACCGATCTGGACAGCAACCGGTTCATCGACAACCAGGGTGAGCTGATCGGGGCATACCCGACACTGCGTAACGTGCAATCGATCGAGATCGACCGGGACCTCGACGGTCTCGAGTTCACGGTCAGCCACCTGATGACCTTGAGCATGACCACAACCGGTGAAGACCAGTCGGGGCCCGATGCGCCGGTCGTTCAACGACCCTGAGATGCCCATGACGGGAACGCGAACCGCGGCGGGGCCCTCACGGCCCTGTCGCGGTGTCCGGAATGGCTGAACCGAAACGCTCGCGTAGCGCAGGCAGATCGATGGCCGGATCGAGCGCCGGGATGAGATAGTGCGACTGCCATCCCGAACTCAGATAACCGAGATGGTTGCCGCGGTGACCGGTTCCGCGTGCAAGAGCATCCCAGTGGACGTTCAGCACGCGTGCCGCCGCGCAATCGAGCCCCCGGTAGCCGGCACTGACCGTGCGTTGACGGTCCATCGTTCCGAAATGACGCGTGCCCCAACCCACCTGCAGATCGCGTGTGCTTGCAAAGCAAATGACGCCTTCGCGCACGTGCGGAAGGACTTTTTGGGAGATCGGATAGTCCGGGGACAGCGCGGCTGCGATGAGAATGAGGCGATCGATCTGAACACCCTCGGGCAACGCTTCGACGACGAATACGGCCATGCCACCCCCACCCGAGTAGCCCACGATATCGATCCGTGCATCAGGATGATCGTGAGAGAATGCGGCCAGCTCCTCCGCGAAGTCCGTAGCCACCGCACGGTTGCGCTGATAGGCCATCAAGTTGGGAATGCCCAGAAGCGGCCAACCCCACAGGCGCACGTCCACGTCAGTTCCGGGATAGGTGTGTTCGAGACGCTCGACGCAGCGCGTCAGGTGGAACCGCACATTGGCCACACCGGGAAACATGAGCACCCGGCGCGTCACGGGTGTGGCGCGCTGCGTCTGTGGCTGACATCCTGCAATATTCGACAACATGATCAGGCTCAGACAGCACACACCACAATTGAAGGACGAGTAGTTCATTGAGTGTATCTTACCGTTTTTGCCCCTTCGACGACGCTTTATCTACCACTCACGCCACCACGACCCGGAAACGTCGGAGACGGGGTGCGGTCGCACATTTTGTGCTAATCTCTACGACATGCCACCCGATCCGCTTTATCATCAATCGCTGGCGCTGTTGACTGACCTGTATCAGTTGACCATGGCCCAAGGTTATTGGAAGACCGGACTCGACACCCACGAGGCGGTGTTCGATCTCTACTTCCGTAAGCAGCCGTTCCAGGGTGGCTTCAGTATCGCCTGCGGCCTGGGCTATGTCTGCGACATCATCGAGGGCTTCCGCTTCACCGATGACGATATTGCTTATCTGGCCCGCCTGAAAGGCAACGATGGTCAGCCGATGTTCGAGCAGGCGTTCCTCGACGTTCTGGCTGCGACGACGTTTTCGTGCGATATCGACGCCGTCCCGGAGGGCACGGCCGTCTTTCCGCAGGAACCCATGGTCCGCGTCCAGGGCCCCATCATGCAGTGCCAGATTCTCGAAACCGCTCTGCTGAACAGCCTCAATTGTCAGACGCTCATCGCCACCAAAGCCGCACGGGTGTGCCTGGCTGCAGACCGTGAGCCCGTGCTCGAATTCGGCCTGCGACGGGCACACGGAATCGACGGTGCACTCGCAGTCAGCAGGGCAGCTCATATCGGCGGTTGCTCTGCCACCTCCAACGTGCTGGCCGGTAAGCTATTCGACATCCCGGTGCGCGGCACGCATGCCCACAGCTGGGTGATGTCATTCGACGACGAACTGACTGCGTTCAAGGCATATGCCAAGGCGATGCCCAACAACTGCGTTCTGTTGGTCGATACCTTCGATAGTATTCAGGGGGTGCACAACGCGGTGGAGGTGGGCCGGTGGTTGCGGACCCAAGGCCATGACCTGGCGGGCATTCGTCTCGACTCGGGCGACTTGGCCTACCTCAGCATCGAAGCGCGCCGAATTCTGGATGACGCCGGCTTTGTTGACGCGCAGATCGTCGCCAGCAACGATCTCGATGAACACATCATTGCCAGCCTCAAGCAACAACACGCCGCAATCGGTGTCTGGGGGTCGGAACGAGGCTGGTCACGGCTTACGATCAACCGGCGATGGGTGGCGTGTACAAACTCACGGCCCTGCGACCGCCGGGTGAGGCGTGGCGCTACAAACTGAAACTGTCGGAACAGGCGGTCAAGATCTCGAACCCCGGGATTCATCAGATCCGCCGATTCGAAAACGATGGTCAATTCATCGGCGATGCCATCTACGAGATCGATCACCCGGCCCAGCACGACTGGACCATCATCGATCCGGTCGACATGACGCGACGCAAACGCCTGCCGGCCGACGCCCCGGCCCACGATCTACTCGTACCCGTGTTCCGTGCTGGCCGGCGCGTTTACCCGACCCCTCCGATTGCCGAGATCCGTGCCCACGCTCTCGATCAACTGTCACGCCTCCATGATGGTATCAAGCGTTTCGTAAACCCACACCAATACCCGGTCGGACTCGAGAAGAGTCTGCACGACTTGAAAACGCGACTCGTGATGAAAGCCCGTGGGCTCGATGAGGAATCGGCCGGGCTGACGTGACTGTCGAAGACGGTACCGGCCCCATGCCTCCGATGTGACGCGCGTCGTCACGCGCGTTCGCAATCAAATCGGCCGGCAGGCAATACCGTTGATCACGTGATCGACCTGATGCCGCGTAGATGCGACACCCACGAGAATCATCTGACCGACGCGGCGTACGGCCACGTGATACGACTTGCCCTTGCACGTTACGGTCGCAATGCCATCTTCATCGAATGATCTGGCCACGCCCTGAAATTCCCCCGGTGTGTCGGCCAGACCCATGGTCACGAGGATGGGTTGGTTGCAGCAGTTCATCAGCAATTGCACACCGCCGCCGCCCTGCTGAAAGAGTTTGCTCGAAGCGGCCACGAGCTTGACGTCATGTGGTCGCAAGCCCTCGAGGTTGAGGTCGACATCCTGGCTGAGGACCTCGTAGCACATGTTCTTGTAGTTGCTTGCGGAACACGACTGGTTCTCGCGAAAAGCCCCCCCTGCGGGAGACAGACGTTCCAGTTCGTCGGCCGCCCACTGCACGGAGTCGGCCATCGACGCGCTGGGCCAACTGCCGAACCCGATCAACACGAACGCCACCGCCGCGGCCGCAGCGACCCACCACACTGGACGCCGGTAGATGGGGCGCGGGGCCGACAAGACGACATTCTCGAGTGTGGCCCATTGGACGACCGGCTCCATCTGCTTGAGCCGCTCGGCGATGAGCGACTCCGCATGGCCCTCGCGGTCGAAACGGGTCGCGCACCGGGTGCACTGCTCCAGGTGTTGGCTGACCTTAAACGTCATCGTGGGATCGAGCTCAGAATCGAGATAGGGGCTCAGGAATTTGCGAACCTCATTGCACCTCATTGGACACTTCCTTGACATGACCGTATTCGACAGCGAGCTCCGCGAGGCGCTCGCGTAGCTTCAACCGGGCGCGGTGGACGTGGGACATGACTGTCCCCATGGGAATATCGAGCATCGTCGCAATGTCCTTGTACGGAAACCCTTCGACGATCCTCAACAGCAGGCAGTGGCGTTCGTCGAGCCCCAACGTCCCGATCGCACCGACTAAACGCTGATCAAGGTCCTGAAAAACCTTCTCGGGGTGGGCCAGGATTCCGAACCAGGCCTCCTCGCGTTGCAGAACGCCATCGAGATCGTCGCCGAGCGTCGTTCGATGGAGCTTCTCGCGCGTGACTTTCTTGTTGAACGAGTAGACCGTGTTGACCAGGACTCTGAACATCCACGCGCGGAAATCCGTTCCTAATTGAAAACGATGGAACTCACGCCAGCCGGTCAGAACCGCTTCCTGCAGGATGTCCCCAGCCTGTTCACGATTCCAGCTGTTGCGCAGTGCATAGCGCTGGAGTGATTCCTGGATCGGTGCAAGCAGTTCCAGAAACTGCTGGGCCCGCGATTCACTGCCCTTCAAGGCGCGCCTCCTGCCAACCGATGGTGTTTCGCCGAGCTGACCGTATCTCGACTCGATGCCTGCGACACGACCCCGTCTGAAACGCGTGCGTTTTGACTGCCCCCCTGCCGGCGGGTCGGCCTCGAATGGCCGCGACCCGTCCGTAGATGCACGCCCGGTACGATTCTATTGCGAAGCACTCAGGGAGAGCTAATATTTGGCCTCCCACGAGCTTATGAGGACGAACGGGACCATCCGAGAAATTCGGACCTCGCCGCAGCTCCGGGCTGATACCACGGGTTCACGTCGTGTAGAATGGTCGCTGGACGAGGAGTGTGGCCGGGACGTCTGAACCATGCATGACAATACTGGGGACAATCAGCACCATCGGCACACCAACTGGTGGCCGTGGCTCCTGTTGGTCGTCGTTCTGGCCCTATGGACCCGCGATGCCCTGCCGCGGTTGGTCCACGGCCCGGAAGGCAACCGCCCGCTGATCCCGCGAGGCGATCTGGCAGACGACGAGCAGTCCACGATCGAGCTGTTCCGTGAGTCCTCACGGTCGGTGGTCTATGTCAATCCGTTGATCGAACAACGGATCTACCTCAGCCCGGCGCGGTACACGACCGAGTTCCAGCCGGCCGGTCACGGGTCGGGTGTCCTGTGGGACGAGGACGGCCACATCGTCACGAATTTCCACGTCATCAACGGCGCCGACGGCTACAGCGTGACGCTCGGCGATGGCTCGGTCTATGACGCTGAACTGGTCGGCTACGCTGCGCACAAAGACCTTGCAGTGCTCAAGATCAACGAGCCGATCGACAGCCCACGGCCCATCCCGGTGGGCACCTCGACCGACTTGCTGGTCGGACAGAAGGTCTTCGCCATCGGCAACCCCTATGGCCTCGATTTTACCCTCACGACCGGCATCGTCAGCGCCCTCAACCGTCAGATCACGTCCTTGACCGGCGTGACGATTCACAACGTGATTCAAACCGACGCCGCAATCAACCCGGGCAACTCAGGCGGCCCATTGCTTGACAGCTCCGGCCGGCTCATCGGCATCAACACGGCGATCTACAGCCCATCCGGAACGAACACCGGGATCGGCTTCGCTGTCCCCGTCGCGGTCGTCAAGGACGTCGTGCCGCAACTGATCGATCACGGCTCGTATACGCGACCGGGTCTGGGTGTTGAGATCGCAGACGGTCGGCCCAATGGCGTCGAAGGGTGTATCGTGAAAGTCGTGCGTACGGGAAGCTCGGCCGAGAACGCCGGCCTGCGGCCACCCCGTATCGTCGGTCGCAAGCGCGTCTTCGACATCATCACCGCCATCGAGGAACACCCGACCCGCACGTTTGATGAGTTGTACCACGCTCTCGACGATTTCAAGGTCGGCGACACGGTCCGAGTTCACGTCGAGCGCGGTCCCATCCGTGCGCGCGAGCGGCAGAAGTATGTGGCCGAGGTAACCCTCCAGGCCATCAGCAGTTTCTGATACTGCCGACCGCAGCGCTCATTTCACCCAGTCGACCCGATACAGGTCCACGAAGGTCGGCGGCACTTCGGATGCACGCGACTCGGGGGCCAGTTCGAACACGAAACCGATCGGGGCGGGACCCGGATCATCCCGACGAGCGTTGTTCTCGGTGAAGCCCCGTCGCTGACCGAGCGCGATCAACTCGAATTCGACGAAGCGCTCGGCCGCAAGATCGTAAGTCGCGTGGCCCGTAAGGCGCGTCTCGAGCCCGCGCGGATGTTCCGTCGCCGGTTTCCAGTGGATCTCACCGTACATCCACTTGCCCTGGGTGACGGCTTCCGTATTGCCCTCGAACGCCAGGCGAACGAGGTGGTCCGAGCGACCGACGACCGTCGAGGTCAGTGTGGCTGACACGATGTCCGGCGGTGCAAACGGCAGGGTCTGCCCGCGAACGTTGTCGACGAGATGAAAACAGATCAGGCGCTCGAGGATCGGCCGTGCAATCGTATGGGTCGCGCCCGCAACAGGCTCTGCCGGCAGCCACTGACGGGCCTCCGCGCTCGTAAACCACGCGTGATCGCGATTCCACGGCTTGCGTTGGGCTGCATCCGGCGTGGGTGGTACGGGCAGGTCCCGTACGGTCGATGTCAAGATCAGTCCGTTGCGCGGCCGGCTGCTCTCCCAACGATGCCTTGGAGCGTAGTCCGCCGGCGGCGCGGGAACACGCCTGTCATCGGGCAACGCCTGCCAGTCAGCCAGCGCCTGCGTGAGCAGCGTGCGCACCTGGACAGAATCGTGCGTATTGCATGACGCGAGCAAGGCTCCACCTGGCGTGACCACGTACAATCCCTGGCGCGTCCCGCCCTTGCCACGGTAGTGACCGGTGTCAGCCATACGCTGAAATGCCAGACACTCCGGATCCGTGCCGCCCTGCAGGCGCCAGACTTCGTCGGTCGCGGGTACGAAACGTGCAGCCAATGCAACGAGATCCTGATCCGACCACAGGGACACCCGGCCCCTGACCCCGTTCCCTCACGTGCAGCCGAGTGGATGCCCATTCATGACCCACAGCAACAGCGGCTTGTCCGCCGCCGCCGCATCGCGCAGCCCTTCGGCGAACGAAGGTCGCCAGGGAATGGTCTCGAACAGCAGTTCATCTGCCGTCGGCAGGATATGGCGCTTCCACTGATCGAATGTGTGTTGCTCGATCCGCGGAATGGCTGCGTCACCGGCGGACAGCTGGGCGACAGACAGAAACGCAATGAATGCACTGATCATGGCCTGGGTCCTCGCGAAAGCACCACTGTAGCCCAGCGCATCAGGATTTTCGAATTCTTTGGGACATTCCGGAACGCGGCTTCACAGCGCGGACTCGAGCCCTTTAATTGTCTTGCGCTGGGTCGCGGAGAGGATATCGAGCCTGAGGGCTCGTGCAATGAATTCGCGGGCCTCATCCGGACGCTTTTGGCGCACCGCCACTTCAGCGAGGTGAATCAGAGCCGACGCCTGCGTGTGGGGCTGCAGTGCCGTCAAAGACAGGCAGTGCTCGAGATCCTTGCGCGCATCCTCCAGCCGGTCCATCTTCATCAGCAGGACACCACGCGTATCGCGCAGATGTGGATCGTTGGGGTAGCGTCCAATGCCCTGGTCCGCGAGACGCAAGGCCTCGATGTGGCGACCCCTTTCAACCCCGATCAGCCAGGCCAGATCGTTGAGCGCCTGCCGATCGTATGGCCGGAGCGTGCGCACGATCTCGTACTCTCGTTCGGCTGTCGCGAAGTCTTGCTCGCGATAGGCGAGCATGGCCAAACCCAGATGGGCATCCACGAGATCCGGGTGTACTTTGAGTGTGTTCTCGAACAGCGTCCGAGCCTGCATCTCGTAAGCCGGTTGTCCGCTGGTCGCCAGCATCGATGCAGCAATGACCCGGTGCATCGGTGTACATGACCGGGCTTCTTTGCCTTCGCACACACTCAGGATATCCGCGAACCGCTGCCCGGCCCCCAACCATCGAATGCGTTGTTCGATGACCTGTGGATGATTGGGCAGCACACGCTCTGCCCGGTCGAGGGTCACGCCCGCACGATCGTGCTGGCCCTGGACGCGATAGTAATCCGCGAGCGCGACCAGCACATCCACGCGGCGATCTTCGCCGTCGGCCAGGGGCTCCAGAATGGTCGCCGCTTCGCCGGGACCGATCGTTCGTGCAGTCAGCTCGGCCAGCAGAAGATTGGCTACGACATCCTCCGGTGCCTGTTTGACGATGTCCTCGAGATACGTGCGGCATTCATCGAACTTGCCATCATGCAGGGCCAGTTTCGCCAGCAACTGCCGCGCACTGATGTTGTCGGGGTCCTGATCGACTACGGATTCCGCCAGGCCGCGGGCTGCGGCACGATTGCCGACCGCGGCCTCCAGTTCGGCGGTCAACAGCCGCAGACCGGTATCTGCTGGATTCAGACCGACGGCTTGCGCGACATCCTGCCGCGCCGTTTCGTAGTCTCCTCGATGCCGCAGCAGGTTCACCAGCATGCGATGGGCCGCCACGTGGCGGACGTCGAGATCGACTGCCTGGCGCAGAAGGGCCTCTACTTCCGCTGAGTCGGCCCCGTCGCGGTGGGCGGCAGCAGCCTTGAGAAACATGAGATCGCCGTCAGCGGGAGTGTTCTCGAGCATCGTGGCGATGAGCTGGCGGCCCTCGGACATCAGCGCAGCATCGTGACTATTGACCAGTACACGTGCGAGGGTTCGTTGCAGCTGGATGTCCTGGGGCACGGCGGCCAACCCTTCACGCCACACCTCGACGGCCTCCGCTTTGCGTCCGGCCCTTACGAGAAAACCACCCAGTTGATAGTACCCAGACGCTTTGTCCTGACTGAACGACGTCAATCGACGATAATCGGCCTCGGCCAGATCAGACTCGCCGATCTCGGCATAGTGCGCCGCGCGCAACGCATACGCTGCGAAGTCTTGCTGAGTGTCGACGTAACCATTGATCAGCTGCAGCGCCTCCTCCGGCCGACCCATGGCATGCAATACCGCGGCGCGAGAGGCCACCACCGACAGTTGCTCGGGATGATCGGCCGAGACTTCATCGAGCAGTGCCAGCGCCTCTGGTGCATTGCCCTCGTGCTCGTAGAGCAATCGGGCCAACAACACGCGCGCCGTCACATCGCCTGGATCGATATTGAGGATACGACGCAACTGGGTTATGGCCGTGGGATGATCCTCGATTGCCATTGCGACATTGATGCGATAGCCCATCAACTCCGGAGTCGCAGGGAGGCGATCGAGCAACTCATCAGCGTCCTGGAACTGTTGTCGACGCTCGAACAGGCGGAGCAACGCCACAACGACTTCGATGTCCTGTGGACGCCCGGCCACGTAGCCTTTGTAAATCTGCTCAGCACGATCGTCATGTCCGCGTTTTTCTTCGAGTAGACCGATCCCAATGATCGGTGCCGCCCACAGGCGGCTTTTTTGCGCGCAGAACAACATGGATTCCTCGATCGCTGCAGCATGGTCAGACCACTCGTCCGAACGCAACCACAGCATCGCCTGCTCGAGTCGCCACCTCAGTCCGCTCGGACCCTCGATGCGCTGCAGCTCGTCTACAATCGCCTGGCTCCGCATGACATCTGCCTGTATTTCCGGCAACTCGAGCAGCGCCACACGGACTGCGGTGTCGTGGGGATGCGCGGCGGACGCCGATTGCAGCAAGTCAATGGCTTCCTCACGGTTGCCATCCTCCAGAAGCATACTTGCCTGCGCCATCAAAAGCTTGACGCGCGCCGAACCGCTCAGTATCCCGGCCGCCTGGCGACACACGGCCAGCGCGCGGGGTCTCTCGTCTCGCGCGTCGTAGAACCGTGCCAGCGCAATCCACACACTGACATCATCCGCAAAGCGCCGAGTCGCGTGATCGAGGACGTCGTGGGCTTCATCGATTTCCTCATCGCGGGCCAACTGACCCGCAAGAGTAATGTCAATCACCGGATCAGGATCACACACCTCGAGGGCCGTCCGCAACATGTCCAGTGCTGCCGAGCTGCGCCCTTCGCGTAATGCAACGCCTGCACGAAGGACACGGACGCGGCCCAGGCGTGGATGCACTCGTTCCAGTCGATCAAGCAGGCGATCGATCTCGGCCAGCCGGGGCAGATCTGACACCGAATTGACCAGGGCCAACTCCGCCTCGATCCCCAGCAACGTCACGTCCACACTACGTTGATCTGCTTTGATATTGCGCACGCACTGCAGAACCCGCGGCCAGTCCGTACCACGATACGCTTGCCCCAGAAGGGTCAAGGCGTGAGTATCGTTAGGATAGCGCATGAGATACGCGTGCAAGGCCGCGCTGCGCCGAACCGGTTGGTCAGTCTCGTCGAGACACGCCCACAATGCCCGCCAGGCTTCGAGCATGCGCGGCTCGGCGATGAGCAACTCTTCGAGTTGCGCGATGGCCTCATAGACACGACCCTCAGCACGCGCAACGACGGTGCCCATCATGGCCAATTTGTGCCGCAAGGCTCTGGGTGCGGTTGACCCCATGATGTCGATGGCCGCCGCATATTCTTCGACGACGGCCCGCCCGCGAGCGACCTGATCGCCGCTGATGAACAATTCAAGGGCGTAAGGTAGATAGCGAAACCGTTCATGCTCCGGAACGGACTGCAACGTGCGTTCGGCGAATGCGGATGCTTCCTGGCCGTCTCCGCGGGCCAGGACGATGCCCCCGGCAATCATGAACTTCATCAATCTAAAGGCGGCCGGAGTCACCTCGAGAGATTCGAGGCGTTCGTCCGTAAATCCTGCGGCGCGCTGCAGGCACACCTCCGCACGATCGAGTTGCCCCAGTCGCCTCCACAGGTCGGCCAGGGTCAACGCGACGATTGGGTCCTGTGTCCCGATCCGCTCGGCGGCCAGGAGATCAGTCTCAGTCCCTGCGCGATCGCCCACCTGGTGCAGCCGGTAGGATGCGCGGGTCGTGAGGGCCTCTGCCGAATTCGGATTGCGCTGCACCGCGGCATTGATCCAGAACAGACCATCCCGTTCCGATTCGCCGTTACCGACTTCGCCGATGACCTCGGCCAACAAGCGATAGGCTTTGACATAATCAGGGCGGGCGGCAATCAGCTTGTGCAATTCGTCCGTTGCGCGTGCGACTTCGCTTTGGGCAAACAGTGCGTCAGCCAGCATGTAGCGTGCGCTCGCGTCATCCGGTGCAACCGCAAGACGCTGTTCACAGAAGTAGGCCGACTCACTGAAATCGCTGATGCTGCTGAACAGCTCGGCGAGCTTGTGGCAGGCATCCGCACGGCCGGGTTCACGGAGCAACAGACCGCGATAGGCTTGAATGGCTTCGAAAACGTTCTCGGGACGACGTGGAACGACGGAAAGGTTGGCCTCGGCGTAGAGCTTGAGCCGCACGGCGTCGGATGGCTCGTAGTGTAGATACTCTCGGAGGAACTTGCAGGCTTTCGACCAGTCGCGAGCTTCAACCGCCGCCTCGGCGGTTGACAGTGCCGCAGAGGCATTGCGCGAACGATGCATCGTCCTCAAACTGAACGCGCCGACGACCCCTGTCACGAGGACGAGGACTACGATCACCAGCAGTTTGATGTTCACCCGAGCTTTTCGTCTTCCGCTCCACATAATGTTCTCTTAGATCGGCACAGTGCCGCCGATCGGTCACATCATAGGATGGATTTCGGCCTGACAAAAAAAAACGCCCCTCACCTGTTGGTGAAGGGCGGCTGATGATCGTTCTCGGACGCTCGTATCTCAGGCAAATCTGCGACGGAACCAGCCGACACAACCGAGTCCGATAGCGCCCAGGAGGAACGCACCGGGTGCTGGAGCGTGAACCGGCTGCAAGGCCTCGGGAACACTGCCAATGGGCGTATTCAGGAAGCTGCCGATGCCCGTTTCGAGGCCTTTGACAAAGATTCCGATCCGCATGGCACCGGAATTCAGATCATTGAGCACGTCCTCGAAGGTTCCACCACGCAACAGGTCGAAGGTCACGGTGGTTGATTCGCCGGGGTTGACGCCTTCAAAAAGATCGCCGTGCTTGGCATCGAACGACAGTCCCGGCGTCACCTTGAAGGGACTGGTCAGCGAATCTCCGCCTTCGAGTGACGGCGATGAAGAGTACTGCACGAAGTTGGTATTGGTATTCTGAACCGACGCGTAACCCAGCAGCATGTCATCCTGGAACATGATGTTCGAGATCGATGACGTCTCCTTCATCGTGTTCGTGAACTTGAACCCGACCTGGCCCGGTCCGGCATCGACCACTTCCATCGACAAGCCATCGCCAACGATATCCACGCTGGGCGTTCGGCCACCGATCTGATCGAACCCGTAGAAATCCGCTTGAGCGATCGCGGGCAATATGAGGACAGCAGCTGTTAACGACAAGAGTCGCTTCATGGCAAATCCCACCCATTCAATGACCACGCTTTTCCCAGCACGTGTTGAGACGATCTCACAGTATTTGTGTGGTCGCCAGAATAGTACCACGGCTGTTGGGCCACATCAAGTTAAAATCGCCCGTTCCCGGGCCGGAAGCGCCTGGACGGCCTGTAACCCAACATGGTGAGGCCCAATAACATTAGGGCCAGATTAGCGCCACCCATCGCGCCACACGCTCCGCCGCTCGAAACAGGCTCATCCGGGGCGATGTCTGGAAGCGGGGGCCGCTGTTGAGGATTCTCGGTCGCGGGCGGACATCCGGTCTCGTCCACCGTGGTACCGGCCGGCGTATCCGGGCATTCATCCACATCATCCGGAACACCATCACCGTCCGAATCCGCAGGCTCGACCATTCCGCAGCCGGCGATACCCGGCTCGGTCTTGTCCGGATCTTCGGGGCAGCCGTCCGTGCAATCGGGGGTCCCATCCTCATCGGAATCGTCATCCGGCATACCACAACCGCACAGCCCCGGCTCGGTCTTGTCCACGTCTTCGGCACACTCGTCATTGCAGTCGGGGGTGCCGTCATCATCGCTGTCCGTGTCCGGCGTGCCGCAGCCGCACTCACCGGGCTCGGTCTTGTCGGAATCTGTCGGGCAACTGTCCACAGGCCCGGGTCCGCCACCCCCCACTGCGGGGGCTCCGCCACCGCCGCCGCCACCACC
Source organism: uncultured Planctomycetota bacterium (assembly GCA_942492115.1). Classification (GTDB taxonomy): domain Bacteria; phylum Planctomycetota; class Phycisphaerae; order UBA1845; family CAIVHJ01; genus CALODL01. The sequence continues at coordinate 62,199 of CALODL010000007.1, forward strand.
ACCACCTGCGGGCAGACCATTGTCATCGCAGCCCGCATCAAAGACATAGGCGCTGCCGGCGGTGTCGCCGAGCACTAAGTTGAATCCAGCACCGACCACGTTGGTCGTTCCGTCGGTCGCAACACTACCCCCAAAGAACATGTCGCCCGCCTGAATTGGCTGGAAAGGACCGGCACTCAGTGTGGAGCGCCACTCGCCTTCAATCAGCTGAAACACCCAGGCAATCCCGGCGTTACTAAACGGATCGGCGGCAATCATTGTCGAACCGGCGATCGCCACAGTCTCACCGTAGCCTAAAGCACCCGTGAAGGTCCTTTCTTCGACCCAGGCCATGCCGTCGAAACGGTAGATATACACGATGCCCGTACTCGGTGCGCCCACGGCAGCCACCGTGCCATCGATTGAAACGGAACTCCCGAAGAAGGAGCCGGCAGCCGGCATGGCGGGGAGTGTCCCGGTATCGGCCCATGTCGCGCCGTCGCGTTCGAGAATGTGCACTGCGCCAGCGTTCGCAGCGACCGTATCATCCGTCCGCGCACCTGCCAGGGCTGTGTCACCGCTGATGCTCACTGAAGTGCCCAACTGGTCGTCGTCGCCGACGGCCCTGAAGACAAACGACCAATTGCCCATGTCTCTTTCATAGATGTAAGCCAGACTCGCACCGGGCGCGCCGATGATGGCCGTATTCCCGCTGACATCGACCGAGAAGCCGAATTGGTCGCCGGCTGCCGGTGTGTCGAGAATGATCTTCTGCTCGAGCATCCACATGTCGCCGCTGAGTACGAAGACATAAGCCGCGCCCGCATTGTCTATGTCATCGAACGGTGTGCCGACGATCAGAGTGTCCCCGTCCAGTCCAACGGCATGGCCGAACCGCCCCATGGCATCGGCGGTACCGGTCGTCAGGGCCTGATCGAACTGCCAGCTCCCGTTGAACGTGTAGATGTTCACCACACCAGCGTCGGCACCCGCGGTATCCGAGAACGGCGCGCCGATCGCGGCAAAATCACCATCCACGGCGCTGGCGGCGCCGAAGCGATTGTCGACGGTGCCGCCTGATTCGGAGACGCGCTCCGGAGGACACTGCGCCCAGGCCCCCTGGGTCAGCGCACAGAATCCTGCGCAAGCCATGAACGTCACAGCGCCGTTGGGTCGAATAGAAATCATTGAGGATCCTCCTGCCGCCTGACTGCACGGATCCGAACTGCTGGATCCCCGGCGGTCTCTTTCTTGCATCTCATAAGTGACGGTCGCAACGGTGCCGCTTCCGCAAAGGAGCGGTCAGGAAACGAGACTCCGCTCAGCCCCAACGAAGTCATCGTCCGCCCACTGCATACGACCAGAGTGAAATGCCCCCGCAGCAATAATGGGGATTCTAGTCGCAGGCCCGAAGCAATTCCAATTATGTTCCCAGGCATGGTGTTGCGCCTTATCCTGACTCGGGCGCCGCGACCTGATCGGGTTGGTCCTCAACGGGAAGGGCCAGGCGTCCCAGCAACCACAGTTCGCCGGCCAGGAATATCACGGCCATCGGCATCATGGTCAGACCTGCAAAATCATGGAAGAATCGCTCAGCGACTTCACTCGAGGTCTCGAGGAACAGGATGGCGGTGATCACCAGACGGAAGATGTTGCACACCACCGCTACCGGGATGCTCGAGAGCACGACGACCGCTTTCTGCCACGGCGGTCGACGGACGACAAAACAGATTGTCGCAGCAACGACAACAAAGGCCGCCAGCATCCGCAGGCCGCTGCACGCCTCGACGACTGCAATGGCCTGGTCGTTGAGCACCATCACGTTACCTTGTCGGGTGACCGTCACGCCCATGACTTCGAGAATAAAGACCGCCCCATAACTGGCCATCTGCTGCAGGTCCAGAGAAATGGCACTTTGAACCCGCCCCGGCAGCGGAACCATGAGCATCATGAACACCAGAATCCACGCCACATGACGGAACACGGCCCACCCGCATACCAGCAGCACGACCGCCGCGAGCGTCATGACGCACGAGTATCGTTCGATCGACTCGTACAAACCGATGACGCCCGCAGCCCGAACGAACTGCGCGACGGCGAGAAGCCCTGCACCTGCCCAAAAAGCAGGCCGAACGGGGCAGTCGAGCAGGCGTCCACGATCACTCCACAGCAGGTATAGAGCAATGAGTGGCACAAGGATCCCAACTGAATGATTGGGGTCATTGTTCCAGTTGCGGTACATCGCGACGAGTGTCGGCCAATACGACCAGGCCAACGCCACCAGAGCGCCGAATACCCCCCAGATCCACGCAGTGGACCGTGGCGCGCCGATCACGTTCGGACTCATCGACCCGACTCCCTGCGTTGACGTCCCACGGCTTCGACCAGAAGCGCCCGGATGGCTGCCGTGGCGTCGGCGGCAAACCGCATCGTGCTGTCATCGGCCAGTTGCGGCCGCAGGGGATGACGTGCGGTCACCTGCACCTGGGCCATGAAACCTGCCGACTGACGCTGGGCGACCACCTCGCGCAAGCGCGATTCGTCTGCACAAGCTTCGCCATCCACGAGGTAGTAACTCAACACGCTGATCCGTTCGTTGGTCAGGCCGCCGCGGGCGAACCGGAACACCCGGGCAGGTACCTGCGCGCCGGAGCCCGTCTCCAGCTCGACTTCGCGGACGGACTCCAACGACCAGCCCGAGCCGGGATAGCACACCTCGGGACGATGCGGCAGCAGCTCGCGAAAGCGGACGCCATAGGCCACGAACAGTTTGATGACCTCATCGCCCTGGTGGCGCTGGTAGGCTCGAAACAGGTGGTCCTCAGTATCGGTCGCGGCTACGAGATGGTCATCCAGCTGCAGCTCCGTCCCCTGCCACGACCCGATGTTCAACGGCAACGCCCGCAGGGTGCCCGGCGGGAGTAGAACGGAGCCACTGACATCGGCCAGACTGCCGGTCAGCTCGCGGCTCGCGATGCCCGCAGCGACCAGCAGCCCTGCAGCCAGCGCGGCCCCCGCCAGCGGCCTGCGATCGTGCTGATGTCCATTCTTCATTTGATTCCTCGCCGAACTGCAGGATACCGCGCGAAAACGGCCCGATAATGTCGTGTAGATCAATAGGTCGGCATGCGCCATTGCCCGAGCCGTGAATCAATCTTAATAGTACATCGGTCGATTGCCCATGCCGCGTGCCAACGCAGCGCAGGACCGACCGCCCTGAGTCGAGAAGAGGCCTTGCCAACCTGCCGTGCCGGGCCGGGACCCGGATTGCGGCATATAGTCCTTTGTCGGACAACACATGAGGACGCTCATGAACAGCATCATCCCCACCCGGGTCACGCTCTATGTACCCCTGTGCTTGCTCACGCTGGCCGTCCAGTGGGGGTGCGGCTCGAACACGGGTGCCCGCTCGTGGCGCGACAACCCCCGCCCTACGATCTCTGGACGCATCATGGCCGACGGCAAGCCTCTCCCGGGCGCGACGGTCGCGGTCAACAATGTCAGAAGCGACTCCACGGCGGTCACCGATGTCCACGGGGTCTACAGCATACGCGTCCCTTTCGGATGGTCGGGCATCCTGACACCACAACATAGCGATTTTGAGTTCGACCCGCGATTCCTGTCGCTGGACGAGGTCATGAGCGATCAGCCGGCGGTCGATATCACGGGGCAGCGCAAACAGCACACAATCGCGTTGACCCCGCGAACTCCGCACCGAAGGCGGGGAATCAACGAAGACTGCATCATCGATCGCGATTGCGATGACGACGTCTATTGCAATGGTTTCGAGAGTTGTATCGCTGGACGATGTCGCCCGGGTGATGCGCCATGCGATGCAGCACTGACCTGTGACGAGAAAACCCATCGCTGCGTTGCCTGTACTGCCGACGCAACGTGTGACGATCAAACGTTCTGCAACGGCGTCGAGAAGTGCGTTGACGGACGTTGTGAGGGCGGATCGTCACCGTGCCCAGATGAGCTGTTCTGTGATGAATCCGCATCCCGCTGTACGACGCGCGACCACGGAATCGTGGGCATCAGTTTGATCGATGCTGACAGCGATCTGCCGATCCCCGGCTATGAGACTCTCGTCGACAACGCGGAACTTGAGCTGGTTGGTTTGCCCCGCCTTGCCATCCGCGCAACCACGCACCCCGCCCGGGTCGGTAGTGTGCAGTTCGTCCTCGTGCACGATGGTACGCCCATGGAGTCGACTTTGCGCAACAGTCCTCCTTATGCCCTGTTCGGAGCACCGGATGGTAATTTCGTAGCCTGGCCCAACGGCGCCCCCAAACCGGGGACATACGCATTGACGGTCACCGCGTTCGCCGAGCCAGACGGCGGCGGTGCGACGCTTGAACCGCACGTCGTCCATTTCAAGATCAAGGCCCCACCGGAATGTGCAGAACACGGCGACTGCGACGACAAACGCTACTGCAATGGCGCCGAGCAGTGCACCGATGGGGCATGTGTCGCCGGAGCGGCGCCCTGCGCCGAAAACGAAACGTGTGATGAGCGGCGCGATCGGTGCCAGGCGACTTGTGCGGACCACAGTGAATGCAACGATGGTTTGTTCTGCAACGGAGAAGAGCTGTGTGTTGCCCATGTGTGCGCGGTGGGCACGCCGCCATGCTCGGCCGACCTGGTGTGTAACGAAGAGACACGTGCTTGCGAAGCTCCGCCCGCCAAGACGTATTACGTCGACGACGACGCCAAGCTGCAGCCGCAGCACGATACCTCAGCTGAGGCAGGTACGATCAATAATCCGTTCCGTTCGCTGCGCCACGCCGCCAACGTGGTCGCCCCGGGCGACACTGTGATCATCCGTGCCGGCACGTATGTCAGCGATTCCACCAAGCAGACCGATGCGCTGGCCCAAATCACGACCAGCGGCACGGCCATGGCACCGATCACGTTCAAGGCAGCCGATGGTGAAAAAGTCGTCTTGTCAGGTTCCGGAAACCTGAACATTCTGCTCGATATCGCGGCAGCCTATATCAATATCGAGGGACTCGAACTCACAGGTGCTCGACGTTGCGCCATCGTGATCAATGGTCCGGCCAGCCATCATGTCAATATCCGAATGTGTCACGCACACCACAACGACCATGACAATCGTTTCATCGGCGCAGCCTTCCGTACCTCGGGGCCCGTTGAAGACATCCTGTTCGAGGACTGCCTGAGCAACAATAACGCCGGCGGTTTTCAGATGAAGGACGGTGCCAACATGACCGTCGCCAAAGCCACGGTCCCGCCGAAAGCCGGCAACGATGGCTACGCCAGCGATCTGCCCGAAGAACAGTGGTCGAGCTGGCCGGGCTGGGATTTCGCAGCGCGCAGAGTCACGTTCCGCCGCTGCATCGCCCACAACAACACACTCATCGATGAACACAGTGACGGCTTTGGCGGGCGCTACGCGGTCGAGTGCATCGTGGAGGATTGTATTTCGTTCCGCAACGTCGACGACAATATCGATCTGATCGGCGCGACCCGGTGCATCGTGCGCCACAACATCGTCTTTCAAGCCGATTACTTCGACACGCCGGACGGCGACGGCAACGGGATCAAAATTGGCGTGCGCGGTGGACTCGATTGCATTGCCCACCACAACATCAGCTTCGGCAATCGCCGTGGGGCGCTGGACATGGCCGACACGGAGCGTGCCGCGGCCTACAACAACACCTGCCTCACGAGCGACAAGTGGTTCGGGATCTGGTTCGAAGGCAGTCGCTCCAAAGTCGGCATCAAAGCTCAGAACAACATCTGCTACAACAACCCGAAGGGTGGTATCGGACTGAACAGTGGTGTCCGTGCCGATGTCGTCGACCATAATCTCATATCCGGAAAAAACCGCCACAACTGGCGTCAATCGCCCGGGCGTGGGGGCATGAAAGACACGGACCCCATGCTCGCATCTGACGATTTCGAGATCGACGTTACGTTTACCGAGGACATGTCCATTCGCAATCGCCTCGATCACATTCGCACGCAGGTCTTCGACAAGGTTCGCCTGCGCGTTGGAAGCCCGGCCATCGACGCCGGTGTCGTCATTCCCGGCATCACGGCGGACTATCTGGGTAAGGCTCCCGACATGGGCGCCGTTGAATCGCACTAGGGACTGGGCTCTGTGCCATGTCCCGGGCCCGAGAGCACACGCCGCCGCGCAATCGCCACCAATGAAAGCGGTTACATCGACGTAGGACAGCCCTGACGCGTGGTGCACACCGTTTTGACTGCCGCTCACGTGCGAAATCGCGCCGCTTCGACTACCTTTCCATCAGTGCACATCTTTGCCGTGATGAGGGTCACGGCAGCCACCGTGTACCGCCCTGCCGGAGTGAGAGAGAGATGCCCCATTTCCGGGTTTTGACTTGCTGCGCAGCCTGGCTGCTGAGCGCTTCCGTATCCGCGCGCGTATTCGCGCAGGATGTCACTGGCATTGAGAGTGGTCGCATCAACGTCGGGAGCACCCTGACCCGCGTGGTGCTCAATGGCACGTTCACTGCGCCTGTCGTGGTGTGCACGGTCAACCGAACCCACAATACGGCGCCGGTCGTGACACGTGTATCCGCGGTCACGCCCCATAGCTTCGATGTCCGCCTGCAGAACCCGTCGAACGGTGCTGTCGTTGCTGACTGGGTCAGTTACCTGGTGGTCGAATCCGGCTCATGGTCGGTCGACGGCGTCGCTGTCGATGCGTGGACCTACACGTCCACGTTGACTGACCATGACGGAATGTGGGCCGGACGGATGCACAACTACTTGCAGAGCCATGACGACCCCGTCGTTCTTGGACAGGTCATGACATCCAATGATGCCGACTGGTCAGTATTCTGGTGCCAGGGCGCCCTGCTCGCCGATGCTCCAACCGCCTTGAACCTGCGAACCGGCAAAATGGTCGGCGAGGACACCCGGCGCACACGCGCCAACGAGACCATCGGAATCATTGCCATCGGAACGGCGTCCGGCACGCTGGGGGGCGTGGCCTTCGAAGCGCGTGTCGGACCGGATACCGTGCTCGGTATCGGTGGGGCCGCGCCGGTACCGTACACCTTCGCCGCCCCCTTCGACTCGGCTCCGCAAATCGTGCTCGCCACGATGGCGGGTATCGACGGCGGCGTAGGCGGATGGGCCCAATCACATGGAACCACCCCGACCCAGGTGTTCTTGAGTATTGACGAAGATCAACTGCAGGACGACGAACGCACGCACACTTCCGAGCAGGTCGGCTATGTCGCGTTCGAACATGGTTTCAATCTGGCCATCGCCAGCGGATCGGCCTGCACGGTCGACGCCGACTGCGAGGACGCCATTGCATGCACGATCGACCGTTGCATTGCAGGCATCTGCGAACAGGTGACGCTCGACGAACTGTGCGACAATGGCCAGTACTGTGACGGGGTCGAGTATTGCGCCACCGTGACCGGATGCATGCCTGGCACCCCACCCTGCAGCGGCGGATGCAACGAAACCACTGACCAGTGTGCCGGGTGCATCACGGATGACGATTGCCGAGACGGGCTCTACTGCACAGGTGTTGAATCCTGCGTAGGCGGCGCTTGCGTAGCCGGTACCCCTCCATGCGCCAGCGGCTTCTGCCTCGAACCACACGACACCTGTGGCTACTGCTATGGGAGCGACGATTGTGACGATGACCTGTTCTGCAACGGCCCCGAAATCTGCTACTACGGAGCGTGCTGGTCACTCGATCCGCCATGTGCCGGACTGTGCGACGAGGACATCAACTCGTGCGTGACCTGCTTGTCGGATGCCGATTGCGATGACGGCGTGTTCTGTAATGGCGCCGAGATGTGTGATGCAGGCACATGCCAGGCAGGCACCCCTCCAGATTGTTCCGATGCACACCCGTGCACTGTCGACAGTTGCAGCGAAGCACTGGCCGCCTGCGTCAACACGCCCAGCGACATATCGTGCGACAATGGGGCGTTCTGCGACGGCCACGAGACGTGCGATCCGTTGTTCGGTTGTGTCCCGGGCACTGCACCGTGTCCAACACAGTGTAGTGAGCCCCTCGATACGTGTGTCGAATGTACGACTGACGCCGAGTGCTCCGACGACCTGTTCTGCAACGGCGCCGAACAGTGCCAGAATGGCTTGTGCGTGGCAGGTGTTGCACCGACATGCAACGACGGAGTCGCTTGCACACTCGACATGTGCAACGAGGCCGCAGCAGCCTGCAGCCACACCGTCGACCATTTGCTGTGCAGCAATGGCCTGTTTTGCGACGGCCTCGAAACCTGTGATCGTGCCCTGGGCTGCATCCCGGGGGCAATCCCCTGCACGGGCGCATGCGACGACTTCCTGGACGCCTGTGTCGAATGCCTCGCCGATGACGACTGTGACGATCGTCAACCGTGCAACGGCATCGAACACTGCATCGCCGGCGTATGCGTCACCGGCACGGCCATCGCATGTGATGATGGCCTCGCGTGTACGCATGACGCCTGCGACGAGACCACCGGCCTGTGTGCGTTTACACCACACGACGACCTCTGCGACAACGGCTTGTTCTGCGATGGATCCGAGACGTGCGACGTCCAATTGGGCTGCCTGGAGGGTGTCCCGCCCTGCGCGCTCCTGTGCAACGACGACACGGACACCTGCACCGAGTGCTCAGGATCTGCAGATTGCAATGATGGCCTGTTTTGCAATGGCGAAGAGACCTGCGTCGATGGAGCATGTGTCGTCGGGCCTCAACCGGACTGCACCGACGGCGTCGCGTGCACCGTGGATACGTGTGATGAGGATTCGATGGCATGCCTCCACACGCCCAACTCCTCGGCCTGCTCTGACGGTGCCTTTTGCAACGGTCCGGAGACGTGCCATCCAGTGGACGGCTGCATCGCCGGACCCGCGCCGTGCCCCGGCTTGTGCAACAATACGCTGGCCGCCTGTGTCGAATGCATCACCGACGACCATTGCGAGGACGGCCTCGTGTGTAACGGGACGGCGACGTGCGCAGCCGGAGTGTGCATCCCCGGGGCGCCCCCCATTTGTGACGACGGGATCACCTGCACCGTCGACCTCTGTGACGAGACCACGCGCGGCTGCCAGTTCACGCCCGATGATACGCTGTGCGACAATGGGCTGTTCTGCGACGGCAGTGAACAGTGCGACCACATGAACGACTGTGTTCCCGGCGTGCCCCCCTGTTCTGCGGCGTGTGATGATACTGCCAACCTGTGCGTCGAATGCCTGGACAACAGCGGATGTGACGACGGTCTGTTTTGCAATGGGGCCGAGACCTGCGCTGCAGGGGTGTGCATTGCTGGACTTCCGATCGACTGCAGCGATGCCATCGCTTGTACCACTGACACCTGCAATGAGGATCTCAACGCCTGTGTGCATACGCCGAACCACACCATGTGCGACAACGATTTGTACTGCGACGGCAGCGAGTCCTGTAATCCGTCGAGCGGTTGCGTGCCAGGCATGGCACCCTGCCCGACCACGTGCGAAGAAGCCACGGACGCGTGCCTCGAGTGCCTCGTATCGGCCGACTGCAACGACAACGTGGTGTGCAACGGCATCGAAGCATGCATCGCCGGGCAATGCGTCGCCGGGAACGCACCCGCCTGCGACGATGGCATCGCCTGTACGACAGACCTCTGCGACGAGGAAGCCGGCGGCTGTATTCACCAGCCCGTGGACGCAATGTGCAACAACAACCTGTTCTGCGACGGCAACGAAACCTGCGACGCGGAGGGTGGGTGCCTCGCCGGCCCGGCACCGTGCACGGAGTTGTGCAACGAGACCATCGACGCATGCGTGACGTGCCTGCTCGACGCACACTGCACCGATGGGCTGTTCTGCAATGGCGCAGAACGCTGCACCGCAGGCGACTGTGTACCAGGCGATATGCCCAACTGCGACGACGGACTGGCGTGCTCCGATGACTGGTGCAACGAACAACTCGACGAGTGCCAGCACCAGCTGATGCATGCCTCGTGTGACGATGGATTGTATTGCAATGGTGTTGAGCTGTGCAGCCCGGAAGGCTGTGTGGTCGGCACACCGCCATGCGCGGTGTTGTGCGACGAATCTCTCGATACCTGTGTCGAGTGCGTCACGAATGCCGATTGTGTCGATGGCCTCCAGTGCAATGGCCTCGAGACGTGCAGCGCAGGCACGTGCACGCCGGGAACCGCGCCCGACTGCGACGACGGCGTGGCGTGCACGTCGGATTCATGCCTCGAACCGGGCGGGTGCATCCATCTCGTTCAGCATCAGGTCTGCGACAACGGGGTGTTCTGCGATGGCAGGGAGTCCTGCGACCCCACCGCCGGCTGCGTCGCGGGCGCGCCGCCGTGCAGCGGTACGTGCGACGAGGACACCGCGACCTGCACGGGCTGCGGCGCGGACAGTGACTGCGATGACGGACTGTTTTGCACCGGCACCGAAGTGTGCCAGGATGGAACATGTGTGCCGGGATCCCCGCCGTGCCCCAGTTTCTGCCTCGAGGGGCTCAACACCTGCGGTGCGTGCCAGATCGACGCCCATTGTGACGATGGCATCGAATGTACCGGTATCGAACAATGCTACTTCGGAACATGTTTCCAATTTGACGCCGACCCCTGTGACGACGGGATTGCCTGTACGATCGATCGATGCGACGTGCGTCTGGGATCTTGTGTATTCGATCCGGCTCACGAGCGGTGCGACAATGGACAATTCTGCGACGGCGCCGAACTGTGCAGCAGCACACTCGGCTGCCAGTCGACCGCACCGCCGTGCTCCGGGTTCTGCGATGAAGCCACCGACGCGTGCTCCGCGATGTGTGAAACCGCCGCAGACTGCGACGACGGCCTGTATTGCAACGGGATCGAATCCTGTGTAGCAGGTGACTGCGTGCCGGGTACCGCACCACTGTGCGACGACGGGATTGCGTGCACGCAGGACATGTGCGATGAGCCGCTGCGTATGTGTGTGGCCATCCCTGAACATGATCGCTGCGACAATGGATTGTTCTGCGACGGGTCCGAAGTGTGCTCAATCGGTACTGGTTGCACGGCAGGAACCGCCCCCTGCCCGGGGACGTGTCTCGAGGATTTCGAGACCTGTGCAGAATGCACGGGCGACAGTGACTGTGACGACCAGCTGTTTTGCAATGGCACTGAAATATGCCTCGGGGGGCTGTGCGACAATACACTTCCGCCGTGCACGGCAGACGAAGTATGTGACGAAGACACGGATCAGTGCACGGCAACCACCACCGCCGGCAGCGTGATCAACCTGACGCTCATCGACGCTGAAAACAATCAACCCATTCCGGCATACGATCCTCTCTTCGATGGTGCCGTGATCAACATCGATGCCCTGCCCCCGCTGTCGGTCACAGCGAACGTCATGCAGCCGATCGGGAGCATCACCTTCGAGATCCTCCAGAACGGCGCCCTGATTTACAGCCACACCGAGAATGTTGGACCCTATGCCCTGTTCGGTGATGATCCCGTCGGCAACTACGCATCGTGGCCAGGCGCCGGCCCGGATTCTGGACAACTCTACGATATCCGGGCGACACCCTACGCCGATGCCAACGGCGCCGGGACTGCGGGGTCGCCCGTCTCGGTCAGTTTCCTGACCGCCGGCGGTTGCCAGAGCGATAGCGCGTGCAACGATGGACTTTTCTGCAACGGTGCCGAAACCTGTAACGCAGGCACGTGCCTGCCCGGAAGCCAGCCCTGCCCCGGCCTGGCATGTCATGAAGCCACGCAACAATGCGCAGCTGCTCAGGGCGTTATCAGCCTGGCGTTGATCGATGCCGAGAGTGACCAGGTCATCCCCGCACACACACCACTGGTCAGTGGCGAGACACTGAACTCCGGAGCCCTGCCACCCGTCGCGATCCAGGCAGTCACGGTCCCCACCGTAGTCGGCAGCGTCAAGTTCCAGATGCGGCGAAATGGTGTTCTTGAATGGCAACGCACCGAGAACACGGCGCCCTACGCATTGTTCGGCGACACGAGCGGCGATTTCGACGCCTGGCCCGCCAATGGCCCACAGGTTGGAAGCACCTACGAAATCACCGCAACCAGCTATTCGGGCAACAACGGAGGCGGTGCGGCCGATCCACCGTTGACCGTCGTACTCCATTTCACCGATGCCTGCGCCACCGACAGTGACTGTTCAGATGGCCTGTATTGTACTGGCGTCGAATCATGTGTGGACGGCACCTGTGTCGCGGGGCCCGTGCCCTGTGCAGACGGCCTGGTGTGCAACGAGAGCACGAACCGCTGCACAACTCCCGTGGCTCAGACGCTGTATGTCGACGACGACGGCGCGTCGGCTCCCGGCTACGATCCATCGGCACCGCTGGGTTCATTCAACCATCCATTCGCTTCGGCGCAGGCTGCCGCCGACGCCGCAATCGCCGGGGACACCGTCCTGTTCCGCACGGGCACCTACACCAGCGGATCAACAGCGCAGGCCGCCACAGTCATGAGCATTACAACGAGTGGTCAACCAGGCCTGCCAATCACGTTCGCGGCAGCCCCCGGTGAGCAGGTCGTGTTCTCTGGACAGAATGGTGTCAGCAACACGCTCCTCGACATCCACGCAGCGTTCATTGACATCGCAGGCCTCGAGTTGACCGGCGCCCGCCGTGCGGCGCTCCAGATCAATGGCGGTGACAGTCACGACATCAACATTCGACTGTGCCACGCACACCACAACGACCACGACGGGAACTGGATCGGTGCGGCGTTCCGGACCAATGGTCCAGCCTCGCATATCCTCTTCGAAGAGTGCATCAGCCATGACAACGCCGGCGGGTTCCAGCTCCGGGAAAGCCCGACACAGACGTCGGGAACTGCAGCTGTCCCACCACGGGCTGGCAATACCGGGTTCGCCAATGATCTACCGGAAGCGCAGTGGAGTGCCTGGCCCGGCTGGACAGCCATCGCAGCCCGGCACGTCACGTGGCGCCGCTGCATCGCCTACAACAACATGCTGATCGACGAGCACTCGGACGGGTTTGGTCTGCGCTACGGCATTGAGTGCATCATGGAAGACTGCATCGGATTCCGGAATTCCGATGAGGGCGCCGACCTGCTGGGCGCCACCCGGTGCATCGCACGGCGCAACATCATGTTCGACAATGATCCCGACAATACCCCCAATGGCGACGGCAATGGCATCAAGATTGGTGTGCGCGGCGGCCTGGATTGCCTGGCTTATGGCAATATCGTTTTCGACAACCCGCGCGGAGGAATCGACATGGCTGACACCGAGCGCCCCGTCGTTTTCAACAACACCGTCTTCAACAACGATGTGTGGTTCGGCATCTGGTTCGAGGGGGGACGCTCGCAAACCGGTGCAACCATCTTCAATAACATCTGTGCGAATCACACGAAGGGCGACATCGGATTCAACGGTGGCGTGGCACTCGCCCTGGCCAACCACAACTTGATGACGGGCCCCAATACCCATAATTGGGCGCGGCCGGCTGGTTCGGCGAGCCTGATCAACACCAACCCGCAGTTCCTCAATCAGGGTCTTACGGTGAACACGAGTTTCCCGACCGGATTGTCCATTGCAGGTAAGCTTGCCTTCATCCGCAACCAGGTGCACGCCAAACTCGGCCTCTCGACGACGAGTCCAGCAATCGACGCCGGCATGGCGCCCCCCGGTTCGGAGCTCCCGTTCAATGGGGCAGCACATGACATGGGTGCGATCGAGTCGGAGTAAGACCTGGGGAGACCGCGATTGAATTAGAGCTCCCCTAATATAAGGCTTGTCTTACCAAGCTCTTGCCATCACGTGACATCCGCTAGGATCATCGTTCTCCAGGACCACTGGAAAGCCGGCCCGGCAGCTGATCGGGTTGCAGACACAACTGTTCGCTCTTACGCTGTTGAGTCCACCTCTTGAATTGACAGCTGTGATAGTCTGAGGGGAGAGATTCATGCGCCGTATTCCGTTCGCATTGTACACCGCGCTCGCATTGTTGACCTGTACCGCAATCGTTCGCGGTGACGTGGTGGCATTCCAACTCATCGATACCGCGACCAATGAGCCTGTTCCGGGCTACTCGCCCCTGAGCGACGGCGACACGGTCAACGTAGTGCCCCTTCCACAAGTCAGCATCAATGCGATCACTGCGCCCACAGTCGTGGGCAGCGTCGTGTTCGTCCTCAAAGAAAACGGCTTCATCGTCCACAGCCATACCGAGAACAGCCTCCCTTATGCGTTGTTCGGTGACGAGGATGGTAGTCTCATTCCGTGGCCCGGGGGTCTTGCGTCAGATGCAGACTATGAACTCACCGCAATCACCTACACGGGAGTCAACGGCACGGGGACCCCATCCGACTCGAAGGTCGTTGGTTTTGCTACGGTAAGCCTGTGTTCAAACGACGAAGAGTGCACAGATAACGAGTTCTGCAACGGTGTCGAATCATGCGTGGCCGGCGTCTGCGTATCGACACCGTCGCCTTGTGCGATCGACGAGGTGTGCCTCGAAGCAACCATGGAGTGTGCGTCGCCCAAGAAACTGACCCTCTACGTCGATGACGATGGCTCGCAGCAACCGGGATTCAATCCCTCAGCCAAACCCGGATCGATCAACCACCCGTTCTCGACGCTGCAGCAGGCGGCCGACGCCGTCGCACCAGGCGATACGGTCCTCGTGCGTGAAGGGACCTATGATTCCGGCGTCACTTCGGCAGCCACACCAGTGCTCCGAATCACCACTGCGGGTACACAGGCAGCACCCATCACGTTCAAGACATTCCCGGGTGAGGCGGTGGTGCTCGACGGACTGGCCACGACCGCAACGCTCATCGCAGTCGAAAGCGCTCACGTCGTGATCGATGGCTTCGAGCTGATCAATGCCCTGCGCATGGGTGTACTGGTCGGTGGATCGAACACGACCCATGTCACGGTGCGCAATTGCTACGCGCACCACAACAACAACGATCTCAGTTGGATCGGAGCGGCCTTCCGCACTGTTGGACCGGTCAGCCACATCCTCTTCGAGGATTGCCTGGCCCATGACAACACGGGTGGATTCCAACTGCGGGAAGAAGGCAACCAGACCGCAGCCACGGCTTCGGTGCCTCCCAGAGCCGGTAACATCGGGCATGTCAACGACCTCCCGGAATCAGAATGGGATGACTGGCCGGGGTGGATCGGTTTCGCGCCACGCCTGGTCACGATTCGTGGATGTATGGCCTACGACAACATGCTCATCGAAGAGCATTCGGATGGCATCTCAGCACGCTACGCCGTCCAATGTACCGTCGAAGACTGCATCACCTTTCGCAATGTGGACGACGGAATCGACATCGTCGGGTCGACGCGCTGTCTCATCAAGAACAACATCTCGTTCAACAATGATCCCTTTAACACACCCAACGGTGACGGCAACGGCATCAAGATTGGTGTGCGTGGAGGCCTCGATAGCGTGGTCTATCGCAATATCGCCTTCAACAACACGCGCGGCGGAATCGATACGTCGGATGACGAACGAACATACGTCGCACACAACACGTGCTTTGACAACGAGCTGTGGTTTGGAATGTGGTCTGAAGCTGCCCGATCGAACATCGGCCTCCGGGTCATCAACAATATCTCCAGCGGCAACGTCAAGGGCGACATGGGCGGCGTCTTCGGGCAGGCCTATGACGTCATCTCCAACAACCTGCTCTCTGACGGGCACACCCACAACTGGGCGCCACCTCTCGACGAGAGCAATCTGCTCGGGCTCAGCCCGCAGTTCAACAATGTGAACGGGAGTATCGTCACGGACTTCCCCCCGGGCCTGACCATCCCTCAGAAATTGCAGTTTATCCGTAACCAGGTGCACAGCATGCTCGGCCTCCTGGTGCACAGTCCAGCCATCGACGCCGGCGAGCTGACGGAGTTTTCCTCTCGCGATGAGTTCTTCGGGCTCGGACCGGATATCGGGGCGATCGAAAGCAATCATTGCGAGACCGTCGATTTCACGTTCGGCGACATGGGCGGGGCATTCGGAGAATGCGGACTCGACGGGGTCACCGACAACCACGATTTCTGGCATGCCATCAACTGCTTTGCCAATATTGATCCGGCCACGGGTGCGGCCTACCTGTGCGAGCCAGATCCCCCGGTGGCGACGGTGGTCGATTCCGGCGGGTCGTTCGGCGACTGCTGCCCGGATGGGTTCTGTGACGCCAACGACGCTTTTCACGCCCTGAGCGTCTTCGAGGGCCGATCACCATGTGTTTGTGCCGGGATGTGTGACGGAGGCGGGCCCGCGCCGGAATTCCCTGCCGTTTCAGCTCACACTTGGCTCATGGCCCGACCTTCCGCTGCGTTGATCAACCCTGGCGCAATCGTCGACGTCGAGGTCCACCTCGGCACTACCCTCGACGACCTGCGGGGGTACCAACTTCATGCAGAAGCCTACGGCGGACTCAGCGGCCGGCTCGAACTCGTCGATATGGCGGTTCACCCGCTTCCGGGATTCGTATTCGAAGACCAGCCCGGCTTCACCAGTGCATTCAACGTCGAGAGCAGCCAACTCCTTGTCGCTCTGAGGGGCGATGGGGTGGACGTCGGAAACCGTACATACTTGGCGACCTTCAGGTTCAGGGCCTCGCCCGATGCCCGCGGGGCGTTCGCCATCGAACTCCGCCACGACCATACCAACCCGCTGGATCGTACGTTCATGTTCAACACCGCGAACCGCCGGCCAACGCTCGTCGTGTATTCACACCCGGGACTCGTTACGGTCAATTGACGATTTGCAGCAACGGTCTGTGAATTAGACAGCACTAACAATTCTCCAGTGGCGCAATTCCAGCGCAGGCAGAGACTTTTGCACTTCTGAACGATTTGCTTCAAAGATGCCTTAGCGGCGAGCATCGCTTGCATTATCGGACGATTTCGGATGTACTATCCGGCCAGGACCGGTCGTCCGCGGTAGCGACTTGTCCGATCAATTTGATAACCAGTTTGAATTCCGGATACCCACCTATCCAGGGCGCAGTGTTCTACACTCCGCAAGAATGACGCGCAGGCCGACGCGGCGACTGTGCACTCAAACACCGAGTCGACTCAACCCATACAGCTCGCTGGCCACACGTGGTGACACGAACGGGCCAGCGGCATTCAGAGTGGGAGATCCTTCATGCTTCAGCGAATCATCTTTCCGACCCTTCTCAGTCTCGTCGTACTCACCGGGTGCGGTCAGTCTCGAAACGAACCGCAACTGGAACCCGATCTGGACACCCCCAGCGTGACCGATCAGGACCTCGACGATGTTGATGTAATCGTCGAAGAACGTGTCGCCCAACTCGTGGCCGACGCGGGCGAGGATCGGTCTCTATACGAAGGTGACACCCTCGAACTCGACGCCAGTTCGACGGCCTACGATGGCGACGAATCCCTGGTCTTCCTCTGGCACCAGACCAAGGGACCGACGGTGCACCTCGACGAATATCAAACAGACACGCTCAGCCTGGTCGCACCGCTGGTCGACGAGGCAACAGAGATTGAATTCTCGGTGACCGTAGGCGACGGCAAGGTCGTCGACCAGGCCCACGTAGTCATCGAGGTCCTCAACCGTCCCGATCCCACGGCCATTGCACTCTCGCCCATGGGCCACACGTTTGCAGTCGGCGAAGAGATCATGCTCGATGCTTCGCTGAGCCTCAGTGATTCGGGCAACGACCTCGAGTTCGAGTGGGTGCAGACTGGAGGACCGGCAGTAGAAATCGAAGAGCCCGCAAATCCCACGATCCAATTCGTTGCTCCAGAGATTGCAGTCAGCGCCACCGAGATGCTCTTCGACGTCATCGTGCACGATGGCCCCGTGTCGGCGACAGCCATGCTGCGGCTCGTCGTCTACGCACCGAACGGCGCCACGTTCGGCGGAGGCGGCGGGGGAAGTGGTGTGACGGGCGGTGGAGCAGCCGCTGCACCGGCTCCCGGCGTACCCACCGCACCGGTCAACACGAACCCCGGATCGATCGCCGGCTTCACGCTCATCAATGCAGACACGAACGACCCGTTCCCAGGTTTCGACCCCTTCGAGAGTGGGGCTGTTGTCGATCTCGACGACATGGCTGCCCTGGCGATTCAAGCCCACCCCGGGGCGACGGCTCCGGCCAGTATCAGAATGGTGTTGCGCCAGGACGGTCAGATCATTGCGAATCAAGTGGAAAACCAGGCACCCTATTCACTGTTCGGTGACGATGGCTCGGGCTTTTTGCCCTGGGACGCCGTCGGCCCGTTCTCAGGAAGTACATACATCTTAACGGCAACGCCCTTCGCAGAGCCCGGCGCCCGCGGCGTGCTGGGTAGTTCAGTCAGTATCACGTTCGATACCACGGGCTCGGTCCAGGCCCCCGGGGACAACAATTCCCTTCCGGACGAGCCGGATTCCGGTGCCGAGGAACCCACTAACGATCCCCCTTCAGATGATCCGCCGGCCGACGAGCCCGAACCTGAATGCAACTCAGACGGTGACTGCGACGATGGGGTATTCTGCAACGGCGCCGAGTCGTGCGCCGATGGAACCTGCGTAACCGGGAACGCCCCCTGCAGTGACACCACCTGTGACGAGTCCAGCAATGCCTGCGACGTGCCGGTCGACATCAGCGAGTGTGCATCGAACGCCGATTGCGACAACGGTTTGTTCTGCTCGGGCGTCCGCGAATGCGTTGATGGATCCTGTGTCAACGGCGCGAGCCCCTGTGGTTCAGGGGAAGTGTGCGACGAGCAAGTCGATGACTGCGTCGTCCCGGAAGGCCAGGTGCTCTACGTCGGCCATGATATCGCTGACGATACCGCACCCTATTGCACGATCGACAACCCGTGCACAACGCCACAGGAAGCGGTCGATCGCGCCGGCCCGGGTGACACGATCATCGTGCGCGGCGGAACCTATACGAGTAACACGACGACTCGCGCCGCCTATGTCATCAACATCGAGTCCGGCGGCGTCGAAGGACTGCCCTTGACCATCAAGGCTGCTCCCGGCGAACACGTCACCCTTAGCGGGAACAACGGCACCAGCGACAATCTCGTCCGTATCGTAGCGCCCTACGTCACCCTCGAGGGCTTCGAAATGACGCAGGCTCGTCGTATCGGCGTGTACATTTCAGGGCCGGCCCACGACGTGACCATCCGCATGTGCCACGCGCACCACAACAACCATGACATTGGCTGGATCGGTGCTGCTTTCCGTACGGTCGGCCCGGTGTACAACATCCTGTTCGAGGACTGCATCAGCGACCACAACTCAGGCGGATTCCAGCTGCGTGAGGGCGGCACCCTGACGGCGGACACCGCCCTGACCCCGCCCATCGCCGGAAATATCGGCTTCCCCAACGGCCTCGCCGAGAACCAGTGGGACTCGTGGCCGGGCTGGAGCGAGTACGGTGCGAGCTATGTCACGCTGCGACGGTGCATGGCGTATGACAATCTGTTGCTTCCCGAGCACAGCGACGGCATCGGCATTCGCTACGGCGATCGTTGCACAATCGAAGACTGTATCCTGTTCCGCAATGCAGATGACGGCATGGATGTCCTCGGGTCGACGCGTTGTCTCGTGAAGGGCAACATCGTATTCAAGAACAATCATCTCAACGTTCCGAACGGAGACGGCAACGGCATCAAGATCGGTGTCCGGGGCGGCCTCGATCATATCGTGTACAACAACACCAGCTTCGATAACAAACGGGGCGGAATCGACATGGCCGATACCGAGAGGGCCATCGTCTTCAACAATACGACAGTCGGCAATGGCCTGTGGTTCGGCCTGTGGTTCGAAGGCGGGCGCTCGACAACCGGTCACACTGTGTTCAACAACGTCAGCTGCTTTAACCCGAAGGCGGACATCGGGCGGTCGGGACACGTGATCATGGCATCATTCCTCAGCAACCTGATGTCGGACAACAACGACCACAACTGGGCCCCGGATATCGACGAGACCAGCCTGATCAATACCGACCCTCTCTTTCTTGATCTGGATTTGGCCATCGACACGAATTTCCCCGCAACCATGTCGATTCCCCAGAAAATGCAGTTTATCCGCAGTCAGGTCATTGAGAAGTTCAGCCTGTCAGGTGACAGCCCAGCCAACGATATCGGAACTGTTCTGCCCGGGCTGAGTACGGAGTACCTGGGCGCCGGGCCGGACTTAGGTGCAATCGAAGGGCATTAACCGCCTGTGAGTCGCACCGCGAGCACCCGCAGAAAACTGCGCGGCGCCGGTGTCCAGCCATGTTCGGCTGATCTGAGCGACGGTGGACCACAGCCTGTGAAATACCCGGGCCACAGGGTTCTCCACCCCGCGCGGGTTGAACGACAATTCCTAAATTGGTACCTTGCTACTCCTAATTGCCGGCCTCGATTCGCAATCATCGCATCTTGGAGGAAAGTCGAGAATGAAGACCCCGCGCGCCTGCTGTGGCCTCCCCCTGTTCGTCATCATCGCCACTCTGGCGGCAACTGAAGCGTCCTTTGGCCAGGACATGGAGATCACGGACATCCTGATCGTGAACTCCACGACCAACCAGACCCCGGCCACGGGCGGCGAGTTGGTCGAGGGCATGGTCATTGACCCGACTTTCCCGCTGACGCTGCGTGCGCTGTCCGCACCCGCACGCGTGGGAAGCGTGGAACTCGAACTCTATCGCAATGGGGCGCTAACCCACAGGCAGATCGAGAACAATCCCCCGTATGCCCTGTTCGGCGACGACGGTGGGGACTACAACCCCGCGCCGGACACACGCACCGGTGATTACCGGGTCACGGTGACGCCCTACACGCTGGACCGTGGCCGGGGTACACCCGGTTCGGCCCTGACGGTCCACTTCAGCATTCGAACCGTGGAAGAGCCCGAAGAACCAACCCCCGAATGCTCATCCGCAGGTGACTGTGACGACGGCAAGTACTGCAACGGCGCTGAAACCTGCGTCAACGGCTCCTGCACGGACGGTCAGGCACCGTGTGGCACCGCGACCTGTTTCGAGAACAGCGATCAATGTGATGTGTCCGGGCCACAGATTTCATCCGTCGAAGTCCATGACGTATTCACTGACGAGATCTGGGCGACCCTGAGTGCCTCGAACGCAACGGCAGATGTTCCACTCGATGACGCCCGCCATGTCACCGTCGAGGCCTTCCCCGGACGGGATAGCGTGGGCAGCATCGGGTTCGACCTGTACCGCGGCAACTCACTGGTGCATTCACAGAACGAAAACAACCCACCGTACATGCTGTTCGGCAATGAGGTTGACGGTACGCTCCTGACCTGGCCGGCCCCATCGACGATCCGGGCTGCAACCTATCGACTGGTCGTCACACCTTATGCCGCCAGAGACCGCGAGGGGGCCACCGGCGACGTCCTGGAGGTCTTTCTCAACCTCGGCGACATCACGCCTGAGGAACCCGAGTGTACCCACGACGGGGCCTGTGCAGACGGCATCTTCTGCAACGGCATCGAAACATGTGTCAACGGTCAATGCCGCAGTGGCGACAGTCCGTGCGGCGCTGGACTGGTTTGCGTGGAGCAGGCCGGTGAGTGCGACTCGGTGACACCCGATCCCATCGACCCCATCGACGTGCCCATCCTGCCTGAACCCGATCTCGGCGATCCTGACGGCCCCCAGGTCACGAGGCTGGCCCTGATCGATGCCGACCGCAATCGCCCCGTGGCCGGTTACGAGGATTTGCGCTATGGGACAGTGATCGATCTGGCCACGCTGACGACGGACCGGCTGAATATTCAAGCGCTGACCGCACCCGCCACGGTGGGCAGCGTGCGGATCACCATCGGCGGTGTCGTGCGTACCGAGAACAACGCACCCTATGCAACCTACGGGGATGTCAGTGGCGACTACAACCCGTGGACACCGGCTCCCGGTGCCTACCTGCTCACCGCCCGGGCGTATGACCACTCCGCCCTCCGAGGCAGCACCGGTGCAGAAAAAATCGTCCTGGTACACTTCATCGATTCATCGTCTTTGCCCGTATCCCAACCCCAGAGATCGCAACGTGTTGCCGTCGACGAAGACGGTAATGGCTCCGAAACGGTGATGCTCGATGGGTCACTGTCGCGCAGCGCCGGCAATATCACGCGCTGGACCTGGCGTGACGTGACGTCGCCTGACCATCCGGCCCTCTTGGGCAGTGGCCAGACGCTCTCGACCGTACTGCCAGTCGGCGCTCACACCCTGCGTCTGGACATCACCGATTCCCTCGGGGCACATGACTCGAGTACCCTCCCCGTCATGGTGTGGCCCAATGGCACCAAGGCACTCGGCCATCTCGGAACGTTCCATAAATGGCACAAGATCGAGATCCCGATGCTCGGACCCGTCACCCACGTGGGTGCCGAGATCAATCCGTTCGACATCACGGTCGACGTCCGCTTCGACGGTCCGTCCGGATCATTCACGGTCCCTGCGTTCTATGACGGTGACGGTGCCGGCGGCCCGGTCGGCGGTATCTGGAAAGTCCGTTTCGCCGCGAATCGCACAGGATCGTGGAGTTTCACGTCGATCTCCGATGAACCGGCATTGTCGGGCTACGCCGGCACCTTCTCTGTAAACAATGCCCCAAGCTCAGCTCCCCAGTTGCTTCAAAACGGTCTGCTCAGCTATGTCGGCGAGCACTACCTGCGGTTTGCAGACGGTCCGTTCTGGATCAAGACCGGAATGGACGATCCGGAAAACATTCTCGGAACCGCTCTCGGAGACTGGGACGCCAAGAAGGCAGTCATCGACCACGTCAGCAGCCTCGGCGTCAACAGTGTGTATGCCTTGCTGCAGAACCTCTACGGCGACCGTCTGGACGTGTGGCCGTGGTGGGGCGACGCGGTCAACCTCGTTCGGGCCAGCGACAAACGTCGTTTCGACGTCGGTCGTTTGCTCGATTGGGAAAGCTTTTTCGATCATTGCCAGCGACGTGGAGTCGTGCTCCACCTGTTGTTCAGTGACGACAATGACAATGGATTCAACCCGGACTTTGACCACCGACTGCTCTACCGCGAAATGGTCGCGCGTTTCGGCCACCATCCGGCCCTGATCTGGAGCCTGGGCGAGGAATCGGACGAAACCTACTCTTACTCCGAACATCTGTTCTTCAGTGGCCTGCTGGACGACATCGATCCCTATGATCATCCGATTACCGCGCACGACCAGTTGCTGCGGGATGGTGAACGGTGGAAGTATCTCGGCGAAGATGAGTTCGATCTGGCCAGTATTCAGAGTAGTCGTGGCAACTACAACTTCTCGGAAGTTTCGGTCCTCGATATGCGCGAGATGATCATGGATCATCGTGAACGCAGCACGCAGCTCGGGCGACCACTGCCGATCATGATCGACGAGCATCCTGGCGTCGACAAGGTCAACTCCACGACCATAGCCAGGTTCCGGCGCGAAATGACCTGGCCGATCCTGCTTTCCGGTGGCAGTTTCGAGCTGCACTATCAGGATCTGTGGAACCATGCGGATGGGCCGACGGGCACACTCGTTCCGTCCGATCTAGACCCGATGTGGCGTGACATGTATACCGCCCGGCTGTTCCTCGAACAGCTCCCGGTGACGAGCATGGATCCCATCGACGGGCGTGTCCGAGGCGGTGACCACATCCTGTTCGCCGATCCAGGCCTGATTTATGCGCTCTATTTACCGGATGGCGACCGGGTCGACCTCGACCTGCGGGGGGTCGGTGGCACATTCGATATCCTGTGGTACAACGTCCGCAACGGTGAATTCTCCGGCGGCGGCCTGACCACGGGAGGTTCCTGGCGCGATCTCGGATCACCCGACTACAGTGGTGACGTCGCCGTGATCGTTGCCCGCCGGGACCTCAACCTGCTCGACCAGATTGCAGACCGCCTTCGCTAAAACTCACAAAAAAATCGGACGGGGACGCAGTGTCACACGCTGTGTCCCTGTCCGGTAAGCCCTTCCATCCACGCACCTGATGCGCTTCTCAGCACATTCTCACCGTGCACATCGCGCGTAGAACGCTCCCCCCTCTTGCGGCCTATAAGCTCCTAACTACTTGCCGGCCAACGGTTCTGATTGTGAATTTAGGTCAGCTGGCTAAGTCAGGTAAAGCGGGCCGACGCAGGGTCGCCGCTCGATTGGACCCGCCGGCAGGGAGAATGAGCGATGTCAATTACCCCCGTGCGCCTCTTGATCGCAAGCCTGGCCGTAACGCTGCTGATTCCCGCTACGGTTCGCGGCGACGACCCACAGACTGTTGATCATTTCGTCCTCATCGATTCGAGCCTCGACGAAGCTGTCGCGGGCCACGATCCCATAGAAGACGATGCCCAGGTTTATCTCGGCGCTGCCGAGGCCTTCAGTTTCGTTGCGGTCACCCTGCCAGACCGCGTGGGCAGCGTCCGCCTGGTCCTGAGCGACGAAGATGGCGCGATCTATGAGCGTACCGAGAATTCCCCGCCCTACGCCCTGTTCGGCGACTTCAACGGCAACTTCAACTCGCTGTGGCCGGACGGCGGCCCGGTGAGTGGCGTCGCCTATACCATCACCGCCACGCCATTCAGCCGCCGCCGTGGCCAGGGCACGGCAGGCGAGTCGGTGAGCATCTCGGTCAGCTTCACCTCCGAGGCGCCCCCTGTCGTGTGCACGTCGGACGAGGATTGTGATGACGACATTGCCTGCACGCTCGACACCTGCGATGGCGACACGAACGCATGCAACCATGCACCACAGAACGACCTCTGTGATAATGAGCAGTTCTGCGACGGCATCGAGACCTGTGACCAATCAAGTGGATGCCAGGCGGGTGAGTCGCCTTGCGCTGCCGACCTGTGCGATGAAAGCCAGGACACCTGCGTCGCCTGCATGAGCGACGACGATTGTTCTGACGGCTTGTTCTGTAACGGCGAAGAGTCGTGCTCCGATGGCTCGTGCCTCCCAGGAAGCGAACCATGCTCGGTAGATGAGGAGTGCGACGAGGTCACGCAGCAGTGCGAGACCAGCACGTTCGCCGTGACCGGTTTCGTCATGGTCAACGCCGAGACCGACGAACCCATGATCAATCCCATGAACGGTGGTGAGTCGATCAACCTGGCGAATCTCGCATCCGTCAGTATGGTCGCGCTGACCAACCCCGAGAATGTGGGTAGCGTTCACCTGGAACTGGTTCGGGATGGCGAAGTCATTTATGAACGCACCGAGAACACTCCGCCTTACGCACTGTTTGGTGATTTCAGCGGTAATTACAACCTGTGGCCGGACGGGGGTCCCCAGCCTGGTCAATATCAGCTCATGGCCATCCCCTTCACCAACCGCAACCAGGGTGGTGACAGCGGTCAACCACTCGAGGTCTCCTGGACGTTCACGATGGAGGCTGAACCTGATTGCACCGGCGACGACGACTGTGATGATGGCAAGTTCTGCAATGGTTCCGAGCGTTGTGTCGGCGGGCTGTGTGTTGCGGGTGATACGCCGTGTGAATCGGGTATGACCTGCGACGACGCAACCGATCAGTGTGTGTCCGGTTGCACCGCCTCGGGGTGCAATGACGGCATCTACTGCAATGGTATCGAGCAGTGCATCAACGGCGCCTGCGGCCCTGGCATCCCGCCATGCGGCGATGGCCCGTGCAACGAAGCCTTGAGCATTTGTGATCAGACGACGTCGTCGATTTCCGGCTTCACGCTGGTCAATGCCAGTAATAACCAGCCGATTTTCTTCTATGATCCTCTTGCAGACGGAACGCTACTCGATATCGAATTGCTCCCGCCTCTCAACGTCCGCGCCAACACCCAGAGCGAGGGCATCGGCAGCATCGTCTTCCAACTGCGGCGTGACGGCCAACTCGAAACCGAACGAATCGAAAACACAGCCCCCTACGCACTGTTCGGCGACTCGGGTGGCAACTACAACCCGTGGCCGGGCGGTGGCCCGGTGGCCGGCAGTCACTATCACTTGACTGGTACGGCATACGGTGGCGCCAACGGCAGTGGTGAGAATCTCGGGGGAGTAACCATCGCGTTCAGCTTCTTTGTGCCGCCCGACTGCGACAGCGACGGCGAATGTAACGACGGCCTGTTCTGCAACGGCACCGAGGTGTGTAACCAGGGACAGTGTTATCCCGGCATTCCACCGTGTGGATCTGGTCAGGTGTGCAGCGAGGAGACCGACGCCTGTGTCATCGAAGAGCAGGATCCGGAACCTCCTGTAGTCCCGGCGTGCCGGCGCAACAGTGAGTGTGACGACAGGTTGTTCTGCAACGGTCTCGAACAGTGCATCGAAGGCCAGTGTTTGTCCGGATCGGCCCCGTGCGGGCCGTCGGAGATCTGCGTCGAGAACGAGGAAGCATGTATCCAGCTCGAGGGACGCATCTTGTTCGTCGACGACAATGGTGCGCAACAGCCCGGACATGACCCGCAGGCTGAACAGGGCTCGGAGAACAATCCATACGACCTGATTCAGGATGCCATCGATATCGCCCAACCGGGCGACACCATCCTCCTGCAAGAGGGAGACTATGACAGTGGAACCACGCGTCGTGCCACGCCGGTGATCAAACTGCACGCCAGTGGTCTGGCCGGCGAGCCCATCTCGATTCGTGCCGCCGAGGGTGCAGAAGTCGTCATCCACGGCCAGAACGGAACCACTGATATTCTGGTGGACCTCAACGGCAGTCACATTACGCTCGAGGACATTGAGTTCACCAACGCCCGGCGAGCGGCGGTGGTCATGGGCCAGAACAGCTCACACATCACGCTGCGCCGCTGTTACGCCCACCACAATGATTATGACAGCGCCTGGATCGGCGCGGCCTTCCGCACGATCGGGCCGGTCCGGCACATCCTGTTCGAAGAGTGCATCAGTCACAACAACTCGGGCGGCTTCCAGCTCCGGGAATCGCCCACGCAGACGGCAGGATCAGCCTCCGTTCCGCCTGTTGCCGGCAACTCCGGCCACAGCGTCGATCTACCGGAATCTCAGTGGGACAACTGGGACGGCTGGACCGACATTGCCCCGCGCTGGGTGACCATCCGCCGTTGTATTGCATTCGACAATGCGTTGATCGATGAACACTCGGACGGGTTCGGTGCCCGTTATGCGATCCAGTGTGTGTTCGAGGACAACATCGCCTTCCGCAACACGGATGACGGTTTCGACCTGCTTGGTGCCACGCGGTGCACGGCCCGTGGCAACATCGCTTTTGATGCCAACCCGTATGACACGGTCAATGGTGACGGCAACGGCATCAAGATCGGCGTCCGCGGTGGCTTGGAAAATGTTGCTTACTTCAACATCTCGTTCGACAACCCGCGCGGTGGCCTGGACTTGGCCGACACGGAACGCCCAGTGGTCATCAACAACACCGCGTTCAACAACCGGGACTGGTTTGGGATCTGGACGGAAGCCGGACGGTCGAGCATCGGTGGCGATTTCCGCAACAACATCAGTGTGAACAATCCGAAAGGCGATATGGGCTTTAACGGCAGTGTCGCAGTTCACCGTAACAACCACAATCTCATGTCAGATGACAACAGCCACAACTGGTCCCGTGATGGCGCAAACAACCTCATTGGTGCAGAGCCGCAGTTCCTCAATGAGAACCTGCAGATCGATACCGACTTCCCGGCAGGTCTGACGATCAAGCAGAAGCACGAGTTCATTCGTGCACAGGTCTATGAGAAGCTCGGGCTCGAAACCAGCAGCCCGGCAGTCGACACTGCCGAGATCGTCGAAGACATGAACGAGGACTTCGCCGGTGAAGCCCCGGACCGCGGGGCGGTCGAATCGAACTAGGCTCGGCAGGCTTTTCCGTGCGGTTGCCGGGGGCGCCGCATGGACACGACCAGCAACTACCCCCACCACGAGACCCCGGAAGCGCACCTGAGGACATGGCTTGGGCGCTTCTGGGGTCTTTCATGCGCCTCCGGGCCGCGGCGGGCGCGACCGACGCTGACGGCGACGGAGCTCCAGGGGCTCATCGGCGATCGTGTTGTGCATGAAGCCCGTAGAATGTTGTTTGCTCAATACGACGTTCGTGGCCATTTATCACGCACTTGGGAACTTGTCTCCGCCAGAACTCACCCACGAATTCTGCTGAGGAGGCTCTTGCATGCGCCGAGCGCGGATGTCATCGCCGTGCTGCAGGGTTTCTCGCGGAAGGACTGGAAGATCTAACAGGTGGTTGCTGGTTCGATCTCGTCAGCCGCCGATCTGACGCGACGAATGTTCCAGCTGATCAGCGACGCCAGAACGACCAGGACAACCACAGGCAGAACGGCCGTTTGTCCGAACAGTGTCGCCAATCCCCATGCAAGGCTCGTGAGCCAGATGTTGGTCATCACCGCACTGCCCGCGGAGGGATCGCGACGATACCGCGCCACCACGCGGAATCCCTTGTATCCGAGAACCAGAAACGGCAGGCCAATCGCCAGGGGGATGATCGTATCCGGGTTGACCTGGCTCCGGGCCGACGCCATGAAGCCGTTGACCGCCAACAAGAGTCCGAGCAGCATCAAGCCTG
Organism: uncultured Planctomycetota bacterium; assembly: GCA_942492115.1. GTDB lineage: Bacteria > Planctomycetota > Phycisphaerae > UBA1845 > CAIVHJ01 > CALODL01. The sequence continues at coordinate 90,660 of CALODL010000007.1, forward strand.
CATCCACGACACGCATGATTCGTAACTGCCATGTCAGCCGCACACTGACCCACAACAACAACGGTATCCACCACACCGGCATGAATCCCGCGCTCAAAGACGGATTGTACTGGACGACGCGCGGAAGCGGGAAGGGAACCGCCAGGCTGGATTGAGCTGTGATACCCGAGCGCTGGAACCCGTCCGCATTGTGCATGACGAACACGCCCCCACACGCTACTTCGATACGCACGGTCCGATCGGGTGTGACCCACTGCACGCGGACGCAGGTCATCACCACCCACAGCACGACTGTCAACACAACGGCGGAACGCATGATGTCCGCATTGTGCCACGCCGGGAACGTCCGAGCCAGTCAGCCAGAATGGCGCTCTAATCAGACGTTATTAGATCATTGCAACATGGCGCGGCACCTGGAATTACCGGACCCAGTAGAAATTCGCCTCCTGCGGCCCTGTACGGTCCTACACTTGACCAATGGTCGCCCTACTCTCACGATCCAAGTTGGCCCGTACCGTGCGTGCGGCGCTCATGCTCGTCAGCTTCACGGCGCTGCCGCCTGGCTGCAGCGACGAGGTCCCCGACGATGAGCGTTTCGTCGCTACGGCCCGTCTGCGACAACGGCCCGCTCCCGATAAGATCCGCCGCAGCAAACGACCCCTTATCGAACCAATCGGCAACGATGACGTCTTCACCGTTGCCCGCACGCTCCACGTCGATGACGATGGGCCCAAGCAGCCGCTGTTCGATGCGGCGGCCACACCCGGCTCCGAGCACAACCCCTACACGTCGATCCAACAGGCCGCTGACACTGTCCGGCCCGGGGACACGGTGATGATTCACGAAGGAACGTACGACAGTGGAACAACCAGCCGCGCCGTACCCGTGATCGACATCAGCCGCAGCGGCACGAGCGACCGGCCGATCACGTATCGTGCCACCGCTGGCGCGGCCGTGGTACTCTCTGGCGGTGGAGATCGCACCGACATACTCGTCCGCGTTCGCGCCAGCCACATCGTGATTGAAAACATCGAGTTGACGCGGGCGCGGCGTGCGGCGATCGTCATCGATGCGCCGGTCGGTCACAATGTTACTGTTCGCCGCTGCTACGCCCATCACAACAATGGCGACGACCGCTGGATCGGCGCCGCCTTCCGTACAGTAGGTCCTGTCCACCACATTCTGTTCGAGGAATGCATCAGCCACGACAATTCCAGCGGATTCCAACTGCGTGAGAGCCCCAACCAGACCGCCGCCACGGCGTTCGTCCCGCCCTCCGGTGGCAACACGGGTTACGCTTCCGATCTCCCCGAAGAGGAGTGGGATGACTGGGCCGGCTGGACGGCAATCGCACCACGCCGGGTCACCATCAGGCGCTGCATCGCCTATGACAATCGCCTGATCGATGAACATTCCGACGGGTTCGGCCTGCGCTACGGGATCGAATGTACGTTCGAAGACAACATTGCCTTCCGCAATACCGACGATGGCTTTGACCTGCTGGGAGCGACACGCTGCATTACACGACGCAATATCGCGTTTTCAAACGATCCCGAAAATACCGAGAACGGCGATGGTAATGGAATCAAGATCGGTGTTCGCGGAGGGTTGGACAACATCGTCCACCACAACATCGCCTTCGACAACGAGCGCGGCGGCATTGACATGGGCGATACTGAACGGCCTGTCGTCATAAACAACACCTGCTTTGCAAACCGCCAGTGGTTCGGCATTTGGTGCGAGGGAGGTCGCTCGCACGCGGGCGTCACGCTGCTCAACAACATCGCCACGGACAATCCCAAAGGCGACATTGGCCTCAACGGTGGCGTCGCTGTTGATCAGTTCGATCACAATCTGGTGTCCGATGCCAACGATCACAACTGGGCCGCCGACACCGGTCCCGGCGGTTTCATCAACACCGATCCGCTGTATCTGAATCCCATCATCGACATCGATACGACATTTCCAGCTGGTCTATCAATTGCCGACAAAGTCGCGTATATCCGCGACCAGGTGCACGCCAAGCTCGGCCTCGCCCCAGCCAGCCCCGCCATCGACAGCGGAACCCATGTCGACGGTATCAACGACGATTATGCGGGATCGGCCCCGGATATCGGAGCGCTCGAGTACTGAACTGGTTGGCTGACGGCTGGTTCCTGATTCGAGGTATGTCGACAGGCGATCGGTGACAGACGACCGGCGCGCGGCGCGAGTCGTTCTTGTCAGTGATCAAGATGACTACAGATAGTACCACTGGTCGCCGCCCGCCAATCGTGCCGCGCTACGCGCCCAGCGTTTCGCGCCAGTCGCCGGTAGACGGTCGTCGGTCGCAACACCCGAAAACCCCAGCGCCAACCTGAGCGTCGCACAGCGACGCGAAGCGCATCGGGTGGGCACATGAAAGAGGTCATTTAACACCAGCAGCTACTGGGTGGGGAGTTCCTTTCAATATTAATAGGGGCCCTGTTCAGGTATTCATCCTGTCATCGCATACACGCGGTCCCAGTGCGACCATTCTCGAGGCGCAGCCGAGTAGGCACGGTCCAGGCGAAGCGCGCCCGGACGCTGAATGCCACCCACGAACAGAGGGAAGTGGTGTTTCTCATGACGGAGTGAGCGAACTGCATCACCCGGCCGCCAGGCCCACCGCAACGGAGCGAGCGCATGTCATGAGAAATTCCGCACCCCGCCAAGGAGCCTTACACCTCGCACATCCCCGTAGTACTTGATGATTCCCCGCGGTCCCAGTGCGACCATTCTCGAGGCGCAGCCGAGTAGGCACGGTCCAGGCGAAGCGCGCCCGGACGCTGAATGCCACGCACGAACAGAGGGAAGTGGTGTTTCTCATGACGGAGTGTGCGACCTGCATCACCCGGCCGCCAGGCCCACCGCAACGGAGCGAGCGCATGTCATGAGAAATTCCGCGCCCCGCCGAGGAGCCTCACACCTCGCACATCCCCGTAGTACTTGATGATTCCCCGCGGTCCCAGTGCAACCAGTCTCGAGGCGCAGCCGAGTAGACCCGGTCCAGGCGAAGCGCGCCCGAACGCTGCAAGCACCCACGAACAGAGGGAAGTGGTGTTTCTCATGACGGAGTGAGCGACCTGCATCACCCGGCCGCCAGGCCCACCGCAACGGAGCGAGCGCATGTCATGAGAAATTCCGCGCCCCGCCAAGGAGCCTTGCACCTCGCGCACTCTCAGAACCCAAAGCTTGCTCCCCCGTGATTCTTTCGCCGAAACACGTATGAGGCGCCCTGAGCCAGGCTCACAGCCCATCCACCACCCCCCACAGACCGCCATTCGAGAAAACGATGGCGGTCCAGCAGCCCGAATGTCGCATCCCTCAGTGTGGATCCGACCGCGTGACCCGACCCATCGGGTATCATGGCCGTCAGACACCTCCGACCCACCCCGGGAGCCGATCATGAGAACGCCGTCGTTGTGCTGGCCACCGGCCTCACGTCGCCACGTGGCACGAACATCCAAGGAGAAGTGATATGTGCCAACGATCCCGGTCGATGGTCCTGCTCGGTTGTATGCCTGGCGCCGCATTGCTCATCGTGAGTTCAGCCGCGGCAGACTGGGTTGACTTCGTCGACGAAACCGCGGCACGGCTGGTGGTGACCTCTGATTCACCGCTGGTGGCGGGTAGCCCCGATGCGCTCGCCGAGACCGCCAACGACGAGCAGGATCTGTATTGTGATTACTTCGGCCCCGACGAGACGCACTTCGGGTGTGTCCTGGTGGCCAAACAGCTGGGAACCAACGGGGGTAAGCGCCGCAACTGGCTGTTCATGCGCGAGAACGGGCAGCTGGTCGATCGCACCGCTGAATTCGCCAGCACATCCGACGTGCCGGACGATCTGGGATTCTACACGCCCACGGCAGACCGCGACGTGGTCATCGCCGACGTGACCGGCGATGGCTGGAAAGTCATTACCGCCGTGACCCTCAGCGGTTCGAATAATGGCGGCCCAGGCGATAAGAAAATCAGCCATCCGCGCGTGTATCTCAACCTGGGGGACGACGGCAATGGCAACTGGCTCGGCCTGAACTACGACGATGTCGACCGCGTCCCGACCATGCCCGCCGAGCCGCGGTTCTGTTCGGTATCGGCCGGTGATATCGACAACGATGGCGACACGGATCTGTATTTCAGCGACAACCAGTATGGTGGTGAGCGTCCGGTCGATTTGAATGATCGCCTGTGGATCAACGATGGTACCGGTTACTTCACAGATGAGAGCGCGCTACGCATGACCCTCGAAATGCTCGAGTCATCGTTTGCCATGGCTACGGTCATTGCCGATGTCAACAACGACGGCCGCCTGGATATCCTCAAGGATGACGCCAACAATGTGCCGCAGGTCGTATCGGTGAGCTACAACAACCTCGACGGCAGTGGGACGGTGGGTATCTTCGACAGCTATCAGCTGGCCACACCCAGCATCGATCCCTATCACATCAACACCGGCGATGCCAACGGCGACGGGTTCCTTGATATCGTCGTGACCCGCGACTCCCGGGACTCTGTCCTGATCAACACCGGTCTCAACGCCTCCGGCCAGGCCACCTGGCAGGACGTCTCTATCGAGGATTCAATCGGCGGAGATTTCGGCGGCAACAACCTGTTCGTGGACCTGGACCAGGATGGTCGCGACGATGTCATCATTACGTCCATGGATGTCGATCTGATCAATCCGGGCGACCGTGGTTACATCTACCACACGACGCCTTGTGCCGGGGCTCACTGCATCCCGAGCTTCGAGTACGAGGGCGACTGCGGCATCTCCGTAGCCCATTACCAGGGCAGCAACGATGCCATCAACCTGGATATCAATGGAGACAGCTGGGACGACCTGTTCATCTGCAGCACCAGCGGCGGGTGTGCGGTTTACGTGAACCAGCCCCCGCTAGGTTTGGTCTTCAGCTATCCGCTGGGCATCCCTTCCATGATCGAACCGGACACGGCCGTGGAAATTCAGGTGCATGCCGAGCCGTTCGGGGGCTTTTTGCCTGATCCGAGCGGCACGGTCATGGTGCTGTCGATCAACGGTGGCCCAGCCAGCGACATCCCGATGACCCCGCTGGGTGGCAACACCTGGTCGGTGGATCTGCCTGCCGGCAACTGCAGCGATCTATATGCTTACACTTTTGGTGTCGAGGATCTGGGTGGTGGCGGCAGCGTCACCGATCCGGTGCAACAGTCGACCGCTGTTTCCTTCGCCTTCGAGAACATCTTGACCGAGGGCTTCGAAGCCGATACCTCGGCCTGGACTGTGTCGAGCGTGAACCTCGTTTCCGGCGCGTGGGAAGTGGCGGTGCCGATCGGGACCTTCAGCGGGGGCGCGCTCAGCCAGCCCGACGACGATGCCGAGGCGGGTGGAACCAGGGCTTTCGTGACCCAGAACTGCCCAACCGAGGGTGCGTGCGGCAACCATGCGGCCAATTCATCCGATGTCGATGGCGGACCGACCGATCTCATCTCACCGCAGATCGACCTCGACGGGCTCGACGGTGTCATCTCGTACGACCGCTGGTTCTTCAGTAATGACGCCGGAGGCGCGGAGGCCGACGTCTTGATCGTGTCGGTCAGCAATGACGATGGCATCAATTGGGTCGACGTCGAGGTTGTTTCCGAGTCGGCATCGACATGGGAAGCGGCCAGCTTCACCGTCGGCAACTACGTGGCGCCCAGCACCCAGGTCCGCGTGCGGTTCCGCGTCGCCGATGAGCCCAATAACTCTGTGACCAATGCCGGCGTGGACGCCTTTGTCGTTGACCGCGTAGCGTGTGACGAATGCACTGCCGGCTGCGACGACGGCAATCCCTGTACGATCGATGCGTGCGTCGATGGCGAGAACTGTGGCTACACCAATACCGGCGGTGCATGCGACGACGGTAATGCCTGCACCGAGAATGACGGGTGTCAGGGTGGCGTGTGCGGCGGTTCGACCGTGACTTGTGACGATGGCAATATCTGCACCGACGATTCGTGTGATCCGGCCAGTGGTTGCGTGTTCGACTCAGCCGTCGACTGTTCGGGATTGGGCGATCCCTGCAACATTGTGTCCTGCGATCCGGCCGGTCCTGTCGGCAACTGCGATATCCTGACTCCGCTGGACGACGGCGACTCGTGTGACGACGGCGATCCGTGCATGGTCGGCGAAACATGCGCGGCCGGTGTATGCTCGGGTGGAGCGTCTGTGGATTGTTCGGGCGCCGGCGATCAGTGCAACACGGCCTCGTGTTCGGCCGGTGGGGCCGAGGGCAACTGTGACGCGCTGACACCGATCGGTGACGGCACGGCCTGTGATGACGGCGATCCGTGCAGCGTTGGGGAATCATGCCAGACCGGGTCGTGCTCCGGCGGCGACGCGCCTGATTGTTCCGGGGTGGGAGATGAATGCAACGTGGCCTCGTGTTCCGGCAGTGGATCCGATGGCAACTGTGACGTGCTCGAACCGGTGGACGATGGCGAACCCTGTGATGCTGGCACCGGCGTATGCGTCGCTGGTGCCTGTATGGACGCCTGTACGACGCTCGCTGATTGTTCCGACCTCGACGGGGACGGCATCCGTGATAACAGCTGCATCTGGTGGTGGTGTGATGCCGGCCTGTGCAGTAGCATCGACGTGGTCTTCGCCGATATAGGCGGCCAGTTCGGCTCGTGCCCGCCGGATGGTTCCGCGGACGGCAACGACCGCTTCCTCGCGTTGACCTGCTTCGCCGGGCAGGGCTGGAACCATAGCGAGTGCGAGCCGGACCCACCGAACGCCACCAACCTCGACGCGGGCGGCCCGTTTGGTAGTTGCAGCCCCGACGGCGTGTGTGACGGCAATGACGCGTTCCATGCGCTCAACGCGTTTGCAGGATTGAATTCGTGCAGTTGTCCGCGCAGTCCCAGCCCCGAGTTCCCGCCGACGGTCGTTGACTGGTCGACGATCCGACTGGAAGCTGCGGTCGATGAGGTCCGCGCGGGTCAGGTGATCCATGTGGACGTGTACATGGAGCAGCCGCTCAGTGATCTTCGCGGTTACCAGCTGCACGTGACTGCAGCAGGTCGCCACAGCGGAGCGCTGACGCTGGTGGACATGAGTATCCGCGACGTCAAGGCTGAGCATGTCTTCGAAGGCCTGGCCTTCTGGGAGGCCTACAACGTCAAGACCGGTCAGCTGGTCGTGGGCCTCGACACCGAGGGCGTCGATACGCCTGCTGACGGCTACCTGGCAACGCTGACCTATCGCGTGAGCAAGAACGCCTCCGGCACCTTCTTGATTGACGTCCTGCACGACCATGACGATCCTACCGCACGGACGTTCATCTTCCCGACCCTGCCGACCGGCATGATAGAAGTCAGCGGTACGACGGCTGCGGTCATTGAAGTGGTCGACGGCGAGACGCGGCGCGGACGTTGAGGTCGAGCCGTAGCCTTCTCACCCAGGGAGCCCAAAGCGCACGAGAACCCTTCTCTTCCCCTGCCCTCGACAAGCCTCTTGAAAAGGCAGCCAAGTACTCTGGGGTAATCCTTTCGTCCGCGGAGGCGGAGGGGGACGCGGAGGGGCAGGGGGCATGCCTCGGCAATTCGCCGCGCGCCGATCGCCTCGCGCCATGCGTCCCGCGCCGGTCGCCGGTAGACGGTCGTCGGTCGCAACACCCGAAAACCCCAGCGCCAACCTGAGCGTCGCGCAGCGACGCGAAGCGCATCGGGTGGGCAGATGAAAGAGGTCATTTAACGCCAGCAGCTACTGGGTGGGGAGTTCCTTTTTGTAATAATTGGGGCCCTACCGAGGTATTCATCCTGTCATCCCGTACACGCGGTCCCAGTGCGACCATTCGCGAGGCGCAGCCGAGTAGACCCGGTCCAGCCGCAACGCGCCCGAACGCTGCAAGCACCCACGAACAGAGGGAAGTGGTGTTTCTCATGACGGAGTGAGCGACCTGCATCACCCGGCCGCCAGGCCCACCGCAACGGAGCGAGCGCATGTCATGAGAAATTCCGCGCCCCGCCGAGGAGCCTTACACCTCGCACATCCCCGTAGTACTTGATGATTCCCCGCGGTCCCAGTGCGACCATTCTCGAGGCGCAGCCGAGTAGGCACGGTCCAGGCGAAGCGCGCCCGGACGCTGAATGCCACGCACGAACAGAGGGAAGTGGTGTTTCTCATGACGGAGTGAGCGACCTGCATCACCCGGCCGCCAGGCCCACCGCAACGGAGCGAGCGCATGTCATGAGAAATTCCGCGCCCCGCCGAGGAGCCTTACACCTCGCACATCCCCGTAGTACTTGATGATTCCCCGCGGTCCCAGTGCAACCAGTCTCGAGGCGCAGCCGAGTAGACCCGGTCCAGCCGCAACGCGCCCGAACGCTGCAAGCACCCACGAACAGAGGGAAGTGGTGTTTCTCATGACGGAGTGAGCGACCTGCATCACCCGGCCGCCAGGCCCACCGCAACGGAGCGAGCGCATGTCATGAGAAATTCCGCGCCCCGCCGAGGAGCCTTACACCTCGCACATCCCCGTAGTACTTGATGGTTCCCCGCGGTCCCAGTGCAACCAGTCTCGAGGCGTGGTTCGACCAGGCCCGGGGCCACACCGCCGAGTAGACGCGACACAGACGACCCGCGCTCCTGCGTGCGAGGACACCCGGCGAGTGGGAAGTGGTAGCTCTCTTGCGCAGATGACGACAGACAGTTAACGTGCGGAAGCACCTGCAACGAAGGAACGGAGCAAGAGAACTACCGCGCCCCGCCGAGGAGCCTTGCATCTCGCGCATTCAGCAGGCGTTTTCCGGGTTGCCACCGTGTGCTACAATCCCACGTGCACCCACAACGCACCACACTACCGGAGGCTCGCCATGTTTACCCGCAGCGCATGCTTCACCATCGGGCTCACCATCTGCATCCAGGCAGTCACCGCCCACGACCCGATTCCGGCGACCTTCACGACCACGGACGGGGTCAAGATCGTCGGCAACTACTGGACCCCGATCGACATGACGACGCCGGCTCCAGTGGTCATCCTGTTGCACATGTATCGCTCCAACAAAGAGGCCTGGACGCCGCTGATTCCTGCCCCGGAATATGCCGGGTTCGCCGTCCTTGCGATTGATCTGCGCGGACACGGTGCGAGCGTGGAGCCCACGGCGATGAATCTGGCACAACGGGCGGCGGATCGGGACGCGACGCTGTTCAACGCGATGCACGAGGATGTGGCCGCCGCATTGAAGTGGCTGGGTTCGCGCAGCGAGGTCAACCTCGAACACGTGGCACTCATTGGAGCCAGTGTGGGGTGCAGCGTGGCGCTGGACTCCGCTGTCCGCGAACCACGGATCGATGCGGTGGTGTTGATGACACCGGGCAAGAACTATCTCGGCGTCGATTCCATGGCCCACATCAAGCGCTACGGCAGGAGACCCATTCTGATCCTGTCTACCGAGGAAGAGTTGAACGGCGGCGCCGTGCCACTCGCGGCCGCGCTGTCGCCGGACCTCGCCGCCTCGGCGGCGCAGCGCGCCAGGACAACGCCGCAGGATGGTGTGTGGCTGTTCGCCGAACAGGTGGACGGAGTCCGCATCGCCCTGCTGATCGCACAGCAGAACAAGGCCCACGGCACAAGAATGTTCGGAACGGTCACCGGCGTCGAACAGCACATCGCCGACTTCACCAGGCATGCAGTCAAGCCGTAGCGGGGACGATGGTCGCCCCGGCCAGCTGGTAGATGCCTGCACCATTCACCGCTTCGGGATCCGGGCACGCACACAGTCCGGCCGTAATGCAATCACCCGAGGAATGTACGCAGGGTCACCCAACCGGCATCTCGACGCCATGACCTGATGTGGAGGTCATCTGCTCGAACAGGCGCTCGTAGGCGTCGACGCTGCGCGCCACCGTGTGATGCTGCAAGTAGAACTCTCGACAACGCTGCGAATAGCTTAACCACGTCTCCGCACTGTCCAGCAGGTCGTGCAGCCCCTGACGCAATTCTTTGACATCCGTGCCCACACGACCCAGTTCATGTTCAACGACGACGCCGTCCGGGTTGACCGTAGACACGACAGGAATGCCGCGGGCCCAGGACTCGAGGAACGTATTGGGGTATCCTTCCCAATGCGATGTACACATGACGGCCACCGCGCGGCTGAAAACAGTGCCGATCCTGGCGTGGGGCACAAGGCCGTGCAGCGTGACGTTGGCCAGCGCCTCGGCACGGTTTACGATCCCCTCGGCATAGGGAGTCGGTGCGTTGGCCGCCCCGACAATATCGAAATCGTACTCGGGACAGGATGCCGCCACATCGATCAACAACTCCGGTCGCTTGACCGCGGCAAAACGCCCGACCCACAGGACACGCGGACGAACCCCGTTGGGCAGCCCCTCGACGAGTTGTGCTCGCGCCGGCTCCATCGTACAGGTGCGAATGACTGTCGCCGGTATGCCGAGCCCGGCGGCAAGTGCCTGCAGCTGACGGTCGGTCTGGCACACCACGCAAGCGCGGCGCACACCGTATGAGTAGATCATCCGTTCACGCGCAGTGGTCAGTGTCGACAATCCGGAATCACAGTTTCCATCACTGGCAATGCCGAATACGAAATGCCGACGACGCCACCTGCACCATGCTGCAACCTGGCCCGTCTCCGTTCCGGCGCCGCGCTGATAGTAGATATCTGCGTTGGCCCGCTGCATGGCCTGCCACAATGACGTCGTCTGGGGATGGATGAAACGCATCCCCGGCCACCCGGCGTCAACCGGACACTTCTTGAAGACTTGAATACCCCCACAGTCCACGCCGTCCGGCTGTCCGTAGTCGTGCACCACGAACGTCACACGGTATCCGCGCCGCGCCAGTTCCCGGGCTATGAGCACCTGCTGAACCTCGGCTCCGCCGATCTGTCCGACCGCAGGATCGTCGGCGAGAATACCGTAACTCTTCAACGCGACGAAACAAACCGTTGGCTTGGCTCGCGTCACACCGGTGCCCCTTCGGCAGGTGGGAGGGTACTGGAGGGCGCTGGACGCGGCCGGCGAATTTCCGGCAGAACGAACAGTGCGTACAGCATGCCGGTGATGATCACAGTGACCACGACGCCAATCCCTGCAACCCATAACACGTCAACGGGTAACCACAGGCGCACGGCAAGCATTGCAGCAGCGCCGGGGAGCGCCAGGCTGACCGGCTTCGGCACGATGCCGGCGATGTACTCGCCGATCGGAATCCGAAGGTTGCGACAAGCGTACCACGGCAGAAGGACGCCGCCCGATATGGCTACCGGAACCGCCATACCCACGGCCGCACCGAGCATGCCGGCGCCGTAAACGTACAGCGCTACCACCGTCACGACAATCGACAGGATGGCAGCAACCATCTCGAACAAGGCCGGCCAGCCGTGGCGCCCCATGCCCATGAGCACGGAGTACAAAGCCATTTGCGGAACCGAGAACATGTGGCCGACGACCATAATGGTCAGTACGGCCGGTGCCCGATATTCCGGCCCCATCCACAGCTCCAGTAGCGGACCGCCCAGGATGATGAGAATCGCTGCGATGGGCAGCGTGATATACATGCCGAAGCGCGCACTGGCGATAACCAGGCGTACGAGATCATCGTGCCGTTCAGCGGCATGCAACGCGCTGCTCGTTGGAATGATGACCTGGGCGTACTGTTTGACGAACTTCATCATGTGGGTCACGAGGGCGCGCTGGCGCGCGTAAATAGCCAGCACCGCAGGTCCCAGAACGACGCCAACAATCAGGCTGTTCAGCCCATAGAGACAGCTGCGCGCCAGCCCCTGGGCCACGGACCGGCCGCCGAATTGAATCATCTCCCGCGCGGTGTCCCACCGACAATGCCGCCGGGCGAACGTCAGTGTCGGACACAGCCTGCGGGCCACATAGTACTTGGCGATGTGCGATGCCAGATCGCACAGCAGGGTCGTCCAACCCAACGCCACCAGGCCGCCCCCACTGGCCAGCACGATCAACATGAGGACCAGGCGCGCAACATCACGACCCGAGCGAATGAGGTTGAGCAGATCGAAGCGCTCGTAACCCGTGATGACACCGTTGAGCACGTTGGCTGGCCCATGCAATGCCGTCGTAATCGATAGCAACAGCACGAGCCATTGAGCCGTGAGAATGTCATCGGCGCTTTCGCCACCCAGCATGCTGGGCACGAACCGGGTAAACACCACGGCGAGGGCAATCCCCAGGCACGCTGACACCGATAGGAATGCCAGGCTGGAATTGACTGTGTTGTTCAGCGCGGTCCACTCCGCGCGTGTTCGTTGGCGTGAGACGAAACGGCTGACGGCCCCGATCACGCCGAGGGTCATGAGCTCGACGTAGACCACGAGAGTCCAGCCGAAGTCCCATATTCCGAGGAGGGCCTGCCCTTGATAGGTGCTGATGACGCGTGGCAGCACGAAGCCCGATACGACCACGATGCCGTACCACAGCCAATTACTCATGACACTGCGGGCCAGTCGGCCGCGGTGCACGGGCGAAGTGGAAGAGGATGGATTACTCGTAGCCATATCTTCGGTTGGTCGCACCTGCGATGCGCTCAAAGATGGCCTGTGCCGGAGACGCCAGTTCAGTGCGCCAGGTCTCATCGAGCCGGATAGAACCCGCCGCCCCGAGACGCATGTTGTTGTTGCCCAGGATATGGTGTGCCACGCTGCTGAAATCATCGGGAATGGTCGGTGTAATGCCCAGGAAACCGTGGATACGCCGCAAAGTCTCCGGTGGATCGGCACACAAGTCTTCATAGCGCAGACTCATGAGTTTCTCAGATCCAATTCGCGAAGCCAGTTGTTCGATCTGCTGATGGGTACTCAACCACTCCCGGGTGGCCACTTCGGGATCCGTTGAGTTGCGTCTGACCGCGGAATTGAGCACACCGCGCCCGTCGCGAATGAGCTGGATGACCCACACGTTGTAGTCCTCGGACTCCAGGAGGTACTTCAGGCGCACGGGATCCTTCGAACTGTCCGCGAAAACCCGGCCGCCTTGCAATTCGAGTATCGCTTCGATCACGCTGCGATTGACTTGTGTGATCTGCGGAAACGTCCGCCGGCAGGCGGGCATGGTTGCGACCAGGCCATCGCGGACCTGCTCGAACAACGGCCCACGCAGGCGGGCGCGAACGATGCGGTCCGCGACCGGATTGTCGCGACAACGAAAATCCGTGGCCGGTCGTTCCAGGTCGAAAGGCAACCCGTCGGCATGCACACGTTGGGTCACGGCCTGCCAGAACGAACACTTACTGAGCAGCGCGCCGCACGAACATTCGTACGTTGCGATGTCGATTGGACCCCACTTGAGCTCTCCCATGGTTGCAATCTGCGGATGTGCATTGAGCAAGAAGGTCAAGAGCGTCGAGCCCGAGTAGCTCGGCGAGGCGATATAGACCAGGTCGATCATGAGGAGCCAACGACCTCCCGAACAGCAGGCATACGGACAGGGACCGCTTGGCGGGCAGCTGCCACCCGCGACATACTGCGGCACTCGACGTACAGACGCAGCCCGACAGCCCATACGCACAGAAATGGAACCTTGCTCTGAGTCATGAAGAAACTCGATCCGGCGACCCCCACGGTGACTTCAGCGATGACGAAGATCAGTGAAATCATGCCCGTAATGATGACCAACTGTGGATGGTGTCGTTTGATCAGAAACAACGATGCGTGCCCCAGCACGACGATCCACGACAGACATATGACCAGGCCGACACCCCCGGCATCGAGCAGGATCTCGAGGTACGAATTATGCGGGTGCTTTGGAACATGGCCTTCGAGGGCGGTGATCTCATCGTAACAGGGCGTCCGCTTGATGCCCCAGCGCCCGTGCCCAAACACCGGCGAGTGACTGATCTGCTCTATGACCGGGGGCCACAGATTCGTCACACGGCCTGCAGAGATCTCATTCCAATCGTAGCTGTCTTCCTCGACACCGCTGAGGACGCGACTCGACACACTTGGGACGAGGGCCACGACGAGCAACAGAACGACCGGCATCGCCACCAGAATGCTGCGATAACGCAACACGCCCAGCATGCCCCCAATCGCACAAAACGCCAGAAAGCCCGCACGGGACTTGAGCGCAACGAACGGCGGGATCGCACAGGCAATCACCATCAACCATCCGATCTTCATGTACTTGCGGTTCAGCAAAACGTAGACGAACAGCGCGGCCCAGATGGTCGGCGCGAGTAGTGCCGCCAGGTCATTGGCGAACAAACCGATCAACTTATCGGTCATGCGCCGGGCATCTTCGTAGTCTATGGTGAACACCCGCACATTCATCGACTTGAGCATCAGCAGAGCGTAGCACAGCCCGCTGAATATGCTGGTGATCAGCGCGAGTCGGACCCGATCGGGGGTCTTGGCACCATCGTAGAACATGTACGCCAGCATGATGAATTTGAGGGGATTGATGATCCCATCGATAATCGCAAACTTGGTGACCGGACCATGGCCACCGCGATCCAGGGCGGCCCAGATCGATGCGGCCAGCACCATGATGATGTAGGCGAAGAACAACACCGCCATGGGTTTGGTCGCCGGCGTCCCCTTGGGCTCGTAGCGCCGATAGTGCCACCACGACACCATGATGACCACGAGACACAGGTTCCACGGGTTGACGCCCTGGACGTTGAACATCGACGCTGGCATGCTGGGATGCTGCGCCACGACGGTCAGTAGCAGCATGGCACAGGCTGCCACGAACCACCGCCGGATGGCGATGCCCATGACCACCAGGACGAAAACGAGCAGAATGATCGTACGAATGGGCAAGCCGGACTCCGCTACTCTGGCTTACACGCACTGGCCACCATGGTCTGGGCCAGGGCACTCGAGACCCACTGGGCCTCGCGCAAACGGTTGGTCAGAAACCGCGATATCTTGATGGCTACAGGTCCACGACCGAATCGGCCGTGCAGCCCGAAGGTGTTGAACAAGACATTCGACACGCGCAGCCCGGCTGCATCGAGCATGCTGCGGACTTGACGGATCGACCACTGCTGGTGCTTGTAGTCGGGCGCGAGCCCATGGTTGGATCGCCCACGCACCCTGTTCAACGTGCCGATCAATGCCCGCTCGAGGCCAATTTCCGCAGTCGACAGGTGGCGCAGAAGGCTCGTACTGTTTGGGAACGAGATGATCAGGTGGCCACCAGGCTTGATCACACGATTGATCTGGGTCAGCACGTCGGCTGGATGGGTCACATATTCAAGAACACCAATGCACGTCACGATGTCGACTGCACCATCAGCCAACGGTATGCGCATGGCGTCTCCAACCATAAAAGCGTCCGTAGGCCTGCGCTTGGCAGCATCGCTGACCATCTCACATGCCAGGTCCATGCCCACTGCCCGAAGTCGTTCCTGGGGCAGTCCCTCGAGAATATTGCCGCCGCCACAACCGAGATCAAGGATCGTCACGGGCCCCGTGCGATCCTCGAGAAGCGGCCTGATCAGGCGGTGCACATTCTCGCGACGCAACTGCAGATCAAGATCGGACATTTTGCGCGGTTCGACATTGTATCGATCGCCCCACACGTTACCGGCGTCCTCGAAGTGCGTTCGAACGACTTCACGTTGTCCACTCTGTGATGACTGCGTTTGTGTTGGCATGTGCTTATCCATGACTCATGGCCTTGTCCTGCGCATCCTGACGACCCGCGACCGCCCCCTGCGCTTCGTTCCGTTCTGTTGTGCCATTCTCCGCTGGCGTCCGTCTACCGGGCTTCCAATAGACCGCCTGGATCATGTGACGGAGCCACGCCAGGGCATCGACATGGCGCACGACCCGCTCTGCAACAATCCCCATGCGATACACGATTGGTGAAAAAAGAAGATAAGTCGGGTGATGCGAGATGTAACTCAACTCCATCTCGTCAAACCCTGTCTCGTGCCCCAGGCGTCGCAGCGATGACAGAGAATTGGCCCGATAGTAGGTTGGAAACGTATCTTCTTCCGCTGTGCCGGACAGTAGTTTGTTGATGACCACGCGCGCGCCATGCGGCAGCACCCGGCCGCAGACAATGGGTGGAAATTTCTGGTTTACCGTACTGATGATGAAGCGCCCACCCGGCCGCAGCACGCGACGCGCCTCATTGAACACCGCATGGGGGTCCTCGAGGTGCTCGGCGACGTTGTTCATTGCTACGACATCGACGGAGTTGTCGTCCATCGGCAAGGTTGAGGCGTCACCGACGATGAGTTGAAACGAATCATCCAGTTCTGGATTGGGCCGACAGTCGGGATCGATTCCGACCTTCAAGCGAAACTGGTCGCTGGCGCGACGCAGCATGTTCGCGCGCCACCCACACCCGATCTCGACCAGCACGTCGCCGGGCTCACGGCGCATCTCGGCCAGGTATATTTCGCCGGGCCACAACGGCTGCGGGTACAACCGATCGCGAATCTCCAGACATCGCGCCTTGTTGCGCACGAGATGTTCGCCAAACCAGCCCATCAACTCTCCCTTTCCACCAACGCCTCATCGACTGGCAAGACCTGACCACGGCCCATCGATTCGATGATGCGAAGGCACGCAGTGGTCGTCTGCACAGCAGACTCCATCGAAATTGGAGATGGTGCCCCGCGCGACACGGCATCCACGAAAGCGGCCATTTCTTCCTTGTGGCCCTTGCCTGCACCCCGCAGGCGCCGCACCATCTTCCCACCGGTACACAATCGTGCCTGGCGGAAGTTCTCGATCACGGCATAGCGGCCCTGCCCGAAGACCTCGATCCGTTCCTTGTCGAAGGCAGGATCACCATTGGCTACGTAGATCAGTGTGCACAACGAGCCGTCGGCCATGTGCAGCGTGGCCATGCAATTGTCATTGCTCTCGCCTGCAACGCCGCCCGCAACCATGGCGCCGTAGACCTTGAGCGGCGGGGCCCCGCAGATGTATTGCATGAGATCGACGAAGTGACACCCTTCGCTGACGATGCGCCATCCACCCTCGTCGTCATCTTTGTACCATGAACCGCCACCCAGTGGCCCGGCGTTGACGCGACAGACGACCTCGACAGGCGTGGCCCGATTGGCAAAGAACATCTGCACCGCCTGGCTCAACGGACTGAACCGGCGATTGAAGCCCGGCAGCACAATGCAACCCGATTCAGCCTGAGCCGCAACGACATCGGCGAGCTGCTCGTGCGTCAACGCCAGCGGCTTCTCGACGAACACGTGCTTGCCCGCACGCAGGGCTGCGGCGGTGAATCGCGCGTGCGTATCATGGCGCGTGGCCACCACGACTGCGTCGACTGTCGGATCATTGAACAATTCTTCGGCATCGCTGGCACAGTAATCGAAGCCATGTCGACCCGCTACACTGCGCGCACTGAGCCCGCGCGCCGAACAAATCGCTTTGAGATTCGCCAAGTCCAGGCACTTCAATGCCGGAATCAGCGTGCCGGTCGCAAAGTTGCCCGCTCCAATCATCCCAACCTGGACGCGCCCAGTCACCGGATTCCGTGGGGCAGTGATCAAATCAACCCGGCGGTCAGTCTCGGCGTCCTGAGGATACGAAAACAACAATCCGACAGCGTGCTTGCCCGGAGCCTCGTGTAACTGCTGATACGCATCAGGGGCCTGATCGATATCGAATATCTCGGGACCAAGCCTGGAGGGTAATACCTGGCCGGCAGCAATCAAACGCAGGAACTCCTGTAGATTGCGTCGTTCGGTCCATTTGATGTAACCCACCGGATAATCGATACCCTTGTGCTCATATGCGTGGTCATAGCGGCCGGGCCC
Organism: uncultured Planctomycetota bacterium; assembly: GCA_942492115.1. Classification (GTDB taxonomy): domain Bacteria; phylum Planctomycetota; class Phycisphaerae; order UBA1845; family CAIVHJ01; genus CALODL01. The sequence continues at coordinate 108,431 of CALODL010000007.1, forward strand.
ATAGGATCGGGACATGACCACGGACAATTCTTTCATGTAGTAGGTTTGCCAATCGGCTTCGACTTTGATCATACCGACGATGGCGACCGTGCCCCGATCTCGGACGATCTCGCCCGCAAGTTTCATGGGATCGGAACTTGCGGTGCTCGCGGCAACATAGGCTACATCGGCGCCGTGCCCCTCCGTGAGACCTCGAATCGTGTCCTCGAGCGCCACGTCATCGCGCCGCAGCGCGGCATCGGCCCCACATGACCGGGCGAGTTCGAGCTTGGCATCGTCGACATCGACACCAATCACGCGGCACCCGGCGGCCTTGAGGATCTGGACACCCAGTAGCCCGACGAGCCCCAACCCGATGACAACGACGGTATCTCCCAAACTGACGTTGGACTGCCGGACGCCGTTCATGGCGATGGCGCCAACGGTCGAGAACGCGGCATCCTTGAGATCGACGCCCTCGGGTACCTTGACACACAGATTGCGCGGCACGAACACGAACTCGGCGTGGCAGGCAATACCCTCGCCGGCACACGCCACGCGGTCACCGACCTGGAATTCGTCCAGGCCGCCTCCCACTTCCTCGATGACGCCGGACATGCTGTAGCCCAATGGTGTCAGAGCATCGAGCCGTTCCCGGACTTTCCGCACGGTCTCGGTGACACCGACTTGACGCATGCTGTGCACGACCTGACGAACTTTGTCCGGCCGCGCCCGGGCTTTGGCCAACAGGCTCATGCGCGCCTGTTCTACTTTCATGCGCTCGGTCCCGGCGCTCACCAGGGAGTAGGCTGCGCGAACGAGGACCCCACCATGCTTACAAATGGGAGTGGGTACATCCTCGACGCAAAGGTCTCCACTGTTGTAATTCTGCACGACCTGTTTCATGTCTGCCCCGTGGTACTCAACGCTTCAAGGTCCAACCGCTGATCGACATAGGTCACCTTGCCGCGCGCCGTCAGGGGTATGGAATCAGTTACTTCGATGGTCAATTGGATCTGGCCGTCCAGCTTGCGCCCGAGATTCTCGAGAATCCGACGTGCAACCGCGTCACCGTACCCCGCCGCAGGCACGACCCGCAGCACAGCCCGACCCGGCTCCTCCTGGCGGAGCTGAAACTGGCGCACATCCTCGAAGGTCGTATCGTGCATATTGAGCGCCGTCCACGAGATGAGTCCGCCATTGGCCCCAACCACCATCTCCTGGGTGCGATGGCCCTGGACATCACGAATGACCATGTGAGCCCGACCGCATGCAGAGCAGGTCTGGCCCACATAGGTCGCGTAGTCCCCGGTGCGATAGCGGATGAACGGCATCACGCGATTCATGAAACCGGTCGCGACGACCTCGCCCTCCTGGCCCGGGGTGGTCACCACGGCCCCTGTCTCATCGATCAATTCACAAATACCGTACGTTGGCCACATGTGATAGTCGGTGCTTTCGCGACACTCTGCACCGAGGATGGACTTCTCCGAATGCCCATACCAGGAGTGATACGGTACGCCGAACACCTCTTCCGATCGCCGACGATCGGTCTCACAGACTTTCTCAGAACCTGCGAGGATCCCTTGAATGTTGCCTGGAGCCGGACGCCCATGCCGCCGCAAGTAAGCCGTTAGCGCGGTCACCGACGACGGGTACACGTGCAGGAAGCAACGACCAATGCTCGCGACATGATCCACGTAGCGGGCGAGATCCTCGTCGCTCATATGGAAATTGCTATAGCCATGGCGTTTGAGGATCGGATCGTAATAGTGCCGCAAACCCTGTCGATCCGGGCGAATTGCTTCGCCACGAAACACCGCCAGCCTGTCACTGAGCTGGAAGCCGATGCGCTGCCATCCGGCAACCAGATGGGCATACTCGAATGCTGAACGCTCGGCGCCGATGTAAAACTTGAGCGGTTCACCACCGGTGCCGCCGGTCGACACGCAATCGATCCCCCGTCCAGCAGGTGACTCGGTACACAGCGCCTCGAGGTGCTCACGCACCACCCGCTTGTCGATGGTCGGCCACGCAGCCAGGTCCTCCAGAGTCTTCAACTCTGTGGGATGCACGCCTGCTGCGTCGAAATGCGCTCGATAGAACGGGCTCTTGTCATAAGCCAGTGTCACGAGATCCCGCAGGCACTCGATTTGATGGTCCCGAACCTGGTCGACCGTCCAGGTCTCGGCAGTGTGACAGTAATTCAGTATCTCGCGGAAGCGGCGCCCGAGGAAAACCGTCGAGGGTACGGCATCAAGCACGAGCGCCAATGTCGATTTTACGGCTGGCGGGGTCTTCTCCCACAGGTTCTTCTTCGACAAAGCCCGGTTCATGCACACTCCTCGGAAGCGGAGTTGCCTGCATCAGCCGATGCGACAGCAGTCGGGGATCCCGGTGTGTCGGCGCGACGGGGTTGAGTCACGGCCAGGTGCCGAACAATCTGGGTAATGTCGCGACGCAGGTCGCAAATACGGTAGTAGACCATGGCCGCGAACCCGAGAAACGCCAGGACCAACCCATAGAGTACAAGGTCCGCACCACGTTCGATGCCCAGGTGCTGGGCGATCACTGAGGTCCATTCCGGCCGATAGACGAACACACCGGCGGCGCCCCAGATCAGTGCAAGTAATGCCTGCATCAAGCGCACATAGCGCCCCGGGCTGCGGACCACGAGAATCAGACTGCGCAGGCACATGGTCAGCGCGAGCGGCACGACGATGATTTGAAACCAACTCATGGCCGGAGCTTCTCCAGAAAGAATGTCCATGCGATACGCAAGGCTGCACCCGAACGCTGGCCCTTGGCCATGCTGTAGTCTGAGTAGCGAATACGGCACGGAACTTCTTTGAAGCTGAGCTTGCGGCGGTAAATTTCGTCGATGAGCTCTGAAGCATGGGCCATGTCATCGAGCCGCAGGTTTATCGCTGCCAGGGCCGTGCTGGACAGGGCACGCAATCCGTTGTGGGTGTCGGTCACTGGAACCCGCGACATGAACCGCGTGAACCATACGCCACCACGAAGAATCAGCCGCCTCAACGGCGGCATGTGGGGTGACTCGGAACCCTCTAGAAAGCGCGACCCCATGACCACATCGACCTCGCCCGAAAGAATCGGATCGATCAGCTTCGGAACATCAGTCGGATCGTGTTGCCCATCCGCATCGAAGGTCACGACGACGGGCGCACCGCAGACCTGGGCATAGGCGAAGCCGGTTTGGAGTGCCGCCCCCTGGCCCCGGTTCACGATGTGGGTCAACACAGTCGCGCCGGCCGCGAGGGCACACGAACCGGTATCATCTTGCGAGCCATCGTCGATCACGACGACCTGACCTGGAGGCCCTTCAGCCAGCAGATTGCGGATGGTGTCAGCAATGACCTGCCCCTCGTTGTAGGCCGGTATGATGTAGAGTACGCTACCAGTCGCCGCCATGGCTTCCTCGAAAACCCCAGGTGTGCCCCGAACGCCTTGGGAACCAAACAAGAATGGGTTCCGGCGCCAAAATCTCACACCTGTTTGTGCATCGTCCTTAGTATTATCCCATCCTAGATATACAATCCAAGCTGGCTCGATGCGGAACTGCGTCACCCGTCCCAAACTGTACGACCTTGGGAAGCAAGACGTTCGGGAAGTGATCGCCGAGTCATGCTCCGATAACGGATGCGGTTGACCACAAATCGTCCGAAACCCATGTTTCCCAGGCCCGACCGACTCGAGGAAACCAGCCATGGCCCGCAAGACGTGGCGTGAAAAACTCGAAGAAAACCATCCCAGTCACGGCAAGATCACGGCCATTCCGCTACGCCTGCGGAAGCGACTGGGATCAGGGAGGATGATCATCCCCCGTCCCCTGGACGTCGACGCCCGGGTGCGCGGTGTGCGCCGAGGCCGGTTGATCACACAGAGCATGCTCCGTGCCGGCCTCGCACATGACGCCGGGGTCGAGGCCACGTGTCCCCTGTGCACTGGAATCTTCATGCGCATCGTGGCCGAAGTCGCCGAGCTGGACGAAGCCGCGGGCAAGAAGCGGATTACCCCGTACTGGCGTGTGGTCCGTGATGATGGTGGATTGAACGACAAGTTTCCTGGCGGGGTGCGCAAACAGGCCAAACGCCTGCGCGCGGAAGGACTGTCCATTCGTCCGGCGCGAGGTCAGCAACCCCCGAAGGTCAAGGACTTCGAAGCGTATCTCCAGCAGGGGTGAGCGCGACCCGGCCCGTCGATCGAACGGGATTCAAGGCATGACGAACGCAAGAGCCTTGAGCAGCTCTGCATCGCTGTTCTCGGGGAACGTGTGCCCCAGGCCCGGGTAGACGACCAGCTCGACACGCATCCCGACGGCGCGATAATCACGATGAGCCAGCCGATTGCTGCCCTCTTCGCGATCCTCACTGCCCACCATGATGTAAACCCGGGGACGCGGCCCATTCGCAGGTGCCTCAGCGAGTGACCGGGTGTATTGGCCGGCCACGGGAATCACGCCGGTAATGCGATCGCGATGCTTCATGCCCAGGTTGTATGACATGTAGCCACCCTGCGAGAAACCGGTCAGAACGATCTTGCGGGGATCAATGTTGTGTTGCGCCGTCGCGGCATCGAGTGCCCGGGTCAACAACCAGTCGGCCTCATTGACTTCGCCCCACTGGAACCCTGTGCCCGCCGAACGCACGGCCCGCGGAAGCACGAGAATCGCCCCGCGATCCTCGGCCGCCTTCTTCCACACGCGGGCAAAGTTCTCGACCGTGTCACCATAGCCATGCATGGCGATAATCAGCGGCGCTGGCTGCTGGGGGTCGAGCCCATCCGGCACCATGACCAACGGCTTGCTGTCAGCCGCCATCACCTTGAATTCTGCAAAGGCCTTCAGTTGATTGGCACCCACGCGATCCATCGCGATGTCATAGGCGCGCAGGTTGCGGATGCTATCGAGGTCACGATCATTTGCCGCCAGAGTGCGATCACTGAATCCACGTGTCGCGGCCATGAGCAACCACCGTGCAGACTCGTTGGATTCGCCTTTGAGGGCCAGTACGCACGCAACATTGTATGCCGGCGCCGGATCGTCGGGTCGCAGCTCGGCCAGCTTCTTGCCAAGCTCGATCGCCTTGTCCCATTCTTGTTGCTGGTAGGCAGTATTGAATTGCTGGTTGATATCCGCTGCAGTCTGAGCGGTGACCGAAGTGGCCATCGCCGAGTAACAGCACAACACCATGATCGCACGGGTAAATCTGCTCATTGGAATTCCCCAGTTAGACCATTTCATGATAGCGGATCGGACAGATGGACGCGAGACCACGCCGACGGCGCGGTACGCGAGGTGGATGCTCTGCGGCACGGATCCAAGGAACGGGTGCACCCGGTCCGTTGTCGACATGGGACTCAGGTTCGAGCGGGCATCACAGCCCCGGCTCCGCCCGAGCGCTTCTGCTCTTTCCACCGGCGGGTAGACTCGACCATGGGTTTGTCGATGCGACATACGAGCCGGGCCAGGCCCTCGATGGCCCCGAAACACTTGAGCACGCTGTAGGCAAATGACACCGGATAGACCATCAGGGCTTCGACAACCGGTTTCTGTTTGTAGACCAACTCGTTGTACAGCAGCGCTAGAAGTTGCAGTACGAAAAACCCGACCGGGATCCATGCCAGGATCGGATTGATGAACGCCAGGGGCAGCGTGACCAGCATCAGCACCATGAACAGGATATCCCGCCCCACGTAGACGCCGTGTTTGTACCAGTACCGCGCCGAACCGCGACCATGCTTGTAGCCGCGCCGGAGATAGGTCTTGAGCGTCATCGGATGGCGGTGCTCGACGACGGCATCAGGTGTGAACCGAATCTCGCCACCGAGGACTTTCATGCGGCGGGCGATGTCGTCCTCTTCGCAAAAGAAGGTCATCGTCTCGTCGAAGCGCACCCGAGCCGCAGCTGTTCCCAAGAATGCCATGTTGCAACCCACGACACTACGACCACTTGCACGTACCCGTGAAGTCCCATTGTAGGCCCGCTCGGCGATATTGCGCGGCGCCGGCTGTTCCACCCGTCCGCCCGCTGCCCACACACCCTCTTCGTTGAATACGTCGACCAGCGCGTTGACCCACTCCGGATCGACGACGCAGTCGGAATCTGTAAACAACATGACATCCCCGGACGCAGCGTCGATGCCGGCGTTGCGCGCGGCGGACAGACCACAGCTACGCTCGCGCGTCACGACACGGATGGGATGATCGGGGTGTTGGGCCTTGAACGTTGCAATGATTTCCGGCGTGTCGTCAGTTGATGCATCATCAACGACGACCAGTTCCACGTCGGGTGTATTCACGGCAACGAGGCTTGCGAGGCAGTCGAGTACATAACGACCGCGGTTCTTCACGCAGACGATGACACTGGCTGTCATGGAGCAGGTATTCCTTTTGAACGTCCACTAGGTTTTGCGTAGCCCCAAGGGCATCAATAGTATACGTTGCGTTTGAATCGGTCAATGTCGTGGCGGGCGATCGTCCGATATGTTCGGGGTAGAGGCAGATAGAAGACGGTCAGGCAGGTCCACGTGTCGATCATCAGCATCATCATCCCAGCCCATAATCGCAGCAATGTCATCGCGCGGGCGCTGCAGGGCGTTCTTGCGCAGGACTACGACGATCTGGACATCGTGGTGGTCGACGACTGCTCCGACGACTCGGAGGCGCTCGACATTGTCATCGCGGACATCGCCGATTCGCGTATTCGCACCGTGCGCCACGAGCACAACCTGGGCGGTGGTGGAGCGCGCAATACGGGCATCGATCATGCGCGCGGTGAGTACATCGCGTTCTGTGATTCAGACGACGAATGGCAGCCCGGGAAACTCAATCGCCAACTGGCAGCCCTCGAGGCTGCGTCCGATCCTCACAACGCAGTCGTCTACAGCCCGGTCCTGCAGAAGGGCCAGGACTACAGCTGGGTCAATCCACGCCGAGGCATCCGCCCGGATGAAGACGTCAGTGAATACCTGTTTGCTCACGGGTTCTACATGCAGACCAGCACACTGATGCTGTCCCGGCAGTTGGCCAGTGACGTGCGTTTCAAAGTCATACCGCGCCACCAGGACTATGATTTTTGCCTGCGACTGGCCAACGCTGGAGCCACGTTCCTGTTCGTTGACGAACCGTTGGTCATATTTCATCAGGATGATGCGGCTGGCCGAACAAGCTCCATGACCGCGTACGATTACTCGCGCCAGTGGCTCGCCGAGTACGAGCCGTACATGAATGAGAGAGGTCGACGCGGGTTCGCTCTCAATGTGGTGTTCAAGAGGATGATGATGGCCCGGCGGCCCATGACAGCACTTGCTTTCGCCCATCAGCAAGGCATTCTGGGTGCAGCTGTGGGACGGTTCCCGGTGTACGCAGCGCGGTCCGTCGCACCCGCCTGGCTGGTCCGTTGGCAGCGCAGAGCACGGAGTCGATGATGGCCCGTGCAGGCACTTTCCGCGGCACGTCGGTCAGCGTGGCGCGACCCGTCGATTGCAGGCGAACATGATCCCCAACACGACGGTCGTCGCCGCTTTCGTCGCCAGCACGACGTGAGCCACCTGTAACAAATCATCATGCCACGCAGCCACGCCGATGATCTGAGCGCCCAGTCCGGCTCCGCAGACCCACAAGTACCTGAAATCGTTCATTGAAGCGAAGGCCTGGCCGATCAACGAAGTCAATGCGCCAACGAGGAAACTGATGACCAGCGGCATGATAATGACTGCAGTGTGGGCGTACGCTTGTCCGTACAGCAGGTCGACGATTGGAGCGGTCCAGATATACAGCACGGTCACTGGGCCGGCGGCAACGAGTACGAAGTAAGTACAAATGCGCAGGAACGTACCGATGATGGACTGTTTCTGCTCGTACATGGCCGTAAGCAGAGGCAGAACAAGGGTCGTAAACGGCATGGCAAAGACCCCGGTACCACGTCCGAGGGTAACCGCAGCGCCGTAGATTCCAGCCTCTGTTTCTCCAAAACAACTTTTGACCTGCAACATGTCTACATTTTGTGTGGCTGCAGCGCAAAAAGCCGAAATGAACATCGGAACAGCAAAGCGCTTGATCGCGCTCCCGTCGACCGGCTCGCGATCGTGCTGGCCCAAGTCGCGCAACTGCACGAGGGACACACCTAACGATACGATCACGGCGATGAGGTAGGCGCTGGCTGCCGCCACAGCGCTGCCGAACATAACGACCAGCACGACTCCGCCAGTCAGTCGGGCGAGCGCCTCGAGCACCGCGTTGGCACTGTATCCGTTGTAACGCTGCATGCCGCGCAACAAACCGCGCCCCACGTTGAGCAGAAAGGTCAGGTATATGGTCACGAACACGACGGCGGTGATGAGCCAGGAATGGAAGTGCAGAGCCTGTGTCAGTGGGCTGATCGCCAGGGTCCCGATGGCCAGACCGACCAGCCCGGCCAGACCCACGCGGCGCAGTACTTCGACAGCCAGTGTCCGGATTCGTCCATATTCCTGACGTACTGCGTATATGCTGGCGAATCGCGCCACCGTGCTGTTGATGGGGCCCATGGTAATGGTAAACAGGGACAGCAAGGCCACTGCAGACGTAAAGTCCGCATAGCTGGCCGGTCCGAGGACGCGCCCGGCGTAGACGGTATACACCAGCGCAAAGAGTGCGGCCACTCCCGAGCCAGCCGTCAATACGATAGTGTGTCGTGTTTCACTGCGCATGAACGGGCCTGGCCGGGGTCGGTAGCTGGGCCTGGTATTGTGTTCGCATGAACAACCGTAGCACCACGGCCTGCGGGAGCAACAGGAGACAACGTTCGGCCCACAGGCGCAGCCGCGCGGCCAGGTCCATGTCATCCCGCCAGTGGGTTTGCTTGATATCGATGGTGGACTTGAGCACCTCGCGCAGTTTGGAACTCTTGATGCTCTCAGCGTGAATGCGATACTGCAGCAGGACGTCCGGCAGATTTGCCAGGCGCACACCGTGAAGCGCCAACCGGCACCACAGATCGTAGTCGGAGTTGATCGAGTACTTGTCGTAACAGTACCCACCCACGCCCTCGAGAACCTGTTTGCGGCACATCACGCTTGGCTGGGCGATGGGATTGAAGCGTTTCATCACCCGCCGGATGTGCTCCGGCGCGGTCGGATATTCACGGTACCCCAGGTGCGCTCCATCATGATCGATGATCTCCAGCTGGCTCCCAATCACTCCAACGTCGACGTGGTGCTCGAGGTAGTCCAGTTGGTGCTCGAGGCGCTGGGGCAAAGCGATGTCGTCGCCGTCGAGCAGGGCCACGTACTCAGCCCGGGCCAGCGCCACCGTGCGGTTGCGCTGGGCTATCTGTCCAGTGCGCTGAGTGTTGCAGTGGTGTACGATACGCGGATCCTCGAACCCAGCCAGCATATCGGCCGCCCGGCGCTGCGCCGGATCCTCGACGATGACCAGCTCAAGGTCCTGCATCGTCTGGTCGAGGACACTGCGCACGGCTTGCGGGAAGAACTGCGGGTGCGGGTTCAGGATGGGCATCAGGACGGACACGCGCGGAGTCGAGGCCATTTCAGTTGCCCTCATCCGGCTTGGCCGCCGTTTCCGGAGGCGCTGTACAGTCTTCGACCCAGGCCACACACTTATAAGCGTTCGTGTCGGGGTCACGTTTGACGACGTACGCCTCGCGCCCCGGGAACAGCGCCAACGTCGAGCAATCAGCCCCGTTGGGTAACCGTTCCGCAAAGATCACGTCGTCATCCAACTCGGGTGAGTTCTGCCCAATGATCGACATATGATCGGGAATCATCCCCTCGAGCAAGACAATCGCATGAGACAACTCGGCAGACTCGATCGTGCGAACGATGGCCGCGTTGTTGGCCACGCGCCGTGCAAAGTATGTACAGCGAAATGGCCACACGCCGACGGTGGCCAGGCTGAAGCCGGCAACCACCAGCCCTGCTGCCGAAGCCGCCCCGACGCGTTGGCCCCACCGGAGCAATCCGGCGGCGCCGAGCAACATGACCAGCGGCACGATATCCAGGTAGTAGTGTTCCTGACGACCAAAATAGAAGAAATAGAACACGGGAAATGCCAGCGCGCACACGCCCAGCACGATCTCCCATCGAGTCTTCCCGCGCATGAACGACCACATCAACAGTGGCAAGAAACTCAGAGGCCAACCCAGCAGACACATGTTGACGCGGGCCAGCGTGATCGCCGTATTGGCCACGCCGCGCAACGGATTGCCGACGCCCAGGCCCGAACTGTAGCCGCTTGTAAAACCGGCCGGACGCGGGGCCAGGCGCAGCATTAATGGTGCGCCGCTGGTCCATGACGCGTTCAGCATCAAGGCAGCGGCCCCGACGACCACGCCACCACCGAGCAGAAGTACGATGGTTGCGCGCCGACGCAGCGGGCTGTCACCCTGAAGAAGCAGACACAGCATCAGTGGCGTACCCATGAGCATCGCCGATTGGGCGCGAACGAACACCAGCAGCGCCATCGTGAGCGCAGCCATCACGCCCCAGGCCATACCTCCACCGCGGGCACAGCGCAGTGCGCAGCACAACAAAACCAGCTCGCAGAAAATCGTACTCGATTGTGGAAGCAATGTTGCGTGGTAGAACAAGAAGTAAGGTGAAGAGGCCAGGAACAACGCGGCCAACAATCCGACGCCTGCACCCAGCAACATACGACCAATGATGAACACGAGCAGGACGCTGAGCCCGGCCAATACCGCGGGGACCAACCACATGTCACCCACCCAGATTCCCGGCACCAGAAACAGGGCGTGGCCAGGAAAACCCATACCGTAGCGACGTGGACCGTTGCCGGTCATGATCGCGCGATTGTCGAACTCGATGTGGTCTGCTGCCGTCTCGGTGTACAATCGGCCGCTGGCAAACAGCTTGGCCTGAAACACGTAGCTGTACTCGTCACCAAGCATCACGGGTTGACGCTCGAGGACGTACTCCCCCAGCAACCATGTACCCGAGCCGGCCGCCGCCGCCAGTAGCACAACCCACGGCCACGGGCGCGCACTGATTGATTGCAGCGCGCGTTCCAGCCGGATGGGATTGAACAGCCCGGCCACACCCCAGGTCAAAAAGCCGAGCGCTGGCAGCAGGTACACCGCCATGCGTGTGTACGAGTTGGCGAAGAAACTGAACGTAACTTGGGAAAACTCATGTTGAACGCGGTCGACCAGGGCATTGACCCCGCCGAAATTCAGGGGAAGATCTGGAGCAAACAGATAGCCACCCACCAGCGCAAGTCCCACACACACGGCCATCCAGCGATAGACCATGACGGGACGGATGGCATTCTCATGCAATGACCCGTCGACCATCGCCATCCTCCATGGGCTGTGCTTGTGCGGCTACGCACTTCATTGATCCGAATAACTCATCCCATCTCGACGCCACCGCGGCAATGTCGACGCTCTCGATTGCGCTCGCACGTGCTGCCACGGCCATTTGTTCCAGCCGCGTGGAATCATCGAGAAGAGAGGTAATTGCTGCTGCGGTTTCCTCGACCTCCAATGGATTGATGAACAGACCGGTGTGCTGATCTTCGACCATCTCGCCCAGGTCTCCGACATCGGGCACGACCGCAGGTAATCCCGCGGCCATCGCCTCGATCATGGCAATGGACAACCCTTCGCTCTCGGAGGTCATCATGAACAACCGAGCCCTTCGCAGATAATCAATAACTTCATCGCGCCTGCCGGCCAATTCGACATGCTCGTGAATACGCATCTCGGCAATCAGTCTCTCGAGCGGCTCCAACTGCGGGCCGTCACCAACGATCACGGCTTTGAACCCCGGGCGCTGCCGGACCATGAGCGCCACGATGCGCAACATGGCATCGTACCGCTTGACCGGCACGAGTCGGCCGACGGAGACGATGTCATATTCCTTGTCATCCTGGCCCGGAGCGTAGTGTTGACAATCGACACTCCCGGGAATGATCGCGCAGCGCCGAGCTATGCCACGCTCTTCGAGAAACTGACGCCCACGCTGACCTCGTACCACAACCCAATCGAACATGCGAACGATTTCGAACAGCAACCGCTCGCGAATTTGGGACGGCCCGTCCAACTGTCGCAGCAAGATGTTCTCACTACCGTGGCCGCCTCCTTCGATCTGAACGGGGCCGCCGGTCATCTGATAGATGGTCGTACATCCGAAACATCGTCCAACAATGAGGCTGATCAGGGCGTTAGGCATGATGTGGTAGCCCATCGTAGCATGCGGCGCTGCCCGCCACGACGCCCACCACATGGTCAGAAGTCGTCCCATACTGCGACCGAATGGTCGAGCCCACCATGGTGGCGGCACGTAAGTGACCTTGGGGACGTCGAACAGCGGGCGATCACAAACGACGATGATCTCAGCAATCGTAGAACTGCTCGACAGAGGCAGGATATGCGAACGAAACCATCCGCCGTTGTAGAACGTCCCGGTAAGCATCAAGCGCACCCCGCCCGGGTCGGCTGCTGGTGGGCGTCGGCGCAGCAGCCAGCGCGCGCCGTCGGCCAGTCGCACGCCGACGATCACCGCAGCGAACATGGCGACGACGATGATGTGGGCGCCCATGGCGCGAAGTCTCGCCATCACACGCTCTCCGGGCTGGTCTTCCGGCGGTGGACGGCGCGGTAGACGTCAGCAGTTTGTTTGACCATCGAGGTTAACGAGAAGCGGTCCACGACCCATTCCCGTGCAGCAGCACCCATGTCCTGACGCAGCGCGTCATTGTCAAGCAGTGTTGCAACTTTGTCGATCATCGCCGTGTCATCATCCAAATCAATGATATATCCAGCGCGGCCATCGGGCACGATGACAGCATTGTCTGCCACAGCGGTCGCAACCACGGGGCGACCACACGCCATGGCCTCCAACAATACGTTTGGCGTACCCTCGTGTCGAGATGTCAGAACCACGACATCGCAGGCGTTGTAGAATGGAACCATGTCGTCCTGGCGGCCGAGCATCAGCACGACCCCTTCAAGCCCGAGCCCCTTGAGCTCTTCTGCAATGCGTGTGTGATAGGCAACCGATGCGCTGTGGCCGCGGGCTCCGGACCCCAGGGCCCCCGCCGTGTCGTTCTGGACCATCAGCGGCTGCCCGGCACACACGAACCGCGCATTCGGAAAGCGCGCGTGCAGTGCCGCGGCAACCCGCAAGAACATCATGTGATTCTTCTGCTGCTTGAAGCTCGCTGCCATGCCGATCACCGGCCCGGGCCCGTCCAGCCCCATGGCCTGACGGCAGGCCGACACATGCCCAGGTTGGAAGCGTTCGATATCGACCCCATTGTGGATGACGTGAATGCGGGAATCGTCGAGCCCCTGGGTCTTGATATTGAAGCGCTTGCCCGCATTCGAATTAGCGATCATGACGTCGAAACGCGAGCGAGTCATCCGGAGACAGGCTGCATGCAACCATGGTCTGACGTAATCGCTGTTGCGTTCGGAGGCAATGACGACCGGCACGCCGGCGCGGCGGGCGGCCAGCCGTGCAACCATTTCCGCGTCGAAGAGGAACGCATGGGCGATGTCGATTTCGAGGTCACGCATTTTTGCGGCGACCCGGCCAACGACCCCGAGGTCGAACCGCCAGCTCTTGGGCATGACGTGCAGGCAACCGGGATCGACCAGATCTTCGGCCAGAGGCACCTTGGGTGACAGCGCGCAGATATGTGCCCGGCAGTGCTGGTGGATCAATCCGTTGGCCAGGTGCACGACCTGACGCTCGGCGCCCCCGCGCTCGAGGCTGCTGACCAGCAGCATGACATCGAGGCGCTCGGTTGTGGGGGTCACCCTGTCACCTGCAGGACCAGCGCTCGAGATGGGATCAGATACGTCCAATGATGTGAAACTGCCCACAGGTTCTGGTCTCAGCGGCACGTCGTCAGTGAATTCGGGCCGTGCTCAGGCTGCGAGCGCAACCAGTTCACGAAGTGCTCGAGCCCAACCGGCAGGGACGTATTCGGCTCATATCCCAGCTCCTGACGCGCCAGGGATACGTCGGCAAACGTCATGCGCACGTCCCCTGGGGGAACCGGACGGCACTCGATTGCTGCCTTGACACCCAGCGCGCGCTCCAGGGCCTCGATCAGCTGCTTGACACTGATCGGGCAGGCCTCGCCCAAATTGTAAATTCGATAATCGCCGCAGCGATCGATCGACCGTACGACGCCGTCCACGATGTCGTCGATGTATGTCAAATCACGTTTCATGCTGCCGTCGCCATACATGGGAACGGGCGCGCCGGACAACATGAGCCGGGAGAACTTGTGTACAGCCAGATCCGGACGCTGCCTGGGGCCATAAACCGTGAAGAACCGCAGGCAAGTCATCGGCAATTGCCACAAGTGATGGTAGGTGTAGCACAGTAATTCACCAGCACGCTTCGTTGCCGCATAAGGCGACACCGGGCAATTGACCGCATCCGTCTCGCAGAAAGGAACCTTGTCGTTATTACCATAAACGCTGGAACTACTGGCAAAGACGAACCGCGGACGACCCGCCGCCCGACAAGCATCGAGCAGTGCCATGGTGCCGCGGACGTTGACATCCTGATAGCCCAGAGGATCGTCGATCGACGGGCGTACACCGGCCCGGGCGGCGAGGTGAACGACCGCATCGATGCCAGACAGCGCCGTCGTCATGGCGGCAGTGTCACGAATGTCTGCTTCAACAAGCGTGAATCGCTGCGATCGATGTAGTTCAACGAGGTTACTGCGTTTGATGGCTGCGTCGTAGAAGGGATCGAAGTTGTCGATGCCTATGACCTCATCGCCACGGTGCAGCAGCACCTCTGCCAGATGTGAACCAATAAATCCGGCGGCGCCGGTCACGGCAATGCGGGCCACGTTGCTCTACCCCACTCCCGGCCGCGCCACGGGGCGGCCAATCGACACATAGGTGAATCCCAGATCGGCCAGCGCCTGGCCGTCGTAGAGATTGCGCCCATCGAAAATCAGCTTCTGACGCAACTGGGTCCCGATGGCGTCGAAGTCAGGTGTGCGGAATTCGGGCCAGTCAGTGAAGACCACCAGCGCATCGGCGCCGACGAGTGCAGCGTAGCCATCGTCGAATGTTCGCAGGTCACCGCCGAGCTCGTCAGTCGCGGTCCCGTTGGCCTCGGGGTCGTGGGCCTGCACGGTGAAACCGGCTTCGCGGAAGCGGCGAATGGCCGCAATCGCGGGCGCTTCACGGACGTCATCGGTGCGCGCCTTGAACGCCAACCCCCACACCGCCAGGGTGGTCGTGGGGGACTGATCGCCAAACCATTGCACGACGCGATCTGCAAAGCGTTGACGCTGATCCTGATTGACCCGATGAACAGCGGTGGCGATCTGTAGTTCAAAACCCACCGCAGTCCCCATGGACATGAATGCGGTCACATCTTTGGGAAAACACGAACCGCCATAGCCTACGCCGGGAAAGAGGAACGCGGATCCGATGCGCGAATCACTGCCGATCCCGCGCCTGACCTCCTCGACACTGGCCCCATAATGATCACAAAGCGTGGCTACTTCATTCATGAACGAAATACGCGTCGCCAGCATTGCGTTGGCGGCGTACTTGGTCATCTCGGCGCTAGCGGCGGACATTGTCAGGATGCGCTCACCCTTACGCATGAACGGCGCATAGAGTTTCTTGACGGTGTTGATGGCATCTGGATTGTTGCATCCCAGAACCACACGATCCGGACTGACGAAATCCTGAATCGCCGCCCCTTCCTTGAGGAACTCGGGGTTGCTGACGTAATCGAACGGCTGCCTGGTCTTGCTGGCGACGGCTTCACTCACGCGCTGGTGGGTACCGACGGGCACGGTGCTTTTCATGACGATGATGCGATGACTCTCCATCGCCGATCCGATTTCCGACGCAACGGAGAGGATGGCCGACAAATCAGCCGAACCATCGGCGGCAGGAGGAGTGCCTACTGCGATGAAAATGACATCGTTATCGCGGACCGCGGTTGCGAGATCGGTGGTGAACTCGAGACGCCCGGCCTTGCCATTGCGCAGAATCATCTCGCTCAAACCCGGTTCATAAATCGGGATCTCACCGCGCTTGAGTCCCTCGATTTTGGCCGCATTGCAATCAACGCTGGTCACGTGGTTACCGGCATCGGCAAAGCACGCCCCGGCAACCAGTCCAACATATCCACTTCCTACGACAGCTACTTTCATTCATCTCTGCTTTCAGTATCCGCACTACGTCCCGGTCTTGTTGCGCCCGGTCATCTCAGACAGCACCATCCCACAAAACAGCGTGTTGGTCACCAGATAGCGCCGCCACAACCGCCGAGGCTCCTGGAGCAGCCGGTACAACCATTCCATGCCAAGCCGCTGCCACACTACGGGAGCCCGCACGGCTTTCCCGGCCATGACATCAAATGCTCCACCGACGCCATGGCACACCGGCACGTTCAGGTGTGTGCGCCACTTGGCCAGAAACAATTCCTTCTTGGGTGAACTCATCGCGGCGAGCAGGATGTCTGGTCGTGCATCGGCGATTGCATCCGCTACCGCGCGCTCTTCCGAACTGTCGAAGTACCCATTGCGTTGGCCGCACACAACGACACCGGGGTACTCCTCGTTGATCCGCCGCACGGTCTCATCGAGGACGTCCTGGGTTGCCCCCAGGCAGTAGATCCGATAGCCGCGTTGTGCTCCGCGGGCAAGCATGGCGGTCATCAAATCGATGCCCGTGACACGTTCAGGAAGGCTCCTGCGCAGCAAACGAGATGCCCACACCACGCTCATGCCATCCGCAAGCGTCAGGTCCGCCTGACGCACGGCACTATCGAGCGCAGCGTCTCGCCGCATGTTCACCAGCTTGGCCGCATTGACCACGCCAATGAGCAACTGCTTGCGGTCCGCGATCGCCTGATCGATGATATCGAGCACTTCGCCCTGATTCAGCGCATGCACCGACACCCCCAGCAGCGATTGACACGGCCATGTCCGCGGCGCTTCAGCCATTCTCATCCCTCGAAATGTGTACGTCGATCCCGATCGCCAGGATCGCCTCAACCGCGTGATCCGACCCCAACCCGCGGTTCGATTCCTTCAGCAGAGCCTACAATCGCAGGGCCGAAAACAAAAGCTGACCCGGCTGGAAATGGTGTCAAAATGGTCATGCGGCGTCCCATTCGGGTCCGAACGCATAGAGCAGCCAGCCCATGTGGTAGGGCCGCGTCTCGGCGTCGATCCGCCCCGGTGGACAGACGACGCCGACACCCGGTACCCGCAGACTCGGATGGAGGCGACTGATGGCTGCTTGCAGGCTGCGCACCAGCTTGCCAGGTTCTCGGCGAGCGACTTTGCGCCAGACGACGTCGACCTGTTCATCGATCAGCGAACCGTTCAATTCGGGGGCATGATGCAACCACGCCAGGCTCTTCTTGATGGCCGGTCCGATGTCGATTCCCGCGGCTTCCGGCAGGGCGTACAGGGCCATCGGCGCCATCGCGTCCTGATGCACGGCATAAACCGGATAGCCTTCGAGTGCTCGGCCGCTGCGGATATCGAAGTGCCACCACCACTGCCCGGCCGGACCTTGCAGGTCAATCATCTTGCGAGCTGCCGATCGCGCTGCGTCAAGAGCCGTGCTGCGACCGCTGTGCGTGAAGTAGTGACTGAGTGCTTGAATCGGATAGACAAAATCGGCGAAGCAACACACATGGTCGCGCCAGCGTTGTCCGCCTGCGCCCGCCGGACGATGGGCAAACAGCCCGGAAGGGTGCTGTGAATCGAGCAAGCGCTGCGCCGCAGCATCAGCCAGGCCCGCATCGATTCCACGGTCGCCGCCATCTACGACAAGCGCGGTCACGCACCAGCTGTGCTCGACCGTTGGATGCGCACCGGCTACGGGATCCATCGTACGCAAGTGCTCGAGAATACGATCTGCCCCATCATGGTTGCACACCCGAGCAGCCCACAGTGTCAAGGCTACCGCACCGATGTCCGTCTCGGTCTCAACCGCAGCACACAGCCGGTCCATGAAATTGTCGAGGGTATCACCACACAACACTTCGCGGGCGACATCTGCGTTCTCGCGTGCCAGCGCAATGGCCACAATTGCGGAGTAACGCACACTGTGGCCTTCCAGCCGATCTCGACCATCGTGGCGCAACCGGAACGCGAAGATCCCGTCTTCCTTGCGGTACATCCGCGGCAGTGAGCGAATGGCCAAGGCCCGCAACTCACGAATCATCTGCCGGCAGGACTCAGGCTGAACAGCAGTCGGTGGTGACATCAACTGACTCACGACTCCTCGCTATCTCTGGAGGAAACCAAAGGGATTGAACGAGTCTTCGAGGTTCTGATTGATACCGGCATTGTCGAATCGACTGTGCAGATCCTCACGCGCGGTTACAGTGTAAGTAACCGTTGCACCGGCCCGAATGAAGATGTTCTCGGCAATCCATTCCTGTACGACGGTCTCGATCGTCGGAGGGACCCACAGGATATCGCCGGCCGCCATCTGAATATTGGGGTCTTCACCCTTCCTGATGCGGTCGAGATCCAGTTTCACGTGAACATCCTTGCCGTCGGGAAGGCGGCGCACGAGGGTCGCCTCGCGCGGGGTGACGTCATAGCGCAATCCGCCGGCTCCTGCAAGAGCCTGCAGCACGGACACCTTGACTCCGGGGGCGAACTGCTGGTTCAGCGGTGAATTGACCAGGCCTCCGACATAAACCGTATTGGGGTCCGCCGGCATCACCCTGATGATATCCCCGTTCTCGAGAGGATCGAGCGACAACGCTGCGGCCAGTTCGCGCGGATCGCTGAGATCGAGTTCGACCTCTTCGGTGGGTCGACGCAGGCGCCTCAGTTTGACCCGTCCAGCCGCCTCGGACAACCCGCCCGCCAGATTGATCGCAAATAGCATGTTGCGCTCGGTTCGCGGCAGTGGCACGACGCCCGGCAAGCTGACTGCCCCCGTCACCATGACGTTGGTCGTCTTGGCCTCTGTCATGGCAATATACGCCACTGCGTCGCGAAACACGGCGGGCACGTATGCCTCCGTTAGCGCTTTCTCCGCATCTTCGATTTCGAGGCCGCCAACGTTCACGGCGCCCACAGCCGGCAACGTGAGATTGCCTTCGCGGTCGATGCGCAGGTCGATCGGACCGAAGCCCGATCCCTCGCCAATACCGCTGAGTTGCACGGCAACGACATCACCTGGACCGAGCTTGTACGCGCCCAGTTCGCGATCGAGGAGCTGGACGACGGCGGCCATGGCCTCGTCGTCCTTCACGACCGAGGACGCATCAACGTACTCCTGTTCGATGACCTTCAGTTCATCGACACTGATGCGATGGTCGTTCATACAGCCGGAGAACACTACCAGGATAGTGCCCCAGCCCAACGGTCCGATGATTCGTGCCGCGGTAGTCATGTCGCCTCCCAATACATGCGCCGGGGCGCTCTGCGCGCAACCGATGAATTGGCCTTGAGATTACAGTCAGTCTGAATGAATCATCGGCCGTTCGCCGGAACTGGCCCGGAAAAAACCACGGGGATCAGGCAGGAGACGACGCGCCGGGCACTGGTGGGACCGGAGGTTCAGCGGGCGGGTTGGGCACGTCGTGATGGGCTGAGCTGATGAGCCATTCCTGGGGCACGCTCCACTTGCCGCCGCAAGTCAACACGGTGGCCACCAGGATCTTCAGGTCCAGCCAGATTGAGAAATGACGCACGTAGGCGATGTCGTAGTAGATCCACTCATGGAAGTCGCCCTGGGACCGATCGTCGCTGCGACACACCTGCCAGAGTCCGGTAATACCCGGACGGACCGATAACCTGGCTCGGCGCCACGGAACGCAGATCTGGTTCTCGCGGAATGGGGACGGCCTGGGGCCCACCAGGCTCATGTGCCCGACCAGCACATTGAACAACTGTGGTAACTCGTCGATGTTGGTCATTCGCAACAGCGTCCCGATTCGGGTTACGCGTGGATCCTTGGCCATCTTGAATTGTGGCCCGTCCACCTCGCTGTTGGCATAGAGCTCGCGCTGTTTCTCATGGGCGTCGCTGACCATCGTTCGGAACTTGACGCACGGGAACTCTCGACCGCCGACCTGTTCACGAAGGTGACTGAAGAAGACGGGCCCGCGTGATTCGAGCTTGATGAGGATGGCCACGACAATGAACACCGGCAACAGCGCGATCAACGCCAGGCTCGATAGAACCACGTCCCCGACGCGCTTGATGGCCTGGTGTGCACGGCGACGACGCGTCTGCACATTGGCCACGGTGCCCCCGATCGGAGCACGGTCGAGATGCGGATCGATACGCGGACTTGCCGCGGGCAGAGTAAAATAGCTACCGCCATCCTGCGTGCCACAACACCGCCCGCTGACGACGCGATGACTGGCCGTTGCCTGAGAGGCAATACGCGTACCCGTCGCGAGCAGCGAGTGCGCCACCGTTGCACCCTGCTCGATATGGCTGTTGGCTCCGACAACACCCGGACCGATGATGGTCGCGCATTCGGCGATCGTCACGCCATCGTGGATGATCAAAGGTCCAACCAGCCGGGCCGACGGATGGATCTGGCAGTTGGGGCCGACGAGCACTTCGGGGGACTTTTCGGAAAAAGTGGAGCGGACGCCGTTGTGCATGGCGTATGTGATCAGCCGCTCATTGAGCCCGAGCAAACCCGATTCCTGCGTGAGGTCGACGATGTCGATCGCAATCGCTTCGTCCCGGCTGAACACACCGTTTTGCGACAGCAGGCCACGAAGTTGCTCGAGCGAATCGAACTTCAGATCGGTCAGTGCACCGACTGGAACCAGAGATGCGAACAACGCGCGCCCGGCAACCTCCGGCCAGTTGACCTGACCGTACAGGCGCTGGACACGTCGCACCCGACCCTGCCCATCCTGATCGATGCGTTCGCGCGTCTGGTCGGCCGCCGCGCCCACGGCAACCAGATGCACCGCACCACCATAGCGGCTGTACTCGGCAACCATGTCACCCAAGTCCGGTGGGACCGCGGGCATGCGGGCCGCATCGATGACCAGCATGCGATCAGCAGGTTCCTTCGTCCGCAGGCGGACCGCCAGATCGGCCGGGGTCATGACCTCGACAATCGACTGCGTACCCGCGGCGATATTGCGGGCGTAGTGTTCCTGCGGCTGGAAGGTGGGCATGACCCACAAAGGATTGGACGTCACGCCACGGAGGTCTTTGGCGTACTGCTCGATGAGGCTGCGCGCACCCAGCGGCAATCCGAGCAACGAGGTCCCGGCCGCGGCCCCCTGCACCTGACGGTCTATCAATAATGGAAACATCGGTCCTCGTTCGATCGACCTGGCTCAACTCTCGAGCAGGCGGCGTTCGCCATTGTCCACGTCGGCGAGGTTTTCCAGTTGCGGCACTTCCCGGCCATCGCCGTAGCCGTAGCCGTATCCGTAGCCGTATCGACTGGCAGACTGACCACCGATCAGAATCGTCCCCAGCAGCGTTCCACCGGCCGCACTGAGGTCGGCGTAGGCCTGGATGACATCGGGGCGGGCACAGTGCGATGAACGCAGGACCATGACCGTGCCATCCACCTGGCCGGCCAGGATGCGCGAGTCCGCCACCGGCAGGACCGGCGGGCTGTCGACGATGATAAGATCGTAATCTTTTTTCCATCGCGCCAGACATTTTGAAAATACACCGTTGGCCAGCTTCTCGAAATCGAACCCTGCGGGTCGGTGACCTGCAGCAACGACGTCAAAACGCGGTGTGTCGGTCGGCAGAATGACCTGCTCGTCCTTGGCCTGACCACAGAGCAGCGCCGCGAGTCCGAGCTTGGATTCGAAGCCCACCAGCCGCTGGGACACGGTTGGTGCCCGCAGGTCGCCTTCGACCAACAACACGCGCTTGCCCAACTGGGCCAGGCTCTTGGACAGCAGGATCGACACCGAGGTCTTGCCGACCTGTGACGTCGAGCTGGTGACGAGAATAACCTGGCGACCGCGCCCCTGGATCCGCTTGAGCAGCGAGGTGCGGACCATACGAATGCTCTCTCCGAGCATCGCGCCGCCTTCGGTGACCGGATCGAGCGTCCGGGGCAACTCTGGGAGCTGTCCGAGGAACGGCACCGACACGGCGTTACGAACGTCGCCGATCGCACGGATCTTGGTGTCGGTCACGCCGCGGAGATAGGCCAGACCACAGCTGGCGCCCAGGGCTCCAACCACGGCCAGCAGCGAAAAAATGATCCGACGATCCCGATAGGGCTTCGTGGGTTCCAATGCCAGTGAAGCGATGCTGATCCGTGCCGGCGCTTTACTTTCGATTTCGAGGGCCTGCAGGCGGGCGTGCATTTGCTCTTCGGCCAGGCGGGTGCGGGCGATTTCCTCGTCGATGCCAGCCAGATCATGGGCCACTTCGCCCGTATCCTTGACCCGGTCTTCCTGGGCAGCGATCGCTTCCTCGAGCAGATGGCGCTGGATCTCCTGACGATCAATGATGTGCTTGATCTTGTCGCGATCGAGCGGCATGGGCATTGCACCGGGCGAGCCGGCTCCGGCAAACGCAGTGGACGCCCCGCTCGGCGCGGCGCCAGGGACCTGGCCATCAAGTTGCTCCTCGCGCTGCTTGAGCATCTGTTCGGCATGCTCGACCGCCGTGCGGATGGCTTTGAACTTGGGGTGCGACCGGCCAAAGCTCTGAGACGCAATCTCCAGTTCCTGGCGGCGCAGGTCAGCATCGTTCTTGAGCACGCGCCACTCCGGATCGAGCGCGTAACTTCCGGCCTCGCTCCCGGAATCCTCGCCGCCGAGGCTGTCGAGTTCCCACCTGGCAATACTCTGCTCCATCTGGATGCGACGCAGTTCCTCCTCGAGCTCACGGAGCTGACGCCCCATGTCTCCGAGGACATCGTCGGATCCGACGGCTCCGATCTGTTGCGCGATGGTGTACTTGGTCTGCAGCAAGCCATTGATCTTCTGCTCGAGAATGACGAGTTCGTCACGGAGCGTCTTCGTCGTGCGCTGTTCTTCTTCACGAGCCAGCGTGTCGCAATGTTTCTTGTATTCTTCGGCAACCGTGTCGGCAATCAGAGTCGCATCCTTTGCACTCCGACATTCGAATGAAATACCGATCAAATCGGTGCCGCGTTCGGGCTTGACTTCGAGCGCCCGCATGAGCTTCTCGAGCATGACATTCTTCGCGATCGCCGTGGCATCTTCGACGTCCCCGCGATACCACGTGGTTTGCTGCACCTCGGAACGCTCCAGGACCTTGCGCAGGACCTCCGGAGTGCGAATCGTGCTGACTTGCGTGCTGACGAAATTGGCAAAACGCGGAACCACACCCTTGTTGTCTTCGGTAGCGAAGACCACGCGTTCAATCACGGGGCTGATATGCATTTTGGCAGTGGCGCGGTAGTTGGGAACGATGAGCAACCACAGAGGTGGAATGACCGCAGCACATAACAGAATCGTGATGGCCAGAATCATCCACTTGCGGGACCACAGCAGCCCGAGAATGTCGCCACTCTGGACGCCTCCCGCCGGTGCGGCGGATTCGACGGACAGGCCTCCACCGAAAAACTGGGCGGCCAACGGTGAACCGGAATCGTCCAGACCGCGATCTGGGCGCATCAAGTCGCGTGGTGCATCCTTGTCCGGATACTCTAGCATCAATATTCTCCCAACTTACGAAGCACTAGTTGGACTGCTTCGCTCCCCCTCCAGCACCCGGGGCCCACTGGCCTTCGAGATCATAGAACTGCGTCTTCGCCGGATCGGTTGACTTGCGGCCGCAGGTAGGCAGACAAACCGCCTTGCGCACGACCATTTCGGCGGCCACGTCGCTTCCACGCGTAAGCACGCAGTGATCGAGAACCGCACCGCGACGAACGCGGCAACCGTCCCACAGAACGGAACAGCTGATGACGGCATCGGACTCGATGTGACACCCATTCCCCATGGACATCGGACCGACGAGAATCGCACCGCTCTCGATTTCGCAATCCGGACCGACCCACACCGGCCCGACAAACCTCGCTGTCGAATGTACTCTGGAAGACTCGTGGACCCAACTGTCTCCGACCAGACGGTAGCCTGGTGGAACGTCCCGGGTCGCCAGAGCCTGCTCGACGACCCACAGGTTCACGCCGAGATATGAGCCCGAGCCACCCACGCGCGGCGTGCTGCTCGGTGGTACGACAAATGTTTCGATGACCTGGCCCTGGGAGTAGAGCCGGGGAATCAACGTTTCCTTGATGTCCTGGTAGCCGTGTTCAGGCACGGTGGCGAGCACTTCAGATGAGAACACGTACACGCCAACCGGCTCGAGATCGCTGGCATCGGTGCGATCGTCCTTGTGCTGCGCCGCAATCGTCAACACGGCACCCGAATCGCGATGGGCCTTGAGCAACGCCTCGAGATCGAGCGACGGGAAGATCGTGCCCTCCACGACCAGCAATGTATCGACAGGTTTGTTCAAACCCGCATCCCGCGCGCAACCGGCGGGGCCGCGCGGCATGACGTCTTCGTAGTAATCAATCGGTAACCCGGCCGGCCCGACCATGCCCAGGGCGTAGCGCAGACGTGCCGTGTCGCTGTTCGCACACACCGTCGCCTGTCCCACGCCGCCGTGCTCGAGCCATTCGAGAATGTGCCAGATCAACGGACGAAACGCGATCGGCAGAAGCGGACGCGAGGCCACCCACTCCAGGATGCAATCGCCCCACGCGTGCACGCCGGCGAGCACAATCCCTGCCACCTTGTGCGAATCGCCTTCGCGACGCTGCACGCTGGCGGCGGCTGCCGCGTCAATGCGGCTATGAGTGGTTGCGTCTTGACCCACAGAAACTTCCTTCCTTCCCCAAGGCTTCATGCTCTATTACCCGACCGACAGGAATCACCGCGACTCACGGAGATCCTGCTCTTCAAACACGTGGTGTCCCGCCAGGAGCAACGAGCTATGATTGTGGGCGCCGGCACCTTACGGTGATAGCCCCGGCTGACCCATCCTGCAATCGGATGGGCACTTCCGATCAATATTTCACAATGGAGTCCGGGATCCAGCTCGAGGACGACGACGCCGGATCCGAAGTCGATCTCGAAGCGGTTGTGGCCGCTGCGCTCGATCCGACACAGTTCCGACAGATTGAAGCACACCGCGGCATCATGCAGGCCGCGACCGTCCAAGTTGTCCTCTATTGTAATCTCTCGACCCTCTAGCGCGATGCGCCTCTGATGCATGACCGCTCCAGCCAGCCGCATGTAGCCGTCGTGCTCTCCTACAATAGTACCCCCATTTGCCGACGGTGCCCAATCAGTGCACCGGGTTTTTGCACGCCGTCCCCATAAAAACAGGCCTTTCATCTCAGATTGATCAAGCCCGTCAATTTCGACGGTGTTATGGGCCCGCGTGCTGCGGAAGTATTGACGCCACCCAGGCTCAGTGAAGTAATCGTACGTACCGGGATCGACGAACACATCAACGCCAGCGACCCGCAGAGTGAAACTCAGGGCGTCGGCATGACCGTGGGCGGCGATGGAGCCCATCCCCAGTTCGGCGCAATCCACGGCGATGCTGATCGCATCCGCGCCCCCGCGCTGACCGCTCTGGAGGAGGTAGTAGCCGCTGCCGGCCAGGGCCTGACTGCGAAGCGTGGTGTCACCTGGACAATCGAGTTCTTCGAACCGCTCGAACCCGGTTGGGCCGAAGAGCCACAGCAGCGACTCACACGGCCCGCCGCTGACGGACTTGAGGGTCGGGCTGCTGAAGAGCACGGCCCCCACGGCCATCATATCGCGATATCGTGAGCTGCCTGCCCCGAGATCCAGCACGTAGCCGTCGTCGGCGTCGTTGAACATCGGAATCTCTTCTCCGCCATCGAGCAGGGCCGCCAGGAAATCGAACATGCCGTGCAGACGTTGCCAGTATTCGTTCGGGAAATCGCGGCCGACCTGCCGAGCCCTGAGCCCGGCGTAAAGGAAGAACTCCAGGACAAACAGGTGGTAGCCAATGGCCAGCTCCGCATGTCCGCCGTCCGACAATGTTTGCAGCCGAATCTGCTCGATGAGAATCCGCCGGCTGGTCCGCTCCCATTCGTGGGCGTCCTTGAGAATCGTGAAGTATGTGCTGCCGATAAAAACGCCGGCAGCCTCGCCCACCAGATGGTTATTGGCCGAACTGAAACGGGAGTACTTGCGGGTGACCTCCCGCATGTGCTGATACGCGGAACCGATGATGCGTTGACGCAATGAATCGGATATGGCCCCTGAATCAGAGACGAGGTCCAGCGCCCAGACCCAGTTGATCATCCGGATGGCCAGTTCGAGTGGGCTCCGCCAGTTCATGCCGCGGCCACAGGGGCACTGTTCGATCCAGGTCTCGAGCAACTCGGCAAGTTTCTCGGCGTAGCGTCGCTCCCCAGTCAAACGGTAGGCCCGTCCCAGGACCACGAGATGTTGATGGCGATTGGGTTCCCAGACGAGCTTGGCATCGCCGGTCACGGCGTGGTCGCGGTAATCGATCCGCGGAGCGAACATCATGGGAGTGGATCGTTCCGCTTCGTAATCGAAGTTCCACTGGACCTCGGATCCGAGATCGTGCTGCTCGAGATTGAATATCGTCAGGCGGTTCTCACAGATTTCGTCGGCCGTGGCGATCAGAATATCTTGGGAATCTTCGGTCAGCTGAGCCGAGGAGGCACTCACGACCGGAGTTGCCGGCGCCGCGCCGTTGGTCACGGCCTTGAGATCCAGGCCTCTCTGCCACCCGGGCTGAATGACCCGTTCACGCAAATCGCGGGCCTTGTGTGTGAGACGCCACCACACTTCGGGTGCCGACATGGCCCGCAATCGATTGGCATACCACGCGAGAGACTGCATTCAATTCCTCAACATGTTGGAGAATGCATTTCGGGAAACATCATCGTCCGTCCCGACCGAGACGGGACAGAATCCTACCAGCTTGCACAATATCCCATAAAGACTTGGTATTCAACTGGTTATATAGCATCGCGACAAATTCTCAACAGCACGTCTCGCGCCGACCGTGCCGTTTGACTCCGCCGCGGTGGTCTCGTCCCATAACTATGTCACTGAATCCGCGACCGGGCCCCGACGCAGGGTTGCGCACGCATTCTGAGCCACCGTATCTGGATCGGGCCCGATTCTAAGTACGAAAGCCGGTAGGAGCAGCTTACGATATGGGACACGCCAAAGGCCAAGAATGTTCGCGAAAGGCTTCTGCAGGCCAAAAGGTGCCATACCCCTCATCCAAATTGCCACCGGATCAGCCCAGCACCTTCTCCGGTCCTCCGTCTCCGCGGAGTAATCGGCTGGTTATTGGAGCCAGAGTAAGACTCCACAGTTTGGAGCCTGAACTGACGCTTCAAAATCTTACCTGACATCAGCAACCTGTCAACGCCTGCGGCGGCAAAAGGTCGACTTTTTTTTGCATTTAAGCCTTTCTTATTGTTGGACTTACGTGGATACACACATCTGGTGTGCCGGCCCGCATCGAGAAGAATGTCCAGCATCACGGAGCAGCACTCGTCCCGGATCGCCCGAGTTATCTCGATGCGGGATTTCACACCGGGACCTCCTGCTTGCCTATCTCTCCCTGATTGACGCCGCGATCCTCAAGAGGGGCGGGGTTAAGTCCGATTCAAAACGCTGCAGGATCAACACTTGGAATTGGGACCGTTGCAGTTGTGTGCCACTGCTCGTTCCAACCGCGACCTCGGAGCTGAGCGATGACATTCTTCCATGCGGGCCTCATGACGGGACTTCTTGCCACCAGCATCGCGATGGCCCAGAGCCCCGGCTATCAACTACAGGCCAGCCTGACCCCGGACCGCGGCGGAGCGACTCAGCTCGATGGGAGTTCAGTCAGTCACGATCTTTTCGTCTTCACCACACCGGACACGCCGGACATCGCCCGAGTGCGGTTTTACCTCGATGATCCCGGGCTGACGGGTCCCCCGCGCAAGATCGAAAACTTCCCTCCATATGACCTGGCAGGCACGACATCGGGTGGCCAGGGCGCACCATTCGATACGACGACCCTGACCGACGGTCCCCACACCGTCACAGCGGTCATCGAACGGAGCGGGGCGACCTCGGTCACGATCCACGCAACCATGACCGTCTCCAATGCCATACCCGAACTCGTCTTCGCACCGGACATCCTGTCACTCACCGCCGAGCCGGACACCCTCGTGACGCAGACGGTCGATCTGTCCACGACGAATGAAGTGGCCACACCGTATGACCTGGTGCCTAACGTATCCTGGTTGCGAGTCGAACCACATACTCAGACGACTTCGGCCCGGGTCCCACTGTCGATCGATACCACCGGGCTGTCGACCGGCACGCACATCGCCACACTGGTCGCCTCGGCACCCGATTTCGCCAGCGACATCCTGATGATCGCGGTCAGCATCGGTGGTGATTATGCATTGCTGGCCAGCAATTTGCCTAGCCGTGCCAACCCGATGCCGCTCGATGGTTCCACTGTCGCCGGGGACGTCGCCGTGTTCATCAGTCCTGAAAGCGACGTCCTGCGTGTGAACTTCTATATCGATAATACTGCCCTCATCGGCAGCCCGGACAAGATAGAAAACCTCGCTCCTTTCGACTTGGGCGGAACCAACAGCGACGATACGGCCTTACTGTGGGACAGCGCTCGACTCTCCGACGGCCGCCATACGATCACGGCGCGCATCGAACTGCACAGTGGTGCTGAGCAGATTCGTACAGCCACATTCACGATCGACAACGAGATCCCGAGTCTGGGCTTCGCGCCACCATCCGCATCCTTCAGTCTCGATTCGGGCGAGAGTGCTTCGACGACCATTGCCCTCAGCACCTCCAATGCTGGCGTGGCCAACTACAGCCTGGCGGAGGACGCCCCATGGCTGACCGTGACGCCGATGGGTGGTGCGCTCAGCGCGACAACCCAGATCATGCTGGATGTCGATGCCACCGGGCTGGCCCCTGCAACCTATTCGACGAGCATCACCGCCACGGCGGCAGGCTATATTTCCGCGGTCCTTCCGGTCTCGATGACTGTGACGACAGACGACTATCAGCTGTGGGTCAGCCCCGCGCCGAACCGCAGCCTGCCCGACCTGCTGGGTGGCGCGCGTCTGCGAGACGATGCGTTCGTCTTCATACTCCCCGAAACGGGCGTTCAGCGAGTCCGCTTCTTCCTCGATGACCCTCAACTGCTCGGCTCTCCGCAACAGACGGAGAACCGCAGTCCGTACGACTTTGCGGGTACCGCGTCGAATGGCGACGGCCAACCGTTCGACATGAGCGCGTTGGCGTCGGGGCCACACACCATTACAGCGGCGGTCGACCTCACAAGCGGTGGTACGGTGACGATCAGTGAAGTATTCGACGTCGCGACCGGCGTCGCAGCGTTGAACTTTGCACCCGGGAGCCTCACACTTGAAGTCGATCTGGGCGGCGCAGCGGTCGCATTGACCTCCGATTTGACCGCATCCGATGACGCGAACGTCCCATTCAACACCGCGACCAGCGAAACGTGGGTCAGTGTGGCATCCACGGGCACGACACCACGAACCTTGTCGATTACGGTTGACCCGTCGGACCTCAACGTCGGCACGCACGCGGCACAGATCACGGCAACCACCGACGACTACCTCGATGCGACGCTGGACATCACGGTCACCGTCTCAGCCGGACCCTGCTGGCCCCTGCCGTGTGGCGAGCTGAAGATCACGCCGCCGTACGTCCTGAGCTTCGATGAAGATCACGGCAAACTTCCCGACGGCAGTGGTCACGGAACAGGCTTTACGCGCGTCGATCCGCCGGCAAGCGGCAACGGCTGGATCCCGCAATTGCTCGATCTCGATCCCACTGCAGGGGTGTTGCGGATCACGACGACTGCTGGATTGAATTATCTCACGTCGAACACACTGGACAATGCACTGACAGTCGGTATCGACGCGCCGAGCCAGATCTCCGTCCTGGAAACGACGCTGGTCAACCCGCCGAGAGGGTCAGGCAACTACGAACAGGCGGGCCTGCTGTGGACCGTCGATCAGGACAACTACGTCAAACTCATCGTGCTCTCGACGCCGTCGGACACGTTCGTCGAATTGACTGCGGAAGTCGCGGGCCAGATCCGCTCAACCACACGCACGCCATTTGCCGACCTCTCCAACGCCAACGTCCATCTGACCCTCAGAGCCGACCCGGGCACGCTCGAGATCACGGGCATCTATCGGTTCGACGAAGATGCGCCTGTCGAATTGGGCGCCGTCGATGTCACGCCCGAGATGTTCAGCTTCGACGCCGCGGGCATCGACCCTGCGATCGGCACGCGGACCTTTGGCGGTATCTTTGCCTCGCAACGTAACGGGTCGACGCCACTGGTTTACGAATTCGATCACTTCACGGTGACTGCAGAGACCCCCACGATCGAACCGGGTGAACTGGCCTTCGATCGTGTCGTCATCCCGATGAACACGCCAACCGCAATGGCCTGGGGGCCGGACGACAGATTGTACGTCACCGAACTACATGGCACGGTCCATGCGTTCACCCTCGACCGTCACGGTACGGTCATCGACGAGGAGATCATTGCGACGTTCAATGCCGGTGGCGCTGCCCCACGATTGACGCTGGGAATCACGATCGACCCGTTCTCGACACCAACCGACGTTGCTCTGTGGGTGAATCACTCCAGTCCATCCCTGACGGCAGGTGAAGCCAACTCCGGTACCGTCACGCGCCTGAGCGGACCTGGCTTCGGCATCGTTGAAGATATCATCACGGGTCTGCCGCGCGCAATCGCGAATCACGCCCCCAATTCGCTGCACTTCGGCCCTGATGATCGACTGTACATCGCCATAGGTGGTAACACCGGCGCGGGTTCACCCAACACAGCAGCCTCGGAATTCGGCCCCATGGAGGAACAGCCGCTGTCGGCTGCGATCCTGGTCGCTGACGTGTTTGCCGCGGACTTCGACGGCAGCTGCGACAACACCGTCGACATCTTCGGACCGCCACCGTGCGACGTGGTGACTTACGCAACGGGCCTGCGCAACACGTACGACTTCGCGTTTCATCCCAACGGTTCGATGTATGCGACGGACAACGGACTTGGCGTCACCGGTACGTATCCGCCCACACCGAGCGCGCCGTGCCTCGGCCTGTCGAATCCGGCGGCATGGGATGCCGGCGGCCACAATCCGGGAACGCAACCGGACCTGCTTCATCGCATCATCGAGGGGGCCTACTATGGCCACCCCAACCCGTATCGCGACGAATGCGTGTACAAGGACGGCAGCTTCCAGGGTGTCATGCCGTTGGCCAACTTTGAACCACCCATGGCGATTCTGGGCGATCATACGTCATCCAACGGCATCATTGCATACGACGCAAACGTCTTCTGTGGACAGTTGCAGGGCGACTTGCTCGTCGCCAACTACTCGGTCGGCGACAACGTCATTCGTTTGCAATTGTCGGACGACGGCACGAGCGTGATCGACACCTCGGTCCTGGCGGACAGTTTCAATAACCCCCTGCCCCTGGCCCAGAGCCCCGAAGGCGTCGTATTCGTCGGTGAATTCGGCGGCGGCACCATCACAGCACTGATTCCGGTTCCACCCGGATGCTGGGCACGCCGCGCCGACAAGCCCGCCTCGACACTCGATGCCGGTGGTGCGGCCCTCGACGGCATGCTGTACAGCGTCGCAGGCAAGGTGTCGACCGGCCCGATCAATACGGTGTACAGGTATGATCCGGAAACTGACACGTGGGCGACTGCGGCTGATCTGCCCGGCCCGGGTGTCGAGAACCCTGCACTCGTCCCTCTCGACGGCCTGCTGTATGCCTTCGGCGGATCAACAGCCCCGTTCTCCGGAGCAGTCGACAACGCTGCAGTCTTCGATCCGACGACGGACACCTGGACTTCATTGACGGCGATGCCCACCCCACGTGGCGGCGCCAGCGCACAGACCGTGAACGGTCTGATCTATGTCGCCGGTGGACTCGACGGCAGTGGGGCCTCGACTGCAACTGTGGAGGTGTACGATCCGCTGACCGACATGTGGTCGGGCGTCAGCCCCATGTCCACGCCGCGCGACAATCCGGGATCTGCGGTCGTCGACGGCCTGGTCTATGTCTTCGGCGGCCGAACGCGACTGGCTGACGGCACGGAGGTCGATGGTACGCTCGATACGATGGAAGCCTACAACCCCAATACGGACGTGTGGATCCCCCGGGCGAATATGCCCACCGGCCGACGCACGTTCGCCAGCGGCATCCTCAGAGGTGAGATCATCGCCGCCGGGGGCGAGAAAACACCCGGTGGGGATGTGTTCCCGGCCGCCGAAGCGTACGACGCCACGACCGACACGTGGCGCAGCCTCGTGGACATGCCGACGCCGCGCCATGGTGTGGCCGCAGGCGTGATCGATGGCGCCCTGTACATCGCCGGCGGCGGGACCACGGGCGGCGGCGCCTTCAGCCCCATCGTCGAACGGTTGAGCTTCGGCGAGGTGCAACGAGAAAGCCCGTGACGGTGTGTGACGGCCGCACATGGTCGCACGCTCCGCAACGGGCTTCCCGGGCGCAACGTGACTGTTCATGTGCACGTCGCGCGAGCCGAGTGGTGCCGTGCTCACCCCGCGGCTTTGATGCGGGGACGAACCTCGATTTCCAGACCCCCGTCGGTCACGATATCCAAGCGGCCATGAGGTGTCGTGGGAAACAGGAATGTCCGCTGCGCATCATCATTCGGATCGTGCAGCACATCAACGGTGAAGGCCCCGGCTGCATCGTCGCTCACCCGGTAGGTAAATGTGGCCAGGAGCCCCTGCTCGACGTCTACACCGGCCGAATCTCGACCGACCACCACCTGGTGAGTCTGCAGGCTGAACGCCTGCCACTCCTTGGGAAATACATCCAGATGAGCGCGATCCCTGACCGGCCGGCGTGTGCGTTGCGGGGAGCTGTCCGAGTCGCCAGGCAACGAGATATCTACTAGCTCCAGGCTCCCCGAACGTCCACCCGATGTTCCCAGATGCAACTGGTAGCCGCGGAGATCCGCCACCGGTGAAGTCAACCACACCTCGACGTCGAGCACCGCACCCGGCTCGATCACGGGCCGGGATCCGCGCAGCGCCAGGCCCGCCCGGCCGACGATGTCGGGAACTGCGGGCCCTTGCGGGACCGGCCCGGTCGGGCAACTGCACGTGGTTTCACCGGCAAAGGCATTCATCGCGCCGAACGCATCGTTGCCGTCGCACACACCGTCCGGTTGACAGCTGCCGAACGCCCCGGCGGTGTCGACGTTGAGGGCCACCGGCGGGTAGTTCGGGTGCGGCTCACACGGGTAACCCTCGTCTTCCGACCAGCCGTAGCCCTGGTTCGCAAAGCAGTTCAAGGCAGCGAATCGATCGTTGCCGTCGGCCGCCCCGTCAGGGTGACAGCCGCCGTGTTGACTCACCATGTCGCCCCATGGCACCGTGATACTGTGGCACTGTCCCTCGTCGCACTCCCACCACAAACACCCGTCGTCACGCACGAGGTCACCGTCGAGATCCGCGCAATGTCCCACGTGCAGGCACTGACCACACTCATCCGGTACGCCGTTGCCATCCTCATCGTCGGAGAAACCATCGGCGATATCACAGGCATCTGCGATATTGTTCGTATTACAGTCCTGCTCACACTCGTCCGGAATGCCATTGGTGTCGCAATCCACCGATGCTCCGCCGCTGATGTCGCAATTGTCCGGCAGGGCATTGTTGTTGCAGTCCGTGCTCGCGCCACTGGCAATCGCACACTCATCCGGAATCGCATCGCCATCACAATCGGCAGCCTCACATTCATCGGGGGTCCCGTTGAAGTTGCAATCTAAACTCGCGCCCTGCCCGATATCACAAATGTCCGGGACCTGATTGCCATTACAGTCCGCTGCCGCCTCGCATTCATCGGGCAGCCCATTGTTGTTGCAATCATCCGCCGACCCATCCAGCACCTCGCAGCTGTCTGGCGCTTGATTGTTATTGCAGTCGGGCACGCCGCCGCACTCGTCGGGAAAACCGTTGCTATCGCAATCCGCACTCGCGCCGACCTGGATCTCAAACCCGTCATCCACCAGGTTCTGGTTGCAATCGTTGTCCACGACCACGCCAACCGGATAACTGTTGTTTCCAAGGTCGATCAAGATCGTGCCATGATTGCCTTCGAGATCGAAACGCCAGACGTGGGGGGCACCGAGGTTGGCCTGGGTCACGTACAAATGACCACCCGAAGCATAGAGTTCAAGCCCGGCCGGATTGACCACCGTCGCCCCCGACACGATGTTCTCGACGCCGGAACCGTCGAGATTGGCGCGATAGACGCCAGGCGCCGGCGCTCCTTCGGCCCAATACATCTTGCCTGCGGCAGGGTTGATGGCAATGTCGCGGAGTTCAGTAGCCAGTACTGCTTCATCGAGAAGCGTCTCGACCATCGAACCATCGAGATTGGCCCGCCTGATACGCGGAAAGACGGCACTGGGTTCAGTCCAGTACATTTTGCCTTCGGCAAGATCAAGAGCCAGGCCCCATACCCCACCCAGGTCGTTCTCGTACAGGATGTCCTCGCTGGTCCCGTCGAGATTGGCGCGACGAATGGCCTTGAGGTCACCGACCGGCCCACCCGTCCAGTACATGTGATCCGCGGTCATATCGAGATCAATGGACAATGCCCCATATGTCAGTGGCCCAATGAGGAGCACCGTTTCCGTGCCATCAAGATGAGACCGGAAGAGTCCGCCGCAATCGTGCTGGTCCGGTGGCACACACTCCGATCCGTGACCCCGACTCCAATAAATGTGTTCAGCCGGTCCGTCGACTACGATTCCGGGCGTGATATGCCCCGCACTGACGATCATTTCGAGGCCGGCGCCGTCGATCTGGTTGGCGCGAGCGATATTGTCCCCCTCGCTGTCCGCCCAGTACACCTGGGCCACTGCTGAATGTGAGCAGGTGACGAGAATCAGAATTCCCCAACGCAACATGGACTTCATGGCTGTTCTCCTTTGGTCATGAGATCGATTGACCTCATGTAGGACTAGCGCCGTGACGCAGCGAGCTCCGACATCCGAGTCACGTGATTCCCAAAAACACGGTCAGCCCGACCAGTTCTCCACATAGCGGACGCCGACCGCCTTGAACAGGCAGGTCACCGGCGTTCCGGCCGCCAGGCCGAGTTCAGCGGCACTGCGCGGACTGATCTCGACCAGCATGAACCGGCCCACGTCGACCTCGAGCAGGGTCATACCATCGTGATCGATCAGGCGACTGACGCGTCCGGGCAACTGGTTCCGAATCGAGGTTCCTGTGACCGGACGGAGCGCAACGGCAATATCTTCAGGACTGATCATGAAGTGAACCATCGTGCCGACAGGGACCGCGAGCAGGGGGCCCCACACGACGACCGGCGTCGCCTTCTGATCAAGCGTTATATCCAGGCACGTCAGCCCCTGTCCTGCGGCGTGCTCAACCACCCGTGCTGACAGCACGTTATCCAAGCCCAACCGGCGGGCCAACTGAAACGTCCGATGATCGGACATGACCTCGTGAAACGCGCCTTGTGACACGACACGACCCTCGTCGAGTACGACCAGGTCCGTCGTCAACTGCAGTATCTCGGTGATGTCGTGACTGACCAGAATCATCGGAACACCCATGCGCTGATTGACCTGCGCAAGGAATGGAAGGATTTGACGTTTGAGCCCGACGTCGAGCGAAGCGAGCGGCTCGTCGAGCAGTAGCAGACGCGGCCCGGACAACAAGGCGCGTCCAAGGGCCACACGCTGCTTCTCGCCTCCTGACAACTGATCGATCCGGCGATCGAGCAGGGTCGACAACGCCAGCAGGTCGATGACATCCTCCCACTCGATGTCGTGCTCGCGGCGCCAACCGTATCTCAGATTGCCGCGAACGTCATAGTGCGGAAAGAGCGTAGTTTCCTGGAACATCATGCCGATGCGGCGCCGATGTGGCGCTATGGACACCGACCGGGCCGAATCGAAAAGGACCGTACTATCGAGCACGACGCGCCCTGCGTCGGGCCGCGCCAGTCCGCTGATGACTTCCAATACGCTCGACTTGCCGGCGCCGGACGGCCCGAACATGCCGATGATCGGCGCATCGAGGGTGCATCCAATAGCCAACGATGACGTGCCGCGGGTCCAGTTGAATTGAATATCCAGCATGATGGGCGACCTCAGCCTCGAGCGCCGTGCGCACGCATTCTCCGATTGATCCACTCGGAGCATGCCAGGGCCATGAACGACAAGGCCATGGCGACGACCATCAGTCGCCAGGCTTGCGCGTCACCGCCCGGTGTCTGCAGCGCGGTGAACATCGCCAGCGGGATCGTCGAAGTCTCGCCAGGAAAATTGCCGACGAAGGTGATGGTCGCGCCGAACTCACCCAGACTTCTAGCGAACGCCAGGAGTACACCGGTGGCGATGCCGGTGCGGGCGAGTGGAAGAGTGATGGTCAAGAACACGCGCAGACGACCGGCACCGAGCGTGCCAGCCGCCTGTTCGAGCCTGGGATCCACCAGTGTGATGGCCAGACGGACGGCCCGGACCATCAAAGGGAGTGCCATGACGGCAGCGGCCACGACTGCCCCGGACCAGGTGAACACCAGCTGCACACCCAGGTGTTCGTAGAGCCAGCGACCCACCACGCCCTGACGGCCGAGTACGATCAACAGCAGGTAACCGACCGCCACGGGAGGCAAGACCAACGGAAGGTGCACGAGCGTGTCGACGATCCACTTACCCCTGAACTGACACCGGGCCAGCAACCAGCCCAACGCAATCCCGGGCACGACACACGCCAGCGTGCTGCCGGCGGCCACTGCCAGAGACAGGCCGATGGCATTCAGTTCCGTACTCGTCAACCACTGCACCACGGGGTCCTTCCACAGCATCGAGCGTCAGGGCGTCATGATGGAGAACCCATATCGCCGAGCGGCATCACGCCCGGGCGTCCCGCTCAGGTAGGCCAACAAGGCCTGCGCGTCCGTCGAAGATGAGCAGGCCGCTGCTTGATACCGGATGACGTCGTCAACCGGCAAAGGAATGCGGGCCACGACGCTGACCCGTGAACTGGCTGCTGCGTCGCTGGCGTAAACAACCGCCGCCGAGACTTCGCCCAACTCCGCCCAACGCAGAGCCGCGCGAACATCGGCCGCGGCCACGACCCGCGGGACGATCTCCGGCCAGATCCCCAGGTTCGACAGCGCCTGCCGCGCGTACGTCCCTGCGGGAACGTGGTCGGGGTCGGCCAGAGCGATTCGTTCACCTGCCAGCGCCTCGCGGATCGATGCAGGAAGGCTATCAGATGCATTCCGCGGCCAGACGACGACCAGTTCGTTGGAGAACAGATTGTGGCGTGAACCGGCAATCAGCAGGTCTTGCCTGGCAAGGTAGTCGACCCACTCCGGGTTGGCGCTGACGTACACGTCGGCGGGAGCCCCGGCGGCGATCTGGCGTGCCAGGGTCGATGAGGCCGCGTAATTGCAGCGTGTGGCCACTCCGGTGTCGGCCGAAAAGCGCTCGACGACCTGGGAAACGACATCTGCGGTGCTGGCGGCGGCAAAAACGACGATCGTCCGCTCGGCCGCGGCCCCTCGACGGCACCCGCCCAGCAGGCTGCTGCCTGCCCCGCAGACCGAGGCGACGTACACGACAGCACCTAACTGCAGCTGGAAGCACGGCTTCCACTTCATGTTGCACCTGCACGCGGCAACCCGTTAAACTCGGATCATTCGATGTGAATGGCCCACCACCGGGGTCGGCGGGCAATTCCAGGAGGAGAAGGAGTCGACGCGCCGCCCACAGGAGCGTCTGCGCCTACCGCCGCACAAACCCTGCTAATAAGAGGATAATCTGATGGCAACCACCGTGTCCAACCCTCGGTTCTTCGCTCTTCGCGCCTTGTGCTGCGCGATTGGAGCGTCAATGGCGACTGAGGCATACGCCCAGCAGTTCCTCGATCAAACGGCCACGCGTTTCCCGCCCCCGCTGTCTGAGTACTCCAACCAGGCCACACTCGGTGATATCGATAACGACATGGACCTCGACATCATCTTCGCCAACGCCAACGGGTTCGGTTGCCCAAGCCCGCAAACGATACGACTGTACATCAATGATGGTGCCGGATTCTTCACGGATGAATCCGCGGGACGCGTCGGCCTGGCGGCCCGCGCGCGCGGCATCGAACTCGGCGATGTCGATCGTGACGGGGACCTGGACATGGTCGTCGCCCAGGAATGTAACCAGCGGGGACTGTTGCTCATCAATGACGGCACCGGCAACTTTACCGACGAAACGACGACCCGCATGCCCACTACGACGATGAGCAGCTCGCGGGCACAGTTTCTCGACATCGACGACGACAACGACCTCGACCTGTTTTTCTGCAATGGCGGCGGGTCACGCTTCAACACCGGGCCGAGCAAGGTCTTCGAGAACGATGGGAACGGATTCTTCACCGATATCTCGGCCACGGCGTTCGTCGGCAGTGCCAATGTCGGCCAGCCCATGGACGTATCGGTGGCCGATGTCGACTCAGACCTGGATGTCGATGTCATCGCCGGCGGGCGTGGCAACGGTGGCAGCCGGCTGTTCATCAACGATGGCACGGGCGTCTTCTCGCTTGGTACTTTCCCGAGCGATTTCTCGACCTACTCGTACGACTTTGGTGATGCAGATGGCGACGGCGACCTCGATTTGCTCGGGGCCAACGCTGCGGCCGGCAATGGAGAATGGCTGCTGAAGAACAACGGCGCAGGCATTTTTACAGGAACACAGGTCCTGCCCACGAGTAGCTCCGACGACAACGATACGAAGTTCATTGACTACGACAACGATGGAGATCTCGATGCGTTCGTCGCCCGGATCGGCGGCCCGGAACGGGCCTACCAGAACGACGGCAACGGCGTCTATACACTTGTGGGCGGCATTCTGCCATCCGTGTCGACCTCGTCCCTCGACATCATGGTCGGCGACCTGGACAACGATGGCGACTACGACGTCGTCATGGCCAATGGCGAATCTGGCAACTTCATCAATCGCGTCTATATCAACACCGGCCCGGAAGACACCCGGCCGCCGCGTATCTTACGAATCGACGATCCGGGCGATACCGAGGACACCGTAGGCCCCTATATCATCAAGGCTCAAATCGTTGATGACATGTCCTCTGATCGCAATTTCTTCGACCACGGCATTGTCATCGACTACACCGTCGTCACCCCCGGACCAGGTCCCGGAATCGGCGGCCAGGTCGACATGGATCATGTTGGTGGCCAGATCTATCGCGGCGAAATCCCAGGCCAGCCCGAAGGTTCGAGCATCGAATATGTCATCTCCGCAACGGATTGGAACGACAATACCGTAATGAGCTCACTCCTGTCATTCGACATTGAAGGCCCACCGCAATGTCTTGATCTCGCGGACTGCGCCGACATCGATGACGATGGCATCCGCGATGACAACTGTGTGTGGCAATCGTGCGATGACGGTATGTGTGCCAATATCGCCATTGTCTTTGCCGACATGGGTGGCCAATTCGGTGCCTGTGCACCGGATGGTGCTGCCGATGGCAACGATCGCTTCCAGGCGCTGAACTGCTTCGCAGACGTCGATGTCGACCAGGAACCGGGTTATCCCTGTGAACTCGATCCGCCCAACGCCCTGAACGTCGATGCCGGCGGCAAGTTCGGCGATTGTAATCCCGACGGTGTCTGCGACGGCAATGATGCGTTCGCCGCACTCAACGCATTCGCGGGAACTTCAGCGTGCAGTTGTCCGCTCGATGGCGACCCGGCACCAACAATAGACCTGGCCCCGGTCGTGACGGCCAAGTCGGCCTTGCACCTGACCGCCCCGTCGCGCGTACGTGCGGGTGAACTGGTCGAGGTAGACGTGTTCTTGTCTACGCCACTGGATGATCTTCGAGGATATCAGCTCCACCTGGCCACTGGTGGTGGCACGCACGGAACACTCGAACTGGTCGACGTGGCCATCGCCGATGAGGCCGTGCTCGATTCCGCATGGAGTGCGTTCAATATCGTCAGCGGTCAGATGGTCGCCGGCACCGATGTACCCGGCCGCCGGGTCGAGGCCGGCTACCTGGCCACGTTCACCTATCGCGCCAGCAGCGATGCCCGTGGGACGTTTACTGTTGACGTTCTCCACGGGGCTGATCGCGACACGAGGACGTACTTGTTCCCGACACCGGCCCAGGGCATGATCGCCATTGCTGATACGGCACCACTCCAGATCGAGGTGACTGGACCACGCAGCCGCAACAGAAAGTAAGGCATTTCAGACAGTCACGGCACGCATTAATCACAACGACCGACGCACCGTATGGGGCGTCGGTCGTTTTTCTTGTCTCCAGGGTACCGCAGTCAACACGTGCCCTCAGGGCTTGCGTGTGAAACGGGCGAAGTAGTTCTCTTCCAGGCCATCGACTTGGGCACTGGGATCATATTGAAAACCGGCCGAGGTGATCTCGCGTAGCACCTGCGTCTCCCCGGCGCGGACATGGCCGAGAATCCATTCGCGACTCTTTCCGGGAACGCGCTCAAAGTCGACGACGATCAGCGTACCACCGGGCCGTAGTGCCTTGTGGATACCCGCCAGCATCGCGCCCGGATACTCGAAGTGGTGGTACGTCGCACAAACAAAGGCCACATCGATTGAACCGGGCGCCAGGTTGACCGTATGGTCGGTTCCGAGAACCGTAGACACATTCGATTGACCTGCACGGGTCGCACGCTCCGAGATGTGCTCGAGAAACTCGGGCACGATATCCACGGCGATGACTGCCCCGTCCTCGCCGACTGCATCAGCCAGCAATGGCACGAATAAGCCGGTCCCCGCCCCGATATCGGCGACGGTCTGCCCCGGTTCGATGCGGCTCGCTGCGAGAATCGCGTGGCGCCGCTTGAAGATGTCGCGATCTTCACTCTCCCACCGGGATTCGAAGCTGGCCACATCGGGTTCGTCGAATCGATCATTGATACTCGGGTCAGCCCCATGTGTATGTGTGTGCCTGGATTCTTCCTTCATCGCCTCCGGCTCCCCCCCTGGCGTGGTACACCCCAAGATCACCAGAGTACACATCAGCGTTAGCGCTCGTAGCGTCTCAGTCATTCTCATGACATGTTTCTCCACCGCGAATGCAAATAGCCGGCGCGGGTCACATCCCCAGGGCGGTCTTGAAGTATTCCACCGTCCGGCTCATGCCATCCATCAACGATACACCGGGTTTCCATCCGAGGCGCTGCGCTGCGCGTGCCGTGTCGGGGCGGCGGCGAACCGGATCATCGGAAGGTAAGGGCTTGTGGACAACGGCCAAGCGGCGACCGAGGACCTCGCCGAGGCACTTGACCAACTCATTCATGGTCACCTCGTTGTCGCTCCCGATGTTTACGGGTTCGTGAGCCACTTCGCCCTCGTAGTGCATGAGCCGCATGAAGCCATCGATCATGTCGTCGACGTAGCAGAAACAACGCGACTGAGTGCCGTCACCATAAACAGTCAATTCTTCGCCACGCAGGGCCTGGACGATGAAGTTGCTCGCCACCCGGCCGTCATCGATGGCCATACGCGGTCCGTATGTATTGAAAATACGAACGATGCGGATATCGACACCCGACTGCCGGTGATAGTCCATCATGAGTGTTTCAGCCACGCGTTTGCCTTCGTCGTAGCAGCTGCGCAATCCGATCGTGTTGACGTTGCCCCAATATTCTTCCGGCTGAGGATGCATCTCGGGGTTGCCGTAAATCTCGCTGGTCGATGCCTGAAAAACGCGCGCATTGACGCGTTTGGCCAGCCCGAGCATGTTCATCGTCCCCATGACCGAAGTCTTGACGGTCTTGACCGGATTGTACTGATAGTGCACCGGTGAGGCCGGGCAGGCCAGATTGAATATCCAGTCGACCTCGACGAGGATCGGGTTGACCACATCGTGGCGGATGAACTCGATATCCTGGTTCTTCAACAAATGGGCGATATTCCGCTTGTTGCCGGTAAAGAGGTTGTCGAGAACAATGACCTCGTGCCCGTCGTTGACCAGGCGATCACACAAATGACTGCCCAGGAACCCTGCTCCGCCCGTAACCAGTACTCTCATCTGTCAGTCTCCTACGATCTATGGGCGGCCATCGTACCATGTTGTATCGCTACTTGTCAGCCGGCCGGCGCCCCACACACACCAGATTCCACGTTGACCACGGCACCAATCGACATAACGTTGTCTCGAGGACATTGTCAGCCAGACAGGCCAGATGAACCACCGGCCACAGCAGCCGCTGCGCCGGCAATACGACCTCGGCAAAGGGAGTGGACAACACACCCTGCGGGCGCAGCGCGACCGTCTCGTATCCCGCTCGGACCATGGCAGAGCGCAGTTCACCTGCCGTGAGCTGCTCCTGGTCCCGGGAGTAACTGCGATCGATTCGAGTGCGTACGGATCGGGCCAATCTCACCAACGGATTACCTGGCTGAGGCTCGTTGGCCGCCAACCATCCCCCCGGCTTGAGCAACCCGCGCAAGTGCCTGAGCACCTCCACTCTGTTTTCGACGTGATGCAGTACCCCGATCATGAACACGAGATCGAATGATTTCGTAACCGACAATTCCTCGATCGATCCTGCAACGAATTCGATTGCCGGGCCGCCGTGTTGCGCGATGGCATAGTCAATCAATTTCTGTGAGTGATCGATGCCAACATATTCTACAAAACGCCCAGCAAGGTATTCCGCTGAAAAACCAGCGCCGCATCCCGCCTCGAGCAGGCGCGGGTGGTGGCCACCCGGTACCTGACGAAGTGTTCTCAGGAGACGCTGCCGCCGCGCGACCCGAGCTGCCGGCACCCGGTCCTTGCGACAATATTCCTCGGCAATCGCGTCGAACAGTCGACGGTCTCTCTCAGCCTGGCGTGATTCGCTCTCGGTCATCGATCCCCATACACATTCGCATTTGAGCAACACGTGTCGCATATCCAGTGGCGACCTGCATGCATGCTGGACAACACCGCAGCGAACACTCGAGCACTAACCCGCTGGCTTGCGGGCCCCCAGGACAAGTGACTGCCCAATCGGTGGACCGGTCAAACGATCGAGGCGCCTGATCCATGGCACGACACGGCTGATCATATCCAGCTGGCGCGGCGAGAACGTCTGCGAAAACGTACTCCGGCGGCGCAGCACACGGCTCTTCAACCAGTACGGCCCAACGCCAGCAAGGTTCATGTACTGGCAGCACTCCACGATCCAGCCGGCCTGTTCAACGCGCTGCACCAGTGGCCCACGGGCATAACGACGATAGTGGTCGCTGGCCCGGTCGATGGAACCGAACAACCGCGGACACGCCGGTACCTTGATGGCCAGCTGCCCCCCCGGCGGCACGATATCGGCCACGCGCTGCAGGAGTGCACGGTCGTCCTCGACATGTTCGAGCACATCGAGGCACACCACGGAGTCCAGCTGCCGCGCCGCC
Organism: uncultured Planctomycetota bacterium; assembly: GCA_942492115.1. GTDB lineage: Bacteria > Planctomycetota > Phycisphaerae > UBA1845 > CAIVHJ01 > CALODL01. The sequence continues at coordinate 151,935 of CALODL010000007.1, forward strand.
AGTGCCTCCAGATCGTTGTCCGAGTCCAGATCGAGCCGCAGGACCTCGACGTTGGAACGGTTGCCAAGACGCTGACGCAGGGTGTGCAAGTTCTCGTGGCTGAGGTCCACGGCGCAAACGAAATCGGCTTCTCTGGCCACAAGAGTCGTAAAGTGCCCCGTCCCGCAACCGGCATCCAGAACACGCCGTCCAATGTACGGCCGCAGGAGATCGAGCGTCCAAGCATAGTACGGGTGCAAACGCTGCATGCGCTGCAGGGCATCATGGTGCTCGTGCTCGAAACGCAGCTTATTGGCCGCTTCGTTCATTCGCTCGATCTCTTGTCGATCATGTCGGCAAGCAGTGCGAAGAGTGTCGTGTTCATTGCGAACATCAGGAGGATGACAGTCTTGTCGGTCAGGTTGGCTAACACGAAGAGGTCATAGCACACACTCACGAGGAACAAGACTACAAGGACCGCGACAATCGGCGCCAGCACGCGTAACGGCGCGAAGTACATGCCGGACCGCACGATGAGTTGTGCAAACCGCAACGTATCACGAATAGGCTTGAGCTTGGACCGGCCAACCCGCCGAGCATAGCCGATCGGCACGAACTCGACACGGTAGCGATTGCGCATCATGGCCAGCGTGATTGTCGTCGTAAAACTGAATGTATCAGGCAGAATTTTCATGTACTTCTCGGCGACGCCCTTGCGGAACACGCGCAGGCCCGAGTTCATATCCGGGATCGTTTCGGCGACCAGCCATGAACAGTAACGTCGCAGAAACGCCTTGGGAATCGCGCGCAGGACGGGATAGTCTGCATCGGCTGCGGTTCGTGAGCCAACAACCATGTCGGCATTCTCGGCCAACCCAACGAATTCCGGTATGCGCTCGTTCGGGTAGGTGCCATCGGCATCGGTGGTCACGATCCACTCGGAGCGGGCGGCCTTGATGCCACTCTTGAGGGCTGCACCGTAGCCCCGGTTGCGGGTATGCCGCACCATGCGGATCTGCTCGTACTCATGACACGCACGATCGACTATCGCCACTGTCCCGTCGGTCGAGCCGTCATCGACAATGATGACTTCGTAAGCCGGGCCCACGGCGAGATGTTCGATCAACTGTGCGATCGTGGGGCCGATGGCCTGCTCTTCATCGAAACAGGGTAGAACGACACTGTATTGCGGCACATTCAACGCGATCATTCCATTCGAGAACATGACAACAGGTTCAACGACTCAGGCGTCCGAGAAACGCCCCACGTTGTCGTGCACGTGTGGCCTCGTCGCCCGCACCCACACGTTCGAGAACTTGTGCATACGACTCGTGCAGCAGGCCGAACTGCCGGGCCAACTCCTTGTCGCCCCGAGTCCTGGGCGGACGCGTGATTGCGAAACGACGCACGCGCTCGGGCTCACAACTCAAAGCCGCCCCGATGACGCGCACGGCTTCCTCCCAGTCTTCGGCAAGTTGGGCCTCCTCGACCAGAGGCCGATAATAATACGTCAGGGGTGCAAGATAGTCTGTTGGATGAATCCGTGGGTAGTTTCGTGGAAGCGGACGCCCGACCCATGCAGCCAGGAGCAGAGCAACCACTGCGAGCCCTGCCACGGGTGCTATGCGCCGCTGTGCGATCCACTCCGTGCAGCGTGCACAGGTCAACCCCACGAATACGATCAATACGGCACTGAGACCCACGCGATAGCGTGACAGTGTCCCGAAGGCGACCAACGGTATGATGAGATTCACCAGGAGTACATACAACGGCCATGATCGCCGCACCGTGGCCAGCCCGATGACCACACCGATGAGTCCTAATGGCGCGATCAACAGGAAACGAACAGGCATCCACGCGAGAATCCTGGCACGTTCGGCGTAGTAATAGAAATTTGTGTTGTTCGGCATCTCATACCAATGGAGCATTGATGACACTTTGTTCCACAGCTGGGCGATGTAGCTGCTGAGCGTGTGCGTTTTCAGCGTAGCCACGACGACCTGACCGAAGCGCCCGCCGGTATCATGCATGATCTCCGGCAGGCCGACGTAGGCCAGCTTCCTGGCCCCCAGTGTCGATTTCCATTCCACGGCATTGGTCAAGATGAAACCGACAGCACCCACGCTGCTCGAACTGAGCGGTGGACACCCGACTGTCACATTGCGGATCATCAGAGGCGTCAAGGCCACGACGATTCCCAGGACCAATGCCCCAGCCGTTCGCGCAAGGTGTGACAACTGTCCACGCAGCTCCCACGCCAGGACAGCGAGTGTGCCGAGCACGAATAAGATCAACGTACTCTTGAGTAACATAGCAACGCCGCACAGCACGCCGGCAAGGCTCCACATCCACATGTTGCCCAGATCCCGCGCCGTGGTCACCGCCCAGGCGGCAGCGAGCCCAGCGCAGGTCAGCGGCGCCGCCCGCAGCAGGACCAACTCGTAGAACATCAACGGTCCACAAAGAACGGCTGCCGCTGCGGCGCAGGCCCCGGCCAGATCCCCGAAGAATCGGCGGGCCAGCAAATAGATGAACGCGTTGGTCAACACGCCGCAGAGCAACTGCCAGCCGAATACCCAGCGGACATCATCACCACAGACCACGCGGGTCAAAGCGATGAGGTATGGATACAGTGGCTCCTGGTGAAACTGCTTGCCACCATACCATGTGTCCCACAGTAACTGCTCCGCCGACCCGGTGATCGCGCCAGCCTCGACCGCGGCGCGCAGCCGTTGATGATCATCCGGGTACTTGGCAAAGTAGTCTGCAGCAATGCGACGATGCAGATCGTGGAATGGGTGCAGTGCGCGATCGGTCAAGATGTCACCATCGGCGACATGTCCTGCCCAGGTATGGAAGAAGTGCATGTCCGACTGATCCCAGCGGTGTTGCCACAAGCATGGGCCGTCGTTCAGCTGCACAAAATATACGCCCCGCATCATGAGAGACAGGGCCACGATGGTGACCAGGACGGTACTGCGGTGGGCGCGTAACCACAGCTCAATGGTCAGCGCTGATCTTGGATGCGTGGAATCGCACGGCATGTCGCGAGACCCATTATAGCGACCCACCGGCCAGGTCGCAGGACGGGCGCGACGCACCGCAACCCGGCGTTATGGGCAGGCATCGGGAGCAGGTTGAACAAGATCTTCGCCATCGAAGAACGTCTCACTGATCAGGTAGTCGATATTTTGGGGAGGGGGTCGTGGTATGAGCTCGTGATGGGGGGGGGGGGGTGGGGGGGGGGGGGGGAAAAAAAAGGGGGGGGGGTCCGGCACGAGTTCGGGGTCAAGGTCCTCGAGTGCCGAGCATGAATCGGTTGTCAGAATCGAATCGGCACACTCGAGGTTCTGCAGGTGCTCGACAAAGCGGACACACCGCGACACGGGATCGTTGGGCAGATCCGCGTTCTCATTGGCAGACGGCTGCGTCGGTACACTGCAACCTGCAGTCACCAGAAGACCAATCGTCAGGGCAAACAAACCACTCTTGTGCATAACAATTCTCTCCTCGGAATGTGACGCAGCCTCTCCCGCGGTCCCACCAGATGACTATATGACACGGAGCGGCCCGACCGCTGCCCGCGTCTTGCAGGCCTCCCCTGGCCGTAACTGAGGTGTGAGATTATAGGCCGGGGCCGTCGATCTGATTCCTGGCAGCGGTCCGACGGGCCCGCTCGATTACCGCCAGATGACGTAATTCGCCAGCCAGTTCAGGCAGTAAGTCCGGGTGCGCGGCGAGGATGTCGTCATCCGAGACCGTCTCGCCAGCGAGCCGACGATCGATACAGCTCTCAACGATTTTCTGGATGCGCAGCCAGTCCTGCGCAGACTTGGGCGTCGGCATGCTCGAGCCTCGACATTCGGGACAAAGTAAAAGGAGCTCACTCACCGTGGCCGAAGAACTGTGTCTCGCTGCCCATGGCCTCCGCCAGCTTCTTCATGGCACGATGGCACAACAGGCTGACCGCGCCCTCCGAGCGCTTCATCCGTTCTGCAACTTCGGCAACCGGCATGCCCTCGATGTAGCGCATGCGCAGCGCCTCGCGGTGTTCCTTCTTTAAACACTCCAACGCCTGGCGCACCTTACGCGCTGATTCGCGGCCGGCAGCAGACATGCTGGGCGTGCGTTCGTGGGCAGCCAGGAACTCGAGCCATTCGATCACCGTCCCGCTGCGCTCGGGCGGTTCATTGATCCGTACACGGCCGCCGCCGCGTTTGGCCGCGCGCTCCGCTTTGATGGCATCGAACAACCGGTGTTCACCGATGCGTGCGACCCATCCGTAGAACGTCCCCGGACCGCGGGGCTCAAATCGCCCGATCTGGTTAAAGACCTTGACATAGGTTTCCTGGAGAATGTCCTCGACGCTGATGATACTGCGCACATTGTCTGGAACCTTACGTCCCAGATCATTGATCAGACGCCCATGGTGCATCATGAGCAGCCGCTCGAGGGCAGCCTGATCACCTGCGACGGCCAGATCGATCAGCGTGTCGCCTTCGGATTGAGATGAATCGGGGGTCTCGGATGACACCCATCCATTCTAACTGGCAATGCCATCCGTCGAAACACCGATGTTTCTCGCATAATTGCCTGGTCGACACCGTCGTGATGCCACCCTATTTGACGGGCGAGGCGACGCCGGTCCGCCTCCGGCGGACTGCGGTCTAGGGCTCGAGCCCACAGTCGGGGAGGACGTCCGGTTCCGCACATCCGTGAAAAAAAAACGAGCGGCCCAAAGACCGCCCGTCACTGAGGCTGAGAAAACGGGGAGTCCAAGCCACGTTTCTCCCAACCCCTCCCGGGTTGGATCGCAAGCCAGTTGAAATGATGCCAACTGCCAATAGCAGCCGTCCGCCCCTCTGCGGAGACACATCATAGACGTGCGCGGGGATGCCGATCCAATAATCCACACCGGCGGCGTTTCTCAATGACACTCAAACTCTTGGATCGCCGAGAAAACAGCAGTAGGATGAACCTGAACCGACGCAGCCTATCTCGTGGGCAGCGCGATCGGCAGGGAGAGCCATGGGACGGCGAGAATTCGGACGACGACGACAAAAGCATCGCCACGGCGGTGACCGCCGCGCGCCGCGCGGTGGCGACAATCTCATCATGGGTCGCAACTGCCTGCGCGAGGTCTTGCGCCACGCGACCGAGCGCCTCGGCAAGGTGTTGGTCGCTGAAGCCCGTGGAGATGCACCGGCGGATCGGCAGGAGCTGATCGACGAGATCCGTAGTGCCGGCATCAAGATCGAATTTCGCGAACCCGATGATCTCACGCACCTGGTGGGTTCCGATTAGCTCGCCGACGACATGGTGATCGCCGCGCTGCCATCGCCGCAGGCGCTGCGGGCCGCCGCCGCCCTCGGCCGCTCGCGCCCACTGGTCGAACTGCTCAAGGCGATCGACCGCAACGACGCGGGCAGCGCCGAGGCCATCGCATTCCTCGACGATGCGGCGCTCGGGCGCTTCGCCATGTTGCTGGTAAGTCGCAACCCGAGCGCAAGCACCCGAGCGCGCGTCGCCCGCGCCTTGCGCCAGTCGCCTGCCGACCCGCGTCGAGTTCGCCGGGCGCTGGCTGCGCGACGACGATGAGACCGTGCGCGAGCTGGCCGCGCGCACCCTGCTGCACATCGCCGCGACGCCGAGCCTGGACGTGCCCGAGGACCTCATCGAGGCCGCCCTGCGCGACGAACTCGAACGCCTCGGTGCTCTCTACGTCGACGCGCTGGGCCCAGGGCGTGAGCCGCTCGGCTACGGCGTTTCGCCACGACAAGCTGAACGACCGCGGCGAACGCCGCCAACGCCGATGTCTTCCTGGTCGACGAGCGACGCACCGAGAGCGCCATCGAGCGCGTGTGCGGCCGCCTGGCGCTGCTCGGCAATCCGAGCCGCGTGTATGCGGCCCAGCGCGCGCTCGCGGCGCCGACCTTGCGCAACCGCCAGAAGGGCCTCGACATCCTCCAGGAGGTGGTGCGCGGTGCCCATCGCACACGCTTGTTCGGTTCCTCGAGCGCTATCTGCAACCGGCGGCCGAGCCCAACGAAGAGGCGCTCGACGAGGTGTGCGCCCTGGGACGATGCCGGGGCTGGCCGGTGCCGCGCGGTCTGGCGGGCATGGCGCGCTGCAGTTCGCGCTGTGGGCCTTGCGCACCACGCAGCTGTCGATCGTCGACGGCGCGTCCTGCTCGCCTTCGCCGCCCACGCGACCGAGGAGCACCTCGCCAAGGGCGCCACCCTCGAAGCCGACGAGCCCGTCATCGTCGCCAGCGGTAGCGTGGAGGAATGCGCCGATGGCCGCGCGCCGCGCCGCCTCGGCGCCGGCCAGAGCGTCGGCGAGCTGTCACTGGTCGACGGCGAGCCCATCGATACCGTGCTGCGCGCCACCAGCGACGCCACCGTCTTGCGCATCGCCAGCACTTCGAGGCGGCGCGGCGGGAGCACCCCGGCGCTCGGGCTGGGCTTCAAGTACGCGGGCTCACCGCCGCGCTGCGACGCCGCGCCTCAGCGGTGGCGCAGGCCGATCACCCGCATCGCCTTCGTAAAGCCGGGTCACGCGCCAGGTGCACGCGCACGGGCGGGAAACTCTTGCCGCGGGTCAGCGCGATCCGCACCACCGCGTAGCCGTCATCGCCGCTGCTCGCCGCGATGCCGCGCAGGCAGGTGGCGCCGGACTCGCCGACGCGCTCCGATCCACGCCACGCCTGCAGGCGCCCGGTGCGATCGAAGCTCGCCGCCGCGTAGCTGGTCTGGGCCGCGCTCGCGCCGAGACGATACGAGAGCGCCAGATCTTCGAAGCATAGATCGAAGCGTGGCGTGGTCGAGCGTGCGGACCTCGAAGCGATCGAGAGGCGCGGTACGCTCGAAGTAGTAGCGCGCCGCCTTATGCTGACGCTCGATGAGCGTCTGGGTCATGTAGTCGGTCGCGCGCGGGTCGGGGTACTTGCCCTGCTCGACCGCGCGGATGTGCGCGGGCGTCAGGCGAATGAGGATCTGGGCCGCCCAGAATTCATCGTCGCTCAATTGCCCAGTCGAAGGGCTCGTACGGATCGTGGGGTACGAAGCCGGCCGGGTCGAAGTGCTCGCTGTCGAACTGCGCGATGCCCTCGAGGTCTGGCGCGCGGGTGCCTCCCACGCGCGCGCCGATACAGGCCGAGGGTCAGCAGCTGCAGCGGCACGTCGAGCATGTCGAGCATGTACGCGGGCCATCGGCGTAGTAGCGGGCCATGGTCGAGTTGGCGCCGAGGATCTTGCCGAAGTCGACCAGGTAGTGCACGACGTAGTGCCGGGTCGGATCCGCCGGATCCTCTTGGTACGCGTCCAGGGTGTTGTTCTCCTTGGCATCGGTGTACTGGAGCCATCCATAGAACACGCGTAGACCGCGCAGCTCGCGCCGGTGCTGGTGCGGAATGCGATCGTTGGGATCATCGCCGCGCACCCCTCGCTGGGAAAGCCGCCGATGGGCAGGCCCGGAAGGAACTTGGTTGGTGAGCCCGCGAAAGCGCGTGCCGTCGCTGCGCACCTGGGCCAGCGACGCCTCCAGGTCGGCGACGGTCATGGGACGCTTGTGGCCGAACACGTCTTTGACCGCGGCATCGTCGGCGAGGATGAGTTGGCTGCGGTCGAAGTAGACGATCGCGTCTTCCGGGACGTGGTACCCAACCGCCCACAGGAAGCGCTGCACGACCACATCGGTTGCGGTGTCGACCACGGGGTATTCGATCTCGTCGAACTTGAGCAAGAACGTGTCGCCGGGGGCGTCCTTGATGATGAAGCCGATCGAATGCTGGCCGCCGACCTTGGAGCTCTTGATCACTTCCACGGGGCGGAGGTATCCGGGCCCTCGGTGGTGTTGAACCGCGCGCGACGTCCAGGGTGGCGGTGTAGTCCAGGCAGGCGTCCAATCCGATTCGCGAACCAGGTCGAGTCGGGCACCTCGTCGACCGAGTTGACGTTGATCGCGTGGAGCGGCTCGTGCAGGTCCAGGCCACCAAGTCACGCGGCGGAAACGAACGGCTGATCGAGGTGGTAGAGCGCGCGCACGAAGGGCCGATCTGGGCGGTTTCTCGGGACGTCGTCGCGGTCGTTGACCTCCACACCGGCGGCTGATTGTGAAACCGGACGGCCACCGGCGGGGCCGGCAGCTTGCGGCAGCCGGCCAGGACGAGCGAGCCACAGCAACGGCGCATCACAGGCTCTCCTTGCGCGACCAGGTGTCGAACACCGGGTCGAAGCCGAGGTTGAAGAACAGCTCGCCATCGATCGACCTCGACACGTCGAAGCGCCCTCGGAACGTGGTGGCGGTGTGGACCTGCAGACCCGCGCCGTAGCCCACCCGCAAGGCCATCGAGGGTGACATCTTGCAGGCGTCGGGAAGACGCGCCCGGCGTCGACGAACAGATAGCCGGCGAGGATCTTGTTGGCGTAGTCCAGCGGTACTCGGCCGTGCTGATCTGCGGCGCAACGCGATCGCCCGGAACCGATCGCGCTGGTAGCCGCGCAGGAAGACCGGACCGCCGAGCTGCGGCAGGTCCGCGAAGGGCACGTCGTCGATACCGCCGGTGACGCCCTCGACATAGCCGCGCAGGTGCAGCATGCGCGTACCGTCGTAGACGTCGACCACGCGGAGCGCGTCGAGGCCATAGCGAAGGTAGCGCGACGGATCGTCGCCGAACCCGGTCGTCGCCCCGAGGAACCCGGCGAGTTTCCAGCCGGCGTTGGGATTGGCCTCGGCAACCCAGAAGTGCGTGGCGCGGCGCGAATCGTAGATGAATTCGATCTCGGCGCCTGCGCCGGACAGGCCCTGCTCGTAGCCGATCAGCCCGGGACTGAGATACACGTCGGTGATGGGCACCTCCTCCTCGTCGGGCTCGATGTCGGGGTTGAAGGTGCGGTGGCGGTACTTCAGGGCGCTGAGGCGCACGTCGACGCGCGGGGAAAGGTGCACCACCGCGGTCAGCTCGCCGAGCAGATCGTCGTGGCGGTAGCGGGTTCGCACCGCGGTGTCGTCCATGGTCGGATCGACGGGCGTCATGACCTGGTCGGCCGGCACCAGATCGCCGTTGCCGATGCCCATGAACCGCGACTTGGGATAGAGCGCGTAGCTGGTTCGGCCTTCGATCTCGGCGCGCTCACCGAGCAGCGAACCCGTGGTCGCCTCGAGGCTGTAGACCTGGCGAAAGCGGCCGCCGTAGCTGGCGCGCAACCGCAGCCGGCCATCGGTGCCGAACAGATCGCGGTAGATGACGCGGGCGCCGACGTTGAGGCCGAAGCCGGTCTCGAGGCAGGGCAAGCGGGTAGGCGCCCAGGGTCTCGTCGTCGTTGAAGAAGATGCCCTTGATGCGCGTGCCGAGCGAATAGCGCTCGTAAGCCCACAGCGCGGCTCGGATCGGTTGCACCAGGATCCACAGGGTTCAGCGCGTCGAGCAGCAGCCCGCGCGGGATCCACATCAAGCGGTTGGTCTTCCGGTCGCCGGTTTCGGCCACACCGCTGGCATCTTCGGGCGCGGGATCAGCCGCGACGTCAGCCGCCGTGGTTCGCTCCGGCGGCCCTGCCGCGGGCTCCGCGGTCTGAGCCAGCCCCGGTCGAGCGCCGGCGGACGCCAGCGAGACGAACACGAGCGCGATCACGAGCGCCTTCACGCCTCCTCTTCTCCTCGACTTCCTGAAGCGGCTGCCCGCGTACCACGCGGCGAACAACCACAGGGCCGCCAGCAGGATGACGCCGATGGACAGATAGCGCAGGCTGGCCTGGATCGAGCCGAACGTCGACACCAGCAGCGAAACGCCGACCGCGAGCGCCTTGGCGAAGCGCTGCACGAACATGTCGATGAAGGCCTTGGCCTTGTACTTCTCGTCCCGGGTGGTCGGGGCGTACAGCGGCCTCGCGCGCCGACTGATTGAGCGAGTAGTTGAGCCCGTTGTCCGAGATCGAGAGCGCCGATCCCATCCACAGATCGGAAACAGCAGGAACCCGGCTGAAGCTGCCCAGGATGAGCAGCGGCATGAACAAGAGCGCGGTGCGCACGCCGGCCCGCTGCATGATGAACGAGGTGAAGAAGAGCTGAATCGTGAGCGAGACGATGTTGGTGACGTTGTAGACCGTGGCGAAGTGCGCGTCTTGCTCGGCCAGGGGCAACAGGTGCACCACCGCCGAGGTGTACTCGAAATCCAGCACCGTCGACACGATCTCGTAGATGCCGACGATGGCGACGATGGCCAGGAGATAGCGCGAGCGGAACACCAGGCGCGCGCCTTCGATGGCCGCGTTGCCGCCTGGGCGGGCCTCGGGCCTTCGGGCGCGTCCGGCTCGGGCGGCGGATGTTTGGCGAGACCTGGGCGCCAGCCGCGGCGGCCACGCCGATGATCACCGCGGTCAGTCCCATGCACACGAAGAGCCACTGATCGGCGGATAGGTCGGCGATCCACAGCTTGACCACGGTGGTGCCGAACGCGCCGCCGGCGACGCCGCCGAGCACGATGATGCCGTAGGTGCGCTTAGGCGGTCTCGGGGCGCACGCTGTCGTTGAGGAAGGCGAAGAACGTCGCCACCATCACCGTGTTGAAGAAGTCACCGTAGAGATAGAACAGCCACGCATACAGCTCGCCACCAGCGGACCCGAGCGCGACGAAGCCCAGCATGCACACCATGCAGAAGGCGCTGAACACGAACGACAGCTGCTGGCGGCGCAAGGTGCAGGCCAGGCGTGAGAACGCGACCACGGCGAGGATCGCCACGCCCATGTTGGCGACCTTGGCGAGCATCTCGGCCTGCGGACCGGAGAGCGACCCGCCCAACAGGTCAAAGGTGTGCCGGCGCGGTAGTGGAGCCGATGAACGCGGTCTTCTTGATCGGCTTGAGGATCCAGAAGGTCGTGATGACCAGGAAGAAGTACGCGAACATCAGGAGCGCCAGCGGCAGCTCCTGGCGCTTGATCGCCATGAAGGCTTTGAATGGATTGCGCGATGCGGCCACGACCTGAACCGGAGCGGAGAGTACTACAACACCAGGGACGCTCCGCCCCGGCCAAACGGTACATGTCCGCCGCGCGGGCCCGGTCGTTCGGGCAGGGGTATGATACGGGCGCGCGATGAAGGGCGATCAGGACGACGACGACAGCGATATCGACAGCGATAGCGATAGCGACGTCGAGGACGCGGCCGAAACGACGACCAACGTCGAGGCGCCCCCGGCGGTGGTCCAGCGCCAGTCGCGCAATATTCCGATCGCAAAGGCGCTCGACCGGCCGACGCGCACCATGAACGATCTGCCGATGGTCGACCCGGCGCTGTACGAACGCGGCGACGAGATTGCCCGCGGTGGCCTCGGCCGCATCGTGGCCGCGCGCGATACGCGCCTGGATCGCATGGTGGCGCTCAAGGAGCTGGTGCTGCTCCACCCGGATGCGCGCGCGCGCTTTGCCCGCGAAGTGCTGCTGACCTCGCGGCTGCAACACCCGGGCATCATCCCGGTGCACGAGGCCGGGCGCTGGACCGACGGCCTGCCCTTTTACGCCATGAAGCTGGTCGAGGGTCGCTCGCTCGCCAAGGTGATCGACGAGGCGCCCGACTTCGCAGCACGACTGGCGCTGCTTTCCCACGTCACCGACATCGCCGAAGCGATGGCCTACGCTCATGAACAACGGGTGATCCACCGCGACCTCAAGCCGGCCAACGTGCTGGTCGGTCCCTTCGGCGAGACCGTGGTGATCGATTGGGGGCTGGCCAAGGACCTCGACGACCCCACCGACGACACCCCCACCGAGGTCGCCGTGCGCACCACCGGCGGCATGAACACCAGCGACGGCGCGGTCCTTGGCACGCCGGCGTATATGCCACCGGAGCAAGCCGCGGGTGCCTCCGTCGATGAGCGCGCCGACGTGTACGCGGTCGGCGCGATCCTGTATCAGATGCTGGCCGGGGTGCGGCCGTTCGCACGCAAGGCGCCGCGCACCGTGGTGACCGCCGTGATCGAAGGCCCACCGCGGCCGCTGCGCACGCTGGTCCCGGAGGCGCCGCGCGACCTCATCGCGATCGCCGAGAAGGCCATGGCTCGCGATCCGAACCAGCGCTATCCGAGCGCCCGCGAATACCGGCGGCGCCGAGTTGCGCCGGTTCAGTGCACCGGGCGGCGAGGTCGCCGCCTATCAATACACCGGCTGGGAGCTGTTTCGCCGCTTCGCCCGGCGCACCCGCGGCGTGCTGGTGACCGCGGGAATCGCGCTGGCGGTGCTGGCGGTGCTCGGCGCGCTGAGCATTCGTCGCGTGCGCGCGAGCGCGACCGCGCTGCCGACAACGCTCTCACCGCGTCGAACAGTCAGCGCGCCGAGGCCGCCGCGCGCGCCGAGGCCGAGGCGCGCGTCGATCAGCGCTTTCGGTGCTCGAGCGCGCGCGCTCGCTGCTGGACACCGACCTGACCATGAGCGTCGCGTGGCTCGAGCGCTTGCGCACCATCCCCGGTGGGCGCGGTGTCGATCGCGGAAGAAGCGCGGAGCGCGGGGTTGCGCGGCGCATCCTCACCGCGCACACCGACGTGCTGTGGTCGGTGGTCGCCACGCGCGAGGCGATCGTGGATCGCCGGCAGCGACGCGGTGTTCGCTCGAGCCCCAGCACCGAACATGCCGCGCTGCCCGGGCACACGGATCGTGCGCAAGCGCTCGCGGTATCCTCGATCACGTGACCGTGGCAAGCGGTGGCTACGACCGCACGGTGCGGGTGTGGAACATCGCCCGGCGCACCTCGCAGGTGTTCACCGGTCACGCCGAGCGCGTCAAACAGATCGCCTTTGCCGGAGCGGGGCGCGTGCTGTCCCTCGACGCGGGCGGCGCCCTGCGCCTCGAGCGGATCCTCGACGGAACCTCGGCCGGTTCCTCGCGGTGCACGGCCGCCCCGACGGCGCCCTCGCGGTGTCGCACGACGGAAGCCGCGCGGCCGTCACCGGGGCCCGCTCGGAGGTTACGATGTTCGCCAGCGACGGGACCGACGCTCGCACGCTGCGCGGCCACCGCGCCCGCGTCGGCGCCCTCGCGTTCAACCCGGACGGCCACACCCCGGCGACCGGAAGCGACGATGGCGAAGTGTGGCTGTGGGATGCCGCGAGTGGTGACGGCCACCGTGTCGGGACCACCGCCGGACAGATCACCCGCCTCGCCTGGTCCGACGCAGGCTTCGCCAGCGGCGACGACCGCGGCAACATCATGGTGTGGAAGCCCGACGGCTCGGCCTCGCGCCGGCTCGGCGCCCACGGCGATCGCATCAGCTCGCTGACCTATGCGCCGGGCGGCCTGCTCATCTCGACCAGCGTCGACCGCAGCGCGCGCGTGTGGCGTGTCGACTCCGGCGACTACCGCGCCTTGCTCGGTCACAGCGACGCGGTGAACGATGCTGCGATCGCCGACGACGGCAAGAGTCTGATCACCGCATCGTTCGATCGCACCGCGCGCGTGTGGCCGCTGACCTGACCCAATCAGGTCACGGTCGGACACCACGAACGCGGCAATCCGCTCGGTCGCGATCTCGCCCGATGGCACCACCGTGGCCAGCGCGGGCCGCGACCACACCGTCGGCATCTGGCCCGTGGACGTGACCGCGGGTCGCGGACGCCTCCTGGTCGGCCACACCGATCTGGTCTACCGCGTGCGCTTCTCCAGCGACGGGCGCCGTGTCGCCTCGTCCTCCGACGACAAGACCGTGCGCTGGTATCGCTTGCCGACGACACCTCGCAACGCCTGGATGGGCACACCGGCGACGTCGAGGAGATCGCGCTGTCGCCCAATGGCTTCTACCTGGCGTCGGCCTCCACCGATGACAGCGCCCGTGTGTGGGACCTGCGTCGGACGCCCCCGCGCGGCGAGGTCGCGACCCAACACACCGCCGATGTCACCGCGATCGCGTGGTCGCCCGATCCGACGCGGCTGGCCAGCGCCGGGCGCGACGGGTCACGCGCATCGCCGCGGTCGGCGATGGTACTGCGCCGACGCGCTATGCTACGCGCAGGCGACGGCGACGGTGTGGGACGTGGCCTATGCGGCGACGGCACCTGGCTCGCCACGATCAGCGGTGTTGGCGTGCTGCATCGCTGGGACGTGACCAGCGGCGCCGGCCTCGGCGCGCCTGTCGCGGTGCCCGGCGCGCGCATCGTGCGCATCCCCGGGGTGACCGCATCGCGGTGCGTCGGGGCGCGGCACGATGATCTGCATGCCAGCGTGCGGGGCAGGCGTGCCGCGAAACCGTCGGTCACACCGGCGCCGTGGAGGACATCGAGCTGCAGGACGATCTCGCTCGTGTCCGCGGGCGCCGACGGCCTGGTGTGCGAGTGGGACGTCACCAGCGGCGAGCACATCGCCCTGCGCGGACACGGTTCTCGCTGACCGTCTACGACGTAGCGCTGGTGCCCGCCTACGTGCTCAGCGCCGGCGGCGACGGCGCCGTCATCCGCTGGCCGATCGCCGGCCTGTCGCCGCGCTCCGACCTGCAGCGCGCCGATCGCATCACTCACCGAGGTGCGGGTCGAGGGCGCTCACCTCGAGACCGGGTTGTAGCTCCAGGCGAGCGTTAGAAGCGGCCGCTGAAGGTAACGAGCGCGCCGCCGTTGGTCGGTACCAGGGCGGTGCCGCTGGACTCCTTGCTGGAGCCGCCGTCCTTGATGAAGAAGTAGACGCTGGTCAGGGCCACCGCGCCGCCGACCGCCGCCATGCCGATGCCGGCCGGCCGGGTGTTGCGCGCGTCGGGATTGCGCATGCCGTCGGCGATCTCGGGCTCGTGAATGGCGATGAGACCCAGTCCGCCGCCGAGCAGCGCGACGCCGCTCACCAACGTGATCCACTTCCAGGTCTTGAACGGCCGACCGCCCGCGTGGCGCTCGCCGGGGTCGGTCGGACGGTGTTGACGATGCCCGAGCGCCCTGTTGCAATGTTGTCGAAGTCGTCGGCGGCCTTCTCGTCGCCGGACAGAAAGCGCCCGAGCGCCTGCAGCTTGGCCTCGGACGGCGCCACCGGATCGACCGCCACGCCGGCCACGCGAATCGGCTTGGCCGACTCGACCGATAGGTACGAGCCGACGATCGAGCGGCGCCCTTCGATCTCGCGAACGCCGACCACGACCACACCGGTGGCATCCATGGCACGCGCCATCCGCAGAAGCTCCGCCGCCTCGCCGCTGGCGCGCGCTGCCTCGCTCTCGAACACCAGTCGCACGCCTTTGTCGTCGGTGCGAAGGACGCTGTCGATTTGCCACGCCACGCTCAGGTTCGATTTGGCGCCGGGTCCGACCTGGACGTAGTGCACGCGCCCGGCGAGCTTTCCTTGCTGCAGGAACACGCGGTAGCGGGCCTGGCCCACGTCTTGGTCTCGGTGACGTTGCCGCCGCCGACGTAGCGCTCGTTGACGAACACGCTGGTGCGCTGATCGTCGATCGTGATCTTGAGCGATCCAAGGCCCTGCTGATCGAGCTCGTCGCCGATCTTGCGGTGCAAATCGCGCACCTCGGGGCTGAACTCGGTGCGGCTGATCTGCCGATTGGGATAGCTGCGGATCAACTCGGCCATGGTGCGCGTGGCCTCGCTCTGCTTGCCCTGGCGCTTGTAGGCGAGGCTGAGATAGACCAGACCGCGGAAGCGCACGTCGAGCAGATCCGGATCGCGGGCCAGGGTCGCCGGCGCGCCGTCGAACAAGCCGAGGCCAAACGTCAGGTCCTTGACCGCGAGGGCGAAGTCGCCGCTGAGGAAGTTGCTCTGGCCGCTGTCGAGGAAGCGCTGGGCCTCGGCGACCTGCTCGGGCGCGAGGATGGCGGCCTGGGCTGACATGCGATCCACGATCTGCTTGGACAGCGCGGCCCCGGTGTCGAAGCCGCGACTGCCCAACTCGGCGAGCACGGTCGGGAGGAGCTGCTCGGCATCGGCCGGTCGCTCGCCGCCGTAGGACTCCACGACGATCGTGCCGGCACTTGCACGATGAGCGCCAGCGAGCATACAAACGCTCAACATCACCACAGAAATCCGTCCACCTAGCATCGGGTCATCCTATTGTCACGCGCAGGCAAGCGAGCCTGAGACTTTCCATCGGCGCTCGCATTGGGCAGTATCGACGCGCTGGACCGGAACGTTGCTCGCCGCCACAACACCTCGATACCCTTGACGAACCAGGGACGAACCGGCCCCTAGGCCACCGTTTATGAAAAGCACCACCCCGCCGCAAGGTTCCGAAGAATCGCGGGCGTTCCTGCAGCGCCGGGTCGCGGCGTTTGGGTTCATGGGCATGGTCGTGATCGATTCTCCGCTGGCTCGGCCGATCGTGGTCACCGCGGTGGGACGCACCGACCTGTTGATCCACGACATGCTGTGGTTCAACGCGCTCACGTTCGGGCCGCTGATGCTGGCGTGGCTCGTCTTCCGCCGCGGCGCGTACCCTCAGCGAACGATCCACATGGTCGAGGACGTAGCGGTCCTGTCGAGCTGCGCCGGCTTCGTCGGCATGGGCATGTACATCCCCATCGACGTGATGCCCGAGATGGTCATGGGATTCGGCATGGGCATCGTGCTCATCCTGCGCGCCATCTTCGTGCCGAGCGAAACCAAACACACCGTGGTGCTATCGGTCCTGGCCGGCATCCCGATCCTCGGGATGACCTACTGGATCTATCTGCACAACACGCCGCCCAATATCGCGATCGATCTCGGCGTGGGACACCGCGCCGCCGCCACCAAGACGCTGATCAACTCTGGTGTGGTGGGTCATCATCAGCGTGACGTGCGCGTCGGCGTCGCGGGTCATCTTGGCCTGCGTCGCGCGTTGTCGGCGCGGCGGCTCGGGCAGTACACCCTCGAGCGCAAGCTCGGCGAGGGCGGCATGGGCGCGGTCTACCTGGCGAGCCACGAAATGCTGCGGCGTCCGGCGGCGATCAAGCTGTTGCCACCGAGCAAAGTCGGCGCCGACGACCTGGCTCGCTTCGAGCGCGAAGTCCAGATGACCTCGCGACTCACACACCCGAACACCGTAACCGTGTTCGACTACGGCCGCACGCCCGACGGCATCTTCTACTACGTGATGGAGCCTCATCGAGGGCGTGAACCTGCAGCGGGTGGTCGACATCGATGGCGCGCAACCCGCCGGCCGCGTGGTGCACCTCTTGTCCCAGGCCGCGGCGGCGCTCGCAGAAGCGCACGAGGTCGGCTTGATCCACCGCGACATCAAGCCGGGCAACATCATGCTGTGTCGCCGCGGCGGCCTGCCCGACGTGGTCAAGGTGGTCGATTTCGGGTTGGTCAAGGAACTCGATCAGGACGTCTCGGCATCGCTGAGCCACGGCCTGATGATCCAGGGCACGCCGCAGTACATGGCGCCCGAGATGATCGCCGGCTCGGGTGATATCGGTCCGCTCATCGACGTGTACGCGTCGGCGCGATCGGCTACTTCCTGCTGTGCGGCGAGCACGTGTTCGAGGGCAACGTCATCGAGGTGTGCAGCCACCACCTGCACGATGCGCACCGGTGCCGCCCAGCGCGCGCGCCGAGGTCGACATTCCGCCCCAGCTCGAGCAGCTGGTGCTGGACCTGTCTGGCCAAGAAGCCGCGGATCGGCCGCCATCGGCGCGCGCGTTG
>CALODL010000008.1:0-97338 GCA_942492115.1 uncultured Planctomycetota bacterium
GTCGATCAGCACGTAGCGATAGCGGTCTTCGAGGGCGTCACGGACGCCCGGATGTTCGCGCAACAGGTAGGCCGTCTTGAGCAGCAGGTCATCGAAGTCGACCGCGTCGGCTTTGGTCATACGTTGCACGTATGCGCGGTAAACGTCACCAATGCGGCGCTCCTCCCACTCGATGTGGTCGGCATCTTCGTTGTAGTGCTCCGGCAGGATGAGGCGGTTCTTGGCATCGCTGATCCGCGTACGCACGATGCTCTCCGGAAAGTGGCTGGTCGACAACCCCACGTCAGTGATGGCTTTCTTCAGTATCTGTTTGACGTCGGACTCATCAAAAATGGAGAACCCCTGGCTCAACCCGACGCGAGCCGCATAGGAATGCCGCAGCAGACGGAAGCGCTCAGCGAGTGAAACGTGCTGACCAGCATCCCGACCCAGCCCCATGTCCTCGATGCGTTCCTTCATCTCGCGGGCGGCCTTGTTCGTAAACGTAATGGCCATAATGTTTTCGGGCGACGTGACGGTGGTCGCGAGGTGGGCCGCACGGCGGGTGATGACCCGCGTCTTGCCACTGCCCGGGCCAGCCAGGACCAACATCGGACCATCGGTGTGCAACACGGCATCGCGTTGCGGAGGATTCAAATCGTTGAGCACGTCAGCTGTATTCATCACATCCCTGTGAAACGGATTGGTTGAGGTATTGGCGAGGCTTCGCCGAATCGATGTATAACGCCGTCGGCACCGACCGTCCAGTCTACGAGGAGTTTAGTTGTCTACGACCCCAGTTCGCATCCGACCGCCGCACGACCACGGCGGTTTGCTCATGTTGTGGGCGCTCGTCGGTCTGCTGGGGCTGGTCATGCCGACCCTGATCGAATGGCTCGTGCAGGCGTTGTTTCGACTGTGGCCCGCGTGGGCCGGGCACCTGTCCGGCACACTGGGCCTCGTCCTCGTCCTGACCCCGATGGTCTTGCCGGGGCTGTACATGGCGCGGTGTTGTCAGCATCGCGGCGTCGTTTTCGCCGGCGGCGCCCTGGTGGGCGGGGTCTATGCAGGGTCGTCCTTCGCGGTTCAGGTCGCGCGGTATGGTTGGGCAGGTCCGGGATCGGCATTTGCGGTGTTGAGCGTCCTGTTCGTAGCAGCCCTAGTAGGGACTGCGCATGTGGTCATGCTTGCCTTCTATCGCAGGTATGTCGGCAGGCTGATCATCTACGACGGCACACAGTGCGTCGGTTGTGGATATTGCGTCAGCCACACGACATCAGCCGAATGCCCGGAGTGCGGCCTGGCCCGCGACACGCCGATGAAGCCGTTCGGGCGCATCTACCGCTTTGCTCAGGGACTGCGTCGGCATCGGGTGCTCTGTGCCTTGATCCTGGCGACGGGGGCGACGGCAGCGGTCGGGACCCTGGCATGGCGGACCTGGCCGGTATGGCAGCTGCGTGCGACGCTGCCGATCGAGTTCGAAGGCATCATGGGACGCGGGAGACGCGTGTTCGTCGTCGATATTCCACAAGAAATCCGCAGCGTGGCAATCGACTTCGACTACTCCGACCCCATGGGAGACCTCGGCATGGTGATTCGTCTGTCGACGCTCATCAATGCGGCCACGGGCGGGTGGGATGATGAGGGGACCGTGCGTGTGCATGCACGCCTGAGTCCCGCGCAGGCTCGTGCGGTCCTGGATGGTGGTGTGCCCGACTCCCTGGTCCGCGCGATGCTCGATGCGGCCGACGCCGAGGGATGGCAGCCGCCACCGCCGGGGGGCATGTTTCCGCCGGGGCCGGTCATCGACATCGACCCCGATGCGCACTTTCAAAGTGAGTCCGTACAATAATCGGCTATGATTGATTCTTCATTCGAACCGATCCCTCCCGGCGTGGCCGTCCGCGTGCGTCCACCCCATTCGCACGCCGGCATGGGCGTGCTGTGGTTTGCCCTGGGCGCGTTCAGCGGGGCTGCCTTGCAGGCCATCCTGCGCAGCAATGTCGTGCCTATGTGGTGGGTGCAGATGACGGCTGTGCTGATCGCGCCAGCCATAGTGTGTGTCTACCTCGCGCGGTGTTGTCAACACGCTCGGGCCTGCTTCGGTATCGGGGCCGTTTTTGGGCTTGGGCTCGGTGGCGGAATGCTGTCTTCTTTTCTCTACTGCGAGCCACTGCGGCTGGCCAGCATGGGCGTGCTCGACCTGGTGATCGTGCTGGGTGCCATCCTGCTGTTCGGGGCAGTCGTGGGCGGCGGGGCGCTGGCTGCCCGCGCGGCGTGGGTCCATGGCCGTTCGGTCGTCAGAACGCAGGATGGGACGTTGTGCCCGGTGTGTGCCTACATCATTGCCAGTGCGCCTGACGCCGAGTGCTGTTCAGAGTGTGGCCTGCCGCTGCCCGCTCAAACGCGCGGCCACGGGCCGCTCATGCGCCTGGCCAACGGACTCGGGGCCAGTCATTTTACGCGTGGCGCCGTCGTGTTGGGGCTGGTGGCCATCATGACCGTTGTGCCGGTTTTCTCGGGCCGTGATGTACTCCGTTTCCGCCGACATGTCGCCGGTGGTCGCTCCGCTGCAGTGATGTACGGCTCCAGCGCTCCGCTCGAGAAATGGGTCGAGGTCGTGCTGCCGCAGTCGACCGACAAGATCCGCCTGCTCGCCGAGTACCACATACCTGACGAGATCGGAGCTTATATCCGGGTTGTCGCCTGGACGGCCGACGGCCTGCAGTTCGCCAGTGAACTCGATGCCCGCCAAACCCGCCTGGCCCTCGACAACGGGCTGCCGGCCGGGCTTATCGACAAGGTGGTGGACGCCGCCCGCCGGGGCGCCACATCCGACGCGACCGTCGCCAACTCACCCACGTGTGTATTCGTGAAAATAGACGCTGCCGAATTCTTTCCGAAGTGACCACCGGTCGAACGCGCGTATGAGCCCCTCCGCCGCCCCCTCCGCTTCCGCCCCTTCACAAGCACATTGATATGCAGCACGCGTGCGCACGCAGCGGTTGCGCATCGTCGGCTACGTTCTTGTGTGCAAGCATCGGGGGGAGCGGAGGGGGGGCCGGAGGCGGAGGGGCGGTAGACCGCTTGCCCGGAGCTCACGTTCGCCCTACTCTTATCCACCCATGATCATCACACTGCTCGGAACGGGAACCTCGCACGGCGTGCCGATGATCGGTTGCGATTGTCGCGTGTGCACATCCCCGGATCCGCGCGACCAGCGGACGCGGCCGAGCATTCACGTCGAGGATCGCGGCGTACATGTTCTGATCGACACATCGCCTGAGCTGCGGCTGCAGTGTCTGGCCAACGATATCCGGCGCGTCGATGCGGTGCTGTTCACCCATAACCATATGGACCACGTGGCCGGTCTCGACGACCTGCGGCGATTCAACTGGTTGCAGAAAGGCGTGCTGCCGTGCTACGCCCGGCGGAAGAACGCGGATGCCATACGGTCCATGTTTCCATACGCCTTCGAAGATGACCCGAGTTACCCGAGCCAGAAACCGCGACTGGAGTTCAACATCATCGAGGGACCCTTCGAGCTGTCCGCGTGCACTGCAGATGGCGGGCCTGTGGCGACGACCGTGGTACCCGTGCCGCTGATGCACGGTCCTACGCCGGTACTCGGCTTCCGATTTGGCGACTTCGCCTACTGCACCGACTGCAATTTCATCGCCGACGAAGCGCTCGACCTTCTCGAGGGGCTCGACGTTCTAATCCTCGATGCGCTGCGCCGCCGCCCGCACCCGACGCACTTCAATCTCGAACAGGCCGTCGACATGGCGTATCGCATCCAGGCCAAGCAAACCTACTTTACGCACATCGCTCATGAGCTGTATCACGCCGACGTCAACGAGGAACTCCCCATGGGGATGGCCCTGGGGTACGACGGCATGCGCCTGCGGCTGTAGGAGGGAACCTGGCTAGAAAAAGGGCAGCCTCTTGGGCTGCCCTTCGTGGTTTCGGCATGAGAAGCTTGCTCAGGATTCGGCCGCTGCGGGTTCCGTTGGGGCCTTCTTGGCTTTGCTGGCCTTCTTCTTTACCTTCGCGGGCTCTTTCTTGCTCTCCTCTTCCGGAGGCGGATCCGGGACGACAAAACCCGGCGGTAGCGGAACGGTGGAGCGGCACTTGGGGAAGTTGCTGCAACCCAGGAAGTCGCCGGATCGTCCCTTACGCACGAGCATGATGTGCTGGCATTCCTCGCACTTGATTTCCGTCGGGATCGGCTTCGGTTTCGGTGGTGGCGGTGGCATCGCCTTTTCCGCGTGTTTCTTGGCTTCGCCGCGAAGGTTCGCCGTGAATTTGCACCGGGGGAAACCACTGCACGAATAGAACGGTCCCCAGCGCCCGGCCTTGAGGTTCATTTCATTGCCGCAGGCAGGACAGAATAACTTGTCTTCCGGCCAGGTCTCGACCGTGGGCTTGCCTGTACGCGTCCAGGCGTAGCCCGGCGGTGGCGGCTGATCGTCGGCGGTCTTGATCACGGCGCCCCCGGCGCCCTCTTTCATGGGCGTGCGTGCGGCCTTCTTGGCTTCGGGCGGGTTGGCCTTGAGTTCCTCGAGCTTGTCGATGGGCTTGGTGTTGCGGCAACGCGGGAATCCTGAGCAGGCAATGAACTTGCCACGGCGGCCCACGCGGATCACCATATCACGCCCACAGCGTTCACAACCGAATCCTGCTTCCTCGGGTGGGGCAGTCGGCTTCTTTTCGAGGCGTACGCCATCAGGCAGCGGTTCGGTGGTCTTGCATTTTGGATACTTGTTGCATCCGAGGAACGAACGCCAGCCGCGGCGCTTGACCACCATTGTGCCGTCGGCGCACGAATCGCAGGGCTTCTCGAGCTCTTTTTCGGCGACCAGCTTGTGGGGCTCGCCCTCGGCGGAGCACGGAATGGTATGCGTGCATTCGGGGTAACCACTGCATCCGAGAAAGTAACCATGCTTCGACTGGCGCACGAGCATCGGTTTTTCGCATTCGTCACAGACGTGATCAGTGGCCGTCGGGATGATCGGCTTTCCTTCGCGGTCGACATTGTATGCCGTCTTGCATTCCGGGTACCCAGTGCATGACAGAAACCGCCCGGTGCGCGCCCAGCGGTAAGCCATTTGCTTGCCGCACTCTTTGCAGACGTACTCGCTCGGTTCCATCCGCGCCGGTTCCATTTCGGTTTGGGCGGCGGTCAGTGATTGCTTGAACGGCTGATAGAACTCGTTGAGCACGTCGACCCAGTCGAGGTGGTCCTCTTCGATCTTGTCGAGCTCGTCCTCCATGTGCGAGGTGAACTTGAGATCCATGATCTGGGGGAAGTGCTGCGTCAGCTTCTCGGTGACGATTTCGCCCTTGTCCGTCGAGTACAGACGGCGATCGATTTGTTCGACGTAACCGCGATCCTGAACCGTTTGGATGATCGGCGCGTAAGTACTTGGACGCCCGATGCCCTCGGATTCGAGCGTCTTGACCAGTGACGCTTCAGTGTAGCGCGGTGGCGGCGAGGTGAACGTCTGTTCCGGATCGATCTCGAGGGGTGAGACCGGGGCGTCCTTGTTCAGCTCGGGCAGCAGCTGATCAGTACTCGAACTGGAGACGCCGGCGACTTTGAGATAGCCATCAAAAACCAGGACGCGACCGTTCGCTTTGAAGCGTGCCGTGCCCTGATCCGTCGGGGCATCCACGAAGACCGTGGTGCTGTCCCACTGGGCCGGATTCATCTGACAGGCCACGGCCCGCTTCCAGATGAGCTGGTAAAGGCGGAACTGTTCCTTGGTCACGAACGGCTGAATCGATTCAGGGGTGCGCTCGACTGCTGCCGGGCGGATGGCTTCGTGAGCCTCCTGGGCCCGCTTGCGTGCGCTGAAAATGTTCGGTTTGGCCGGCAGGTAGTCCCCGCCGTAGGTGCCCTGGATGTGGTCGCGAATCGAACTGATCGCTTCCTTGCTGAGGTTCAGCGAGTCAGTACGCATGTAAGTGATCAAGCCGACGTTGCCTTCGGCGCCGAGTTCGACACCTTCGTACAACTGCTGAGCGATCATCATCGTGCGCGATGCTCCAAAACGCAGTTGCGAGGCCGCGGCCTGCTGCAGTGTGGCCGTGGTGAAGGCTCCAGGTGGCTTGGACTGTGTACGCTTGGTCTGAATGTCGGAAATGACGAACTTCGTCTGGTCCGGAGTGGTGCTACCGGCGAGGTCGACGATTTCGAGATTGAGCCGTTCGTATTCTTCCCACGGTCGTCGCTCCGTCTCTTCGTGCACGAACCCCAGTTGCGTGGCGACCGCGAGAGCTTCTTCAGCCTTGGTGACTTTGAAGTCCTTGCCATCGAGCTTGACCAGCTCGGCTTCGAACGCACCATTCTCGCTCAGCCAGCGGTTGCGTTCCTTCTGTGTCCGGCCGACGTCAGGATCTTCGCCGCCCTCGAGGAATGCTTCCCAATCGTCACCGATGGCCTTGGCCCGTTCGAGGTCCGGGGTGAAACAGCCCGTGATCTTCCAACTTTCCGTCGGAATGAAATTGCGGATCTCATGCTCACGCTCAACGATCAAGCGGACTGCCACGGACTGTACGCGACCCGCAGACAGACCCTTGGCGATCTTGGACCACAGCAGCGGACTCAATTCATAGCCGACCAGGCGGTCAAGGATTCGCCGTGCCTGTTGGGCGTCGACTTTGTTCATGTCCAACTCGCGCGGCGTCTGGAACGCTTCGGTCACTGCGGACTTGGTGATGGCGTTGAACACCACGCGCCGAGTCCTCTCGGGTTCGAGCTCCAGGGCGCAGGCCAGGTGCCAGGCGATCGCTTCGCCCTCACGGTCAAGGTCGGTCGCGAGGTAGACCATGTCCGATTTGCCAGCGAGTTTCTTGAGCTCAGTGACCAGCTTCAATCGCGTGGGCAGGACCTGATAAGTCGGTTTGAAGCTCTCTGAAGGATCAATACCGATGTCACGTTCGGGCAAGTCCCGCACGTGGCCCATGGAAGCTCGAACGGTGTGCCCGGCCCCGAGGTATTTCTCGATAGTCTTGGCTTTCGCAGGCGATTCGACAATTACCAGGGCTTTGTGGCCGTTGGCTTTGGGTTCGTCATCGCTTTTTCGCCGCGTGGCTGCCTTCTTTGTGGTTGTTTTCTTTTTGGCCAATTCTCAAACCCACTTACCTATTTGATATATGTGTGACGCGACGCCGCGCCCCGGGCAGCCCATATATCGACAGGGCCGGGCGGGATCTTCACGTCAGGGAGTCCCCTCAGGTCGGGCGAAGTAACAGTAACATCGCAAATTGTCAACGTTGACTAGATGCCGGAGTTGCATTTCCAGGACTGGGACGTTATATTGCACGGCTCACTATTTGGCGCAAGCCTTTGATTTGCAAAGGATTAGACCGAAATGATCAAATTTTTCCGAAAATACAACAAGGTTCTCCTCGCAGTGGTCACCGGGCTGCTGATGATCGTGTTCCTGGGCGGGACTGCTCTGACAGCACTGGTCAGCCCGAGTCCGGAGGGTGCGGTCATCGCGCACGCCTACAACAAAAAGATTACCCAGGGCGACCAGCAGAATATCACCGGCCAGACCAACATCCTCTCGCGTCTCGGTCCCATGTTTCAGTGGAACCGTCCGTGGGGCTTTGATTTCCAGTTGCCACCGTTGAGCGAGTTGGACTACCTGCTGTTGATCAAGGAAGCCGAGCGTAATGGTGCCGTGCCCGATCTCGAGCGCAGCCGCGCGCTGCTGTCGATGATGGGGCGTGATCTGACCGCGTTCACGCTGCAGTGGCGGATCTCGACCCGACAACTCGAAGAGGCCGTGGCCAACTACATGATGGTCACCGATTCATGGGATCAGATTCAGCGCGTCGCCCGCGCGAGCGAACTCGATCTCAACACCGCGGTGCGTGCCCGTTACCAGAAAGTACGGTCATCGCTCGTGGCCATTGATGCCGAGCCGTTCATGCAAGTGGATGAAACGATTCCCGAGTCCGAGCTTCAGGCCCAGTTCGATAAGTACAAGGATCGACTTGCGGGTGCGAACCGGATGGACTTCGGATATCGCGTGTCCGAGAAGGTTCGTTTGCAGTACATCAAGATCGACGCGTCATTGATTCAGTCGCTGACGACCACGACACGACGCATGGCAGAGCGCTACTGGAGCGAGCATAAGACAGAGTTTCTCAAGCCGGCCGACGCGGAAGAGGCAGCCGAGGGAGAGGAAGAAGAACCCGCTTCACCGTACTACGAGACGTTCGATGCTGCCGAGGCCGACGTTCTGCTGGCCCTCAACAACCAAGCGCAGTTGGACGAAGCCCGCGGGTTGGCCCAGACACTGCGCGGTCATCTGGCTGAGAGCTGGTACGCCCAGCCGATGGGCGATGACAACTATCCCATCCCTCCCGAAGGCGTGGATGCTCAAGGCTACTACGATGCGACGATCGAGCAGCTACGGGGTTCCTTGCAATTCGTTGACAGCATTGCGATTGAGACGACGGCGTTGGTGACGCGTGAGGAAGCTGCCGAACTGCCGGGCATCGGCGCTGCACGTGAGGACCTCGAAGCGGCTGCAGGCGCGCGGTGGTTCCGCACGTTGAGCCACCAGGTTCAGGGGCTCGTTGAACGGAAGCAGGAGCAAACTGCGGACGATTCGTTGGCGTTGTACCAGACCTGCCAGGTTCCGATGATCGACGACGACAACAACCTCTACCTGTATCGCATCATCGAGACGGCTCCCGCGCGTGCGCCGTCTGACCTCGCGGAAGTTCGTGATCGCGTCATCGAGGATGTCCGCATGCAGCGGGCATTCGATCGAGCTCAGGCCGCCGCGCAGGCATTTCTCGATCAGTACGAGGGCAACGATCTGCTCGAGGCCTGGGAGGCCTACTCGGGGATGGATGCGGAACTCAAGAGTACTGCAGCCAGCGCCTATGAGACATCGGCTTTTCCGCGGACCACCGGGACACCATTCCCGGTGGCCGTTCGTGACATCGATATCACGCGGGAAGACCACCTGATTCGGTCCAACGAGTTCGTCGAGGCAGCCTATGATCTGCTTGATGCCAAGGGGCCCGAAGCCCACGGGTTGATTGCAGCTCCCGAGCTCGAAAAGTGCTTCGTGATCAAACTCAATGGTCAGCTGCTGCTGACGCCCGACGACTTTAACCGCTATCGTGGCCAGGTCGAGACGCTGGTCATGCGTGATCGTCTCGATCAGCTCAAGCGTGAATGGTTCAACTCCGAGCGGATTCAGGCACGGACGGGTTTTGCGGTTGTGCGCTCAGATTCTTGAGAGACATCCGAGAGGACCTGAAACTCTGTAGCCGCCCCCTGGGGGCGGCTTTTTGGTTCTTCACGGATTTGCGGGACCGGACGTCCTCCCCGACTGCGGGCTCGAGCCCTTGACCGTCCGCCGGAGGCGGACCATGCCTCGAACCCTCCGCCGCGCCTGCGATGTCCATGGTCAAGGACTGGTCAACCGTTCCGCTCCAATCCACACCGCCGCACCCAGGATCCACAGGTAGTAACTGAACCAATGCAGTTGGGCTTTGTGCAGCATGCGGAGCAGGATGCGCAGGGCGAGGTAGCCGACGATGGCTGCAGTGATGCTGCCCGCGACAATCGGGCCAATGTCGACCTGCGACGGGCCCGCTGCCACATCCTCGAGATCTGCGATGGTCAACACGCAGGCACCGAGAATGGCGGGAGCAGAAATGAGGAAACTGAATTCTGCGGCCCACCGACGGTGCAGGCCGAGCCACATCGCGATCGTGATGGTCGTTCCGCTGCGCGAAATGCCAGGCGTGACCGCGGCCGCCTGCGCCAGGCCGACGAGGCTGGCTGCAACCCAGCCAAAACGTTTCCAGCCGCGACTTCGAGGCCGTACACGCTCGCACAGGAACAACAGGGTACCCGTGATCAGGAATGCTCCGCCAACGATTCGCGGCCTGCCGAAGGCTGCCTTGAGATGATCCTCGAGACTCAACGCCACGATGGCGGTCACAGCGGTCGCCGCGGCAGCCAGGGTCAACACGCGCACGGCATGACGGCGATTGGTGGTCAGGCGGACGATCGACTCGCGGAAGACGAGCAGCGCGGCAACGAGCGTCCCGACGTGGACGCCGAGGTCGAAGACCAACATCGCCGGCGATTCCTGGTTCAGCCCGAACAGACCCTGGCAGATGGTCAGGTGGCCGCTGCTGCTGACAGGCAGGAATTCGGTGAGGCCCTGGAGAATGCCGAGGGCGATCGCCTGCAGGTAGCTCATGCACTCTCCGACAACAATGGCCGTGCCTTCATCACGTAGTTGATACCTGACCACGCAGTGATGATGACTGAAGCCCACACGAGCACGACCTGGGCGAATCCGAACAGCGGGCCCAGGTATGGAATGCTGCCGTGGACAGCATACAGCATGATGTCGCCGGCAGTGATCAGTTGGATAATCGTCTTGATTTTGCCCAGTGTGTCGGCACCAAACTCGAGTCCTTTCGATTCGGCGTAACCCCGCAGGCCGGTGACCAGCAACTCACGCCCGATGATGACAACGACCATCCACGCTTCGACGGAAGTGGTGCTGATGCCCTGCTCATCGACGAATCCGCGGCTGGCGAAGAACACGAACGCACCACACACCAGAACCTTGTCAACGAAGGGATCCAGGATGCGTCCCAGTGAGGTCACCTCGTTGCGTTTGCGCGCGAGGTAGCCATCGAGCCAGTCGGTCCCCGCAGCCAGTATGAGGAGCACGAGGCAGGCATCCATCAGCAGGACGTTGGGCTCGCGGATGCTGAAGCACGCCAGGAGGCCGAAGAACACCGCCGCGATGAGCAGCCGGCTGATGGTGATCTGGTTGGGCAAGTTGAGGGTAGCCATGTCTTGACGCCCATTGTGGCGACATCATCGAATAGATCAACCGTGGAAGGAGGTGGGGCTGTGAACGGAATCAGGATTCAACAATGGGCAATCCAACCCGCGTCGCTTTGGCAACCAGGTCGTACTCGGCTGTCGCAGTACACCGGACGTTGACGAAATCCCCGGGCGTGAATTGACCGCCCTCGATCCACGTCGTGCTGTCGACCTGCGGAGCCTGGCCTGCGTGTCGGGCCGGCTGCAGGCCTTCGTGGGGAGGCCCATCGACGAGCACGTCGAAAGCACGGTCGACGTATCGGGCAGCCAGCTCGAAGGCCACTTCCTGCTGAGCGACCATCAGTTCGTCGGTACGGCGGTTCTTGATGTCGGTTGAGAGTTGGTCACGCATCCTGCCGGCCGGGGTGTCCGGTTCGAGCGAGTAGGGGAAGACACCGAGGGCGTCGAACTTGAACTCCCGGATGAACTCGATCAATTCGGTGAACTCATCCTCGGTTTCGCCAGGGAATCCCGCGATCATCGTAGTTCGAATGGTCACATCGGGCATTCGCGCCCGCAGGCGTCCCAACAGATCGACCGTTTCGGTGCGCGTTACGCGGCGATGCATGGCCTTGAGCACGCGGTCGTTGATGTGCTGCAGCGGCATATCGATGTAGTCCACCACCTTCTGGCACTCGGCGATCGCGTCGATCATCTCGTCTGTGAAGTCCGACGGGTACACGTAGAGCAGGCGGATCCAGTTGAGGCCGTCGACATCATTCAAGGCCCGAAGCAGGCCGGCAAGTCCGGCGCTGTAATTGATATCACGGCCGTAGCTGGTGGTGTCCTGGCCAATGAGGTTGATCTCGCGTGCGCCGTCGGCGACCAGCTCGTGAGTCTCGGCGAGAACCTGCTCGACCGACTTGCAATGCATGGGGCCGCGAATGGACGGGATCGTGCAGAAGGTGCATTTCTGATTGCAGCCCTCACTGATCCGCAAATAGGCGTAGTGCTGGGGTGTCAAACGCAGCCGCCCAGTGTCATCGTCCTGCCGCCAGTAGTAGTCACCAACGTATAGATCGGGCTGTGAGCGCGGGCCACCGCGCACGGCCTTGAGGATATCTGCCCGGTTGTTCACTCCGACCAGGGCGTCGATGCCGGGGACGTCCTCGAGCAGTTGTGTTCCATCGCGCTGGACCAGGCATCCGGCAACGACGACCTTCGGGCCTCGTTTGCGTTTCTTGTAGGACACTGCCTCGGCAATGGCCTCATGGGCTTCCGTGCGCGAGGCCTCGAGAAAACCGCATGTATTGATGAGGATGGCGTCGGCGTCGGCGGGATCATTGGTGAATGCACAGCCGCCCTCGGCCAGCTGGCCGAGCATACGCTCTGAATCGACGAGGTTTTTGGCGCAGCCCAAGCTGATCATGGCGATGCGCGGTGCGGAGTCTTTGCGGTCTCTTTTCATAGAATGGACATTCTATCAGGTTTTTGGGCCCCGTGTACGGAACCACAGACGGCACGCGCCGGAGTGAATTGCAGCGCTTATGCTTGAGGTTGCCGCTGCGTGCAGGGGTAGCGTATAATCTCAATTGAACAGTACAGCATTGGATGGTGACCATGGCCAAACAAGCCCGGACAGGACGCAGCACACTCGAAACCGTCGAACCGATCGGTCAGCGTATTCTCATCCGCAAGGATGAGGATAAACGCGAGACAAAAGGCGGTATCGCCTTGCCCGACACGATCGAGATACCGACCTTGACGGGCCGCGTCGTGGCTATCTCGATGCAGATCGACAACGATGACGACTACCCGATCAAGCAATACGACAAGATCCTGTTCAATCCCAAACATGCCATTCCCGTGGATTTCGAATCAGACAACCAGCTCTACGTCGTTCCGATCGAGGATGTTGTCGCGGTGTTTCGTCGCACACAACCAGAAGAATAGGCACATCCGGGGCGTTCGCCATGCTTGTCAGTGTGATTCACCTACCCGCTCTGCCAGGCACTGCCGCAGCCACGCACTCACTCGACGCGATTCGACGTCGCGCGGTTGCCGAGGCCCGGCAACTGCACGAGGCGGGGTTCTCGGCGCTCATCGTCGAAAACTTCGGGGATGCGCCCTTTCGCAAGTCAGTCGAACCGCACACCATTGCGGCCATGACCCGCTGTGTCGCCGACATTGTCGAGCTGCAAGTGGTCAAGGTGGGAGTCAACGTCCTGCGCAACGATGGTGCGGCAGCGCTGGGCATTGCCGCGCAGTCCGGGGCACAGTTCGTGCGGGTCAACGTGCTCAGCGGCGTCTACGCGACGGACCAGGGTATCATCGAGGGCCAGGCGCCGGAGCTGCTTGATTACCGCCGTCGTCTCGGCGCGGACATCGAAATCTTCGCCGATGTTCACGTCAAGCACGCTCAACCGCTCAGCCAACCGGATATCGCCATGGCTGCCGAGGAGACCGCCTATCGCGCCGGTGCCGATGCGTTAGTCGTGTCGGGCGTGGGGACTGGTCACGCGACCGATGTCGATGAGATCAAACGCGTCAAGGCCGCGGTCCCGGATCGAGCGGTGCTGGTCGGCAGCGGCGTGACCGCAGCAACCCTCGAACGCTACATCGAGGTGGCCGACGGTGTTATTGTCGGGTCCTGCTTGCGTGCCGCTGGACGCCCGGGGGCCGAGATCGATCCCAGTCGGCTCGAGACTTTTGCAGCTGCCATCGCCAGTCTGTGACCCATCACGAACGCATCCGTGGCGCCATCCTCAGGTTCCACTCCTGCTGTGGATGGCGCGGCCCCTCGCCGGATTCGCCAGACCGTCGTGTTGCGACAACGCCTAGTTCGGGTTCATGGCCTGCAGCAGGAACGCCCATTTGTCGGCGGCTTCATCGATCTGCATGGTCGTGGGCTTCCCTGCGCCGTGTCCGGCGCGGGTTTCGATTCTGATGAGAACCGGGTTGGGGCCGGATTGCGCGGCCTGCAGGGCGGAAGCAAACTTGAAACTGTGCGCCGGCACCACGCGATCGTCGTGATCCCCTGTGATGACCATCGTCGCCGGGTAATGCGTACCGGCTTTGATATTGTGCAGCGGCGAGTAGGCCAGCAAAGCCTTGAATTCCTCAGGATCATCCGGTGAGCCGTAGTCAGAGGTCCACGCCCATCCGATGGTGAATTTGTGGAACCGCAGCATGTCGAGGACGCCAACCGACGGGACGGCGGCCGCGTACAATTCCGGGCGCTGTGTGAGGCACGCTCCGACGAGGAGGCCGCCGTTGCTGGCGCCACCGATGGCCAGTTTGCTCGACGAAGTGTAGCGCTGTTTCACGAGGTATTCGCCCGCAGCGTGGAAGTCATCGAAGACGTTCTGTTTTTGGAGTTTCATGCCGCCTTCGTGCCACATCTTGCCATACTCGCCACCACCGCGCAGGTTGGCCACTGCGTAAATACCACCCATTTCCATCCACACCAGCGTACTCACACTGAACCGGGGGGTGATCGAGATATTGAAGCCGCCGTATCCGTAGAGATACGTCGGGTTCTGCCCGTTCTTCTGGAGGCCTTTCTTGAAGGTAATGAACATTGGTACGCGCGTACCATCCGTGCTGTTGTAAAAGACCTGCTCGGTGACATAGTCATCGGGATTGAAGGCTACTTTGGGTTGGCGACACAGCGTGCTGTTGCCGGTCGCCACGTCGTAGCGGTAAATCGTCGGTGGTGTCGTGAAACTCGTGTACGAATAAAACGTCTCCGATTCCTTGCGGCTCCCCTCGAGGCCCTGGACGCTGCCAATGCCGGGTAGATCGATTTCACGGACGCGCCTGCCCTGCATATCCAGGACACGCACCATACTGTGGGCGTCCTGCAAATATGTCGCGACGAAGTGATCTCCGATGCGGTCGATTGCTTCGAGGGGTTTCTTGGCTTCACGGATGACGGTCTTGCGATCGGTTGGTTGGGTCACATCGATGGCGATCAGCTGGTTGCGCGGCGCATCGTGATCCGTCAGGAACCACATCTTCGTACCATCGTTGTCGACGAAGGTGTACGACGCTTCGAACGCCTTGATCAGTTCCACAACGGGTGCTGTGGGAGATCTCAGATCTTTGTAAAAGACCAGATTACGTCTTTCGGTGCCGCGCCACACAGTGATGATCAGGTACGCCCCGTCATCCGTGACTTCCCCGGCAAACCCCCAGTCATCGTGATCTTCGCGCTCATAGATCAGCGTGTCGGCGGCCTGCGGGGTTCCAAGTGCGTGGTAGTACAGCTTGTGGAAACGGTTCTGGCCGTGGAGTTCCTCGCCATCTTTCGGTGCGTCGTAGCGGCTGTAGAAGAATCCCTTGCCATCATGCGTCCAGCTGGCGTCGGAGAACTTGACCCACTTGAGATGGTCCGCCAGATCCTTGCGCGTGGCCACCTCGCGGACATGCCATTCCTGCCAGTCCGAGCCGCCCGACGACAAGCCATATGCCAGGTATGCACCATCTTTGCTCAGGGCGACACCGCCAAGCGACACGGTACCGTCTTTCGACAGGGTATTGGGATCGAGTAGCACCGTCGGCGTTCCATCGAGACGATCCATCATGTACAGAACGTCCTGGTCCTGCAGGCCGTTATTCATGAACATGAAATACCGCTGACCGCGCTTGAATGGAGTGGGGTTTCCGCGGCTGCCGAAGCGCTCGTAATTCCACAGTTCGGTGAGTCGGGCGTTGATCTTCTGACGCAGGGGAATCTGGTCCAGGAGACCGAAGGTCAGTTTATTCTGGTCGGCAATCCATGCCTTGGTTTCCGCGGAATTCGGGTCCTCGAGCCAGCGGTAGGGGTCTGCCACTTCGACGCCATGGAGGGTCTCGACCGTGTCGCTCTTGCGAGTTTTGGGATAGACCGGCGATGACAGGGGGTCGCGTGCGACGACGGCGGTGACACATAGCGTGGTCACGATGAGTCTCAGGGCGATGGAGCGGTGCTGACGCATTGAGGTTCTCCTCACGGGGGGGGGAATATCTTGAGTTGGGTCAGTTTAACGTATGGGGGGCGGGGTGTGAAATCGTGAGGGGGGGAGGGTGGTGGGCCGCAGTGACGCTGCCTGCAGCAAGCGGCACGAGACGAGCGGCGCGCGGCACGAGACGGAGTATAGAAAGGCCTCCGGGCGAAGTTCCGCTGCGCTCCAGCCGCGGAGTGTGCTCGGCTCGACTGCGCTCGACGACTGAGGGTCGGCGATCCGACCCCTCCCCGATGATATGTTCGTCAAACAAGCCTGCGCAACCGCTTTTCTGGAGCTCCGGCGAAATCTTCGCCCTCCGGCCGAATGAAGCGCCACCCTGTCTTTATTAAAGGGAACTCCCCACCCAGTTTTAGGCCGCCGAATATCGGCAAGTTCAATGGACCCACCCCATCAACTGCCCTCGCTACACGAGGGCAGGGGGTGTTTGGGGCATGACTGCACTTGCTGCACTCGTGCAGGGTGTATCGCGAGGCGCGCGACGAGCGGCGCGAGACAGGGTAGTAGAAGACGGAATCGGAAACCGAACTCCAGTCAGAGTTCACACACCAGCTTACGATACTTGCCGTATGGCGGTCGTCGCGGGATGGCTGCTTGTCTCCTCAGATCGGGGCCTGGTTGGCGTTGCCGGAGATCGATAGATTGGTCTGAGCAGGAAGCCACGAAGAACCCAGGTTGGGGTAGGAGGATATTCGAGTGCAAGCACACACGAAGCATCTCACTTTCAATGTTGCGGAGCGGATGGAGTTCATCAATATTACGCCGGATGTCGAGGCCGAGCTTGTGGCCAGTGGTATCCGCGAGGGGTTGTGTCTGGTCAATGCCATGCACATCACGGCGAGTGTGTTCATCAATGACGACGAACCGGGTTTGCACCGTGACTACAAGAAATGGCTTGAGGAACTGGCCCCGTTCGATCCTTCACCCGAGCGGTACCACCACAATCGTACCGGTGAGGACAACGCCGACGCCCATCACAAGCGGCAGATCATGGGTCGCGAGGTCGTCGTTGCGGTGACCGATGGCCGATTGGATTTTGGGCCGTGGGAACAGATTTTCTACGGTGAATTTGATGGGCGGCGGGTCAAACGCGTGATGGTGAAGATCATCGGGGAGTAACCCGCAAGTGTGCGGGGTGACCTGCGGGGGAAGTGCTGCAGACCTACCCTTCCTCGTATTGTTTTTCTTCGAGATTCATTTCGAAAATGATGAGGTTGTCGTGACCGTCGTTGTCCCAGCGGAGGCCCACGATATCGAACCCGCAGTTGATGGCCAGGTGCAGCATCGGGCGGTGTTTGCTGTAGCATTCGAAGCGAATGGAATGGTAGCCCTCGTCGCGGGCCCAACTGCACATGGCTTCGAAGAGTTGTGAGCCGATTCCGCTGCGCCGTGCGTCGGGCACGACGCCGCACAGCCAGTAGAAATAGGTTGACGGCTTGAGCTCGAAACCGGTGGCGAATCCGACGGGTTGCTTGTCGAGATGCGCGACCAGAATGGCCATGCCGACACGACCCTTGAAACGCCGGGAGAAGAAATCGGCGTTCTTGGCCGGGATGAAAATATTGTTGTACAGGTCGGTGAGCAGATCCACTTCATCCAACCCGATCGATACGATGTCCGCATTTGCCATGTGGCGATTATAGCTGAATTGATCGGCGAGCAATATGCGTGCATTCGGCTTCGGGGCGGTGGTTCCTCGCCTCCAGAGCCCGACCGCACAACGCCTGTCCAACAGCATGGCTGTGAGGCGGCCAGCGCACGGCAGGGCTACGTTCTCGCCAAGTCCAGGATGGTCGCATGACAGCGCTTTCGCAGCCACCCCCTCATGCCACCATTGACCACGGGCTGTTGATGAATGCGTTGGACGGTCTCGACTACATCAGGCGTCCACCATCCGTGGCGGGTCTGCCCGGTGTGGGCCAGGAAGTGGCATTCGATATGGTTGATCAATGGATCACCACGGTTCGGCAGGTGGCGTTTGGCCGGACGGGGCGCCGGTGGAATGTCGCTGGCCTCGATGGGCGTATGGAAGGTGATCCGAATGGTGTCGTCGAGTCGGCGAATATAGCTGACCGTGTCGTCGTAGCTCAGCGGCACGACATAGGTGCGCCGTCCGGTCCCCCGGGACCCTTCGACAACCGTATCGACGAGTTGCCTGAGACCGGGCTTGATACGCATCTGCTGGCCATAGGCCAGGTACGGACTACCGCCGTCGGCGTAGGTTCCGAGCACGTACCGCTGATCCACGATCAATTCCTTCGACTGGGCCATGACGTTGTCGAGGTGCCGGGTCTTACCCGGTTTGATCGATACGGTAAGCGGGTCGAGTTCTGCCGATTTGGGAAAGTATTGCGTGTGGCTCCACATCGCGTAGGGCCGGCGACCAAAGGCTTCGGCCTGCAGGCAGAAGTCGAGGAACGAGTGGCGGTGCGACATGACGACGATGATGTTGTGGCGTGTGCGACCGGCGCCGTCGAACAACTGTGCATCATTGAATAGCGCGTCGCGCCCCTCGATCACGACCGGCGAAGGTGTCGTGCCGTAGCTGGCGAGCGTTCCACGCGTCAGCGCCGGATGGCAGCTCTCGATGTATCCGCGAGATCGCCAGATGGGTCTGGGCAACACCGTCCGCGCGAGCTGGTAGCGTACCACGGAGAGCAGGCCGCGCAGTTTGATGTCCATGATGTTGGGGAATGCCTGCTCGATCATGTTGAGCTTGGCTTGCAGGGTCTGATACGAGCTGCCACCCGCTACTGCGCAGCGCCGAGCAGCATTTGTGGGCTGCGGGCGCAGGCCCTTATCCATTCTGAGCAGTCGATCTCCGAGCAGCAGGGCATCACAGTAAAATTGGTGAAACGCATTCCACGCGCGCAGCTCGGCCTGGCTCGTGGACCATTCGTTCGTGTCGCTCAGTTCGGCGTGACCGGCGGTCAGTCGCGCTAGACTGTCGGCCACGATCGGGTCGCCGGTGCGCGCCGTGTCGGCGGCCCATTGACGGAGTTCCTGGATGTTGAAGGCCGCATCGTGGGCAACCTGGTCGTGCAAGGCGGAGCGGACTTCGGCGAGGAGGCGATCACGGTCATCATCGACCTCGATCGCGGTGCGGTCGGGCGTGACGTGTCGCGTCAACGGCGCGAAGAACGCCGGCTCGACCGCGGAGGCGTGCAGGCGGTCGGCAACGGCCGAATCAGGGAGGTTCGAGGCATCGCTCATGGGTGGCTCCAGCGGACATTCTATCATCATTATCATCACCGTCGTCCCGGCCGCGCACCGTGGATGCGCCGGGGCACGTCGTGTGTCCATCTCCCCGACGGTGGTCTATAGTACCTGCTGTGTACGCGTCACCCGCAGCGCCGGACCACTGAGCTACTTTTTGCGAGGTTGGGCCTGCGGCGTCGCGGCGCGGTCGACGCGTACACGACTGGTCATGAGCATGTCCACATCAGCATCATTGGAGCCGGTTGACGAAACGGCCTGTGCGCCACGGGACCCATGGGATCCGTACGTCCGCCTCACCCTTACGATTATTGCCGCCGCCACCGTGGTGCGCTGCGCAATCATGGTCTGCTTCGGGCCGGGGCCGGACGAAGCATTCTACTGGGAATGGTCCAGGCATATCGATCTCGGATATGTTGAGCACCCGCCGCTCGTGGCCTACTCGATCTGGATCATGCGCATGCTGCTCGGAGAGGGCGCGTGGGCCTGGCGCCTGGTGGCCGTGGCCGCCAGCGCGGGGATGGCCTGGTTCCTGTTCTGCACGGGTCGGGTGTTGTTCTCCTCACGGGTCGGCATGTGGGCGGCGGTCGTCCTGACTTGCAGTCCGGCGCCGTCGCTGGCCGGGGCCCTGATCCTCCCCGAAACGCTCCTGGCATTCTTCATCTGTCTGGCCCTGTACCTGTCGGCCCGGTTGATCACCAGTGGCAATCTCAACTGGTTCTATGCGCTGGGCCTGGTACTGGGCGGGGCGCTGCTCAGTAAGATCCCCGGGATACTGATTCCCGCCGCCCTCGGACTGTTTGCCATTCTGTCTCCGGCCCACCGCCGGTGGTTCCGCGTGGCACCACCGTACGTCATGGTCCTCATCGGCGTTGCACTGTTCTCCCCCGTGATCTACTGGAATGCGACACACGCGTGGCAGGGGATCGCGTTCATTGGCGAGCGGACCGAGATCAAGGAAGCAGTCGTCGAACCGGGCCTCGGTCTCATGTGGCAGAGTTGTGTCGGCCAGGCGGCATACCATTCGCCGGGGACTTTCGTTCTGCTGTGGGTCGGCATGCTGGGCATGGGTTACCGTGGACTCGTCCGCCGCGATCCCCGCGCCCTGCTCTTGTTCTGCTACACGGGGCCGGTGATGATGCTGTTCATGGTCGTCGCCAGCACACGGTTCACCCTGCCGCATTGGCCGATGGCCGGATACCTGGGCGCCTACGTGGCCATCCCGGCCTTCCTGCTGCACACGCCGCAGCCCATACGCTGGCGCTGCACGGCTCTGCGCGTCGCCGTCTTCCTCGGTCTGGCCATCTGCGTGGTCGCACCGATCATCATGATCTACCCGGTGACGACGGTGATGTATCGCCGCGTTCAGCCCATCGTCGGCGGCCCCCCGCGCGTCATCGAACCGATGGCCCACGCCGTGGGCTGGAGCACCGAAATCCGAGACGGCATCATAGCGGTCAGCGGGGCCATTGAGGAGAACACCGGCCAGCGCCCGGTCGTCATGACTCACTTCCACATGCTCGCCGGCATCCTGGCGTACGGCTTGCGCGACTACGCACCCGTCATCTGCCTGCATGGCCAGGCCCATCAATACGACCTGTGGTATACAGATGACGATGTCAGGGGCCGTCCGGTCCTGTTCGTCAGTGCCGATGCGTTTCTGACCTCGGCGGGGCGCGCTGGTCGCCCACTGGAGTACTACAAGTTCGAAACATGCACGCCACTTCCGGGCATCGAGGTCGTGCGCCGTGGAGTGCGTATCAACGTGGTTCATATGTGGTCCTGCTCCGGCTATGCCGGGCCGGCCGACGTACCCGGCCCGCGGATTTGAACTTTCGTCCGGGAGGCAGACCTGGCTGCGCGGCGTTCAGCGGGCCGGCCCAGGTTCTTCGAGCGCCGGTTGCCGGCACAGGTCGAACATCGTGGCATGGAACCGGCGACGCACCCGGCTGCGGACATCGCCCCGACTGTTCAGTTCATGGCGCAGCTGACGAACCGTGCGCTCGACGCAGGGCGTCGTCCAGCCGTGCCTGACCTGGCCCGTGTTGGCCAGGAACAGTGCCTCGAGATGGTTGAGCAGTGGATCGCCGCGGTTGATCATCTGCGGGTTCCGCCCGCGGGGAGCTGCCGCGATGTCGTCCAGCACGATCGGTGTGTGCACCGCCAGACGGATCTGGTCGTCGCGGCCCATGATGTAGGTGGCCACGTCGTCAAAGGTCAGCGGCACGACGAACGTCCGTCGCGGGCCGTCCCCTGCAGTGCGTTTGAGGTAGTCAACGAGCAGGCGGATCCCGCGCTTGACGCGCATCTGCTGTCCGTAGAGCAGGTATGGGCTGCTGCCGTCGGCGACGAGCATGAGCGGCATGCGCTGCTCGGTGAGCACTTCCCGGCAACGTTCGAGCGTGGCACGCATGAACCGGGCGTGCCCGGGTTCCACGAGAACGGCATCGGGGTCGTGCGCAGCCGACTTCGGGAAGTACATCGCGTTCAGCCACACGACCACCCCCTTGCCCGCCAGTGCGTGGGCCATCACCGGCGTGTCGATGGTCGAGTGGCGGTGCGAGAAGACCAGGATGAGATTATGCCGCGTCTTGCCTGTCGCGGTGTCGAAGTACTCCGGGTCGGACAGGAAGTCGCGAAATGCCCCACGGTTCGGGCACACGCCGCCGCCGGGTCCGATGCTGCCGAGGGCTCCGGAATCGACGAAGCGCCGTGCCTTGCGGAAAAGCGTCATGAACCGATAGGGCAGCCATGGCACGGTCGCTCGCGAGGCCGCGTACCACACCATTGGTATCATGCCGGTGAGTGGCGTGATCTTCAGCACGCCAGGCAGAGCCTGGTCCACTGCATTCAACAGTGCCTGCGAACGCGTCGTCGCCGGCGTCGATTCGCCGACGGCATGGTACCTCACGCGGTGGTCGGGCCGTAGGCGCAGTCTTTCGTCGTGTTCGTGGCGCAGCAGGCGATCAGCTAGAAAGAGCGCCGTGCAGTAGAACTGAGAGAACAGCTGATAACACCTTATTTCCTCGTTGGTGTCGGCCCAGGAATCGGAAGATGCCAACTCGTCGTGCAGGGTTGCGAGTTCACGCAGGGCCGACAGGCCTTCGCCGTCACGTTTGGAACTGACCGGCGTGATCGTATCCGACCATCGGTGCAGGCGCTGGAGGTTGTACGCCAGATCGTGCTTCAACTGTGCGTCGAATTGGCGGCGGTACTCTGCCAGTCGGTCATCGCGGAACGCGTCGATTTCGATTGCGCGGTGTTGGGAAGTCGACGTTTGCACGTATGACGTCAGCGCCTCGAGCGTGTCGGGCAGCGTTCGGCGGGGTTGGAGTGGCGCTGCATTGCGCAGCTCGGTTTGTGTCGGGACGTTACACACGCGGTGCATTCTATGCGCTGGTCGCATTCTCCGCAGCCGCGCGTCAGGAAGGCGCATCGTCGTCCGGTGGCCGACGGAGTGCGCGACGCGCGCTCGGCGGCCTGCACCGGAATCCGCGGCGATGCCTGCGTGGCGCCGCCGGGCCAGCGAAGCGTTTCGAGCCGTCGGGAAGAGGCCTCTGGTCCCGACTGCCATACAATGTCAAGTGCCGCAACATCTTGTGCTAGCAGAAGAAGGCGGCATTTTTAGGGGTTTACACGCAGAAGTTTCGTGCTATTATGCTCTGCTCGTCAGGCATGACAGGCCGGACGTAAACGACTGTTCTTTGACAAGTTAAGAGTTCGTGTAACGCGAGGATGCGAAGCGATAACTACAGCTGTGGAAAGCAGTTATCGCTTTTACAATGGTGTACCCGAAACCATATTCGGGATGCACTCATCCTCGCTACCACAGTTAGCGAATGAGAGCCTCTTATCGAAGGTCATTCCGCTGCTTCGGCAGCGGATCCAACGATTATAAACTGAAGAGTTTGATCCTGGCTCAGAACGAACGCTGGCGGCGTGGCTAAGGCATGCAAGTCGAACGAGGTGTGTGGATGGTAACTGAAGCACACTTAGTGGCGAACGGGTGAGGAATAGATAGGTAACGTACCCCGGACACAGGAATAGCAGCGCCCTTCGGGGCTTTAGCGAAAGTGCTGGTAATACCTGATAATACCATTTCATCGCATGGTGAAATGGTCAAATGGTCCGCTGGTCTGGGAGCGGCCTATCTCCTATCAGCTTGTTGGTGGGGTAACGGCCTACCAAGGCAACGACAGGTACCAGGCGTGAGAGCGCGATCTGGCACATCGGGACTGAGACACTGCCCGGACATCTACGGATGGCTGCAGCAACGAATATTCCGCAATGGACGCAAGTCTGACGGAGCGACGCCGCGTGTAGGACGAAGCACCTCGGTGTGTAAACTACTGTCAGGGATTAGGAAGCAAGTGACCAATCCCAAAGGAAGCCCCGGCTAACTCCGTGCCAGCAGCCGCGGTAATACGGAGGGGGCAAGCGTTGTTCGGAATTACTGGGCTTAAAGCGTGTGTAGGCGGGATAGAAGGTGCTTTGTGAAAGCCCTCGGCTCAACCGAGGAATTGCAGGGCAAACCACTATTCTTGAGGCCAGCAGGGGTACCTGGAACTTTGGGTGGAGCGGTGAAATGCGTAGATATCCAAGGGAACGCCGGTGGCGAAAGCGGGGTACTGGGCTGGTTCTGACGCTGAGACACGAAAGCGTGGGGAGCAAACAGGATTAGATACCCTGGTAGTCCACGCCGTAAACGATGCGCACTAGGTATCAGCGCCTCTGACGGGGTTGGTGCCGAAACAAAAGCGATAAGTGCGCCGCCTGGGGAGTACGGCCGCAAGGCTAAAACTCAAAGGAATTGACGGGGGCTCACACAAGCGGTGGAGCATGTGGATTAATTCGAAGCAACGCGAAGAACCCTACCTGGGTTTGACATGCTAGGATGCAGCCATGAAAGTGGTCTATGCTGCTCTTGTAGTGAAACTAGCACAGGTGCTGCATGGCTGTCGTCAGCTCGTGCTGTGAAGTGTCGGGTTAAGTCCCTTAACGAGCGAAACCCCTATCGTTAGTTGCCAGCGAGTCAAGTCGGGGACTCTAGCGAGACTGCCGGCGTTAAGCCGGAGGAAGGTGGGGACGACGTCAAGTCATCATGGCCTTTATGCCCAGGGTGTCACACGTGCTACAATGGTAAAGACAAAGCGACGCGAAACCGCGAGGTCGAGCAAATCGCATAAACTTTGCCTCAGTTCGGATTGGAGGCTGCAATTCGCCTCCATGAAGTTGGAATCGCTAGTAATCGCGGATCAGCCATGCCGCGGTGAATGTGTTCCTGAGCCTTGTACACACCGCCCGTCAAGTCATGGAAGCTGGGAGCACCCGAAGTCCGCTTAGCTAACCCCTCGGGGAGGCGGCGGCCGACGGTGAGCCCGGTGACTGGGACTAAGTCGTAACAAGGTAGCCGTAGGGGAACCTGCGGCTGGATCACCTCCTTTCTAGAGGATATCTAGACATCGACCCTTCCGGTCGATTGGAGATGTCAGCGCATTTTCGATCCCTTTATCGGGGAATGATGGCTCGGGAGACCGAGTTATCCGTTACACGCACTCTTACTTGATATACAGCCCTGCTGATCTTCGGATCAGCAGGGCTTTTTTTGTTCTTCACCACATTCCGGGCTGGGCCTGCACACATGATCCTGTTGACGCACGCGTGGTGGAGGGTTCGAGGCATGGGCCGCGCGTGATCCCACGGTGGCCGTGTTTGATGGGCGGCGCATCGGAGGCATCCGGTGGAATGAGCGGATTTGGCATTGGTTGGGTCACGCCGGGGGAATTAGAATCAGCAGCTCCTTTGGAAGACCCCTGGCTGCAGGGCAGGGCGTGTGTTCGATCGTGGTCATCAGGAGGCGGTCGTGTTCAGAAGGATGACAATCGATTGCCGGAGCCGGCTTCTGACCGGCGGAGACCCTTCATGAATCGCCGCCAGTTCATCGGGGCCATCGGCCTGCCGGTCGGCGCGGCCGCGTGTGGACTGGGGGCGCTGCGTCCGCTGACGAGCGAAGCACGCGCGCTGCTGTCGACGAATCAAGCCCTTCCTGGAAATGCCGGCGTGCTGGCCCGTGACGAGAAACTGTGGTTCGATATGGCCAGGGCGTTCACGCCGGATCGTTCCATCATCAACCTCAACAACGGTGGCGTCAGTCCGGCCCCCACGATCGTCCAGGATGCGGTCAAACGGCACCTCGATCATTCCAACACCGCTCCGTCGTACGTCATGTGGCGCCAGCTCGCTCCCCGTCGCGAAACGGTGCGCGTGCGTTTCGCGCAGGTGTTCGGTTGCGACCCTGAGAGCGTAGCCTTCACACGCAACGCCTCAGAGAGTCTGCAGATTTGTCAGTTCGGCATCGATCTGGCACCGGGCGATCACGTCCTGACAACCAATCAGGATTACCCGCGCATGATCAACGCGTTCAAGCAACGCGAAAAACGTGAGGGGCTGACGCTCGACCTCATGTCTATTCCGACGCCGAGTGAAGACGCGGCCGACATCGTGCGGATCTTCGAGGCGCATATTACATCGCGCACCAAGCTGATCCTGGTCTCACACGTGATCAACCTGACCGGTCAAATCATGCCAGTGAAGGCCATTTGCGCTGTGGGGCGTAAACACGGCATTCCCGTGATCGTCGATGGAGCGCACGCCATCGCCCACCTCGATTTCAAGATCGATGATCTGGATTGCGACTACTATGCGGCGAGTTTGCACAAGTGGTTGTTCGCGCCGCACGGTACGGGATTGCTCTATGTCCGCCGTTCGCGCATTGCAGGGCTATGGCCGCTGATGGCGGCCCGCGACGATCAGGTCGATGACATCCGCAAGTTCGAGGAGATCGGTACGCATCCGATCGCACCGTATCTCGCCATCGGTGAAGCCCTGACGTTTCACGAGGGTATCGGGGCCGCGCGCAAGCTCGCCCGCATGCTGTATCTTCGCGATTACTGGGCGCAACGACTGCTGAAGAACGATCGCACCCGATTGCACACCAGCCTCGAGCCCGGCTGCGCCGGGGGCTTCGCGTGCGTCAGTTTCGATGGCCTCGATGATGAGAAGCTGTCCGCTTGGCTGTGGCAAGAACATCGCATCCTGACCACCTTCATCAAGCACGACGAATTCGGCGGCATGCGGATTTCGCCGAGCGTGTACACCACCCTCAGCGAACTCGATCGGTTTTGTGACGCTGTTGAGCACGCTCTGGAGCATGGCCTTCCCGAGAGCTAGCGGGCTGGCCGGGTCGGGCGGTCGTGGTTCTGTCGAGTGTTCGGGTTACCACGCCGAAGTCCTCTTCGAGTAGAATGCTCCAATGGCAAACAGAGATCCCAATCGTCTCCCGAGAACCGTGCCTCCGATCGACCTTGCTGATTTCGAGACCAAGCTGGTGGTCCGCACTCTGCAGGCCGAGGACTTCGAGGCCCTCGTCGCCTTGCAGTTGCGTTGTTTTGTCGGCATGCACCCGTGGGAAATCGATCAGATCCACAGTCAGCTCCGCATTTTCCCCGAGGGCCAGTTCTGTATCGAATACGATGGCGACCTCGTGGCCTCGGCCAACAGCCTGATCGTGGACTTCGAGCAGCACGAGGAGTGGCACGACTGGAAGGTGATCGCCGACTCAGGGTTCATCCGCAACCATGACGCTCTCGGCGACACGCTGTACGGCATCGAGATCATGGTCGATCCGGAGTTTCGTGGTCTGAAACTGGCGCGGCGGCTCTATGAAGCGCGCAAGAACCTGGCCCGCAGTCGTAACATTCGGCGCATCATCGTCGCCGGACGCATCCCCGGCTACGGAGCCCATGCTGGCGAGATGACCGCCTCCGAGTACGCCGACCATGTCATCGCCAAGAAGCTGTTCGATCCGGTACTCACGGTTCAACTCTCGAACGGGTTCGCCTTGCGCGGCCTGATCCCCGGATACTTCCCCACCGACACGGATTCCAAGGGCTACGCGACCTTTCTCGAATGGACCAACCTGGATCACGTCAAGGATTCGAACCAGCGCTTCCAGGCGGTGACGCGTGTCCGCCTGTGCCTGGTGCAGTACATGATGCGGCGTCTGGGCGACTTCGATGATTTCGCCAAGCAGTGCCAGTTCATCGTAGACGTCGGCTCCGACTACAAGAGCGACTTCGTCGTGTTTCCTGAGCTGTTTACGACCCAGCTGTTGAGCTTGTTCGATAGCGGCCGGCCGGCTGCGGCCGCACGCCGGCTTGCCGAGTACACCCCGCGTTATCTCGAACTG
The DNA here is from genome assembly GCA_942492115.1 of uncultured Planctomycetota bacterium. Lineage (GTDB taxonomy): Bacteria > Planctomycetota > Phycisphaerae > UBA1845 > CAIVHJ01 > CALODL01. The sequence continues at coordinate 27,275 of CALODL010000008.1, forward strand.
TTCAACGATCTGTCCATCAAGTACCACGTCAACATCATTGGCGGCTCGCAGTTCGCCGTCGAAGGCGAGGACCTGTTCAATATTTCGTACTTGTTCCGCCGCGATGGGACGATCGACAAGCAGTACAAGATCCACATCACGCCAAACGAGGCGCGGTGGTGGGGCGTGACTCCAGGCAACAAGGTCGAAGTCTTCGACACCGATCGCGGCAAGATCGCCATCCTGATCTGCTACGACAGTGAGTTCCCCGAACTGGCCCGCATCGCCGCGGCGAAAGGCGCCAAGATTCTCTTCGTGCCGTTCAACACCGACGAGCGTTACGGGTATCTGCGGGTTCGGCATTGCTCACAGGCACGGGCGATCGAGAATCAGATGTACGTGGCCATCGCCGGCTGTGCCGGCATGATGCCATTCGTTGACAACGCGGACATGCACTACGCGCAGTGCGCGGTGTTGACCCCGTCCGATTTTCCGTTTGCCCGTGACGCGGTGGCCAGCGAGAGCATGCCGAACATCGAGACCGTCGTGGTTCACGATGTGGATCTCGAACTCCTGCGCCGAAATCGTATGGACGGTACGGTGCGCCCGTGGACGGATCGCCGCACGGATCTGTACTGTGTGCGTTACAATGAGCCCGACCATGGTCCGGTGGATGTCTGAGGGCCGGTGACCACCACCAGCGCCAGGGCGCGGTTCGGGCAGCGTCTGTTCTTCGCCCTGCTGTACTTCAGCGAGGGCGCTCCCATTGGATATATCTGGTGGGCCATGCCCACGCGCCTGCGGGCGGCAGGCATGCCCGTTGACGAGGTGGCGACACTGACGGCGCTGCTGACCGTCCCATGGGCCTGCAAGTTTCTGTGGGCCCCGGCGGTCGATCGCTTGCGCGGCCCACGGTGGAGCTACCGGGCGTGGATCACGGTGGCTCAGGTTGCAATGGGTCTGACCCTGGTCCCGCTCGCCTGTCTGCCGGTCGAAGACGTCGTTGACGTGGCCCTGTGGCTGCTTCTGGCGCATGCCTGCGCAGCTGCGACGCAGGATGTGGCCATCGATGGCCTGGCCATCGCGACCGTCGACGCAAGCGATCGGGCCCGGACCACGGCATGGATGCAGGCCGGCATGCTCGTGGGCCGCGCCGGCTTCGGCGGTCTGGCGCTGGCGGCGGAACGCTGGGTGGGGGCCGACACGGTCGTATTCATTCTGATTGCCTGTATCTGGACCACGCTCGTGGCCGTATGGCTCACCAGGCCGTCAGCCCGCGCGCAACCTGACCCGTCCCGTCGCGCACCACTTGTCGAGATCTTGAACGTGGTGCTGCGCCGGCCGTCGACATGGATTGGACTCGGAATCGCGCTGACCGCCGGAGCCGGATTCGAGGCCGTTGCCGGACTCATGGGCTCCTACCTGCTGGACCGATCCGCGACCCAGTCCGACGTGGGCTGGTTCTTCGCCCTGCCGGTGGTCGGCTGCATGATCGTGGGCGGCCTGATGGGGGGCCGGTTGGCCGGTCGCCTGGGCCATTGCCGGGTCGCCCGGTGGTCGGTCGTGGCGATCTTCATCAGCGTGTCGTTGATCGTCGCCGCGGACACGGTTCTCGGGTGGCGCGGGCGGGAACTGATGGTCGCTGCGGTTCCTCTGTACCTGGGCGTGGGCCTCCTGACCGCGTCATCGTATGCGCTGTTCATGGATCTCACCGATCCTGCGATCGGCGCGACGCAATTCAGCGTGTTCATGAGCATGACCAACCTGTGTGAAGTCTGGTCCGTGGCCCTGGCGGGATGGCTGGCCGCGAGGGCCGGCTACGGCTGGGGCTTTCTCTCCGTGGCGGTCGCGTCGTTGGTCAGCCTGGCGTTGCTGACCGTATGTAACCGGATGTGCGAGCACAGGTGTTGATCTCTCGGCGCGACGATTGCGATTCGAGGGCCATGGCCTGGTCGACGGCCGCTTACGGCACGACCGGCGGTGCAGAATCCTGGCAGGACAGAGGGAGAATCGCGCGGGTCATGCGTAATGATCCTGTGGAACGATCTTTTTTTTGTGCATCAGAACAGGTCTCTCGACGCCAAGTCGGTCGTGGTTGCCATCACGTCCTGGCGGGTTGCAGACGCTTCTGGCGCTGATATGGGGCTTGGAGCCAGGTTAATCCGGGCGAATGCGCTGTTGTGGCAGTATCATGTGAGTCCTGGACTGCAACTGGCCATGACTTGAGGCTCTGCTCATGAACAAGCCAGCACATCGTGGATTCACACTCATCGAATTGATCGTCGTCGTCCTGGTGGTGGCCCTGTTGTTCGGCGCGCTGGTGCCTGCCATCCAGGCGGGCCGCCGCGGCAGTCGCGGCAAGGTGTGCATGCAGAATGTCGGCGACATCGTCCAGACCTGCAAGGTCTATTCGATGTACAACTCGGGCCGCTGGCCGGCGGTAGACTCGTGGTACGACATGTTCGTCACAAGTGTCGAGCCGTTCAGCGCCATGGGGGGCGTGGCTGAGTTGCCGCGGGATACATTGAGTCGCAATAATGAAGAGTTCGGGACGCACGTGGCCCCGTCGCGTTCGCTGTGGGTGCTGGTGCGCGCGGGGCTCTTGCCGGTTAGCACATTCATCTGCCCGGACAGCGGTGACCTGCTCGATCCGACGCCGAACATCGAATATTTCCATGACTTCAAGGGCTACGGCTACCTCAGCTACGGCTACCAGGTGCCGTACTACCCGCGCCACAACGACTCTCGTCCGCACGAGGATCGCGATCCCCGGATGGTGCTGCTGGCCGACAAGAGCAGCATGTTCGAGGTCAGTGAGCAAGAGGCGGTGGAGGGGCGCGCTGCACCGCCGGGATCACGCGTGGCATACAACTCGCAGGTCGATACCAGTGTGGTGCTGAATTTCATTGGCCATTGCCCGCAGACGATCATGCCCGGGTTCACGGATCCCAAGGCGGAGGGCCTGATCAATTCTCCGAACCACGGCGGGGCCGGTCAGAACGTAGCGCGCACCGACGGCAGCGTCGAGTTCGTCGACAACCCGTGGGTCGGTGTTGACTCGGAAAACATTTACGTCACTCACCGGCCCCCAGGCAACGCCAATTACTTCTTCAACATCATGTGCGGCGCACCGTTCGGGTTGCCGGGATTCGGCGTTCCCGGCTATCGCGGGTTGAGTGCAGTGTTGAATTCATCGACCGATACGGCACTGGCGCCTTGAGCCGTCACCGGAGGTTCACCATGAGAGCGAGGAACTGGACCTTACGACTGGTTGTGGCGCGGTCACTGTGGTGGTGATCGCGCAGACGCGGTTGAGTCGCAGGCGTTAGAGATTAGCGATGATCTGAGCCAAGTCCGCAGCGGAATCCGCGTATGCTTATAGGAGGATGCTGCTGATGAAGGCCCGCTCAGTCCGCCGGTATGCCGTGACCCTGACCGAGGCGATGATGGTGATCGTCATGCTTATCGTCGTTGTGGCGTGCGCCGTGCCTGCGCTGCAGGCCGGCCGCCGTGGGAGTCGTGGCAAAGTGTGTATGCAGAATGTCCGCGACATCGTCAAGGCGTGCAAGACCTATGCGCTGTACAATTCGGGTCGCTGGCCAGCGGTGGATTCGTGGTACCGCATGAGTGCTACCAACGTGGATCCGTATTCGGCGATGGGCGGCGTGGCCGAGCTGCCCCGTGATACCGTGAGCGCGAACGACGAGCAGCGGGGGGAGTATGTCGCACCTTCGAGATCGCTGTGGGTCCTTGTTCGCGAGGGGCTCTTGCCGGTTAGCACATTCATCTGCCCGGACAGCGGTGACCTGCTCGATCCGACGCCGAACATCGAAGATTTCCATGACTTCAAGGGCTACGGCTACCTCAGCTACGGGTACCAGATGCCGTACTATCCGCAATTCAATAACTGTCGCCCGCACGAGAACCGCGATCCACGGATGGTCCTGCTGGCCGACAAGAGCGGCGTCTTCAGGGCCAGCCGGCGCAAGGCCGTCGAAGGCGAGGCAGCGCGACCGGGATCACCGGTCGCGTACAACTCGGAGGTTGATACTTCTAAGGTCCTCACGTACATCAGCGATTGCCCGCACAACATCAGCCCTGGTTTCTCCGATCGGACGCTCGCCGGCACCATCAACTCGCCCAATCATCTCGGGGCCGGTCAGAACGTCGCACGAACAGATGGCAGCGTCGAGTTCGTCGACAACCCGTGGGTTGGCGTGGATTCCGACAACATCTACGTCACTCACCGCCCCCCAGGCAATGCCAATTACTTCTTCAATATCATGTGTGGCGCGGAATTCGGCTTGCCCGGATTCGGCGTGCCCGGCTTCAGGGCTTTCGGTCCCAAACTCAACTCATCGACCGATACGGCACTGGCACCCTGAGTCACCACCGGAGGTTCAACATGACAGCTATGAACTGGACTTCTCGACTGGTTGTGGTGGCCATGGGTCTGGCGGGGACGACCGCGTTCGGTGGATTCTGCGGGACCACCGACTGTAACCAGACCGGGGTCGCCGATGCCGTCGAGGTGGGGGTTCCGTTCGGTGGGGCAGCGGCCTACATCCCGTTTGGTGAAGGTGACGGTATTGACGTCGGCGTCATTCCGGAGTTGAAGGACGCGACGACGTTGACCGTCGAGGCCTGGGTCTTGCCCGAGTGTTTATCCGGCAACCGCATGCGCATCATCTCGAGCGGTGAACCGGGAGTCTCCGGCTTCGGCCTCGGGACCGTCATCGAATCCGGGACCCTGCGCTTCACGGCGTTCGGCGTCGCTGACTACGACACTGATGTCGAGCATCTCATCGAACAGCGCTGGACCCACGTGGCCCTGGTCCTCGACGAGTTCGGCGACATGCACTGGTACATCGACGGTCAGTTCGTCGAGACCGTCCCGGCGGTGGCCGCGGGCATGCCCAGCGGGCAGAGCATCCACATCGGGCGCAATCCCGACGGGACCGAGTCATGGCGCGGAGGCATCGATGAGGTGCGCATCTGGGATCGGGTGCGCAGCCCGCAGGAGATTTTCATCGACCGCAACCGTATTCTGACCGGTGACGAGCTTGGGCTCGTGGCGTACTGGCGTTTCGAAGAAGGGCAGGGGGGGATGGCCGCAGACCTCGCTGGACGTCACGACGGGGTGCTGTCCGAAAACAGCGGCTGGGCCTTGGCCGCGCCCGACATGAACGGCGATGGCGTGCCCGACGCGTGTCAGGAACTGGGCTGCTTCACCGCGGCCGGGTGTGCCGACGGTGATCAGGATGGCCGCCGTGACGATCCGTGTATCTGGGCACTGTGTGCGGCGCCGAGCTGGTTGTGTCAGGAATTCGATGTCACCTTTGGTGATGTCGGGGGCGCGTTTGGCGACTGTTTCCCGGATGGTGTGGCCGACGGCAACGACCGCTACCATGTCCTGCAATGCTTCGCAGGGCACGGTGACGCACCCGATTCGGACTATGCGTGTGAACCTCATCCACCACACGCATCGAACGTCGATCCCGCCGGCCCGTTTGGCAGTTGTCAGCCCGATGGCGTGTGCGATGGACACGATGCGTTCGCCGTGCTCAGCGCGTTCGATGGCACGACGACCTGTTCATGTACCGACGGCCCCGCACCGGCTGCACCCACACCGCGCGCTGCAGTCGAAGCGGTTGCGCTGACCCTGGCGTCGTCCACTACCGACGTCGTGCCGGGCGGCACCTTCGAAGTTGGCGTAGTTCTGGCCACCAGCTTGAAGGATCTACGGGGCTACCAGCTGCACCTCCGTACGGTCGGCGGCTCGACCGGCCAACTGGAGCTCGTCGACGCGCGGGTCGCGGAGGATTCCGCGTTCGTTCCTGGATGGTCTGCGCTCAATCGCGACACGCAGCAACTGCTCGTCGGTGTGGATGGGCCCGGTTACGGCATCGAACCCGGGCCACTGGCGACCTTCGTCTTTCGCGCCACGGAGTCTGCATTGGGGACGTTCGCCGTGGAACTGCTCGTACACGATCCCGACCTGCCCGACCAGCGCAGCGCCCTGTTCGGCACGGCGCCACAGCAGCGCTACCGCATCGTGCCAGCGGCGGTCAGCGTGGTCGTGAGTGAACAGAAGGCCCGGTTGAGCCGCACACGTTAATGATTAGCGATCATCTGAGCCAAGTCAGCAGTACAATCCGCGTATGCTTGCTGGAGGATGCTGCTGATGAAGGCCTGCTCATCCCGCCGGTATGCCATGACGCTGACCGAGGCGACGATGGTGATCGTCATGATCATCGTCGTTGTCGTGTGGGCCGTGCCTGCGCTGCAGGCGGGCCGCCGCGGGAGTCGCGGCCAGGCGTGCGCCCGCAACCTGGCCGAGATCGTCCAGTCCTGTCGGGGCTATTCGACGTTCAACTCGGGTGGCTGGCCGGCGGTGGACTCCTGGCGCAACATGCCCTCTACCAACACGAATCCATTTCGTGCGCTGGGTGGCGTTGCGCAATTGCCCCGGGATACCCCGAGCCGCAACCACGAGAACGGGACGCCCGTCGCTCCGTCGCGTTCGCTATGGGTGCTGGTTCGGGAACGTCTGTTGCCACTGAACACGTTCATCTGCCCCGAGAGCGGCGATCGTGTCGATCGGACATCGAATGTCGAGGATTTTCACGATTTCAAAGGCTATGGATTTCTGAGTTACGGCTATCAGATGCCTTACTACTTGCGGCATAATGACTGCTGGCCGCACGCTGACCGTGATCCGCGGATGGTGCTGGTGGCCGACAAGGGGCCGGTGTCGATGCAATCAACCACTCAGGCGGTCGAGGGCGAATCAGCACGCCCTGGTTCGCCAGCGGCCTACAACTCAGCGGTGAACGCCAGGCGGATCCTCGCGTTCATCGATGCCTGTCCCGTGGATATTGACCAGAACCACAGCAATGGCCAGGTCGTCCGCCTGTTCAATTCGCCCAATCACGCCAGGCGCGGCCAGAACATCGGCCGGGTCGACGGCAGCGTCGCGTTCGTCAAGACGCCCTGGGCTGGCGTCGATTCCGACAATATCTACAACACCCAACGGCCCGCATTGTCGACGAACTTCTTCCTGAACATCATGTGCGGTGCTCCGTTCGGCTTAGCGGGGTTCAGTGCGCCGGGTTATCAATCGCTTGGTGCCGGCTCCAACGCCACCACTGACAGCGCATTGTTTCCCTAGGCTCTGTTTGAACACTACGCGGCGTGCCGCAACGGCAAAAACAGTGGTCGACTATGGTGTCGGCCCCAGGCCTGGGTATCCGTCGAGCGGCAGGGTGGCCGGGGCGCAGTTTACGGGTGATGCGCGTTGGCGGAGGGCCGTCATGGGTGCGGGTGATGTGGATGATGTTGCGGTTGTTGCCGAGCGTCGGAATGAGCTGGCCCGCGCGGTCGGCGAAGAGAAACGTGCGATCGTCGGGGCGCTCTCGATCGTGTTGCAACTCGACGACGAAGTCCCCGGCGGCATTCGGGCTGGCCAGATAGGTGAAGGTCGCAAGATGAACGTTGCGCTCCACCGGTTGGGCGGAACCGGTGACTCCCCGAGCCATCTGACCGTGATGGACATTGAACGCCGTCCACACGTCGCGCGTGTCGAACGGTGTGGTCGCGGAGTCGACCGCAATATCGACCAGCATCAGTTGGCCGCGCGTTCCACCACGAACGGCAAGGTGCAGTTGATAGGCGCGCAGCGCCGGGAGTGCATCGCGCAAGATGGCTTGAACCTCGACCACATGGCCGGGCCGCACGGCGCGCGCAGCAGCAACGAGATCGACACGGGCCCCGTCGTGAGGGTGCAGGGCGGCCCACATGGGCTGCGGCCCGCCGGTGCAGGTGCACGACAGATCGCCGCCGAATATATCGATGACCTGCAGGGCATCGGCCGCATCGCAGAACCCGTCCGGGGTACACGGCAGGTCCGGTGACGCACCATCGACGTTGTACGCTGCGGGAGCTGCGGGTTCGCATGGGTAACCAAGGTGACCGGCGGTGTTCTGGTCGGCGAAACAGTTCAGCGCGTGGTAGCGGTCGTGGCCATCCCGGATACCATCCGGTGCGCAGGCGCCGAAAGGGCCACCGTAATCCGCGGCGCTGCGCGGGCTCGATGTGCACAGGCCGTCGAAGTCCGTACCGCACGCGTGCCACATGCAAGCATCGTCGGTGATGTCGTCGCCGTCACGGTCGGCGCAATCGGACAGGTTCCTGCACGATTCGCACTCGTCGGGCACGGTGTTGCGGTTGACATCGGGGCTCGCCCCGTCCTGGACGTCGCAGAGATCGAGTCGATCGTTTGCATTGCAGTCTCCGGCCTGGCCGCACGCGCGGTGACCGCTGCACGCCAGGCCAGTCACGGGGTCGACGGCCGCACAATCCAGGTCACAGATATCGCTGGCGCCGTTATCATCGCAATCGAAGGTCTCCAGGCCTGGGATGCGAATCATGCGCACGCCCTGCGATGTCGATACGAACAGCAGGCGGCCATCGGCACTCATCGAGGTCACGCCGCTGCCAAAGGCTTCCGAGGTTCCGATGTTTTCGCCGATGGGCAAACGATACAGTTCGTTCCAGCTGATCATGTCGAAGGCCACGACCTCGTTGGCGACGTCGTCCACGCCGAAGAGAATGTCAGCGACCGGGCTGAAGGCCACGCCTCCGAGGGTCCCCTCGATGGTGTCGATGGCCGTGAGGTCGGGGTTCATCAGGGACAGATTGGCGCCGAACTCGAAGGCAATGGCCGTCGCGTCGCGACTGACCGCGGCGAGGTTGTGCTGGAGGAAACTGCTGACTTCTGCCGCATGTGGGAACGTGTCGGTCGCTGCATCGTAGGTGAAGATCGGTCCTTTCGACGCCACAGGTTCGACGAAGAACAGCAGGGTGCGTTCGGCACCGCGGTCGATGCGCGTCTGCTTGACCACGCCGCCGTCGAACCCCGAGCCGAGAGCATCTTCGCGCTCGATGACCGTGTGGGCTGCAAGATCCAGTTCACGGATCGGCACGCGGCCACCGCTGCCCGAACGATCGGTGGTGAAGAACGCCTTGCCGCCGGTACTGATCGCGACATCCCAAGCTCCGAGTTCAGCGCTGGTCAATTCAAAGAACACATTGTCAACCCCACCTGTGGTGACGTCGACATCACGGACGAGCCCGAGCGTGGCGCCCTGGGCTTCTTCGGCCACGACCACGCAGCTGCTGTCCTCCGCGATGTCGATGCCATTGAGCTTGACACCGACTGCAAACGGCGGAAGGGCGGTCAGCGTGGCGGTGTTGAATCGCTCGATGTGCCCGTTCGTCGTCGTGATGTACAGGATGTCGCGCCGGCCGTCGTGGACATGGTCGCGACGGTCAGGGACCGCGATCAGTAGTCCCCCGTCCGTCGGTTCGCACGCGTCCAGGATGCCGTTGCCATCAAGGTCGCCATTGCGATCGTCCGCGATGTCACACGCATCGGCGATTCCGTTACCGTTGCAATCGCCTTCACACGGATCCGGGATGCCATTGGGTTGGCAGTCGAACACGCTCCCCGACGTGACTTCACAGCTATCGAGTATGCCGTTGAGGTTGCAATCCGCCGCCCCGGCCGCGATGTCACATTCGTCAACGATGCCGTTGTCATCGCAATCGACCTCGCATTCGTCGGGCACGATGTTGCCGTTGCAGTCAGTTTCTGTCCCGCAGCTGAGTGCCTCGGTACACGACCGGCCGGTCAGCGGGTCCTCCGCCGCACAGGCGATGTCGCAGAGGTCGGCGACCTGGTTGTCATTGCAGTCATCGGCCCCGCGGTCCGGGAGGGGAAACATGCGGATGCCAGCCGGAGTCGACAGGAACAGGCGGCGACCATCCGCAGAGATCGACATCACACCGCTGGCGAACGCGACCGAGGCACCGACATCCTCGCCGATGTCCATGCGAAACAGTTCTGCCCATGTTCCGACGCGTAGGGCCACGAGCTCGTCCATGAGATCATCGACCATGTACAGCGTGTCCTGAGTCGGGCTGAACAGCAGGCCGCCCTGGAAGCCATTGATGACATCGAGCGCCGCGAGCTGGGGGTCGAGAACCGGTGTGCCGATGCCGAACTCGAAGGCGATCAGCTGCCCCGTGCGTTCGACCGCCGCAAGGTTGTTCTGCAGGAATGAGCCGACTTCGGCAGCGAAGGGAAATGTGTCCGTTGCGGCATCGTAACTGAACACGGGGCCTTTGGATGCAACCGGCTCGACGATGAAGGCGGCAGTACGGTCAGCGCTGCGGTCCAGCCGCGTCCGAGTGACCACCCAGCCATTGATGCCGGAGCCCGGTGTATCGTCGCGCTGCACGATCGTATCGTCGGCGAGAGTGATCTCGCGGATCGGCACGCGACCGCCGGATCCGGAGCGTTGCGCAGTAAAGAACCCCTTGTCGTTGGACATGATCACCACGTCCCAGGAGCCCTCTTCTGACTGGGTCAAGTCGTAGGTCAGGTTGGTCACGGTGCCGTCTGGGGTACGGACTTTGCGCACGAACCCCTGCGTCGGTCCGAAGACGACTTCCGCAACGTAGAGGTCATTACCGTCCGGCGTGATGTCGAGGCCGTTGAGCTCGTTGCCCACGTCATAAGGTGCCAGGAACTCATCCGCCAACACATCGTAACGGGCAATCGTGCCCTGCTCTTGTGAGATGTATAACAGGTGACGCTGATCATCGAACACGTGATCGCGGCGGTCGTTGATCGTGATGAGCGTGCTTTGGCCGTGGGCGGTGTCGGCCAGGAGCACAACGAGCGTCATGACAGCGGCACGCATGGCTTCGTCCTCCCTCACATGCGAAATGATGGCGCCATTGTAGCGGCAGCGCGCACCCGAGTCATCCCTGCTCCCGGGGAGCACCTTGTTCCTGCAGCGAAATGAACTTAAGGCGCCGTCACCATCGGGGGGTCGGCATCGTCGCCTGTGCCCGAAAACCTGCGATTGTGTGACCACTGGTCATTTTCGGTTATACCCGGCATGGGGTAGGAGCCGTCAGGGCGCTGAACGTAGCCGACCGCGTCAGGAGCCAGCGTTTCGACATGGGTATCGGTGAACAGAAAATTGGCCCGGTCACCGTGTCGCGGATCGGGGCCGCTGCGGGCCTCGTTGCGGTGGTTGTTATCGCAGAAGTCGCCGGTGGTGGTCAGACGCGGCGGGTCGAGTGACCAACCATGATTGCCCTGGTGCTTGAGGTCGTTGTTCTTGCCCGTGACGTTGTAGCCCAGGCGTTGCTGGGTGGGATAAGTCGCCGAGGTCCCCAGGGTATCGGCGGCCATGACCGTATCGGAGGCGACGCGGATGTCGTCGATCTTCACCGGGAAGTTGATGAAGCCCAGGTTCGCATTGCTGCCGGACTTGTCCGACAGGAATCGACTGTTGCCCAGGAACTGGTAATTATAACCGTACGTGTAGTTGCGGTTGTTGTTCCAGGCACCACGTGTCGGGCACAGGAACAAACGGTTGTCGACCGCCTTGGTGTTGTCGTCTGCCGGGTCTTCGCTGGGGTGGGCGTAGGCGTAGTAGCCGGCCTCGGCGCCCATCTGGATGAACCATCGCGGGCGGTACTGATAGCCATTGCCAACGAAGTAGGTATTGGGGGTGCCGGCGATCTTGGCCATGCGTCCGGGAACGATGGCGCCATCGCTGAGATCGGCATAGATTGTCCAGCCAGTGGCCATTTGCCGCAGGTTGCTCGCACACACGACCCCGCGGCTGGCTTCGCGGGCGCTGCGAATCGACGGCAACAGGAGGCCCATCACTACGGCAATGATCGAAAGGACCACCAGCAACTCGACGAGCGTGAACGCTCTGCTGATTCGACGGGTTGAGTGTTTGGCCATGATCATGAACGGAGCCAATATATCATTAGAACGTCCGACGTTGAAGTGAAGACGGCGCCGCGCCCACAAACCCTTCAAGGGGCGCGAGAAAGTGTCAGGGGCCCTGGTCGGATCTCGGTGTCGGGTGTGCACCCGGATCGTCGGCCTGCCGTTCGTTCACGCGGGTCAAACGGAGCAGGTAGGGGATACCGAGCATCAGAGTCACACCGCCGGCGGTGTGACCGAGCCAGGCCGGCATCTCCAGACGCTTGTGGGCAAACAGAATGATGACCGCGGCGCCCCACAGCAGACTCAGGCCCCAAGCCCGCCACCGCGCGGCGGTGCCGCGTGGTGCGAGTGTGTTTTCGAAGCCGCATTCTGGACACCGCATGCTCCCACCCCGGAGGTCATATCCGCAGGTCTGGCACAATCCTGTGCGCGACCGGACCAGTCGCCGACGCACCGGCGTCGCGACCCACAAGGGATAGATGGCCAGGAGAATGCCGGGCACATGGAGTGGCACTGAAACACTGGTGTCGAACCACCCGGGGGCCGGATTCCTGCGCGTGATCTGCGGCCACGAGTGGCTGACGTTGAGAATGAGCTTAGAACCGAAGCCGGTGTTGAGCACTGCCGATCCAAGCGTGTTGTCGGGAATGAGCAACCTCTGGTGGAAGATGTGCAGGACACCCTCGGCCATGACCACGTGCAACGAGGTGAAGTGGGGCGGTCGGGTCCGCTCACGCTGGACATAGGGTCCCCACATACTGGCCACCCAGGCGACCGCTGCCACCACCATGCCGGTGCGGCACAATATCAGAAACCAGCAACGCGTCATGGCGTCGGTGAACCGAAGACGATTCGACCACTACGCCGGACAGGACTCGAACCTGTGACCGCGGGATTAGAAATCCCGTGCTCTATCCAACTGAGCTACCGGCGCACATCAATGCGGGCAATAGGTTACGACAAGAAGGGGCATGGCACAAGATGGAATTGGTCACTGATGCGGTAGTGGCTCGTTTCATTGGGCGCTCTCCTCAGGCACTATCCGGCTTCGGCAATGCGCTTCATGGCAGCGTGCAGGGCTTCATTCACGTCGCCTGTGTAGTGCTTCTTGACGACTTCCTGCTGACGACACCCACGATCGACAGGATGAGCAGGGACTTGCGGATCATCGCTCGAACTCCGTACCGCACTCGGGACATCGGGGGGCGGGGAGTCCACGAAGATCATAATTACACTTGCGACAATGGCTCGCTACTTCGTGCCTCGGCTTGGGATCCACACATAATGACGCGGGAAGTCCGCAGAGCAGTCCTGCAAACCAGAGGACAAGCGACAACAAAGCGATCAAGCCCGTGCTGATTCCAACCCCCACGAGACCGGCAGAGGGCCTCGACGTAAGGAGTCCTTCAGGCAACGTTCCAAGAAGAAAAAAGCCTGACGTGAGGATGACTGCCTTGGTGAGACCAGGTCGAGCACTATGCCATGTCTTGATCCTCCAGTTAACACCATGTACGACCCCCGAGATGAAAGGGATCGTCAGCAAGAGCAAGGCAACCAGGACCACGCGACCTCCAGTTTCATTCTTTCTGCCGAGTGAGAGTATCTGAGATGGCCGGGTGGCCCGGGGCGTTTCCACCCCGGGCTCCCACAGATCCGGACGTGCGCGACTAGCGCATCCGGCTCCTCAAGTTATGGTTTCACTTCTGACGGTACACGGAGTGGACGACCACTGGCTTTGGCAAGGGGTAGGTCTCCAGCATTTTGACGAACCATTCCCAGTCGCGATACGCTTTGCGCGATCGCCGCGTCAGCCAGTTCTTCCATATCCGTTTGCATCCCTCCCAGAAGCTCGTGAGCATGGCACCATTACCCGTGATGCCGTAGTAACTGTAATGCCCCTGAATCTTCTGGCGCAGAATGCGATGCTGCTCCTGTATCTTGAGGTGTCGGTTCTCGCGACACCATTTGGCAATGGTACTGAGTGCTCGGTGGAACCTGCTGGATTCGGTCTTGCGCCTGATCACCCAGGATCCTCGGTGGGATTTCGCCCAGTAGTGCGTGAAGCCCAGGAACGCGAACGCTCCAGGGCCCTTGCCCTGGTGAGGCCGCGGCGGTTTGTCAAACGGAACCAGACGGGTCTTGTCCGTATTGATCTTCAAACCGTATTTGGCCAGACGTTTGGGCAGCACGTCGAGGACACGCTGCGCGTCAGCTTCATGCGTGAAGCCGATGACGAAGTCGTCGGCATAGCGCACAAGATAGGTCTTGCCGCTCATGCGCGGCTTGACCTCTTGTTCGAACCATTCATCCAGCACGTAGTGCATGTAGATGTTGGCCAGCAAGGGCGATATCACGCCGCCCTGCGGTGTTCCGCGTGTTGACCGCGTCCAACATCCGTCGTGCAGCACTCCGGCATTCAACCATTTGCCGATCAGCCGGATCAGCACACCATCACGAACCCGTCGCTTGATAAACTCCCGAAGATGCCCATGGTCGAGCGTATCGAAGAACTTCTCGATATCCACTTCAAGGATCACGCCGCCATTCGCATCCGTTGCATGTTGCCACAGGGATTGGAGTGCGTCGTGGGCACTGCGCCCCGGGCGGAAGCCATACGAACAGTCCAGGAAGTCTTGCTCGTATACTTCTTCCAGGACCATGACAACCGCTCGTTGCAGGACTTTGTCCTCGAACGTCGGTATGCCAAGCGGTCGCGTTCCATCTGTGCCTTTCGGGATGTGCACGCGTCGAACGGCCGGGGCGCGGTACAGACCAGACTTGGCACGCTCCAGTAGCAACTTGAGATTGTCCTCCAGTTGCTCTGCGTAGGCGGCGGCAGTCTGACCATCGATACCACAAGCCCCGTCCTTGCGTGTACGCCGATAGGCTTCACGTAGCCACTCGATGTCCATGTGGTAGGCGAGTGAAGTGAAGCTGATCTTCGGTGTGCGTTGTGCAAGCGTAGCTATTCGTTGTCGTTTCGTTGACACGGTACCAGGTTCCCTTGTACCTGACGTGGAGCCCTTCAACGAATCCATAACTCGACATCTCCTTTCCTCTGCCGGGTCTCCTACAGGTTGGGATTCCCCGGCTTCATGGGTCGTATGAGATGTTCCGACTTCCTACCATCCATCCCGTCGCACTTCGTTGCCTTCGTTTGACGGTACCAGCCTTGCGCCTGTCTTCGCTCCTCGCGACGCCAGGCACGAACGTCGCAGGCCGGGACGGTGGTCTTCCGTCAGCCCCATGCGGATTGATGAAGACTGGAGACAGCAGGATCTCCCGTGTTCCTAGGGAACCCCATTGTGTGCATGCCCTGCTCTAAGACCCCGGTGGAGTCGTTCACGTCAGGCCAGTAAGACGCGACGATGCCGCCTTCCGACATAATGCGGACGCCGTCGGCCTCCACGAATAGTCCAGTTTCGAGGCTCAATCACACGGCCTATACACTCGCTGTTTACGCTTCGCAGTGCAGGTCACCCATACACCACGCAAAACTCGCTTCCGGCTGTTGGCCAGACTGTGCCGGATAGGATTGGATACCTATCGGGTTCCGATAGAAGGTTTCAGGTCATAGACAATCCCCCTTCTCGAGGCTTTTCACGGCGCAACCACACTCCGGACAAGCCCCCGCGGTCCCCCTCAGATCATACGCACACACCACGCACAGCCCATGCCTTGAACGCCATCGACGTCGGGTCCAGGACACGAATCCGCAGGCGGGCAGGATGGCCAACAGGAGGGTTGGGATCCACAGCGGGATGATCGTGTGGCGAACAGTCTTGGGATGGAAGGTAACAGGAACACGCTGCCTCCAGACAGGGGACCACGTCGTCTGCAACCCAGAATAACCATGATGGCCATGACTGCTAGGCTTGATAGTCCCGTCGAGCATGGCCAGCTTTCTTTCATCGGTTGTTTTTGCAAACTGAAAGCGATAGGGCTGAAATCTAGCATACTTCGGTTCCGGCACGGGTGTGAAGCGTTCGAGGTAGTTCCAGGTGTATTCCGTAGCTCCCCGTTGCAACCACACAACGAGCTTCTCGCCAGCAAACCACCAGTTCCAGTACGACGCACCCCAAGCAACAAGCGTGATCGAGAGCAGAACGGCAGAGATGACTGTGAGCGTGCGACGGAGCATGCGAGGCTCCCGGTTCGATCGGACGACCTGCTGATTATACCCGCTCTCCGGCCGGTGCATTGGTTGGAGGTGGTGTTGGGCAGGCCGCAGTCGCTAGAACGGGATGGTAAGGGTACAGATCGTGGCAACAACCGCAGTGGCCCCGAATCCGAACGTGCACCCGGCAACCACTCCTGCAATCTTGTTCGACCGTTCGAGTTGGGCAGCTGATTTGACGTGGCGTTGGCGGTGAGGAATGAACACCGCGATGGCGTAGAAGATTACAGCATTGATCGTTCCGTAGAACAACGGCAACAAGGTGTGTCCGATCGCGTAGCCAATCGTGTAATAATCAGACGAGCCCCGGAGCACGACGATCGTGCCCAGGATCGTGCCGAGGAATCCACAGCTCAGCGAAAACGCAACCGCGGTCTTGAAGAAGCTCGCCGCATCGCGTACCCCGGCTGGAGTCGTACCACCGACGAGCGTCGCGACCGAATTGTGAAAGCCCCTCAGTCCGAAGCATGCCATCATGAGGACCAAAGGCAAGATGGCGGCAACAATCAGGCTGAATGGGGCAAGGAAATAGTCGAGTGTGCCCTTGGCGTAGATCGCCCATCCGATCAGCCCACTGAAGATCAGCATTCCGATGACCAGCCCCGCGATCGGTGCTCTGTGCGTTGCCTTGTTGCGGTAAGTCAACGGATCCGCAATATCGCACCCGCACCCACACTCTGGACATATCGATCTCCGCAGGTCGCGGAGACTATAGCCGCAATCGAGACAGGCTGCGTCGAAAGGAAGTGTGCTCATGTGTCGAATTCCAGTTCAGTTTGCAGCTCCCTGCCATCTTATGATCGGCAACCACCGCCGCTAATCCTGTGTCAAACGAGGTTGCGGGGTCGACCGCGGCGCTCGGGACGGGGATCGGGGGTATACTTGGGTGGCAGGGTCGTTAGGGTCGTTGCTCAGAGAAAGGTGTATGGTGCCAGGCGTGTCCACTTGGCAAGTCCACCGATGAAATGGCATCCTCGGCGAGTTATTTGCTCCGTCTTGGTCGGCGGCTTCGTGCTGCTCTATGGTTGGTCGTTCTGGATGGATATCTACATGGCTGCAACGACGACCTTCTCAGCATCCGTCCGGTGTTTCCTGGTCAAGGAGGAGGGCCGGTTCCCACAATCGCTCGACGAATTACAGGCTCACGAATGCGGCGAGCAGTACCTGAGTCGGATTGTCTGGTTCGATCTTGCCGAAGGCGTGAAGACGACGGACATCGATGTGACTGGTTGGGTCGAGAGCCAGCAGCGGTATGTGGTCGAGTTCTCCGGACACGGCTTCCCTTACAGTAGGGATTTCCGCCGAGTCTCCAGCTACATCGGGCAGTACATTCACAATGAAGTACTTCGGCCGCAGGAGTGATCCGATTTCAGTCTCGCCCGGCCCCGCTTCTGTCCATATACTTCCTCAGATCAACGTCCCTAACGACCCTATCGACCCTGATGTGAGTTCGGCTGCGGAGTAGTACCGACTGTACAGTGTTGGAACGAGGTTCACGATGCGGAAAGGCCATTGGCTCATTCCGGAGCTGGCGTACTTCGAGTCAAAGGCTGCTCGAAGATTGGCTGAGCGAGACGCCGGCAAGCGAATGGTCAAGACTTGGGGATTCTGGGGATGTCTTGTCTTGTATGGAGCCGTTTCCTTCGGTGCTCAGCATCTTCTCGCGGAGACATCCCCTTTTCTCGTAAGTCGATACCCTACTTCCGACACCATGTTCTGGTCTATTCCTGTTGCGATGCTCGTGACGAAGTACGGCCTGCTCATGTGTTACTTTCAGCTTGGAGTTCGGCAACCATACCGTCGGCAGTTGCGAAGCGAGCTTTCCCGGGTCGGAATTTGTCTCTGCGAGGAGTGCGGTTATGACCTTCGCGGGTCTTCTGGTAAATGCCCGGAGTGTGGACGCCTGGAAGGCAAGTGAGGACGAGCATCACGCTACAGGGTCATCAGGGCCGATAGGGTCGTTAATCAGGAAGGTAAATATGATGCGATGGACTCAACCCACTGGTCTGCCAGTTCTGTTCTCGATGATCCCCCTGACCTTATCCGGCTGTGCAGCTTTTGAGATGAAGGGTTCCCATACCGTCTATGCTGCACAGCTTGATGACGGTGGTCGGGTCGAGATCACCCGGGAGTTCAAGCGAAACCTGGTGCTCGGGAAGGATCACAAATACGCCCGGCTGGTTCTGCATCTCGATGACGGACCTTACGATGCAGTGCACGCCGAGGTGGCCCGAATCACCAAGGGCGAACATGAGCCGCAACGCGATGACTTCTGGAATGGCTTCGATAATGTTCAGCTGGACGGCTGGACCGATGACACCGGAAGCCGAGTGTGGATTCGTGATCTTCGCCAGCACGTGATTGTTGCAACTGTTGATCGCAAGACTCGTGCCGTTACTGGACTGGATAAGCCGATTCCTTCGTGGGTCACAGCAGATGGTGGCCGCCGCCTTGAACCGCATGCGACTTCACCGTAGGCATTGCTCTTCGCTCATACTTCCTCAGATAACGTCCCTAACGACCCTATCGTCCCTGCCTGAGCCGGAAGATTGCAATAACAACCTCAGCCCAGATGAGTGTGATCTCGAAACGGGAATATCACTGGACTCAATTCCTACTAAGGGCGACGGCGTTCCTGACGAATGCCAATGCTTCATTGTTGACACGATTCCACCTTCCGAAAGTATCGATGCCCGAATTCCGTCGAACGACTCCGGTAAGCTAATAGGTTGGTCATCTATAGAGTTGTCGATGTGTGATGAAGCTGAGATACTCACCTTGGGTTTCTTCCGGGTGACGTGTCCGGCGATGGCCTGTCGAACTCACTCGATATTCTTGTTCTCATCGACTACTTGAATGGGATTACTTCCCTCAACGAATGGCAGTGCGACATCGACCGCTCCGGAGAATGTGACCCGCTCGATATATTAAAACTCATCGACCTGCTCAACGGGGCCGGCGAGTATGATGTGTGGCTGGAAGCGGAGATTCCACCTTGCCCGTGACACCTACGCCAGAATACGTACGGCAGCCCTAATTCCGCTCTCAGATGTCGGTTCAACCCACCAAGTGTCGCATCGTACGGTGTGGACCTTGGAAAATGGCACCAGTCCACGTGGTATCATGGTCCATGAACACTTCCGCCTTGGAGCCGAACATGAAATCCGCCAATCTACTCGCCCTGACCATTGTCCTCCCATCGGCGGCCTGGGCTGGGGACCACGAGATTCCGGTGTGGTTCGAATCCGATCAAGTCTTCTCGCCGGACCCCGCGGAGTTCGACCGCTTTGGCTTGAGCGTTGCGGTTGACGGGAGCACCATGATGGTCGGCGAGCCTGGGGATGGGTGTGATCCAGAATCGTCCTATGCGGGCACGGGAAAGGTCCACGTGTTCGAGTGGCAGGGCACGGCCTGGATCCAGGTTCAACAGCTGACCTCGTCGTCGTTGACCTGCGTCGATATGCTCGGCTACACGATCGACATCAACGGCGACTTTGCGTTCGTGAGCACCCACTGGATCTTCACCGAAGAGCCGAATACCAAGGTTGTGGTCTTCAAGAAGGTCGATGGGATCTGGGTCGAGCATCAGACCATTGCCAACGCGAATCCGATGCCGTGGGAACGGTTCGGCTACAGGATTGACATCAGCGGTGAGTGGGCGGCGATTCTCAATTCGTGTTCTGATTGGGGCGTGTATCAATGCTACTATGGTACGATCGCGATGTACCGACTGGATGATGGGTATTGGGAGTTGACCCACTGGATTGAAAACCCGCACGGCCCAACGTCGCCGATAGACTTTGGACTGTCAATGGCGCTGGAAGGGGGCACGCTGTTTGTCGGCAGTACTCACGGCGTGTATCGCTATGAAAACCAAGGGGCGACGTGGGAGCTTGTCGATTCCTGGGACGGCAGCGTGAGCGGTGAAGGCTGGTTCGGCGTCGGCCTGGATCTGGATGGTGAACTGCTGGTCGTTAGTGCACCTGACGAGGATACCGTTGCAGAGAACCATGGCGCCGTCTACGTCTACCGCGGCAGCGACGGAACGTGGGGATTGGAGCAGCAGATCATTCCACCAGCACACACGTTCAGTTGGGTGTCCGTTGACCAGAACGTTCTGACGGTGGCGGCACACGAGCCGGGTGGGCCTGTTGTGTTCTATGTGTATGCGTTCGATGGTATGGACTGGACGCTTGCGGGTCAGCTGGCCCCATCTTCTGACGATGCGGAGCTTGCATACACGTACGACATGTCCGACGAATATGTCGTTGTAGGTACAGCCGATACTTCAGAAAATGCCAATGTTCTTGTTTATGACGTCGCCTGCCACTTGAACTGCGCTAGTGTGAGTCGAGATCCGTGCTTGTGGTGGGACTGCTCCACGTGCTCCAGTACCCCTGTTCATTTTGCAGACATGGGGGGCGCGTTTGGGGAGTGTGCGCCTGACGGTGCCGCAGATGGCAATGATCGCTTTCGTGCCCTGAACTGCTTCGCCGATACGCAGGTCGATGGCGTTCCCGGTTACCCTTGCGAGCAGGCACCGCCAACTGCTGTCAACGTCGACGCCGGAGGACCGTTCGGCAGCTGCGAGCCCGATGGCGTGTGCGATGGCAACGATGCTTTTCATGCTTTGAACGCTTTCTCCGGGGCAACGACCTGCTCTTGCCCGCTCGACGGCTCCCCGATGCCCGTGATCGATGCGGTGGTCACCCGCCAGGCCACTCTCGAATTGCGGCCCACCAAGAAACACGTCCGCCCCGGTGACATGATTGCGGTCGAGGTCTTCCTGAGTTCACCGCTCGATGACTTGCGGGGCTACCAGTTGCATCTCGGTGTGGCTGGCGGGAATCGTGGGCAACTGGAGCTGATCGACATCAGCATCGACCGGCGACGGGATGCGGTGTTCGCTGATAAGACGGCATGGACCGCCTTCAACGTCAACACCGGCCAGATGCTTGCGGGCCTCGATACACCGGGCGTTCGAACGACTGCCGACTCCTACCTGGCGACGCTCACCTACCGGGCCTCACGGGATGCGCTCGGGCCGTTCAGTATTGAGTTGCTGCATGACGTGGCGGATGCGTCGCAGCGGACGTTCCTGTTCATGATGGATCAGCGGGCGGTGACGGAGATCGGGGTTGAGCCGGTGGTCGTGGATGTGGTCGCAGGACCGAAGCGGAGGGATGTGCGATGAGGGCTCTAGTCCTGATCAACATCCTGGTGCTTGCGGGCGTGGCGATTGGGCAGGTACCGCCTGGGTTTGAGGTGGTGAAGGTGACGGAGGCGGATGCTCTTCGTGATCGGCCCGACATCAACTCCGCCTCAACTGTTGTGTGGGCTGTGCGTACCTCGGAGAACACGGTCATCGCAAGAGAATTCAATAATGGAATTGTGAGGACCATAATCGATGATGCTGTCGTGAATGGGGTCCCAGCTATCAATGACAAGGGTGATGTCGTCGTCATAACTGGAACCCGCTTCAGTGGGCCGTTTGATGTGGCAGTTCATGGTGCGGATGGCTCTAAGATTGTCTTTGATGTAACTGATGCTGTCAGCTTTGTTGACATCAACGATAGCGGCCAAGTTGTGTGGGTCGACGATTTCTCGGGTAATAGCACGCACACGGATATGTATGTTTTCGACGGCATGTCTTCAAGGCGAGTCACATTTAATGGGCTTCAGAATTCTGAACCACGTATGAACACAAACGGGGAGGTCGTATTCAAAACAAGAGACATTTTCGGCACGCTAAGGGTGGTGCAGTTGTTTGATGGGAGTGTCGTGTCACTCTTGTCTGACCAGAGTGTCGTCGCGTTCTCGGTGGACCTAAACGATGTAGGAGATATTGTCTGGACTGAGGAAGGCGAAGATCTTAACAGGATAATTTTGCAGGCGAAGAACGAGACCGTTGTCGTGTCAGAGGGCGTTGGGCTCGGGCGATGCACGGTGAACAACCTCAGAGACATCGCCCATGGACAGATAAACCCGGCCACAAGTTTGTCGGATACGGTTCTGATCGAACACGACGGCAGCACTTACACACTGCCCGGCTTCGGGCTGAACTGTGAAGGCGTTAGGATAAACGATCGGGCTGAGGTGGTGTGGAAAGGAACTGATGGTGGGTTGGGTGGAATCCTACTGCTCCGACGCATAGCCCCCAACGGCGACTTCAACCACGACTGCCGCATCAATGCCTACGACTTAGCCATCTTGGAGAACTGCTACACCGGCGACGGCAATGGACCTGCGGGTGGGCTGCTGGCGGATTGTACGCGGGCGGACTTCGATGGCGATGGGGATGTGGATCAGGCGGATGTCGATGAGTTCATGGCGGTGGTGACGGGCGTCGAGGGGATGGTGGATGGGTGTGAGCGTTAATGAACCCCGTCCGGTCTCACAGAGGTGTTCTGTGTCGCATGCGAGGATTGGCTGTGCACAGATAAGCGTCGGCACAGAATCACAGCCCAATGCAGGATGGAATCGTGTCTACTAATTATGCACACGAAATGCGTATCGCAGTGCGGATTCTTTGGTGCGGCGTGATGTCGTGCATCTGCCTCTTACCTGGTTGTACTACATTCCAGATGAAGGCTATCCAAATAACAAGTGAGTCAAGGCTGGATGAATTGGTGGGGAATCGGGTGTCGTGTACAGGGGAGGCGGAAAATGTCAAGCTCGGCGCGCGAATCGTCGTGGGTGGCATCAGTGTACTTGTTGAAGGAATGCACGGATGGCCTGAAACCATTCGCGGCACAAAAGTCTATGCAGAAGGGGTTTTGGATAGCTTTGAGGTTCCGGTAACACAACCGGCAACTATGGGGAAGAATGGCAAATATCGTCGCATCCCACAGGGCGTGAGGGGTCCTGACGGAACTATTCATGTGCTTAGGAAAGCTCACTGGGAGCAGCGCGGTTGAAAGACGCTTGTCCGGCCAGCAGCGGATGTCTAACTGTACGGCGGCAAACGGCATTGAGCCTCGCGTTTGAGCCACTCATCTCGGAGTCAAAGTGTCGCGATTATGCCGAAAGGCAGCCGCCGCTAACCGAACAGATAGTGGTCCGTGGCAAATGACCGGCATGTATGTCAGGCAGCGCCTGGAATGTACCAGCGCGCAGCGCTGTGAGCCCGGCCACACTGAGGCGGTGCGGACGTGCACTACAGGGTACGCCGCCTTTTTTCATCTCTCAAATCCACAACATTCTGTTATATCTCTTGTCGGGAACCTGGATAGCACAAGAACGCCTGCCAGCAGCCCTCCGATTAGCAGCAGCATACCCAGTCCGGATATGGCAGGTAGGGCGAGGATACAAATACTCGGCTCACCACTGCATGCGAATCCGTCCTCAATGTAGCAACGCGATGAACAGCCGTCTCCGTCCTCCTTGTTGCCGTCGTCACAGGTTTCACCTCCAACGATAACTCCGTCGCCGCATGTCTCCACACACACGCTCGGTTCATCACTGCATGCGAACCCTGCCTCTACGACGCAACTTGGTGAACACCCGTCATAGCCTTGGGTGTTGCCATCATCACACTCCTCGATGCCCGCGATTAACCCGTCGCCGCACTCCGTGCTGCATACGCTGGGGTTCGTGCAGTTGAGTCCGCACTCCTCGGTTCCGCCGACGAACCCACCGGGGCACAACTCTTCGCACGTCCCTGGATCGACACTGCATACAAAGCCCGCCTCCACTGAACAGCCAGGTGAGCAGCCATCTCCGCCTGCGAGGTTGCCATCGTCGCAGCCTTCCAGTCCCGCTACGCGCCCATCTCCGCAGTACTCAAGGTTGCAGTCACTCCCAAGAGCAAACAAATACCCAGCACCACGACTACCATTCTCGCCACCAGCACCAATCATCAACACATCTGCTTCTAACGCAACGCTGGTTCCAAAACTGTCGTTCACGCCAGGGTCCGGTGCCGTCAACTGTGTGTGTTCTGTCCATATCTGGGCCCGTTCCTCATACTCGAACACGTATGCCGCCCCCGTCGCTGGCGCCACCCCAATCTTGAATGGGCTACTAACAATCGCAATATCAGCCCTGATCGACACTGCGAATCCGAAGTTATCAAAGGCAGCGGAATCCGAAGCCGTAAGCCTTTGCTCTTCTTCCCACTCCCCGATCCTTGGCCTATAGCGGAAAACATATGCAGCTCCAGCATCAATCTCTTTGTCATCATGCTCTATAGCGCCAACTAAAACGAGATCGCTACTTATTGCAACCGAATACCCAAATCGGCTGAGCTCCGCTACGTCTGATGCAACAAGCTTTTGCTCGTGCACCCACGGGCCAGTTGGGCCAAGCGACCTGAAGATGTACGCCGATCCCGAGTCTTCTCCTGCATCATTGTCATCAGTGGCTCCGACAACAATGAGGTTCTCATCAATTGCAACTGAAAAGCCAAACTTCTCTCCCTCGGCAGCATCAAACGCAACCAGCTTGCTAACTTCGATCCACAGCTTTTCTTCGGGATCATACCGAAATACGTAGGCGGCTTGCTCTCCAAAAGCACCAACAACTAACAAATCGCCAAGCATGGCGACCGATACTCCAAACAAGGCCCCTGCGGTTGCATCGGAGGCAATCAGCTTTTGCTCCTCAATCCACTGACCGTGTGCGATGTCATAGCGAAAAACATAGGCCGCCCCAGCCGACGCTGCGGCCTCGCTATCCTGAACAGCTCCAGAGACAATTACTAGGGCGCCCGCCACTCGATCAATGCCGACTGACCGTCCAAACTGGAAAGACGCCCCGCTAGAGGGGATGAGCTTTTGCTCATGAATCCACTCAGTCGAAAACGGATCAAACCGAAACACATACGCCGAACCAGGCCCGTCTGACCGGGCCCCAACAACCACGACATCCTCATGCATTGCTGCCGAGCCCCCAAACCGGTCCCCCAGCATACCATCGAACGCACTCAAGCGTTCGAACTCACACTGAGCTACGGCGGCCGGCATGCACACCGTCGTCATGCATGCTCCGATTACACAGAGAAACAGTGAGCGCTGCATTTAACCTCCAGGGGCCACCGTAACAGTGGCAGGCTGCGCGAATTGGATATCAATGGTGCCCGTCGATGGCGTCGGAAAGAGAAATGTGCGCTGTTCTTCATCAGAAGCATCGTGCAGTAGATCAACGAAGAACGTGCCCTCCGCATCGTCGCTGGCCCTGTAGGTGAACGTCGCGAGGTATCCATTGAATCCAATGACACCATCGGTATCCGTAGCAGTCGAAATGCCGGGGTCATCTAAACCCGCTGTCATCTGGGCCAGCTGAACGTTGAACGCTTCCCAGTATTCCAGGCCAAAGAAGACGAAACTCGGACTGTTGTTGATTGAGATATCGACCAACTCCAAAGTGCCCCGAGATCCCCCACTGACCCCCACATGCAATTGGAACCCCCGGATACGCGAGCGGTTGTCCTGCGAAGTGGTTCGCCATCGTGAGATGAGCATCAGTTGCTGACGCACCGCATAACGTGAAGTACAAGCCCTCCCTTCGGGGAGGGCTTGTCTCACGGATTGCCAAGTGTGTCAGGGGCACGCAGTCGGATCGAACGCCTGGCCCGAATCGATTGCCTGACTACTGCGCGAGCGCCTCTTGGGCACAGTGACTTCTGCAGAACAGGTGCCCACGTTGCCGCAGCTGTCGGTCGCGCTCACGGTAATGACATAGACGCGGCCGTCACCCGCACCCGAGCGCTCCGACCGCAGGAGGACGGCATCGTTCTTGATCTCCGCATCGGGACAGTGTATCGGGCCGCCCGCGCCCAACTCATCGTGTGGAGACTCATCGCTGGTCACGGTGACTTCGAAAGCAAGCGCTTGCGTGTCGCATAGGTCAGTGGCGTCGTACGACAGGCCCACATCGACCATACGGTGGTTGGGCGGCCACAAGCGATCGACGTCAACACTGCAGGTGACCTCGGGTGCCGTCGAATCGACAACCGTGACTGTCGACGTGGCCTCGCCTTCATTGCCCACGCTGTCGGTCGCAGTGAAGGTGACCGCTGTCACGCCTCCCGGTGGGCATGCCGCGGGAAAGAAATCGGGCGCGTCATTGTCGATATTGGCGATTGGGCCCTCGCACTCGTCTTCGGCAGTTGCCGAGTCGATCCACGCTTGAATATCCGGATCGTCCAGCGGGATACCGCCCGGGCCGTTGCACTCGAGCAGGACATCAGCCGGTGGCGTGACCACGGGGGGGGTGACGTCGGACGCCGTGATGCTTAGCGCGTAGCGGTTGCAGCTGCCGATTCCATCGCCGTAGACGCGCGCCAGATAACCCCCCGCAGGCAAGTCTCGGTCGATCGATTCATCGTCAGTCGAACTGGCCGACGTCTCGATGAGTCCATCCGCAGCCGTCCGTATTTGCAGATCGATATCGCCCATATCGTGATCGAATGTCGTCGCGGTCTCGACATACATCTCACAGGTCAGGTCAAACGCGTAGTAGTCGTTTTCCGAATCCTGATCGATGCTCACATTTCCGGCATTGAACGGCAGGTTGATTGCGCTCGCGGAGCCGGCGGTGTTGTTGGGCTCGAATGCGTCCAAGGCGAGTAGTATCGTCAGCGCGGTTGGCGTAAAGTCCTTGCCCGTAAATGCCACGCCATCCGTAAATGTCGCCGCGTTGTTGTCCTCGAAGCGCTCGGGCCATACGTCGTTGTCGTCGATGATTCCCCCGATGTAGCGCGTGCCGCAGTCATCCACGGTCGGGATCGTCGCGCTCCAGTCGAAGGTGCTGAACGTAAATGTTCCGAAGTCGGCAAATGTTCCAGTGTTCAACAGAGTGTCACCTGTTGAAATGCCCACGTTCTCGGACAAGTAAACTCCGAAACGCACTTCTGCATCGAACGCCTCACTGCCGCGGTTCTCGACCGTGATGTCATTCAGTTGAATCTGCTCCCCTTCTCGAAGCGTGGTCGGCGACATGCTCATCCACTGCGGTACAGATCCATCGTGCCATTTGTTGTAGATGACGATATCCCACTCGGTGACAAACGTCGCATTCTGGCGGATGGCTTCCTTGTCATCCATGTACAGCGTCTCGGCACGGAGGTACTTACTGGTGCCACTGTTTTCGATGGACAGGAAGTTGTTGTAGTGATCGAGTCCTCGGACGTGACCAAACTCGTGAAGAACGGTCGACTGGAACCACGTGCTGTCGTGGGGGCCGAGGTTCCAGGCGAGGGCAGGGTCGAGCATCACATCGCATTCAACGAGTGTTCCACTGGACCAGCAGGCAGCCCAGGCCAGCGCGTCGGCATATGACAGGCCATACTCTGAACTGAGCCCGGCTTCGTCGAGAAAGCCCATGGTGTTATCGCCGTCATTGGCGCCAAAGCTGAATTGGGGATTCAAGTTGATTCTCAGAGGGTGTGAATTGTCGGTCACATCGATCTCATTCCACTCTGATAGTTGGAATTGAGCGGGATCACTCCACGTATCTGCGGGCAGGAACACGTCGTCGAACACGATGTCGTCGCCGTCATCCCAGAAATTGCCGATATCATACGCAAGGCCGACTGGAATGAAGGTCGCAATCAGAATGGAGCTCGTAATCACCAGGCGTTTCATGGTGCCACCTCCCTGGTTGCGCGAATGACGGAGATGAATGAATCCAAATCCAGAGGCGCCTGCGTCGATGTCCAGTAGCGTCGGACGGCGGTGCTTGGTTGCGCAACAACTGAAGCGTCGTCGGGAACCGGCGGCGCGGCCAGGCGCCGCAGTCGATTGTTGGAGCGTTTGGGGTTGTGGCGGGTCAACAAACGATGGTCCTCGACGCCGATCAAGAAGTCTCCGGCTGCGGTGAGAACAACCTCGCGCCCGTCATCTTGTTGAGTGACCTCGAAAAAGCCCTGGTTGACGCCGACAAGGGGAGTACCCGTTTGCGTGAATCCGGGACGCAAGAAAACGACGTAGCGCTGGCCGGTCTTGAACGTGGGCATGCCATACACCGTCACTTTGCCATGTTCATCCTCTCCGCCAGCAACTCGAAACGTCAGTGTCTCCTCAGCGTCCCCCAGGATCGCGGTGTTGACCGCGAGGGTGACTTCGGTGAACAGCATCTGACCGCCCTCGACACCCACAGATTGGGGGACGGCCACGGCTGGGCCTGGGCTGAGCGTGCTCGGCTCGACTCGCGGGGCGATGTGTCGCTTGGCTTTCGCTGCCCGAATGTCAGTGCCCGTATACTTGATCTGCAGGTCGACGACCGTGCCTTCGACAACCGTCTGCGCCCGGTTGACCACCTGATCGAACGACAGTTGAATGATCTCGGTAGCCCCGGCCGGCCCCACTTGAAGAAACACGACTAAGTACGCTGCCAGTGCAAAGCCGAATCGTGATCTCATTGTTGCGATCCTCCAAGATGTTAGATTGCACCGGTTCCAGGAAGTTGGATTGTCTGTCCGGAATCAGCTGCGACAACGAGCAGAATCGGACACGCGTTGGAACCGATCGAAAGCACCGTATGTCCTTAAGAAGTGTGTCGAGCCCTCGCGCCAGGCCAAAAAGCGTGGGCCCGGTGCAGAACAGCTGAATTCGAAGCTACAGGGGAGGTGTAGACCTGTCAATCATTGGTTGACCGTGATCGAGTGAACTTGCACCGTGCCAGAGGGTGCATACGGCCGGCGCCGGCGTGTGGCAGAATCCTGTTTCGGACACAAACGCAGGAGAACACACGTCTTGCTGCCGCCGTCACACGCCGACTCACGGCAACAATCGTGTGCACGTGTGTGTCGTTGCGCCGCGTAATCCCAATCGCGTAGTCCAGGAAGATTGCTGTGCCTGATCCGGTCCTGCGCAAGTTGGTCGGCTGAAGGAAAAACTCAATCGCACATCGGACTCGTTACCAGTGACCTGGGCTCGCGCAGCCGAAGCCTACCGACCACGGCCGCGATTGGGTTTCTTGTGGGGGATCATCCTCAGGATCTTGGCCATGATCCTGGCGACGAGTTCAGCTCGGGTGCTGACGCCGACCTCGTTGAAGATGGCGCGGATGTGGGTGCGGACCGTGGCGGTGCTGATATCCAGTGCCTCGGCGATGTCTTCAGTCGAATAGCCGACGGCAATGAGTTCGACCAGCTGCGCTTCGCGTGGTGTCAGTCCGAATCCGTCGACAACGGTTCGGATTCTCGGATCTATTCTCTTCACGATATGGAATCCCCTGAGGTGTAAGGCGAGGCAGATCATACTGCGGCCCGGGAATATCGTCCAGCCCGCAGAAGAACGTCACGCCACAGAGATGTGGCTACACCGTGCTCAGCGCGCAGGCCAGCAAATGTTCGATCTCCGCCGGGCTGCAGCCGCCCACCGACAACTGCATGCCACGGGCGTGCGTGGCTTCCGCAGCAGACGCATTCCAGATCATTGTGTCATGCTGGTTCGCCCACAGACGATCAACGTGGCCAAGGTGCTGCTCGGTGATCGGCTGATCGGCCCGGGCCATGGTCGCTCCGGTCAGCGCACACAAGTCCTTGAGGTTGTCATGGGCGGCAGGCCGCTCGGGGCCGTGCAGTCCCACGACCGCCATGGTCTCGCGGGTGTGATTGATGACGAACATGCTGGCGACGTCGCCGCCGATCAATGGCGCGGCGACCACCAGCGCCTGGTTGTCTTGAGACACCTGTTGCATGATCTGAGCCAGGTTGGCGTAGTCGTCGGCCAATTCATCCTGGCAGACGAGGAGGCGCGCAGAACACAGCTCGATGCTGCCATCACGCAGGTAGTACGGACTGATGACGCCGAGTGGATAGCGTGCGCCCGCGACCTCCACCAGGCGGTGGTCGAAGGTAATTCCCTTCCTGATGAAGATGGGCTGATCAGCGCCGAGCTTCCGTCGGGCTTCCCTGATGCAATCGAGGAGATGATCTTCCGGGGTCATGTCAATTGACCATTCACAGACAGGGTGCTCGAAATCACCGATGACAGATGCTAATCGGTCTGCGCTGCTGATCAAGTCTATTCCAGTTAGAACCGCAAGATGCCTCGGAAGGGCGCCATCAGGTTACGCCTGGGGTCCACCCATGCGCGTGGTCAACTTGTGCGTTCCGCTGCGAAAAGGGAACTCCGGGCTGGTGTGGCGGTTGTTGAAGTTGTCGGTCCAGAACGCAACGCGGATACTGTCGCGTCCCGGCTTGCCGCACAGCGCCCGGGCCTGGCGATAGAATTGATCGCGCGGCACGAAGATCTCGATGCGTTGCCCGGGTTCAAGGACGTGCGGCAGTTCGGTGAAGCCGGCCTTGTTAGGCCATTTCTCGGTGTGTATCTGCAGCGTCGGGGGTGGATCGTGGGCCGGATCGTCGATCGCGAAGAACAGGCCCGTGAGGACCACGCGATGGTTGGCGTTGTTGAGCGCAGCGACGGCCAGCACATGGCTACCGGGGCCGCGGGTGGCATCGAGCTTCTCGTGGCATTCCACTTGAATATCGGCCTTGCCGCTGTGCCCTCGCGTACACATGTCTTCGAAGATTCTCCAAGATTCCGAGCCCATGCGATCCTCTCAAATCAGCTGGCTTATCATCCGCGTACATCAGTCTAATATGCATGTGCGCGCAACGCGCGACCGTTCGTCGAATCGATGGATTCGGGACGTTCGGGGCTGGCAGGTATCCCGGCCGTGAAAACGCGGCTCCGGCGATCGCCGTGCGGGCCTGGCGCGTCCGATATCCGGTGCGTCGACCAGGCGGCTTGAAGTGGCCGGGGCCTTCCGGGCGATGTGTGCTGAGTCGGATCTACTGCGGACATGCGCCGAGTGTGCGGCCGAGCCACGGCTCGTAAGCATCCGCGCCGTTGAATAGATCGATGAGCCGCAGGATGTCGCGCGGCGAACGGTCGCCCGTGCGGTCGATATCGTACTGCGCGCGCGACAGTGGAGGAGCGAGCAAGCCGTTGATGTCGTCGATGAGCTCGAGCAGGTCGCCAGGATTGACCACGCGGTCCGCGTTCACATCCCCCGGCAGATGTCCCAGCGTGGCGCTGGCACCTGTGGCCATATCGGTGACGCGGACACACTGGCCTGGCGGAATGGGCCCATCGAACACGACTTCAACCAGACCACCTTCAACTGTGATATCGGCAATGTTGAGCCGAGTACCGTCCGTGGTCAGGACCTCGAAGTCAGAGGCCGTCAGCCCATTCATGTCGGCATTGTATAACCATGTTATGCGGTCCCACCCGGCACGCTCACTGCCATCCGGTGCGGACGTCTGACGGGCATCGATTGCACGATCCACAGGGTTAAATGCAATCGGTTGAGGGTTCACGACAACGGTGAGATCCTGAAAGAGGTCGACCTCGAAGTCCTGCCCCAGGGGGCGGAAGAAATGGGTCAGGGCAATGGGCCCGTTCCAGCGCCGGACGAACCCGATCGAAAACTGACCGCTGGCATCGGGCGAGATCTCGATATCGAATTCGGCCACGTAGTGGATGCCGTTGAGGAACGACCCGGTCGTCGCATCGACGTGCTGCGCGAACGCTCCGAATTTGGCCAGGCCGTTGTCTTCAGGTGCATTCTCATGAAAGATCGGTGGGTAAGTGATATTCTCACTGAACACGTAATCTTGCCGCAATTCGTCTATTCGGATCGAGCTACCGTCGAACATGACGCAGGCCTCCGAGCAGAACCCGCCGTTCGGTACGCACGGTTGACCAAACATCCCGTCGGTTTGCAATGCACAGGCGAAGTAGGGCAGATTGATGTAACGCACCGATCCTTCAGTGCCGGGCCCTGGCAAACCGAACCAGCGAATGATCGGCTGAATACCGCTGAGCGGAAACGCCTGACGCGTGTCTTCGATCCACACCATGATCGTCGCGCTGGTTCCAGGTTGTAGATCGACGACCGGTCGTTCGGTGATCGAGGATTCGAAGTGGGTGTCGTCGGTGGCCATGAATACGCGAATGTAGTCGGGGTCGCTGCAATCGCTGCCCGCCCAGAAACGCGGACAGTCACACACGCCATCGGTGCACACGCCGCGTCCCGAACACAGGTTGGGGCAGGGGCTGGAGCAATTCGATCCACTCCACCCGGGATCACATGCGCAGATGCCGTCGCACGCACACGTGCCATGTTCGGAGCAATCTTTGTCGCACGGTAGTTCCTGGCATGAGCACGCCACCCCCGACCAGCCGTCGTCGCATTCGCAGATGCCGCAGACACAGTCGCCGTTCCCCGAACAGTCCAGAACACACGGCGCGGTCGAGCATTCGCAGAAGTCACCGGTCCAGCCTTCGTCGCACTGGCAGACACCGCCCAGGCAGGCACCGTGGTTCGCACAACTCGTCGTACACGAGCAATCCTGGCCCGCCCACCCGTCAGCGCACACACACACGCCACACACGCATTCGCCATGGATCCCGCAATCAGCAGGGCACGTCGCGGTCGAGCATGCGCATGCGTCGCCGGACCAGCCTTCGTCGCACACGCACGCACCGTTTACGCACACGCCGTGGTCTGAACAGTTACTTGCACACGGCAGGTCCTGGGCAGCAGCGACGTTGCACAGCA
The DNA here is from genome assembly GCA_942492115.1 of uncultured Planctomycetota bacterium. Classification (GTDB taxonomy): domain Bacteria; phylum Planctomycetota; class Phycisphaerae; order UBA1845; family CAIVHJ01; genus CALODL01. The sequence continues at coordinate 59,767 of CALODL010000008.1, forward strand.
GGGCGATCCCGGCCGCGATGGCATACCAGGGTAGTGGACGTGGATTGAGCATGGTCGGTGACTCGCGACTCCGGGAGGCAAGGTACTTGCAGTGTAGAGAGCGCCAGGTGCATAGGCAAGGGGAGACTGTCTTCACGATCTGACTACTCTCCTTCGAGCAACGCCTGCACCGCACTGCGCACTTCGTTGTACTCGCGGTTCAACACTGCATCAGTGCTGGACGAACCAAAGACCGGGCCGGGGTGGATGTACCGAATCTTGCCCGCGCGGTCCATGACAAAGGTCACGCTCGTGACTGCCTTGGGGTGATGTTCAAGATACAGGGCCTGAAGATGGGTCCAGTCGCTGTCGGCCGCAAGGGGGCCACTGTAGCCCAGAACTTTGGCATGTGTGGCGATTTCGGCGTGCGCTACTTTACGTGGCGGCTTGGCATGGTACACGGCAACCGTCTGGAAATCGGCATGAGCGATGTCCTGATCGAGCTTCATGATCGCCGGCAGGCTGGTTTTGCAAAAGTGGCAATTGTCCGTGAACCATCTGACGAGAGTGACTTTCCCGTGAACGACCGGAGCCTGTTTGGGGTGAATCCAATCGAGCTTCGACAAATCGAGCGCCGTGCCCAGAAGTGCTTTGCCGATACGCGACTCGGGCAAGCGGTGCACCGGCCGATTCTCGGCGACCAAACGGTCGATGAGGCTGACCGCACGGTCTTGTGTGATGCGGAAATCATTAAAACGTACGATGCCATGACGATCGATAATGATCGTCCACGGCGTTCCGCCTGTGCGGTAGCGGTTCATCAGCGGGGAGCGCTCACCTTCTTCGCCGCTCTGACCCACGGGAATGTCCAGGGCGTATTGTGCCGCGACGTCTCTGGCGTGATCGAACGTGTTCGACGCGTATCCTTCGAACACCGTTTGCACGGCGACGAATGCAACGTCGTCGACTCCGCGGTAATGATCGATGAGCCCTTGCAGGGTCGGGAAGCCGTGGCTGTGGCATCCTGGGCACCAGGATTGGAACCCATACAAGTACAGCACGCGCCCTTTGAAGTCACCAATGTCGAGCGCGTGCGCGCCGGCGGGCAGATTCATCCATTTCGTGACGCCCCACACCGGGGCAGGCCGGCCGATGATGCCACGGGGTTGAGCGCTCACGCAGGCGGTGACGAGCAATGTGAGGACAAGAGCGATGGGCCGCATGGCAGGATCTCCTTTGTGGACGACATGATTGTACGGGGTCAGTTCATTTCGGAGAAATGAAGCAGCCCGGGGGCCCGAACCGGTCCGCGGGTGCGCAGCGGCGGGCCTGATTCGTCCTACCCTTTGATGACCCCGAGCGGTTTGAGTCGCGCCACCTTGGAGCTGATGCCTGCATCGTGCAGTACGTCGACGACGTCGATCACGTTCTTGTACGCATCAGGTTGCTCTTCCTCGAGGCCGGTCCGACCTCGGGCGCGAGCGATGACCCCACGCGCACGGAGCTCGTCGCGGATCGAGCGGCCCTTGCTGGCGCGGATGGCGGCACCGCGCGACAGGCAGCGACCTGCACCATGGCAACTCGAGCCGAAGGTGTGCTGCATCGCCGGATCGCGCCCAACGAGGACGTAGCTGTAGCGGCCCATGTCCCCGGGGACCAGCACCGGCTGGCCGATCGCGCGGTAACGATCGGGTAATTCGGCATGACCGGGCGGAAACGCCCGCGTCGCGCCCTTGCGATGAACGCACAGGTCGCGGCGTTGCCCGTCGACGTCATAGGGCTCGATCTTGGCAATGTTGTGCGCGACGTCGTAGACCAGCGTCATGCCGAGTTGTTCGGCGGGGCACGCGAAGATCGTTGAGAACGCCTCGCGGGCCAGGTGCGTCATGATCTGGCGGTTGCACCATGCATAGTTAGCGGCTGCCCGCATGGCGCCCAGGTAGTGCCGGCCTTCGGGTGAATCGAGTGGGGCACACGCCAACTGCTGGTCGGGTAACTCGATGCCGTACTTGCGGGGCACGCCGCGCAGTTGCTTGAGCGTGTCCTCGCACACCTGGTAGCCCAGCCCGCGCGATCCAGAGTGAATCATGACGGTCAGGCAGCCGCGCTCCAGGCCCATGGCCGCGGCAGCCTTCGCGTCGTCGATATGGTCGACGACCTGGACTTCGAGGAAGTGGTTACCGCTGCCCAACGTCCCGCACTGAGTCGCGCCACGTTCATAGGCGCGGTTCGAGAGATTGCCCGGTTCGGCTCCGTGCAACCGGCCGCCGGCTTCGGTCGCACTGACGTCGGATGCCCAGCCCAGCCCGTTGTTGACGACGTACGCCGACCCCTCGGTCATCAAGCGGGCCAGCTCTTTGTGGTTGAATTTGACCCGCCCGCCCCGTCCGACACCACATGGGACGACCTTGAACAGTTCATTGACCAGGCGTTCCATCCGCGCTGCGGCATGCTCGAGAGGAATGTTCGTGCGGATCAGGCGTACGCCACAGTTGATGTCATATCCGACACCGCCCGGGCTGATGACGCCACCCGCCGCAGGGTCGGTCGCCGCCACGCCACCGATGCAGAAGCCATAGCCCCAGTGAATGTCAGGCATGGCCAACGAGTGGCCGACAATCCCGGGGAGGCATGCCACGTTGGCGACCTGCTCTGGCGAGCGGTCCTGCTGAATCGCAGCAGCCAATGCCTCGTTGGCGTAGATCATACCGTCGACGCGCATTCCGGTCTTGTACGACTTCGGAATGCGGACGCGCTGAGGGTCGATGCGTTCAAATGGTCCAGTGTAGGGCTGCATGGTCATCGAGGTCCCCGATCAATCGAGCTGTTCTCGCAGCCTGCCGCCCGGGACATACACTCGAGCGTGGGCGCCTTCAATGCTTGAACCGTGTCCTGCAGGCCGCTTGCCCAATCCTCAGACGTTCCGAATTCGGCTGCCGAACGGTCAAATATCTACGATGACCACTGCCTCCCATCCCCCGTCGACCTCTCGAATCGCCAACTCATGGTACGTCACCGCTTTGACTTCGTGCGCCAGCACGCTGCGGCCCGCGTCGATCGTTGCCAGGCTTACTTCTACACGCAAGGTGGTTGGGTTCCAGGTCACGACGGTCACATCAGTCGCAACGAGGGCTTCGACCTCGAACCAGTGCAGGAGTTCGGTCAGCAGGTCACGCGCTGCGGTGGCCGGTGCGGCCGTGATGGCGAGTGCGCGAACATCGTGAGGCGGGCCCGGCACGATTTCGCCGATGGCGCCATACAGTCCGGCCGCCAGTTGGTCGATCAGGGTTGCGCGGTCGGGGGCGACAGCGCGGATCCCCAGATCGGCCGTATGATCGAACAGCTCGTAGCGTGGTGAAACAGGCGCCACTGGCAAAACCGTCCCGAGCAGCAGAAAAAAAGCCTGTCCGTTTCGACGTGACAGGCTTGATGATGGCCGCGACTGGATTCGAACCAGTGACCTAGGGTTTATGAATCCCTCGCTCTAACCACCTGAGCTACGCGGCCGCACGGATGCAGAATATGGATGACGGAGATTACGCCCCGTTGGTGGTGACGTCAAGTCGCCGTGCGACCACGGGGCCGTCCGCGGTGGACGCTTGACTTGTATTGAGTGCTGCGATTTGATTAGGCTTTTTCTGGATCTCCGGCTTCGCGCTCGACCTCGCTTACTGGAGTTCGGACCGGTTTCCGTCCCAGCGCACCCGAGGTGGCTGGAATGCCTCAGTGATCGAGTCGTGCATGGAACAATCATCAGCGCACAAGCGCAACAGCGTGGCCCGTCTCGGCACCGGCCAGCTGGTCGGGAAGTACCGGCTGTCCCGTCGGCTCGGGGAAGGCGGTTCGGGCGAGGTGTGGAAAGCACTCGACACCGTCGAAGGCATCTGGGTGGCTCTGAAAATTCCGCTGCCCAATCTTCACGGCGAAACCGACCACCAGGCTCTGAGACGCGAGGTGCGTCTGGTCGCTTCACTGCGCCACAATAACATTCTGCCCATCAAGAACGCAGATCTCATCGATGGCCGCGTCGTGCTGGCGACTGAACTATCGGTCGGTACACTGGCAGATCGCCACCGTCCGATGGCTGCCCGGCGTGTACTGCGGATCATGGACCAGGTTCTGAAGGGCTTGGCGTATGCCCACAGCAAGCGGGTGGTGCATTGCGACGTGACGCCGGGGAATATCTTCCTGTTCCCCGACGGACGTGCGGCTCTGGGCGATTTCGGGATCAGCCGTGTCATGCGCCCGCACATGGCGACCATGGATGAATTCGGAACACCGGGTTACGTCGCTCCCGAACAAGCCTACGGCAAGCCCACATTCGGCTCGGACTGTTTCTCGGCCGCCGTCATCACCTATGAATACATCACGGGTTATCTGCCGCGTTGGCCGTTTGAATGGCCGATTCGCGGCGCGGATCGCTTGCAGGCCCGGACCAACTGGGCCTTGACGCGCGTTTTGCGCAAGGGCCTTGAAGTCAGTCCCAGGAAACGCTACCCCAATGCGGCCGCCATGCGCTCCGCGCTCGTGGCGGCCGTGCCAGTGCTGCAGGTCGAAAGTGGCGAAAGGACCTCGCGGTCGAGGAGCTTGGATTGGCGGCGCGTTCGGCGTGATGCTTTCATCGGGCGCTATGGGCGGGTGCTGGACCTGGCTTTTGACTGCGTCAGTTGCGCCGAGCCCGTCGCGGAGTGCATGGAGGTTTGCCCGTGGTGTGCCGAGTCGGACAATCATTTTGGGAAGCTCTCCCCATATCCTTATTATTGCCCATCGTGTTCGCGGGGGCTCAAGGGCGAATGGCCATACTGCCCATGGTGCTACGGAGGCGGGTTCGATCCACTCGACGTCCGTCCCGGGCCCGATAAGCGGTACCGGGCCAAGTGCTCGGGGTGTAGCGGTAAACTTATGCCATTCATGAGCTTTTGCCCCTGGTGCAGGTTGAAGGTTCGACGGAAATGGCACATGCATCCCTTTCCACACCGTTGCCGCCAGTGCCGCTGGAGCGTCGATGGTGATTTCTGGTCATACTGTCCGTGGTGTGCGACTGCCGTGGAACCGTGAGGCGCGCGAGCACTGCACGGCGCATTGTCTTTTTGAACCACCAGCGTGAGACCAGGGGAAACCCATGACAGAGCATCAACCGGCGCGCGACCCGTCGACCGCCAAGTGGATGTGGTTGGTCCTGGCTTCACTTGGCGTGGCATACCTGATGATGCCACGCGGAACGGTCCTCGAATCCGGAGGGGCGGCTCCAGCGATTACGGCGGCGGCCTGGTTCAACGCCGGTGAGGCGTTCGATCCGGGCCAGTTGCGCGGTCAGGTCGTCGTCCTCGAGTTCTGGGCGACGTGGTGCGCGCCGTGTCTGCAGTCCATTCCGCATCTCAACGAGCTGAACGCACATTATGCCTCGGACAACGTCGTGGTGATCGGGTTGACGGATGAGCAAGCGAGCACGGTCGAGCCTTTTATCAGGACGCGCGGTATTCGCTACATTGTGGGGACCGGCAGCCGCGTCGACCGGGACTACGGGGTGCAATACCTCCCGACGGCATTCGTGATCGATCGAACTGGTATCATCGTGTGGTCCGGCCACCCGCATGACGGGCTGGAGCAGGCCGTGGCCGAGGCGGTGTCCCAGTCCTGATCGAAGTCGGATTGTCGGCGCGAATTATAATCGCCCAAACACCCACAGTGGGGCGATGATCGCCCTGGATGCGATAATCGCTGTCCGTTCACGAATTCACGGCATCCGGGTGGCAGCACCTGGCCCACAGAGATTTCAAGCTTCATTGACCAAACTTATGGGAGAATCCACCATGAAACGCACACTTGTCCTGGCAGGATGTATCGTGGCCTGCATCGTCGTGGCGCCAGCTGCGGCCCGTGCTGACGGCAACCGGATCGTTCACCTCGAGCTCAAGGGTGCGATCAGTGAAGCGCCCGTCAGCGATCCCTTCGGTTTCTCGGGCAACAAATCGTTCACCACCAAGTCGCTGCTCGAACGCATGCGACAGATGCGCCATGATGACACCGTCGAGGCCGTCTTTCTGACCTTCGAGAGTCCCGCATTGGGCCTGGCTCAGGTGCAGGAGATCCGCAAGTCCATCGAACAACTGCGCGTCGAGAAGGAAGTCTACGTGCATATGGACTCGTGCTACTCCATGATGCTGTACTGGCTCGCCAGTGCCGCTTCGCGAGTCTCTGTCGTGCCAACGGGCGACTTGTGGATCACGGGGTTGTATGGCGAGCAACTGTATCTCAAAGACATGCTCGCACACTTGCACATGGAAGCCGACGTCATTCACATCGGTGACTACAAGAGCGCGGGCGAGATCGTGTCCCGCAACGGCCCATCGGAGCCGGCCGCCGAAATGATGACCTGGCTCTACGACGATATTTATGCCCAGATGCTGGAGGAGATCGGGGCCTCGCGCGGGATGGACAGTGAAAAGGTCGGGGCCCTCGTCGACCAGGGGCCGTACTCCGCCGAAAAAGCGCTCGAGGTCGGATTGATCGACAGCATCGACTACCGCATGGAGTTCGTCGATTACATCAAGAAGCGTCATGGTCAGGTGCCGTTCGACAAGAACTACGGAAAGGACAGCGGCCCGGAACTCAATTTCAATAACCCGTTGGCGATCTGGTCCGATCTCATGGGCGAGTTGATGGGGAGTGGACAGGACAACAAAGATCCACGCATCGGCCTGGTCTACGTCGTCGGCATGATCATTCCAGGCGATGGTGCCAGTGGCCCATTCGGTGGTGAGAACCATGGCGCCAGCAGTCGCTTGCGTAAGGCGTTGTATCGTGCGGCACGCGATGACACAGTCAAGGCTGTCGTCTTGCGGGTCGATTCGCCCGGCGGATCGGCCGTGGCGAGCGAAATCATCTGGAATGCCACCCAGGAGATCACCCGGAACAACAAACCCTTCATCGTTTCGATGGGCAACGTCGCGGGCAGCGGTGGCTATTACGTGTCTTGTGGAGCTGACACGATCTTCGCCGAGCCGGGTACCATTACCGGTTCGATCGGTGTGGTCGGTATGAAGCTCGTGACCAAGGGGTTCTGGGAGTGGATGGGTGTGCACTGGCACCCCATCCAGCGCGGAGAAAACTCGGCGATCATGGCGACGTCGCGGCCATTTTCCGACCGTGAACGCGACAAGTTCCGCACCTGGATGGAAGATGTCTACGGCTCGTTCAAGGACCGCATTCTGCGGACGCGGAAGGATCGCCTGACCAAGCCGCTCGAGAGCATCGCCGGTGGCCGCGTATACACTGGGCGCCAGGCGCTCGATCTGGGGCTCGTCGACCGCATGGGAGGCCTGGAAGATGCCCTGCGTTTTGCGGCCCTCGAGGCCAACCTGGGAGACGACTTCGATGTCGAAGTCTTGCCCAAGCCCAAGACTTTGATGGACATTCTGATGGAGGGCATGGGGATGGAGGCTTCGTTACGGCAGGCGACGCCTGCGGCTGACGTGATCAGCCAGATGCTGCCGTATCTCCAGACCATTGATCCATTGCGGGCCGCGGCGGTCAAGCGCATGATCGAGACGCTCACAATGTTCCAGCGTGAACGCGTCATGACCGTGATGCCCATCGAGGTCGTTATTCAATAGAACGTCCGCGCGTCCCATTCCGAAGCAGCCCGCATTCTGGAGCCGCAGCTGACCAACGTCGGATTGCGGAATACGGATGCGGGCTGCGTCGGTATAATCCCCCCATGCACAGACCATTCATCTTGATCATCAGCCTGCTCGCCACGATGGTGGCAGGCTCTGGCAACGAAGGACAAAACTCCATGGCGCCGGCGGCCGCGAAGCACACCAACAGGCTGATCGACAGCCTGAGCCCTTATCTCCTGCAGCATGCCCACAACCCGGTCGATTGGTACCCATGGGGCGCCGAGGCCCTCGGACGGGCGCAGGCCGAGAACAAACCTATCTTCTTGAGCATCGGATACTCGGCATGTCACTGGTGTCACGTCATGGAGCACGAAGTCTTCGAGCACGAGGACGTCGCTGCTGTGCTGAACGACAAGTTCATCAGCATCAAGGTCGATCGTGAGGAGCGTCCGGACATCGACGAGATCTACATGCAGGCGACCATGGCGCTCAATGATGGCAATGGCGGCTGGCCGATGAGCGTGTTCCTCGAGCCGAATGGCGTACCATTCTTTGCCAAAACTTATATACCGAAGGATGCATTCCTCGAGTTCATTCAGGTGATTTCGAAGACCTGGACCGATGAGCCCGGGCGAATCACCCAGGTGTCAGGTCAAATGAAGGAGTTACTCGAGAACTGGGCGCGCGGCGCCGCGGCGACCGATGGGCTGCCCGCGGCGGAGTTGATGTATTCGACCGCCACTGAAGTAGCACAGTATTTCGACAAGGTGTGGGGCGGAATGCGCAGCGCCAACAACAAGTTTCCGCCGAGCATGAGCATGGAGTTGATGTTGCGCATGTACCATGCAACAGGCGATGAGACGTTGCTGCCACCTGTCCGGGTGACCCTCGATCGCATGGCCGCTGGTGGGATCTACGACCACCTCGGGGGCGGGATCTGTCGATATAGCACGGATCCGCGATGGCTCGTTCCGCACTTCGAAAAAATGCTGTACGACCAGGCTCTGGTCAGCCGGATCTACCTGGATGGGTACCTCGTGTTCAAGGAACCACGTTACGAGGAGGTCGCTCGCGGCATTCTCGACTATGTCATCGCGGACTTGCAGGCACCCGAAGGGGGCTATTACTCGACACGCGATGCCGACAGTGAGGGGCTCGAAGGGAAGTTTTACATCTGGACACTCGAGGAAGTGACCCACATTCTTGGTGACCAGGATGCACCGCTCTTCTGCGCGGCTTACGATGTAACGGCCGGCGGCAACTGGGACGAGAGGTTTGGACATGCGCCGCCCGGCCCGAAGAACATTCTCAACATCAAGCAGGACCTTACCGAGGTCGCAAGTGCACATGGGTTGTCGACCGAGGTGCTCCGCACGCGGCTTGCCGCCATGCGTCAGAAACTGCTTGCCGTGCGGGCCAGGCGGGTTCCACCCGGGCTGGACGACAAGATTCTCACGGGCTGGAACGGCTTGATGATCTCGTCATTCGCCCAGGCGGCACGGGTCCTGGACGAGCCGCGCTATGCCGCGTCTGCTGCACGCAGTGCCGATTTCCTGTTGACCCACATGCGTCGCGACGGGCGTCTGCTACGGACTTATCGTCAGGGCCAGGCTGATCTGAAGGGCTATCTCAGCGATTACGCGTTCCTGATCGACGGGTTACTGAACCTGTACGAGGCAACGTTCGATCAACGCTGGTTGTTCGAGGCGGAGGCCCTCGCCCGCCAGTGCAAAGTCGACTATTACGACTCGAGCAACGGGGCGTTCTTCTTCACCGCCAACGATGCGGAGACGTTGATCGCGCGGACCAAGAACCCGCGTGACGGGGCCATTCCCTCGGGCAATTCGGTGCACGCCACGAACCTGTTGCGTCTGGCCGTCCTGTTCAACGAGAAGGACTTTGCAGACCAGGCGACGTCGATCTTCAAGGCATTCGCTGCCGACATCAAGCGTTCGCCCTATGCGTTCGAACGTCTGTTGTGTGCGCTCGATTTCTACTACAACAAGCCCAAAGAGATCGTCGTGGCGGCTGCTTCGCCGGATGGCGGCAGGGCGCTGATTGCAACCGTCTATGAACGATTCTTACCCAACAAGATCGTGTTGCAGGCCGGAACGATGGATGCCGCTCTGGCAGAGCGCATCCCCTTACTCAAGGGCAAGGCGGCAGTGAATGGTCAGGATACGGCTTTCGTGTGCCAGCAATATGTCTGCCGCAAACCCGTGATGTCGGCCGAAGATCTCAGTAAGGCGCTGTGGCCTCAAGCCAGTGCCGCTGCAGGGAGCACGACACCATGACGACCATGTTGACCATTGCTGTTTGGCTGGGGGCCGTCGCGCAGGATCCGGACACGACGACCCGCCCGCGGCCTGCACCCACGACCGTCGAAGAGGCCTTGCGCCGAGATCGTGTGATGCACCCCATTCCCCCAGCCGGCCGCGATCTGGGAGGCAGTACGAGTCCGATGGAGGCACTCCGGGCCCATCTGACGGAGAAAGCGCGGCTGTGGCCCGAAGGGGCCACCCTGGCTCTGCGGCGTGGACGCATTGAACTTGCCGATGAGCCGCGTTTCGTTTTTACGGACGCCGCGGAGGGCGATGCCGGTCGCGAAATGGTGCTGTTGGCAAACTCAAAGCTCGACCAGATGGAGAATTATGTTGCCGCCGCACCTGATCGGGAGATTGAATTCCGCGTGATTGGGAGCGTGACCGAGTATCGCGGAGCAAACTACCTGTTGTTGCGTGAGGTCGACATCGTGAACACACCGCCCCGCACCTCACCGCCCGGGGGATCTGCCCAATCCCCTGCAGCAGGGGCGCGCAGCGACGTGATCGACGTTCTGCTCGAGGAGGCCGAGACCGTGGAGCCATTGCCTCCAACAGCGAACAAACCGGCGCGCCGCAGCGCCGCCAGGCGAGAGAGCACAGCGCGCTGGCCAGAGGATACCCAGGTGGTCTCGCGCGTCGGCCGCATCGTCGAGGACGGCGGGGCCTGGCAGTTCATCTTCGAGTCGGCCAGCGAACGGCCTGCCGATCCTCCGGTGACCATGCTGCGGAACCTGGCACTCCAGTCCATGATCGAAATGAGTGATGCGGGACGTCTCGGGGTGGTCTTCGTCGTATCCGGAGATATCACCGAGTACGAAAGCGAGAACTTCATGCTCGTGCGGCGCTTCTCTCTGCGTCGCGACGACGGCAACCTCCAGTAGGCCTCGGACGGTTTCGGGAGCCTCCTTGACGGACCCGCCGCCCGGCGACATAATAGCGGTTCTTTTACTCGACCGAGGAGGCCTTGCCGTGTACGCCATCATTGACGACAGCGGACGTCAGTTCCGTGTGAAGAAAGACATGACGTTCGAAGTCGATATTCGGGACCTGCCCGAGGGCAGCAAGACGATCGAATTCGATCGCGTCCTGCTGATCGGTGACGAAGCTGGCGAAGCCAGCCCGACGGTGGGGCAGCCCTGGGTGCCCGGTGCGACGGTCGTGGCACGGATCAACGGCGAGAGGAAGGGCGACAAGATCGACGTGATCAAAGCGAAAAGACGTAAGGGCTACCGCCTCAAGCAGGGCCATCGCCAGCGTCATCTCAACGTCACTGTCGAGAGCATCAACGCCTGAAGCCGTCTTTCACCCGAGCGCCCGGTGATCCGAGACCGCGGCCGCTCAGGCCGAAAACCGGCGATCCCCACCCCAATTCTTTGACTATTCTTCCAGCGAGCCCCGCTCAGGCCTCGAATCGTGCGATGACGTTCAGGATGTCCGCGCTCGAGCACGCCTGGTTCATTGCATCTCTGAAATCGTCCATCAGCATCAATCGACTGATACGGGCCAGCGCCTGAATGTGTGGTCCCGTTTGATCCGGGGGGCTCACCAGCAGTGCGATGACTCTGGCCGGAAGTCCGTCCTTACTGTCGAAGTCTATGGCTACTTTGGGCTTACCAAGGGCCATGATCAGGCCGTCGCAGTTGGCACACTTGCCGTGCGGCACAGCCAGGCCTTTGCCTATTCCAGTCGAACGGATGGCCTCGCGTTCCATGACCGCCGTGAGCATCCCCTGTTCATCCGGACACTTCCCGGAGACGGCCAGGGCATGGACCAGCTGGCGGATGGCGGTCGGTTTATCAGAGGCCTCCATCGGCGCCAGAATACACTCGACGGATAGAATATCTGTGAGCTTCATAAGGTTAGGTCGTTCCACGTGATTATTGATTCTGCAGTCTAGCGTCTGTGAATCGATGCACAACAGCGGCAGGTGACTTTCGGGTCAGGGCCAAAGGTCCGAGTCGAATGGCCGCCCATCCCCGCCAGCATTGGGAGGGGCGGGTCCGCGTGGACAACTCCTGACGTAGACCGGAAAACGACGCCTAATTAACGAGGCCGCCGCCCATTGACGATTCATCTACCGCCAGCACGTGAGATCCCAGCCCTCAAAGGGCTTGGACCTGACCGCTGGTCCGGCAGCCTGGCCGTCTCGACCCCAACGGGACGGTTCCACGCGATGCGCAGGCCAGGATGACCTTCGTGCGTGCTCGTTGCCGGCGTCGTCAAGGAAGATGGCTGACTGCGAAGGGAGGCGCACCTGTCATGGGGCGTTCACAGCGCGATATCAGTACGCTCATTGCAGCACGGATCGGCAAGGTTACTCCAGCGCGGTCTACTCCGAAGCTGAAGCTCTCCGGGCTGCCCGTGAATGATCAGATTGCGGGTGCCCCCGAAGTTGCAGGCGCTCGGCAGGAGGATCTCGTAGGCCTGACGCGTTCGATCGAACGTTCTGCGGGGCGTGACGAGTACTCCCGGCAGGTCACCGCTTCATTGGTGGCCCTGGAAAATATGAACGCCGTGGATACGGCGATTGCAGAAGTTGGATTCATCGAGTGTCTTGCCCGCCTGACCCCCAGCCAGGTCCTGTGTGGAAGCCTGGGGAAGTCCTGGCGCGGGAGCACTGTCAACTGCCCGAATGGTGGCGACACGCTGGAGCTGACCTAAGTGGCCCCGCGGACGAGAAACCCTGTTCGTTGTCGCAAACAATTGGGCGGCTGGAAATTGCGAAGACGTCCCATAAGCGAAAGATCCAGGTTGGCTGGCCGGTTTTTTCTAAACACGGTGGTCATAGAGGACGACGAAGCGAGTGCCGGCCGCATTAGCGGACGAGCAATGGATGCTCGCAGCTAGTTTGGTCGTCAGGTTTCGATAGCATCGCGCACGGTAGCGCGATCGAGGGCATTCTGCTCTCATTGTCACGGAGGATTTATGAGCCGCATAAACACCAACATCGAGTCGATCCGGGCTCTCGGGCGATTGAACCAGAACCAGGGTGAGCTCTCTCTCAGACTCGAGAGGCTCGCTACGGGTTTTCGGATCAACCGAGGCAAAGACGATCCCGCCGGCCTCATCGCCTCCGAAACACTTCGAAGCGAGATCCGCGGCATCCAACAGGCAACCAAGAACTCGCAGCGAACAATCAATGTGCTGACTGTCGCTGAGGGTGCCATGGATGAAGTCTCATCACTGGTGCTCGAGCTGCGCGATCTCGTATCGTCGACGGCCAACGAGTCCGCTCTGTCACCGGATGAGGTGGCGGCGAACCAGTTGCAGATTGACAACATTCTCAATGCGATTACCCGCGTGGCCAACACGACCGAATTCGCGGGTCGCAAGCTGCTGAACGGCCACCTGGCCTATCAGGTGTCCGGTCAGTCAACCGCTCAGATCGCCAATACGAGTCTGTTTGCAGCCCGACTGCCCGACGCGGGAACGGTCAACGTTTCTGTGGCGGTGACTGCGTCTGCAGAGCAGGCCAACATCGCCCACGTGAATGCAGGCGGCGGCAGCCTGAGTGCGACCTCCGTGCTCGAGATCACGGGTGGCCTCGGCACGGCACTGGTCACGCTGCAGAGCGGAACGTCCCTGAGTGCCGCAGCGCTCAATATCAATCAATTCACCAGCCAGACCGGGATCCAGGCCACAGTGTCCGGATCGTCGGGCATCGTCCTGTCGAGTGTCGACTACGGCTCGGACGAGTTCGTCGTTGTCGAATCGATTCAAGGCAATCTCTTCGCCAGCCAGGGCACGACAGCCCAGGACGATGGCGTCGATCCGATCGTGCTGGTCAATGGCCAGAAGGCCAGTGCTGATGGTTTGGAGATTTCGTTGCGGACGCCTGTCCTCGATATCGAAATGTCGCTGACGTCGGGCTTTGCGACGCAGACGGTCTCCCAGAGCACCTTCCAGGTCATCGGCGGTGGTGCCCGCTTCCAGATTTCTCCCTCCGTCGAAGGAGCGGGGAAGGTCGATCTGGGGATACCCACTGTCGCCCCGACGAACCTCGGTAACTCGGTCGATGGTTTCCTCACGACACTGGCCTCGGGCGGAACCAACGACATGTCCAGCGGCAATTTCTCGAACGCCGAACGCATCATTGAGCACGCGGTGAACCAGGTCGCCGTGATGCGCGGACGCCTCGGAGCGTTTCAGAAATATGTCGTCGAGACGAACATGAACAGCATGCAGGTCGCTCTCGAGAATGTGACGGCATCTGAATCGATCATTCGCGACGCAGACCTCGCTCATGAGATTTCGAAACTTACACGGGCACAAATCCTGACTCAGAGTTCATTCCAGACGCTGGGGCTGGCCAACCAGACACCCCAGAACGTTCTGTCGTTGCTCGGATAACGGAGCACGTAAACCGATAGCACAGGCCGCATGACGCCTCAGCGGACAGCCGGGTGTCATGCGGTCTTTTTCTAGTTGCCTGCAAGGGGCCTGGCCTACGCACCTGGGAAGGGCGGTCGCCGCGGCGCAGCATGTCTCCTGCGCCGTCAGGCTGCAGTCCGCAGCGTACTCATCCGATAACACAGTGGAGGGGTGGGCCAATCATAATGAAGGATGTCGAATGAGCGGACTCGCTGCCAACGTCGGGCTATTCTCGGGCTTGCCAACTGGGGACATCATCGAGCAGTTGATGGCTTTGCAAGCGCGGCCCCTGACACGCGTGCAGACGCGCATCGCGGATCTTCAGACGGAACGGGCAGCGTACGGTGAACTCAACGCCCGGCTGCTTGCGTTGCGTGCCTCGGCCAGTCAGTTCGATACGCGTTCGTTCTTCCGCGCGGCCCGCGCGATCAGTAGCTCTCCAGATATCATGACCGCAACTGCCCGGGAGGGGGCGGCTCTGGGCAACTATGCGTTCCGCGTGCAGTCGCTTGTGAGCGTACACCAGATGATCTCGAGTGGTTTCGCCGACGCCGACACGACCCCCGTTGGGGCCGGAACCATCGCCATCGAGATGGGGCAGGGGCAAGTTGCACCAGCGACGGACTTGTCCATTCTGCGGGGCGGCCAGGGAATCGGTCGGGGCACGATCAAGGTTCAGGATCAGGCGGGCGGCATCGCCGAAATCGATCTGACCGAGACGTTGACTGTCCAGGACGTGGTCGATCGCATCAACTCCGACGGGCGGGTCCAGGTGCGGGCGGCCACTTCGGGAGATCGTCTGGTGCTCACCGATGAATCGGGTGGAACCGGGATCCTGTCGGTCAGCGATGTGGGGCGGGGCACGGCCGCTCGGGATCTGGGACTCGACGGCAGCGTCGCTGCACAGGCCGGTCGCTCGTTGACCGGCGACGATGTGATCGATCTTGATGAATCGACCCCTCTGGTGGCCCTCAACGACGGCAACGGCGTTCACCGCAATACGATCGGGGAGGATCTGGTGTTCATCGGTGACGGGGGTGACCTGTTCACGGTCGAGCTCAACAACCGCATGGGCGAAGACACACACCTGGCCCAGTTGAACTCGGGCGGAGGTGTCGATTTGGGCGTCGTCACCGTTCGAACGCGGGACGGCCAGGAAACTGAAATCGATCTCGCTGCGGAGTTCGAGTTTTCAGGCGGAGGTGCCCCGCGAACTGCTCGAACCAACGCCGACGTTCTTGAAATGCTCAATGCCGCAGCACCCGCTGGCACGTTCGAGGCCCGACTCGATATCAACAGCAATCAGTTCGTCCTGACCGATGCGTCAGAGGGCGACGGCGTGTTCCAGGTTCTGGATGTGGAGGGCCACGCAGCTGCCGATCTCGGATTGACGACGGCCGCGGAGGAGGGTGTGATTCGCGGCGCCGAAGTCTTTCGGATCGGCACTATCGGCGACGTGGTCCGGGCGATCAATTACGCGACGGGGAACATGGATGTGCAAACAGGAGAACGTCGCATCGAGGCCGTCGTCGATGCCGATGGTTTGAAGCTCACCAGCGCGCAGGACTTTACCGTGGAGCGTGGCGTGACCGGTGAGCGTGTCTCAGAGGCTGCCGACGACCTTGGTATTCTCGGTGAGAGCACCGGTGGCGAGTTGCAGTCACGCAGGTTGCTTGCCGGGTTGAATACTGTCTTGCTCAGTACACTCAATGGGGGAGCGGGCCTGGAACTCGGCACGCTCGAGATCACGGCTGCCAGCGGTGCGGCTGTTGTCGTCGACCTCACGGCAGTGAATCCGGAGACCGGCCGGCCACCCGAGACGCTGCAGGACGTCATCGATCGCATCAACGAAGTGTCTTCGAGCCTGGGTATCAACGTGCACGCGGAGGTCAATTCGGCGGGCCACGGTCTGTCTATTGTTGACCGCACTGACGGTTCCGGGGTTCTGGCGATCGCCGATACCACGGCGGCCCGCAGCCTGCAGGTGGCTGATGTTACGGCGGTCGATGGTGTGGTGCGGGGCGGCAATCTCCAGCTGCGTTATGTGGCCCGATCGACGCCCGTCAGCACTCTCAATCAGGGCGCCGGCCTGGGCACGGGCACGTTCGAGATCACTGCCAGCAATGGGAGCGTCGTCCGCGTTGGCATTACGAAGAATCAGCGCACGGTGGGCGATGTCCTGCAGTTGATCAATACTCTGGCCGGCGACACGGCCATTCGTGGCGCGCTGAACGATACCGGAGACGGCATCATCATTCGCGACGAGACCGGCGGCAGTGGTGCATTGACCATCACCGACGATGACGGCACGGTGGCTCACGACCTGCGCTTGACGGGCGAAGCCGTGACGACAACGACCGAACGACCTGATCCAGATCAGCCGGGTGAGACGGTGACGGTCGAGGCCCAGGTCATCAACGGTCGCCAGGAGTTGCTCCTGGAAATCGATGCCGATGACACGTTGAACGACGTGGCCGAGAAGATCAACTCGGCCGGATTCGGTCTGGCTGCAACCGTGATCAACGATGGTTCGTCGCTGCGGCCCAATCGTCTGAGCTTGTCTTCAGCGGTTTCCGGAACCGCAGGTGAACTGGTCATCGATACGGGGACGACCGGGCTTGATCTTTCGACCCTCGTCGCGGCGCGCGACGCTGTCGTATTCTTTGGTTCTGCGGAATCGACCAATCCCGTCGTTCTGCGAAGCTCGACGAACAGCCTCAGTGGTGTCATCAAAGATGTCACCATCGATCTCGTTGGAACGTCGGATGAGGTGGTTGAGTTGAGCGTCGGTCGGGATGTCGATTCGATCGTCGAATCGATTGATCGTTTCGTCAGCTCGTACAACGACGTCATTTCCAGGATTGATGAATTGACGTTCTTCGACTCTGAGTCATTGGAGGGAGGCATCCTGCGCGGTGACGCGACAATGCGTCGAGTGGAAGATCGTCTGCGCGGCATGATCCGATCCCTCGTTCCAACGGGTGACGATCAGGTCCGGAGACTCGCGGATATCGGGATCACGGTGCAATCGGGCGGCGTGATCGAAGTCGAAGGCGAGTCAGTGGCCGCCGCGAGCGACGGCAGTTTGACGTTCGATCAAGCACGGTTCCGCGAGGTCTTTGCTGACGATCCTGACGCGATCGAGACCTTTTTCACGCTGACCGAGACACTCGATCTAACGCGCATCGCCGCAGACGGGACCACGCAGCCTGTCATTGACCCCGACAGCGGCGAGCAGCAACAGGAGCTTCGCGCTCTCGGGTTCGGCCACCGCATAGAGGACATCATCGACCTGCTGACCCGCAGCGGGGACGGGCTGCTGACGTTGCGTGACGAGGCCCTGCAGGGCCAGGAAGATCTGTTCAACCGCCGGGCCGAGGCGATCCGGGTTCTGCTCGACGCCAAGCGGAGCCGTCTGGAGCGGCAGTTTGCCACGCTCGAGCAGTCCATCAGCTCGCTCAATGGCCAGCAGAGTTCTCTGTCGGCTCTGCAGGCGCAGTTCGGTTAGCAGGCCCTGAACCACATCCCGGGCAGTCCGGCCGCAGACCGCGTCATGCGGGCACGAGTGCCGGCCGCCTCGATTCCAACACTGATAACCCACCCTGGGCGTTCCCCGGAAACCATTGGGAAGCAACATGCTAAGGCAAAATCGGACCCGGCACATTTTTGTCGATCCAGCACGCTGTGCTGTCGATACAACACCCGATGAGCGACCAGATGCCCAACCCGTACCTTCGCGATGCGATCCTCACCGCATCGCCGGAACAGCTTCAGCTGATGCTGTACGACGGGGCGATTCGGTTCGCCATGCAGGCCCAGGACGCCATCCGGGCCCGGGAGATCGAGAACACCCACAATCTGCTGATCAAGGCCCAGCGGATCATGATCGAATTGCAGAATGGGCTCCGCCCCGAGGTTGCCCCGGAGTTGTGTGAGCGCATGGGTGCATTGTACAGCTTCGTGTATACGAAGTTCGTCGATGCCAATGTGCAGAAGGACATCGGGGCCATCGACGACGCCTTGAGCGTCCTCCGGCGACAGCGCGAGACGTGGCAGATGTTGGTCGACAAGGTCCAGGCTGCCCACGACGATCAGGCGACCGATCCCCCGGCCCTTGAACCTGCCGCGCCCGCCCAATGCGGCGGGACGCTCAGCCTTGAAGGCTGAGGCCCGGCCGATCCCTGCACAAGGCGGTTGCCGCAGCCCCTGACGCACGGTAAAATCCAACACAAAATAGGGGGAAAACCGTGTTTTCTGCACTCATGCTGATTTCTTTCTCGTGTCCTGCTGCTCAAGCCGAAGAGCTGTCACCGACGGTGAACATGACTCGAGTCGAGCGGCTCGTCGAGAGTCTGCGCAGCCCGCTTCACGCCGAACGCCACCGTGCGACTCTCGAGCTCAAGGCCCTCGATCGAGACGAACTTGCTCAGTTGCAAAGCGCCTACGCTGCACATCCCGATCTCGAAATCCGCGCCCGCCTGCAGGAGGCGGCGGAGGGCATCCTGTTCCGCGAAGCGCTCTCGGGTATGGGCGGTTTCATGGGCATAGGGTTGCAGAATGTGCCAGCCGGCAGGGATCCCAGCCTGCCCCCGGACCAGCGGGCGATCAAGGTCACGCGTGTCATGGTCGCTACGGGGGCCGAAGCGGCGGGGCTCAAGACCAACGATCTGATCATCGAGCTGAACGGTGAAGTGCTGAGGGCAGACCAGGGCCAGGCTGATTTCATTGCCGCAATCAAAGACCGTCCACCCGGTGAGGTCATTTTCCTGACCATCGTGCGGGATGGGGAATACCTCTACAAGGACGTTGTCCTGGGGCTACGCCCCAAGAGTGCGATTGACCCGCGCGACGAAAACGAGCATCGCGAGATGTTGAATCAGGCCACCCGCGAATTTGCCGAATGGTGCCGTGATGCAGCCCAAAAAGCCCACGCTGGGAACGATAAGTGATTGTCATTCAACGTCTTTAGTCTTCCGCCAAACACCTGCCCGACGTCCTGTCCCGATTGCCTAATCCCTTTGGAAGTCGATGTGGCTAAGGATTTTGCATCCGAATGCCCGATAAATCGCCCAGCGGGCGGAGAATATTCTGGCCGCTTTTCGGCTGATTTGGGTTGACGCCATCTGCATGAGGTTGGCATAATCCGCCCTTCATAGAACTCAGAGCAGTGACGGGCTTCACGAGATCGGGTAGCCTAATCGTCGACGCTCCTTTCCGGTCGCGCTTACGCGGCCTTGAAGAAAACTGAAGAGCCCGAGAGCGGACCAAAATGGCGCGGTCAGTTCCCGGAACCTTCGAGGTCATGAACGCAACAACAAAGCCAGACCATCAGCGATGGCTGGTCCGCGCAATGAACCCCAGCGAGCCGTGTGGGCTCGCATCGTGAATATGAATGCAAGTTGACGTCTCAGTTTTTAGGAGTCAGAGTATGAATCGCAAGATGAAGAAGTTGGCGCTGGCCACGCTGGCGGGTGGCGTTGTGCTGCAGTTCGGTGGTTGCCTCCAGCCAATCATCCTCGGTATCGCCGGTGGCTTCGGTATCAGCATTATCAGCCAGCTGCTTCCAATCGCCGTCACGGGTATCTAAGACGAACACGTTCGAGTTGAACGATCAAAAGGAACGAGGAAACCATGAATTTCAAGAAGCTTGCTCTCGCAACGATCGCCGGTTCGGCTCTGCTGCAGTTCGGTGGTTGCCTCCAGCCAATCATCCTCGGTATCGCCGGTGGCTTTGGTATCAGCATTATCAGCCAGCTGCTTCCAATCGCCGTCACGGGTATCTAAGACGAACACGTTCGAGTTGAACGATCAAAAGGAACGAGGAAACCATGAATTTCAAGAAGCTTGCTCTCGCAACGATCGCCGGTTCGGCCCTGTTGCAGTTCGGTGGTTGCTTTGGTCCGATTCTCGCTGGTATCGCCAGCGGCTTCGGTATCAGCATCATCAGCCAGCTGCTCCCGCTGTCGGTCACCACTGTTTAAGTTCAAACACTCTTTAAGGAAGGTATCTCCATGAATTTCAAGAAGCTTGCTCTCGCAACGATCGCCGGTTCGGCTCTGCTGCAGTTTGGTGGTTGCTTTGGCCCGATTCTCGCTGGTATCGCCAGCGGCTTCGGCATCAGCATCATCAGCCAGCTGCTCCCGCTGGCCGTCACGACCACGTAGTTCACTACGCAACGCAAAGGCGGCTTTCCTGATCATGGGAAAGCCGCCTTTTTTTATGCGCCGGCTGTTCAGGGGGGCGGCGGATTCAAGTCGTGCTTTAGGTTGTGTGGTCCTAACCGGATTGGCGACAGTGTGTTACAGAGAAGATCGCAAGTTCTTTCGCCGGAAAATATCTTGCATTGGGGACGTCAATCGATAAGATGGGGCCTAGGAGACGAGGTTAACCATCCGTTACGCGGATGTGTCCATATCGCTTTTCCCCTCCGGAAAACGCCGGGTTTCGCCCTTTGGCCCCCGGTGTTTTCTTTTGCGCTGTCCTCGGCATAACCCGGCCGACGGAAGCGTCCTCAGCCAGCCCTCCAGGCCACGACAGCCGCACAGATCGCATCGACCTGTTCCGGCGTGAGTTCTGGGAACACAGGCAGCGACAGGACGGTTGCTGCGGCTTCTTCCGACACCGGACAGTGGAAATCGGTGCAGTCGAACTGCTCCATGCAGGGTTGGCGATAGAGGGTAAGCGGATAGAAAATCGCTGAAGCGATTCCTCGATCGCCGAGATGGGCCATCAGCCCGTCGCGGTCAGGGGTCCGCACCGTGTACTGGTGATAGATATGAGTCCTGCGTTCGGCGATGGTCGGGACTTGGACGATGGGGCTGAGTGCAGCGTCGAAAGCCCGAGCATGGCTGGCCCGCGCCTCATTCCATTTAGCCAGGTAGGGGAGTTTGACGCGTAGAGCCGCCCCCTGAAGGCCATCCATGCGAAAATTGCCGCCCAGGACGTGATGGTAGTAGCGCGGTTCCATGCCCTGGTTACGGATGATGCGGCAGCGCTCAAGGAGATCGTCTTCCGTGGCGGTGATCAGGCCGGCCTCGCCCAATGCCCCCAGGTTTTTCGTTGGGTAGAACGAGAAGCAGGCCATGTCGCCCAGGCTGCCGGCGGCTCGTCCATCGTGCGTCGCCCCGAGGGCTTGTGCAGCATCTTCGATGACGCGCAGGCCGTGGCGGATGGCGATATCGCGGATGGCATTCATGTCAGCGCACTGGCCATACAGATGAACCGGCATGATGGCCCGGGTCCTGGCGGTCAGCGCGCCACCGATCAGCGCCGGATCCATCGTGAGCGTGTGCGGGTCGATGTCCACGAACACCGGGCGGGCGCCCACGCGAAGCACGGCTCCGGCAGTCGCGAAGAAACTGAAGGCCGGGACGATGACCTCATCACCGGGGCCGATCTCGAGGGCCATGAGGGCCATCACGAGGGCGTCGGTTCCATTGGACACGGCCACAGCACGGGCAGGGGCCGTGAAAGCGCCGACCTCCTCCTCAAAGGCGGTGACCTCCGAACCGAGGCAGAACTGATTCGAGGTCAGGACGCGATCGAACGCGGCCCGGAACTCATCTTGTAAAGGCGCGTGGTGTGCCGTCAGATCTAAGAATGGGATGGACATGGGCGAATTGTAGCCCAGCCATCGGGCCCCGGCCATGACCGTGATCAGGGCCGTTGAGGGTTTGAGTCAAAGACATATAATCGCTGCTTCTTCCCCGGGCAGGTGCTGGCGTCGGAATCGACCGTGTGCGGCGACAGCCGGCACTGCCGTGGGGCGTTCGAGAGCAGTTGTAATCGAGGAGCAGTTAGAACAGTAGACCGCAGGTGATTCCTGGCGAATACCTCGCCTGATCTCCTGATGATCTGTTCACCTGCTTTGTTGTCCGCCGACGGCGGGCAACGGAGGAGTGCCCGAGCGGCTGAAGGGACCGGTTTTGAAAACCGGCGTGCGTGAAAGCGTACCGGGGGTTCGAATCCCTCCTCCTCCGTATGGATAGCGTGGCATCACGCCGGAGCCAGATGATCTGGCCGTGGTGTTCTATTCCCTTCAACCGTTTTCCGAGTGACCCATGATTGAATCGCTCCGTGTATTGCTCGACGGCATCCTCGATTACGCGGGTCTGTTTCCACCAGCGAAATTGCCGTTGCCGGAGGCGGCCGCAAACTTCGCCCGCTATCACACGCACGCGCAATCATTCATGCTGTCACGCTTCATCTGCCCGGCTACTCAACTTGCCGCCCTGGCCAAACTGTCTGCGCCAGCCGGCGGCTGGCAGCTGTCCGTGCTGATTGCGCCCGGCGACGATCGGGAATCCTGGACCGCTCACGTTGAGGCAGCCGTGGCGGCGATCGAGGCGTTCAAAGACTGCCATTCCGGGGCGGTGGACGCCAGCGCACTCGAGTTGCGCCTTCCGGTCGGGCAGCCCGCAAACGAGTGTCTCGCCACGGTCGCGCGGTGCGCACCAGCCGCCCAGCCGTACTTCGAGATTGCCCTCGAGGACGATGTATCGAAACGTCTGGCAGAGATCGCATCCTGGAATTCTGCACGCGCACCGGGTACCCCGTCAGCTCGGGCCAAGATCCGCACTGGGGGCGTCGAGGCCAGCATGTTCCCCTCGTGTGGGCAGGTCGCCGAGTTCATCGGCGAGTGCCAGCGCACGGGTATTGCGTTCAAAGCGACTGCTGGACTGCATCACCCACTTCGGCACTTCAATGAGGGTGTCGGCGCCGATATGCACGGGTTCATCAACGTATTTGTGGCCGCGGTGCTGGCGTTCAATGCGGGGGTCGATCGAGGTACGCTGGTCCGCGTCCTCGAGGACCGCGACCCGGAGCACTTCTGCTTCGAGAATAACCGATTGCTGTGGGGCGGCCACGCTCTTGACCTGGCGGAGATCCGCCGAACGCGTCGCGAGTTTGTTGACGGGTTCGGCAGTTGTAGCTTTGATGAGCCGGTCGAGGATCTCGCGGCCCTGTACTTGATGTAGAGCTGCGGCCGAGCCGCGCGTTCGAGGAGACCTGATGGATTCCACGACAGATCCCAAGTTGACATCCTGGTTGCCAGTTGATGCCGACAGCCATTTTCCTGTTCAAAACCTGCCCTATGGCGTGTTTCGTCGAGGCTCAAACGCTCCCGCGGTGGGCGTCGCCATAGGTGAACACATTCTTGACCTGGCCGAACTGCATCGGGCGGGAGCGTTCGCCGGAACGCCGGTCGCTGACGACAACGTCTTCGATCACGATGTATTGAATCGTTTCATGGCTGCGGGCAAACCCGCATGGACTGCCGTGCGTCAACGGGTCAGCCATCTCTTGAGCGAGGGCACGGCCGAACTGCGCGACGACGCCGCTTTGCGCGAGCGTGTGTTAGTGGCCCAAAGCGAAGTCACCATGATCCTGCCCGTCGCCGTTCGTGATTACACGGACTTCTATTCCTCCAAAGAGCATGCATCGAACGTGGGATCAATGTTCCGCGATCCATCCAATCCACTGTTGCCCAATTGGCTTCATATCCCAGTGGGTTACCATGGGCGTGCCAGTTCGATCATTGGCAGCGACGTACCGGTGACCCGCCCCAAGGGGCAGCTCAAGCCGGAAGATAGCGCTGCGCCGATCTTCGGGGCATCGCGGCTGCTCGACTTCGAACTCGAAATGGGCTTCTTCACGGGTGTAGACACCGCGCTGGGTTCCCGGATTTCGACGGGGCAGGCGGCTGACAGCATTTTCGGTATGGTGTTGGTCAACGATTGGTCCGCGCGGGATATTCAGCGGTGGGAGTACGTCCCGCTGGGGCCGTTCCTGTCCAAGTCGTTTGCGACCAGCATCTCACCCTGGGTTGTGACTCTCGATGCGTTGGCGCCGTTCAGGGTTCCCGGGCCGGCGCAGGATCCACCTGTGTTACCCTACCTCGAGTACGAAGGTGAGTGGGCGTTCGACCTCAATCTGGAGGTCTACATCCAATCGAAGACCATGGCGACGCCCCATCGTGTGACGGCGACCAATTTCAAGTACATGTACTGGAATATCCTTCAGCAACTGGCCCACCAGACCGTGGGGGGGACCAACATCCAGGTCGGTGATCTGTACGCCTCTGGAACGGTGTCGGGCCCCACGCCGGATTCGCGCGGATCGATGCTCGAAATATGCTGGAAGGGCACGACGCCGGTCGATCTGCCGGATGGTACGCAGCGCAAGTTCATTCTCGACGGTGACAGCGTGATCATGCGTGGATGGTGTCAGGGAGACGGCTACAAGGTCGGTTTCGGCGAACTGCGCAATTCCGTGCTGCCTGCGGTGGATTGATCGGCCCTGCGGATGAGCATGCTCCCCGGGGCACCCGGGTCAAGGCGGGCGTACGATTCGAGCAGCACGGTGCCGAGCCCGACGTAGTCTATCCCGCCGCCGTTCCAGGCCCCGGCGGCCAGGCGCTGCGCCGTGTCGTGGGGCATCAGGACCAGCTTTGGCAGGCGCGTGCGAATGGCCGTCGTGATGTCGTCGACGATCAGCTGGCCATGTCGTCCGATCTGCGCCACGTTCAGACCACTTGTAAACCGTCCCGGGCTCGGTCGCCGAGTGACCCAGTACGTCCGTGGGTTGTAGCCCCAGATGAATATCGCATCCCCGGGAACCGTGTTGGCTTCGACCAGCTCGATCAGCGCGCGGCTGTTGAACGGATCCGGGTCCTCGGTGCGCATGTACCACGCATGTTTCGCCCAGTCCAGCTGGCTGTCGAGCGGATCAACGGCCATGTATCCACACCACAGGAGCAGTGCAATGCGGTAGACCTGCGCTTGCGTTCGTCCACCGACCGCGAGCGGTCCGCAGAGTGCGATGCCCGCCGTAGCCAGAAGCAGCATCGGGGCCAGCATCGTCGGCACGTAATGCATTGCATTGTTGGGGCCGGTGAACACGAGATAGGTGGCGCAACCCCACCACAAGGTCAGGAGCGGCAGTGCTGCTGGCATCACCGTCTTCGGCGCGGACGTGTGAGGGTCGTGGCGGATGTCCCACCAGCGGGCGACACCCACGATCAGCGCCATCATGGCCAGTATTGCCGGCAAAGCGAGGATGTGCATGTGCTCGCCCATACCGAACCACCGCGGGCTGGACGCCGCACCATTATGAGCGTCCATGTAGGCACCGACGAAGGTTACGACGCCATACCACGCCCACGTCAGGTCACCCGTCAAGGCAATGCCGCCGACGGCTGCCGAGAGTGCCAGCAAGATGCCGCAAGCGACCAGGCCCACCTGGGCAAACAAAGCGCGGATCGTCTGCCGTCCGGTGCAGGTCAGGAGCAGTTGATGTATGACGATTGCGACGGTGGCTGCCACGCCCGTTTGTTTGAAGATCGGAGAGCAGCCGGCCAGGCCTCCGACAATCAGCCAGCGGCATGTGCCTTCACGGCAGACCGCGCGATCGTAGGCCAGGATGGCAGCAAGGTCGAAGAGAACGACGAACAGTTCGGGACGGTTGGTGCCACCGCGATACATCTGGTGCCACAGGTAGAGCGCTGCCAGCACCGTGCCGAGCGCTGCGGCGCGCGCACCGAACCAGCCCCGCGCACAGCGGTGGAACACGATCATGACGCCGCATGACGCGACGACACACACGGCGATGACACCGCTGTAGTGTCCACCTGCGAGAGCCAGGCCTGCAGCGTTGACCCAGAATATGCCGGGTGGTTTGTTGTCCCAGTATTCGCCGTACAGCGAGTGGCCATCATTGATCTGGGCACCGTAGTAGGCGAAGAGCCACGAATCGGCTTCGTCCGTGCGCAGGTGGGCCAGCGCCTGGCCTATGGCAAAAACGGGTACTGCACAAGCAAGCAGCATCACGATGAGAGCGCGCTCAGCGCCCCGTGCATTGTGCGATGGGCTGGTTGGTTCCACGGCTCGATCTTAACCTGGATCCCGGCTCGAGCGTGAGGCTACGTCGTTTCGATCCACGTCTCGTGCAAGTGGAGCCATTCGAGGCCGTTGGGGGTTGTCTCGCTTACGCGAAAGATTGCAGAGCTCTGACGGCCTCTGGCCGGGCCACCCCGGCTTTGCCATTCCTGATATGTCACCAGGATGAAATCGGCGGTGGCAATGTGTGTTGAGAACTCTTCGATCCGGATTTCGACCTCGGCGGTCGAGCCCGGGGTCTTGTTGAGCGGGTGGTTCTGTCGGACCAGGGCCAGCACCTGCGGACGGCTGATTGGACGTCCCGCTGGGCTGACGAGGATAAATTCCTCGGCCAGGACTCCGGCGAGGCGGGCAAAGGTTTCGTCCGTTGCAGGCACATCGCCGTTGAACCACGCCTCGAAGAACGCGTGAAGTTCGCGGACTTCTCGTTCACAGTGGGCGGCGACAGTCATGGATGAAATCGGAAGTCAGGGCCAGAGCCCCTCCCGGGGCTTCTGGTTGCCTGGGGTCTAGTCCATGTGCTTGATGACGGCATCGCCGAACTCGGAACACTTGAGCAACGTGGCGCCGTCCATCAGACGTTCGAAATCATAAGTGACGGTCCTGGCCGAGATAGCGCCGGAAACGCCCTTGATGATAAGATCTGCTGCCTCGGTCCAGCCCAGGTAGCGGAACATCATTTCACCAGACAGGATGACTGAGCCCGGGTTGACCTTGTCCTGATCCGCGTACTTCGGCGCTGTGCCGTGGGTCGCCTCGAAGATCGCATGGCCCGAGTCGTAATTGATGTTTCCGCCGGGGGCAATGCCAATTCCGCCGACGCAGGCAGCAAGAGCGTCACTGATGTAGTCGCCGTTGAGGTTCATCGTGGCGATGACATCGTATTCGGCCGGGCGGGTCAGGATCTGCTGCAGGAAAGCGTCGGCGATGACATCCTTGATCACGATGTCCTTGCCTGTATTGGGATTCTTGAGCACCTGCCACGGGCCGCCGTCGAGTTCTGTTGCGGCGAAGTGAGTCCTGGCCAGTTCGTAGCCCCAATCACGGAATCCACCCTCGGTGAATTTCATGATATTGCCTTTGTGCACGAGAGTCACACTACTGCGGTCGTTGTCGATGGCATACTGAATGGCGGCCTTGACGAGACGCCCGGTGCCGTCGGCGCTGATGGGCTTGATGCCGAACCCGGTGGTTTCGGGGAAACGGACTTTCTTGAACCGCTCACCGAAATTCTCGGCCAGAAGCTTTTTGAACTTCGCGCAATCGGGAGTGCCGTTCTCGAATTCGATCCCGGCGTAAATATCTTCGGAGTTTTCGCGGAAGATGACCATGTTGGTCTTCTCCGGATGATGAACCGGCGAGGGGACGCCTGTGAAGTAGCGCACGGGTCGCAAACAGACGTAGAGGTCCAGTTGCTGGCGCAGGGCCACGTTCAGTGAGCGAATACCGCCGCCGACGGGTGTCGTCAACGGCCCCTTGATGCCGACGCGAAACTGTTGAAAAGCTGCGATGGTATCGTCCGGCAGCCAGCTTTCGAACTGGTTGAAGGCCTTCTCTCCGGCGAAGACTTCAACCCACGCGACGGCGCGCCGGTCTCCGTAGGCCTTGGACACTGCGGCGTCGAAGACCCGCTGTGAGGCCCGCCAGATGTCGGGGCCTGTACCGTCGCCTTCGATGAACGGCAGGATCGGCCGGTCCGGAACCTGCAGCCGCCCCGATGAATCGATGGAGATACGCTCGCCCACATCTGGGACCTGAATGGTGTCGAATTGCTGTGTCATCACTGATTTCCTTGTCAATCGAAAGAGGCTGCGATGCTAGCTACCCGCCTGATCGATGTCAATTTGCCGACGGCCATCGCATTGGCACCCAGCGGACTTTGGCCTATCATAAGCCACTCGATCGAGACCAACCAACCGACCATCGAAGGAGATGACCGCAATGTCACAACAGCGTAGTGGCGTTCAGACGTTCAAAGGGAATCCGATGACTCTGATCGGACCGGCCCTCGAATGCGGAACCGCAGCCCCAGATTTCAAAGTGGTCAAGAACGACCTGTCCGATGCGACGCTGGCGTCCTTGAGCGGCAAGGTGTGTGTGCTGAATGTCGTGCCGTCGCTCGAGACCCCGGTGTGTGACACCCAGACTCGCCGTTTCAACGAAGAGGCGGCCGCACTCGGTGATCAAGTCGTGATCCTGGCTGTCAGCAAGGACTTGCCTTTTGCTCAGAAACGCTGGTGCGCTGCGGCAGGGGTTGAACGCGTGCACACGGCCAGTGATTTTCGCGGCGGATTCGGTGAGACCTACGGCGTTCTCATTGCGGATGGGCCACTGGCCGGCCTTCTCGCCCGCGCGGTGTTCGTCGTCGATGGTTCGGGGAAACTGGTCTACCAGCAGATCTGTCCCGAACTCGCAGAAGAGCCCGATTATGCCGCGGTCCTCGAGGCCGTCAAGAAGTTCGCCTGATTCATCTCCGAGTCAGATCTACGCTCCGTGGCGGCCGGTGCCGCCGCGGAGCGCTTGTTGCCCGCCCCGAAGGCTTTGCGCTGATGGCCTGCGCTTCCG
Organism: uncultured Planctomycetota bacterium; assembly: GCA_942492115.1. Taxonomy (GTDB): domain Bacteria; phylum Planctomycetota; class Phycisphaerae; order UBA1845; family CAIVHJ01; genus CALODL01. Next base: position 88,525 of record CALODL010000008.1, read on the forward strand.
CTATTCCGAGAACCGTGAATAGAAATCGAAGGGTATGCACTTATAATTCGGTGCAAGATCGGCATGCAGCATTCTGCGTCTGAAAGCTGCAGTTTCTGCAACCTGTCGCAGCCCAGCGGTTCGCACGAGCTCATCCGAGCCAACTGAAGCGTGGGTCAGGCTGGAGACCGTCGATATTCTTTCGGGAGCAACTTTTGCGGCTGCTTCTCGTATTAATGACATCCCGGGGGCGAAAGAACGCTCCGGTTCGCTTGAAGGTCGCGGCACTGTCGTGCGCGCGTCGCAGGTGACAAGTCGAACGCTTGAACGAGGACGATCAGTGGAGCATGTCGGGCCGCTGCGGACACAGGAGCTGGCACTCGCGCTTGGGGTGTGGATGCTGTTGGCCTCGGCGGCGGCCGCCACCATCGAAGTGAGCACCCCTGAGGTGGGGTATCGCGCCGACACCGTGTCACGCGTCTATCGAAGCGGGGCGTACCTGCCGGTCGGAATCAATATTCGCATGACCGCCGGGGAACCGGTGCCGGTGTTTTTGCGCGTGGGTCAGCATGACCGTGACGGTGATGTCGTTCATTCGGAGGTGTTCGCAACCCTGAGCTCGAACTCAGACGGTGGTGTGCGGCGACACTGGTTGTACTATGTGCCCAACCCCGACACCTCCGTCCGCGACCAGGGTATCGAATTCCAGATCATTCATGCCGAGACGGGCGAGGCCATCGAATTCGTCCATGAGCAGGAGGCCACGCGACGCCTCGAGATTGGCAATAATCTCGAGCTGATCGAAGACTCGGCGTTCTTCATGCTGATCATTTCCGAGGATGCCGCGGGACCGTTGATGACATTGAGCGACCTGACGCGCGAAGAGGGGCCGCGATTCGAGCGACACCTGCGTCTGGCGAACCTGTCACCGGATCAGATTCCAGACCACTGGCATGGCCTCGAGACCGTCGACGCGATCGTGTGGGACGGCGCCACGCCTACTTCGCTGAGCCCGAATCAACTGGACGCCCTGTTCGATTGGGTGGAGCATGGCGGGCACCTGCTCATCACCGGATCGACGACCGCGGATGCCATCCTGCAGAAGGGGACCTTCGGTAGTTATATTCCTGCGCGTCGTTCGGGAATCGAAACCGTGACCGAACTGCCCAACCGGCTGCTCAAGGGTGCTTGGGACCGGCGCGTGGCAGATGATGATCGTGGTGCTGAAGGCGACGACGAGGAGATCCTCGTCAAGTACGACGAACCTGTTGCGGTCGCGTTATGCACTTCGACCGATGATACGGCAAAACGCATTGCCCGAGCGGGCAGTGACCGCGTCTACGCGGTGTCCAAGAATCACAAGGCTGGGCGCGTGTCGTTCATGGCCGTCACGCTTCACGATGTATTCGTCGATACGGATGAAGACCTGCTGGCGGACTTCGTCCGCAGCATGTTCGCGTTGGTCAAGTACACGCCTGAAGATGAGAACATGATATGGAGCCGCAACGCTCCGGTTCCGCTCTTCGACATGCTCAAAGCACCCATCAGTTTCTCCGAGAGACTGATCATTTACGTCTTCATGGTCATCGTTTTCGTGGCCATCTATACGGTCGGGTCGACGTGGGGGACCTGGGCGTTTTTGCGCAACCGGCACCGTTTGACCTATTGCTGGCCGGTCTTCGCCGTGACTGCGGCCTGTGCCAGTTTCGTCAGCTACGGCGCGGTCCGTGGGATGCTCGGGATCGGTTACGATCTCCAGCAGCTGACCATTATCGATACGGCCCCTTCAACCTACTCGGCTAGCGCGCAGTGTTATTTTGGAATCAAGACGAGCACGATGTCACGGCTGGACTTCTGGTTGCCGTCCGACGATCAGGACGGTGATGAGCCGAGATGGACCAGCGGGTATCTGCGACCGTTGTCACCGATCATCGGGGCCAGTGTTCGTCCCCAGCAACGTTTTGCCGACACCAAGAGCTACAAGATGCGTTCGTCATTCGCTGAACTGGAGGGCGTCCCGGTGCGTGCGACGCTGCGACAGCTCGAAGGCTACTGGCACGGCGCTTTGGGCGGCCAGATCGTATCGACCATATACAGAGATCGCGCGACCAGCATCAAAGAGAGCAGGGTTGGCGCAGACAGCTTCGTGCGCAACGAACTGGGGCACGATCTCAAACGCTGTTTCCTCATCGAGACCCGTTTCGATGCGGAACGCAGCGCGCAATCGCGAAACACGACGACGCTCATCCATGACCTCGGAGCTCTGGGCGACGGTGAGGAGATGAATCTGGCCGTCGCCGTGGAACAGTCCTTGAACAAACTCGAGAGGCCCAAGGTTCTCGAAGACTTCCAGGCCGAAGCCGCGAGTAACATCAGCAGTGCCTTTGATCGGTCGGCCACGGGTCTCGGTGAATTCGAGCAGGCCGTGCTGCTCGTCACCACTTTTCGGGAGTACGATCCCAGGCCGACCTCCAAACGCAACTATTCGATACCCCTGATCCAGGAGAACTGCCGGTGGCTGGATCGGTCCATGGCGATTACGCCCGATCAGTTTCTGTTCGTCGCTTTCGCCAACGATCCCGGCCCCGTCGAACTACTGAGTCGCGAAGGCGATGATCTCTACGAACCCCTGCGCGCGGAAGCAGAGAACAGTGTGACCGTCTACCGGGTCACCATTCCGGTGCAAAGTAAGTAAGCAGGAAGAACGCGTGATCATTCAGACCATTAACCTGACCAAGCGCTACGGCAAGCTCGTGGCTTTGAACAACCTCCACCTCGAGATCGAGGAAGGCGAGTGTTTTGGCTACATCGGGCCGAACGGCGCGGGCAAGACGACGACCATCAAGATCCTCGCGACATTGCTGCAGCCGACCTGGGGTGAAGCCCGGGTGTGCGGTAAAGTCGTCGGTTATCAATCCCGCGAGATTCGTCCGCTGATTGGTTACGTACCGGATTTCTTCGGTGCTTACGAGGACATGGTAGTCCAGGAATACCTCGAGTTTTTTGCATCCGCCTACAACATCCTCGGTGACCAGCGTACCCGTGTCGTGGGTGATGTTCTCGAGTTGACGGACTTGGCGTACAAGCGGGATGCGATGGTTGATTCACTGTCACGCGGCATGAAACAGCGTCTCAGTGTCGCCCGAGTATTGCTCCATGATCCGAAGGTCCTGCTGCTCGATGAACCGGCCAGCGGCCTCGATCCGCGGGCCCGCATCGAAATGCGGGAGTTGCTGAAGGAGCTGAGACGCATGGGCAAGACCATCATTATCAGCTCGCACATTCTTCATGAGTTGGCCGAATTGTGCACGACCGTAGGGATCATCGAACAGGGCGAGATGCTTTTTCACGGCCCGCTCGAGGAAATCGTGCGACGGGCCAAGGTCGGGGCCCGGGTCCACGTGCGCGTGGTTGATCAGCAAACCCTGGCGGTCGAGCTGCTCGACCGTCATGACCACATCAAACGCGTCGAGCAGGACAACGGCCTGATCACTGTCGAGTTGTCCGAGAACGTGACCGACGTGTCCATGGTGGCCAAGACTCTCGTCGAGAATAATTTCCGTATTCAGGAGATCAAGGAGGAAGAGGTCAACCTCGAAACAGCGTTCATGCGCTTGACCAAGGGTGTGATCCAGTAGTCCCGCGGGGAGGCGTCGAGCTACCGATGAAACGCGATCCGATTCGAGATCTGGGCAACTGGTTGTGGTATTTGCTGCCCGCCAACCCCATTCTCCTGCGCGTTGTTCGCGGCGGCGGCCGTCGCACCCGCGATTTGTGGTACCGTTTTGGCTACCTGGCCGTGCTCCTGCTGGTGTTCCTCGTGGCCTTTCTCGCGACGTCCAATTCAAAGAATGCCTCGCTGGTCGAGGTGGCCAAGACCTCGACACGGACCTTTCAACTCGTGGCCATGACGCAGCTGTTCCTGATGTGCTTCCTGGCGCCGGTGTTTACGGCCAGTGCAATTACACAAGAGCGTGACGCCGAGACTTACAATATCCTGCTGACCACGCCACTGACCAATGCACAGATTATTTTCGGGTCTCTGCTCAGTCGATTGTTCTTCGTTCTGGTCCTGCTGTTGTCCGGTATCCCCGTGTTCTGCATCACGATGATCTATGGTGGGGTGACCCTCAACCAGATTCTGCTCAGCGCCGCAGTCGCTGCGTGTACCGCGATCATTACAGGATCACTGGCGATTCTGGTGAGCATGATCAAGATCGGGACTCGGCGCACGATCTTCTCGTTCTTCCTGTCCATTGGCATGTACCTGTTGATCGTCTACGGGTTGGGCACGCAGGGGTGGACTGCTGTGAGCGAGGCTCCGTCCAATGTCGATACGACACGTCGGATGAGCTGCTTGACGCCGTTTCATCCATTCCTGGCTTTGGAAGTCGGCCTGAATCATATTGCGCCGCCCCCGTTTTCTGATGTTGCGCATCGCGGTTGGCCGACCAAATACCTGCTGGCCTACCCGGATCTATCCTACTGCATCTTGACCATCCTGGCGTCGATTACCATGGTCGCGTTGAGCATGGCGTTCGTCCGGCGCGGAGCCTTGGAGGGTGAGAGCACATTCTGGAACAAGCTGTTATCGCGTTTCGGGCGGCGCCCGGCGGAACTCGAAGAGCGCAGGCGCAAGCCGCGCCATGTGTGGGCCAATCCAGTCGCCTGGCGCGAGGCGACCACGCGAGCCTCCGCGGCTTCGTCAGGCATGATGCGATGGTTACTGATCATTGGGGGGGCGTTTGCCGCGCTGGGCATCATGGGGTACCTCATCAACGGTTCGCCGATCATGTGGGAGGGGGCGACTGTCGATTTCGGCGCGCAGCAGGCCAGACACTACATTACGTTGCTGGTCATGATCGAATTTGCATTGATATTGCTGGTGGCGACCAATGCGTCGTCGACATCCATGACCCGTGAACGCGATTCAAACACCATGGACATCCTGATCGCTACGCCGCTGACACCCCAGAACATCATGTGGGGCAAGCTGCGTGGGCTGATTTCCTTCACCGTTCCACTGCTTGCCGTTCCGATTCTGACCCTTGCGGTGTTTGCTGTGTATGGCATGATTCGGGCGGTGCCAGTGGTCAATTTCGAGGCCGTCGTCGAGGTTGCCGTGCTCATGCTGGTCTATACGGGCGTGGCATGTGTCATCGGGTTGCAAACTTCGATCAAACAGAAGAAGACCGTCAAGGCGGTCGTAATCAGCGTGATCCTCGTGAGCTTGTTTTGTGTTATCAGTTTCTTCATTGCCGATCAGATCGTTACGACCGCCAACGACGTGGGTGCGGCCCTCGCACCGCTGACGCCATTTACGGCCCTTAAGATGATTGCTGATCCTTCACAATATGGCCTCGAAGTCCAGGACGGGAGCGTCCGGATCATGATGATGGTCGGCACCATCATCGCGGCATGCGGATGGGGAGGCGTGTGCGTTCTCGGCCTGTACAAGTCACTGGTCAAGAACTTCGATATGACCATTCGTCGCCAGACGGCATCATGATTGTAATTACTGATTGCCGCTTCACCGTCAACTGAGGACATTCCATGCGCTTCGCAATCATCGCAATGACTCTCTTCGTTCTGGCCGGCTGCACACCGACCGCTTTGCAGATCACGCCTGTTCCAGCAACCCGCAAGATCAAGGAAATCGAGCTCGAACGCCCCGACGGCTGGGTCCGCGATAAGATCGCGCTCATCGATGTCGACGGGGTCATCATGAACAGTGCCGAACCTGGCCTGTTGGCTCCGGGCGAGCATCCGGTGGCCACGCTGCTGGAGAAACTCGATGCCGCTCGACGTGATTCACGCGTTCGCGGTGTTGTGTTGCGTATCAACTCACCCGGGGGCTCGGTGACTGCCAGCCACCTGATGCATGCCGAGATCAATCGTTTTCGCGAGACCGGTCGGCCGGTTGTGGCAATGATGATGGACGTTGCGGCGAGTGGGGGGTACTACATCGCGTGCGCGTGTGACGAGATCTGGGCACTGCCAACCACCGTTACCGGAAGCATCGGCGTCATCATGCAAACAATGGAGTTTTCAGGCACCATGGATATGATCGGTGTCCGTACGGATGCCATTACCTCCGGTCCCAACAAGGATGCTGGTTCACCCTTTCGGGCGATGAAGCCCGAGGAGCGTCAACTGTTTCAAAATATCATCGACGATATGTACGGTCGTTTCGTGGCCGTCGTCGATGAAGGACGCCCCGAACTACCATCGGCCCGTGTTCGCGAGTTGGCTGACGGTCGCGTGTACACCGCTCAGCAGGCCCTCGGCAGCGGCCTCATCGATCACCTGGGCGATCCTCGTGACGCCATCGCTCGAGTACAGACCATGGCCGGTATCGACAAGAGTCGCATCGTAACCTACCAGCGCCCCGGCCGTTGGCACCCCAACATCTACGCAGCGCCTTCCACGAGCCCGGTACCGACCGCTGTGGGTGCCGCCAGCCTGTGGCCCTCGTGGCTGCGACCAGCCGGCGCCCACATGATGTATCTGTGGTTACCCGGCACCCTGGAGTAACCGGCGCGCCGCGAGGGGCAATCCGAGCACCCGGTTGCCGCAGCAGGTGGAGCAATTGACCCTGAAGGGCAACCACAATAAATACAACGAACAAGGGCGGCGGCCGTTCCCCGAAGTTGAGTCCGTAACGAAGTTGAGTCCGCGCTCAGATTCTGTGTGCAGGTTCCGGAAGATCCTTGTCAGTCACACGCTGCTGGTGTGACTGGTCTCCGTCGAAACTGAACAGGATGGGATCGTCGTCTATCTGTGCGAGGAGGTGGACGGGGCGGGTCCACAGTTTGTGCATGCTGCGCAGCGTTTCGGTGACATACTTGATTTCGAGGTCGAGGCCGTTGTGTCTATGGGCCAGGTACAGTTCGCCGCGGTTCCCGTAGTTGCCGTCGCACACGTAGATGTACGGACGGCAATGGTTCGTCAACATGTACAGCATCTGCTGTTTGATGCGATTGAAATCACGACTGACAACGACCATTCGGCCCGTGGTCGGGTCCTGGCGGTAGTGATACATCTTGTGACGATCGACGAACTCGGGCGTGAGAAACTCGTCGATGAAGGTGACGTCGTTGTGGACTTTGCGGACTTCGTAGATTTTCTCACGGCCTGGAGAATCCAGGCCTACCGTTCGCTCGTACGATTTGCCGTCACGTCCCCAGTTGCGTAGCGCCTCCATATCATTGCAGTTTTCGTAATCGGATCCGTAGCGCCCGGTGTTCCAGCGATGCTCGATATCGCGCAACAACTCGAGTCCGACCTTGTAGGGATTGAGGCGTCCGGGTTGTGTGGCCACCGTGCCCGAGTGGTGGTCGCAGTAGGTGACGACTTCGTCGTCACCGAGGATATAGCGGGTCATGAGCGTCGAATGCCAGTAACTCGCCCATCCCTCGTTCATGATTTTGGTTTGGCCCTGCGGAGCAAAGTAATACGCTTCTTCGCGAATGATCGACAGAATGTCGATCTGCCAATCAGCAAGCGGGGCGTTCATCATCAAGAATCCGAGCACGTCCCGATGTGGGCGTCTGGGTATGACGTCATGGCCAGATGCTTCGGCCCGTTGCTCAGCCGTCGCTTCGACCGATCGCTGACGCGGGTTTATGAAGGGTTCCATGTAGGCCTTGGCCTTGAACCGTAGCTCCGTATCAACTTCGGGGGCGCTGGGGGACTTGCGTTGGTCTGGTTCGCGGCGCATGAAAACGGAGTGCGGATCGATGAGATCTTCGATGCTCAGGCATGTGTCGATGAAGCGTTCGACGGCTTCATAGCCGTGCCGCTCGATGTAGCGCCGAACCCGCGTGGCGTGATTGGCCATGTCGTCCATCATCTTGCGATTCGTTTTGGAGAACCACGTGTTGTTCTTGAAGAAATCGCAATGACCGTAGACATGAGCGATGACCAGCTTGTGGTCGGTCATGGTGTTCTCGGACAGCAAGTAGGCATAGCACGGGTCGTTATTAATGACCATTTCATAGATCTTGCTCAGTCCATAGACCTGCTGCTTGCGCAGTTTCTCGTAATCCATACCGAAGCGCCAGTGCGGATAACGCTGCGGAAAACCACCGTAGGCTGCAATCTGCGTGATCTGATCGTAGTCGACATGCTCGAATATGGTCTCGAAGAAATCGAGCCCCTCACGGCGGGCATACTCGGCGATGATCTCTGCCTGTTCGGCGATCTCCCGGGGGAGTATGTGCACACGATTGGCAAGGGTCATGGCCGCAGGGCTCCTACATTCCCGGAGAGAAAAAAGTCTTGATGCTGTCGTAGATATCGTCTTTGTTGTTGACGCGACTCGTCAGCATGTTCGGCTCGCCATTGAGATGTTCGTGCAGAACGTTGATAAAGTTGCCGCTGCCGTATGCGCTGGCGACCTGGCAGTATCCGAAGAAATTTACCGACTTGAGCAGCACATCGCGAAGCATTGCACAGCATTCGCGGCTGTCTGATTCACTACTATTGTCGCCATCCGAAAAGTGGAATAAATAGATATTCCAGTCTTCGGAATTGTAGTTGTTGAGGATCAAGTCGCGGGCGCACTTGAAGGCACTACTGATTCGAGTGCCACCATCCTCACGAAGATGATAGAACGTCTCTCGATCGACCTCGGCGGCCCGAACATCGTGTACGATATAGCGGCTTTCGATACCATCGTAGTTGCGCCGCAACCACGCATCGATCCAGAATGCCTCGAGCCGGACCAGCTCCTTCTGTTCGTCACCCATCGAGCCCGAGACATCCATCATGTAGATGATGACAGCGTTCGATTGCGGACTCAGCACCGTCTTCCAACTGCGGTACACCTTGTCG